>NZ_JAUEQY010000021.1 GCF_030406325.1 Actinomadura sp. DC4 | reverse complement strand
TTTCGGTGGTCATAGCGGTGGGGAAACACCCGGTCCCATTCCGAACCCGGAAGTTAAGCCCTCCAGCGCCGATGGTACTGCACCGGGGACGGTGTGGGAGAGTAGGACACCGCCGGACATAAACATATAAGGGAAGAGGAGAAGAACCCACCCCCCAAAGGGTGACGGGACTTCTCCTCTTCCCATTTTCAATGCCCAAAACCTAAAGGCCGGCCTGCCTGCGGAGGCTCACCGCGGCGCGTACATGATCACGGCGACGCCCAGCAGGCAGCAGAGCGCGCCGATCACGTCAAAGCGGTCCGGGCGGAATCCGTCGAAAGCCATTCCCCAAATGAGGGAACCGACAACGAAGACGCGCCCTATGCCGCAAGGATGCGGCCAAAATGGGGATCCGGCTGAAATGTAGCGACAAATCCATAAGCCCCAAGTGTCGCGATACCGGTACCAATGAAGAGGATGCCCCGGTGCTCACGTAGTCCCTGCCAGACGAGCCAAGCGCCGCCGATCTCGGCGATCGCGGCCAGTACGAACAGGGCAGCCGACCGCAAGGTAGTCATGAGGGCATTGTGACGTCAGATGTCACTAGTAAGACCCAACACGCCGACACAAACGACGGTGCCTGCTACCGTTTACCGCGTTAAGCGATGAGACGGCGAAGCCCGTCTGGTCGGCGAATCCACCAAGAACAAGGGGTGCGCGGTGTCCGACGCGTCCGACGAGGGCCGGGGCGAGCGCCTCATCGCGGTTCGCGACAGCAAGGACCCGGACGGTCCCAAGCTGTTCTTCAGCGTGAGCGCCTGGAAAGACTTCCTCGACCGCATCAAGGCCGGCAAGCACGAGCTCCCGGAAGACATGCGCGAGGAACTCGACGAGCGCTTCGTCGTCTGACCCCCGCCCCATCGACCGCCCTACACCAAAGCTCGGCGCTCCAAAGGCGGGCGACCACGGCCGGCCGATGCGCCGGCCGGCGTCAGGCGGGAAGCTCGACGAGCGCTTCGTCGTCCGCCCCTGAAACGGCCCGGCAAAGGCTCAGGCGTCGACCGTGGCCAGGCAGGACGCCAGAGGCTGGGACTCGGCGGCGCGCAGGCGCAGATCCAGCATGGCGCGCTTGCGGGCGGCCAGGCGGCGATGGGCGGTCACCGCGGCGTACCTCGCCAGATGATGAGTCGCCGGGCGGCCGGCCGGAGACGGCTCATAGCCGTACTCGAGCAGCCGGTCCGTCATCACCGCCTCGCAGAGTGCGGCCTCCCAGGGGTTCAGCGACCGCCGTGCGGGTTCGGAAGGCCTCTCGGCTCCTCGCTGCCACGGGGTCACCGCGGCCATCGACGGCGCGTACTCCTCCTCCAGGAACACGCACAGCCGTCGCAGCTCGCCTACGCGGTCGGTGAGCAGCCGCTCGTACTGGACCTCGATGTACGCGTCGGGCGGCAGGCTCCTGGCGGCGGCCGAGCCCGCGTCCAGCGCCTGGGTCCACGTCGCGATCGCGTGGTAGACACCCATGTGCCACCACGGCGTGCGTTTCAGCGAGGCCACGCAGTCGCGCCCGTCCCGTACCAGATGCACGATCTGGGCGTCCGGGAACATCCGCAGCAGCGCGTCGATGTGCTGCACGTACCCCGGTCGCTTGTCGCCCCAGCGCGGCTTGCCCAGGCGACGCGCGTATGCGCCCAGGGCGATCTCCAGGGCCGAGCCCAGCGTCGGCGGACCCGCGACGATCTCCTCGGCGACGGAGCGCGGGTCCAGGCCCAGGCCGTCGAAGCGTGTACCGGCGCCGGCCACGATCCATTCGGCCAGGGCCTGGTGGTTCGCCGGCAGCCGCAGGTCGCCGTACGCGCCGCGGTGCTCGTACGCGTCGAGCAGCAGGCGGGTCTCCGGCGGGATCGCGATGCGCGGATGGGCGCGCAGCATGAGCCGCATCAGCGTCGTGCCCGATCGCGGGCAACCGAGAACGAAGATCGGCCGAGCCATCGAAGATCACCTCCCAGACCGGCCATCCTCCAGGCACCACCACCGTCACGTACGGCCGTGGTGAGCCTTGGGTGTGTCCGGGCAAACAGGACACGGCCTCGGGGCCGGGAGGCCCTACGGCCACGGGCGTACCGCGGCACGGCGCCCCCGGCCGCCCGTACGGCGGGCCGCACTCTTCTTTGGGCGATTGGTGCCGTTCCTTGGCGATCCGAAGAAATCCGGCCGGTTCCCCGGAGTCCTCGCCGGGACGGGGCCCTTACCCGAGGAAGCCGGGCCGGGTCATCGGAGCACTTCATGGCCGCCGGCGCGGGTCTCCGCCCGGGGGGCTTCGAGGTGATCCGAAAAATCGAGCCGGGCCGCCGGTGTCCGTGCCGACCACGCTATGAGGCTTCACCCGATGGCGGACGGGAGCGGCGTGGGTGGCCGCGGATGAGTTTCCCGGGTGATCCGAGAGAAACAGGCCGGCTCGCCGCTTCCCGGCCGACGGCGCAACAAGGTGACGGCCGGCGGGCTTCCAGGAGATCCGAGCGAGTCAGGCCCGGCTCTTCGGAGCCCACGCCACTCCCCGGCGCGCGCGGTGACAGGGTCGAGTCGGGAGATCGGCCGCCGGTGCGACCGCGACCGATTCCAGCCCGCAGGGCAGGGGTCGGCGAACGCGGACTCGTCCTTGACGCGTACTGCGCGGTGCCGCTGGGAGGCCGGCGTTCCGTAGAAGACCGGTCGGCTCACCACTTCTCAACCGATGGGGGATCAGCCGGCGACCGGCAGGCTCCCTGAGTGATCCGAGGAAGCCTGGCCGACTTGGCCGGCGTGCTCATGCACGCGACGGCCGTGCACCGGGCGCCGGTGAGCGAGCGGATGTCCGAGGAAACAGGCCGCTGTTCCCCGGTTCGGCGGCAGGACGGGCCGGGGAGTCGGTGGACCGTCTCGGTCGGCCGGGGATGCCTGGTCGGCTCGGCCGGGCGTGGCCGTGCACTCGACCGCGGCGCGTCGGGCGCCGGCGAGCTAAGGAGGTTCGGGGAAAGGCGCTGCTCCCCGGCCGGCGGCAGGACGGGGCAGGTGGCCGGCGGACTTCTCGGTGGCCCGAGGAAGCCTGGTCGGCTCGCTGAAAGGCGGCCTGGCCCAAGCGTTCCTCCGGCCCTGGAGCCGTCCCGGGCGCGATGCCCGGGACGGGTGTTCGGCTCAGCCGAGGCGCTTGCGGGCCTGCCCCCGCAGGCGGCGGCGTTGTGACGGGTCGAGCATCATGTAGCCGACCGCGGGCACGCCCACGAGGAGCACGAATCCCAGCAGTTTCACCCAGCCGGGCAGCAGTATGAAGGCGAGTAGTGCGGCGATGACCCCGACGATGACATATCCGGTGCGTCCCACGATCTTCTCCGTTCCGTGGACTCCGTAAGAGCAACGAGCGAGCAGGACGCCGCTGTTCCTCACGATCACAAGATATATCGCGATCAGACGCGATGGGTGACCGGACCGCCGCCGAGTTTTTCGAGGACGGTCGCGTGCAGCAGGCCGTTGCTGCAGACGACGCTGCCTCCGTCGGGGCTCGGCACGCCGGACAGGTCCGTGAAGACCCCGCCCGCCTCCTCGACGATCACCTGTACCGCCGCGACGTCCCACAGCGACACCTCGGGTTCGGCCGAGACGTCCACGACCCCCTCGGCGACCATCACGTGCGACCAGAAGTCGCCGAACGCCCGGGTGCGCCACACGGATCGGGTCAGGTCCAGGAAGCCGTCCAGGCGCTCCTGCGCCTCCCAGCCGGTCAGGCTGGAGAACGAGAACGACGCGTCGTGCAGGTCCGTCACGCCCGAGACGCGGCAGCGGGTGGCCTTGGCCAGGCTGCGCCCGGTCCAGGCGCCGCCGCCCCGTGCCGCCCACCAGCGGCGGTTGAGGGCCGGCGCGGACACCAGGCCGACGACCGGGTCGTCGCCCTCCATCAGCGCGATCAGCGTCGCCCAGATCGGCACGCCGCGTACGTAGTTCTTGGTCGCGTCGATCGGGTCGATCACCCAGCACCGTGGGCCGTAGCCCGTACGGCCGTACTCCTCCCCGTGCACCGCGTCGCGCGGCCGGGCGCGCTTCAGCGTGTTGCGCAGGGTCTCCTCGACCATGCGGTCGGCGTCGCTCACCGGAGTGAGGTCGGGTTTCGTCTCGACGGCCAGGTCGAGAGCACGAAACCGACGCGTGGCGACGTCGTCAGCCGCGTCCGCCATGACATGTGCAAGGCGTAGGTCATCCGAATAGTCCGCCACGGCGTGCAACGCTATCGCGACACTGGCGTGAACAGACAGCCCGGACCCGCTTACCACCAAGATCTTCTCCGCTGCGTTACCGAGGCGCCGCGCGGATCAAGGGGTCCAGCCGGAACGGGATCTGGGTCGACAGCACCACGCTCGTGTCGGTCCGCTGTACGGCGGGGGAGGCCAGGACGGTGGCGATGACGTGCTGCAGGTGGTCGGTGCTGCGCGCGGCGACGCGGCACAGCAGGTCGGCGCTCCCGCTCGTACCGTGCACCTCCAGGACCTCCGGAAGCGTCTCCAGATGCCGTACGGCGTCGGCCACGAGCCCCTGGGAGATCTGCAGGGAGAGGAACGCCAGAACCGGGTAGCCGATCCGCGCGGGCCGTACGTTGGGGCCGAAGTCGGCGATCACCCCGCGGGCGACGAGCTTGTCGAGGCGGGCCTGTACGGTGCCGCGCGCGACGCCGAGCAGGCGGGCCAGCTCCGTGAGGCCGACGCGCGGGTGCGCCCGCATCGTCTCGAGAAGCCGTGCGTCGAGGGCATCGATCTCGCTGGGCGACATGACCAGAGATTAACCGCGATATAGATCCAAATTAAGCGATTCGCCCAGATCATCTGTGCACTCTTGTCAGTCGCCGCGGCATCTGTTGTCCTCTCGGGTGTGGCCCGTCGTCAACGGCGCCGGCGGGTCACGACGCCCCGAGAAGGAGCCCCTCATGTTCGAAGAAGCCCAGTACCTCGCGCCGGTCGACCGGGACGCCGACGGCGAGGTCGTCGTCCGCCTCTCCTCCGATCACCCGGGCTTCGCCGACCCGGAGTACCGCGCGCGGAGGAACGCCATCGCGGCGCTCGCGACCGCGTACGTGCCCGGCTCGCCGATCCCGGCGGCGGAGTACACCCCCGACGAGCACGAGGTCTGGCGGATCGTCTCCGGCGAGCTGGACGTACGGCACCGCAAGTACGCCACGCACGCCTACCTCGAGGGCAAGGAGCGCCTGCGCCTGCCGGGCGACAGGCTGCCGCAGCTCGAAGAGGTCTCCACGCTCCTGGAGCCGCTCACGGGCTTCCGCTACCTGCCCGCGGCCGGTCTCGTGCCGCTGCGGGAGTTCTACGGCACGCTCGCCGACTCGCGCTTCCACTCCACGCAGTACATCCGGCACCACTCGGTCCCGCTCTACACCCCCGAGCCGGACGTCGTGCACGAGGTGATCGGGCACGCGAACGCCCTGGCCAACGAGCGGTTCGCGGTGCTCTACCGGCTCGCCGGCCAGGCCGCGCGCCGGGTCGAGTCGGCCGCGGCGCTGGAGTTCGTCTCGAAGATCTTCTGGTTCACGATGGAGTTCGGCGTGATGGCCGAGGACGGCGAGCTGCGCGCGTACGGGGCGGGGATCCTGTCCTCGTACGGGGAGATCGAGGAGTTCCGCGGCATGGACGTCCGCCCGCTGGACCTGGCGGCGATGGGGACGATGACGTACGACATCACCAAATACCAGGACGTGCTGTTCCGCGCGGAGTCCATGGAGCACCTGGAGGACGTCGTAGGCACCTTCTGGGCGACCTGCGACGACGAGAGCATCGCCGCCCTCGCCTGACGGCGGAGGTCAGACCTCGTCGGTGTCGCGGCTGGCCAGCAGCCGGCGCAGGGAGTCGAGGCGGGAGGGGTCGGCGTGGCCCGCGGCGACCCAGGCGTCCAGGGCGCAGTCGTCCTGGAGGTGGGTGCAGTGCGGCGGGCACTCCGCGTCGCCCTCGATCAGGTCCGGGAACGCCGCGAGGACGTCGTCGGGCTTGACGTGGGCCAGGCCGAAGCTGCGTACGCCCGGGGTGTCGATGATCCAGCCGTCGCCGCCGGGGAGTTCGAGGGCGATCGCGGAGGAGGAGGTGTGCCGCCCCCGGCCCGTGACCGGGTTCACCTCGCTGACCGCCCGCTCCGCGTCCGGGACCAGCGCGTTGACCAGCGTCGACTTGCCCACTCCGGAGTGGCCGACCAGCACGCTCATGCGTCCCGCCAGCCGCTCCCGCAACTCGTCCACCGGCTCGTCCTTGCGCGTCACGACGTAGGAGACGCCCAGCGGCGTGTACATCTCCTCCAGCGCCTCCGGCGAGGCCAGGTCGGACTTCGTCAGGCAGAGCAGCGGGGACAGTCCTGCGTCGAAGGCGGCGACCAGGCAGCGGTCGATCATGCGGGGGCGGGGCTCGGGGTCGGCCAGCGCGGTGACGATGACGAGGTTCTCGGCGTTGGCGACGATGACGCGCTCGACCGGGTCGTTGTCGTCGGCCGTACGGCGGAGGGTCGAGGTGCGCGGCTCGATCGCCACGACGCGCGCCAGGGTGTCCGGTCGGCCCGAGACGTCGCCGACCATCCGGACCCGGTCGCCGACCACGACGCTCTTACGGCCGAGCTCACGCGCGCGCATCGCGGTGACCGGGCTTCCGTCGACGAGGCAGGTGTAGCGGCCCCGGTCGACCGCCATCACGAAGCCGCCGACGGCGTCCTCGTGCGCGGGACGGCGGCGCGTACGGGGCCGGGAGCCCTTCCCCGGCCGTACGCGCACGTCATCCTCATCGAGCCTCTCCCAGTCGCGCGCCATGCCTAACGCAGCATCTCCGCCCACAGCTCGCCGAACTCGGGCAGGGTCTTGCCCACCGTGGCGAGGTTCTCCACCTCGACGCCGGGCACGGCGAGGCCGAGTACGGCGGCCGCCATCACCATCCGGTGGTCGTCGTAGGTGCGAAAGACGCCGCCGTGCAGCGGACGCGGCCGGATCTCCAGGCCGTCGGGCAGCTCGCGCACGTCGCCGCCGAGACCGTTGATCTCGGTGGTCAGGGCGGCGAGGCGGTCGGTCTCGTGGCCGCGCATGTGAGCGATGCCGCGCAGCCGCGACGGGCCGTCGGCCAGCGCGGCCACGGCCGCGAGGACGCAGCTCAGCTCGCTGACGTCGCCGAGGTCCACGTCGATGCCGTGGATCGACCCGCCGCGTACGGTCAGGTCGCCGTCCTCGTACGTCACGGCGGCGCCCATCTCGGCCAGCAGGCGCCGCAGCTCGTCGCCGGGCTGCGTGGTCTCGGCCGGCCAGTCGCGTACGGTCACGCGGCCGCCGGTCACCAGCGCGGCGGCCAGGAACGGCGCGGCGTTGGACAGGTCGGGCTCGATGCCGACCTCACCGCCGCGCAGCCCGCCCGGGTGCACGCGCCAGACGTCGTCACCGGTCTCGACCGAGGCGCCCGCCTCGCGCAGCATCCGCACGGTCATCGTCAGGTGCGCGCCCGAGGGCACCGGCGGGCCCTCGTGGCGTACCTCGGCGCCCTTGCCGTACCTCGGCGCGGCCAGCAGCAGGCCGGAGACCATCTGGGAGGAGCCGGAGGCGTCGATCGTGACCGACCCGCCGGGAACGCCTCCGGCGCCGCGCACCGTGAACGGCAGCGCGTCGCCGTCGACCTCGGCGCCGAGGACGCGCAGCGCGGCCAGGATCGTGCCCATCGGGCGCTTGCGGGCGTACGGGTCGCCGTCGAAGAAGACGTCGCCGGCGGCCAGCGCCGCGACGGGGGGCACGAACCGCATGACCGTGCCGGCCAGGCCGACGTCGAGGGTCGCGGGACCGCGCAGCTCGCCCGGCGTGACCCGCCAGTCGTCGCCGGAGTCCTCGATGGTCACGCCCAGAGCGCGCAGCGCGCCGGCCATGAGCAGCGTGTCGCGGCTGCGCAGCGGGCGGCGTACGAGCGACGGGTCGCCGGCCAGCGCGGCGAGGATCAGCGCGCGGTTGGTCATCGACTTCGACCCTGGCAGGGCGACCCGCGCGTCGGCCGGCCCATCGGCCACGGGTGCGGACCACATCTGAGGCATGACTGAAGGGTACCGGGCGGAGGGTACCCAGGATCTTGAGGAACGCCTGGGGCCTGTCTCGAGGTCCCCGTCCGCGGCGAGGCGCCGCCTGGGCGTCGCGCAGTCGGACAGCGGGACCTTGAGACAGGCCCCCTAGGGCGTGACGGGAAGGACAGGCGGTGGAACTGTCGTACCCGCTGTTTACGGTGGCGTCACACGACACGGGAGGCGACAGTGAACACCACGAACGCCGTGATCGCCGAGCCGCCGGCCCCGCTGCCCCTGCCGCCCGGCCCGTACGAGCTGCGCGTCTCCGGGCTGCGCACCCGCCGGCCGGACGGGGAGATGCTCGTCCTCGGCGACGTCGACCTGCCGCCGGGGCGCAGGGTGGCGCTGCTCGGCCACAGCCGGGCCACCGCGTCGGCGCTGGCGGCGGTCCTGCTGCGCTTCGCCGACTACGAGGGCACGGTCACGCTCAACGACGTGCCGCTGCGCGAGCTGGCGGGCGAGGACGTGCGCCGGGTGATCGCGCGGGTCGGGCCCGACACGCCGATCCTGCCCACCGGCGTGGCCGGCAACGTACGGGTGGCGCGGCCGGACGCGACGGACGAGGAGCTCGCCGGCGCCATGAGGCGCGCGGGACTGACGCCGGGCGACTCGGCGAGCGGCGCGGCGCGGCCGCGCGTCGCCCTGGCGCGTGCCCTGCTGGCCGACGTGCCGATCCTGCTCGCCGACGAGCCGGAAGAGGGCCTGGCCGCCTTGCTGGCGGCGGAGGATCGGAGCCTGCTCCTGGTCACGCACCGCGCGGCCGTACCCGGGGCCACACCGATCCTCCGTCACGTCGACGAGGTCATCTCCCTCAGCGTCCGGTGAGGCGGGCGGCACGGCGCTGGGTCTGCGCGGCGCGCTTGCCGGCCTTGCGGCGGGCGCGCTCGGCCTTGCGGCCGGCCTCCGCCTTGGCGATCGCCGCCTGGAGCCTCGCCTCGTGCAGGCTCGCCTTGGCGGCCTTCACCGGGCGGTGGCGGCTCGGCGCGGCGCCCGCGTACAGCAGAGCGCCGAACAACCCGGCGTTCTTCAGCATGTGGGCGCGCTCGACGGCACGCTGGTCCGTGTCACTCTCCTGCCAGAACCGGTGCTCGGTGAGCAGGGCCGGCACCATCTCGGCGGCGAGCAGGAGTGTGGTGAGGCGCTGGAAACGGCCCAGGGCGAACAACGCCCCGGCGCCGAGACTGATCGCTCCCTGGAGCCGTACGAGCGTCTCGGGGTCCTTGGAGGGGAGCCAGGACACCCGGTCGGCGAGCGGCTTGAGCGTGGGGGCGACCTTGTCCGCGCGGGGGGTCGGATTGCGCAATGTCTCGAGTCCGGTGACCATGAATGGCGCCGCGACGAGCGGGCGCGCGATGGTCCTGATGATCTGCATAACACCGGTCATGCCCATCGAAAGCACGGTCAAGCGCGGTTCTCTCAGAGAGGAGGAGGTCGGCGATGTGCGGTCGGTACGCGTCCACGCGCGCACGGCAGGAGCTCCTCGACTTCTTCGGCATCGACCTCGACGAGGCCGGCGAGCTCGAACCCGACTTCAACGTGGCGCCGACCAAACCGGTGCCGGTCGTGCTCACCCGCGACGTACGCGAGCTGCACGTCGCGCGGTGGGGGCTCGTGCCGTTCTGGGCCAAGGACGCCTCCATCGGCGCCAAGATGATCAACGCCCGGGTGGAGACGGCGCACGAGAAACCGGCGTTCCGCCGGGCCTTCGCCAAGCATCGCTGTCTGGTGCCCGCGGACGGCTACTACGAGTGGTCGATGGAGGATGGCGTCAAACAGCCGCACTTCATCCACCCCGCCGACGGGGGCGTGCTCCCCATGGCCGGCCTGTACGAGGTGTGGCGGTCACCGGACGCCCCGGGCGGCCGGCTGCTGAGCTTCACCGTCATCACCACCGAGGCGACCGACGACGTGGGCCGGATCCACGACCGGATGCCGATGCTGGTCGAGCCGTCGAGGTTCGCGGCCTGGCTGGACCCGGCGCTCACCCAGCCCGACGAGGTGCGATCGCTGCTGGTCCCGGCCGCGCAGCGGCGGCTGGAGTCCCATCCCGTGTCCACGGCGGTCAACAAGGTGGCAAATAACGGCCCCGAACTGGTCAAGCCGGCCCCTCAGATGGGTATCTCCTCACCGGACCCCTTCACCCTCTTCTGACCCGCGCCGGAGGTGCGCATGGGCCCGGACACCGCGCGGAAGCGCCTGGACGAGATGCTCGCCGGCCTCGACCGCTCCATCGCGGTCCTGCACGAGGAGCATCCGGAGGCCGAGCACCACACCTCCGACGCGGGCGCGAGCCTGTCCGACACCGACCGGATCGACGCGGCGCTGGACGCGCTGCGCCGCCAGCGCACGGAGGTGCTCGCCGCGCTGACCCGCAACCAGGAGGGCACGTACGGCAAGTGCGTCGACTGCGGCCTGCCCGTCCCCGAGGCGCGTCTGGAGGCCCGACCCGAGGCATCCCGCTGCGTCACGTGCCAATCCAAACGCGACCGCTCCCACCGCTGAGGGCCTGTCCCGAGGTCCCCGTCCGTGGCGAGCGGTGTCCAGGTGGTGTCTCGCAAGGCGGAGGAGGGAGTCGGCCTGGTCTGGCTGACGACTGAGGGCAGAGCGGCGAGGCGCCGCCTGGGCGCCGCGCAGCAGGACAGCGGGACTTCGAGACAGGCCCTGGCTTGGTCTTCAACCCCGTTCGGCGTGGGTGCGGGGGTGGTGACTGTCCGGCCCGCCGGCCGGGTCTCCGCTGGTGCGCATGCCGTGGCGGGGGGTCCGGGTCTTGGGGCGGCCTGGCGGTCGTCCGGGGCAGGGCTGGGAGGGTGTCGGTGCCCCGGCAGGACCGGCCACTCTCCGAGGCGCGGATGACCGAGTACCCGGGACCACCAGGTGCTGGTCCCTACCCGCCCGTAGGTGTCCGCGCAAGATCCGCTCGCGTGAGGCGTGAGCGTCGGGCCGCAGCCGACAGGTAAGGTCCCCGGCCAGCCACCACCGGCCAGCCACCACCGGCCCGGCGGAGTCGCCGCCGTACGCGGCCGCTCGGGGCGGACGAAGACTTCGGGACGGGTCCTAAGACTCGACCTTCTTGATGGCGCTGGCGACCAGGTGGATGCCGACCGGCTCGTCGGTCTGGGGGGCGGTCAGCTCGGCCCGTACGAGGCGGGTGAGGGCCTGAGGGCTCCCGCTCAGGACGTGTTCGACCGTCGACGGGGACAGGGCCGTACGCGGACGGATCCATTCGACCTCGAGGCCACATTCGGTCAGCAGGTCGCGCAGCTGCTCGACGCCGAAGCACCGGGTGATCGTTCCGTCGGGCCAGGGGACGAGCACGACCTCCGACCGTGGCACGTCCGAAAGGTGGGCCCAGTAGTTCTGCTCGGCGAGGATGGCCATGCCGAGGACGAGCGAGTCGACGGTCAGCAGCACCCGGCCGCCGGGGCGCAGCACCCGGGCGATCTCGGCGACGACGTCCTCCGTGACCAGGTGGCGCGAGAGCATCCGCGCCTCGGCCACGACGGCGTCGAACGCCCCGGGGGAAAGGAACCCCAGTGAGGCCGCGTCCGCGACGATCGTGTGCGTGCTGCGCGGGGCCGGTGTGCCGCGCGGGGAATCGCGCACCTCAACGACCGTGTGGCCCGCGCCCGCGGCCTGGTCGGCGTACCGCGCCTGCGGTCCGGAGAGGTCGAGTATCCGCGACGGCCTGCGCGGCAGCCATCGGGACAGCTGGGCGGCGGCGACGGCCCAGTAGAAGGTCCAGTAGCTCGCGAGCGTGTCGGGCTCGCCCACTGCGGGATGCTTCGCCGGAATGGACAGCACGGCGGCTCCTCGGGGATGCATTTCTCCCAATCCTTCCCTCTTGCCGGTACGAGCTCACACTTCGTGCCGGTGTGCCGGAGCATTCCCCCACTCCCGGGAATCCCGCGCACGCGTAACGCGTTGCGCAGTGTCATAACGGACACTGGCCTGCGAAAGTTCGAGGTGATGATGGCCGTCCTGCTGGCGGACCGGCGCGATGCGCCGGCGACGCACCCGCTATCGTCTGGAGCGTATGCTTTCGACGCCGTGATCGGCGTTACAGGGGAGGTGGGTCAGGTACCCGAGGCAGTGGAGACACTGGAGCAGCGCTCGCGGCGCTTCGAGCGTGACGTGCTCCCGTTTCTCGACCAGCTGTACTCCGCCGCGCTGAGAATGACGCGCAACCCCGCGGATGCGGAGGATCTGGTCCAGGAGACGTTCGCGAAGGCGTTCGGTTCCTTCCACCAGTTCCAGGAGGGCACCAACCTCAAGGCCTGGCTCTACCGCATCCTCACCAACACCTTCATCAACTCCTACCGCAAGAAGCAGCGGGAGCCGAAGCAGTCGGCGTCGGAGGAGATCGAGGACTGGCAGCTGGCGCGGGCCGAGTCGCACACGTCGACCGGGCTCAAGTCCGCGGAGGCCGAGGCGCTCGAGCACCTTCCGGACTCCGACGTCAAACGCGCGCTGCAGGCCCTTCCGGAGGATTTCCGGATGGCGGTCTACTTCGCCGATGTCGAGGGCTTTGCTTACAAGGAGATCGCCGACATCATGGGCACTCCGATCGGTACCGTGATGTCCCGGCTCCACCGTGGCAGGCGGCAGCTCCGGTCGATGCTCGAGGATTATGCGGAAGACCGCGGGCTCGCCCGGGTCAACGGAGGCCGGCGCAAGGAGGACTCCGAATGAGCGAGCGGATGCCCGCGCACCCTGGTGAGGTGGCGAAATGAGCTGCGGAAAGCCTCACGAGACCCCGTGTACCGAGGTGCTCGCCCGGATCTACGCCTATCTCGACGGCGAGCTCGACAACCGTGGCTGCTCCGACATCAAGCAGCACCTGGACGAGTGTGGTCCGTGCCTGCGGGAGTACGGCCTGGAGGAGTCGGTCAAGAAGCTCGTCCACAAGAGCTGCGGCTGCGACCCGGTGCCACAGGACCTCAGGGCGAAGGTGCTTGGGCGAATTGAACAGGTTCGCGCGAATCTTGTTGAATGACCGTTTTGCAGGTCACGGACGTACGCCCGGACCCTAGGTGACGATTCATTCACGCTTTGCTCACGTTTCCCCGCGCGTCTGCGTGATCTCCACTCTCCGGGTTAGGCTTACCACCGATTCTTCGGCGTCCAGCAAAGGCGGGCGGTGAGTCTTCCGGGGAGGCGGAGAAGCATGCGTCAAGGCGTGTCCTGGGTTTAGCCCATTACCTCGTGTGACCTCGTGGGGGCGGCATTGCGTGGACTACCCCTCGCCGCATGGGCATACGTCTGTACGGTCGTCGTGCTCGCGGCTTCTGCCATCGGCTTCTCGTCTCTCGATGGCATCGACTGGACCACCCTCGCCGTGCTCGCGCTGCTGTCGGTGATCTTCGAGTCGGCGCCCGCGCTGCTCAACAGCAAGAACGCCAGTGTCTCGCTGAGCTATTCGGCCGGGCTCGCCTCCGTGGTCCTCCTGGGGCCCGCCGGGGCCGCCATGGTGGGTGCCTCCGCGATCCTCGCCTGGCGGCGCGACATGGGGCTGGTCAAACGGCTGTTCAACGGCGCGCAGTTCGCCTTGGCGGGCTATCTTTCCGGCGTCGTCTACTGCGCGGCCGGCGGCAAGACCGGAAAGCCGAGCGACGGCTCGTTCCCCGGCATCATCGCCCCTTACCTCGGCGCGGTCGTCACCTATGTCGCGGTCAACCTCGCGCTCATCGGCGTCGTCCTCGTGCTGAACCACCTGGCGCCGGTGTGGGGGTTCCGCTGGCGGCCCATCGGCAACCTCGCGGCCGGCCAGCTCGCGTACGGCATGTTCGGCCTGCTCGTGGCGGCCCCCTGGGGGCTCATCGGGCCGTTCTCGGCCGTGCTGGTGCTGCTGCCGATGCTGCTCGCCCGCTGGGCGTTCGAGCAGACCAGCGCCCAGCAGCAGGCGCACGCCGCGACGATCGCGGCGCTCTGCCAGGCCGTGGAGACCAAGGACTACTACACCCGCGGCCACAGCGAGCGGGTGTCCCGCGGCTCGGTGATGATCGCCCAGGCGATCGGCATGCGGCCCGAGCGGATCGGCGCGATCCGCTACGCCGGGATGCTCCACGACGTGGGCAAGCTCGGCGTGCCGACCAAGGTGCTGCAGAAGTCGGGCGACCTCACAGAGGAGGAGTACGCCGCGATCCAGCTGCACCCGATGCGCGGCCTGGAGATCGTCCGCGAGATCGGCTTCCTCGACGAGGCGCTCAACGGGATCATGCACCACCACGAGAAGATCGACGGCACCGGCTACCCCATGGGCCTGGCCGGCTCGGAGATCCCGGAGTTCGCCCGGGTCATCTCGGTGGCCGACGCGTTCGACTCGATGACCTCCACGCGTTCCTACCGCGCCGCCCGCTCGCTGGACGAGGGCATCTCCGAGCTGCGGCGTTCGGCCGGCACGCACTTCGACCCCGAGCTGGTGGAGGCGTTCATCGCCGCGCTGAAGTCCGAGGGCTGGACCCGGCCCGACCTGGTCGCCCCGCCTGAGGGCGAGGGGGTCGAGACCACCCAGCAGGACCACGACGACCCGAGCGCACCGCTGCGGGTCGCGAGCGAGGGCATGCGGTGATCATGGGTTACGGCGCGGGCCGGTGAGCGCGCCCGCGAGCGTCCCTGCCCGCCGGCAGGGGAGACAGCGCCCGGCGTGGCAGTCGCTCGACTCCGCCCAGCTCCTGCTCATCGCGGTGGCGGGCATGCTCGTCATCGCCTCCGTCACCCAGGTCGGCGCGGTCGGCCTGAAGGACTCCCGTACGGCCATCCTGTTCGGCGGGCTGATCGCCGTGGGCGAGCTGCTCCGGATGATCATGCCGGGCAACCGCGAGGTGGCCCCGATCGCCAGCGCGGGGGCGCTCGGGTACGCCCTGCTCCTGCGCGTCGGCAGCGAGCCCGCCACCCACTCGGCGTTCCAGGCCGTGACGGTCACGGCCTGCGGCACGCTCATCGGCGCGCTGCCGCACATCGCCGTCGGCCGGATCCCGGCTCTGGACGCCATGGCCCGCCGCATCCTCAGCCCGGCGCTCGTGGCGTTCATCTTCCGCCCGCTGGGCCACTCGTCGCTGCGCCAGCACTGGCCCGTGCTCATCACGGTGATGGCGCTCACGGTCATGCTCGCCTGCGCCGCCGAGGTGGTCGTCGCGTCGATCATCCGCGCGGAGGCGGCGCACACGAGGTTCGGCATCGCCTTCGGCGACGAGATCCGGGCGAAGATGCCGCTCTGCGCCTCCTCGGGCGCCACGGGCATGCTCATCGCGGTCAGCATGTTCGTCATGGGCCCGGTGGCGCTCCTGGTGTTCACCGCGCCCATCCTCGTGACCCAGGTGGCGTTCCGGCGCTTCGCCGGCATCCGCGCCACCTACCTCCAGACCGTACGCGCGCTGTCGCGGGTCACCGAGGTCGGCGGATACGTCGAGACGGGGCACTCGCGGCGGGTCAGCGCGCTGGCGGTCGCGATGGGGCGCGAGCTCGGCATGACCGAGGAGGCGCTGCTCGAACTCGAGTACGCGGCCCTCATGCACGACATCGGCCAGCTGTCGTTGCGCGACCCGATCCCGGGCGGCGCGACCGTGCTGGCCTCGCCGAGCGAGCAGCGCCGCATCGCCGGCCTCGGTGCCGGGGTGATCACCAAGACCGGGGTGCTGCACGAGGTCGCCGAGATCGTACGCCGCCAGTCCGAGCCCTACCGCTCGGCCGAGGGGTCGGCGCCGCCGCTGGCCAGCCGGGTCATCAAGGTCGCCAACGCCTACGATGATCTTGTGGGAGCGTCGTCCGACCGCGATCGGTCCGCCGCCGTGCTCGAGCGTCTGCGCGGCGACTCGGCCGCCGAATACGACCCGACCGTGGTCGAGGCACTCGGCCACGTCGTCGACCGTATGCGCTGACAAGGCGGACACTCGGGTTTTTGTCGCGAGCGACGCGCTCAGCCGGGTAACACATGGTTATCCTTCCGGGGCTGACGAAATGAGGAGGACCGGTGTTCGAGTCGGTGTTGGTGGCAAATCGGGGAGAGATCGCCCGGCGCGTGATCCGGACCGTACGCGCCCTCGGGATCAAGGCGATCGCGGTCTACTCCGAGGCCGACTCCGATCTGCCCTACGTCTCCGAGGCCGACGAGGCGGTGCTCATCGGCCCGGCGCAGCCCGCCAAGAGCTACCTCGACGTCGACGCGGTGATGGAGGCGGCCCGGCGCACCCGGGCCCGCGCGATCCACCCCGGCTACGGGTTCCTGGCCGAGAACACCGGGTTCGCCCGGCGCGTGCTGGATGACGGGCTGGTCTGGATCGGCCCGCCGCCGGAGGCCATCGCCGCCATGGGCGACAAGATCAGCGCACGCAACCTCATGGAGCAGGCGGGCGTCCCGGTCGCGGCCGGCACCCGCGAGCCCGTCCCCGACGCCGACGCGGCCGCCGCCGCGGGCATCGGCTACCCGGTCATGGTCAAGGCGTCCGGTGGGGGCGGCGGCATCGGCATGAGCGTCGCCTACGACGAGGCCGGGTTGCGCAAGGCCTTCGACACGGCCCGCACCCGCGCCGAGCGCTTCTTCGGCAACCCCGACATCCTGCTCGAACGCTTCATCGAGCGCGCCCGGCACGTGGAGATCCAGATCCTCGGGCTCGCCGACGGCACGGTCGTGGCCCTGGGCGAGCGCGACTGCTCGGTCCAGCGCCGGCACCAGAAGGTCGTGGAGGAGACGCCGTCCACCGGCGTCGGCCCGGAGCTGCGCGCCCGCATGCTCGCTGCGGCCGTACGCGCCGGCGAGGCGGTCGGCTACCGCGGCGCCGGCACCGTCGAGTGCCTGGTCGACCCGGTCGCGCAGGAGTTCGTCTTCCTGGAGATGAACACCCGGCTGCAGGTCGAGCACCCGGTCACCGAGCTGGTCACCGGCATCGACCTGGTCGAGCAGCAACTGCTGATCGCGGCGGGCGAGCCGGTGACGTTCACCGCCGCCGAGCCGCGCGGGCACGCGATCGAGTTCCGCGTGTACGCCGAGGACCCCAAGCGCTTCCTGCCCAGCCCCGGCGACATCACGGTCTGGGAGGAGCCCTCCGGCGACGTGATCCGCGTCGACGCGGGCTACCAGGCCGGCAACAAGGTCACCCCGTTCTACGACCCGCTCCTGGCCAAGCTCTGCGTGTACGGCCCGGACCGGGCGCAGGCCCTCGCCACGGCGCGCGGCGCGGTCGAGGCGTTCCGGATCGAGGGGCTCAAGACGAATCTGCCGTTCTTCACCGAGCTGCTGGCCCATCCGGACTTCGTCTCGGGCGAGTACGACACCGGACTCGTGGACCGGATGCGCGCGTGATGGCCACCGGGCGGCAGAATTGGACCGACAACCGCGTCCGGCAAGCGCCGGCGTCTGACGGAAGGAGCCGCGTTGGCTGAGGTACGCGCGGAGATGGTGGCGAACGTCTGGAAGGTCGTCGTCGCCGAGGGCGACAAGGTCGAGGACGGCGACACGCTCGTCATCCTCGAGTCCATGAAGATGGAGATCCCGGTCCTGACCGAGGACTCCGGCACGGTCGTCGGCCTCAAGGTCGCCGAGGGCGACGTCATCCAGGAGGGCGACCTGATCGCCGTCATCGAGTAGGCGGTCGGGGGAAGCCTCAGCGAGGGGAGGCCGCCGTACGCGTGCCGTGCCTGGTGCAGTCGGCGGTCCAGCCGCCGGGCGTCACCTGGACGACCATCCGGCGCCGGCAATCGGGACAGTAGCGCGGCGGCTCCATCCGGCGTGCCGTACGGCAGCGGTCGTGGTCGCCGTCGGCCAGCGGGTCTCCGCAGTGGTCGCAGTAGGTCGCCGTCACGGGGCAGCAGCGTACTCCAGAGCCCCGGTGACCCGCTTACAGAGGCAGCGCGTACGTCAGGAGTTCGACGCCCGGCTGAGGCTGCCAGTCGCGCTCTGGCGTACGGACGAAGCCGAGCCGCCGGTAGATCCGGTGCGCGGCGTGCATCACGGGCTCGGTGGACAGGCGCAGAGTGACGCAGCCGTCCTCGCGGGCGCGGGCGATGCAGTAGCGCACCAGCGCCTCGCCCAGGCCCAGCCCGCGCGCTGCGGGTACGACGGCCAGCATCCGGAACTCCGCCTCGCCCGCTACGGTGAGCTGGGCCCAGGAGCTGTCGTGCGGGCAGTAGGTCACGGTGCCGATGGCCTCGCCGTCCTGGAGGGCGACGAGGAGTTCGGCCTCACGGGCGCGGGAGGCGGCGTCGCGCAGCCGGGCCATGTATCCGCTGTGCGGGCTGATGTATCCGCCCGCGACGTAGATGGCGGCGGTGAGGTCGCCGATCCGGCTGAGCTCGTCCGGGCGTGCGATCCGGATGTCCAGCCCGGGCGGCCACCGGTACGGAGGCTCTACCGGTTCGGACCGCGTCTCCTCGCTCACGGTCCGAGCCTAGAACACCACAAAGCGGGATCGGTCACCCGGTCCGTCGAGCCGGGTGACCGATCCGTACCGGCCCTGAGAGTCTGCCGTTACTCGGCGACGAGTTCCGGCAGGTCCCGTACGCCGGGGTCGTCGGCGTCGGCCAGGTAGTCGGCCGCGCGGGTCTCGTCCGTGCCGTCCGGCGCGTGGAACACCCGCAGGATCGCGGTCAGCACGAGCACGACCACCATGTTGAGGACGAAGGCCGTCAGCGCGATGTAGGCGGTGTGGTGCAGGAAGGGCACGTCGGCGGTGGACTGGGCGAAGTGCCGCTGCGCCGGCGAGTGCTGGTCGTAGGCGGTCAGCGTGCCGTACACCATGGCCACCGCCCACCCGGCGAGCAGCGCCCAGCGGTGGAACCAGCGCGTGTACAGCCCGAGGCCAAGCGAGGGGAAGGTCTGCACGATCCAGATGCCGCCGAGGAGCTGCAGGTTGATCGACAGCGTCTTGTCGAAGGCCAGGACGAAGACCAGCGCGCCGACCTTGACCAGTAGCGAGACGAGCCGGGCGACGCGCGTCTGCTCCGCGGGTGAGGCGTCCGGGCGGAAGAACTCCTTGTAGACGTTGCGCGTGAACAGGTTCGACGCGGCGATCGACATGATCGCCGCCGGGACGAGCGCGCCCACGCCGATGGCCGCGAAGGCCACGCCGGCGAACCAGCTCGGGAACACGTGGTCGAACAGCATCGGCACCGCGAGCTGGGGGTTCTTCGCCGCCTTGACCGCGCCGGCGACGTCCGGGCTGGCCAGCGCCATGTACCCGAGCAGGGCGAGCAGCCCCAGGAGCAGGGAGTACGCGGGGAGCAGCGCGGCGTTGCGCTTGATCACGTCGCGCCGCCCGGAGGCCAGCGCGCCGGTGACCGTGTGCGGGTAGATGAACAGCGCCAGCGCCGACCCGAGCGCGAGCGAGCCGTACGCCCAGTGCGTCATGTCGTTCGTGATCAGCGAGCCGCTCGGCTTGCCCGTCGCGGGGTTGGGCTTGGCCAGGCTCGCCTGGGCGCTGTCGAAGATGTGCCCCCAGCCGCCCAGCTTCGTCGGGATGTAGATCACCGCGACGATGATCACGAGGTAGATCAGCGCGTCCTTGACGAACGCGATCAGTGCCGGGGCCCGCAGGCCCGAGGTGTAGGTGTAGGCGGCCAGCAGCGCGAACGCGATGAGCAGCGGCAGGTCCTTGGCGAGCCCGGAGCCCTTCACGCCGATGACCGTGAGCACCGCCTGGATGCCGACGAGCTGCAGCGCGATGTAGGGCATCATCGCCAGGATCCCGGTGACGGCGACGGCCAGGCCGAGTGACTTGGAGCCGAACCGGCCCCGTACGAAGTCGGCCGTCGTGACGTAGCCGTGCACGTGCGACACCGACCACAGGCGCGGGCCGATCAGGAACACGATCGGATAGGCGATCGCCGCGTACGGCAGGGCCCAGAACCCGGTCGCGCCGCCGGCGAAGACCGCCGCGGGCACCGCGATGAAGGTGTACGCGGTGTAGAGGTCGCCGCCGAGCAGGAACCAGGTCGTGAACGTGCCGAAGCTGCGGCCGCCCAGCCCCCACTCGTCGAGGTGCATGAGCGTCTGCCCGCGCCGCCAGCGCGCCGCGGCGAAGCCCATCACCGTGACCAGTGCGAAGAAGACGATGAAGATGGTGAGCTCGACCGCGTTGACGTCGCTCATCACCTGCCTCCCCGGCGCGTGAGGAGGTAGGCGATGCCGATGAAGAGGGCGGTGAGGATCACCCAGACGAGCTGCCACCAGTAGAAGAAGGGAAAGCCGGCGAGCCGGGGCTTCACCCGTGCGTAGCTGGGGACGGCGAGGTAGACGGCGAACGGCGCGATCAGGAGGACCGCGACCACGACTCGTACGGCGGGGCTGGTCGAACGCGGATCAGGCATGTGATCAGGCATACGGAGGCCCTTTCGAAACATTGTTTCGCTGGGGGCCACTTTGAAGGCAGGCGGTTACGTTTCAGGCGCTCCAGATCACGAGTCGGTAACGGTCCTCAGTGGGCCAGCGCCGCGCAGTTCTGCTCGTCGGGCAGCAGCGGGCGCAGGGTGACGCGGTAGGTCCGCCCGTGGTAGCGCCACTCGGGCCGGTCCGCCAGGGCCTCGGCCTTGGCGACGTCGCCGCCCGTGAGCACCGTGCAGGTGCGGCCGCCGAGGGGGGTGCCGGCGGTCAGCGGCTTGAACGGCCACGGGGCCCCGGAACTCTCACCCGCCGAGGCGACGGCGAGCACGGCCAGCCGCTTGGGGTGGTACGGCTTGGGGGCGGCGCTCTGGTCGCCGCGAGGCCAGCCCGCGGGGTCGAGGCGCGGCAGGAACCGCACGGCCGCGTCGTCGGCGGGGCCGCCGCCCTGGATGACCCGCGTCGTACGGGCCCGGCCGCCGGTCACGAACGTGATGACCTTGTACATCGCGTCGGCGATGTTCGGGTTGTCGACCGTACGCGGAGTGGCGAGCCCGGCCTTGGACGCGTCGGCGACGAGCCGCCGGAGCGCCGGCGGCGTGAGGTGGTACTCCATCGGGTGCGTCCGGCCGGCGATCGCGCGCCCGTCGCCGTACAGCGAGAAGTCCGGCATGCTGCCGGGAGCGCCCAGGCCGGCGATGCCCCCAGAGGTCATCGTGCGCAGCACGAGCGCGTTCGCCGAGCCGAGGCTCGGGGACGTCGAGTCGTCGATCTGGGCCTGAGAGTCTCCGGCACACCCGGAGACGAGCAGCGCGACGCCGCCGAGAGCCGCCCCTACCGCCGTTCTCATCATGACCATCCTCTGTCCGGTAGTCCTCCGAACTCCGACGGTAGTGGGCGCCGGCCGGTTCTAGAGAGTTCGTGACAGTGCCTTGATGGGCATTTTCAACTCACCGAGCATCTCCAGGTCACTACCGGTGGAGCGGCCCAGCGTGGTGAGGTAGTTACCGACGATGATCGCGTTGATCCCGCCGAGCATGCCCGACTTGGTGCCGAGGTCGCCGAGCGTCAGCTCGCGACCGCCCGCGTACCTCAGGATCGTCCGGGGCAGCGCCAGCCGGAACGCCGCGATGGTCTTGAGCGCCTCCGCGCCCTCCACCAGGGGGTACTCGGCGAACGGCGTGCCGGGCCGGGGATTGAGGAAGTTGAGCGGCACCTCGTCGGGCTCCAGTTCACCGAGCTGCGCGGCGAACTCCGCCCGCTGCTCGACCGTCTCGCCCATGCCGACGATGCCGCCGCAGCACAGCTCCATGCCGGCCGCGCGCACCATCTCGCACGTCTCCCAGCGCTCATCCCACGTGTGGGTCGTCACGACGTTGTGGAAGTGGGACTTCGGCGCCTCGAGGTTGTGGTTGTAGCGGTGGACGCCCATCGCCGCGAGCTCGTCGACCTGCTTCTGCGTCAGCATGCCGAGCGAGCACGCGATGTTGATGTCCACCTCCTTGTTGATCGCCTCGACGCCGTCGCGCACCTGGCTCATCAGCCGCTCGTCCGGCCCGCGCACGGCGGCGACGATGCAGAACTCCGTCGCGCCCGTGGCGGCCGTCTCCTTCGCTGCGCGTACGAGAGAGGGGATGTCCAGCCACGCGGCGCGTACGGGCGACTCGAACTGGCCCGACTGGGAGCAGAAGTGACAGTCCTCCGGGCAGCCGCCGGTCTTGACCGAGATGATGCCCTCCACCTCGACCTCGGGCCCGCACCACTTCATGCGCACCTCGTGGGCGAGCGCGAGCAGTTCCTCCACCCGGTCGTCGGGAAGCGTCAGGCACTCGTAGACCTGGCCTTCCTTCAGGCCTTCACCCCGCTCGAGCACCTGGGCACGCGCGACGGAGAGAATGTCGGTGGTGTCTCTCACGGTTCTTCCTCTCGTGGGATGAGTTCCCCGTACGTCTGCGCACGGGTGTGACAATCCTCCCGGAACGAGGCCGGGTCGAAGGCTCCCCCAAGGTGCGGCGCGAGCCCGTCGCGGGCGGCGAGCAGGAACTCCGGCCCGTCGAGCGTTCCGGACCGCTCCCTGATCGCCCCTGACAGCGGCCGGGCCGCGATGGTCTCCAGGTCGCGGACGTCGCACAGGTCGTCCAGGCCGGGCCGGCGCGGCCACGAGCCGATGACGATCCCGGCCAGGTCGAGGCCGCGGCCGGCCATCGCCTCCAGCGTCAGCGCGGTGTGGTTCAGCGTGCCGAGCCCGGAGCGCACGGCGACGAGCACGGAGGCGCCGAGGTCGTGGGCCAGGTCGGCGAGGGTCGCGCCGTCGTCGTCGAACCGTACGAGCAGCCCGCCGGCGCCCTCGACGATGACGAGGTCCCGGTCGAGCGCCCTGACCTGCGCGGCGCACGTGCGCAGGTCGGGCGCGGGCAGCCCGGCCAGACGGGCGGCCGCGGCGGGGGCGAGGGCGGGGGAGTAGCGGGCGAACTCGTGCAGGTCCGTGACGCCGGCGAGCCGGCGCACCTCGTCCAGGTCACCGGGTATCCCGGGCCGCGCCCCCGTCTGCGCGGGCTTGACCACGGCGACGGAGGCCCCGCGCGTACGGGCCAGCGCCGCCACCGCCGCCGTGACGACGGTCTTCCCCACCCCGGTGTCGGTCCCGGTCACGACGATCACACTCACCCGCGTGACTCTAGCGACTGTTCATACCCCGCCTCATCGCGGACGCGTGCGGGCGGGGTCAGATCTCCCAGGGCTCCCATTCGTCGGTCGGGATCTCGGCCCCGAACGGCTCCGGCAGCTGGATCGTCTCTCCGAACTTCCACGCGGTCATGGTCTGGTACCTGCCCGTCTCCGGGTCGGGCTCGGTGTACAGGACCGACTGGGGAGCGCGAGGATCACGTTCGATGAGCAGGTAGTGGGCGATGCCGGTGGAGGCGTAGCCGCTCCACTTAGTGGAAACGGGCCGCAGATGGCCGGGCTCTCTGTCGTTCGAGGCGTTGGACCTCGATGTCACCTCGGCCACTAGGCCGACCTGGTCCGGCAGCAGATGCCGGGCGCGACTCTGCCGGACCTCCGCGGCGACGTCATTCGTGATGACCAGGAGATCGGGAACGTATCCGTCGCTGATCCGGACGAGATTGAGGTCCGTCGTCTGAACACGGCGCCGAGGGAACTCAGGGTTCACCACGCGCGCCTCCGTGAGGCGATTCTGGATGGCGCCGACAATGAGGTTGTGTTCCAACGTTGGTCCCGGCGACACGACGATCTCTCCTCCGGCGACCTCGACTCTGGTGCCGTCTTTCGGGAGGTGGAGATGGTCGGCGAGTTCGCCGCGGACTCGAACCGGTCGGGGATGTGAGCTACGGGGCTCCTGGTCGCGGCGCCGGCGGATGACGAACCCCTGCCGGCGTTCAGGCGTCCCAGGGCCGCCACTCGTCGGTGACGATCTCGAAGCCGAAAGGCTCCGGGAGCCGGATGGGCTCACCGAACGTCCACGACTCGAAGTGCAGGTAGGCGCCGGATTCGGGGTCCGGGTCGGAGTAGAGCACGGCCTGGACGCTGCGGGGCGCGCGGTCGATCAGGAGGTAGTACGGCACCTTCACCTGGGCGTACCCGTTCCACTTGGTGCCGGTGGAACGTCTCAGCACGGGCTGCCGGTCGTCGGCCGCGTTCGAGAGCGAGGTGACCTCCACGACCATCTCCACCTGCTCCGGAAGCAGATGCCGGGCGTGCGCGTCCCTCGCCTTGGCCGCGAGTTCCGCGTCCAGGACGATGAGGTCGGGGATGTAGCCGTCGCGGATGTCGCTCAGATTCAGGTCCATGGTGTGCACGCACCGCCACGGGAAGTCCGGCTCGGCTATCTCCACGGCGAAGAGGGCACGCTGGACGTCCTGCACGATCAAGTTGTGATCGTAGGTCGGCCCCGGCGACACGACCATCTCCCCACCGACGACCTCGACCCTGGTGCCGTCGTCGGGGAGGTGGAGATGGTCGGCGAGCTCGTCGCTCAACCACAGGTTGTACGGAGTGTCCGGAAGCGTGTGGTAGTGGGCCACGGCGCTCAGGTTCGGTGACTCCGCCCGCACGATCAGCTCCCGTTCGTCCTAGGAAACGTTTTCGCTCAGCGTACTCAGATCGGGCGATCCGGGCGGGGAGACGTCGTTACGGGGTCTCCTGCTGGCGGCGCAGGCGGGTGATGAACTTGTAGCGGTCGCCGCGGTAGAGCGACTGGGCCCACTCGACCGGTTCGCCGGCGAGGTCGAAGGCGTGCCGGGACAGCAGGAGGAGCGGCAGGCCGACGTCGACGCCCAGGAGCTGGGCGTCCTCCGGTGTGGCCAGCACGGTCTCGATGGTCTCCTCCGCCTCGGCCAGGTGCACGTCGTACGCCGTGGCGAGCGTCTCGTACAGCGACTTGTGGCGGGGCAGTTCCTTGCGCAGGCCCGGGAAGCGGCGGGCCGGCAGCAGCGACGTGTCGATCGACATCGGCTCGCCGTCGGCCAGCCGGAGGCGGTGTATGCGCAGCGCGCGGCCGCCGGGGCGGATGGCGAGCAGGGTCGCGAGTTGTTCGTCGGCGGTGACGTAGCCGATGTCGAGTATGCGCGTCTCGGGGCTCAGCCCGTGGTGCCGCATGTCCTCGGTGTAGCTGACGAGCTGCAGCTCCTGGGCGACCTTCGGCTTGGCGACGAACGTGCCCTTGCCCTGGATGCGTTGCAGGCGTCCCTCGATCACCAACTCCGCCAGGGCCTGCCGGACCGTGGTCCTCGACGTCCCGTACTTTTCCGCCAGGCTGCGCTCAGGGGGCAGTGGGCTCCCCGGAGCCAGCGCCTCCGTCAGCTCGACGAGGTGCTTCTTCAACCGGTAGTACTTTGGAACGCGAGGTTCCACCCCCAGCTCCGGTGCTCGCTCAGCCGTCACACGCTCTCCTCACGTTCACCGCCGCGTCGCTTCGGCGTTACGAGCAGCGTACGGGCCGATCTGCTCTCTGACACCAGCCAAGGCTCTGGTGACCGCTGTGAGTTCTGCCTCCCCGAGGGTCGCGCGGGCCGTGAGACGCAGGCACGCGCGGCCGTGCGGGACCGACGGCGGCCGGAAGCAGCCCACGCGTACCCCGTGTCCGGCGCAGATCTCCGCGGCGCGTACGGCCTCGGACGGGCCGCCGATGACGACCGGCACCACCGCGGCCGCCGGCGACGTCGTCTCCAGGCCGAGGGCATCGGCGGCCGCGGCGAGGCGGCGTGCGCGGTCGCGGGCGCGCTCGGCCAGGCCGGGCTCCGCGGCGAGGACGCCGAGGGCGGCGAGCGCCGCGCCGGCCGGCGCCGGCGCGAGGCCGGTGTCGAAGACGAAGGAGCGCGCGGTGTCGACGAGGGTCTCGACGACCTCCGGCGCGCCCAGCACGGCGCCGCCCTGGGAGCCGAGCGACTTCGACAGGGTGACGGTCAGGATCACGTCGCGCTCGCCGGCGAGACCCGCCGCGTACGCCGCGCCCCGCCCGCCGGGGCCCACGACGCCGAGCGCGTGCGCCTCGTCGATCACGAGCAGCGCGCCCCGGCGGCGTACGACCTCGTGGAGTTCGCGGAGCGGGGCGAGGTCGCCGTCGACGGAGAAGACCGCGTCGGTGACCACGACCGCGTCGCGCGCGCCGTCGAGCGCGGCGTCCACCGCGGCGATGTCGCGGTGCGGCGTGACGACGACCGGGCAGCGGGCGAGGCGGCAGCCGTCGATGAGCGAGGCGTGGTTGCCGCGGTCGGAGACGACCAGGCCCGGCCGCAGCGCGGTCAGCGCGCCGAGGTTGGCGAGGTAGCCGGAGGAGAACACCAGCGCGGACGGCGCCCCGGTGAAGGCCGCGAGCCGGTCCTCCAGCGCGGCGTGCAGCTCGGTGGTGCCGGTGACGAGCCGCGAGCCGGTCGACCCGGTGCCCCACGTGCGTACGGCCTCGATCGCGCCCTCGGCCAGCCGCGGGTCGCGCGAGAGCCCGAGGTAGTCGTTGGAGGCCAGGTCGAGCGGCTCGTCGTCAGGGGTACGAGGTCGCAGGGTGCGGCGCAGCCCGGCGGCCGTACGCTCACGGGTCGCGGCCGTCAGCCGGTCGAGAGGATCCACGCGCCGAATCATGCCAGTACCACCTGCGATGATGCAGTCGTGCCCACGTTGAGCGACTTGATCAAGAAGCACACCGACCTCGCCACCGAGGATCTCGAGTGGATCCACTCGCTGGTGTCGGACTGGCAGCTTCTCGCCGATCTGTCCTTCGCCGACCTCGTGCTCTGGGTCCCCAAGAGCTCCAGTCACCAGGTCGCGCCCGGCGAGGTGGACGGGTGGGTGGCGGTGGCTCAGATACGCCCGACCACGGGCCCGACGGCGTACCCGAAGGATCTCGTGGGCGTCGTCGCCGGCCGCGGCCGCCGCAACCTGGTCGACATCGCCTACCGCGAGGGCCGCATCGTCCGCGAGGGCGACCCGGAGTGGGGCAGCGGCATCCCTGTACGCGAGGAGTCCATTCCCGTACGCCGCGGCAAGCACATCCTCGGGGTCATCCAGCGCAGCACCAACCTCAGCTCGGCGCGCACCCCGAGCCGGCTGGAGCTGACCTACCTCCAGAGCGCCAGCGACCTGGCGAAGATGATCAATGACGGGCGGTTCCCGTTCCCCGAGCAGGAGCCCAACCTCGCCCGGTCCCCGCGCGTCGGCGACGGCCTGCTGCGCGTCGACCGGGAGGGCCGGGTGTTGTACGCCAGCCCGAACGCCCAGTCCGCCTACCGCCGTCTCGGCCTGGCGACCGACCTGGCCGGCACGCAGCTGAGCGACACGACCGCCCGCCTGAACACCGCGCCGGTCGACGACTCCCTGGCCATGGTCGCCGGAGGCCGCGCGGCCCGCGAGACCGAGATCGAGGCCAACGGCGCGGTCGTACAGCTCCGCGCCATCCCGCTGATCGTCGACAACCACCGTACGGGCGCGCTCGTGCTGCTGCGCGACGTCACGGAGCTGCGGTGGCGCGACCGGGAGCTGATGACCAAGGACGCGACGATCCGCGAGATCCACCACCGGGTGAAGAACAACCTGCAGACGGTCGCCGCGCTGCTGCGCCTGCAGGCCCGCCGGCTGCAGGTGCCGGAGGGCCGCGCCGCGCTGGAGGAGGCCGTACGCCGCGTGGGCTCGATCGCGATCGTGCACGAGACGCTCTCGCACACGCCCGAGGAGCTGATCGACTTCGACGACATCGCGGACCGCGTGATGGCGATGGCGGGGGAGGTGTCGGCCCCGGAGACGCGCGTACGGCCGAAGCGGATCGGCGGTTTCGGGATCCTCCCGGCGGCGATCGCGACGCCGCTCGCCATGGTCTTGACCGAGCTGCTGCAGAACGCCCTCGAACACGGGCTGACCGACAACTCCGGGCTGCTGGAGGTCGTGGTGTCGTGCACCGCCGAGCGCCTCGGCGTGGTGGTGGCCGACAACGGGAAGGGCCTGCCGGAGGGGTTCGACGTGGAGTCGGCGGCGAGCCTGGGCCTGCAGATCGTCCGCACGCTGATCGTCGGTGAGCTGGGCGGGGTCCTCGAGCTCCGCCGCAGGGAGGGCGGGGGTACGGAGGTCAGGCTGGACATCCCGCTCGACCAGATCCCGAGGACCCCACCCGGCTGAGGCGTGGGACCGTGCCGGTGGGGGAAGTTATGGTCGGGGAGCCGTCGGCCGGGGGAGGCGACAGATCACCAGCGTGACCATGCGCCCTGCGGCGTCTGTCCCGGCGAGAGTTTCCGCGGCGACCCGGGGAACCCGCGGGGCAGAGCGGGCGTCGTGTCAAGCGGTGTTGCCGGCGAGGTTCACCTGCGCGAAAGTGGCGCGTCTCCTCACGCGGGGGGCATGGGGAAGCGAAACGCCCGTGGACGAGTCCACGGGCGCTCAGGGCGGGCAGGGCCGCGGGTCCAATCCGGAGGCGCGGTGCCCGGGTGAGAAGAGGCGGTTCAGGCGTGCGCACGAGCGCGAGCGCGGGCGCGGCGGCGCTTCAGGGCGCGACGCTCGTCCTCGCTCAGGGCGCCCCAGACGCCGGCGTCCTGGCCGGAACCGAGGGCCCACTGGAGGCACGACTCGGTCACCGGGCAGCGACGGCAGACCTGCTTGGCCTCTTCGATCTGTACGAGCGCGGGGCCGGTATTGCCGATCGGGAAGAACAGCTCGGGGTCCTCGTCACGGCAGGCAGCGCGGTGGCGCCAGTCCATGCGGTCCACTCCTTCGTCAAGCGTGAAGCGATGACTCCACTTGTGAACGGTTTCACGATGTTGGGCACAACCGGGTGCTGTGCGGCATGGCCCCGGGATGTATTTGCGGCGCGCTAGTGGCGTTTTCCCACGTCTGGCGCCTCTTTAGAGATTCGCAGGGCACCCCTGGAGGCGCAAGGCCTTTGAGAAAGTTTTCTCAAAGTATGGCTGTCGGATGTGTCACACAGAGGAAACACTCCGATCACACGCGTCCTAAATCACTACACGCACAGCTTTCGGTACTGAACGGAACGTGACGAACTCTCGCTGCCCCAGGTAGTCACCGTCCACCTGGAACGCGATGGGGCGCCGGGAGCGCAGGGTGAACTCCGGAAGATCGTGCACCCCCAGGACATGGCTCCCGCGCGGCATCCGGCTGAACGGCGGGACGATCTGCGCCAGCACCCCGAGCGTGGACAGCAGGTCGAACCTCCGCAGCCCGAACAGGTCCAGCCCCGTCGCGAAGCTCGCCCGCGGGCTCGGGTCGATCGGCCACCGCCCGGCGTACGTCCACGGCGCCGTGTTGGAGACGATCCCGAGGAAGATGTGGCCCAGCGGCGGCTTGCCCGGCGCCTCCAGCGTGAGCGCCGGCCGGCGGCGGTCCGTCATCACGAAGTACTGTCGCACCGCCGTACGCGCGTAGAGCGTGGAGTACGCGCGCGAGCCCTTCTGGCGGAGCTGCTCGACCGCGTGCACGACCTCGGCGTCGAGGCCCAGCCCGGCGCAGAACGTGAAATAACGCGACCCGGCCTGGCCGAGACTCACCGTACGGCTGCGGCCCGCGCGCAGCGCCTCCAGGACCTGCCCCGCGGCGTCGAGCGGGTTGTTCTGCATGCCGAGAGCGCGCGCGAACACGTTCGCGCTGCCCGTGGGCACGACCGCGAGCGCCGGCAGGTCCGGGGAGGGGCCGTCGGCGAGCAGGCCGTTGACCGCCTCGTTGACCGTGCCGTCGCCGCCGAGCGCGATCACCACGTCATATCCCTCGCCGACCGCCTGCGCGGCCAGCTCGGTGGCGTGGCCACGCCGCTGGGTCTCGGCCAGTTCGAGACGGACCTCGCCGGCGAACGCGCGCATCAGCACGTCACGGGCTCGCCGGGACGTGGTCGTCGCCTTGGGGTTGGCGATGAGAAGTGCACGCACGTGCAAAAGGGTAGCTTCCACCGCGCTTGCCCCGACCGCGCACCCTCGGCGACCGGTCCCCGATGATCCGGATAGTGTTCGGGGCTGTGTCCACTCGTCCCGTCACCTTGAGCGCAGCGGCGGCCATCGAGGCCGTCGAAGGGATCGCCGTGCTGGCCGTCGGCCTGTACGTCGGCGTCGAGGCGATCGTCGGCAGTCCCGACGATCTGATCAGCGCCATCGTGCTCGCCCTCATGGCGGTCGCGGCCGGAGCCGGCATCGTCGCCGTCGGCCGCGGGCTGTGGCAGGTGAAGCGCTGGGGGCGCGCGCCCGCCCTGCTCACGCAGATCTTCGCGGTGATCGCGGCGATCTCGATGATCCAGAGCGGCCGGCAGACCGTAGGGGTGGTCCTCATCGTGATCGCCCTCGCCGCGGCGGCGAGCCTGCTGAGCCCGCCGTCGACGCGGGCCATCGATGAGGGAGAGGCCGAGGAGGACGAAGACTGAACGTGCCCTGCGGACCGCAGGCGGTCCACAGGGCACCTGGTGAAGCTCAGTCGTCGGCGGTGAGCCCGTCGCGGAGCTGGGCGAGAGTACGCGCGAGCAGCCGGGAGACGTGCATCTGTGAGATGCCGAGCTCGGCGGCGATCTGCGACTGCGTCATGTTGCCGAAGAACCGCAGCAACAGGATGCGCTTCTCCCTTGCGGGCAGCTTTTCCAGCAGTGGCTTGAGCGACTCGCGGTATTCGACGCCTTCGAGGGCGTCGTCGATGATGCCGAGGGAGTCGGCGACCGCGGGTGCGTCCTCGTCGCCTGAGTCGGGGGCGTCGAGTGAGACCGTGGAGTAGGCGTTGGCCGACTCCAGACCCTCGAGCACCTCCTCCTCGCTCATCTGCAGGTGCTGGGCCAGCTCGCTGACGGTCGGCGCGCGGCCCTCACGCTGGGCGAGGTCGCTGATCGCCTTGGTCAGCGAGAGCTTCAGCTCCTGCAGGCGCCGGGGTACGCGGACCGCCCAGCCCTTGTCACGGAAGTGCCGCTTGATCTCGCCGACGATGGTCGGCGTGGCATAGGTGGAGAACTCCACCCCGCGCTCCAGGTCGAAGCGGTCGATCGACTTGATCAGGCCGATCGTCGCCACCTGGATCAGGTCGTCGAGCCACTCGCCGCGGTTGCGGAACCGGCGCGCGAGGTATTCGACGAGCGGGAGGTGCAGCTCGACGAGCTGGTCGCGGATGCGCTGCCGCTCCGCGTCGCCCTCGGGAAGCGAGGCGAGGCGCTCGAACAGCAGGCGCGCCCGCGCCCGGTCCGGCACGCCGTGCTCGTTGCCCGCCACTGTGGTCTTCTCTGTCACGAGAGCACCTCGCCTCGTACGGCGGAGTGTGACCGGCCTGGCCAGGCCGTACGGTGCTGTGCTGAGTCGGCTGTGATCACGTTGTCTGCCCGCGTCGCTTCTGCAGGACGATGGTCACCCGGTCGTCGGCGCCGACCTCCGCGTCGACGTCACCGGCGAGTGAGCTCAGCACCGTCCACGCGAACGTGTCGCGGCTCGGTTGCCGCCCGTCGACGGTGAGAACCGACACCCCGATGCTCATGGCGTCGTCGGTCAGCTCGAACTCACATGTCAGGTCGGTGCCCGGCACCGCCTGGGCGAGCAGCATGGCACAGGCCTCGTCGATCGCGATGCGCAGGTCCTCGATCTCGTCGAGATTGAAGTCGAGGCGCGCCGCGAGCCCGGCCGTCGCCGTGCGCAGCACGGACAGATAGGCACTGTCGGCCGGCAGCCGCACGGTCACCACGTCGCGGACATCAGAAAGACTGGCCGGCATGGCTGCGGTTTCCTCGGTCACGTCACTCCCTAGTTGGGGCTAGCCGCTTCCTTGAAACTACCGCTTACGCACACCTACTCGCGCGTCCGGCGCGCCTGCTTATGCCCAAGGGATCTTTCCACTGCCCGGTGAGGGCCGGGAGGCTCGCCCCGCTATGGGCGGATGGCCGATGGACCGGCGGAATCGCCGGGTTCTCCGGCCGCCGGAAAGTCGCGAAAAGCGGCGAGGGCCGCGTCCGCCGGCGATGCGCGGACACGGCCCTCGGCACGGGAGAACTCAGCCGTTCTTGGTCTCCCAGAAGATCTTGCTGATCTCGTCGATCTTGGCCAGCAGCTCGTCGGCCTTGGCCACGTCGACGCCGCCCTTGGTGCCACCGGCGCCGGCGAGCTTGGTCGCCTCGTTGAACAGCTGGTGGAGCTGGGGGTACTTCTCGAAGTGCGGGGGCTTGAAGTAGTCGGTCCACAGCACCCACAGGTGGTGCTTGACCAGCTCGGACCGCTGCTCCTTGATGATCAGCGCGCGCGCGCGGAAGACCGGGTCCTCGTTGGCCGCGTACTTCTCGGCGATCGCCTTGACGGACTCGGCCTCGATCCGGGCCTGCGCCGGGTCGTAGATGCCGCAGGGGAGGTCACAGTGTGCGGACACCGTGGTCTTGGGGCGCAGAAATCGTGCAAGCACCTGCGTGTCCTTCCTTTGTCTCTCGTGGATCATGCTCCGAATATCAGACACTACTCCTGGCCCCATACCCCTGAGCGGAGAGGTTCATCATGTTGCGCGCGGTCGAAGTGACGGGTGAGTCGATGCTGCCCGCGCTGCGGCCCGGCGACTGGCTGCTCGTACGGCCCGGCGCCCGGGTCGTGCCCGGCAGCGTCGTCGTGGCGCGGCATCCGCGGTCGGCGGACACCCTGATCGTGAAGCGCGCCGGGCACCGCGACGCCGCCGGATGGTGGCTGGAGAGCGACAACCAGGGCGCCGCGGGCCGGCAGGACAGCTGGGACTTCGGCGCGGTACCGGACGATCTGATCGTCGGGCGTGTCGTCCTGCGCTACTGGCCGAGGCCCTCGCTGAGACTCGGGCCGTAGGGCCCGTCCCGGCCGCCGGCACGCGAAAGGCGGCCGCCCCGGGGGGACGACCGCCTCTCGCGGCGCTCAGAGCACCTTGGACAGGAAGTCCTGCGTACGCCGGTGCTTCGGGTCCGACAGCACCTCGCGGGGCGCGCCCTGCTCGACGATCACGCCGCCGTCCATGAAGACGAGCGAGTCGCCCACCTCGCGGGCGAAGCCCATCTCATGGGTCACGACGACCATGGTCATGCCGTCCAGCGCGAGCTGCCGCATGACGTCGAGCACGTCCCCGACGAGTTCGGGGTCCAGCGCGCTCGTCGGCTCGTCGAACAGCATGAGCTTCGGCTCCATCGCCAGCGCCCGCGCGATCGCGACACGCTGCTGCTGGCCGCCCGAGAGCTGGGACGGGTAGCCGGAGATCTTGTCCGCCAACCCGACCTGCTCCAGCAGTGCCGTCGCCCGCTCGCGTACGGCCGCCTTGGACTCGCCCCTGACCTGGACCGGCGCCTCCATGACGTTCTCCAGCGCCGTCATGTGCGGGAACAGGTTGAAGCGCTGGAAGACCATGCCGATGTCCCGGCGCTGCGCCGCGACCTCGCTCTCGCGCATCTCGTGCAGCTTCTCGCCGCGCTGGCGGTAGCCGACGAGATGGCCGTCCACCCAGAGCCGCCCGGAGTCGATCTTCTCCAGGTGGTTGATGCACCGGAGGAAGGTCGACTTGCCGGACCCGGACGGGCCGATGACGCACATCACCTCGCCGGACTCGACCTCCAGGTCGATGCCGGCGAGGACGTGCAGACGGCCGTAGAACTTGTGGATCCCCTCGGCCTTGACCATCGGCCCGGCCGACGCGGTCGGCTCGCTCACGACGCCCCCCTCTCCGGCACCTGCGGCCGTACGTGGAACGTCGTCAGGTTGCGCCGCAGCCGCTGCAACGGCGTGGGCGGCAGCGCCCGCGACGATCCACGGCCGAAGCGGCGCTCCATGTAGTACTGGCCGATCGACAGGACCGAGGTGACGATGATGTACCAGACGCTGACGACGATCAGCAGCGGGATCGTCTTGTAGTTGGCGTTGAAGATGTCCTCGCCGGCCTTCAGCAGTTCGGTGAAGGCCACCGTGGACGCCAGGGACGTGGTCTTCAGCATCGAGATGGTCTCGTTGCCGGTCGGCGGGATGATCACGCGCATCGCCTGCGGGAGCACGATCCGCCGCATGATCTTCAGCCGCCGCATGCCCAGGGCCTGCGACGCCTCGGTCTGACCCTCGTCGACCGACATGATGCCGGCCCGCACGATCTCGGACATGTACGCCGCCTCGTTCAGGCCGAGGCCCAGGATGGCCGCGATGAACGTGGTCACCAGGCTGTTGACGTCCCAGGTGATGAACGTCGGGCCGAACGGGATGCCGAGCGAGATGTCGCCGAACAGCGCCTTGATGTTGAACCAGAAGATCAGCTGCACGAGTACGGGCGTACCGCGGAAGAACCAGATGTAGAGCCACGCGGCCGATGACAGCAGTGGGTTGGCCGACAGCCGCATCAGCGCGAGGGCCACGCCGCCGATGATGCCGATGGCCATCGCGATCACGGTCAGCTCGAGCGTGGCGACGAGACCCTTGAGGATCTGCTTCTCGGTGAAGAACTTCGCGAACGTCGACCAGTCCAGGTTCGGATTGGTGAACAGCATGTGGATGAGCATGGCGGCGAGGACCAGCACGATCGCGCCGCTGACCCATCTGCCCGGGTGCCGGACCGGCACGGCCTTGATCGTCTCAGGCCGTACCGGTTCCGCCGTGTCAGTGTCGGTCACGGTTCCTAGCCAGCCGCTCCGTTGACCTTGGGGTCGGTGATGCCACCATCGGAGACGCCCCACTTGTCGGTCAGCTGCTTGTACGTGCCGTCCGTGATCAGGTCCTTGATCGCCTTCTGGATCCCGTCACGCAGCTCATTCTCGTTCTTGGGGATCGCGATGCCGTACGGCGCGGTGTCGTAGGCCTTGCCCGCGATCTCGAACTTGCCGCCGGACTCCTTGGCCGCGTACGCGGCGACGGGGGAGTCGGCGAGCACCGCCTCGGCGCGGCCGTTGCCGAGCGCGAGGTTGGCGGCGTTCTGGTCGTCGAGGGAGACCTTCACCGGGGCGGCCTTGCCACCCTGCTTGCACTTTTCCACGCGGGCGCCGGCGTCGGGCTTGGTGCTCGACTTCGGCGTCAGCTCGTCCTCCTGCGTGGTGCCCTTCTCGACGGCGATCTTCTTGCCGCACAGAGACAGGTCGTCCGGCGAGAGCTTGAGCGGGTTGCCCGTCTTCACCATCAGGCCGGTGCCCGCGGAGAAGTAGGTCACGAAGTCGAAGCTCTGCTCCCGCTCCTTGTTGTCGGTGAAGGAGGAGAGGCTGATGTCGTACTTCTTGCTCTGCAGCGCGGGCAGGATGTTGTCGAACTTCACGTCCTGGAAGCTCGCCGTCACGCCCAGCTTCTTGGCGATCGCCGTGCCGAGGTCGATGTCGAACCCGACGATCTGGCCGTTCTGCTTGAACTCGTTGGGTGCGTACGACGCATCCGTGGCAATGACGAGCTTGCCGTTCTTCTTGATCGTGTCGAGGGCGCTCTTCTTGCCCGGTGTGGTCGTCTTGGCGTTACACGCGGACAGCGCGAGGGCGCCTGCGATGACTGTGATGCCCACCACGATGCCGTGGCGGTGCAGAGGACCGGTGTGCACGGCGTCCTCCTCTAGAGGTCGGGGGATGCCCCCCGATGATTGTCAGGTTGATTGGGGGACATCCTGGCGTAACCCCGCCTCAAGTGGGATTACCGGCGTGAAACAATCATGCAACGGCTAATCCGCAGCGTTGATCTTCGTCTCCGGCACCGCGCCCGAGGTGAGGCCCCACCGCTCGGTCAGCTTCTTGTACGTGCCCTCGGACATGAGGGCCTTCATCGCCTTGAAGACCGAGTCCCGCAGATCAGCCTCGCGCTTGGGTATCGCGACGCCGTACAGCGCGGTGGCGTAGGGCATCCCGGAGCACTGGATCCGGCCGCCCGACTGCTTCGCCCCGTAGACCGCCGAGGGCGAGTCGGTGAGCGAGGCGTCCGCCTCACCCTTCGCGAGGGCCTGGCCGGCCGCGTCCTGGTCGTCATAGGACAGCCGGATGGGGGCCGGTTTGTCGGCGCTGCGGCAGGCGTCGATGCGCGTGCCGGCGTCCGGCCTCGTCACGTCCTTGCGGGAGAGCTCCTCCTCCTGTGTGGTGCCCTTCTCGACGGCGATCTTCTTGCCGCACAGGGACAGGCCGTCGGGCCGCAGGTGGCGCGGGTTGCCCTTCGGCACCATCAGCATCGTGCCCGCGGACAGGTAGGTGACGAAGTCGAACCGGCTCTCGCGCTCGCGGGTGTCGCTGAAGGAGGAAAGGCTGATGTCGTACTTGCCCTCCTCCAGTGCCTGAAGAATCGTGTCGAACTTCACATCCTGGAACTCCGCCTTGAGGCCGAGCTTCTGGGCGATCGCCGTTCCGAGGTCGATGTCGAAGCCGACGATCTGGTCGCCCTGCTTGAACTCGTTGGGCGGATAAAGAGCGTCTGTAGCGATGATGATCTTGCCTGCCCGGTGGATGCGTCCGAGTGCCCCGGTGGTGCCGGTATCCCGGCAGGCGGCGAGGGCGGAGGTTCCGAGCAGCGTGAGGAGCGCCGCCGCGATCATGCGGCGAGCGAGGGGACGGGGGCGCAGAGCGTCCTCCTATGAGGCGGAGGTTTTCGGGCGTGCGAAGAAGGGCTTAGTCCACATCTGTGACGGTGGTCGACTAAGCGGGTCAACAATGGCATAAACCCTTTACGGCCGTGACCGAATGGCGCGGTACGCGCCCGGCCACCCCGGTGGTACGGTCCCCCGCCTGGGATCTGCCGGAGGATGTGGTTCAATCGGTGAACGGGTGACCCCCGTACTCCGAGAGACGTCCACGTCGCCCGTTGACCCAGGGATGACGAGGCCGTTTGCCCGTTTTTGTCACGAATACCAGGGGTCGCTGTGGCTGCCAAGCCTGATCAACCGACTGAACATGACTACGACAACGATCCGGCGTTCGCGCTGCACCGTGGAGGCAAGCTCGAGGTTCGCTCGACCGTTCCGGTGAACAACGCCGACGATCTCTCCCTCGCCTACACACCGGGCGTCGCCCGTGTCTGCATGGCGATCGCCGAAGAACCCGAGCTCGTCAACGACTACACCTGGGTCTCCAAGGTGGTCGCGGTCGTGACCGACGGCACCGCCGTACTCGGACTGGGCGACATCGGGCCGGCCGCCGCCATGCCCGTCATGGAGGGCAAGTCCCTCCTCTTCAAGCAGTTCGGCGGCGTGGACTCCGTGCCGATCTGCCTCGACTGCACGGACGCCGACGACCTCGTCGAGACCGTCATCCGGCTGGCGCCGAGCTTCGGCGGCATCAACCTCGAGGACATCAGCGCACCGCGCTGCTTCGAGATCGAGGACCGCCTGCGGGCCGCGCTCGACATCCCGGTCTTCCACGACGACCAGCACGGCACCGCGATCGTGGTCCTCGCCGCGCTGCGCAACGCCGCCCGCCTCACCGGCAAGGCACTGTCGGAGATGCGCGGCGTGGTGGCCGGCGCCGGCGCCTCGGGCGTCGCCGTCTCCCGCATCCTGCTGGAGGCGGGCATCGGCGACATCGCGGTCTCCGACAGCAAGGGCCTCATCTACGACGGCCGCGATGGGCTGAACCCCATCAAGCAGGCCCTGGCGCGCGACAGCAACCGGTCGCAGCTCAAGGGGTCGACCGAGGACGCCCTGGTCGGTGCCGACGTGTTCATCGGCCTGTCCGGCGGCACCATCCGCGAGGACAGCCTGGACGTCATGGCCGACGACGCCATTGTCTTCGCGCTGTCCAACCCCGACCCGGAGATCCACCCCGAGATCGCGCGGCGGCACGCCCGCGTGGTCGCCACCGGCCGCAGTGACTTCCCCAACCAGATCAACAACGTCCTGGCCTTCCCCGGAGTCTTCCGCGGCGCCCTGGACGTCCGCGCCCACACGATCACGGAGGGCATGAAGCTCGCCGCGGCCACGGCGCTGGCCGACGTGGTCGCCGACGACCTGTCGGAGGACTACGTCATCCCGAGCCCGTTCGACGAGCGCGTCGCCCCGGCCGTCACGGCGGCGGTCGCCGCCCAGGCCCGCGCCGAAGGCGTCGCCCGCCTCTGAGTCGCATAGGACACGGCCCGTACTCCGGTTCGAGAGTACGGGCCGTGTTCTCTGTGTAACCGGTTGTGATCGTTGACATTTTTATGTCACGCTGCCAACACTGAAGGCATGCGGAGGACGACAGTGCGAATAGATGACCAACTACTGGCGGACGCCAAGGCGCTCGCGGCCCAGCAGCATCGCAGCCTCAACTCCGTCATCGAGGACGCGCTGCGGCAGTTGCTCCGCGGCGCGGAGGCACACGAGCCGGAGCCGGTGACGTTCCCGGTCTACGGTGGAAGTGGCCCCGCGCGGCCGGACCTCAACCTGAACGATCCGAGGGTCCTGAAAGAGCTCATGTACGCCGAGGAAGACGCGTTCTATCGCAGGCAGGCCGGCGATGAGGCTCGTTGACGTCAACATCTTCGTCTACGCGCATCGTCCGGAGATGGCGGACCACGACCGCTACCGCTCGTGGCTGTTCAGCGAGATCGAGGGTCCGGCGCCGTTCGCGGTGTCCGAGCTCGCACTCAGCGGCTTCGTGCGGGTGGTGACCAATCCACGGATCTACCAGGACCCGACCCCGATCGAGGACGCGGTGACCGCCGCGTCCGCCATCCGTGACCGTTCCAACTGCGTGCGGCTCACGCCGGGCACCCGCAACTGGCCGATCTTCACGAAGCTGTGCGGCGAGGTCAAAGCCAGGGGGGACACGGTCGCGGACGCCTACCACGCCGCGCTCGCCATCGAACACGGATGTGAGTTCATCACGGCTGACAAGGGCTTCGCCCGGTTCCCCGGACTGCGCTGGCGGCATCCCCTGAGGTAGGACCGGGGGAGCGGGCCGAGGGGCTTACTGGCTACAGTGCGGATCATGTTCGCCGTCACCGCAGCACGCATCGATGCCGACAGTCCGCTCGACGGGATGGAGTTCGGGGAGCGTCCTGAGCCCACGGTCCCCGACGGGTGGACGACCGTGACCGTCAAGGCCACGGCCCTCAACCACCACGACGTCTGGACTCTGCGCGGCGTCGGGATCCGCGCGGACCGGTTGCCGATCATCCTCGGCTGCGACGCCGCCGGCGTCGACGAGGACGGCAACGACGTCATCGTCCACTCCGTGATCGGCGATCCGGAGCGGGGCGGGGGCGACGAGACGCTCGACCCCAAGCGGTCGCTGCTGTCGGAGTCCTACGACGGGACGTTCGCCGAGAGGGTCGCCGTGCCCCGGCGCAACCTCGTGCCCAAGCCCGCCTCGCTGTCGTTCGAGGAGGCCGCCTGCCTGCCGACGGCCTGGCTGACCGCCTACCGCATGCTCTTCGACAAGGCCGGCCTCCAGCCGGGGTCGACCATCCTCGTCCAGGGTGCGGGCGGCGGCGTCGCCACGGCCGCGATCGCCCTGGGCTCGGCCGCCGGCTACCGCGTCTGGACCACGAGCCGCAGCGGCGACAAGCGCGAGCGGGCTCTCGAACTCGGCGCCGACCAGGCCTTCGAGTCCGGCGCCCGGCTGCCCGAGCGCGTCGACGCGGTCATCGAGACCGTCGGCGAGGCCACCTGGAGCCACTCGCTGAAGTCGCTGCGGCCCGGCGGCCGGATCGTGGTCTCGGGCGCCACCAGCGGGCAGGTGCCGCCCGCCGAGCTCAACCGCGTCTTCTTCCTCCAGCTCTCGGTGGTCGGATCCACCATGGGCACCCGTGACCAGCTCGTACGGCTCGCGCGCTTCCTCGACGTCACCGGTCTGCGGCCGAAGATCGACCGGGTGCTGCCGCTGGCGCAGGCGCGCGACGGGTTCGCGGCGATGGCCGAGGGCGACGTCTTCGGGAAGGTCGTCTTCACGCCCTGACGGCGGCGGTCAGTCGTCGGTGGGGAAGATCTCGGACCTGATGCGCTGGGACGTCTCGTCGAGCAGCCCGCGCGTACGGGCGAGCTGCTCGGCGTCCAGGCCGCCCTGTGAGGCCTCGCGGACCTCCTCGACGAACCTCCGCAGCGCGCGGTCCAGCTTGACGCGCGCGGCCTCGTCCTGCGAGCCGGTGGCGGTGGCCCAGGCGTCCTCCCAGGTGTGCCGCCACTCTTCCTTCCAGACGCGCTTCTGGTCCTTCCAGTACTCCTTCTGGCGCCGGAGGTCCTCTTTCTGCCGCCGCGTCGTCTCCTTGAGGTTCTGCGTCGCGCCGGCCGGGCCCTGCTTGCGCATCTCGCGGGCGGCGTGGGTCAGCTCCTCGCGCAGGGACCGTACGGTGTCGCGTACGTCCTCCTGCACCTCGCGGGCGATGTCGCGGACGGACTCGGTCAGCTCGTCCTCCAGCTCGGCCAGCTCGTCCATGCGGCGTTCGAGCTCGGCGCGGCCCGCGTCGGTGAGGCGGTAGACCTTCTTGCCCTTGACGACCTCGTGCGTGACGAGGCCCTCCTCCTCCAGCCGGGCCAGCCGGGGGTAGATGGTGCCCGGCGAGGGGGAGTAGACGCCCAGGAAGCGGTCCTGAAGCAGCCGGATGACCTCGTAGCCGTGCCGCGGGCTCTCTTCGAGCAGCTTCAGCAGGTAGAGCCGCAGCCTGCCGTGGCCGAACACGGGACTCATCGGTCCTGCTCTCCTTCTGGGGTCAGTGCTTCGGGGTCGGGGCGGCTCAGGAGGGTGATCGCCCCGGAGACGGAGTTGACGTTCAGGGAGGCCGCTCCGCCGCCGAGCGTACCGGTCACGCTCTTGGGCATGCCGCGCTCCTCGCGCCCGAGCCCGTCGAAGGCGGCGTCGATGCGCCCGCTCATGGAGTTGAGTGTGACCTTGGCCGAGGTGGAACTCGGCAGGCGCATCGTCACCTCGCCCGAGACGGTACGGATCTGCACGCCGGCGTCGGTGTCGAGATCGACGTCGGTGGTGATCTGACCGCTGACGGAGTGCGCGCTCAGCCGCCCGACGCTGCCGTGCGCCAGGGCGAGGTCGCCGGAGACGGAGTTGAACCGCACCGAGCCGCTCACGCCCTGCGCCTCGACGGCGCCGGTCGCGGTGTTGGCGTCGATCGTGCCGGTCACGCCGTCGAGCGTCACGTCACCGGAGGCCGTCTTGACCGAGACACGGCCGGCCATTCCGGTGACGACCGCGTTCGCGGTGACCAGGTTGAGGGTGACCGGGCACTCGCGTGGCACGGTCACCGTGATGGCCGCGCGTCCGCGGGTGTTCTGCAGCCAGCGGAGAACCCCCTCGACGCCGCTGCTCTTCTGGGTGAGGCTCAGCATGCCGGCCTCGTGCACGACCTCCAGCGGATGGCCGGAGATCTCGCTCACCTGCAGTGTGGGGTGGTCGCTGGGCAGGACGGAGACCGTTCCCGCCACGATATTCGCCTTCAGCGCGACCACGCCGTCGAAATCGATCTTCGTTGGCTCGTCGACCGTCCAGCGCGCCATGGTGCGATTCCCCTTCCGTCCGGACACCTCGTCTTAACAAGATATGTCGCGTTTCGGGAAAGTCAAGATGTATCGCGTTTGGGGTCGTGCGGGCGTCAGTCGTCCTCGTCGCCCAGCCGGGCCAGCCACGTGGCGAGGCGCTCGACGGGCGTCTCGAACTCGGGGTTCAGGTCGATGAACTCCCGGAGGCGGTCGGCCATCCAGGCGAGGGACACCTCTTCCTCGCCGCGCCGTTCGGCGAGTTCCTCGATACCCCGGTCGGTGAAGTACATGCGTCTACCTGCCTTGCGGCCGGTGCCCCCGCACGCCGAGGCGTACGGGGGCACCGGGCGGACGAAGCGATCAGCCGTCGCCGAAGATGGCGGCGACCAGGCCCTGCTGCTCGGCCGTGTGCATCTTGGCCGAACCCACCGCGGGGGAGGAGCTGGCCTTGCGGGAGACCCGCTTCAGCTCCCGGCCCTCGAGGTGCGGGGTCAGCTTGAGCGCCATGAACGGCCACGACCCCATGTTGGCGGGCTCGTCCTGGACCCAGATCAGCTCGGCGTCGGGGGCGTACTTGGCCAGCTCCGCCTTGATCTCGTCGACCGGGAGCGGGTAGAGCCGCTCGACGCGCACGAGCGCCGTCGAGGTGTCGCCGGCCTTCTCCCGCCCGTTCAGCAGGTCGTAGTAGATCTTGCCGGAGGTGAAGACCACCCGGCGTACGGAGCCGGGCTCGACGGTGTCGTCGCCGATGACCGGGCGGAAGGAGCCGGAGGTGAACTCCGACGTGGCCGACGTGGCCGCCTTCAGCCGCAGCATGGACTTCGGCGTGAAGACGATGAGCGGCTTCTCCCGCGGCGACAGCGCCTGCCAGCGCAGCAGGTGGAAGTAGTTGCCCGGCGTGGTCGGCTGCGCGACCGTCATGTTGTCCTGCGCGCAGCACTGGAGGTAACGCTCGATGCGCGCGGAGGAGTGGTCCGGCCCCTGGCCCTCGTAGCCGTGCGGCAGCAGCAGCACGACCGAGGAGTGCTGGCCCCACTTCTGCTCGCCGGACGAGATGTACTCGTCCATGATCGACTGGGCGCCGTTGGCGAAGTCGCCGAACTGCGCCTCCCAGCAGACCAGCGCGTCCGGCCGGGTCATGGAGTAGCCGTACTCGAAACCCATCGCGGCGTACTCGCTCAGCAGCGAGTCGTGCACGTAGAACTTCGAGGTGCCCTGGCCGAACTGCTTGAGCGGGGTGTACTCCTCACCGGTCCTGCGGTCGAACAGCACCGCGTGCCGCTGGCCGAAGGTGCCCCGGCGCGTGTCCTGGCCGACGAGGCGTACCGGGCGGCCGTCGATGAGCAGCGCACCGAGCGCGAACATCTCACCGGTGGCCCAGTCGATCGCGTTGTCCTCGACCATCTGCGCGCGCTTCTGCAGGAGCGGTTGCACGCGCGGATGCACGGTGAAGCCGTCCGGCGGGTTGAGCTGCGTGTCGATGATGCGCTTGACCGTCTCCTCGGAGATGGCCGTGGGGACGCCGGTGTGGTCGACCGGGATGCGCTCGGTGTCGGGCTTGGTGAAGCTCTCCTGCGGCGGCTGGTTGGTGGCCTCGCGGGTCTCGCTGAACGCCCGTTCGAGCTGCTCCTGGTAGTCGCGCAGCGCCTGCTCGGCCTCTTCGACGCTGATGTCGCCGCGGCCGATCAGCGCCTCGGTGTAGAGCTTGCGGACCGAGCGCTTGGCGTCGATGAGGTCGTACATCAGCGGCTGCGTGAACGACGGGTTGTCGGACTCGTTGTGCCCGCGCCGCCGGTAGCAGATCATGTCGATGACGACGTCCTTGTTGAACGCCTGACGGTATTCGAAGGCGAGCTGGGCGACCCGCGCGCACTGCTCGGGGTCGTCGCCGTTGACGTGGAAGATCGGCGCCTGGATCATGCGGGCCACGTCGGTGGCGTAGACGCTGGAGCGGGAGTACTCCGGGGCGGTGGTGAACCCGACCTGGTTGTTGACCACGACGTGGATCGAGCCGCCGGTGCGGTAGCCACGGAGCTGGGAGAGGTTGAGCGTCTCCGCCACGACCCCCTGGCCCGCGAAGGCCGCGTCGCCGTGGATGAGGATCGGCATGACGGTGAACCCGCCCTCGCCGACGTCGAGGACGTCCTGCTTGGCGCGGACCACGCCCTCGGCGACCGGGTCGACGGTCTCCAGGTGGCTCGGGTTGGCCACCAGCGACGTGCGGATCTTCGAGCCGTCGCGGGCGACGAAGTCGCCGTCGGCGCCGAGGTGGTACTTCACGTCGCCGGAGCCCTGCGCGCTGCGGGGGTCGAGGTTGCCCTCGAACTCACCGAAGATCTGGCCGTAGGACTTGCCGACGATGTTGGCCAGGACGTTGAGCCGGCCGCGGTGGGCCATGCCGATGACGACCTCGTCGAGGTGCGCCTGCGCCGCGAAGGTGATCACCGCGTCGAGCAGCGGAATCAGCGACTCGCCGCCTTCGAGGGAGAAGCGCTTCTGCCCCACGAACTTGGTCTGCAGGAACGTCTCGAACGCCTCGGCGGTGTTGAGCCGGCCGAGGATGTGCTTCTGCTCCTCGCGGTCCGGCTTGCCCGGCGGGATCTCGACGCGCGCCTGGATCCAGGCGCGCTCCTTGGGGTCCTGGATGTGCATGTACTCGATGCCGACGGTGCGGCAGTAGGAGTTGCGCAGCACGCCCAGGATGTCGCGCAGCTTCATCGTCGGCTTGCCGCCGAAGCCGCCGGTGGCGAACTCGCGCTCCAGGTCCCACAGCGTGAGGCCGTGCTTGAGGACGTCGAGGTCGGGGTGGCGGCGCTGGGTGTACTCCAGCGGGTCGGTGTCGGCCATGAGGTGGCCGCGCACGCGGTAGGCGTGGATCAGCTCGTGCACCCGGGCGACCTTGGCGACGTCGTCCTCGTGGCTGGCGCTGATGTCCTGCACCCAGCGGACCGGCTCGTACGGGATGCGCAGCGCCTCGAAGATCTCGTCGTAGAACTCGTCCTCGCCGAGAAGGAGCTGGTGGACGCGGCGCAGGAAGTCGCCGGACTGGGCACCCTGGATGATGCGGTGGTCATAGGTCGACGTCAGCGTCATGACCTTGCTGATGCCGAGCCGGGCCAGGGCCTCCTCGGAGGTGCCGGCGTACTCGGCGGGGTACTCCATCGCGCCCACGCCGATGATCGTGCCCTGGCCGGGCATGAGGCGGGGCACCGAGTGCACCGTGCCGATCGTGCCGGGGTTGGTCAGGCTGATCGTGGTGCCGGCGTAGTCGTCGATCGTCAGCTTGTTGCCGCGTGCCTTGCGCACGACCTCTTCGTAGGCCGCCCAGAACTGGCGGAAGTCGAGGGTCTCGGCGCTCTTGATGTTGGGCACGACGAGCTGCCGCTGGCCGTCGTCCTTCTTGAGGTCGATCGCCAGGCCGAAGTTGACGTGCTCGGGGCGTACGAGCGTGGGCTTGCCGTCCACCTCGGTGTAGGAGGCGTTCATCTCCGGCATCGCCTGCAGCGCCCGGATCAGTGCGTAGCCGATCAGGTGGGTGAAGGAGACCTTGCCGCCGCGTCCACGCTTGAGGTGGTTGTTGATGACGATGCGGTTGTCGATCAGCAGCTTGGCCGGCACCGCACGCACGCTCGTCGCGGTGGGGACCGTGAGGCTGGCCTCCATGTTGGTGACCGTGCGGGCGGCGACACCGCGCAGGCGGATCTCCTCGGCGCCGCTGGGCACCTGAGGCGCCGGGGCGGCCTTCTTCTCCGCCTTCTCCGTCGCCTTCTCGGGAGCCTTCTTCGGTGCCTTGTCGGCGGCGGGCTTCGCGGCCGGGGCGGGCGTCTGCTGGGGTATGGGCTTCGGCGCCGATGTCGGAGGGGATGCGGCCGCGCCGTCGGTCGTCTTCGCCGGGCGGTCCGGATGGTAGTCCGCGAAGAAGTTCCACCATGCTCGGTCTACCGAGTTGGGGTCTTCCAGGTACTTCTGATAAAGCTCGTCGACCAGCCACTCATTGGGACCGAAGTCTGGAGTGGCCTGGTCGGCGGAGGATCGCGACGACTGAGTCGACACGGCGGAGATCGCCCTCTTCCGCGCTCGCAGGTGGATCTGTAATCGAGACAAGGCTACTCGTCCGTGACCGTCCACGATGCCAGGCCTGCGGTTCTCACCATGTGGACCGGCCACGTCATGACTCAGCGCGCATGCGGATGGCGATATTCCGTGCCGAATTCGGGCGGTGACAAAGAGGTGTCCGGAGGGTGCGGCGGCCGTTGTGCGCCTTCGGTCATCTCTGGTGCGACAAGGAGGAACGGTCACTTCGTGACCTGCCGGACACGGACCTGATCGCAACTTTCACCGGAGCTTCCGTACGCCCTTCGCGGTGACACAGATCACGCCGTCAGGCGCCGGTGGTGGATCCGGGCCGGACGATCATCAGGATCGTCACGGCCGCCCACAGGAGGTTGAACATCCCGGTGTACATGGCGAGGCGTGCCGCCCGGCTCTGGAGGTCGTCGACGGGGCCTCCGGCCAGGGCCTTCTGGCGGGGGAGGACGAGCAGTACGAGAACGGCGGCGGCGACCGCGGTCAGCCCGATGGAGACGATCACCCAGGTGTCGCCCATGACGTGCATGCTCCCCGCAGTGGCGAACCCGAAGAACGGCACGAGGACGCCGATGACGGCGTACACGCGGCAGACGCGGTGCAGGAGCAGCACCTCCGCCGGCCCGCGGCCACCGGAGTCGGCCGCCGCCCGCCGTACCGCGGCGGGGAACATGCTGGCCGCCACGGTCACCGGCCCGATGGCGATGATGGCGACGAGGACGTGCGCGATGAGGAAAATCTTGGTCATGGGGCCGTGGACTCTCTGGTGCCGGGGACGGGACGAGCCTCGACGGTACGGCCGGTCGCGTGAAGGCCGACAGTGGCTCCAATGCCAACATCCACCGGATTCTCGCCAACCGCAGGTGGCTGTGCACTCATAGAGAACTCACTGCTCAGAGCGGTTGGCGGAGATCCGGCGTGCACGTAGATTGTGGCCATGCACACGGTCGCCGTTCTGGCGCTGGACGGGGTCATCGGCTTCGACCTGACCACCCCGCTGGAGGTCTTCGGCCGCACCCGCCTGCCCGACGGGCGCGTGCCCTACCGCGTACGCGTCTGCGCGCCCGCGCCGGAGGTCGACGCCGGGGCCTTCGCGCTGCGGGCGCCGTGGGGCCTGGAGGCGCTGGCCGAGGCGGACACGATCATCGTGCCGGGCGTCGCGGACCCCTCGGCCCCGGTCCCGGCCGAGGTGCTGGACGCGCTGCGGCGCGCGGCCGCGGCGGGCACGCGGATCGCCTCGATCTGCGCCGGCGCCTTCGTCCTGGCCGAGACCGGTCTGCTGGACGGCCTGCGCGCCACCACCCACTGGGTCGCCGCCGCGTTCCTGGCTGCTCGTCATCCCGCCGTGGAGGTCGACCCGGACGTCCTCTATGTGGACAACGGGCAGATCCTGACCGCGGCCGGGGCCGCCGCGGGGCTCGACCTGTGCCTGCACATGATCCGGCTGGACCACGGCTCGGCCGTGGCGGCCGACGCCGCGCGCCTGTCGGTGATGGCACTGGAGCGGGAGGGCGGGCAGGCGCAGTTCATCGTCCACGAGCAGCCGCCCACGCCACGAGGCTCGCTGCTGGAACCGGTGCTTCAGTGGATGGAGGACAACGCGGGCCGGGAGCTCACCCTCGATGACATCGCCGCCCACGCGGGAATGAGCACCCGTACGCTCAACCGGCGCTTCCGCGAGCAGACCGGCACGACGCCGCTGCAGTGGCTGCACCGCGCCCGCATCCGCCAGGCGCAGCATCTGCTGGAGACCACCACGCACCCGGTCGACCGCATCGCGGCCCAGGTCGGGTTCGGCTCGCCCACGGCGTTCCGCGACCGCTTCAAGCGCGTGGCCGGCACCAGTCCGCACGCGTACCGCCGGGCGTTCCGGTAGGACTCAGGGTTCGGTGATCCGCGCGAGGAAGTAGACGGCCTCGGTGGCGGGGTGGCGGACGACCACGAGGAACGGCCGGTCGGCGTGGAACTCCACCGGCCTGCTCATGTCCATGCCCGCCGGCACCATCATCACCGCGGTGGCCGCGGCGCCCTCGAAGCCCCGCTCGTCCACGTCGAGCACCGCCTTGTGCTCGACCCGGTCGATCCGTACGGGCCGGGGCGTCATGCCGGAGAAGTCGGCGTCGTCGGTGAAGGCGGTCGCGACGCCCAGCGCGCCGAGCGGCGCGGACAGGCTCGCCTGGCTCTCGACCCGGAACCTCGGCAGCGACAGGTCGACCTTGACCGACCGCGCGGCGCCGTACAGCTGACGGAGGAGCCCGGGTGAGAGCTCGCCGCCGTCCGGCCCGAGCAGCACGTCCGCGACCACGCCGCCCGCGGCGGCCAGCGTGACCATCCTCCAGCCGCCGGCCTCGGCGTACGGCATGCGCCCCGTGCGGCGCATCGTCGGCACCCGCCGCCGTCCGCCGGGAGCGTGGAAGGGCGCCGGGACGGTGCCGCGCTCGGCGAACGTGTGCAGCCAGGCGGCCTTGAGGTACAGCGCGTTGACGATGACCGCCGTCGTGAACTCATCGACGGAGCCGCCGGGAAGGAGGTCCCGGATGAGCTCGCGGGTGGCCTTGGCGACCTCGGCGTTGATGGTCTGCCGCACGCGCTCGGCGTCACCGGCGAAGTCGGCGTTGTGCACCGCCGCGCCGGGAAACGCGCGGACCGCACGGTCGTACGCCTCCTCGATCGGCAGGCCCTCGCGCAGCCAGAGGGTGTTGGCCACGGCGATCTCGGCCTCGCCGAGCGCGGCGGCCTCGGCCAGGCCGAGCTCGCCCGGTGCGGCGCCCAGGGCGCGGGCCAGCTCGTCGTACGTGCGCCCGCGCGCGCCGGCGGCGACCAGCCCGAGCGCCGACGCTACGGAGTACGGCGACCAGACGAGGTCGCCCTCGGAGGCCAGGCGGCGGTGGAGGTTCAGCGCGAACTCGTACATGCCCCGACCGTACCCCCCGATCTCGAAGTGATCAGGTCCAGGAGATCGCCGGGCCCTTGGGGACGATGCCGGAGGGGTTCAGGTGCCGGTGCGTCTCGTAGTAGTGCCGCTTGATCTGGTCGAAGTCGGTGGTCCGCGCGAACGCCGGGATGGCGTAGAGCCGCCGTGCGTACGCCCACAGGCGCGGGTAGTCGACGATCCGCCGCAGGTTGCACTTGAAGTGGCCGTGGTAGACGGCGTCGAAGCGGGCCAGCGTGGGGTAGAGCCGTACGTCGGCCTCGGTCAGCCGGTCGCCGACGAGGAAGTCGTGGCCCTCCAGCCGCGCCTCCAGGCGGCCGAGGGTGGCGAACAGCGCGTCGAACGCCTCCTCGTAGGCCTCCTGGGTGGTGGCCATGCCCGCCTTGTAGACGCCGTTGTTGACGTTGTGGAAGACCTCGTCGTTCAGCTCGTCGATCTCGGCGCGGAGCTCTCCCGGGTAGAGGTCGGGCGCGCCGGGCCGGGCCAACTCCGCGAACGCGTCCTCGATCATGAGCGTGATCTGCGGATAGTCGTTGGTGACGAGGCGCCCGGCCTCGGTGTCCCAGACGCACGGCACCGTGTGCCGGCCGTCGTACGCGGGGTCGGTCGCGATGTAGAGCTCGGACAGGAAGTGCGCGCCGGTGACCGGGTCGCGGCCGTCGGGGGAAAGAGTGAAGCGCCAGCCGCGCTCGTCGCGGATGGGATCCACGATCGTCACGCCGATCACGTCCTCGAGGCCGAGCAGGTCGCGGACGATCAGCGCGCGGTGCGCCCACGGGCACGCCAGTGAGGCGTAGAGCCGATAACGCCCGGCCTCGGCCGGGAACTCCTCGGTGCCGATCTTGTCGGTGAAGCGGTTCGGCTGGCGTACGAACCGGCCGTCCTTCATCTCACGCGTCGTGATGTTCGCCATCGTGCCACCCGCGGGTGACGGATATCCGACCTCCGGGCGATCCGGCGGCGTCACCCTCCCCCTACGATTATTGCCATGGAGACGCCGGAAACAGGACGTTGATCGCCCGTGGGTCACATCACTGACGCTCTGCTCGATCTGCACGGTCCGGTGATCTACGCCGTGGTCGCCGCGCTGGTCTTCGCCGAGGCGGCCCTGTTCTTCGGGTTCGTCTTCCCGGGCGAGACGGCGATCGTCGTGGCGGGCGTGCTGGCCAGCCAGCACCGGGTGTCGCTGCCGATCCTGCTGATCGTCATCGTGCTCTCGGCGGTCACCGGCGACTCGGTCGGCTACGAGATCGGCCGCCGGTTCGGCGACCGGCTGCTCGGCACGCGCGTCCTGCGAAAACACCGTGACAAGCTCGCCAAGGCCCAGGACCTTCTCCGTCGCCGCAGCGCGACGGCGGTCTTCATCGGCCGCTTCACCGCCCTGCTCCGCGCGATCATGCCGGCCCTGGCGGGCAGCGCGCGGATGCCGTACGGGCGGTTCCTCGTCTTCAACGCCCTCGGCGGCATCACGTGGGGCGTCGGCTACACGGTCGGCGGCTACCTCGCCGGCACGGCCTTCGAGCAGGTCGCCCAGTGGGCGGGCCGGGTCCTGGCGATCGCGGTGGCCGCCGTCGCGGCGGTCGGCCTGTTCGTCTGGTGGCTCCGCAAACGGCAGCGCGAGGCCGCCGAGGAGGCGGAGACGCTCGACGAGCCGGTGTCGGTCCCCGACCTCGGGGACGACTGAGCCACGGGGGCGAGTCCTCGCCGAGCGTGATTCGGTTCAGTGATAGACACTGAGTCAGGCAACGTCGCGAGGAGGATGTGGACCATGGCGGAACTGCGGTTCGACGGACGGGTGGCGGTCGTCACCGGTGCAGGTCAGGGGCTCGGCAGGCAGCACGCTCTCGAACTGGCCGCACGAGGCGCCAAGGTCGTCGTCAACGACCTCGGCGGTGCCCTGGACGGCAGCGGTTCCTCCACCGGACCGGCGGCCACGGTGGTCGAGGAGATCACCAAGAACGGCGGCGAGGCCGTCGCCAACACCGACAACGTGGCCACGCCCGAAGGCGCGCAGGCGATCGTGCAGGCCGCGCTGGACGCCTTCGGCCGGATCGACGTCGTCGTGAACAACGCCGGCATCCTGCGGGACAAGTCGTTCAAGAACATGGCGCCGGAGGAGTTCGACCAGGTGATCGCCGTGCATCTGCGGGGGTCGTTCCTCGTCACGCACGCCGCCTGGCCGCACCTGCGCGAGCAGGCGTACGGCCGGGTGGTCATGACCACCTCGCCGGCCGGGCTGTTCGGCAACTTCGGGCAGGCCAACTACTCCTCGGCCAAGATGGGCCTCGTCGGGCTGACCAAGACCCTCGCCGCCGAGGGCAAGAAGTACAACATCAAGGTCAACGCGATCGCCCCGATCGCCTGGACCCGCATGACCGAAGAGCTGTTCCCGGCGGACTACAAGGACAAGCTCAGCGTCGAGCTGGTCACCCCGGTGGTGGCGTGGCTGGCGCACGAGAGCAACGAGAGCAGCGGCGAGACCTACAGCGTCGGCGGCGGGCGAGTCGCCCGCGTCTTCGTCGCCGAGGGGCCGGGCGTCACGAAGCAGGGCGGCCTGAGCGCCGAGGACGTACGCGACAGCTGGCAGGAGATCAACGAGACCGAGCCGTACCTTCTCGCCAAGGACATCGGCGAGCAGACCATGGCCGTCTTCGGCGCCATCCAGTGAGCGAGCCCGCCTGATGAGCGAGGACATCCTGTTCGAGCGACGGGACGGGGTGGCCGTGATCACCCTGTCCCGCCCCGACCGGCTGAACGCGGTCACGTCGGCCATGGTCGAGGAGCTCATCACGATCCTCGACCGGCTGGCCACCGACACCGCGACGCGCGTCGTGGTGCTCACCGGCGCCGGGCGGGCCTTCACCGCCGGCATGGACATCCGGGGCGGCGGCGCGGGCGCGTCGCCGGCGGACGAGGACGCCGAGCCGGAGGGCCAGGTGGCGCGGATCTACCGCAGCCTGGCCCGCAGCGGCGATCTCGTCCTTCGCCTCCGGGAGATCCCGCAGCCGGTGATCGCCGCGCTGCATGGGCCGGTGACCGGCATGGGCATGTCGGTGGCGCTCGCCTGCGACCTGCGGGTCGCCGACCCGACCGCCCGGTTCATCGCGCCCTTCCTGAAGCTCGGCTTCTCCGCCGGCGACCTGGGGCTCACCTGGCTGCTACCCCGGCTGATCGGCGCCTCACGGGCGGCGGAGATCTTCTACCGGGCCCGGCCGGTCCACGCGGCGGAGGCGTACGACCTCGGGCTGATCGCCGAGCTGGCCGAGGAGGGCGCAGACCTGGACACCGCGTTCGCGCTGGCCGACGAGCTGCTCACCCGGTCGCCGTTCGGGCTGCGGCACACCAAGGAGCTGCTGAACCTCTCGATCGACGCGTCCGGGCTGCGCGGGCACCTCGCGCTGGAGAACCGCACCCAGACGATGGCCTTCCTCACCGAGGACCTGACCGAAGGGGTCGCGGCGACGCTGGAGAAGCGCGAGCCGAACTTCCGCAACCGCTGAGGTCAGACGCTGAAGTCGGCGGGGTCGAAGCCGGGGGAGACCACACAGCTCACCAGGACCTCCCGCTCGCCCGCCGGCCGCGCGGACTGCCAGACGCCGCCGGGCACGAGCACCTGCGGCGCCTGGCCGTGCTCGACGTCGGGGCCGAGCACGACGGTGGTCTCCCCGGAGCCCTCGCGCAGCGTCAGCTCCAGCGGGCCGCCGCGGTGCCACAGCCACACCTCGTCGGAGCGTACGGCGTGCCAGATCGACTCCTCGCCGGCGCCCAGCAGGAAGTAGATGCCGGTGGCGGTGGCCCGCTCGCCGCCGTGCGCGCGCATCGGCGTGGAGGTCCGCCACGTCTCGCGGAACCACCCGCCCTCCGGATGCGGCAGCAGGCCGAGCGCCTCGGCCACGGGCGGCCGCGGGCTGAACCCGGTCACGCGCCCGCTCGGGTCGCGCCGCGCGAACCGCACCTCCTCGACCGTCGATCGGTTGACCGCGCCGGGCAGCGGCATCCGCGAGAAGGGGCCGACCAGGGCGATGACCTGCTCGTCGGTGAAGGCGTCGTTCGCCAGCGCGACCGCGTCCTCCTCGGGCGCGTACGCGGCCGTCTCGCTGTGGAAGGGCCCGTCGGGCTCGGCCTGCCAGGCGTCGAGTGTCGTGAGTAGCAGCACACCGTCAACCTAACCGGCCGCACCGGCGACGCCGGGAGCCGCTCCGGCGAGTCGGCCGTCCGGGTGGGTCTCGCCATTAGCGAGAGATATCGTTAAGATACATCTCGACTTGAGGGAGAGAGCACGGTTATGGAGCCCTACCAGCCGCCCGCAGCGAACATGCGCGCCTCCGACCAGGAGCGCGACGCGACCGTCCAGCGGTTGCAGGTCGCCTTCGCCGAGGGGCGCCTGGCCGATGCGGAGTTCGACGAGCGCATGCGCGCGGCGCTGGCCGCACGGACCCACGGCGACCTCGACGAGCTCCTCACCGACCTGCCCGCCACCACGGCGCCCGTCGCGGCGCGCCCGGCGGGCCCGGCACCCAAGGGCCCGAAGCCGGGCCGGTACACGATCGCGTACAAGAACAGCCTGCGGCACGCCGGACGCTGGCGCGTGCCCGGAAAGTTCCGTGCGGTGGTCTACAAGGGCAGCGGGGTGCTCGACCTTCGGGCGGCGGAGCTCACCGAGCCGGTGACCACCATTCTCGCCGTGGCCTACAAGTCCGGCATCGAGATCATCGTGCCGCCGGGCGTCCGCGTCGAGGTGAACGGCTTCGGCGTCACGCGCGACGAGGAGTGGGCCGGCGAGCTCGCCGCCGACGCCCCGGTCGTGCACGTACGCGCCTTCGCGTACAAAGGGCTGGTCGAAACGCGGACGATGCCGCGCCACTGATTCTCCGGGCGCTTCACGTGAACGTATCGGACGGGTAAAGCGTCCAATCGCGGGGATGCAAATAACAGAAACGGATCCCCCGACCGTTCTGGAGTGAAACCGATGCGCGTCAGCCTGGGCACGATCGTCCTTACCGCCACCGGATCCGCCTTTATCGCAGTTCCCCTCCTCTCCGCGCAGGCGTACGCCGCGCCCGTCCCCGCCGCTCCGGTCGTCGCCTCGACGCCCGTTCCCCAGGCGGCTCTGCCGACCCTGCACTACGGCGACCACAACGCGGCCGTACGGCAGCTGCAGCAGCGGCTGACCGACCTCGGCTACGACCCGGGCCCGGTCGACGGCCAGTGGGGCACCGCGACGAGCTTCGGCGTCTGGGCGTTCCAGAAGGTCAACCACATCAATCCGAGCTCGAACTGCGGCCCGAAGACCTGGGCGGCGCTCGCCTCCCCGCGCACCCCGGCGGCGCTGGTGCCCAAAGGCGCCACGAGCCGCGCGGAGGTCGACGTCAAGCATCAGTTGCTGTTCGTCTACAAGAGCGGGCGGCTCGTGCTGACCAGTCACATTTCCTCGGGCTCGGAAAAGCGTTACTACTCCAGCGGCCACTGGTCGGTCGCGCACACCCCGCGCGGCAATTACTCGGTGTACCGCAAGGCCGCGGGCTGGGAGACCTCTCCGCTCGGGCGGCTCTACAAGGCCAGCTACTTCCACGGCGGCTACGCCATCCACGGCGAGCCCTCGGTGCCGCTGCACCCGGCCTCGCACGGCTGCGTGCGGATCCCGATGACCACCTCGAACATCGTGGCCAAGCTGCTCCCGATCGGCACGCGCGTCTACGTGCGCGGCTGAGGCGGCCGGCCGGGGATGCGCATCGGGGTCTTCCTCCTCGCCGCGCAGTTCCCCGGGCAGACGCACCATGACGTGCTCGAACGTACGGTCGACGCGGCGGTGACGGCCGAGCGGGCGGGCTTCGACGACGTCTGGCTCGCCGAGCACCACTTCATGTCCTACGGCGTCTGCCCCTCGGCCGTGACCCTCGCCGCGTACGTCCTGGGGCGCACCGAGCGGATCACCGTCGGCACCGCGGTCAGCGTGCTGTCCACCGCGCACCCGGTCGCCCTCGCCGAGCAGGCCGCCCTGCTCGACCAGGTGAGCGGCGGCCGGTTCCGCCTGGGTGTCGGGCGCGGCGGGCCGTGGGTCGACCTGGAGGTGTTCGGCACCGGAACGGCCCGGTACGAGACCGGCTTCGCCGAGAGCCTGGACCTGCTGCTCGCCGCGCTCACCCAGGACCGCGTCGCGGGCGGCGGGAGCTTCCCGTTCCGCGAGGTGGCGATCGTCCCGCGCCCGCTGACCGGGCCGCCGGTCGTCGTGGCCTGCACCTCCACCGGGACGGCGGAGCTCGCCGCGCGCCGCGGGCTGCCGATGCTGCTCGGCATGCACGCCGGCGACGAGGAGAAGCGCGCCATGGTCGCGCACTACGGGCGGCACGGCACGGCCGCCGGTCACCTGGCTGCGGGCGTCGCCTACGTGGCCGACACGCGTACCGAGGCCCAGCGGGTGCTGCGGACCGCGATGCCGCGCTGGCTCGGGCCGGGGCTGGCCGGCTACGTCCCGGTCGACTCCCGGCCGCGGCGGCCGAGGGACCCGGAGGAGTACGCCGCGCTGCTGTGCGGCATCCATCCGGTCGGCACCGCCGACGACTGCGTCGCCACGCTGAGTGGCACTGTGGAACGTACCGGTATCGGGCACTTTGCGTTGCTCGTCGAGGGCGCCGGCGATCCGGCTCTGACCAGGGAGAACATCCTCCGGCTCGGCGCCGAGGTGCTGCCGCGCCTGCGGGGCTGAGCGGCCCCCGCCGCGTACGGGCCGGACGCCCCCGGGAAATGGGTGCCCAACATGCCCCCTTCCCGGCTTCATCGCGTGCCGAAGCACGGTTTGATGGTGACTTGCACGGACGTCCTTTGACGAGAGGTTCAGCGTGAGCACGACCGGCAACGGCGCCTCCCCTGGGGATTCCTTCGGCGGCAGTGCCGTCCCGCCCGCCCAGGAAAACTCCGGACGGCCTGCGGGCCCGCCGCCGAGCGCCCGCGGCGAACGCCGCCGGATCAGCGAGCGGCTCGCCGAGGCCGCCGAGACGACCGACTCCACCGAGACCGGCCGCGCGCGGGGGATGCCGAGCTCCTCGCCCTGGCAGCGCTCCAACTCGGTCTGGCACCGGGCGGGCATCGACTGGAGCCGCGCCGAGCCCGCCCCGCGGCCCGGCCGCCCCGCGACCGTGCCGCCGCCGCGTAAGGCCACGCAGTACCCGGCGCCGGTGAGCCCGCAGCGGCCGCCCGAGCCGGCGGCTCCTCCCACGTCCCCGCCCGACAAGGCCGCAGGCGACGACAAGCCCTGGGAGCCACCCCAGCGCAGCCGCCGCCCCGAGCTGCCGCTGCGTACGCTGGCGATCGCCGTCGTGGCCGTGCTCGTCGTCGGCGGCGGCGCCTACCTGCTGTTCCGCCCGGGCGGCGGCGACGCGAAGAAGAAGCCCACGGGCCCGGCGGCGGTGGCGGCCGACCGATTGTTCACTCTCGACCCCGCGGCGACCACCGGAGGCCGCGGCCACACGCTCGACGACGTCGTCGCCTCCGGCAGCACGGCCGTCGCGATCGGCTCGGAGCAGGGCGGGGTCTACTCCCGCGCGCAGTTCCTGACCTCGGGCGACGGCGGCCGGTCCTGGCGCGTCGGCACGGTACGGACGCCGGACGGCGGCGACCCGCCGCCGGGGGAGTACCCCGGCCTGCTCGCCGGCGGCGCGGGCTCGTGGGCGGCGCTGGGCAGCACCCGCGAGGGCACGATCGAGTGGACGAGCCACGACGCGCGCACGTGGACGCGGCGCCCGCTGTCCGGCGCGTTCGGCCCCGGCGACACGGTCCGGCAACTGGTCCGTACGACCTCCGGATTCGTCGCCGCGGGCACCACGACGGTGAACGACGTCACGCAGGCGGTCGTGTGGACCTCGGCCGACGGCGGTAGCTGGACACGTCTCGGCGGGCAGCCGTTCGGGCCGCCGGCCGGTGGCGTCACCGTCGGGCTGACCGCCGTCGCGGCGCATGGCGACATCATCGTGGCGCACGGCCGCGTGCGCATCACCAAGACGGTGGTCAAGCGGGTGCGCGGCAGGCGGCACAAGGTCCGGCGCACCTCCGAGAGGGAGGCGTTCTGGCGCTCGCCCGACAGCGGCCGCACCTGGGCGCCGATCGCGGTACCCCAGGGCCTCGGCTCCTCCGGAGACGTCGTCTCCGTCGCCGCCACCCAGAGCGGTTTCTTCGCCGCGCGCGAGGCCTCGCGCCGGACGGGCTCCCGGCGGAAGAGGAAGACCGTCCACTTCGGGGCGTTCTTCGGCTCGGCGGACGGGAAGAACTGGACTAAGGCCGGCCCGCTCGAGACCAGGGGTTACTCCCGGATCGGCAAGGTGCGGGGCACGGACGCGGGCCTGACCGTCCTGGTCTCGGTCAGTGGCGGCAAGACCGCGGTCATGACGAGCGGCGACGCCAGGACCTGGCGGCACGTCGCCGACCTGCCGGGCGGCCGCACCCTGACCGGCGCGGCGCTCACCTCACAGGGACCGGTCGTGACCGGGCGCCTCGACGGCGGCGAGGCCTACCTCACCATGGCGGGCGCCGGCGACGTCAACATCGCGGCCATCCCCGACGCGGTGCACGCGGAGCGTACGGTCGCCGGCATCACGGCCGACGCCGGGCGGGTCGTGGCGGTCGGCAGCACCAACGGCCGCCCCGCGCTGTGGTCCTCGGCGGACGGCTCGGCGTGGAGCCGGGCGACGCTCCCGGCCACCAAGGACCTGGGGCGGCTCGTCGACGCGGTCCACGGCGGCCCGGGGTGGCTGGCGGTCGGCGCGACGGGCTCGCGCGCCGTCCTGCTGACGTCGGGCGACGCCGCGACCTGGCGGCCGACGCCGGCCGGAGCCGGCGGCGACTTCGCGCCGTCGGCCGCCGCCGCGAGCGCCACGGCGTACGTCGTCGTCGGCGGAGCGGGCGGGACGAACGCCGCGGCGTGGTCGTCGGCGAACCTGAGGACCTGGACGCGCTCGGTCAACGCCGCGAAGGGCGACCTGAACGGCGGCGACCACGCGCCGAGGTGGATGAGCGACGTCGCCGCCGGGCCGAACGGCTTCGTCGCGGTCGGCGGCCTGACCAAGAACAAGGTGTCCCAGCCCGCGCTGTGGACCTCACCGGACGGGCGCCGCTGGACGCTGTCCACGACGGCGCCGGCCCTCCCGGCCGGCACCACGCAGGGCTCGCTCACCAAGGTCGTGGCGCACGGCGGGTCACTGGTGGCCACCGGCGTCGCCGGGGCGTACGTCTTCACGTCGGTCTCGGCGGACGGCGGCCGTACCTGGCAGCCGTCGGCGCTGCCCGGGGCGACGCCGGGGACCGCCCTGACCGCGGCGACCGCGACACCGCGCGGTTTCGTGCTCATCGGCACCGCCGGGTCGGACGTTGCGATGTGGACGTCGGCGGACGGCCGCGCCTGGCGGGTGACGCGCCCGCAGGGACTCGGCCTCGACGGGCCGGGCGTGCAGCGCCTCGACGGCGTGACCGTACTCGGCGCGAGCCTCCTCGCGGTCGGCTTCACCGGAGACTCCCGCACGGACCGGCCCACTCTCTGGCGGACGCCGGCGCCCTGAAACGACATTCGCGGTCGTTCCCTTACGGGGAGCGACCGCGAATGACGGAACGGGGGGTCAGGAGACGTGCAGGTTGACGCCCAGCAGGACGAGGAACCACAGGAAGACGGCTAGCAGCGCGCTCAGGACCCTCTTGAGCAGGCCGATCGTGATGTAGTCGTGGTCCCACGCCACGAAGATGCCAATCAATATGTAAATCAGGCCGACAAAGCTGATTCCGCCCCGGATACGCATCGGGGACCTCCTTGGCTCGGTTTGAACGCTCGCCAGATGCCCGATAGATGGCAATTAAAACTTTTGACCGTTTATCTAGGGACGATGAGTTTGTAGCGTTCGCGCCGCCGGCCGCGATGTAACGGTTGGGTCACCGTATAGGAGGTGGCCGGCGTCCCGGACCTGGGACGTCATCGCGGCGAGACACCCGCCCGCGCCCGCGCGGATGAGACCGGGTGTCGCGAAGGGACGGCCGGCCGCCTGGCAGCGCACGCCGGCCGTCCCTCTCGTTCCGCCGGGCCGCCTCTCCGGTCACGATCGCCTTGGGTCCCAGGCCGTGTCCTCAGAGCCAGATGTGGAGGGTGGCCAGGTCGATCGTGGCGCTGGTCGCGCCGTTCGGGGATGGTCGCGGCGATACGGCGGCGGCGCAGATGATCGCGGATCGCTCGGGAGCCGTAGTCCTTGTCGGCGAGCGCCCGCGCCTTGGTGGCCGGCAGCGTCAACGTGCCGTTCCGCGGCCAACGCCAAGACCGGTTGTCGACCATCTTCCACGGCCCGTACCACCCACTGCCCGTCACTCGGCTCATGCCTCTTCACCACGAACCAAGACGGAGCCAGCGCACCCACCCCCACCTTGAGGACACGGCTTAGGTCGTCTTGGTGAAGGATCCGCGCCAGACCTCCAGCGTGCCGTCGGTGAGGGCGGTGGCGAAGTTGATGACGCGGGTGTAGCCGTCCTCGAGGAGCATCGGCAGGGCCGGGCCGGCCGGTGGTCCGCCGGCGAAGGTCGCGGCGATCCAGTCGCGGACCCAGAGGGATTCGTCGGTCCATTCGGTGTGGGAGAAGCCGGCGTCCTCGATCGCGGTGAGCAGGGCTCCGGGGGGGATGACGAAGCTGTCGGTGCCGTCGAGCGACCAGGGCATGGGCCAGGGCAGGCGGGCCGGGCGCGGCCGGCAGACCTCCCAGACGGCCAGGCGTGCGCCGGGGGCGAGGTGGTCGGCGATCCGCCCGAACCAGGTGGTCTTGTCCTCGACGTTCATCTGGACGTGCATGGTGATCGCGGCCTCGAAGCGCCGGTCGGGCCGGAACGCGGCGATGTCGCCCAGCTCGAACCGGACGAGGTCGCTCAGCCCGGCCTTGGCGGTGAGGGATCGGGCGGCCTCGACGTAGGCGGGCGCGAGGTCGATGCCGACGACGTGGTGTGCCGTACGCCGGGCGATCTGGCGCGCGGGGCCGCCGAAGCCGGAGCCGACGTCCAGGACCCGGTCGCCGCCGGCCAGGGCTAGGGCGGGGATGAGCCGGTCGACCGCGCCGGCGCCGCCGATGTGGAACTGGTCGAGGTCGTCCAGGACTCCGTCATCCGCCGCGTCGAGGTGGGGGTGTTCGGTCAGCAGCCGGTCGATCGCCTTGTCGACGGCCGTCTCGTCGTAGGTCATGGTCGAACACTAGTAGAAGAACTCTACTTGTTAGTTCAAAAAATAAACCATGAAGCGCTATGGTCGTCGCATGCGGAGTTATGGCCAGTACTGCTCGATCGCCCGCGCTCTCGACGTCGTGGGCGACCGCTGGACGTTGCTGATCGTCCGCGAGCTGCTGCTGCGGGGCCCGTGCCGGTTCACCGACCTGAGGAACGGGCTGCCCGGCATCGCCGCCAACCTGCTGTCCGGGCGGCTCAGAGAGCTCGAGGCCGCCGCGCTGATCGGCCGCGAGGACGCGCCGCCACCCGTCGCGACCACCCTCTACGGCCTGACCGAGGACGGTCTGGAGCTGGAGCCGGTGCTGAGGGCGCTGGGGCTGTGGGGCCTGCGGTTCATGGCCGCCGACCGGCCGGATGAGGCGTTCCGGGCGCACTGGCTCGCCTACGCGCCCGCGTGGTTCACGGCCGACGCCGACCCCGGCGCTCCGCCGGCGGTCATCCAGCTCGTCGCCGCCGGCGAGCAGGCCGTCATCGAGATCGGCGAAGGCCGGGTCCGTACCCGCACCGGCCGCGCCGCCGACCCCGACCTGACCCTGGACGGCCCGCCTCGTGCGGTCCTCGGGCTGCTCACCGGAGTGGTCGACATCGGCGGCGCCGAAGAGATCGGGCTGACCGTGAGCGGGCGGCGCGAACTGCTCACCCGGCTACGGCCCGCCGCGGAAGCACCCGGCGACGCCGTCACCCGCGAGCCGTCTGATCCAGGACGGCGCGCAGCGCGGACATGACGTTCGAGCGCCAGCCGCCGTCCAGGATCCGGCGGGTGAACCGCTGGGCGGGATCGTCGGGGTCGAAGCCGTCGTGCTCGAGGAACAGCCGGGTGCCGCGTCCCTCGGGCACGAGCGTCCAGGTGACCGTCGTGTCCAGCGGGCCGCCGCGCCAGCTGAAGCGCAGCAGCCGCTCCGGCTCGACGTCCAGGACCTCGCAGTGGACGACGCCGTCGAAGCCGGCGTTCGGCCGCGGGTCGGTGCGGAAGGTGAACCGGTGGCCGGCCACCGGCTGAAAGTCGTTCGGCATCAGCCACTCGGCCAGCAGGTCCGGGTCGGTGAGCGCCCTCCACACCCGCGCCGGCGCGTGGGGCAGGAACTCGTCGACCCGTACGGCGCGCGGCTCGCTCACTCGCCGTCCTCCTCGTCGAGCAGCTCGCGCAGGGAGGTCAGCCGCTCCCGCCAGAACCGTTCGTACGGCGACAGCCACTGCGACAGCTCGTGCAGGGGCTCGGCCTCAAGACGGTAGTAGCGCCGGCGGCCGCTCTTGCGCTCCCGTACGAGACCGGCGTCCTTGAGCACCCGGAGGTGCTCGGAGACGCTGGGACGCCGCATGTCGAAGTGCTCGGCCAGCTCCTGTACGGGCAGCGGGCCGCGGTCGAGCAGCAGGCCGAGGAGCTGCCGCCGGGCGGGGCTGGCCAGCGCGGCGAAGACGTCGTTGTTGTCAGGCATCGGGCGTGGTCGTCTGGAGGATGAGGCCGTTGCCGTCCGGGTCGTGCACGATGGCGAACCGGCCCCAGGGCGCCTCCTGGACGCCCTCGACCGGCAGCCCTCGCGCGGTGAGGGCGTCGACGTCGCCCCGCAGGTCGTCGGTCTCGATGACGAGTCCCTTCAGCGATCCGGGCGGCATCGTCTCGAACCAGGTGACCAGCGTGAGGGAGGTCTGCGACCCCTTGGGGCGTACCTGCACCCAGCGCCGGCCGGGGCCCATCTCGGTGTCGGAGACGAGTTCGAAGCCGAGGGCATCGACGTAGAAGTCCTTGGCGCGGTCCTGGTCGGAGACGGGCACGGACAGCAGCTGGATGTGCGTGAGGCTCATGCGGGCCACCATAGGTAGGAAATCTCCTACCGGTCAACCGCCTCCGCGAAACGCGCCGTGAACGCGGCGCGGTTGGCGGAGCCCGGCGTACGGTCCCAGACCGCGAACAGCACCTGCTCGAACGTCCCGTCGAACGCGCCGCCCGCGGTGAGGTGGGCGTGGAACGCCCCGGCGACCTCGTCCGGGTCGTTGCGGAACACTCCGCAGCCCCAGGCCCCGAGGACGAGCCGGCGCGCGCCATGGTGGTCGGCCACGGCCAGCACCCGCTCCGCGCGCCGGTGGAGCGCCTGCCGGATGCGGTCCCGCGCGCCGGGGTCGCGGCGCAGTTCCTCGCCGGCGTTGGGCGCGGGGGAGGTCAGGAACGAGACCGGGTACGGCTCGGCGAGCAGCCGGCCGTCGTCGCCCCGGTGCACGGGGACGTCGGGGGACCAGATGACGCGGTCGCTGTAGAGCAGGTCGGCCGAGGCGCGGTGAGCCTCGTAGTAGTCGGGGGCCTGGAGGAGGCACGGGTACAGCAGCGCGTTGCGGCAGAGGTCCTCCTCCTGCGCCTTGGCGCCGCGGACGTAACCGCCTCCGGGGTTGCGGGCCGAGGCGAAGTTCAGCACGGCGATCCGTTCGCCGCCGTCCTGGTGGAGGCGCCGGGCGCCCTGGAGGCTGCCCTCGGCGGTCACCTCGAACGAGGTGCGGGTCGTGCCGGACGGCGGGCTCAGCGTCTCGTCCGGCGTATGGCTGACGGTGCCGGAGACGGCCGCGTCGACCGCCGGCCGTACGACGACGGTGGTGCCGTCGTCGGTGGTGTATTCGCCATCGGCGACGATCTTCGCGTTCGCGTCCGCGATGCCCCGCAATCTGCTGCTCACAGGACCGCATCGTAGTTCGCCTCGGGCTGGTCGCACCCGGAATCGGACTCCAGGCCGAGGAGCCCGCAGGAGAAGGGCGAGACGCTCCCGCGGACGTCCCCGGCCGGGCGTCAGTCGAAGAGGACGATCTGCCGGACCGCCTCGCCGCGCTCCAGGGTCCCGATCGCGTCGTTGAGGTCCTCGAACCGGATGCGCCGGGTGATGAGGCTCTCCAGGTCCAGCTTGCCGGCCCGCCACAGGTCGACGAAGCGCGGAACGTCGCGGCGAAGGTCCGAGCTGCCGTACAGGGAGGCCCGGAGGTTCTTGCCGTCGAAGAGCAGCTCGAACGCGTTGAACTGCACGTTGTCGTCGGCTGCGCCGGCGCCGACCACGATCACGTCGCCGCCGCGCCGGGTGAGCTGCCAGGCGGCGCGGATCGTGGCGCCCTTGCCCACGACCTCGAAGCCGTAGTCGAAGCCCTGCCCGGCGGTGAGGAGGTTCTTGACGTCCTCCACCTGGTCCGGCGTCGCGGTGTGGGTGGCGCCGAACGCCTTGGCGATCTCGTGCTTGGACTCCAGCGGGTCGATCGCCAGGATGTTCGCCGCGCCCGCGATCTTGGCGCCCTGGATCACCGACAGGCCGACGCCGCCGCAGCCGACCACCGCGACGTTGGTGCCGGGGCGTACCCCCGCGGTGTTGAACACCGCGCCCACCCCGGTCGAGATGCCGCAGCCGAGCAGCGCGGCGTACTCGTAAGGGATGTCGTCGGCGACCTTGATGCAGGCCTCCCAGGGGACCACCATCTCCTCGGCCCACGTGCCGCAGCCCGCCATGCCGAACGCCGGGGTGTCGTCGCCGAGCCGGAAGCGGGGCTTCATGTAGCCCTCGATGATGTACTTCACGCAGAGGAACGGGCGTCCGGCGACGCAGTCGGCGCACAGGCCGCAGGCGGGGGTCCAGGAGATGACGACGTGGTCACCGGGGGCGACCTCGGTGACGTGCTCGCCCACCTGGACGACCTCGCCGGCCGCCTCGTGGCCGATCACGGCCGGGTAGTTGTTCGGCAGGGTGCCGTTCAGGATGGACAGGTCGGAGTGGCAGACCCCGGTCGCCTTGATCCTGACCTTCACCTCCGCCGGGTCCGGGCCGACCGTCGACGCGTCGTCGAGGAGCTCGACCTCTTTGACACCGGAACCTCGGATCACCGCGGCTCGCACGTTGCACACCTCCAGGACGGGGGCCGGGAAGGCCCCGGCCGATGATCGGGGGGTTCAGTCGTCGTCGAGGCTCAGGGCGGCCTTGGGACAGGAACGCACGGCGTGCCGGACGCGGTCGGCCAGCTCCGCGGGCGGTCTCGGCTGCGTGATGTGCAGCTCGTCGTCGTCATCGAGGTCGAAGACATCGGGCACGAGCCCCACGCACACGCCGTTGGCCTCGCAGACCAGTGGGTCGACCCGTACTTCCATGACGCTGTCCCCTTCGATCACATGAGCTGACGGCACGGGATGCCAACATACCGAACGTCATTCGGATCTGTCGGGATCCGTACGAACCGTTGAGCGTCAGCCCCGGAGCTCCGGACTCACGCCGAAGAGTAGAACACGTTTCAGTCTGTGGCGGCAAGGGTGTGGTCACAGGTCCGCGGGGCCCGGGTAGGAGGTCTGCGCGCCCGGCTTGCGCACGGCCGCGGCGCCGACCCGGGCGGCGAAGCGCGCCGCGGTGGCCAGATCGTCGCCGCGGGCGAGGCGCAGCGACAGCGCTCCGGTGAACGCGTCTCCCGCGCCCGTGGTGTCCACCGCCTCGACCCGGGGACTCGGCACCTCCGTGACGCCCGACCGGTCGGCCACGACGGCGCCGTCCGGGCCGCGCGTGATCACCACCGACCGGGGACCGCGCGCGAGCAGCCCGGCGGGGCTCGGGTCGCCGAGGAACTCCGCCTCGTGCTCGTTGACCACGAGCGGGTCGCAGTACGCGAGCAGGTCGTCGGGCACGCCGGCGGCGGGGGAGAGGTTGAACACGACGCGGGCGCCGGCCTCCGCGGCACGCGCGGCGGCGGCCGTCACCGTGGGCAGCGGGATCTCGAGCTGGAGCGAGACCACGGACGCCGCCGCGAACAGCGGGCCGGCCGCGGCCACGTCGTCGGCCGAGACGCGCGCGTTGGCGCCGGGCGAGACGATGATGCTGTTGTCGCCCTCCGGCCCCAGAGTGATCAACGCCACGCCGGTGGCCGCAGGCGTCGTGAGGACGTGGGAGATGTCGACGCCGTCGCCGCGCAGAGCGTCGCGTACGAGGTCGCCGTTGCCGTCCGTGCCCACCCGCCCGACGAAGGCGACCCGGCCGCCCAGCCGCGCCGCGGCCACCGCCTGGTTGGCGCCCTTGCCGCCCGGGTGGATCTCCAGGTCGGAGCCGAGCACGGTCTCCCCGGCCGCCGGGCGGCGGTCGACCCGGACCACGAGGTCCGCGTTGACCGATCCGACGACCACGACGTCGTACGTGGCGTTGCTCTCCGTCATATCCGTCCTTGTCTCGGTTCGGGCCCTCTATGGTGTCAGGCGGCTACAGTGCCCTGGTGAACGACCATGAGCGTGTGATGCCCGCCGGGCTGCGCCGGGCCGCCGAGGAGGCCAAGGGCTTCATGCCGGTGGCCGAGGGACTCGCGCTGTACGACACGGCGCTGGCGTACGGCGTGCGCGGCCCGATCCTGGAGGTCGGCACCTACTGCGGAAAGTCCGCCATCTACCTCGGTGCCGCCGCGCGAGCGGTCGACTCGGTCGTGGTCACCGTCGACCACCACCACGGCTCGGAGGAGAACCAGGCCGGCTGGGAGTACCACGACGACACGCTCGTGGACCCGGAGACCGGCCGGATGGACACGCTGCCGATCTTCCGTAAGACGATCGTGTCGGCGGGTCTGGAGGACCGCGTCGTCGCCGTCGTCGGCACCTCCGGGACCGCCGCGCGGCTGTGGGCGCGGCCGCTCGGCATGCTCTTCATCGACGGCGGGCACGCCGAGGACCTCGCGCAGGCCGACTACGACGGCTGGTCCCACCACGTGATGAGCGGCGGCGCGCTGGCCTTCCACGACATCTTCCCCGACCCGGCCGACGGCGGTCAGGCGCCCTACCGCGTCTACCGCAGAGCCCTGGAGACCGGCCTGTGGGCCGAACGCCGCGTCGAGGGTTCGCTGCGCGTCCTAGAACGCCGCTAGGGCGCCGCGTACGTCCATCAGGGCGAAGCCGAGGAGGTTGAGGCCGCGCCACCGGGCCGGGTGCCGTGCCTCCGGCTGGGCCGCGGACAGGCCGATGCCCCAGATCGTGTCGTACGGGCTGGCCTCGACAAGGACGCGCTCGCCGGTGGCGAGCAGGTAGTCCCGCAGCGGGGGACGCTGCCCGAACTTCGCGGTGTTCGCCGCGACCACGAGGCCGTAGCGGTGCGCCGCCCAGGTGTCCTCGTCGAAGCCGCGGACCCTGCGCCCGGCGCCCTTGGCCTTGCCCGGGTCCTCGGAGGCGAGCACGCGCCGCTCGGCCTCCTCGTCGCCGAACAGCCGCGCCTTGCCGGCCATCATGTAGTGCTCGGCCGTGGCGTACTCGACGCCGTCGACCGTGAACGAGGCCGGGTACCACTGGCTGAGGCAGCCCTGGCCCACCCCGCCGCCCTTCGGCGGCCGGTGGCCCCAGAACAGCAGCAGCTCCGGCAGCGTGCCGGCCTCGTCCAGCCGGGCCAGCTCCTCGACGTTCACGCCGTCGGCCTGACGCTCTGGGCGATCTTCTCCAGGTCGGCGTCGGCGGCCTGGTCGGACACGCCCTGGTCCGCGATGACCACCAGGACGGCGACCTCGCCGGTCTTCAGAGGGACCGCGGCGGCGTGGACGACGCCGCGCGGGGGCGAGCACGGGTTGGTGTCGTGGACGGTCACGGTGGCGATGGCCTCCTGGCCCTTCGCGCCGCCCGCGTCGAACGACTTGAGAGCGCCGGCCGTCACCGTCGGCGCCTTGCCGCCGTCCGGTGTGTAGCCGAACGTGGCCCACTTCCGCGCCGCGTCCTTGGCGTCCGCGGCCACGTCCTTGGTGCTGTAGCCGGACACGGCCGACTGGGCCCGCCAGCTCCCGCTGTGGCCCTGGCAGTAGCCCTGCTTGAAGACGGCGGCGCCGCTCCCGGCCACCTCCGGCTTACCGCTCGCGTCCTCGAAGCCGACGATGGTGTCGGGCGACTCGACCTTCCAGGTGCCCGGCGGCACGTCGTAGGTCACGCCGTGCTTGACCGCCACCACCGCGTGCCAGCCCGGCACCTTCGCCGGGGCCGACGGCGGGGAGGACGGGACCAGGGACGGCGGCGGATAGCTCGGGTCGTACGAGGGCGCGTCGGAGGAGGCGGACCGCGGTGACGTGTGCTTCTTGTTCCCCTTGGACACCGCGACGGCGGTGCCCACGCCGCCGCCGATCAGCAGGATCACGATGACGACGACGGCCGCGATGATGCCGCCCGAGGGCCCGCGCGGGGGCGGCGGCGGGGGATACCCGCCCGGCCCGCCGTAACCGCCGTAACCGCCGGGACCGCCCCAGCCGCCGGCTCCGCCCCAGCCGGGCCCGCCCTGCCCGGGGTGACCGCCCTGGCCGCCGGGAACGTCTGACGGCGGGTGCCACCCGCCCTGGTTGGGCGGCGGCCGCCCGCCGCCTCCGTACCTCTGCTCGTCGCCCGGCCAGACCATGCAGCGAAACTACTGCACGCGATCCCCTTTGAGCGTTTGGTCCCGAAATTCCGGCAAGGCGGCGGTTGTGGTCAGCCCCGCGTACGGACCGAGTCCGCCAGCGACGGCGCCTCGCAGCCGCACGCGACCGGGTCGGCCGGCTCCGACGGGCCGAGGTCGCGACCGGCGATCTCCTTGAAGAGGCGGGACGCCGGGGAGCCGCCCGCCAGGGCGTCGGCGGCGAGGATCACCGCGGCCGCCGTGTAGGTCGACCGGTCGCCCGGGAAGTGGCGCTCGTTGGCGAACTGCCAGCCCGTCCAGTACGACCCGTCCTCGTGCCGCAGGTGCTGGATGGTCGCGAACAGCTCACGGGCCCGCGCCGTGTCGCCCATCGCGTCCAGCGCGAGCACCAGCTCGCAGCTCTCCGCGCCGGTCACCCACGGCTGGTCCGAGACGCACCGGCAGCCCAGGCCCTCGACCACGAAGGTGTCCCACTGCTCCGCGATCCGGCGGCGCGCCGCGTTGCCGCGCAGGGGCCCGCCGAGGACCGGGTAGTACCAGTCCATCGAGAACCTGTTCTTGTCCGCGAAGGCCTCGGGGTGGCAGGCGACGACGTGGCCGAGCTGGTCGGCGGCCAGCTCCCAGTCCGGCTGCGGCTCGCCCAGGTGCTCGGCGAGGGCGACCGCGCAGCGCAGCGACTGGTAGATGGACGAGCAGCCGGTGAGCAGCGCGTGGTCGGCGGGGGACCCGTCGGGGTGGCGCATCCACAGGATCTCGCCGCGGGCTCTCTGCAGGCCGAGGACGAAGTCGACGGCGCGGTGCACGGCGGGCCACATGTGCCGGGCGAAGTCGTCGTCGCCGGTCAGCGTCAGCTCGTGCCAGACGCCGACCGACAGGTACGCGGCGTGGTTGGACTCGGAGCCGGGCTCGGTCACCTCGCCCATGACCCACTTGGCGGGCCACGAGCCGTCCTCGCGCTGGACGCCGCGCAGCCACTCGTACGCGCGCCGTGCCGCGCCGGTCAGCCCGGCCGTGGACAGCGCCATCGCGGCCTCGACGTGGTTCCAGGCGTCGACGTGGCCGGGCACGCCGCCCACGGGCGCGAACCACGGGATGGCGCCCGACGGCTCCTGCTGGGCGGCGATCGAGTGGGCGGTGGCGACGAGGTCGTCGTTGGTCGGAATCCCGGGCACGGCGTCAGGCCGCCGCATGCGCCCGCTCCCGCACCGGTACGTCCGGTTTGGTGAAGTACACGACGACGCTCTTGCCGATCACGGGGTTCAGCACGCGGTCGGCCAGGCGGGTGGCGAGGGGGCGCTTCATGATGTCCCAGACCAGGAGCCGGTGGTAGGCGCTGGCGGCCGGGTGGGAGTCGTTGTCGACGCCGACCGCGCACTTGATCCACCAGTACGGCGCATGCAGGCCGTGGGCGTGGTGGTGGCCGCCGACCTCGAAGCCGGTCGCCTTGAGCTTGGCCTCCAGCTCGGCGCGCGTGTAGATGCGCACGTGGCCGCCGGGCGCGGTGTGGTAGTCCTCCGACAGCGCCCAGCAGATCCGCTCGGGCAGCCATGAGGGCACGGTGACGGCGAGCCGCCCGCCCGGCTTGAGCACGCGCAGCAGCTCGGCCATCGCGCTCATGTCGTCGGGGATGTGCTCCAGCACCTCCGCGGCGACGATCTTGTCGAAGGAGTCGTCCGGGAACGGCAGGCCGAGCGCGTCGCCGGTCACCGTACGGGCCGAGGCGCCCGCGGGCGGCTCACCCTCCAGCTCCATGGCGCCGAACATCGTCGCGACCGCCGCCAGCTCCTTCTCGTCGCGGTCGAACGCCACCACGTGGGCCCCGCGCCGGTACAGCTCGAACGCGTGCCGGCCGGCGCCGCAGCCCATGTCGAGAACCCGCTCGCCGGGCGAGATGCGGAACCGGTCAAAGTCCACGGTCAGCAGGGCCGTGCTCCTTCCGTACGGCGCCGTCGCGCTGGGCGATGGCGTCTCTGTAGTGACCGACGGTGGCCCGCGCGACGGCGGACCAGGTGAACCGCTCCTGGACGCGTTCGTAGCCGGCCGCGCCAAGGCTCATCCGCTCCTGCGGCGAGTCGTGCAGCCGCCGGAACGCCGCGGCCAGCTCCTCGACGTCGCCCGGCTCGACGAGGACGGCGGCGTCGCCGACCACCTCGGGCAGCGCGCCCGTACGGCTGGCGACGAGCGGCGTGCCCGAGGCCATGTGCTCGACGGCCGGCAGCGAGAACCCCTCGTACAGGGAGGGGACGGCGGCGATCTCGGCGCTCGCGAGCAGCTCGCCCAGCTCCTCGTCGGAGATGCCGGACACGAAGCGCACCCGGTCGCCGAGGGACAGCTCGGCGACGAGCTTGTCGGTCGGGCCGCCCTTGGTCGGCCGGCCGACCACGACCACGTGCACGTCGCGTTCGGTGGCGAGCTTGGCGACGGCGCGCAGCAGTGTGGCGACGCCCTTGAGCGGGGAGTCCGCGCTGGCCACCGCGACGATGCGGCCGGGGACGCGCTCGCCGCGCGGGTGGAAGTGAACGTCGTCCACGCCGAGCGGCAGGATGTGCACGTCGTCGGGCAGGGCGCCGAAGTCGCGGACGATGTCGTGCTTGGAGGAGCCGGAGACGGTCAGGATCGGCCCGATGCGCGCGGCGACGCGCGCCTGCATACGGACGAAGCCGTACCAGCGCCGCTTGCCGAACCGCTGCTTGAGGCCCTTGGCCGCCTCGATCTCGATGCGGCGGTCGACGCTGATCGGGTGGTGGATGCTCGTCACCAGCGGAAGGCCGAGACGGGAGATGCCGAGGTTGCCGTAGCCGAGGACCTGGTTGTCGTGCACGACGTCGTAGTCGGCACGGCGTCTGCGCAGCTCACGCAGGACGCGGAGGCTGAAGGTCAGCGGCTCGGGGAAGCCGCCCGTCCTCATGTGGGCGAACTCCAGGACGTCGATCCAGTCGCGGTACTCCGACAGCTTCGGCGTGCGGAACGGGTCCTCGTCGGCGTACAGGTCCAGGCTCGGGACCTTGTGCAGCGTGATCTCGTCGCGGTCGAGCTCGGGGTACGGCTGGCCGGAGAAGACCTCGACGTGGTGCCCGAGATCGACCAGTTCACGGGACAGGTGCCGGAGGTAGACGCCTTGGCCGCCGCAGTGCGGTTTGCTCCGGTAGGAGAGCAGTGCGACGCGCAACGGTTCGTCTACCTCATCCACGCTCGCCCCTCCCGTAAATGGGTCACTCAGTGATGTAAGACCATAGCCTGCCCTGTTCGACCTGCGCGGACGATATTAGGCACTGAGTCTAAAAGTGGGGAAAACCACTAGTTTCTCGCAACGACCCTCTCAACTGGCAAAACGGACGGGCATCTCCTTGATGCCGTTGATGAAGTTGGACCGCAGGCGGCGCGCCTCACCGGCCTGTGTGATGTCCGGCATTCGTTCCAGCAGCATCTCGAACAACACCCGCAGCTCCATCCGGGCCAGGTGCGCGCCGAGGCAGAAGTGCGGTCCGCCGCCGCCGAACCCGATGTGGGGGTTGGGGTCGCGGCCGACGTCGAAGGTGTCGGGGTCGGTGAAGACGTCCTCGTCGCGGTTGGCCGAGGAGTAGAACACGACGACCTTGTCGCCCTCGGCGATGCGCTGACCGCCGAGCTCGGTGTCGCGCGTCGCCGTGCGCTTGAACAGGTTGACCGGGCTGACCCAGCGCACGATCTCGTCCGGGAACGTCTCCGACAGCCGCCCGCCGCCGGCGGTGTGCTCGTCGACCATGCGCCGCCACTGGTCGGGGTGCTCGAAGAAGGCGAGCATCCCGCCGGACGCGGCGTTGCGCGTGGTCTCGTTGCCGGCCACGGTCAGCAGCATCACGAACAGGTCGAACTCGTCGACCGACAGCTCCTCGCCGCCGTGCGGCTGCAGGAGCCGGGTGACGATGTCGTCCCGCGGCTCCTCCCGGCGGCGTACGGCCAGCTCGTTCGCGTAGGCGTACAGCTCGCCCGCGGCCACCATGCCGTCGTCCTCGGGCTTGCGGTAGTCCGGGTCGTCCTCGGCGACCAGTCGGTTGGACCAGTCGAAGATCTTCTCCCGGTCCTCGGGGGGCGCGCCGAGCAGCTCGCAGATCACATAGAGCGGCAGCGGCGCGGAGATGTCGTGCACGAAGTCGGCCTCGCCGTGCCCCGCGACCTCCTCGATCAGGTCATGGCAGATGCTGCGTACGTGTTCTTCGAGCCGGCCGATGGTGCGCGGCGTGAAGCCCCGGTTGACGATCGCGCGCTTGCGCGTGTGCTCGGGCGGGTCCTGGTTGAGCATCATCATCCGCTGCATCGCGAGCTGTTCCTCCGAGGGCTCGGGGAACAGCGCGAGCTTGCTGTGCGAGGAGAAGATCTCAGGGTGCCGTGACACGTGCACGACGTCGTCGAAACGCGTGACCGCCCAGAAGTCCGGATCGCCGTGATGCCGGTAGACCGGTGCGTTCGCGCGGAGCCACCGGAGCTGTTCGTGCGGGATGCCGCCGTTGGCGTACAGGTCGGGGTCGACGAGATCGATGTCCATGGCAACCGCCCTTGGAGGTCAGGGGCTCTTGAGCGTAAACGACCACGCCCGTAAATGGAACTTGTTCTACTCCTGCGTTCCGACCCGCTCTGAGGGCGTGAACCGGACCGGCATCTCCTTGATCCCGTTGATGAAGTTGGACCGCAGGCGGCGTGCCGGGCCCGCCGGGCCGATGTCGGGCATCCGCTCCAGGATCAGCTCGAACAGGACGGTCAGCTCGAGCCGGGCCAGGTGCGTGCCCAGGCAGAAGTGCGGTCCGCCGCCGCCGAACCCGATGTGGGGGTTGGGGTCGCGGCCGACGTCGAAGGTGTAGGGGTCGGTGAAGACGTCCTCGTCGCGGTTGGCCGAGGAGTAGAACATCACCACCTTGTCGCCCTCGGCGATGCGCCGGCCCCGGATCTCGGTGTCCTGGACCGCGGTCCGCCGGAACATGTTGACCGGGCTGACCCAGCGCACGACCTCGTCGGCGGTGGTCTTGAGCAGGCCGCGGTTGCCCACCAGGCGCTGCCACTGGTCCGGGTGGTCGAAGAACGCGAGCATGCCGCCGGCGGCGCCGTTGCGCGTCGTCTCGTTGCCCGCGATGAGCAGGAGCAGGATGAACATGGCGAACTCATCGGCGCTGAGCCGGCGGCCGTCGGCGTCCGGTTCGAGCAGGCTCGTCGCGATGTCGTCGCGCGGGAACTCCCGCCGGTCGGCCGCCAGCTCGTGCGCGTACTGCAGCACCTCCAGCGAGACCTCCCGCGCGTCCTCGGGAGCGGTGGAGAACTCCGGGTCGTCCGCGCCGACCAGGGCGTTCGACCAGTCGAAGATCTTGTCGTGGTCCTTGGCCGGCGCGCCGATCAGCTCGCAGATGACGTAGAGGGGGAACGGCGCCGCGATGTCGCGGACGAAGCAGGACTCCCCGCGGGTCGCGACTTGGTCGATGAGCCGGTGGGCGACGTCGCGGATGTGCTCCTCGAGCCGCTTGATCATGCGGGGCGTGAAGCCGCGGTTGACGAACATCCGCTGCCGGGTGTGCTGCGGAGGGTCCATGAACAGCATCATCAGCTGGTAGAGCGCGACGTCCTCGTCGGCGAACTCGTTGAACATCGAGGTTCGTGCGTACGAGGAGAACAGCTCCGGGTGGCGCGAGACGTGCACCACGTCGTCGTACCTCGTCACCGCCCAGAAGCCGGGCATGCCCTGGGCGGGATCCTCGTGCCAGAAGACCGGTGACTCCCGGCGCAGCCGGCGGAAGTCGTCCGCGGGAAAGCCGTTCGTCTCGTAGATCTCCGGGTTGATGATGTCGACGGCCATCGGCACTCCTCCGGGTGAACGTTCTGTAACACGTTCTAAACCAAGCGCTCGTTAGGGTCAACGTGGCGCTTGTCTCATCACGGCGGGTTGCGGGGTGTCAGAGGCCGTCGCGTCAGAGTCGTTCGAGGATGGTGGCGGTGGACAGCGCGCCGCCCGCGCACATCGTGACCAGGGCGGTCGCGGCGTCGCGGCGCTCCATCTCGTGCAGCGCCGTGGTGATGAGCCGGGCGCCGGTGGCGCCGACCGGGTGGCCGAGCGCGATCGCCCCGCCGTTGACGTTGACCCGGTCCATGTCCGGTTCGTGCACGGACGCCCACGACAGCACGACCGACGCGAACGCCTCGTTGATCTCGAACAGGTCGATGTCGCCCATCGTCATCCCGGCCGACTCCAGCACCCGCGCGGTGGAGTTCACCGGCCCGTCGAGGTGGAAGTACGGCTCGGCGCCCACGAGCGCCTGTGCGCGGATCCGGGCGCGGGGACGCAGCCCCTGGGCGCGGGCGGCCTCCTCGGCCATCACGAGCACGGCCGCGGCGCCGTCGGAGATCTGCGAGGACGTGCCGGCGGTGTGCAGGCTTTCGCCGAACACCGGGCGGAGCCCGGACAGTCCCTCGATCGTGGTCTCGCGCAGGCCCTCGTCGCGGTCGACCGTACGGGTCTCGCCGGTCGGCGCGCCCTCACCGTCCAGCACCGGCGCCTCGATGGGCGCGATCTCGCGGTCGAAGCGCCCGTCGGCGACGGCCTTGGCGGCGAGCCGCTGGGAGCGCACGCCGAAGGCGTCCAGGTCGGCGCGGGTGAGACCGCGCCGGGCGGCGATGCGCTCGGCGGCGGTGAACTGGTCGGGCAGGTCGATGGACCAGTCGTCGGGGCGGGGGTTGGCCGGCAGCACGTTGCTGCCGAGCGGCGCGCGGCTCATCACCTCGACGCCGCAGCCGATCGCGGTCTGGACGACGTCCGAGTGCACGAGCGCGGCGGCGAGGTGCACGGCCTGCTGGCTGGAGCCGCACTGGGCGTCGATGGTGGTGACGCCGGTCCGGTGGTCGAGGCCGGCGTACAGCCAGGCGTGCCGGCCGACGTGGCCGCCCTGCTCGCCCGCCTGGGTCACGCAGCCGGCGAAGACCTGGCCGACGCCGGCCGGGTCGATACCGGCGCGGCCGACCAGGGCGAGCTGCGCGTGGGCGAGCACGGCCTGCGGTTTCAGTCCGGCCAGCCGGCCTCGGCGCTTGCCGATCGGCGTCCGGACAGCCTCGACGATCACGGGGTTACTCATGCGGCCTCCCACCAGAACCTTGGCTGAAAACAATAACCTGTTCTAGTGGGATACCGGCAATATCCGTACGGCAGGCGAGTACGCCTGATAACTGGTTCTAATGAAAGGAGGATGCGGCGCGAGGCCGTGTCAGACGAGCAGGCTGTCGAAGTCGCCGGCCTTGGCGCCCTGGATGAGCGCCCGGATCTCGGCCTTCGTGTAGACCAGTGCGGGTCCGGCCGGGTGGCGGGAGTTGCGGACGGCGACGCTGCCGTCGGGCAGCTTCGCGAGCTCCACGCAGTTGCCCTGGGAGTTGCTCCGGTGACTCTTCTGCCAGCTGACGTCGAGTAGGTCGGTGGCGGGAACGCCGTTGTATGCGGGGTACTGCTGCATCTATGTCTCCTGGAGAATCCTGCTGAGGATCTCGGCGGTGTTGTCCGGAGGTGCGCTGACCACACAGAGGCGCTCCATGGCCTCCATGTAGGAGTCGACGTCGTCGCGCCTGTCCAGGTAAAGGGCACTGGTCAGTTGCTCGACGTAGACCACGTCCGGAAGGTCCGACTCGGGGAAACGCAGGATGGTGAACGCGCCGGCCTCGGCGGTGTGACCGCCGACCCGGAACGGAAGCACCTGGAGGATGACGCCCGGCAGTTTGGTGGCCTCGATCAGCCGCTCGATCTGGCCGCGCATCACATCCCGTCCCCCGATCGGACGGCGCAACGCCGCCTCGTCCACGACAGCCCACAGGCGGGGGGAGTCCCCGCGCGTGAGTAGCTTCTGGCGTGTTATTCGCAGGCTGACCCTCTGCTCGATCTCCTCCGGAGGCGAGGTCGAGTTACCCATGGAGATGACGGCACGGGCGTATTCCTCGGTCTGCAGCAGGCCGGGAATGAACTGGACTTCGTAGGTGCGGATCAGCGCCGCCGCCTCTTCCAGGCCGACGTACGTCTCGAACCACCCCGGGAGGATGTCCCCGTACCTGTGCCACCAGCCAGGACTGTTGGCGTCCTGGGCGAGGGCGAGAAGGGTGTCCCGGTCGGTGTCGTCGGTGACGCCGTACAGGGTGAGCAGGTCCGCGACGTCGCGCTCCTTGAAGCCGACGCGGCCCAGCTCGAGGCGGCTCATCTTGGAGCCGGAGGCACGGATCGCGTATCCGGCCTCCTCGCGCGTGATGCCCTGCCGCTCGCGCAACCGGCGCAGCTGGGCACCAAGGAGCCGGCGAAGAACGGTCGGTCCTCCGGCGGGCTGCGCTGTTTCCACCCCTACCTCCATGAGCATCGGTCAGCGCACAGTCTGCCACTCCCTCCCGTCCGCTGTCAGAGTCCGCACGGTCATCTGCACGTGCATCGGGCCTTGCATCTGCAAGACATGTCGAGCAGGATAGCGCGCGGACACGCCGATCACTGATCACCCGGGGATCGCGATGACAGCACACGGAGCGCGCTGGATGACAGGCGAAAGAACAGGGGAAACGGTCGACGAAGCGCAAGAGTGGCTGGCGACGATCACACAGGGTGAACACCGGCGTGATCGCCATCACGCTCCGCTCCGCCCCGCTTCGCAGACGATGTCCGTAGGACTCGCCGCCGTTCCCGAGTCGGTCCGCGAGGCCCGCGACTTCGTCCGTACGGTCCTTCTCTCCTGGGACCTCGCCGGCCTCTACGACGACGTCCGGCTCGTCGTCTCCGAACTCGTCACCAACGCCCTGCGCTACTCCGCCGGCCTCTCGGCCGACCTCTGCGCGAACACCCCGATCCGGCTGAGCCTGTTGCGGACGGGAGAGCGGCTGACCTGCGCGGTCACCGACCCGTGCGACCAGATACCCGTGCACAGGGAGCCCGACTCGGTCTCCCAGAGCGGGCGCGGCCTGCACCTCGTCGAGGCGTTCAGCCACTCGTGGAACTGGGCCCCGCTGTCCGGCCAGGGAAAGGTCGTCTGGGCCGTTTTCCTCTGCCCCGACTGCTGAGTCCCCCTCAGACCCTTCCGGCCAGTGCCGCCGCGGCCACCAGGGCCGCACAGGCGACGGCCAGGAGCATCGCCGTCTCGCGCCGCAGTGCCGCAGGCGCGGCATCCTCTCCGAGCCGCCGACGGCGCGCGTGCGCGATCGCGGTGAGCGCCGCCGGCCCGGCCACCACGATGAGGCCCGCGGGGAACGTGGTCCGCGCCGTCAGCACCGCCATCGCCCACGACGACAGCGTCATTCGCAGCCACGCGAGCTCGGTGCGCTGCCGCTGTGACCCGGCGGCGCTCACCTCGTCACCACGCTGACCAGCGTGATCGCGAGAAGCACGCCCACCCCCGAGGCGAGGATCACCGGCAGCGGGTCGCGGGGGAGCCGCAGGCCGAGGCGCATGGCGAGCTGGGCGCGGCGCCAGTTGCGGTACGCCGCGGGAACGATCATCACGCTCAGCGCGATCGCGCCCAGGCCGATCTCGTGGTGCCAGGGCGGCAGCCGTACGCCGTGGACGCCGCCGGCGAGGGGAAGGCCGAGCGCGAGCAGGCCGAAGGCCGTCTGCATCCAGGCGAGGAGGGTGCGCTCGTTGGCGAGGGAGAAGCGGTAGTCGGGCTCGTGGCCGGGCTCCTCGCGCGCCATCGCGTCCCCACTCCCTCTTTCTCGTTTCCGGGCCGTCCGTATCCGTACCCATGCCGCTGTCCCGTCCGCCCTCCCAGCGACGCCGGATATCGGGGACAAGAGGTGTCATGAAGGTCACCGCCGGTGACGTCCGCGCCCGGCGGCCGCCGCCGCGCCGCTTGCCATTGCGCCGCCCTGACCAGGGAAAAGGTCGGTCTGGATCTGCCGCGTCAGGCATGGGAGTACCTGCTGAGGGAAACAACGTGGACTTAACCGGACAACGCGTTCGGGCACGTGAGCGGGGGGATGGCTCGGTATGGCGGAAGCTGGGAGAGCGACCAAAACGAGAACCGCGTCGCGGGGTACTGCCACGCGGACGCGGAGCTCGGGCACCAAGACCGCGAGTGCCCGCGCGTCCGGTGCGAGCACGTCCGGTACGCGGACGTCGAGCGCGCGGACGCCGAGCGCGCGTACGTCCACTGCCCGTACGTCCACTGCCCGGACGTCGAGCGCGCGGACGCCGAGTGCGCGGGCGTCCGCCTCGACGTCCACGACGACGTCCGGGTCGCGAGCGTCCGGCGCGAAGACGTCCTCCTCACGGGCGTCCCGGGCCAAGTCCGGTACGTCCGGCAGCCGCACGTCGCGGGCCAAGGCGTCCACCTCGAAGCCGGCGTCGCGGGCGAAAGCGTCCGGGGCGTCCCGCTCGCGGACGTCGGGGTCGGGCACGTCCGCGGCCAGGGCCTCCGGCACCACGACCACGACCACGCGCAGGCCGGCGGCCCGTTCGGGTACGGCCAACGGGAACGGGGTGGAGGTACCGGTCCCCGTGCTGAGCCCGCACATGAAGGTCATGCGCATCCCGATGCCCGGCATGTCCTATGTCGGCGACGCGGGGCGGCTCATGGCCGGCTACCTGCCGCCGCCGGAACGCCTCGCCTTCTACGGCGGGCTCGGCATCGCGGCGGTCCTCGGCGCGATCGACTGGCCGGTGGCCACCGCGATCGGCCTCGGCACCTTGATCGCCCGTCGTACGGGCCGAAGCATGGGCGCGATGCGCACCCGGTCCGGCGGCCGCCCGGCGACCGCGACGCGCGCGTAAGCGGCCCGGAAGGGTCAGGGCGGGGCGGCCGAGCCGTGAGCGGCCCGCGTCCTGGCCGCGCCCACCGTTCACACCGACGCCGCCGGGGCCCGCGGCCACGGCGGCGAGAGGGCGTAACGCTCGTGCGTCCGGTCCCGTCCGCTTCGCCGTCCGCCACCGGCGGACCGCCTCAGGAAAGACATCAATGCCACTGCGACGACTTCTCGGTAGCGCGATCGGGCTGCCCGGTACCGCGATGCGGACCGTGTCCATTGCCGTCTCCGGCGCGATGGAGCGGCGCCAGGTGCACCGGTCGCCGGGGCGTACGCGCATCCGGGTCCGCGGCGTGGACCGGCCCGGGACCGAGGCCGCCGCCAGGTCCCTCACCGCCCGGCTCCTGGAGGTCATCGGCGTCACCCGCGCCGAGGTGAACGGCCCGCTCGGCCTCGTCATGGTCCTGCACGGCGACGAGACGCCGCTCGAAGCGCTGCTCGACGTCATCGAGGCCTTCGAGGCGCTCCACGGCCTCGACGACGAGCCGTTCTCCGGCGGCGGCCACCAAGCGAGCCACCAGACCGTCGTCCGCGAGATGGCGCTCATCGGCGCGTACCTGACCGGAGGAGGCGCGGCCGTGGCCGGCCGGTTCTTCCGCGCCGCGCCCCTGCCGGTCCTCCCGCCCGGAGTGGCGACGCTCGCGGCGATGGCCGACGCGGCGCCCCAGGTGCGCGCGCGGCTCGAACGGAGCATCGGGCGTCCCGCCACCGACCTGGTCCTCGGCAGCGGTGTCGCGGTCACGCACGCACTCGCCTACCAGCCCTCCGGGCCCATCATCAACTCCATGCACCGGCTGATCCGCGTCGTCGAGATGCGCGGGCACCTGAAGACCTGGGACCGGTGTACGAAACGGCTGGCCCCGGTGCCCGGCGCCTTCGCGGCCGACCCGTTCGACGTGCCGCCGCGGCCGGTGCCCCTGCCGTACGGGCCGGTGGAGCGCGCCGCCTGGGTGATCCCGGCCGCGATCACCGCCGCCATCGGCACGTACGCGCTCGGCCAGGACGCCGGCCGCGCCCAGGGCGTGCTGGCCGCCGGCGTGCCCAAGGCGGCCCGGCTGGGCCGGGACGCGTTCGCCGCCCAGCTCGGGATGTCGGCCAGCCGTCACGACGTCGCCGTGGCCGAACCGGACGCGCTGCGCCGCCTCGACCGGGTGAACCAGGTGGTCATCGACGCGTCCGCCCTGCGTACGGGCGATCTGACCATCGAGGAGGTCGTGCTCGTCTCCGACGCGGTCCGGCCGGAGGAGGCCTACGAGCACGCCCACACCCTGGTCGACGTGCGCCGGCTGAGCGTCCGCCATGAGGACGGCGCCTGGGCGGTGGAGCCTCTGCGGTCCACGACCCGGCTCCCCGGCGGTACGCAGGAGCAGGCGGCGGCGATGCGCGACGGCGGCGCGACGGTCCTCGTCCTGACCTGCGACGGCGAGCCGGTCGCCCTCGTACCGGTCGTGGTCGAGCTGGACCCCATGGCCGAGTCGGTGATCGCGCTCGCGCGGCGGGCCTGCCCGGTCGCGGTCGCGGGCGCCGCCGCCGCGATGCGACGGCGCCTCCCGGTCGAGCAGACCGTCCCCGGAGGCAGCCGGCTGCTGAACTCCATCCGCACGCTGCAGGAGGACGGCCGTACGGTCATGCTGATCTCGGCGCGCGGCGGCGCGGCGCTGGCCGCAGCCGACATCGGCATCGGCCTGGTCGGCCCGGGCGGCCACCCGCCCTGGGGCGCCCACATCCTGTGTGGTCCGGGCGGTCTGCGCAGCGCGTACTCCCTGGTCGACGCCCTGCTGCCCGCGCGGGACGCCAGCTCGCGCGCGGCCAGGATCGCCGAGGTCGGCTCGGCGGCGGGCGCGCTCCTCGCCGCGACCGGCACCCCGCAGAACGCCGCCCGCCGGGCCCAGCTCGCGATCGACATGGCGGCCCTGTCCGCGCTCGCGACCGGGACCTGGGCGGGCCTCGCGGCGGCCCGGCGGCCCGTCGCCGTGCCCGCCGACCGTACGCCCTGGCACGCCTGGCCGGCCCAGGCCGTGCTGGACCGCCTCGACTCCACCTCCGCGGGCATCAGCGCGACGGAGGCCGAGCACCGCCGGACGCGGGCCGGCAACGGCGCCCCGGCCGCTCCGGGGCTGGCGAGAGTCGTCGTCGAGGAGCTCGACAACCCCCTCACCCCCGCGCTGGCGGCCGGCGCGGGCGTCTCGGCCGTGGTCGGCTCCGTCACCGACGCCGCCCTGATCGGCGCGGTCCTGGGGGTCAACGCCCTGATGTCGGGCGTCCAGCGCGTGGGCGCGGACCGCGCGCTGCGCCAGCTCGTCGACCTGAGCGCGGTGCGCGTACGGCTGCGGCGGCCCCAGACCGGCGACACCGACACCACGGCGGAGCGGCTCGTGCCCGGCGACGTCGTCATGCTGAGCGCGGGCGACGCCGTACCCGCCGACCTGCGGCTGCTGGCCGGCAAGGGGCTGGAGGTCGATGAGTCCAGCCTCACGGGGGAGTCCCAGCTCGTCACCAAGAGCGCCCGGCCGAGCGTGTCCCAGTCCGTCGCCGACCGGACGTCCATGCTGTACGAGGGCACCGTCATCGCGGCGGGGGAGGCGACGGGAGTGGTCGTCGCCACCGGGGACCGGACCGAGATCGGCCGTGCGGTGCAGCTCGTGGGCGAGCGCCGGCCCGGCGGCGTCGAGTCGCGGCTGCAATCGCTGACCCGGGTCACGCTGCCGGTCGCGCTGGGCGCGGGCGCCGGGCTGTTCCTGACCGACCTGATGCGCGGGCGCCCGCTCGCCCAGGCGCTGGGCCCGGCGGTCAGCCTGGCCGTCGCGGCGGTGCCCGAGGGCCTGCCCTTCGTCGCCACCGCGGCCGAGCTGGCCACCGCGCGCCGCCTGTCCCGGCGCGGCGCGCTCGTCCGCAACCCGGCGACGATCGAGGCCCTCGGCCGGGTCGACATCCTGTGCTTCGACAAGACCGGCACGCTGACCATCGGGAAGCTGCGGCTGAGGCTCGTCTCGGACGGCGAGTCGAGCACGCCGGTCACGGAGCTGTCGCCGTTCCGCCGGGTGATCGTCGCCGCCGCGCTGCGCGCGAGCCCCGAGCAGGTCGGCCGCCGGCTGCCGCATCCCACGGACCGGGCGATCATCCGCGCGGCCAAGAAGCTGGGCATGAAGGAAGACGAGGGGTTCGGCGCCTGGAAGCGCGTCGACGAGATGCCGTTCGAGCCGGCGCGCGGTTTCCACGCGGTGCTCGGCCGCACCCCGGACGGGCAGATCCTCAGCGTCAAGGGCGCGCCGGAGATCGTGCTGGACCGCTGCGGCACGTGGCGCCGCGGGGAGGGTTCGCGGGAGTTCGACGCCAGGGCGCGGGAGAAGGTCGAACAGGAGATGGACCGGCTGGCCCGCCTCGGCTACCGGATCCTCGCGGTCGCCGAGCGCAAGGCCTCGGGCCGGCAGGACCTGACCGAGTCGCGCATCGACCGATTGTGCTTCCTGGGCCTGGTCTGCATCGCCGACCCCGTACGCCCGACGGCGGCCGAGGCCGTCACGCGGCTGCGCCGGTCGGGCGTCGACGTGATGATGATCACCGGCGACCACCCCACCACTGCGGAGGCCATCGCCGCCGAGCTGAACCTTCTGAACGGCCGGATCATGACCGGGGCCGAGCTCGACGCCCTGCCGGACGAGGGGCTCGCCGAGACCCTGAAGGATGTGTCGGTGTTCGCCCGGGTGAGCCCGGGGCAGAAGGCGCGCGTCGTCCAGGTGCTGCGCGCGGCGGGCCGGGTGGTCGCGGTCACCGGCGACGGCGCCAACGACGCCCCGGCGATCCGCCTGGCCGACGTCGGGATCGCGCTCGGCGAGCGCGCCACCCCGGCCGCCCGCGAGACCGCCGACGTGGTCGTCACCGACGACCGGATCGAGACGATCACCGACGCGATCGCCGACTGCCGGGCGATGTGGCGGTCGACCCGGCACGCCCTCGCGGTCCTGCTCGGCGGCAACCTCGGCGAGATCGCCTTCACCGTCCTGACCAGCCTGGTCAGCGGGAGCAGCCCGCTCAACGTCCGCCAGCTCCTCCTGGTCAACCTGCTCACCGACATGCTTCCGGCCGTCGCGCTCGCGTCCCGGCCGCCCACGGGCGTGACGCGCGAGGAGCTCCTGAACGAGGGACCCGACCGGTCCCTCGGCGCCGCGCTCACCCGCGACATCGCGGTACGCGCGGGCGCCACGGCGGGCGCCGCGATGGCCGCCTGGACACTCGGGCGGATGAGCGGGAGCCGCGCCCAGGCGGACACGATCGGGCTGGTCGCCCTGGTCGGCACGCAGCTCGCCCAGACGATCGTCGCCGGAGGGCGCGACCCGGTCGTGATCGCGTCCGGGCTGGCCTCGCTGGCCGCGCTCGGCGTCATCGTCCAGGTGCCGTTCCTGAGCCGGTTCTTCGGCAGCAGCCCCCTGCTTCCGCACGGCTGGGCGATCGCGCTGGGCTGCGCGGGGACGTTCGCGCTCGGTGCGGTGCTGGTGACGCGACTGCCGGGCGGCACCCTGGTCGCGTACGTGCCCGGCGCCGAGCTGGGCGCCCGTCTGGCCGAGGGCCTGCGGGACGGGGTGAGGGACGGCCTGAGGGACGGGCTGCCGGCCGGCATCGCCGAGGCCCTCCCGGAGGAGCTCGCGGAGCGGGTACGGACGGCCTGGCAGACCGTACGCCCGGCGACCTGACGGCCGGGGCGGGTCCCGCGTACGCGCAGGCAGGCGATCTGACGGACCGGATCCGGCCGGTGACGGGCCGTCGGGGAATGTTCACCTTCTCGTTACCGCCGAGGTTTCCCAAAAATCGGACAAGGAGGCATACTCAGGACGAAAGCGCCCCCCGATGTGTTAGGTGTTCCCCGTGCCCGACATCGTCACGACCATCCTCGCGAAGGCTCTGGTGATGGCCCTCCAGGCCCTCCTGGCCCGGCTGTTCCTGCAGTTCATGCGCTCCGGTCTCTACCGCGACCTGCGGGCGGCCGGAGTCTAGACCGGCCGCTCAGAAGCCGGCGAGCAGACGCTCGGCGGCGATCTCCAGACGATCCTGGATCTGCTCGTTCCCGGCACGGCCGCGGAGCATCTCGATCATTTCCATGATCCAGACGCTGGAGAGCGCACGCAGCAGGACGTGCTGTTCCTCGCTGAGAAGGGCGTCCCGGTCGGCGACCTTGGCCAGCATGCCCGCCATCCGGTCGCCCAGATCGGTCTGGACGTCCGACAGCAGCAGCGACCGGATCAGGGCGTCCGCGAGCTCCGGCTCGCGCATCAGCCCGCGCGTCGCGCGTGTCAGCACCTCGACCGCCCGGCCGGCGGCGGTGTCCGACGTGGGCGGACGGCGGTCGAGGCTCGCCTCGAGCGTGTCCATCTCCTCGTTGACGACGGCGACCACGAGGTCCATCTTGGAGGGGAAGTAGCGGTAGAGCGTGCCGAGGGCGACTCCGGCGCGCTCGGCGACGGTGCGCATCTGCATCGCCTCGACGCCGCCGCGCGACGCCAGTGCGGCGGCCGCCTGCAGGATGCGCTTACGGCGCTGGTGCTGGCTGCGCGAGCGGCCCGTCGGGTGACCGGCAGCGGTGGGTTCTGCGGTCACGTCGGCACCTCCGGTCACGGGCGCGGAGGCCTGGATCCGCGCAGTCACTCGCACAAGGGTACATGCTGCGAGAACACGTTATCTCGGAGCGCGCATCCGGAGGCTCTCTCCGGCCGGGATCGGTCCCCATGTCACAAGCATGGATGGCAGGGTAGGCGCCGGTTGTGGACACCGACTAGAATCTGTTCTAGTTTGCATCGCAGTCCGCCTGCCGCGAGAGGGGACCATGGACTTCGATCTCGATGAAGACGCCCAAGAGCTGCAAAAGCTCGCGGCCGGGCTACTGGACCGCGAGGCGTCGACGACGCGGCTCGAGGCCCACGAGCGGTCCGGCGCCCCCTACGACGACGCACTCTGGAAGACGCTGGCCGGTGCCGGACTGCTCGGCGCCTGCCTGCCCGAGGACCTCGGCGGAGCCGGCCTCGGCGCGGTCGAGCTGGCCGTGCTGCTGCGCGAGATCGGGGCGCACGCCGCGCCGGTCCCCGCGTACGCCTCGCTCACCGCCGCCGTCACGCTCGCCCGGCACGGCACCGGCGACCTGCGCGCCGGGCTCTCCGCGCTGGCCGGGGGAGAGTCGGTGATCACCGCGGCCGTACGCGAGCCGGACGCCGACCTCTCCGGGCCGGCGACGACCGCGACCCGCGACGGCGACGCGTACGTCATCGAGGGCGTGAAGACCTTCGTGCCGTACGCCGAGCAGGCGGCCCGCATCCTCGTCCCGGCCCGCACCGAGGACGGCGAGGTGGGCGTCTTCGCCCTCGAACCCGGCCAGGCCGGGCTCACGCCCCACCCGGCCTCCACCCACGAGCCCATGTCCCGGCTGCGCCTGGACGGCGTGCGCACCGGCGCGGACACCCTGCTCGGCGCCGGAGCGTACGAGACGCTGACCGGGTTCGCCACGGCCGGCGCGGTCGCCACGATCTCCGGCGCGCTGGACGCCGCGCTGCGGATCACGACCGAGCACGTGAAGACGCGAGAGCAGTTCGGCCGGCCGCTCGCGGAGTTCCAGGCGGTCACGATGGAGGTCGGCGACGTCTACATCGCCAAGCGCGCGCTCGACGTGGCCATGTGGGCGGGCGTCTGGCGGCTCGCCGAAGGCCAGGACGACGCGGCCGAGGTGCTCGGCGTCGCGGCCTGGGCGGCCTGCGACGGCGCGCTGAAGGCGCTCTACATCTGCCAGCACCTGCACGGCGGGCTGGGCCTGGACGTCACCTATCCGCTGCACCGCCACTTCGCGTGGGTCAAGCACTACGCCCACCTGCTCGGCGGCGCCGAGGCGCAACTCGACGCGATCGGAGCTCTGGTGGCCTGATGTTCATCGACCTGACCGACGCGCAGAAGGCGTTCCGCGACGAGTTGCGCGACTACTTCCGCGGCTGCCTGAACGACGAGCAGCGGCAGCTGATCGCCAAGGACCCGTTCGGCATCGCGTTCATGGAGCACTGCCGGCGGCTGGGAAGCGACCACATGCTCGGCGTCGCGCTCCCGGAGGAGTACGGCGGCCGCGGTCTCGGCCCGCTCGAACAGCAGATCTTCGCCAATGAGATCGCCCGCGCCGAGGTGCCGTACCCGCTCATCACGCTGAACACCGTCGCGCCGACGCTCGTGCAGTACGGCACCGAGGAGCAGAAGAAGCGGTTCCTGCCCCGCATCCTGGCGGGCGAGTGTCACTTCGCCATCGGCTACACCGAGCCGGGCGCCGGTACCGACCTGGCCGGGCTGCGCACCACCGCCGTACGCGACGGCGACCACTACATCGTCAACGGCCAGAAGATCTTCACCTCGGGCGCGCACCACGCCGACCACATCTGGCTCGCGGTCCGCACCGACCCGGACGCGAAGAAGCACAAGGGCATCTCGATGCTCATCGCCGACACCTCCGACCCGGGGTTCTCGTGCACGCCGATCGTCACCATGGACGGCCGGCGCCACACCAACTCCACCTACTACCAGGACGTGCGCGTCCCGGTCGAGATGCTCGTCGGCCACGAGAACCAGGGCTGGGACCTCATCGTCAACCAGCTCAACCACGAGCGGGTCACCCTCGGCCCGGCCGGCAACATCGGGCACACCTACGACCGGTTCGTCCGCTGGGCGCGCACCAAACCGGGCCGCGACGGGCGCCCCCTGATCGAGCAGCCCGCCGTACGCCGCGCGGTCGCCGAGATCCACTCCTTCCTGCGCATCAACGAGCTGCTCAACTGGCAGGTCGCCGCGAACATGGACCTCGGCTGGCTCGGCGCCCCGGACGCCTCGGCCACCAAGATCTACGGCTCCGAGCGCATGCAGGACGCCGGGCGCATCGTCGGTGAGGCGCTGGCGCGGTACGGCGACCCGGGCGACGAGGAGACGCGCGACCTGATCGACCGCCTGGACCGCGGGGTGAAGGGCGCCCTGGTGCTGACCTTCGGCGGCGGCGTCAACGAGATCCAGCGTGAGATCATCGCGATGATCGGCCTCGGCCTGCCGCGGGCCCCTCGCTGACGTTTCCGTGGCAGAGGGAGAGAGCATGCACGATCGGCTGATGACGCTCGCCGCGGAGTTCACCGCCCAGGGCGAGCGACCCGGGGACCCGTGCCCGGAGCCGGTGAACCCGGTCATGATCCACCACTGGGCGAGCGCGCTCGGCGACGCGAACCCGCGCTGGGAGGAGGTCGTGCCGCCGGCCATGATCCAGGTCTGGTCGCAGCACGGCCTGGAGGACCGGATCCCGACCCCGGCCAGCCGCATGATGGCGGCGCTGCAGGAGGCGGGCTACACCGGCGTGGTCGCCACCAACTGCGAGCAGACCTACGACCGCTACGTACGGGTGGGGGAGCACCTGCGCCCGAGCGTACGGCTCGGCGAGGTGACCGGGCCCAAGCGGACCGCGCTCGGCGAGGGCTACTTCGTCACCTGGCACCAGCGCTGGTACTCCGGGGACGAGCGCGTCGCGGAGATGCTGTTCCGGGTGCTGAAGTTCAAGCCCGGAGGCGGTAAGGCCTCCGGCGGCCGGTACCCGCTGCGCCCGGCGGTCGGCCCCGACAGCGCCTTCTTCTGGGACGGCGTGCAGGCCGGTGAGCTGCGGATCCAGCGCTGCGCGGAGTGCGGCGAGCTGCGCCACCCGCCCGGCCCGATGTGCCCCCGCTGCCACGCGACCAAGCGCGACCACGTGACGGCGGCCGGACGCGGCGTCGTGCACAGCTACGTCGTGCACCACCATCCGCCGGTGCCCGGGCTGACGCCGCCGTACGTCGTGGCGCTGGTCGAGCTCGAGGAAGGCGTGCGGATGGTCGGCGGCCTGCTCGGCTGCGAGCCCGGGGACGCGTACGTCGGCATGCCGGTGGAGCTGGAGTTCCAGCGGATGGACGACGAGCTGACGCTGCCGCAGTGGCGTCCGGCCGGCACGGCGCCGCCCGTACCCGAGGAGGCCGCCGCGGAGGACGAGCCGGACCTGCGGGTCGAGCTGACCCCGACCTTCATCATCTCCACGGCCCTGGCGACCCGGGACTTCATGCCCGTGCACCACGACCCGGCGCTGGCGCGGGCGCAGGGGTCGCAGGACATCTTCCTCAACATCCTCACCACGATCGGCCTGGTCCAGCAGTGCGCCCTGCTGCGGGTGCCGGACGCGCACCTGGAGGGCATCGCGCTGCGGCTCGGCGTGCCCGCGTACGCCGGGGAGACGCTGTCCCTGTACGCGCGCCGGACCGATCCCCGCACCCTGGAGGTGCGCGGGGCGGTGAGCCTCGGCGACCACGTGACCGCGACCGTACGGCTGAAGGAGCCCGTATGACGATCTCCGGGCGGGCGGCCATCGCCGGCATCGGCGCGACGGAGTTCTCCAAGGAGTCGGGCCGTTCGGAGCTGCAGCTCGCCGCCGAGGCGTGCATCGCCGCGATCAAGGACGCCGGGCTGACGCCGTCCGATGTCGACGGGCTCGTGACGTTCACCCAGGACGCCAACGCCGAGATCGCGGTGGCCCGTGAGCTGGGCGTCCCGGAGCTGAGCTTCTTCTCCCGCGTCGACTACGGCGGCGGCGCGGCCTGCGGCACGGTCGCGCACGCCGCGATGGCGGTCGCGTCGGGGCAGGCGAGGACGGTCGTGTGCTACAGGGCGTTCAACGAGCGGTCCGGGCGCCGCTTCGGCCAGGCGAACGCCGCCGCGACCGGGGCTCCGACCTCGACCGGCCTGGAGTTCTCCTGGCACGTGCCCTACGGTTTCGCCACCCCGGCGGCGTGGGTCGCGATGCAGGCACGCCGCTACATGCACGACTACGGCGCGACGAGCGAGGACTTCGGCCGCGTGGCCGTGGCGATGCGGCGGCACGCCGCCACCAACCCGCACGCATGGTTCCACGGCCGCCCGATCACGCTGGAGGAGCACCAGGCGAGCCGGTGGGTGGTCGAGCCGCTGCACCTGCTCGACTGCTGCCAGGAGTCCGACGGCGGCGTGGCGATCGTCGTGACCGGCGCGGACCGCGCCCGCGACCTGACCCACCCCCCGGCGATCATCAAGGCGGCCGCGCAGGGCGCCGGCCCGAACCCGATGATGATGTTCGGCTACTACGAGACCGACCTGGCCGCCCTGCCCGCGATGGGCGTCGTGGGCCGCGCCCTGTGGGAACGCTCGGGCCTGGCCCCCGCCGACGTGCAGACCGCGATCCTGTACGACCACTTCACACCGTTCGTGCTGATCCAGCTGGAGGAGCTGGGCTTCTGCGGCCGGGGAGAGGCGCGCGACTTCATCGCGGACGGCGGTATCGAGCTCGGCGGGCGGCTCCCGGTCAACCCGAACGGCGGGCAGCTCGGCGAGGCCTACATCCATGGCATGAACGGCATCGCCGAGGCGGTACGCCAGCTTCGCGGCACATCGGTGAACCAGGTGCCGGACGTGGAACACGTCCTGGTCACCGCGGGTACGGGCGTGCCGACCAGCGGCCTGGTCCTCGGCCGCGAGTGATCTGGGACGAGACCCTCTACGCGGGCGCGGCCGGGTTCTACGCGCGGGGACGGCTGCCGTACGCCCCGGGGCTGGCTCCCGCGCTGGCCGAGATGCTCGCGCTCGACGGGCGGGGACGCCTGCTCGACGTGGGCTGCGGCCCCGGGACCCTCGCGCTGCTCCTGGCCCCGCTGTTCGGGGAGGTCGTCGGCGTGGACGCCGACGCGGGGATGATCGTCGAGGCCGCGCGGCGATCCGCCGGGATCCGGTGGATCCACGCTCGCGCCGAGGACCTGCCGGAGGGGCTGGGGACGTTCTCCGCCGTGTCGTTCGGCCAGTCCTTCCACTGGATGGAGCGCGATCTCGTGGCGGCGACGGTCCACGGCCTGCTGCGGCCCGGAGGGGCGTTCGTCCATGTCTCGGACGTGAAGGGCGAGAGCCCGGCCGGGGGCGGCCTTCCGCGCCCGCCGTACGCGGGCATCGAGGGCCTGGTACGGCGCCACCTCGGGCCGGTGCGGCGGGCCGGACGGGGGCTCCTGCCGCAGGGCACTCCCGGCGGTGAGGCCGCGGTGCTCGCGCGGGCGGGGTTCGCCGGGCCCGTGCGGAGGGTCGTGCCCGGCGGTGAGGTGCTGGAACGCTCGGCCTCCGACGTCCTCGCCTGGGTCTTCTCCCTCTCCTCCTCCGCGCCGCACCTGTTCGGCGACCGCCGGGCCGGCTTCGAACGCGACCTGCTCCGGCTGCTGCGTGAGGTCTCGCCGTCGGGCCGGTTCGCCGAGGTGCGGCCGGGCACCGAGGTCCTGGTCTGGCGCCGCGCCGGGTGAGTACCGGCTCCCTGCCATACCGCGCCGCCGCCGAGGCGGCCGAGGGGCTGTGAGCCCGGTCACGTACCTGCTAGCAGGCATACGGCGGGTGCGGCTGGCAGGCGGAGAGATTGGGGGGTGGCCGCGCAGACGCCGGGGCATGCCGGACGGCACTGTTGTGTTGTACGGAAGAGCGGCTAGACGAGAAAGGGGATTGTGACATGTGCCAACACCGGCCCCCATGTCCCGCGGCGGACGCGAACGACCACACCGCGGCACGTGTCGTGTCATCCCACCCAGAACAGGGCTGGTGCCTGCTCTGCAACGGAGTCGTCGTCTTCGACGACACCGGCGAGCTGGCCCCTGACGGCCACACCACCGAGCCCCACCCCGCACGACCCCTGTCGCCGGCGGCCTGACCCCCCGCCGCCCGTACCCGCGCAGGCGGCCTCACGGCCCCTGGAGGCGCCGCGCGGACCTCCCCTGGGTCCCCCCGAAAAGGACGTGCCGGTCCATGGAGCCTCCCCCGCTCCGTGGGCCGGCCGATCCCTTTTACGCCGTCTGCCGGGTCTCGGCCGTCTTCGCTGTCTGCGGCGCGTAGGCGAGTCCGTCCTCCATCACACCGAAGACCTGGTCGAGGGCGTCGGAGAACCGGTCGACCTTCGCCACCCCGGATCCCATGATCTCGAAGGCGCAGCGGAACGCGCAGTTGGAAAGGCTCGCCACCACGTGGGGCCGCAGGTCGGTCTTGAGGTCGACGCCCATGCGCTCGGCGATCACCTGAGTGATCGCGGCCTGCTTCTTCTCGCCGTGCTCCAGGCTGCGGCCGAGGACCGCCGGGCTGGCCTCCATCATCTCCTGGATGCAGCCGAAGCGCTCGGGGTCGAAGCCGTACTCGCCGTCCTCACAGGCGCGCAGCACCGAGACCGCCGCCTTGCGCAGCGAGGTCATCACCGGCTCTGAGGCCGGGCGGGCCGCCAGTGCCTCCAGCATGGTGGTGAACTGCTCTTCCTGGAAGGTGAGGACGACGTCCTCCTTCGACGCGAAGTAGCGGAAGAAGGTCCGGGACGAGACGTCGACCTCGTCCGCGATCTCCTCCACGGTCGTCGCGTCGAAGCCCTTCTGCTGGAAGAGCCGGAACGCCGCGTCGATCAGTGCCTCGCGGGTGCGCTGCTTCTTTCGCTCACGCCGGCCTGCCGTGGGCTCCGCACAGCCTTGTTCCACCGTGGTCGCCTCCATGTCAGGAGAGTAACCGACACCGTTCACTTAGCCAAGGTCAGTTTTCATCTTGTGACAGTCGTCATAGTGAGACTTTAGTCGCTTGACGACATGTGTCACGTCGTGACACTTTTGGGCGTACCGAACTTCACGGAGGCAAGTTCATGTCCCAAGCGACACTGGCGTCCCCCTCTGGGACGCGCGACAGAACGACGCGTACCGGCCATGGGCACCCCTGGCTGACCCTGTTCGCGGTCGCGCTCGGCGTGATGATGGTCGGGCTGGACGCGACGGTCGTGTCCATCGCCAACCCCGCGATCGCCCGGGACCTGCACGCCGACCTCTCCGGTCTGCAGTGGGTCACCAACGGCTACCTGCTCGCCCTGGCCGTCACGCTGATCCCCGCGGGAAAGATCGCCGACCGCTTCGGGCGCAAGCGTACGTTCCTCGCCGGTGTGGTCGGGTTCGCCATCGCCTCGCTGATGGTCGGCCTGTCCGGCGGCATCGGAATGGTCATCTTCTGGCGGGTCGTGCAGGGCGTCGCGGGGGCGCTCCTCCAGCCGGCCAGCCTCGCGATCATCCGCAACACCTTCCCGGTGCACCGCCTCAACGCCGCGATCGGCATCTGGGGCGCCACGGTCGGGATCTCGATCGCCGGCGGCCCGATCGTCGGGGGACTCCTCGTCCAGCACGTCAACTGGGAGTCGGTGTTCTTCCTCAACGCCCCGCTGGGCCTGATCGCGCTGCTCGTCGGCCTGTGGGTGATCCGCGAGTCGCGTGACGAGGAGGCGGGCGGCTCCTTCGACGTGTCCGGCGTCGCGCTGCTGTCGGGATCGCTGTTCGCGCTGGTCTGGGGCCTGATCAAGGCCGGTTCGTACGGCTTCGGGGACCCGGTTCCGCTCTGGTCGTTCGCCGCGTTCGCGGTGCTGCTGGCCGGTTTCATCGTCCGTGAGCTGATGGCCTCGCACCCGGTGCTGCCGCTGAAGCTGTTCCGCTCGGTCTCGCTGTCGGCGGCCACCGGCCTGCTCCTGCTCGGCACGTTCGCGCTGTTCGGCACGATCTTCTTCATCACGCTGTACCTCCAGCAGGTGCACGGGCTGAGCCCGGTCGCCGCCGGTGTGCGGATGCTGCCGATGACCGGCATCTTCATCGTCTCCTCGCCGCTCGGCGGCGCGCTGACCCAGCGCTTCGGCCCACGCGTGCCGCTGGCGCTCGGCATGGTGTTCACCGCCGTGGCGATGTTCGGGCTCTCGCGGATCGGCGTCGACGCGTCGTACAACGCGATCTGGCCCTGGTTCGTCCTCATCGGCCTGGCGTTCGGCTTCATCATGACCGCCGGCACCGAGGCCATCGTCGGCAACGCGCCGGTGCAGCTGGCGGGCGTCGCGGGCGGCCTGCAGCAGACCGCCTTCCAGATCGGCGGCGTGCTGGGCACCTCGGTCCTCGGCACGATCCTGTCGACCCGCGTGGGCGACGTCCTCTACGACCGGCTGACCGGAGCGGGCCTGCCCGCACCGGCCGCGCACGGCCTCGAGGGCGCCAAGTCCTACATCGCACAAGGCGTCGCGCCGGTACCCGCCGGCGCCCCGGGCCCTGTCGCGAAGGCGATCACCAACGGCAGCCACCTGGCGTTCATGGACGGCTTCCAGACGTCGATGGCCGTGGCCGCGGTGGTGGCCCTGGCCGCGGCCGGCGCCGCCCTGCTCGTACGGCGCGGTGAGTCCTCGGTCGAGGGCACCGTCGCCATCTGATCCAGGTGCGGGCGGAGGACGGCTCCGCCCGCACCTTTCTCGTGCTCGTGGGAGTTGGACATGGAGACTGCGACGGCGCTGCCGCGGAGCGGCTGGGAACTGCGCGTCGGCCGGGGGAGCGGGGACCGTCCCGCCCTGGAGGTGCACACCGGTGACGGCCTGATCGACGTCGCCGTGGCCGGCGGACGGGGAGCCGTGCTCGTGCGCGGCGCCGTACGCGGGCGGGAGTTCTCGGTCGCGTGGGGCCAGCTTCCGGCGGGCGGCGAGGTCCTCGTGGAGTTCCGGGCCGGCGGCTCGTCCCGTACGGTGCCGGCGGTCACGGTCGCCGGGGCGTTCTGGGCGGCCGAGGTGCCGGGGAGGTTCCGCGAGGTAGTGGTCACGACGGCCGTCGACCGCGGGGCGTACCGGCTGCACCGGTTCCGCCAGCGCCGGGGTGGCCGCCGGGTGACAGCGGCCTGACTCATTCCTCAGTTGTCAGAAAACACTCAGTCAATCGGCCTAGGCTTCCGGCGTGCCCTTGATCCTCAGACGTTTCCCGATGCCCATCCTTTTCATCATGGCGTTGTGCGCCGTCTCCTCGGTGTACGCCTACGGGCTCGAACCGTCTGACCAGAGATCCTTCATCGCCTCGACCGCGACCAACCTGGTCAACCTGCGCTCCGACCCGCTCGGCACGCTCATCGCGTCGGCGTTCGTGTCGGAGGCGACGGTCTGGATCTGGATCGGCTTCGCGGTCGTCGGCCTGTTCCCGTTGGTGCACCGCTTCGGAAACCTGCGGGCGCTGCTCCTGGTCTTCGCCGCCCAGGTCATCGGAACCCTGGTGAGCGAGGGCGTGCTCGCCTGGCAGATCTCCACCGGCGCGGCGCCGGGTTCGCTGCGCTTCCTGGACGACGTCGGGCCGTCCTATGTCATCGCCTCCGGTCTGATCGCGACGATCCTCTACGGAGCCGAGCCCGCGATACGCACCGCCCGGCACGGCCACTGGCTGTTCGACCGGATCGCGAGCCGCTGGTGGCGGCTGGGCGCCCTGATCGGCCTGTCGTTCCTGGCCCCGAACCTGTTCGCGGGCCTGGACCGCCTCGACGTCGCCGCGGTGGGCCACCTCGTCGCCCTCGTCACGGGCGCGGGCGTCGGGCTGCTGCTCGTACGGCTGGAGCCCCGCCCTGCCGAGGCGCCTGCGGACGCTCGATACGGTGCCGGATGTGATGTCGAGCGATCGGGTCGTGGCGCAGCGTCGGGCGGCTCTTGAGAAGTTCCTGGCCGGCCGGCCGTCCCGCGTGACGCTGCGGCCGCTCTGTCATGACGACCAGGACGAGTTCCTCGAACTCGTGGCGGTCAGCGCCGAGCTGCACCATCCGTGGATGTCCCTGCCCGCGACGGCGGAGGCGTTCCAGGCCTATGTCGCGCGGTACACCTCGGGCGACGAGGAGTCTCTGCTGGTCCGCGTGCGGGACTCGTCGGCGATCGCGGGGATCGTGAACATCAACAGCGTCATCCGTGGGCGCTATCAGAACGCGTCACTCGGGTACGCGGCGTTCGCGCCTTCCGCCGGGCGGGGGTACCTGTCCGAGGGCCTTGACCTGGTGGTGCGGTACGCGTTCGAGGAACTCCGGCTGCACCGGCTGGACGCGCAGATCCAGTCGGACAATGTGGCGTCGTTGCGGCTGGTGAAGCGTCTAGGGTTCCGTAATGAGGGCTACTCGCCGGACCTGCTCTTCATCGACGGGGAATGGCGAGACCACGAGCGGTGGGCGATCACCAGCGCCATGGTCGACATCGCCCCGACCGCCCCGCATCCGACCTTGCCTTCACGCTGACGCTTCTGGTTTCTGCGGGGAGGGCGGTCCGGTGGCCAAGGGCTGTCCGTGGCCGGTCGCATGCTGGCTGAACTTTCGTCATTCGTCAGCGGAGATGTGACAGCCGGAGTTGTCCGACCGCGCGAAGGCCGACCGCCGCCGCAAGCTCCCCGCCGGTCGGGCGACCGAACGTTTCCACGACCCCGAACCCCCGCCGCGAGATCTCCCGGCCCCGATTCCACTCCTTCATTCCGCGATCGCCTCCCACAGCCGCGGTCCCCGCGTCGGCGCCGCCACCGTCCCCCCGCTATCGCCCCCACGCCGCTACCGCGCCCACGTTGTCATCGCCTCCACACGGCCGCCGCCTGCGCACACGCCGCTACCGCGCCTACGTTGCCACCGCCCCTACGCCGTCACCGCCCCCACGTCGCAATCGGTGGCGCCCCTCCATCGTTCGATGCCTTGCCGGCGGTGCCTCTAGAAGATGCCTTGGCCCGGGGTGAGGATGCCCGCCGGGTCGTACCGGCGTCGGGCGGTCTCCAGGCGTGGCCACTGCGCGCCGAAGTGCCGGCGCCAGTCGGCGTGGGTCATGGGGACGGCGCCGACCGGGTACTGCGTGCCGCCGGCGGCACGGGCCCGCTCGTACAAGGTGCGGTTCGCCGCCACCATCGCGGCCGGATCCTCGGCGCCGGGTGACGAAGCTTTCAGCAGCGCGAACAGAAAGGCCAGCTCCTCGTCGGGCACCCGCAGCAGAGGTGTGCGGAGGTGCCGGCGGCGTACGGGATAGAGCAGGATGACGCCGCTGACCCCGAGGTCGGCGGGTGTCATGTGCGCGAGGACGTCCTCGACCAGGCCGTCGGTCACCGAGTCGGGCAGGAGGAGGTTCAGCCAGGGATGTGGGCGTGCCCACTCGCCGATCGAGGTGAAGTCCTCCACCGAGGCGGCGAGGCGGTTCAGAAAGTCGAAGTAGCCGAGGCTCTCGACCTCCTCGGTGCCGCGCGTGTACGAGAGATCGCCGAGCAGCCCGGCATCCGGTATCCCGACGTCCGGCATCCCAGCATCCGCTGCCCCGCCGAACGTCGCCGCCTCCAGCAGGTAACGCCAGCCGCCGGCGCCGGTCGGCCGTACCTGCCCCTCGACATGGTCGAACCGCCCGTCCCGTACGACGGTGCGCTGGTCCATGATGAGCGCGGCGAGCGTCGGATAGGAGAGCCGGTAGCGCCGTACGGAGGCGGGCGCGGGCAGCAGCCGTACGGTGGCACGGGTGATGATGGCGCACTGCCCGAGACCGGAGAGGGCGGCGTGGAAGAGGTCCGCGTGCCTGCGGGGTGAGCAGGTAAGGCGCTCTCCGGTGCCGGTGACGACGTCGAGTTCGTGGACGTTGTCGGCCTGCGCGCCGTACCGGTGACTGGTCCCGCCGAGACCGCCGGAGGCCAGGGTGCCGCCAGCGGAGAGTTCGAGGTAGTCGGTGAGCACCGGAGGCGCGAGACCGCAGGGAAGAGTCGCGTGAAGGAGCCCACTCCAGAGCACCCCGGCCTGAACGTACGCACGGTCGGCTCCGACCTCGATGCCGCGCAGCGAGGCCATGTCGATGGCAATCCCGCCGGCGACCTGAGCCTGCCCAAAGGTGCCATGCCCCCGCCCACGCGCGGCCACGGGAATGCCATCCGCCTGGCAGTGACGGACCACGGTGGCGATGTCGTCCACAGAACCGGGCTCAACGACCGCCCAAGGCCGATGGTGAACGAGATGCCCGAAGTCGTCGGCACTCTGGTCGAGGGCGGCCTCATCCAGCCGCACGCGACCCTCGATTCCGGGCAGGCCAACTGGCCGATTACTCGCGACGACTCCCTTGCTCGTAGGCGGTCGTCCCCGATAGGTACCCCACGCAGGCGGACGTCAGCGTTCGCAGGGGCCACAGCACTCTGCAGCGTCGTTTGACGCAGGTCACCGCCCCACCCGACGCTCGACGGGCGAGTCCCCGCACCGGTACGCGTCCCGGGGGATGGTCTATGCGGGGTTCTTCTGGCCCATGAAGCCCAGCTCCCAGGCCCAGGCGGCTACCTCGACGCGGTTGCGTAGTTTGAGTTTGGTCTGGACGCTCGTCAGGTGGCTCTTGACCGTGCTTATCGAGATGAAGAGTTCTGCGGCGATCTCCTGGTTCGTGCGGCCGCGGCCGATGGCTCGGATGACCTCGATCTCGCGGGCGGACAGCGGGGTGGTGGGTTCGGTGGCGGGTGAGGACTTGGTGAGGCGTTCGAAGAGCCGCAGGGTGATCGAGGGGGAGATCAGGGCGTCTCCGGCCTGTGCGGCTCGTACGGCCTCCGTCAGCAGAGCGGGGCCCGCGTCCTTGAGGATGAAGCCGACGGCTCCGGCGCGGAGGGCGCCGTAGACATATTCATCCAGGTCGAACGTGGTGACGATGACGACCCGGAGCGGGTTGGGCACGCCGGGACCGGCCAGGGCGCGGGTGACCTCGATGCCGTCCAGGCGCGGCATCCGGACGTCGACGAGGGACACGTCGGGCCGCAGGCGGCGGGCTTCGCTGACCGCCTCGGCGCCGTCGGCGGCCTCGCCGACCACGGTGATGTCGGGGTGGTCCTCGAGAATGAGACGCAGCCCGCTGCGGATCATCTCCTGATCATCGGCGATCAGTACCCGTATGGTCATGGTCGGCCCGGGTCCGGCAGGGTGGCGAGCACCGACCAGCCGGTATGCGGTCGAGGACCGGCAGCGAGGGTGCCGCCGAGGGCCTCGACCCGCTCGCGCATTCCGACGAGGCCGTACCCGTCGGAATGGTGGAATCGCGGCGAACCGGCGGGAGCGTCGTCGGTGATCTCGACGGTGATGGCCCGCCCTTCGTGGGTGACGGCGACGGTGACGTCGCAGGCGCTCGGGGCGTGCCGGGTGATGTTGGTGAGTGCCTCCTGGACGACGCGGTAGACGGTCGTGGTCACCTCGGGGGGCCAGACCGGGTGTTCGGGCAGGTGGAGTTGGACTGCCGGCCCGTGGCCGGCGAAGCGTTCGACCAGGTCCGCGAGCTGTTCGGGGCCGGGGGTGAGCCCGCCGGCGTCGTTGTTGTCGCGGAGCAGGCCGATGACGCGCCGCATGGATGCCAGCGCGTCGACGCCGGCGATCTCGATGCCCGCGAGGGCGTCGTCGAGCGTCTCGGGTTGTCTGCGGGCGGTGATGCGGGCGGCCTGGGCCTGGACCACGATGCCGGTGATGTGGTGGGCCGCCGCGTCGTGAAGCTCCCGGGCGAGTTCGAGGCGCTCACCGCGCCGGATCGCCTCGACGGTGGACCCGCGATGGTTGTCGAGGAACCGCAGCCACAGCCCGGCCCCCAGGGCGGCGACCCAGCCGAGGCCCATGAGCCAGGTCGCGGCGAATCCGCTGGGTGTGCCGTCCCGGATGAAGGAGATATAGCGCTCCATGGTGCCGGCCACCACCACGGTGCCCCCGGCCGCGACGGCCGCCGCGGAACGGACGGGCAGCACCCGGGCCGCGGAGCCGATGAGCACGAGCAGGGCCAGGCACGCGGCGCCGCCCGGCTGGCCGGGCAGGTCCCACCGCCAGGCGGCCGGCTCGGCGGCCCCCGAGATCGCCAGACCCGCCGCCGCCGTCCACACGCGGGAGTATCGGCGCAGCAGGGCGGCCGTGCACACCATCGCGCCGACGACCAGGTCGAAGATCCAGTCGCCGTGATAGCCGACGACGATGCGGGCGTCGAGGGCGAGGGCGGCCACGAACACGACGGCGAGCCCGGCGTCGGCGGCGGTCCCCGGCCGCTTGGCCAGGCGGTCGAGCATGTTCATGCTGTTCAAGGTACGGAGAAGTGGGGGGTGAGGGTAATAGCCAAAAGTACGATCCTGGCGCTCCGACCGTACTTCTGACCGGTATCCCCGCCCTGCCACAACCCGCGACCGTACTGCCATGGCTCCACAACAAAAGGACATGGCATGACGGCCGTGCTGCGCGCCCAGGGACTGGGCAAAAGGTATAGGCGCCGGTGGGCGCTGTCGGACTGTGCCCTCGACATCCCCGCCGGACGCGTCGTCGGGCTGGTCGGCCCCAACGGCGCGGGGAAGACCACCCTGCTCAGCCTTGCCGCCGGGCTGCTGACACCGACGTCGGGCACGATCGAGGTGTGCGGCGGCCGCCCCGCCGACGGCCGTGCACAACTGGCCAAGGTCGGCTTCGTCGCCCAGGACACCCCGACGTACGCGAGGCTCACCGTCGCCGAGCACCTCAGGCTCGGCGCCCGGCTCAACCCGGGCTGGGACCCACGCCTGGCCCGCGACCGGATCAGACGGATCGGCCTGCGCCCCGACCAGCGGGCGGGCAGTCTGTCCGGCGGCCAGCGCGCCCAGCTGGCCCTCACACTGGCGATCGCCAAACGGCCGCGGCTGCTGATCCTCGACGAGCCGGTCGCTGGGCTTGATCCACTCGCCCGGCAGGACTTCCTGGGCGACCTGGCCGAGGCCGCGGCCGGCGGTGAGGTCAGCGTCGTGCACTCTTCCCACCTGGTCTCCGACCTCGAACAGGTCTGTGACTACCTCGTGGTGCTCGTCGCCTCGCGCGTACGGGTGGCCGGAGACGTCGGCGCGCTGCTCGCCGAGCATCACCTGCTCACCGCGCCACGGATCGACCCCGCGGCCCTTCCGCCCGGACTCGAGGTCGTGTCGGTGCGCCATACCGACAGCCGGACGACCGTGCTCGTACGCGGCGGCTCCGTCCCGCCCGACCCCGCCTGGACCGCGCGCCCGGCAGACCTGGAAGACCTCGTCCTCGGCTACATGAGCATGCCCACCGTGGAGGTGCACCGATGATCTGGCTGACCTGGCGCCAGTTCCGTACGCAGGCCATGGTGATCTTCGGCGGCGTCGCGGTCCTCGCCGTCATCCTCGCGGCCACCGGTCCGCGTCTGGTCCACCTGCACCGGACGCGGGGCGACGCCTTCATCAACGATCTGACCGGCACCGACAGTGCGCTGTACGTGTTCGCCTGGCTGGCCGTGCTCGCTCTGCCGGCGCTCATCGGCATGTTCTGGGGCGCACCGCTGGTCACCCGGGAGCTGGACGCCGGGACACATCGGCTGGCGTGGACGCAGACGACTCGTACGCGGTGGCTGTGCGCCAAGCTGGGCTTCATCGGCCTGGCCGCCATGGCAGTGGCCGGATCGCTCAGCCTGGCGGTGAGCTGGTGGGCCGCCCCGATCGACGCGGCAGTGGCGAGCCGCAACGGTGAGCCGGGGCCAGGGGTGTTCGTCTTCTCCCGGCTGTCCCGCGAGATCTTCGACGCACGGGGGATCGTGCCGGTCGGCTACGCGGCCTTCGCCTTCGTCCTCGGCGTGACCCTCGGGATCCTCATCCGCCGGACGTTGCCGGCGATGGCGGTCCTCCTGGCGGTGTTCATGGTCGCCCAGGTCGTCATGTCGGTGTGGGTACGCCCGCTCCTGATGGCCCCCGAACACCAGACCGTCGCCATCACCGCGAAGAACCTCACCTTGATCGACATGCACGACAACCTGCACGTCATCATCGACCGTCCGGGGGCGTGGGTCACTTCACAGCACACCGTCAACGCGGCGGGCCAGGCGGCCCGTCCGCCGTCCTGGGCGATGTCCTGTCCTGAGACGGGCGGCCTGGCATGCTTCGCCCGGCTCGACAAGTACGGCTACCGGCAACTGGTCTACTACCAGCCCGCCGGACGGTTCTGGGCCCTCCAGTGGTACGAGACGACGATCTACCTGGCCCTCGCTCTCGCACTGACCGGCCTCTCCACCTGGTGGATCCACCGCCGCCTGTCATGACCGGGCCGATGACCCAGATTCCGACTCAGCTCTGCTCTCCCCGGGGAGCAGGACCCCCGTCGAACCGGACTGACCTCCCCGAGGAAAGGGCGAGTCCATGGTGAGAACCGCCGTGTAGTCCACCACTGAGGCATTCGTTCGCCGGGCGAGAGAGCGCCGTCACCGGTGCCGCAGATGCTCGCGGCCCCGGGTCTGACTCGCCCTGAATCTGGCCCCGGCCCTCGGCTTGGCCCCGGTCCCCGGCGGCCGGCGCGGCGTCGAAGGGCTGCAGCGCCGCCTCCACCCGGGTCCGCAACATCGTGAGCCGCGTGGCCATCAGCGGCGGCTCGGTCAGTGCGGCGATCGGGCGTGGTGCATGGGGCAGAGCGATGAGATGACGGTGGATGTTGTCGTAGATGTCGGAGCGGACCGTGTCCGCTTCCCGCCTGCGGGCGAGGAGGTCGTCCGTGGCCGTGCAGCCGTGCGGCGGTGGGGCGGTTCTGCACTCGTGGTCGGGAGGGGGCGAGGGTCGTGGCGATGTCGGTGTCCTTGAGCTGGCCACGGAGCCGTCACGCCGGAAACCGAAATGGTGGAACACCGCGGCACGCTGCTGGACGTGCCCGACCTTCGGTTCGAAGGTGGCCCCCGGTGCCTCTTGCTCGCCACCGACCGCACCGTGTCGTCCCACACGACGTGGTCCCACCACCACGTCATCTGGCACCGTTGGCGGTCGCGCGCTCGCGTGGTTGCCGTGAAACTCTGAGGCCGGCCTGAGCGCAAAGGCCAAGGCCGTGCGCGCAGCCGAGCCCAGGGACCGGGTCGCCGGGCGAGACGCTACGGCCGCCGGCCGGGACAGCTACGGCCCCCGGCGCCCCGTCAGGGCGGCGAGTCACGGGGTGGACGGAGTGCTCGGGTCCGGGGGCGGTGGGTCGGTCGGTGAGTCCGTCGGCGTCGGGGTCGGGTCCGGCGTCGGTGTGGACGACGGAGGAGAGTCCGGCGGGCTGGTGGGCGGTGCCGGATGGGTCGGGTGCGTCGGATGTGCCGGGTGGGACGGGCTCGGGCCGTGGCCCGCCACCGGTGGCGGGGCCGGTTGCGACGGCGGGGTCGTCGCCGGGGCGTCGGCAGGCGCCGCGCTCGAGCTCGACGGCGTCGGGGACGCGCCCGGCTTGGAGGTCGCCGCCTGCGGCGGTGGCATCGCGTTGCCGCCCTGGGGTACCGGCTGGGCCGAACGGCTCGCCGGTGCGCTGCGGTGCATGAACAGGCTCGTGCCGTCCATGTTGGACGCACCGTTGTTGTGCGGGCTCGGCCACAGGGCCAGCACGCTCGTCGCCGCGGCCACGCACGCCGCCAGGCCGGCGACCTCGACCAGGCCGTCTCGGCGGCGGCTGAGGAACGGCTCCTTCTTCGGGCGCGCGTGCGACACCCGGATCGTCGCGACCCCGGCAGTGGCAACAGCAGCAGACGAGTCCTCGACCTGCGCGAACGGATGTGTCGGCTCCTCCGCCCGTCCGAAGAGGGCGTCGAGCGGGATCGGCATGCCGTCCGCGTCGAACAGCAGGGCGCCGTCGGGCGCGCGTTCGGCCGCCGCGCACGACGTGAGCACTCTCTCGCGCTGGCGCGGCGGCAACGAGTATCCCCGCATCACCAGCTTGTCGAGGTTGCCGGCACTCAGCGCGGCCAGCATGGCCTCGTTGTGTACGCCGCCCAGCACCGACACCGCGGCCTGCTCCAGCCGCCGCGCCGACACCCGTACGAGCATCTCCGCCGTGTCGGCGGCGACGCCGATGACCCGGGCGATCTCCACGGGCTCGAGCGTCGTGGACAGTGCCAGGGCCTCACGGTGCTCCGGGCGCAGCCGTGCCAGCGCCCGCCGCAGCGGGTCCGAGGACGGCGTCGTCGTCGGGCGTCGTACCAGCGAGCCGCGCCGGAGACACTCCGCGCGTGCCAGGGCGAACAGCCACACCGGCAGGGCGGCCGGGTCCGAGGGTGCCGTACCCGGATGGCGGGCGGCCGCGATGAACGCGTCGCGTACGGAGTCCGCCGCCTCGTCGCCGACCATGATGTGGCAGTAGGCGTACAGCTGTTCGGCGTGCTCGTCATAGAGCACGCCGAACGCCTCCGGAGCACCTGTCCGCAGGGCTTCGGTAAGGGACACCGGTTCCTCCAGTCCCGCCGTACCACTGGATCATCACAGGATCCAGACGTAACGCTAGAAATCTGGATACTAGCGGGACGGCCGGGTCAAGCGACAGCGTTCAGGGGGCGCAATTCGTCCGCGTAGCTCACCGAGACCCGGCGCATCACGCCGCCCTCGTCGATGGAGTACTGCCCCAGGCGCCACAGCGGGGGAGAGTACGCGTGGATGGAGACGCTCTGGTCGGCGGCGCCGACGAGCCGGTGGATGTGTTCGGGGCCGAAGGCGAAGGAGACGCCCTCGCTGACCGCGACCTCGACGTGGGCGCCGCCGATGCGGGGGTTGCACTCCTTCAGCGTGCCGCCCACGACGGCGACCGCACCGGAGGAGATGTCGTGGTCGTGCCAGCCGGTGTCATTTTCAGGGGTCCAGCACAGCAGCCAGACATCGACGTGGTCATCGCGATAGAGGGACACATAGTGCCGCTGCCCGTCGGGGAAGGCCACGTGTTCACGCCAGGACGAGACGTCTTGCGCCAGCGCGTCCACGAGCTCACGGAGCTCGGACTTGTCGAGAGTCCGTGCGGGCAGTGACTCGAAGGACATCGGATCACTCCTCTCTCATCAGTAGTCGGCCCGGGTTGGCCACCCGGATGGCGTGCTCGGCGGCCTCGCCGAGGCCGAGGTCGCCGGGCGGTGGAGCGTACGGCCGGTCCGAGCCGCACACGATCGTGTCGATGCCGAGCGCCCGGATGGTCGCGTCGATGGCGCGCGGCCCGTACGAGGAGGTCTCCAGGAAGACGTCGCGGTCGACCTCGCCGCGGCCGCCGCCGCGTACGGCGAGCCGCTCCCCGTGCAGCGGGGCCAGGCCCGAGAGCAGCGCGAAGCAGACCCGCAGCCGCGGGAAGCGCGGCCGTCCCCAGGCGCGGAACGCGAACCACGCCGCGTGCATCTGCTGGACGTACGGCACCAGCGCCGGCCACCACGCGGGCCCGGAGGCGGATGGCGCGGGCCCGGGGTGCACGAAGAGCGGCAGCCCCCGCGACTCCAGCAGCTCCAGCAGCGGCGCGCAATGGCCGTATCCCGCGGCGTCCGACAACGCGTTCGCCGGCAGTTGGAGACCGACGAGACCACGGTCGAGCAAAGAGGCGAGCCCCGGCGCGTCGATCTCCGCCACCGAGGCGGCCGCCCAGGCACCGAACGGCGCGGGCAGCGCGAGCGCGTCCTCGTGGTAGGCCTCCAGCAGCGGCCCGGCGACCGACGGCGCCAGCCACTCGATGCCGAGCGGCGAGGACAGGGACGTCAGGACGAGCGAGAAACCGTCCGAGGCGGCCAGGGCGGCCCGGGCGGAAAGATCATGGTCGGCGGGGTCGGCGTCGAACGGCGCCTCTCCGTCGAGATGGAGGGTCCAGCCATCGAGACGCGGCGTCTCCGTACGCCCGCGCAGGGCGTCGATGAACGCACCGCCCCACAGGTGCTGGTGTACGTCGGTGGCCACGGTGCTCCTGTCTAGTGAACCGGTTTACTGAACCGTATCACTGTACCGCTTAAGTAAACCGATTCACCAGTTCAGGCGGTCATAGTGTTCACCGACACGTCATCGGCGAAATGCGGAGTTTCGGATTATTGATCCGGTTCAGTAGGGAATGACCCTCGGTCATGGCGTGAACGGAGGTGCCTATGACGCGTCTGACCTTGGACGACGTGTACGAACACATCAGCGGGGTGTGTTTCAAGACCGGCCCACCGGGACAGGTGGGCGCGGAGACCGAGTGGTTCGTCGCCGACCGGCAGGTGCCGGAGCGGCGCGTGACGATCGGCCGGCTGCGTACGGTGATGGAGACGGCGGGCCCACCGCCGGCCGGCAGCCGCATCACCTACGAACCGGGCGGTCAGCTGGAGCTCAGCTCCCTTCCGCAACGGGGCGTGGTGACGGCGCAGGCCGCGCTGGCGGCGGACATCGCCCACGTCGGGCAGCACCTGGCGCGGGACGGCCTGGCTCTGGAAGGCCGCGGCGCCGACCCGCGCAACCTGCGGGATCCCTTCTTCCAGCTGGACGAGGGGCGCTACCGGTGCATGCGGGAGTACTTCGGGGAGGCGGGACTCGCGATGATGTGCGCGACGGCCTCGCTCCAGGTCTGCCTCGACATCGGCGCCGACGACAAGGACGCGACGCGGCGCTGGCGGCTCGCGCATGCCCTGGGGCCGGTGCTGGTGGCGGCGTTCGCCAACTCGCCGTGGAACGGCAGCCGCTCGGTGCGGCAGGTGATCTGGGAGGGGCTCGACCGCGGCCGTACGGCTCCGGTCGTGGGCGATGACCCGGTGGCGGCCTGGGCGAAGTACGCCCTCGACGCGCGGGTCATGCTGCTGCGGCAGGGCTGGGTGCCGAATCCCGGCATGACCTTCCGCGAGTGGCTCGCCGACGGCCGGCCCGACGCCGACGACCTCGCCTACCACCTGACCACGCTGTTCCCGCCGGTACGCCCGCAGGGCTGGCTGGAGTTGCGGATGATCGACGCGCTGCCGGAGCCGTACTGGCCCGTGCCGATCGCCGTGGTCACGGCGCTGATCGAGGATCCGGTGGCCGCCGACATCGCCGCGGAGGCGGCCGAACCCGTGGCGGACCGCTGGTGCGAGGCGGCTCGCGACGCCCTCACCGACCCCGCCCTGGCGCGCGCCGCACGCCGCTGCTTCGAGGCGGCGCTCGACGCGCTGCCCAGGCTCGGCGCCGAGGCGCTCGTCCCTCTCGTCACGGACTACGCGGACCGCTTCGTCGCGCGCGGCCGCTGCCCCGCCGACGAGAGACCCCTCGACGAGGATGCCGGCACGCGGGTGCCCGCCGGCAAGGAGGAATGATGGACGTAAAGGAAAGGATCATCGCGGAGCTCACCGCGGCGCGCGACCGCAGCTTCGGGCTGACCGTGGGAGCACTGGATGATCCCGAGCTGACCTCGCAGGTCTCCCCGCTGATGTCGCCGCTGGTCTGGGACCTGGCGCACATCGGCAACTACGAGGAACAGTGGCTGCTGCGCGCCGCCGCGGGGGCCACCGCCATCCGGGCGGACATCGACGACATCTACGATGCCTTCGAGCATCCGCGCGCCGAACGGCCCTCGCTGCCCCTGCTCACCCCCGCCGAGAGCCGCGCGTACATCACCACCGTGCGCGACCAGGTGATCGACTCTCTGGAGAAGGTGCCGTTCGCCGGCGCCCTCGCCGGGGACGGTTTCGTCTATCACATGGTGATCCAGCACGAGCACCAGCACGACGAGACCATGCTGGCCACCCACCAGCTCCGCAAGGGCGCCCCGGCCCTGCTCGACCCGCCGGGCCCGTCGCCCGCCGCCGGGACCTGCGAGCCGGAGGTGCTGATCCCCGGCGGCCCCTTCCTCATGGGCACCACCGACGACCCCTGGGCCTACGACAACGAACGCCCCGGCCACTGGGTCGAGGTCCCGTCCTTCCACCTCGACACGACGCCGGTCGGCAACGCCGCGTACGCCGCGTTCGTCGAGGCGGGCGGGTACCGCGACCGCCGCTGGTGGCACCCGAAGGGCTGGGAGTGGCGGTCCTCCTCGGGCAAGGAGGCGCCGGGCTTTTGGCACCGCGAGGGCGGCCAGTGGCTGCGGCGCCGCCTCGGGCGGGTCGAACCGGTCCCGATGGACGAGCCGGTGCAGCACGTCAACTGGTACGAGGCGGACGCGTACGCCCGCTGGGCCGGACGGCGGCTGCCGACCGAGGCGGAGTGGGAGAAGGCCGCGAGCTGGGACCCCGTGGCGGAGCGCAAGCGCCGCCTGCCGTGGGGCGACGCCGGCGAGGCCGACGACCACGCCAACCTCGGGCAGCGCCTGCTGCACCCCGCGCCGCTCGGCTCGTACCCGGAGGGCGCCTCGGCCTACGGCGTACGGCAGCTCATCGGCGACGTCTGGGAGTGGACCTCGACCGGTTTCGACGGCTATCCGGGCTTCCGCTCGTTCCCGTACAAGGAGTACTCAGAGGTGTTCTTCGGCGGTGACTACAAGGTGCTGAAGGGCGGGTCGTGGGCGACGCACGCGCTCTCGGGCCGGGCCACCTTCCGCAACTGGGACTACCCGATCCGCCGGCAGATCTTCGCCGGCTTCCGCTGCGCGAGGGACGCCTGATGTGCCGTCACCTGGGTTATCTCGGCGACCCCCGGAGCCTGCACGAACTCCTGTACGCGCCGGAGCATTCGCTGGAGACCCAGGCGTACGCGCCGCGCATGTCGCGCTCCTGCATCCTGAACGCCGACGGCTTCGGCGCGGGCTGGTACGACGAGACCCGCCCCGCGCCGGTGCGCTACCGGCGCTCTCAGCCGATGTGGACCGACCTGTCGTTCGCCGACGTCGCCGACGTGGTCCGTACGCGCTGCACGATCGCGGCGGTCCGGTCGGCGACGGTCGGGTTCCCGATCGACGAGTCGTGCGCCCAGCCCTTCACGGACGGGGACCGGCTGTTCAGCCACAACGGGGTGATCCAGGGGTTCCCCGCGGTGGAGTCCAAGCTGCGTGAGCTGGCCGGGGACCTGGCGATCGTCCCGGACGCGCGTGCGCCCGTCGACTCGGCGTTGCTGTTCGCCCTGGCCGCCGGGGCGTGGCGGGCGGGTGAGTCGCTGGGCGACGGCCTGGCGCACGCGGTGCGTACGGTCACCCCGCTGGCCGGCGGACGCTACAACCTCCTGGCCGGCGACGGTACGCGGCTGGCGGCCACGACCTGGGGCGACACGCTCTTCTACCGCGCGCTGGACGGCGGGATCGTGCTCGCCTCCGAGCCCTACGACGACGAGCCCGGATGGGAGGAGGTGCCCGACCGATCACTCGTGACCGCCGGTCCGGGGGGCGTCGGTGTCAGCCCGCTGCGTCCCTGACCGAATCTCGATGAGGAGATCTTCAGTGCCGATCATCAAGCGCTTTCTCACGCCCGACGACCTCGGCAAGTCGCTCCGCCAGGACGTCGCCGACGGCCTGACCGCGTTCCCGAAGACGCTGCCGCCGAAGTGGTTCTACGACGAGCGCGGAAGCGAGCTCTTCGAGGAGATCACCAGGCTGGAGGAGTACTACCCGACCCGGCGCGAGCGCGCCATCCTCACCGAGCGCGCCACCGAGATCGCCTCGGTGACCGGCGCGCGTACGCTGCTCGAACTCGGCGCGGGATCCGGGGAGAAGACCCGGCTGCTGCTGGACGCGCTGTCCGGGACGCTGGAGACCTACGTCCCGGTCGACGTCAGCGGCGACTTCCTCGCCTCGGCGGCGGACCAGATCGCCGCCGAGTACCCGGGCCTGCGGGTGCAGGCCGTCGTGGCCGACTACGAACGCCACCTCGACCAGCTTCCCGCCGGGCCGCGCCGGCTGATCGCCTTCCTCGGCGGCACGATCGGCAACATGGAACCGGCCGAGCGCGTGTCCTTCCTCGGCGGCCTGCGCGCCTCGATGGGCGAGGACGACGCGCTGCTGATCGGCGCGGACCTGGTCAAGGAGCCGCAGCGGCTCGTACGGGCCTACGACGACGCGCGGGGCGTCACCGCGGAGTTCAACCGCAACGTCCTGCGGGTGATCAACCGCGAGCTGGCCGCCGACTTCGACGTCTCCCGCTTCGAGCACGTCGCGGTCTGGGACCGCGAGCGGGAGCGCATCGAGATGCGGCTGCGCTCGGCCCAGGCCCAGACCGTACGGGTCGGCGCGCTGGACCTCGTCGTGGAGTTCGCGGCGGGGGAGGAGATGAGGACGGAGATCTCGGCCAAGTTCCGCCGGGAGAGCTTCGAGGCCTCCGTCTCGTCGGCCGGACTGGGAATTGACCAGTGGTGGACTGACACGGATCGCGATTTCGTTCTCAGTCTTGTCCGACCCTCTCTATAGGGTTGGGGCGTGACGCAGCGAAAGCGCGCGACGATCCGTGAGGTGGCGAAAGCGACGGGGCTATCGCCGGCCGCCGTTTCGTATGCGCTGCGTGGCATCCAGACGTCGGAGGAAACCCAGGAGCGGGTCCGCAAGGCCGCCGAGGAGCTGGGCTATGAGGCCCACCCGATCGCCCGGGCACTCGCCAGCGGGCGCAGCGGCATGGTGGGCCTGCTCTGCGGTTCCCTCGAAGATCTCTGGCAGCAGTCGCTGGCGGTGGGCATCGGCCGCGCCCTGTTCGCCCGCGACCGCTACGCGATCATCCTGGACGCGGCGAACGACCCCGAGCGCGAGCTGATGCTCGCGCGCCAGCTGCGCGACCAGCGGGTCGACGGGCTGATCGTGCAGCCGGTCGACCCGTCCGCGGAGCTGTGGGCCGAGCTGGGCGAGAGCCTGCCGCTCGTGTCGATCGGCGACTCCCTGCGGGGCGGGCACGCGTACGGGGAGGTCGTCTTCGACAACCGCGCCGGGGTGACGCTCGCCCTGGAGCACCTGTACGCGCTGGGGCACCGGCACATCGCCGTGCTGACCTCGACGGGCTCTCGCACCCCCGACCGCCCGGCGGACGTGTACGTCACCGCGGAGGCCGAGCGGCTCGGGGTCAGGGTGGACGTGGTCACCACGCCCCAGGCCCTGGGCGCGGCGACGGACGTGGCGCTCGACGTGCTGGGCGACTCGCCCCGGCCGACGGCGCTGTTCTGCTTCTCCGACTCGATCGGGTACGGGGTCTACGCGGCGACGCGGGAGCTGGGCCTGGCCGTGCCGGAGGACGTGTCGGTGGCGGGCTTCGACAACCACCCGATGTCGGCGTTGCTGACGCCTCCGCTGACGAGCGTGGACTGGGACATCGAGGGCATCGTGCACTCGGCGGTCCGCGTGATGATCGGCGCCATCGAGGGCAAACCCCGCCGCCGCCGCATCGTCTGCGAGCCGAGCCTCCTGCAACGCGAGTCCACCGGCCGCGCCCGCGCCGTCGACCCCACCGTCAACTAGGGCCTGTCTCGTCGAGGTCCCGCTGTCCGGCCGCGCTACGAACGGGAATCTCGAGACAGGGCCCCCGGCATGGTCTCCAGGGTGCTGATCAGAGTTTCGAGGGTGCTGCTGTAGGCGTGTTCCGGTGGGGTCGCATAACCGATGACGATGCCCAGCGGGGCGTCCGCCGGGCGGTGGTAGAAGTAGGCGATGCCGTCCACCGCGACCCCGTTCCTCCTCAGATGGCCGAGCAGCCGCCTCTCGTCGATCGCGGCGCCCGGGAACTCCAGGACGGCGTGCAGGCCGGCGGCGATGCCCGACAGCCGGCCCGACGGCACGTGGCGGGCGATGGCCTCGCCCAGGCGGTCTCTGCGGCGGCGGTAGCGGATGCGGCAGCGGCGCAGGTGCCGGTCGAGCTCCCCGCTGCGGATGAGCCGGGCGAACACCAGCTGCTCGATGACGTTCACGTACGCCTCGTCCCACCGCATCGACTCCCTCAGCGGCCGGACCAGGTCGGGCGGCACCACGATCCACGCGATGCGCAGGCCCGGGGCGACCGTCTTGCTCGCCGTCCCCGCGTAGATGACGCGGTCCGGGGCCAGGCCCTGCAGGGCGCCCACCGGCTGGCGGTCGTACCGGAACTCCCCGTCGTAGTCGTCCTCCACCACGTACGCGCCGGTGCGCGCGGCCCAGGCCAGCAGCCGGGTGCGCCGTGCCGGGCTCAGCGTGACGCCCAGCGGGTACTGGTGGGCCGGGGTCACGGTCACGACGTCCTCGCCGGTGAGGCGGCCGACCATCATGCCGTCCCGGTCCACCGGGACACGGCTCACCTCCAAGCCCATCTGCCCGGCGAGTGAGCAGTAGGCCGGCTCGGCGGGGTCCTCGAAGGCGATCGAGGCCGCGCCCCGCAGGCTCAGCGCCTGGCAGACGAGCCGCAGCGCGTGGGTGTAGCCCGCGCACACGAACACCCGGTCCGGCGTGGCCACCACGCCGCGTACCCGGCCCAGGTACTCCGCCAGTGCCTCACGGAGCGGCACCGCCCCGGCCGGGTCGCCGTACCCGAAGGCGGTGCCCGGCGTGGTCTGCATCACGTGCCGGGTGGCGGCCAGCCACTCGCGGCGGGGGAAGGCCGACAGGTCGGGCAGTCCCGACCTCAGGTCGGCGCCCTTGACGAAAGGGAGCGTGACCGGAGGGTCCAGGTCGATCGACGCGGGCGGCGGCGCGGCCGGGTGGTCGGCCACCTCGATGCCCGACCGCGGGCGCGACGCGAGGTACCCCTCGGCGACGAGCTGTTCGTAGGCCTGCGTGACGGTGCCACGCGAGACGTTCAGGTCGCGGGCCAGCGTCCGCGACGAGGGCAGCGGCGTCCCGGGCGTGAGCCGTCCGCCGCGTACGGCCTCACGTAGCGCGTACTCCAGCCCGGCCCGCAGCCCGTGCGCCGGGCCGAGCGTCAGGTGCAGGTCCAGGCCCAATCTGGCCCACTGATCCTCCATGCGTCTGGACTATAACCCTGAGCCAGATTGCTCCTAGCTTCGCAGTATGCGACATATCGCCATGGCCGTCGGCCTCACGAAGTACCACCTGGACGAGCGCGCCGACCAGAGGAAACCCGCCCGCCGGAGGAGGCGGTGGTGGTGGCACAGGCCTTAATGGACTCCGTACGGGGCGATGCGGGAGAGGATGTCGGTGGCCGCGCTGATGTCGCCGTCCAGGGCGCGGTCCTCGACGCGGGGGTCCAGGACGTCCGACGCGCGGGCGAACACCTCGCCCAGGCGTCCCGACGGCTCGCGGCCCTGCATCCGCAGTGCACGTACGGCGGCGACGAGTTCGCACGCGAGCACGATCCGGTAGGCCGTGACCGCCTCCGTCGTCGCGCGGGCCGACTGCGTCGAGAAGCCCGCGTGCTCCTCCACCCCGCGCGACAGCACCGCGCTGCCCAGCGCGGACGGCGTCGCCAGGCGGCGGATGTCGGCGATGGCCGAGTGTGCGACGTACTCCAGGATCATGATTCCCGAGCCCGGCTCGCCCGGTGCGGCCTGGAAGGGCAGTAGACCGGTGAAGGTCGGCTCCACCAGCGTGCCGAGGCGGGCGGCCGACAGGGCCGCGGTCTGGAACATCGCGGCGCGTAGCGCGTCGAGGCTCAGCCCGACGTACGCGGTGTGGAAGTTGCCGTTGTGCCAGACCGTACGGTTCGTGACGTCGACGAGAGGGTTCTCCGACGGCGCGTTGATCTCCCGCGTGACGATCGTCTCGGCGTACTCCACGGCGTCCACGGCCGGGCCGTGCACCTGAGGGAAGGCGCGGTAGCCGTACGGGTCCTGGATGCGCGCCTGCTTCAGGTCCTCTTCGTCGAGCAGGCCGCGTACGGCGTCGGCGACGCGGCGGCGGCCCGGGTGCGGGCAGCTCGCGTGCACCGGCGGGGCGTACGGCTCGGCCGAGCCCTGGACGGCCAGCAGTGACAGCCCGGCCACCGGGATCGAGACCCGCAGGAGTTCGGCGACGTCGTGGCAGGCCAGCGCCGACTCGCCCAGTGTGGCGGCGTTGGAGCTGATGAAGGCCAGCGCGTCGGAGGGCCGGAGCGGGAAGCGCGCGCTGGAGACGCCGCCCTGCCACGGGCGTTCGCCGATCAGGCAGAGGGCGGTCGAGGCCAGGGCGGTCAGGTCGCTCGTGCCGATGGCCCCGTACGCCGGGATCGGCGGGATGAGCCAGCGGTTGATCACGTCCGAGAGCGCGCCGAGTACGTCGGGGTCGACGCCGGAGCCGCCCGCGGCGATCTGGTTGAGGCGTACGACCAGCATCGCGCGTACGTTCTCGGCCGACATGAGGGGCCCCGCGCCGCCCGAGTGGCTGCGGAGCAACCGCAGGCCGTGTGTGTCGTCGTCCTCGATCATGACGTTGCGGTTGGCACCGACGCCGGTGGTGCGGCCGTACACCGGCTGGCGCTCCGCGACCTCGCGGACGACCTCCCAGGCCTGCCGCGCACGTTCGACCGCTTGTGGAGTAACGGTAACGAAGGCGCCGTCACGGGCCACTGCGCCTACAACGTCGCAGTTCAACCCGCTACCGTTGACCGCTATGGCCGTTTGGTTCATCGGCGAACCCGTACGGGCAGTACAAAACCCACTATCTTGACCTCTTATCCCGGTTATGCGAGGGCGGACCTACTTGTTGCGTATCCACGACGTCACGAAACGTCACGCCGGCGCGTCCCTCCGGGGAGTGCCGGCGCGGCCGCTCGCGGCGCGGGACGTCCCCTCGTTCCGGACTATAAGGCCCGCCACTCGGCCGGAACCGGCGCGAGGGCCGGGAATTCCCGGCGATCTTCGTCTAGTGTCTCGTATGTCAGACAGAAGTGTGATTAGTCGGGTCCTGTCGCTGACGCCGTTCCAGTGCAATGAGTCGGAGCAACGTCCATTGGGGCAAGCGGTGACGTCGGGGTGGGTCCGCTCGCTTTCAGGCCAGAGGGAGAACCACTCTTGATCAAATTTGACGGCGTCACGAAGCGTTATGCGGACGGCACCGTGGCCGTCGACGATCTGAACCTGGAGATCCCCTCGGGACAGATCACCGTGCTGGTCGGGCCGTCGGGCTGCGGGAAGACCACGTCGCTGCGAATGATCAACCGGATGATCGATCCGACCTCCGGCTCGATCACGATCGACGGCGACGACATCCGCGCCAAGGATCCGGCGGATCTGCGCCGCGGCATCGGCTATGTGATCCAGCACGCGGGACTGTTCCCGCACCGCACCATCATCGACAACATCGCGACCGTGCCTTATCTCCTCGGCTGGGACAAGAAGAAGGCGCGGGCGACCGCGATGGAGCTGATGGAGCGCGTCGGCCTGGACACCAAGATGGCCAAGCGCTATCCGTTCCAGCTCTCCGGCGGCCAGCAGCAGCGCGTCGGCGTCGCCCGCGCGCTCGCCGCGGACCCGCCGGTCATGCTGATGGACGAGCCGTTCAGCGCCGTCGACCCGATCGTGCGCAAGAGCCTGCAGGATGAGTTCCTGCGGCTCCAGTCCGACCTGCAGAAGACGATCGCCTTCGTCACGCACGACATCGACGAGGCGGTCAAGCTCGGGCACCGCATCGCGGTCTTCCAGGTCGGCGGCGTCCTCGCCCAGTACGCCACCCCCGAGGAGTTGCTCGCCCACCCGGCCGAGGGCTTCGTGACGGACTTCCTCGGCGGAGACAAGGGCCTCAAGCGGCTGCGGTTCAACCGCGAGCTCGAGGAGACTCCCGATGAGGTCGAGGCGGCGGAGCGATGAGCGCACTCGCCGACGGCGAGCCGCTGATCCGCTGGAGCTGGATCGGCGACCACACCGACGAACTGACCACCCTGACCCTGCACCACCTGAAGCTCGCGCTGCTGCCGATCCTCTTCGGCCTGATCATCGCGATCCCGCTCGGGATCGTGTGCGTGCGCTGGCGCTGGCTCTATCCGCCCACGCTGGGCGTCGCCAACGTCCTGTACGGCGTGCCATCGCTCGCGTTGTTCATGCTGTTCATCCCCTACTTCGGCATCGGCAGCGGCGGCAAGGCGGACTTCACGATCATCCTGCCGCTCACGCTGTTCTCCCTGTCGGTCCTGGTGCCGAACGTCGTGGACGGGCTGCGGTCGGTCCCCGATCCGGTACGCCAGGCGGCCACCGCGATGGGTTTCGGCACGTTGCGGCGGCTGGTCCAGGTCGAGCTGCCGATCGCGGTCCCGGTCGTCATCGCCGGCGCGCGCGTCGCGACCGTCGCCTCGATCAGCCTCGTCAGCGTCGGCGTGCTGATCGGCAACGGCGGGCTCGGCCAGCTGTTCATCGACGGCTACGCCCGTGACTTCACCACACCGCTCCTCGTCTCCTGCGTGCTGATCATCGTGCTCGCGCTGTTCAGCGACGGCGTTCTCGTGACGGCACAACGGCTGCTCACCCCGTGGGCGCGCACCCGCAGGAGCAACGGATGAACCTCTCGGACCAGATCACCGCCGCCTGGAACTGGCTCACCACGTCCTCGCACTGGAGCGGTAGCGACGGCATCCCGCACCGCCTGCTCGAACATCTCGGCTACAGCGGGCTCGCCCTGGCCATCGCCATGGTGATCGCACTGCCGCTCGGCGCGCTCGTCGGCCACACCGGCCGCGGCGGGTTCGTCGTCGTCAGCCTCGCGAACCTCGCGCGGGCCGTGCCCACCCTGGGCCTGCTCCTGCTCGTCGTGACCATCACCTCGATCGGCCTCACACCGGTCATCGTCCCGCTGATCGCGCTGGCCACCCCGCCGATCCTCGTGAACACCTACGAGGGCATCCGCGGCGTCGACGCCGACATCAAGGACGCCGCCAAGGGGATGGGCATGAAGGGGCTCGGGGTCCTGCTCAAGGCCGAGGTCCCGGTGGCCATGCCCCTCATCCTGCTCGGCCTGCGCACCGCGGCGATCCAGGTCGTCGCGACGGCCACGATCGCGGCGGAGGCGGGCATCGGCGGGCTCGGCCGCTTCATCATCGACGGATTGTCGCGTAAGGACTATCCGTCAGTGGTGGGTGGTTCAGTACTTGTTGTGCTCCTCGCGGTCGTCGTCCAGCTCGCCTTCATCGGCATCCGGAGAGCGTTCGTGTCGCAGGGTCTGCGCGGTTCATCGCGCACTTCGTGAAACAGGGAAGGAAACAAACAATGATCCGGATAGTCCGTGGCGCCGTCCTCGGCGTCGTCGTCGCGCTGGCCGTCAGCGCGTGCGGCGGCAGTGACAAGAAGGACAGCGGCAACCCCCTCGACCAGAAGCCCGCCGGCGGAGGCGGAAGCGTGGTCGTGGGCTCGGCGAACTTCCCCGAGAGCCAGCTGCTCGGCGAGCTGTACGCCCAGGCGCTCGAGGCCAAGGGCGTCAAGGTCACCCGCAAGTTCAACATCGGCAGCCGTGAGGTCTACTACGACCAGGTCAAGTCGGGCGCCATCAGCGTGATGCCGGAGTACAACGGCGCCCTGCTGACCACCTCGGTCGACAAGACCAGCAAGGCGGTCACCACCGCCGACGTCAACGCCGCTCTCAAGGCCAAGCTCCCCGCCACCCTCGCGGTCCTCGACTCCTCCCAGGCCGAGGACAAGGACTCGGTGACGGTCAACCCCCAGACCGCGCAGAAGTACAACCTCAAGACCATCGCGGACCTGAAGTCGGCGGCCGGCCAGGTCACCATCGGCGGCCCGTCGGAGTTCAAGACGCGAGAGCAGGGCCTGGTCGGGCTGGAGAAGACGTACGGGCTGAAGTTCAAGAAGTTCCAGTCCTTCGACGCCAACGCCCAGACCACGCTGGTCAAGCTGCTGAAGAACAACTCGATCCAGGCGGCCGACCTGTTCACCACCGACCCGACGATCTCGGCGAACAAGTTCGTCGTGCTGCAGGACCCGCAGAACGTCTTCAGCGCGCAGAACGTCACCCCGCTGATCTACAAGTCCGGCGTCAACGCCACCGCCCAGGCCGCGCTCAACGCGGTCTCGGCCAAGCTGACCACGACGGACCTGCTCAGCATGATGACCAAGCTCATCACCGACAAGGATGACGCGAGCGAGGTCGCCAAGGGCTGGCTGGGACAGGCCGGCCTCGGCAGCTGACCCGCCCGGTCCCGTCGACGGCCGCCGCCACGCTCCGTGACGGCGGCCGTCGCCTTTTCGCGTACGGCGTGCGTCGACCATTGAACCGGCACGAGTCACGAAATATGCATCGCTAAGCTTCTCGCGGATGAATTTGCGGGCCCTTCTTTCGGGGATTTCCCCGATTCCGGCCGCGGTCTCGGGTGTAACCATGGGTGATGGCCCATTGGTCACGCGGAAGGCGGCCAGTAACGGTGAAAAGCGTCGGCGGGGTCATTCTCGAACATCGCGGACCCCGGGTCGGGTCCCGGATGGTGGTGTCGCGGCCCGCCGCCGGGCTGCGCGCCCACGTCCTGGGTTATGCCGGGCTCCAGGTGGAGGCGGACCGGCCGTTGCGCGGGCGGCTGCTCCCCACGGGCGGCATCACGCTGTACATCGACTTCATCACCTCGGCGCGGCTGGTGGCCTCGGCCCCCGCCCCGGCCGACCGGCCCCTGAAGGTCCTGACGTCTCATGTCACGGGCCTGTGGGACGGTCCCGTGCTGTTCGAGCAGCAGAGCCGCCACTACGGCATGGCCGTCGAGCTCACCCCGCTGGGCGCGCACGCGCTGTTCAAGGTGCCGATGCGCGAGCTGGTCAACATCATCGTCGACCTGGCCGACCTGCTCGGACGCCGGGGCGAGCACCTGGCCGAACGCCTGGGGCAGGCGCCGGACTGGCCCGCGCGGTTCGCGCTCCTCGACCGTCTCCTGTTCGTGTGGCTCTCCGCCGGGCCCGAGCCCGCGCCGGCGGTGGAGCGGGGGTGGCGGTTGCTGCGCGCGGCCTCGGGCTCGGTGAGCGTCGCCAGGCTGGCGGAGGAGGTCGGCGTGACCCGCCGCTACCTGGAGCTGGGGTTCAGCGAGCAGATCGGCCTGCCGCCCAAGAGCATGGCGCGCATCGTACGGTTCCAGCGGGCCGTGCGCCTGCTGACCGATCCGCAGGCGGGGTCCCTGGCGTGGATAGCGGACACCTGCGGCTACGCCGATCAGGCCCATTTCAGCCGGGATTTCAAGGGTTTGGCGGGTTGTACTCCTACCGAATTCCGTGCCGAATATTCAGCCGCAAATACGGCCATAACCCTTTAACGGCCCGCCCGGTCGCGGCGCATCGCCGGCGGTTCGCATTTGTTCAATACCGCTTCACGCGGGTCCTCATAACGTTGCGGTTAATCACCCGGCGAAAGGGATCGAAGATGCGAATCAAAGAGCGGATCATGCGTGGCGCCGTTGTGACCGCGGCCGCGAGCGCCCTGGTCACGGGAGGGTGCGCGGCGAGCTCTCCGACGAGCGCGCTCGCCTCCTCGGAGCGGCAGGCCCACCGGGCCTCCTGGCACGACACCGGCCAGAGCTTCTACTGGTACGCGAGCTGCGAGGCGGCCGGCAAGGCCGGCATGGCCTCCGGCTGGCAGGCCTTCGACTGCAAGGGCAGTTCCGCGCCGTGGTCCTCGTACGAACTGTGGGGCCTTTACTGACGGACGCCCGCCCGAACCTCCCGCCGCGGATGTGCCGACGGCCCGGCCATCCGCGGCGGGCGGCTGTGTGCGTGGCTCTCCAGGCGCTGCGCCTGCGCGCGACCCGGCGGATCAGGAGATGATCAGCAGGTCGCCGACATGCCGGCCCCAGGCCACCGATGAATTCGGCCGGCTCGCCGAGTCGTACACAGCACAACCTACGAAAAGGACGATCCAATGACCGAGCTGAATGCGGACCATGTGCGGCGAGCGATCGTCGAACACACCCGGCGGCTGGCGGAGTCAGCCGCCGCTGCCGGACCTGACGCCGCCGTGCCGACGGCCCGGGACTGGACCATCACCGACCTGGTGAGGCACGTGGGCCAGACCCAGCACTGGGTCGCGGAGATCATCGAGCGGCGCATCACCGACCCCGCACAGCTGCCCGCGGAGATGGCCGTGCTCCCCGCCGACCCCGGCGAGTGGCAGGCGTGGCTGTCGGAGTCCGCGCAGCGGTTCGCGAGCGCGTGCTCCGATGACGCGCTCGACGCGCCGGTGTTCAACGCTGCGGGGGACGAGCGGTCCGGGACGCGATTCTGGATGTCCAGCCTCCTCAACGAGGCGGTCGTCCACGGCTTTGACGCGGCCAACGCGGCGGACCGGCCGATCGACGTCGACGCCGACATCGCAGCCGCGCTCATCGGCAACCACTTCGCGATGCTCACCTCCCCCACGTGGGAGATGCAGCGGCCGGAGTCCGCCCACGCCATCCGGGGCACCGGGCAGACCCTGCAGTGGCTGGCCACCGACACCGCGGACGGCGCGGGCGCCTGGTTCGTCGAACGGCGGCCTGATGGGGCGACGTGGCGGCCCGCGACCCGGCCGGCCGACGTGACGGTGACCGGCCCGGCGGGATCGCTGCTGCTGACCCTGACCCGGCGAGTCCCTCTCACCGACCGCAAGGCCACCGGTATCAGCGTCGACGGCGACACCGACCTCGCCCAGCACTGGCTCGACAACACCGCCCACGTCAGCGGCTGACCGGCACCGATTCTCCGGCCGGTCGACGTGCCGGCCGGCATGGATCACCGCTGGTCCGGCCGTTCCCGCGCGCTGTGCGCCAAATGCCGCAGAGCCTGATCCGTTTCACCGAGAGACGATGTGGGGAACGCGGGACCGGACGCCGGGGGAGGCAGACGCGATGCGGCAGATCGACCCATTGCGTGCCGGCGACCCCGAGCGGATCGGCCCGTACCGTCTCACCGGGCGCCTGGGCGAGGGCGGGCAGGGCGTCGTCTACCGGGCCGCCGGCGGCGACGGTGTGCCGGTGGCGCTCAAGGTGCTCCACCCGCGGCTGATCCGCGGTGCGCAGGCGTACGCCCGGCTGGGCGAGGAGATCACGATGGTCCGCCGGGTGGCGGACTTCTGCACCGCGCGGGTGCACGAGCTCGCCACCGACGGCGCCCGCTCGTACGTCGTGAGCGAGTACGTCGACGGGCCCTCTCTGTGGGAGCTCGTCGAGCGGGACGGGCCGCTGGGCGGCGGGGCGCTGGCCCGGCTCATCGTCGGGACGGCCTCGGCCCTGGCGGCCATCCACCGGGCCGGGGTCCTGCACCGCGACTTCACCCCGCACAACGTGCTGATCGGCCCCGACGGGCCCCGCGTGATCGACTTCGGCATCGCGCGGGCGCTCGACAGCGCCGCGACGGTCACGAGTGGGCTGGTCGGCACGCCGGCGTACGCCGCGCCGGAGCTCCTGCGCGGCGAGCACCACACGCCGGCGGCCGACATCTTCGGCTGGGCGGTCTCCATGACGTTCGCGGCCACCGGCCGCCCGGCGTTCGGCACCGACTCGGTCGCCGCGGTCTTCCACCGCATCCTCCACGACGAACCCGACGTCTCCGCCGTGCCCCCGCCGTACCGCGAGGTGCTCGCCCGCTGCCTGGACAAGGACCCGCGCGGGCGGCCCGCGGCGCGCGACATCCTGCTCCAGCTGCTCGGCTACCAGGACGTCGAGGCCGCCTCGTCCGCGATCGAGCTGCCGGAGGGCATCCGGGGCCCGGACCGCCTGACGATCGACCGGGGCGTCCCGCCGGAGAACCTCACGCGGCCGGACCGGTTCACCCGGCCGGACCGCACGCTCATCACCCGACGGCGCTGGTTCCGCCCGCTGGTCGCGGGCTGCGCCGCCGTCATCGCCGGTGCGGCGGTCCTGACGTACGTCCTGTGGCCCGGCGGATCTCCGGGGCGGGCCGCCACGCCGCCGGTGCCCGCCCCCGCCGTCACGGTCGGCTCGGCCGATTTCGCCGAGAGCGCGCTGCTCGGGGAGGTCTACGCCCAGGCGCTGGAGAGCCGGGGCTACCGCGTCACGCGCAGGTTCGGCCTGGGTGACCGCGAGACCTACTTCGAGCAGGTACGGTCCGGGCAGATCGACGTCATCCCCGAATACCTCGGCGCGCTCGCCGTGTCGCTCGCCCCCTCCAGCGACGCGGCCACGGGGGCGGAGGTGGAGCGAGTGCTCGCCCGGGTGCTGCCGCCGCAGCTGGAGCTGCTCCGGTCGGCGGCGGCCGAGGACAAGGACACCGTCACCGTGACCCGCACGACCGCCGACCGGTACGGCCTGCGCAGCATCGCCGACCTGAAGCCGGTCGCCGGGAAGATGATCCTGGGCGGTTCGCCGGAGTTCGAGGCCCGGCACCTGGGGGTGGTCGGGCTGCGCGGGCCGTACGGGCTGAACTTCCGCGACTTCCAGCCCTTCGCGACCAGCGACCGCGCCACGATGATCGGGCAGCTGAAGGACGGCCGGATCCAGGCGGCCAACCTCTTCTCGACCGAGCCGGCCATCGCCCAGAACGACTTCGTCGTGCTGGCGGACCCGAAGAACCTCTTCAGCGCGCAGAACGTCACGCCGCTCGTCTACCGGTCGTCGCTGAGCGCCACCGGCCGCGCCGCGCTCGACGCCGTCTCGGCCCGGCTGACGACCGCCGATCTGCTGCGCATGAACGTACGGATCGTGGACGGGGTCACTCCGGGGACCGTCGCCGCGGACTGGCTGCGAAGCCACGGCCTCGGCGGCTGAGTCAGCCCTTGACGGTCAGCAGGGGCCGCAGCTCGACCACCGGGTCGGCGACTCCGGCGGCGCGCAGGCTGGAGATCACCGGGCCGATGTCCTTGTAGACCCACGGCGCCTCCTGCTTGAGGTCGCGGCGCCAGGCGGCCAGCACGTCCGCGCGGCGGGCGACGGACGGCGAGCGGTGGTCCAGCGGCGTGACCACGCGGAACTTCCGCAGGAACGCGTCGAGGTCGGCGTCGCCACCACGGGAAGCGGCGCCGCGGGGCACGCGGCGGCCGGCACCGTGGCAGGCGCTCGCCAGCGAGCGCGGGTTGCCGTGGCCGCGCAGGACGTGGCTCGCCGCGCCCATGGAGCCGGGCACGATGACGGGTTCGCCCCACATCGCGTACGGGCCGCCCTCCGTCTCCGCGTACCCGCCCGCCGGGGTCGCGCCCTTGCGGTGCACGACACCGCCCTCGCCGTCGGGCCACAGGAGGTTGTGCGGCGCGTCGTACACGAGATCGGAGGCGAGATCGCCGCACTCGGCGGCCAGCCCGGCGCGCATCATCAGCGACAGGAGGAACCGGTTGCCGACCGCGAAGTTGGCCGCGTTGCCGAACGCGTCGAGGTAACGCCTCCGCGCGGGCGCCGAGCGCTCGTCCAGCAGCATCGGCCCAACGGGATTTCCCGCCCCGGACGAGGCAGTGGCCCCGGCCGGGGGAGCCGGGACCACCGTCGTGAACCAGTCAGTGCCCGGCCACGAGCGCCGGGCGGCGGGCGCTCCGGAGGAGGGAGACGCTCAGCGCGAGGAGCCAGTAGCTGAGGATCGCGCCTATCGAGGCGGTCGTCCCCCAGCCGTTGGCGGCATAGAAGGACGCGGGCTTGTTGCCGAAGAACAGCGACGGAATGAAGGCGAAGTTGATCGCGGCGAGAACGTAGGCCGAACGGCCGGTCCAGCGGGGAAGCGCGTGAGTACGGCCGATCGCGTATCCGACCGCGAAAAGGAAGATTCCCAGCAGCATGCGCCCGATGGAGCCGTACAGAATGTATGTGCCGCTGACCGTGATGGTCGGGTCGATCGGGTGGTCGGCGGCGATCACCGCGCCGGCCTCCAGACCGCTGGAGACCAGCGTGACCACCACGTATGCGAGTCCGGCGGTCGCGGCGATCCCGCCGATCCATTCGTTTCCGGGGCTCACAGTCTTGATCATCTCGCGGAATCCGGTGACGAAGAGAAGGAGGAGACCGAGGGCGAGAATGCCGATCAGGAGCCGGCTCAGGACGTTCCAGTCCGGTGGCGCGCCGTCGTAGACGAAGTAGAGCGGAACCTCGACGATGAATGCGACGGCGGCGGCGAGGCAGGAGAATCCAGTGAACTTCCGGGCGAGTTCTTCGTTCATTTCAGCCGGGGCCCTTTCCGAGGATCACTTGCTGACACGAGTAATCCTGCTGGGGAGGGCCACAGCCTGTCGGTGGGGGTGAACACCCGTTCGGGGTGCACCCGGCACCCCTAGGGGGCCGGGTCCGGGGCGTGGCCGGACAGGCGGCGGGTGAGTTCGGCGGAGGACTCGCGGACGCGGGCCGCTATCTCCGGCCATTCCGCCTCCGGGCGGGCGTCGCGGCGGAACGTCACCGTGATCGCGGCGGCCGGGCGGCCGACGTGGTCGAAGGCGCACGCCGCGATGCTCGCGAAGCCCTCCGTCACGTGGCCGTCCTCGATCGCCCACCCGCGCCGGGCGTCGTCGGCCAGCATCCGGCGCAGCTCGCGGAACGACCGTGGGCCCGCCCCCGTACGGTTGACCAGGTCGCCCGGCGGGATCAGCGCCCGGAGCTGGGCGGGCGGCAGGTGGGTCAGCATCGCCCGGCCGCTGGCGGTGAGGTACGCGGGCATCCGCACGCCGACGTCGGTGACCAGGGTGGCGTGATGCCTGGGCTGGTCCTTCAGCAGGTACAGCGTCTCCGGGCCGTGCAGCACGCCGAGCTGGACGATCTCGCCGACCCGGTCGACCAGGCGTACGAGCAGGGGCCGGGCCAGGCGCTCCAGCGGCTGCTGCCGGAGGTACGCCGAGCCGATCTCGAAGGACGTCACGCCCAGGCCCCACAGCCGATCTTCGGGCAGGTACGTGACGAACCCGTCCTCGGCCATCGCGGTCAGCAGGTGGTAGGTGCTCGACCGCGGCAGGTCGAGCTGGCGGGCGATCGTCGAGGCGGCGACGGGCCGCGCGGAGGACGCCAGCAGCCGGAGCACGGCGAGGACGCGCCGCGCCGCGGGCACCTGTTCTCCGGCCAACCCGGACCACCTCCTGACCGAGTGTCTCGCATGTCAGACACAAGCACGCCACCCGGGGTCCCGTCACCCGCGCCCGTCACGTCAAATGGAGGGTATGACGAACATCCCCGTCGGGACCGGCCCGCTCGCCTTCGGCGACGTCGTGGCCGTCGCCCGCCACGGCGCGGAGGTCTCGCTCACCGACGAGGCGCTGAAGGCGATCGCCACGGCGCGTGCGCACGTCGAAGACCTCGCCGCGCGCCCGACCCCGGCCTATGGCATCTCCACCGGCTTCGGAGCGCTGGCCACCCGCCATATCCACGAGGAGCTGCGCGCGCGGCTCCAGCAGAACATCGTCCGCTCGCACGCCGCGGGCTCCGGGCCCGAGGTCGAGCGCGAGGTCGTACGGGCGATGATGCTCCTGCGGCTGAGCACGCTCGCCACCGGCCGTACGGGCGTGCGTCCCGTCACCGCCGAGACGCTGGCCGGTCTGCTCAACGCGGGTATCACTCCGGTCGTGCACGAGTACGGCAGCCTCGGCTGCTCCGGCGACCTCGCGCCCCTGTCCCACGTCGCGCTCGCGCTGATCGGCGAGGGCGAGGTCCACGACGCCGACGGCGTGAAGCGCCCCGCCGCCGAGGCCCTCGAAAAGGCCGGCATCGAGCCGCTGACCCTGGCCGCCAAGGAGGGGCTGGCGCTCCTCAACGGCACCGACGGCATGCTCGGCATGCTCGTCCTGGCCATCGAGGACCTGCGCGCCCTCTTGCAGGCGGCCGACATCGGCGCCGCGATGAGCGTCGAGGCACAGCTCGGCACCGACCGCGTCTTCGCCGCCGACCTGCAAGAACTCCGCCCGCACCCGGGCCAGGCCGCGAGCGCCGCCAACCTGCGCGCGCTCCTCGCCGACTCGGCGATCATGGAGTCGCACCGGGGGCCGGACTGTAACCGTGTCCAGGACGCCTACTCCCTGCGCTGCTCGCCGCAGGTGCACGGCGCCGCCCGCGACACGCTGGACCACGCCTCGCTCGTCGCCTCGCGCGAGCTCGCCTCGGCGGTGGACAACCCCGTCGTGCTGCCGGACGGCCGGGTCGAGTCCAACGGCAACTTCCACGGCGCCCCGGTCGCGTACGTCCTGGACTTCCTGGCCATCCCGGTCGCCGACGTCGCCTCGATGGCCGAGCGGCGTACGGACCGGATGCTCGACACCGCGCGGTCCCACGGGCTCCCGGCGTTCCTGGCCGACGACCCGGGCGTCGACTCCGGCTACATGATCGCGCAGTACACCCAGGCCGCCGTCGTCTCCGAGCTCAAGCGGCTCGCGAACCCGGCGAGCGTCGACTCGATCCCCAGCTCGGCCATGCAGGAGGACCACGTGTCCATGGGCTGGGGCGGCGCCCGCAAGCTGCGCCGCGCCGTCGACGGCCTCACCCGGGTCGTCGCGATCGAGATCATGACCGCCGCGCGCGCCCTGAGCCTGCGTGCGCCGCTGCGTCCCGGCCCGGCCACCGCCGCCGTCGTGGCCGCCCTCCGTACGGGCGTGCCCGCGCCCGGACCCGACCGTTACGTCGCCCCCGAGATCGCCGCCGCCGTGGACCTGGTCCGCGACGGCTCCCTGGTCGCCGCCGCCGAGTCCGTCATCGGGCCGCTCTCCTAGAAGAAGCCGACCGCCGTCCTCGCAGGAAAAGGAGAAAAAGATGGGCCCCCGTCCCGTACGCGCACCGCGTGGCACCACTCTGAGCGCCAAGGGCTGGCAGCAGGAGGCCGCCCTGCGCATGCTCATGAACAACCTCGACCCCGAGGTCGCCGAGCACCCCGACGAGCTCATCGTCTACGGCGGCTCGGGCCGCGCCGCCCGGTCCTGGGACGCCTTCGACGCGATGGTCCGCGCCCTGCGCGACCTGGAGGCCGACGAGACGCTCATGGTCCAGTCCGGCAAGCCGGTCGGCGTCTTCCGTACGCACGAGTGGGCGCCGCGCGTGCTCATCGCCAACTCCAACCTCGTGCCGCAGTGGGCGACCTGGGAGGAGTTCCGGCGCCTGGAGTCGCTCGGCCTGACCATGTACGGGCAGATGACCGCCGGTTCGTGGATCTACATCGGCACCCAGGGCATCCTGCAGGGCACGTACGAGACGTTCGCGGCGGTCGCGGCCAAGAAGTTCGGCGGCACCCTCGCCGGGACGATCACGCTGACCGCCGGCCTGGGCGGCATGGGCGGCGCCCAGCCGCTCGCGGTGACCATGAACGGCGGCGTCGCGATCTGCGTCGAGTGCGACCCCTCCCGCATCGACCGCCGGGTCGAGCACCGCTACTGCGACGTGCGCGCCGACAGCGTCGAGGAGGCGCTTCGCCTCGCCCAGGAGGCCAAGGACGCGCGCCGTCCGCTCTCCATCGGCCTGCTCGGCAACGCCGCCGACATCGTGCCCGAGCTCCTGGCGGCGGGCGCTCCCATCGACATCGTGACCGACCAGACCTCGGCGCACGACCCGCAGATGTACCTGCCGAGCGGCGTCGCCTTCGAGGACATGGCCGCCGCGCGCGAGAAGGACCCCGAGGGCTTCGTCACCAAGGCACGCGAGTCCATGGCCACGCACGTCGAGGCGATGGTCGGGTTCCAGGACGCCGGCGCGGAGGTCTTCGACTACGGCAACTCCATCCGCGGCGAGGCGCAGATCGCGGGCTACACGCGCGCGTTCGACTTCCCCGGTTTCGTGCCCGCCTACATCCGGCCGCTGTTCTGCGAGGGCAGGGGCCCGTTCCGCTGGGCGGCCCTGTCCGGCGACCCGAAGGACATCGCCCGTACGGACAAAGCGATCCTGGACCTGTTCCCCGAGAACGAGCCGCTGGCCCGCTGGATCAAGATGGCGGGGGAGAGGGTCCACTTCCAGGGGCTGCCCGCGCGGATCTGCTGGCTCGGGTACGGCGAGCGCGACCGGGCCGGGCTGGAGTTCAACAAGCTCGTGGAGACCGGCGAGATCAGCGCCCCGATCGTGATCGGCCGCGACCACCTCGACTCCGGCAGCGTCGCCTCGCCGTACCGGGAGACCGAGGGCATGGCCGACGGCTCGGACGCGATCGCCGACTGGCCGCTGCTGAACGCCCTGATCAACGCCTCATCGGGGGCGTCGTGGGTGTCGATCCACCACGGCGGCGGCGTCGGCATCGGCCGGTCCATCCACGCCGGCCAGGTCTCGGTGGCCGACGGCACGCCCCTCGCGGCGCAGAAGCTGGAGAGGGTCCTGACCAACGACCCGGGCATGGGCGTCATCCGCCACGTCGACGCCGGCTACGACCGCGCCGACGAGGTGGCCGCCGAGCGCGGCGTACGCGTCCCCATGCACGAGGCCTGATCCATGGCGTTCGAGGAGATGTGGGAGGCACTGCTGCCCATCGGCCGCGCCGACGGCGGCGGCTACCGGCGGTTCTCCTGGACGGCGGCCGACCGTGAGTGCCGCGACTGGTTCGCCCAGGAGGCGCGGTCGCGCGGGCTGGCCCTCGACCAGGACCGGAACGGCAACCTGCTCGCCTGGTGGGACGTCGAGCCCGAACCGGGCGCCGACGCGGCGGGCATGGTCGCCAGCGTGGCGAACATCGCCGCGAGCGGGGTGGCGGGCGACGCGATGGCGGGCCGCCTGCGCCGGGACGCGGTGCTGACCGGCAGCCATCTCGACTCGGTGCCCGACGGCGGCGCGTACGACGGGCCGCTGGGCGTCGTGTCCGCGCTCGCCGCCGTCGACCTGCTCCGCGAACGCGGCGTGACACCGCGGCGGCCGCTCGGCGTGGCCGTCTTCACCGAGGAGGAGGGCGCGCGATTCGGCGTGGCCTGCCTGGGATCGCGGCTGGTCACCGGGGCGATCGACCCGGCGCGGGCACGCGGCCTGCGCGACGCCGACGGCGTCACCTGGGCCGCGGCCATGGAGGCCGCGGGGTATGACCCCGAGCTGATCGGTCCCGACCCGGACCTGCTGTCGATCAACTGCTTCGTGGAGTTGCACGTCGAGCAGGGACGTGCGCTGAACGCGCCCGTCGGGGTGGCGAGCGCGATCTGGCCGCACGGCCGGTGGCGGTTCGACTTCACCGGGGAGGGCAACCACGCGGGCACGACGCTGCTCGGCGACCGGCGCGACCCGATGCTGCCCTTCGCCCGTACGGTGCTCGCCGCCCGCGAGGCCGCCGAGCACCACGACGCGGTCGCGACCATGGGCAAGGTCCGGATCACGCCGAACGGCGTCAACGCGATCCCGTCGAAGGTCCAGGCGTGGCTCGACGCCCGCGCCCCGTCCGAGGCGGCCGTACGCGCGACGGTCGCCCGTACCCTGGCCGCCGCCGAGGAGGCCGCGGGCTGGGACGGCGTCGAGGTGGCGCTGGCCGAGGAGTCCTCCACCGAGGTCGTGGAGTTCCACACCGAGCTGCGCGACCGGCTCGCCAAGACGCTCGGCGACCCGCCGGTGCTGCCGACCGGGGCCGGCCACGACGCGGGGATCCTGTCCGCGCACGTGCCCGCCGCGATGCTGTTCGTCCGCAACCCGACCGGGGTGTCCCACGCGCCCGCGGAGTACGCGTCGCCGGAGGACTGCCTGGCCGGGGTGGCGGCGCTCGCGGATGTGCTCGAGGAGCTGGTGTGCCGGTGAGGTACCACGCCGCGTACGTGTGGCTCGGCGACGTGGTCGCGGCGGACGTGCTCATCGAGACCGAGGGGGAGCGCTTCTCCCGCGTGGTCCCCGGTGTGCCCGCGCCGCCGGACGCCGTGCGCCTGGCCGGGCTGACCGTCCCGGGCCTGGCCGACGCGCACTCCCACGCGTTCCACCGGGCGCTGCGCGGGCGGGTGCAGGCCGGTCAGGGCACGTTCTGGACGTGGCGTTCGCACATGTACGAGGTGGCGTCGCGGCTGGACCCCGAGACCTACTACGCGCTGGCCCGCGCGGTGTACGCGGAGATGGCGCTGGCCGGGATCGCGTGCGTGGGGGAGTTCCACTACGTGCACCACGATCCGTCCGGCGCCCCGTACGCGGAGCCGAACGCGATGGGCGACGCGTTGCTGGCGGCGGCGGCCGACGCGGGCGTCCGGATCACGCTGCTGGACACGTGTTACCTGGCCGGCGGCGTCGGCGAGCCGCTGGGCGACCACCAGCGCCGCTTCGGCGACGGCACGGCCGAGGCGTGGGCGGCGCGGGTGTCCGCGCTGCGCCCGGCCGGGCACGCCAGGGTCGGCGCCGCGATCCACTCGGTGCGCGCGGTGCCGCGCGACCAGCTCGGCACCGTCGTGGCCTGGGCCGGCCTGCAGGGCGCGCCGCTGCACGTCCACCTGTCCGAGCAGCCCGCCGAGAACGTGGCCTGCGAGGCCGCGTACGGCCTGAGCCCGACCGGCCTGCTGTCGGAGGCCGGGGCGCTGGGCCCGAGGACGGTCGCCGTGCACGCCACGCACCTGAGCGCGCGCGACATCGGCCTGCTGGGCGGCACCCGTACCGGCGTCTGCATGTGCCCGACCACCGAACGCGACCTGGCCGACGGCATCGGCCCGGCGCGCGACCTGTCCGACGCGGGCTCGCCGCTGTCGCTGGGCTCGGACCAGCACGCCGTGATCGACCTGTTCGAGGAGGCGAGGGCGGTCGAGCTGGACGAACGCCTCCGTACGCGGCAGCGCGGTCACTGGACGGCGGGGGAGCTCCTGACCGCCGCGACGTCCGGCGGCCACGCGGCCCTGGGCTGGCCGGAGGCGGGCCGGATCGAACCGGGCGCCTACGCCGACCTGACGACGGTGGACACGAACTCGGTCCGCCTGGCCGGAGCGGCGGCGGACCACCTGCCCGAGTCGGTGGTCTTCGCGGCCTCCCCGGCGGACGTGTCCCACGTGGTGATCTCCGGCCGCGACGTCGTCCGCGACGGCCGTCATCTGCTCGTGGCCGGCGTTCCGTCCGCATTGGCCGAGACGATCGCCGCCGTTACGCAATAGGCTCGCCGCGTTATGCGGGTGGCGATGCTGGGGCCGTTGCAGGTCTGGGGCGCAGGCGGTGGGCCGGTCGAGGTCCGCGGGGCCCGGCTGCGGCTGCTGCTGATCCGGCTAGCGCTCGACCCCGGGCGGGTCGTCACGGCCGACCGGCTCGCCGACGACCTCTGGGGGGACGACGCCCCCGCCGACCCCGCCGGGGCGCTTCAGACGCTCGTCGCCCGGCTGCGGCGCTCGTTCGGCGCCGAGCGGGACGTCATCGCCTCCCACCCCTCCGGGTACCGGCTCGACCTCCCGCCCGAGCACGTCGACGTGAGAACCTTCGAGAAGGCCGCCCAGGAGGGCCGGACCGCGCTCGACGCCGGAGATCCCCTGCGCGCCGCCGAACTGCTCCGCGCCGGGCTCGGTCTCTGGCGCGGGACGCCCCTCGCCGAGGCCGCCGACGCCACGTTCGCGGTCGCGTCCGTCGCGCGGCTGGAGGAGACGCGGCTCGCGATGGTCGAGGACCGGATCGCCGCCGACCTCGCCGCGGGCACGCCGGTGGAGATCGCCGAGGTCGAGGAGCTGACCCGCGCCCATCCGCTGCGTGAGCGGCTGCACGCCCGGCTCGTACGCGCGCTGCACGCCGCCGGCCGGCGGGCCGAGGCGCTGGAGGCGTACGAGCGGATCCGCGGCCGGCTCGCCGAACGGCTCGGCGTCGACCCCGGGGCCGAGCTGAGAGACGCCCACCTGGCGGCGCTCCGCACGGCGCCTCGCCGGGGCGGCGTGCCGGCGCGCGCGACGAGCTTCGTCGGGCGTACCGAAGAGCTCGCGGGCGTGCGCGCCGCGCTCGGACGCTCGCGGCTCGTCACGATCACCGGTTTCGGCGGGACCGGCAAGACACGGCTGGCCCTCGAGGCCGCCGCCGGCCGGCAGGGGCCGGTACGCCTCGTCGAGCTCGGCGCCGTCGCCGACCCCGCCCGCGTCCTCCCGGCCGTCGTGGCGGCGGTCGGCGACGGCGACGCTGGGGTGTTCGGCACGGACGCCGTCGCCGATCCGCTCGACCGCCTCGCCGCGATGCTCGCCGGCCACGAGACGCTTCTCGTCCTGGACAACTGCGAGCACGTGATCGAGGCCGCGGCCCGTCTCGCCGAGCACCTCCTCGCCGCGGCCCCCGAGGTCACCCTCCTCGCCACCAGCCGCGAACCCCTCGCCGTCGCCGGTGAGGCGCTGTTCCCGCTCGCGCCGCTCGGCCTGCCCGAGCCGGGCGCGGACCCGCGTACGGCGGCCGCGGTCCGGCTGTTCGCCGACCGGGCCGCGGCCGTACGACCCGGGTTCACGGTCACCGACGCCGGTCCTGGTGACGTCGTGCGCGTGTGCCGTGAGCTCGACGGGATCCCGCTGGCGATCGAGCTGGCCGCCGCGCGGCTGCGGTCGCTGACGCTCGGGCAGCTCATCGACCGGATCGGCGACCGGTTCGGGCTGCTCGAACGCGGCAGCCGCACCGCCCAGCCGCGTCACCGTACGCTCCGCGCCGTCGTCGACTGGAGCTGGGAGCTGCTCGACGACGGCGAACGCCTGGTCCTGCGGCGGATGGCGGTGTTCCTCGGCGGCGCCACCGTACGCGCCGTGGCAGCGGTCTGCGGGCGGGACGAACCGGTCGACCTGCTCGCCGGCCTGGTCGACAAGTCCCTGCTGATCATGAGCGAGGACGACCTGGGCGTCCGGTACCGCCTTCTGGAGACCGTCCGCGAGTACGCCGCCGAGCGGCTGGAGGAGGCGGGGGAGACGGCGGCGGCCCGCGACGCGCACGCGGCGTTCTTCCTCGCGTACGCCGAGACCGCCGAACCCCTCCTGCGCGGCCACGAGCAGCTGCGCGTGCTGGGCCGGCTGGACGCCGAGCAGGGCAACCTCGACGCCGCCCTGGACCACGCGATCACCGGCGGGGACCCGGAGACGGCCCTGCGGATGATCCTCGCGCGGACGTGGGCGTGGGTCATCCGCGGCCGGGGACGCGAGGCGGGCGAGTGGGCGCGGGCGGTCCTCGGCCTCGTCGGCGACACGGCGCCCCCCGGTCTCGAGCTGGCCCACGGCATCTGCGTCCTGACCGCGCCCTCCGCCGACCGGGCCCAGCTCCTGCGGGCGCTGGAGGTCACGCAGAGCTCCGACCGGCCCGCCGCGCTGGGCGCCTGGACCATCGCCGGCGGGTACGCGGGCGAGCGGGCGGCCGTCCGCGACCGGGCGGCCGCCGTGGTCGAGCGGTTCGGCGCGCACCCGGACCCGTGGCTGCGTGCCATGGCCGCGATGGCGTACGGGCTGGTGCAGTTCGAGTACACCCCCGGCGGCGCGGGCCGCGCCGAGGAGCACCTGAGCCGCGCCCTCGACGGTTTCGTGGCCGTGGGCGACCGCTGGGGAGAGGCGGTCTGCCTGTTCGCGCTCGGCCTGGTCCTGGCCAACCGCGGCTCGTGGGCCGACACCGTGCGCGTCCTCGAACGGGCCCGCTCACGCGCCGCCGAGGTCGGCGGCGTGGAGGAGATCCCGGCGCCGATGATGCTGCTGGTCCAGCTCGGCCAGGCACGGCTGAGGGCGGGCGAGGTGGCCGGCGCGCGCGCCGACCTGGAACAGGCGCTGGCGAACGCCGAGCGCGGCGTGGACCCGGTCGCCCCCGCCCGGGTCCGGCACGCCTTGGGCGACCTCGCGTACGCGGCCGGCGACCTCCCGGCCGCCGCCGCGCACCTGCGCGCCGCGCTGACCGTGACCCCGGACGACGGGGCGCCGGCGCAGTTCCTCGCGCTCGCCCACCTGTCGGCCGCCCGCGCCGAGGCCGCACTCGGAGACCACGACCGCGCGGCCGAACTGCGCGAACGCTCCCTCACCCTCATCGCGGGCACGGGCGACAACGTGGCACGGGCGACCGTCCTGGAGGGCGTGGCCGAGTTCCTCCCCGATTCCGAGGACGCGGTGGCCCTGCTGGGCGCGGCCCGTACGCTCCGTGGCATTGAGGACACCAACGACCCCGCCGTACGCGCGCTGCTGGACCGGTGCCGCGCCGACCTGGGCGAGGAGCGCTTCGCCGCGACCTGGGAGCGCGGGCGCGGGCTCTCCCGGCCCGAGTCGGTGGCGCTTCAGCCGAGGGACCGCAGGTAGTCCCCGGGCGGGGCGTCGTACACACCGATGTACCCGTCGGGCCGCACCAGCACGAGACCGCCGGTCCCGTACGCGCGGCGCGCGTGGCCGGCCGTGTCGGCCAGGTCGCCCGCCGGGCCGACCGTGTAGGCGCGGACCGCGGGGCCGTACCGCGCGTTGACCTCCGCGACCGTGGCCGCGTGCTCCTCGCCGAAGCCGAGCAGGGTGAAGTGGGTGCCCTGGAAGACCTCGAACAGCCGCCCGTCGCGCAGCGGCGCGTCCGGCGCCCGCTCGCCGGCCTTCCCGCCGCCCACCGCCAGGGAGCTGCCGGGGTAGCCGATGCCGAGCTGCTCGGTCTCCTCGCCCCGGCGGTGCGCGTCGGCCTGCCGCTCGGCCGCCTCGCGGTACAGCCGGGTGCTGAGCCCGAGCACGCCGGCGGCGACCGGCAGCCGCTCCTCCTCGTACGTGTCCAGCGCGCGCTCGGCGGCCAGCTTCCAGCCGAGGTTGTAGGCGTCCTGGACCCCGGTGTTCAACCCCTGCCCGCCGGCCGGAGAGTGCACGTGCGCCGCGTCCCCGGCGAGGAACACCCGGCGGTCGCGGAACCGCTCGGCCATCCGGATGTTGACCCGGTAGACCGACGTCCAGCCGACGTCGGTCAGCCGTACGTCCGACACCTCCGCCAGGATCTTCTGGAACGTCGCGAGCGACGGCTCCGGCGTCTCCGCGCCGGCGAGCGGCGAGGTGAACTGGAAGACGTCCGTGCCCGGCAGCGGGCAGAGCGCGGCCCGCAGGGTCTGGGCGGCCAGGTCGGCCCACATGTGCCAGTGGTCCCGGTCGAGGTCGCCGGTGCGCACGTCGGCGATCAGCATCCGCTCGGCCTCGTGCGTCTCGCCCTCGAAGGCGACGCCGAGCCGCTTGCGTACGAGGCTGCGCCCGCCGTCCGCGCCGACGAGGTAGGCCGCGCGGATCCGGTCGCCGGTGCCGAGGAGCGCCGTCACGCCGCCGTCGTCCTGGGTCAGGTCGGTGAGCGCCGCGTGCTCGACGCGCCCGCCGAGGACGGTCAGCCGGTCGCGCAGGATCTCCTCCGTACGCCACTGCGGGACCATCAGCACGGTCGGGTACGGGACGTCGGGCGTCGGCTCCCTGGGCTCGTGCATCCGGCCCTCCCAGACGACCTCGCCCCCCGCGTACGAGCGGAGCGGCGGGTACGGCGCGCCGGCCGCCGTGATCGCGTCCAGCACGCCGAGGTCCTCGAACACCTCCAGCGTGCGCGGCTGCAGCCCCTTGCCACGTGACCCCGCGGGCCGCTCCTTCTCGATGACGCGGACGTCCACGCCGCGCCGGGCGAGGTCGCACGCGAGGGTGAGGCCGGTCGGGCCGGCGCCGACGATGAGCACTTGGGTCTCGTTTATGGGAGCCACCGTGCCGGGCGTCGCTGTCAGCCCACCGGCAGCCCGCTGTCACGCGGCCGTCTCGGATGTGAGACGGCTCCGGGCGCCGGGACGGTGTACGCGGTGGCGCCGGGTGGAATGCTGGCGACGTGAGCACCGTGATCACGAACATCGGGGAGCTGGCCGGGGCGGACGAGGAGCGCTGGCTGGTCGAGGACGCCGCGCTCGTCATCGACGGGGACCGGATCGCCTGGGCCGGGCCGGCCGCGGACGCGCCGGCCGCCGACGAGCGGTACGACGCGGGCGGCCGTGCCGTCCTGCCCGGGTTCGTGGACTCCCACGCCCATCTGGTGTTCGCCGGGGAGCGGGCCGAGGAGTTCGCCGCGCGGATGAGCGGACGGCCGTACGCCGCCGGCGGGATCCGGACGACGGTCGAGCGGACCAGGAGCGCCTCCGACGACGACCTGCGGGCCAACGTGGGCAGGATCGTCGCCGAGATGGCCCGGCAGGGGACGACGACGGTGGAGTGCAAGTCCGGGTACGGGCTGACCGTCGAGCAGGAGGAGCGGGCGGTACGGATCGCGGCGGAGATCGTCGACGAGGTCACCTTCCTCGGCGCGCACGTCGTGCCCGCCGGGGCCGACCCGGCCGACTACGTCCGGCTCGTCACCGGGCCGATGCTCGCGGCGTGCGCGCCGTACGCGCGGTGGATCGACGTGTTCTGCGAGCGCGGAGCCTTCGACGCCGACCAGACGCGGGAGATCCTGACCGCCGGCCGGGCCGCCGGGCTCGTCCCGCGGCTGCACGCCAACCAGCTCGGGCCCGGCCCCGGCGTAGGGATCGCGGTGGAGTTCGACGCCGCGTCGGCCGACCACTGCACGTTCCTCACCGAGGAGGACGTCGCCGCGCTGGCGGACTCCGGCACGGTCGCGACGCTGCTGCCCGGCGTGGAGTTCTCCACGCGCCAGCCGTACCCGGACGCCCGTGCGCTCCTCGACGCCGGCGCGAACGTCGCGCTGGCCACCGACTGCAACCCGGGCTCGTGTTACTCCTCCAGCATGGCCTTCTGCGTCGCCCTCGCCGTACGGGAGATGCGCATGACGCCCGAGGAGGCCGTACGGGCCGCCACCGAGGGCGGGGCCAAGGCGCTGCGCCGTACGGACGTGGGTCATCTGCGGCCCGGCGCCCGCGCCGACGTGCTCCTGCTCGACGCGCCGTCGCACATCCATCTCGCATACCGGCCGGGAGTTCCCCAGGTCGCGCAGGTATGGCGTTCGGGTAAGGCGATATAGCCGCAAAGGGAATGTTGTCGGACAGAATGCGTATCGCCGGAGCTTAGTGTCGACTCCCGTTGTATAAGCTTTCACCGACGTTAGGGCCTTTCCCGGCCACGGTTGGACATTGACTGATCACCGGTCGTCATTCAATGTTAGAGCTGCACTGGCCCTAGCCCCTCGGGAGTCCACGATGCACGTCCTTGATCGAATACGGCCTCAAGTGGCCATCTCTCTGTTATACGCAGGATGAACAGCCATTCATTTGCTGCTGGGGGGATTCGCCGGGACGCAGAGTAATGTCCCCGGCGGAATCGACTATGCCACGAGGCTAAACGTGATCCGCGTTCTCATCGTTGAGAATATGAATCTCATTCGGGGCGGCCTTGTCGCCCTGCTTTCCGGACATCCAGATATGGAGGTCGTTGCCGCATTGGAATCCGCCGACAAGGCACTGCCGGCGGCACTGGAACTCGAACCCGGCGTCGTCCTGCTCGGGGCGGGCATGGACGACGGCTTCGCCGTGGCGAAGTCGCTCAACGACGAGTTGCGCACCTGCGCGGTCGTGATCATGGCGAACCGCCGGCGCCCGGGAGACCTGCGCCGGGCCGTCGCCGCCGGCGTCATGGGCTACCTCCTGATCGACGCACCCCCGGACGACCTCGCCGACGCGGTCCGGCGCGTCGCGCAGGGCGACCGGGTCATCGACTCGGAGCTCGCCTTCGCGGCGCTGGACAGCCCGGACAGCCCGCTCACCGACCGTGAGGTGGACGTTCTGCGCCTCGCGGCGGAGGGCGCCTCGTCCGCCGAGATCGCCAACCATCTGTTCCTGTCGGTCCGTACGGTCCGCAACCACATCTCACGCGTCATCGGCAAGATCGGAGCCCGCAACCGCGTCGACGCCATTCGCATCGCCGACGACGCGGGCTGGCTGTAACGGAGAACCCCGGGGGCCGGCCGGTCCCCGGGGCTTTCCCCTTTTTCAGGCGCTCGCGTCGCCGGCGGGTTGCGGGGCGGACCAGTGGCCGTGGAGTTCGCGGTAGAGGTCGCAGCCGGCGAGCAGGTCCTCGTGAGTGCCGAGCCACGCACGGGTCCCGTCCAGGACGAGGACGCGGCGGGCCCGTCGTGCCGAGGTCATCCGGTGGGCGATCACGATGAGCGCGCCGGGCCGGGCCGCGAACGCGCGTTCGGCGCGTTCCTCGGACCGCGCGTCCAGATGGCAGGTCGCCTCGTCCAGGATGATCAGCCGCGCGGGTGACAGGTACGCGCGGGTCAGGGCGATGAGCTGGCGTTGGCCGGCCGAGAGGGTGGCCGGGTCCACCTCGCTGTCCCACCCGCCGAGACGCTCGGCCGGCTTCCCCAGGCCGACCGCGGCCGCGGCCCGGTCCAGCGCGTGGTCGGAGGCGCCCGGCCGCAGGTAGCGGAGGTTCTCCCGGAGCGTCCCGCCGAAGACGTACGCCTCCTGCGGGATCAGCACGCGCGAGTCGGGGTCCGCCTCGCCGGCGGGCACGTCCCCGAGCGTCACCCGGCCGAGGGCCGGGGTCAGCAGCCCGGCGCCCAGCAGCGACAGCGTGGACTTGCCGATGCCGCTCGGGCCGACGACGGCCAGGTGGTCGCCCTCCGGCACGCGCAGCGACAGGTCGTCGATCACCGGCTCGGCGTCCGGCCCGTACGCGAAGCTCACCCCGCGCAGGCACAGCTCGCCGCCGGCCGGCCGCACGGGGCGCGTGACCGGCGCGACCGAGGCCGCCTCCATCACGCGGTCCAGCGTCACGGCCAGCCGCAGCCCGCTGCCTCCGAGGCCACGGACGATGGTGTTCAGCGCGGGGGACAGGCCCTGCAGCACGTACGTCAGCGAGCCCAGCACCACGCCGGGCGTGGCGCCGTGCCGGACGAGCCAGGGCGCGGCGGCCAGGATCAGCAGCAGCGGCAGCCGCCCGCCGATCGCGAGCGCCACCGTACGGCCCGCCGCCAGCCGCGCCATCGACCGGGCGGCCGCGGCCTGGAGGTCGATGAGCCGTCCCGCCGAGGCGGCGATCGCCTCCTCCGAGCCGCAGGCGGTGATGTCGCGCAGCCCTGCGGCCATCGCGGTGGCGGACTCGGCGATCCGCTCCTCGGCCAGGATCAGCTCCCGCTGGCGCGTGATCGAGCGCGAGACGAGGCCGAGGAACAGCGCGAGCCCGGCCACCACCGGCGGCGCGACCAGCGCGAGTGTCACCGGCATCAGCGTCAGCAGGCCGATCAGCGCGCTGAACAGCGTGAACACGAACCCTTGGACGATCATCAGCAGGCCCGCGAACGTGTCTCGTACGATCTCCACCTGCTGGGTCAGGCGGGCGACCGCGCCGTCGCCGGGCCGTCCCGTACGGACCGACTCGTGCACGGCGCCGCGTACGACGTGGCGCACGAGCGCGTCGCGGAGCGGCTCGACGATGGCCGCCAGCGGCCCGTACGCCCGGGCGGCGCCCAGCGCGCCCGCCATCGCGGCGACGGCCAGGATGCCCAGCCACACCAGCGCCGTCTCGATCCGGTGGGCGAGGAACGCGTCCGTCGCGCCCGCGACGGCGCGCCCGAAGACCAGGACCGGCGCCGCCTCCAGCGCCGACCAGAGCCCGAACAGCAACAGCTCGCGCGGTCTGCGGCGCAGCGCCGCGGTCAGGACGCGGCGAGCCCGTACGCGATGGTTCTCACTCACCGAACACCTCGCGGTAGCCGGGGTCGGGCCACAGCTCGTGGTGGGGTGCGCAGGCGCGGACCCGGCCGCCGTCGATCCAGGCGACCAGGTCCGCGCGCGCCGCCGTGCCGACCCGGTGCGCGATGACCAACCGGGTGCGGCCGTCACGGGTGAGTACATCGCCGACCTGCACCTCGGTGACGGTGTCGAGGCTGGAGGTGGCGTCGTCCAGGACGAGTACCCGCCCGGGGTGAGCGAAGGCGCGCGCCAGGCCGAGGCGCTGCAGCTCTCCGCCTGACATCGGCGTCTCGGCCGGCGGCGTGCGATAGCCCAGGGGCAGCCGCCGGATGAAGGGGTCCGCGCAGGCCGACCGCGCGGCGCGCTCGGCGTTGCCGCCGATCGCGTCGGCGAGAGTGGCGCCGAACAGCGCGGGACGTGCGAAGGCGTACCCGACCGCGTTCCGCAGTTCGCCGTGCCGCAGCGACGCCAGCGGTACGCCGTCGAGCAGGATCTGCCCGCCGTCGGGGTCGGCCAGCCGCCCGGCCAGCGCGGCCAGCAGCGACTTGCCGGCCCCGGACCGGCCGACGACGGCCACCGAGCCGCCGCCGGGAACGACCAGGTCCAGATGGCCGAGCACCGAGGCCGCCGACACGTCGCGGAACTCCAGCCGCCCGGGCCCGTCCGGCAGCGTCGCCGGCCCGTACTCCGGCAGGGGCCGGTCCAGCACCGGGATCAGCCGGGCGGCGCCGGCGCGGGCGCGGGCCAGCCGGCCGAGCTGGGAGATCACCGGGCCGATGTCGGAGCCGAGGCCCGCGTACTGCGTCGCGGCCAGCAGCCCGCCTGTGCTCAGCCGGCCGTGCGCCAGCTCGTAGCCGGCGACGGCGAGCACCGCGACCTGCAGCAGCGGGACGGCGAGCGTGCCGCGGCCGGAGATCGTCGCCTGGATCCGCCACGTGGTGTGGCCGTGCGCGGCCAGCTCGGGCAGGGGTTCGAGGACCCGCTCGGTCTCGCGCTCGGCGGTGCCGGCCGCGGCGACCGTACGGTTCCCGGCGAGCGTCTCGACCAGGCGGGCGGCGATCCGGCCCTGGGCCTCCAGGTACCGGGCGACCACCGAGGAGGTGTCGCGGACGAACGACCGCAGCAGCGCGGCGATCACCGGAAGGCCGACCGCGAAGGTGAGCGCGAGCCAGGGGTCGAGAAGGATGAGGGCGATCAGGCCGCCGAGCGGCGGCACGATCGCGGTGAACGTCAGGATCGCGGCCGACGGGGCGTACGCGGCGTCGGCGGTGGCGGTGACCGCGCGGCTCGTCAGGTCGCCGGCGGGCAGGCCGGTCGCGGGGCCGAGGCCCAGGACGTGGCGGGTGAACCCGTGCCGCAGCCGTGCGGTCGCCCGTGCCGTGCTCGCGCCGATGGACAGCTCGCTCAGCGCGTCGCCGGTCATGGCCAGGGCGACCAGTCCCGCGTACGCGACCGGCCAGGTCACGGCGGTGGATCCGCCGAGTACGCCGTCCACCGCCCGGCCGAGTACCGCCGGTAGGAGGACGGCCGCCCCGGCCTGGAGTAATGAGGTGACGGCGAGCAGGCTCGCCCAGACCCCGCCGTGGCGGATGGTCCGAATCACGAGCCCGCTCGCCGTCATCGGTCTCCTTGCTGTCGTGGCCCTGCCATGGCACTCAGGGCCACGGGGCAGTCATCAGAGGCAGATCGTGATGCTGTGCGAGCTGTGGCAGAGCAGGCTCAGCGTGCTGTTGTTCTCGCCGCCGCCGCCGCCCCCACCGGGGGTGGTGTCCATCCCCTGCATGTCCAGAAGCGCCATCGTCAAGTCACCTCCTCGTCGGGTGAGAGTTCGGTCCGGACCGGCCCCGTCAGAGGCAGATCGTGATGCTGTGCGAGCTGTGGCAGAGCAGGCTCAGCGTGCTGTTGTTCTCGCCGCCGCCGCCACCGCCGCCACCCGGGGTGGTGTCCATCCCCTGCATGTCCAGAAGCGCCATCGTCATGTCACCCCCTTGCCTGAGTCGTCGCCGTCCCCGCGAGGGATCTCGCGGGAAGCTCTGGTGCCGTCAGGAACGGCAGGTGGACCGGGCTCTCGTGCAGTGCCGCGCCGAGCGCCAGCAGCACGCCGGCGGTGCCGGTGCCCAGGTCCATCGACATCCGCAGCAGGTTCTCGCCGGGGAAGGCGAGCCCGCCGCCGTACGAGAGCGCGTGCCAGGCCATGTCGCGTACGTGCATGGCGGTCCGCGGGTCGCGCTGCCGGGAGAGGTGGAGCAGCATCCCGGCGCGCCCGGCGAACAGCCCGGACTGCGCGTAGTACCGCGTGAGAGCGGCAATGCGGATCTTGTCCTGCGCCTCGCGGAGGCGTTCGTCCTCACGGTGGGCGAGGTAGTCGTCGATGACCATGCCGATCCCGACGCTGCCCCGTCCGAGATAGGGCAGGACGCGCGAGCCGTCGCGGACGTGCAGCGCGCCGTTCTTGTCGGTCACGCACCCGTCCAGGTCCAGTCCGATGGCGCGCGCCGCGAGTGCGAGCAGGCTCGTGTCGCCGGTGCGCTCGAAGAACCGGATGAACATCAGGGCCGGTCCGGACATGCCGCGCATCAGCCCGGGCCGTGCCGGGACGCCCTCGGCGGCCAGGACGTGGTCCGCGACGATCTGCGCGGCACGCGTGGCGGCCTCGCGCAGCTCGGGCGCCGTCAGCGCGTCGGCGAGATGGTCCAGGTTGAGCGCGACGCCGGACAGCCCGCCGTGCAGGTCGACGCCGAGCTTCTCCCAGCGTTCGCCGAGGCAGATGTCGATGGTCTTGGAGGCGGCGTCGATCCGCCCCAGGTGGGCGAGGCCGTACGCCGCGCCGTGCAGGCCGTCGTACAGGCCGAGCCCGGTGCCCTGTGGAGGGTCGGTCGCGTGGTCGGCCAGCCAGTTCACGTGCTCCGGCAGGACGCCGGCGCCGGTGACGTCGAGGGCGTACAGGACGCCTGCCGCGCCGAACGCCAGGCCGAGCCCGCCGCTGCCGAACTGCTGGATGTCGCCGGGGAACAGCCGGTCGTCGCGCTGCGGGGTCGCGCTGGTGAGGATGGCCCTGCTCAGGGCGGTACGCGCGTCCTCCCAGCCGGGCTGACCCGGAGCGAACCGGGGGATCGGTGGCCGGCCCGGCTCGCCCCGGGTGATCTCGTCGACCGCCTCCTGGAGGTACCCCTCGGGCACCGGGAACCACTCGGCGATCACCTCCGCCAGGTGAGCCGCCTTGGACAGGTCGAGCATGAACAGGGTGGTCGACGGGGCGAACAGCGCGATCTTGAGACAGGCGAGGCTGTAGCGGTCGATCGTGGTGCCCCGGCGGTTCGGCGGGGCGATGAAGCCGGGGTTGGCGAGCGTCTGCCGGCGCTCCTCGGCCGCGGGTGCCGCGGCCTCGAAGTCGATCAGGGAGACCGTGTCGTCCGGCGCCACCATGATGTTGAACATGTGCAGGTCGTTGAAGGCGACGCCGCGGGCGTGCACCTTCCGGATGATGCGCTCGGTGGCGGCGTAGATCTTCATCGCCCAGGCCGCGTAGCCGGCCAGGTCCTGCGGGTCCGGCTCGGGGTCCAGCAGCGGGTGCCGTTCGGCGAAGAAGGTGTTGAGCGGCTTTCCCTCGACGAACTCCTCGACCAGGAAGTGGTGGTCGCCCACGACGAAGTAGTCGAGGGCCGCGGGGACCCCGTCGATGCCGGCGAGCAGCTGGAGGATGTCATGCTCACGCCGGACCCGCGTGACGGCGTCCGCGCCGTCGGCCGCCAGGCCCGCGTGCGGCCGGCCCTCCTTGAGCACCACCTTCCGGCCCGTACGGGTGTCCTCACCGGCGTACACGCCACCGCCGTTGGAGAAGTGCAGCGCCTCCTTGATGACGTACGGGATTCCGGTCATCGTCACGGCGTTGCGCGCGTCGAGGTGCGGTGCCAGGCAGTCCGGCAGCGTCACCCAGGCCGGGACCGTGAAGACCGGGTCGCGGCGGTCCGGGACGAGCCGTCCGTCGCCGTCCTCGATCGCGGCGACGAGCCGGCCGGTCTCGTCCTCACAGAAGCGCTCGGTGAATCCGCCGTAACGGACGTAGAGCGGGCCGGCGCCGATGCGCAGGTCGCTGAGAACGTACGGGCCGGGTTCGCCGTCGATTTCGGCGCCGAGCTCCTCGAGAATGGTCGCGAGCTCGGCGTCATCACGCGGGTAAATGGTGATGAGTTTCCCGCTGGCGCCCCTCGGTGAGTATTTGGCATTGCGCATGAGGAGCATGTTCACGCTGCGCAGGTGCTTGAAGGAGATCCCGCGGGGGAGGCAGTAGTCACGGACGCGTACCAGCACGTCAGAGGCGTTCTCGTGCCCGGTGGACACGTGGATCTTCCAGCCCTGGGACGGGATCACGCTGACCGGGGGAACGTAGACGATCCATTCGTTACGCTGGATTCGCTGCCAGCCCTCGGGTAGCAGGTCATCGACGATGGTGAAAGCCGGGCTCTCCTGTCCGTCAAGGACGTCGTAGAAGAGCCTGTCTTTCAGGCAATACACTTCGTACTGCTTTTCCACCGGGTCTGTCCTCTGCTGTTCGGAGAAGGTCGATTCCGACCGTTCGTTCCGAGACAGACCTTCGCAGGCCGGGTAGGGGAAACCTAGGGACAAGTGTCACTAATGGCTCGTGAACTTGTCCCAGCGGATCAGGGAAGTGACATCGGGTAATGGTGGCTGTCACGCGCCATTCAGGGCGACATACGTGGTCGGAGGGGGTTTCGGGCGTTCGCCGATGGGAGCGCGGAACTGTCCGGTCGGCCGATCCTGTCAGCGGTAACGGTGATCGACACGGATGAGCGGAGATCGCTTCAAAGCGACATAATCGACAGAACGGACTTCTGCCAGAAAGATCTCGTGATCGCCGGCGGGGAAGTGCTGTCGCGTCTCACATTCGAGCGCGGCCCGTCCGTCGTCCACGATGAGCGCGTCCGAGAGCGTGCCGCGGTGGTGAGGGACGCCGGCCACGAGCAGCCGCGCGCTGGGCCGGCCCGCGGACGCGAACCGTCCGGCGATGACCCGCTGCTCGGCGGAGAGCACGGTCACCGCGAACCGCTCACAGCGCCGCAGCACCTCGGTGAGGTAGGACTCGGCGGCCACCGCGACGAGCACCAGCGGGGGTTCGAGCGAGACGGAGGAGAACGCCGTGAGCGTGGTCCCGATGTCGTCCCGCCCATCGCGCACGGTCACGACGACGACACCGGTCCCGAACGTCGCCACCGCGTCGGTGAAGTCCTGCGGGCCGACCTCACCCACGCCCGGCAACCTTTTCGATCACCGGGCCACTATCGCACGCCCCGTCAGGCGAGGTCCCAGGTGCCCGGGAGCAGGAGCGGGCCGCCGGACGGGAGGCCGATGCGGGACGCGAGCGTGGTCATCGGGCCCCAGGCGTCCAGACGTGCCGTGGCGGCAGTACGGTCCTCGCTCGAGTCGGCCGGGCGCAGCCGGTCGAGGGGGGAGACGTGCGGGTACACGCGTACGGGGGAGTCGGCGGCCAGGCCGGACTTCTTCCGTGCCAGCTCCAGCGCGCGGGTGAGCCCGCCGAGCTCGTCCACCAGGCCCCGCTCGTGCGCGTCCGCGCCGGTCCACACGCGGCCCCGCGCCAGCGTGTCGACGCGGTCGCGAGGCAGGTCGCGGCCCTCGGCGACCTTGCCGACGAAGTCGTCGTAGACCCGGTCCAGGAAGTGGTTCACCCGCGTCCACTCGTCCTCGGTGAAGTCGCGCGTCGGGGCGAACATCCGGGCGTGCGCGCCCTGCTCGACGCTGCCCAGGCCGATGCCGAGGCGCTCCAGCAGGTCGCCGATGACGGGCTTGCCGACCACGACGCCGATCGAGCCGGTCAGCGTGCCGGGCTGGGCGACGATCACGGTGGCGGGCGCGGCGACGAAGTAGCCGCCCGACGCCGCGACGTTGCCCATCGAGACCACCACGGGCTTGCCGGCCTCGCGGGCGAGCACGACCTCGCGCCAGATCGTGTCGGAGGCGACGTACGAGCCGCCGGGGCTGTCCACGCGGAACACGATCGCCTTGACCCGGTCGTCCTTGACCGCGGCGCGGAAGGCCGCCGCGATCGTCTCCGAGCCGATCGAGGAGCCCTGGCCGGGCATGGCGCTGCGCCCGCTGCGGCCCAGCCGGATCGGGCCCTGCCCCTGGATGAGCGCGAGGGCGTCCTGTTGCGGGCGCGGCAGGCGCTTGGCCAGCCCCTGCGTACGGTTGTAGCGGGCGACGTAGCGCAGCCGGGCGTTCTCGTCGGCGACCGCGGCGCGCACCTCGGCGTACACCTCGTCGCGGTAGGCCAGCCGGTCGACCAGGCCGGCCTCCAGCGCCTCGGCGCCGAGGAGCGGGGCCCGGTCGATCAGCTCGCGCACGCGCTCCTCCGGCAGCCCGCGGCCTTCGGCGACGCCCGCGACGACCTGCTCGCCGGCCGAGGCGACCAGGCGGCCCGACATCTCCTCGTGCTCAGGGGTGTAGGCGCGCTCCATGAAGGTGTTCGCGGCCGTCTTGTACTCGTGCCGCTTGGCGAAGCGCGGCGTGACCCCGATCTTGCCGAGGGCCTCGTTGAAGAAGGGCTCCTCCAGCGCGACGCCGGTCAGCGCCAGGTCGCCGGAGGGCTGCATGTAGATCCGCTCGAAGACGGTCGCCAGGTAGTAGGGAACGGTGCCGCGGCTGACCTCGCCGAACGACTCGGCCCAGGCGACCGTGAGCTTTCCGGAGTCGCGGAACGCGCGAACCGCGTCGCGCAGTTCCTGGGCCATCGCCAGGCCGACGCGCTGCCCGCCGATCTTGACGATGAGCGCCTTGACCCGCGGGTCCGTACGCGCCCGGCGCAGGCCGCCCAGCACGTCGCGCAGATGGGTGCGGCGCATGCTGAGCAGCGTCGACACCGGGTCGGCGGGCTGCCCCTCCACGATCCCGTCGGTCAGGTCGAGTTCGAGGATCAACGCGGCACTGCGCCGATCGCGAGCGTCTTTCAGCAGGTCAACGACTGATCCGGCATCCACCATGAGCCAACTCTATGGTGCCTCGCGCGGGCTGCGGACCTCTCTGTGGATAACGGGCAGGCCGATGTACGGCCGGGGCGAGGTCAGGTGGGGATAATGCCTGCTATGGGCGGTACTGAGCGGGCGAGCGGTCGTGGGGCGCTCCCGTACGTGATGGTGCTCGCGTTCGCGGCACTGCCCCCCGTCGCGCTCGAGCTGTACGGCCTCTTCGGCGACAAGAGCGTGCCGCCGGGGCAGTGCGAGGGCCTGGGGTTCGGCTGCGCGCTCTCGCCGGCCGAGACGGCGCGGCTCTTCCTGCTGTTCGTCCTGCCCGTGATGGCGCTGTGGGCGGTCGTGGCCGTGATCGGGCTGGCCCTGCTGCGCCGCCGCGCGGGCTTCCGCGACCTGCCCGCGATCGTCCAGGGCCTGCTCCCGGTCGTCCCCGCGCTGTTGATTTTCGTCGCCCTGGTCTTCGTCTGACCGTCACAGGGGACCGCTATCCTCCGATCGGGCTATCGGGAGGATCTGTGGTCGACTGGCTGGTGCCGCTGTGCACCCTCGGCGGCGCGGTCGCCGGCTGGCTCGCCGCGCCCCTGGCGGAGCGCTACTTCGAGCGGCCCTCAAGCTGGGCCCGGCCCGGCATCGCGGTGACCATGGCCGCCGCGTCCGGCGCGCTGGCCTGGCGGCTGGGCGGCCACGCCGAACTGCCCGCCTACCTCTACCTCGCGGCCGTCGGCTCGCTGCTGGCCTTCGTCGACGTCGCGGTCAAGCGCCTGCCCGACCCGTACACCCTGCCCTCCTATCTCATCGGCCCGGCGCTGCTGGGCGTCGCGGCGCTCGCCGGCGGCCGTTACGCACGGCTCGGGCACGCGCTGATCGGGCTCGCCGTGCTGTGGGCGCTGTACGCCGTGCAGCACCTGTTCGCGCCCGGGGCGATCGGCTGGGGCGACGTGAAACTGTCCGGCGTGCTGGGGCTCTACCTCGGCTGGCTCGGCGCACCCGCCTGGTGGCTGGGAGTGCTGGGCGGGTTCGTCCTCGGCGGCCTGTACGCCGCCGTCCTGCTCGCCACGCGCCGGGGCTCGCGCGAGACCGAGATACCGTTCGGGCCGTTCATGCTGGCCGGGGCGCTCGTCGGCATCCTGGCGAGCTGAGGAGGCGGCCCGTACCGGCCGCCCCGTGAGGCCGCCGTCGCTGGGCGCGAGCGAGAAGAGCAGCACGACAGAGCAAATGCCGACAAATGCTGCTTCCTAACACAAAATGCTTGTGCCGGACACGACATCGTGCCACCATCTGTGCGCTTAGGGGAGCGGGGGGCGCGACGGCCAATCTGCGCTAGTTGGAACCAGACGCCGAAACTTGACATCTAACGACCATCAAAGATCGTTAGATGATCGATCGCAGAAAGGGGCGCCATGGCGGGGGCACCGGCGAAGATCATTATTGTTCTCGGGGACATCCCGGCCACGGGCCACTTCGCGAAAATGGCGGCCCTGCGGGGACCGGGGCTCGCCACGCCCGACGACGCCGCTCCCGGCTTCCTCGACCTCGTCGACCGATCCTTATCCGTCGCGCCCGGCGGCATCCTCGCCGTCTATCCCCGCTGGCAGGCGGACCCGGCCCGGCGTCTGCTCCGGCTGACCCGGGGAGTGCTGGACTCCGACCGGGTCGCGAGCGTCGGCCTGAACCTCCCGCCACTGGCGTTCTCACTGGTGGCGGACCTGTTATCGTGCTCGACCCCGTACCTGCGGCTCGGGCATCTCGCCGGGCTCGGCCGGCGCCTGGAGACCGAGATCCTGTCCGGCGCCCGCCTCGCGAGCGTGGCCAGGCTCGAGCACATCGAAACCCGTCTCGCCGACCACGTGGCCTCCTACTCGCCGGGCTCGGGCTTTGTCGCCTGGGCGGCGCCGAAGCCCGGAGTGGAGCGGATCTCGGGGCGTGATCGCCTCTCGGCGGTCGACTTCCGGCCCGCCGACCCGGTCCATCTCCTCATCGCTTCACAGGACTCGAATTTCGCCGGCTTTGACCGCGAGTTGATGTCGGCACTGCGGCCGTAGGTGATTAAGACGGTCGCCTATCAACCGCTCGGAAATGCTTTTTGGGGCACCCGAAAATGCATGGAGTTCGTCGCATTCAGCGGGCACCCCCAGGCGCTTCCGCACTTCGTCCGCTCCACACGCTATTGGCTCTGCCGCTGGTGCGGAGAACCCACGTCGCTGGAGGTCTGCGCCGTCTGCGGCATGCTCCAGAACGACATGCCGGCGCGAAACGGCCCCGGGCCCGCCGCAGGCCCGCGGCCTCCGGCGGCTCCGCGTCCGGAACCCCCGCCCGTCCCGCCTCCCGTACCACCACGACCACAGACGTCACCCCGGCCCGCTCCGGCGCCGAGACCCCCGGCGGCCCCGGAGGGCGACCGTTCCTCCGGAGAGCGGCTCATGGCCGGCCCACCCAGTGCCGTCGCGCGCCCGGAGGGCGCCGCGTACCCGTCACGGCAGAACTCCCACCACCCCTGACCGGGCACCCGGTGCCATGGAGACTCCTGAAAGGAAGCCGGATGAATCCCCGCCAGCGCCGCGGAGCCGTGCTGCTGATCCTGGCGGCCGTCGGCGCGATCGTCGTGTTCGTGAGCATCGTCGGCTATGTGGGCTCGGTACGCGCCGAGGTACGCGACAAGGTCTCGGTACTCCAGCTGACCCGGCCCGTCGCCGCGTACGACCCGGTCGATGAGAGCGCCGTGCGAAGGATCCAGGTCGCGGCGGAGGGAATGCCGAAAGAGGTGATGCTCACCGACCTGCAAGAACTCGCCGGGAAGGTCGCCGCGACGGACGTCCCGCAGGGCGCGCTCCTGGAGAAGGGCATGTTCGTCAACGCCCCCACACTCCAGTCCGGGCAGCGCGAGATCGCGATCATGATCGACGCGGAGACCGGCGTCGCGGGCAAGGTCCAGCCGGGGATGCTCGTCGACATCTACGCGTCCTTCCAGCAGCAGAACGGCACGGTGCAGAAGTCGTGCGCCGTGCGGGTGATCAGCGGCGCGCGGGTCATCAACGTCGGCCGCATGCAGAGCGAGCGCGGGCAGAACCCCAACGACATCAGTCAGGTCGTGCCGATCACCTTCGCCCTGGCCGCACAGGACAGCATCAAGCTCACATACGCGGAGAGCTTCGCGGCGAAGGTACGGCTCGCCCTGATCGGCGGACGCGGCGACGGGGCGGGCCAGGTCCTGGCTCCCGTGTGCGCCGCGCCGGTCGCGAGGTGAGGCCGGGATGAGCGTACGCGTCCTGCTCGGCGCCGACGGCGGTCTCGCCGCCTCACTGCGCGCCCAGATCGCCGAGCTGGCCGACATCGCGATCGTCGCCGTCGAGGGGACCTCCGCCGACGTGGTCGGCGCCGCGGGCCAGGACCCGGCCCTCGACGTCGTGCTGGTCCACCAGGAGATCGACGGCCTGCCCGCGATGGACCTCATCCGCGAGCTCGCGATGCGCCATCCCCAGCTGGCCGTGGTCCTCATCGCCGAGGACGCCAGCGCGGAGACCTACAGCGCGGCCATGGAGGCGGGCGCGCGCGGTGTCGTGTCGAGCCGGCCGACCCAGGCCGAGCTGCAGAGCCGCATCGGATCGGCGTCGGAGTGGTCCCGTACGATGCGGCGCCACCTGGACCCGGCCCACGCCGGCACGGTGGCGGCACGGGCGGGGACGGTCGTGGCGCTGTGCGGAGCCAAGGGCGGCACGGGCACCACCACGCTCACGGTCCAGCTAGCGCTGGCGGTGGTGGCCGCGGGCAAGCGGGTCTGCATCGTCGACATGGACCTGCAGAAGGGCGACATCCCCAGCTACCTCGACATCACCCCCCGGCGCAGCATCGCCGACCTGGTCGCCGCGGCGGCCGACCTGGACGGCACCACTCTGGCCGAGGCGATCTACGTGCACCGCGATGGCCCGCACGTCCTCATGGCGCCGGCCGAGGGCGAGCAGGCAGAGGACGTGCCCGCGCGCGCCACCCGGCAGATCCTCGGCGGCCTGCGCGGCCGGTACGACTACGTGATCGCCGACTGCGGCGCGTACATGACCGAGGCGAGTGCCGTGGCGATCGAGCTGGCCGACACCGTCCTGGTGACCGCCACGCCCGACCTGCCGTGCCTGCGCGCGGTGCAGCGGCTGACCAGGATGTGGGGACGGCTGCAGGTCCGCAAGGACGAGGAACTGTCGGTCGTGCTCGTACGGACCGACCGGCGCAACGAGGTGCAGCCGGACTTCGCGCGCAAGGTGCTCGGCCTGCCGATGCTGAGAACGACCGTTCCGGCGTCGTACCGCGCGCTGGAGGAGGCGGCCAACACCGGCTCGCCGAAGGCGGTCGAGGGAGGCGACTACCGCAGGGCGATCGGCGGCGTGGCCCGCGAGATCGGTCTCTTCGCAGGCGACGGAGAAGGCCGGCGCATGCGCGGCGACCGTGGCGTGGCCCTCACCGAGTTCACCGCGCTCCTGCCGTTCCTCGGCCTGCTCCTGCTGCTGGTCTGGCAGTTCATTCTCATCGGCCTCACCTCGATGTACTCGAGTCACGCGGCCAACGAGGCCGCGCGCGCGGTGGCAGTCCTCGGTTACGACACGCCCCAGGCGCGCGCGGAGGTCGATCGCCGGGCGGTCGCGCGAGTGTCCGGGCCCTGGGGAGACAAGGACCACTTCCACGTCGCCGTGGACCAGGGGTACGTGAAGGTCACCATCGACACCCCGGCGATGCTGCCCGGCTGGCACACCTCGTGGGGCGTCAGTACCAGGTCCCGGATCGTCTACGAGGAGGGCGCCCGGTGAACGCGAGCGGGCGCCGCCTCCGCCGCGGGCCCGGGTGCGAGGGTCACCGCGACCGCGGGGCGGCCATCACCGAGTACATCGCGGTCTTCCCCGTCGCCCTGGCCGTCATCCTGTTCGCCTTCGAGGGTCTGATGTCGGGCATGACGGTCGAGCGCGTGGAGAACGCCGCTCGTACCGGCGCTCGTGTCGCGAGCCAGCGCCAGGACGCCGGCGCCTGTCGCGGTTCGGCACTCGGGGTGATGCCGGGCTGGATCAACCGCAGGAAGGTCGTCGGCGGCTGGCGGGACGACGGTGTCTACTGCCACGTCCGGGCCGACATCCCGGTGCTCTGGCCGGGGGCACCGCTCGACTTCACGATCGACCGTACGGTCCACATGCCGGTGGGGTGAGCGATGGCGTTGAAAGACCGCATCGAGGACAGCCGGTCCGCCGGGGAGAAGGCGAGCGCCGGGGGCGTGGCGCTGTGGCGTCAGCGGCTCCTCGAAGAGATCAACCTCGACGAGCTGGCCGACCTCGACCTCGCCCAGCGGCGCGCCCGGCTGGAGAAGGTCGCCGGGCACATCGTCAGCCGCGAGGGACCGGTCCTGTCGGCGAGCGAGCGCGGCGCGCTGGTCCGCCGGGTGGTGGACGAGGCTCTCGGGCTCGGTGTGCTCGAACCGCTGCTCGCCGATCCGTCGGTCACCGAGATCATGGTCAACGGGCCGGACGACGTCTACGTGGAGCGGGCCGGGCGGCTGCAGCGCATCGAGACGACGTTCGCCAACGAGGATCAGCTCCTCCAGACGATCGACCGCATCGTCGCCCAGGTGAACCGCCGCGTGGACGAGTCCAGCCCGATGGTGGACGCGCGGCTGCCGACCGGAGAGCGCGTCAACGTCATCATCCCGCCGCTCTCGCTGGTCGGGCCCGTGCTGACCATCCGGCGGTTCCCCCGCGCGTACACGATCGAGGAGCTCGTGGAGGCCGGCAGCATGGACCCGCACAGCGCGGTCCTGCTGGCCTCGTTCATCCGGGCACGGATGAACATCGTGGTCTCCGGCGGCACCGGCACCGGCAAGACGACGATGCTCAACGCCCTGTCCGCGTTCGTGCCGAACGGCGAGCGCATCGTGACGATCGAGGACTCCGCCGAGCTCCAGCTCGCGCAGGAGCACATCATCCGGCTGGAGAGCCGTCCGCCGAACATCGAGGGCAAGGGCCAGGTGACCGTCCGCGACCTGGTCCGCAACTCCCTGCGCATGCGGCCCGACCGCATCATCGTCGGAGAGGTCCGCGGCCCGGAGACGCTGGACATGCTCCAGGCCATGAACACCGGGCACGAAGGCTCGATGGTGACCGTGCACTCCAACTCGGCCGATGACGCGATCTACCGCCTGCAGACGATGGCCAGCATGAGCGACGTACGGCTGCCCTTCGAGACCGTACGAGACCAGATCAACAGCGCGGTCGACGTCGTGGTCCACCTCGGTCGCGGCTCCGACGGGTCGCGGCGGGTCTGGGAGATCGCCGCGGTGGCGTCGCGCCGCCGGGAGACCTTCCGGCTCCAGAGCGTGATGCGGTTCGTCCCCGAGCCGATCGGACCGGACCGCGTGCTGCGCGGCGCCTACCACCATCACCCGGTCCCGAGAGTCCTCGCCGCCCGGCTCTTCGAGGCGGGCGAGAGCATCCCTCCGGCGTTCGGCGTGGGCGACGACGAGTCACTGCTGCGGGAGATCACATGACACTGCCCTATCCGGCCATCCTGGTGGTCCTGGCCGTGACCCTCGTCGCCGCGGCGTGGGGGGTGCTCGACATGGCGATGGGCTGGCAGCAGCGGCGCAGGCTCCGCGGGCGGACGTCGCTCGACGAGGTCGAACGGCGTGCCGACAGCCTCCTCGGCCGGCTCGACACCTGGCTGCGCCGCACCGACTTCGGCCGCCTCGTCGGCCGGCGTCTCACCGCGGCCGGCATGCGCACCCGTGTCTCCACCTTCCTGCTGCTGATGGCGATGGGTTTCGTCGTCGCGCTGTACCTCATCGGTACGTACCTGGCCCCGGTGTTCGGCGTCGCGGCGGGCGTGGGCACCGTTTTCCTGTTCTTCGCGTACCTGCGCCGCCAGGAGACCCGGCGGCGGGAGGAGTTCATCGGCCAGCTGCCGGAGCTGGCCCGCGTGCTGTCGAACGCCTCCTCGGCGGGCCTGGTGCTGCGTACGGCGATCGAGATGGCGGCCGATGAGCTCGACGATCCGGCCGGCGCGGAGCTGGGGCGTACGGCCGACGCCCTGCGGCTGGGCCAGCCCATGGACCAGGCGCTGCGCGACCTCGGCGACCGGCTGCCGTCGCGTGAGCTGGCCGTGCTGGTCAGCACGCTGATCGTGTCCTCGCGCTCCGGTGGTTCGCTGGTCACCGCGCTGCGCAGCATCGCCGGCACGCTGGAGGACCGGAAGGAGATCCGGCGCGAGGTCAAGACGATCATGGGCGAGGCGGTCGTGACCAACTGGGCGATCGGCGCGATGGGCGTCGGGATCCTGTTCCTGGTGAACCTCGTCTCGCCGGGCGTGCTGCGCACCATGAGCGAACACCTCCCCGGCCAGATCATTCTCGGGGTCGGCGCCGCGCTCTTCACCGTCAGTCTGATCATCATCCGGCGCATCACCCGAGTGGACGTGTGAGGTTGTCATGGCGGTGCTGTTGATGGCCGGGGGCGCGGCTCTCTGCGTCGTCCTGGCGGTCCAGGGGTTCGCGTTGATGCGCTCGGGGGAGCGCATCGCGCCGGACCTCCTGCCGGCCGCGAAGAAGAGCAGGCGGCGGCCCGAGGGCACGATCTTGAACCGGGTCGCCGACGTGGCCGGCCGGCCGTTCACCCGGCCGATGCTGGAACTGCTAGGACCGTGGCGGCTGAAGATCCGGCGGCGGATCGACGCGGCGGGCCGGCCGGGCAACATGACGGTCGAGTCCTATGCCCGGCAGACCGCCGGCCTGCTCGTCATGTTCCTCGTACCGGGCGTCCTGTTCATCCTCGGCGGCCAGCGCTTCCTCGGACTCGTCGTGGTCTGTGGCGCGGGTCAGAACGAACTGCTGCTCGCGGTGCGCATGCGGCAGCGCCAGGACGCGATCCAGCGCACCCTCCCGGACTTCCTCGACGTCCTCGCGGTGACGGTGTCGGCCGGACTCGGCTTCCGGCACGCGCTGGCCCGGGTCGCCGAGAGCATGCCCGGCTCCCTCGCGGACGAGTTCACCGTCGCGCTGCGGCAGATGGAGCTCGGCACACCGCGCCGTGAGGCGTTCGAGGATCTACGCCGGCGCAACAGCGCGGAGGCGCTCAGCCAGTTCGTCACCGCCATCCTGCAGGCGGAGGAGCTCGGTGCCCCGCTGTCGACGGCGCTCATCGACATCGGCGTCGACATGCGACGGGAGTCGGCTCAGTGGGCCAAACGCAAGGCGCAGCGCACCACGCCCCGCATCACGGCCGTCTCGGCGGCTCTCACCCTTCCGTCGATCATGGCGATCGTCGTGGGCGGAATGTTCTACTCCTCGGGGGCTGATCTCGGTGGTTTCTTCGGCTGAACACCGCGGCCGGGCGGCACCGGCCGTGCCCGCCCGCGTCGGGGCGGCGTTCCGGATGCTCATGCAACTGCGAACCCTCACGGCAGCGGTGGCGTTGCTGGCGCTCCTGCCCACACATGAGGTCGCGTCGCTCGTGCTGCTGGTCTGCCTCGCCGCGCTCTCCTGGATCGCCGCGCGGTACTGGCAGCGGATCGTGTCGGACCTGCTGGCGCACCCGGTCCTGGTCGCGGTGGACGTCGCCGCCTCGTTCACGGTGCTGGAGGTCGGCGGGGTCACCGGGCCGTACTTCCTGTCCACGGTGATCACCGCCGCCGTCGCCGGGCTGCTCTTCCGCTGGCCGGGCATGGTGGCCATCTCGGTGGTGCAGGTGCTCTGGTACTACCTGACGCTCGCCGCGGTCTCGATGCCGGCGGCGGACATGACGTTCCAGGCGGTCATCGGCCAGCCCCTCTTCTATCCGCTGATCGGCTTCGCCGGCACGGCGCTCCGCAAGCTCATCGACGACCAGGCCGAGGCGCAGGCGGCGGCGGCCACCGCCGAGGAGCGCGCGCGGCTGGCCCGCGAGATGCACGACTCGCTCGCCAAGACGCTGCGCGGCATCGCCCTGGCCGCAGGGGCGCTTCCGATGTGGACCAGGCGCGACCCCGACCGGGCCGCCGCCGAGGCGTGCCGGATCGCGGCGGGCGTCGAGATCGCCTCACGCGAGATGCGCGACCTCATCACCGGGCTGCGGGACGACAGCGCCACGCTGCCCCTGCCGCTGGCCGTCCGCGCGGTCGCGAACCGCTGGCGCGAGGAACACGGCGTCGGCCTTCGCTGTGACATCGATCCCGCGGTCGCCCTCCCGCCGCGTGAGTGCTACGAGGTGGTGGCCATCTGCTCGGAGGCACTGGCGAACGTGGCCCGGCACGCGGAGGCGATGTCGGTCCTGGTCCGGCTCGGCGGCGAGCGCGACGCGATCGTGCTCACCATCAGCGACGACGGCCGGGGCTTCCGGCTGAAGAGCCTGGAGGACCTGGCGAGAGAAGGGCACTACGGGCTCCTCGGCCTCAAGGAGCGTGGCGAGCGCGCCGGCGGAGTGGTCTCGGTGGTCTCCAGGCCCGGAGAGGGCACCACGGTGACCGTCCGGCTGCCGGCCGGCCGGGTGGCACCGGACGACCTCACCGCGGCGGGGGTGGCGTGAGTGGAGACCCTCCGGGTGGTGGTCGCCGACGACAACGCGGTCGTACGCTCCGGCCTGGTCTCGTTGCTGGAGGCCGGGGGAGTCGAGGTGGTCGGAGAGGCGCGCGACGGGGAGAGGGCCGTCGTACTCGCCGAACGGCTGCGCCCCCACCTCGTGCTGCTTGACGTGCGGATGCCGTTGATGGACGGTGTGACGGCGGCGCGGGAGATCGCGAGGACGACACGGGTGCTCATGCTGACCTACACGGACACGCCGGAGACCATCCGCGCCGCCATCGGGAACGGCGCCGCCGGCTATCTGGTGCACGGCACCTTCACCCCCGAAGAACTGCTCGAGGCCGTGCACGAGGTCGCGCGCGGAGCCAACCCGCTCTCCCCGGCCGCGGCGGCCGTGCTCGTCGGCGCGGTACGGGACCAGGCGACCGCGCCGCCACAGCCGTCGGGCGCCCGCTTCGGCCTCTCGGCCCGGGAGACGGAGGTCATGGAACTCGTCGCGCGGGGGTGTTCGAACGGCACCATCGCCGCACGCCTTTTCCTCGCCGAAAAGACGATCAAGAATCACGTCAATCACATCTACGCCAAGCTCGGAGTGACCACTCGCGCGGCCGCGATCGCGCTGTGGCTCGGCTCGGGAACACGGCAGGAGGATTGGCAGTGACCGGGAGCCTCCTGGGACTCAGGGCCCAGCCGGGGATGGGCCCCCGCCCTGGTGGAAAGTGGGTCACCGGGCCCTGGGAACGACGTCGGCCGATCCGTACCTTCCTTATTGAAAAGGCGGTACGGAAAACGGGGACGGAAGGCCAAGGAAATGAACCGCATGATTCCGCTTTATGTGACACTCGCCACCTTCGTCCAGGGCAAGGCCGAGAGCGTGCGCAGGCGTTACGCCGGCGAGGACCGCGGTGCCAGCATCATCGAGTACGTCGCGCTGCTGTTCGTTGTCGCCCTGATCGTCGCCGCCATCCACGCGGCGAAAATCGACGAGCGCGTCAAGAACAAGGCGGGAGACGCCCTCAACAAGATCTTCGGGAAGTAAAGGCAAGAGACCACCGGCGCGATGGTGGAGAGAGCCGAGTCCGGCTGTCTCCACCATCGCGCTTTTCTGTCCGCTGTCCGCCGGTGGGCCAGTGACGAAAGGCAATGATGCAGACGCATGCAGAAGGACCCGTCCCCGGCAGGGTGCGGTTCTCGGCCGACACACCTCTCACGCGCCTCTGCGCGGCCATGCTGGCGTCTGTGCTGGCGCTGGCCGGTTGCAGCGGCGGCAAGAAGCCGGACGGCGGAAAGAGCACTACGGCAGGCGGCGGGAAGGCCGCGAACGAGAAGGCGATCGCGGCCGAGCCCATGGCGCTGGACGAGGGGCCGGCGCACGTCGACCTGATCGCGCTGAGACGCACCGCGAACAACACCGTCACGGCACGGCTGCGGGTCGTCAACGACGGCCGGGAGTCGATCGGGATGGCCGGGGTGCTGAGTGATTCGGCTCCGAAGAAGGGCGCGGAGGAGCGCGGAGCCGGCGGTATCGCCCTGCTGGACGGCGCGGCCGACAAGGCCTACTACCCGCTCACGACCGGCACCGGCGTCTGCCTGTGCAGCGACAGCACCGGCGACCTGGCCGCCGGCCAGGCCCTGGACGTCTACGCGGTGTTCCCGGCGCCGCCTCCCCAGACGAACCGCGTCACCGTGTGGGTGCCCCGGGCCCTCCCGTTCGCGGACGCGGAGATCAGGAAGGGACAGGCGCCACCGGCGCCGGACCAGAGCCTCGACCCCGCCAAGGCGGCGTTAGGGCGGCCGACGATCCGCCCGCTCATCGACTCGAGTGAGTCCGCGGACGAGGCCGTCGACGAGGACGGCGACAACCGGACCGTACGCCTGTCGGCCGACGTGCTGTTCGCCTACGACAAGGCCGACCTGACGTCCAAGGCCCGGGCGGTGCTGGGGAATGTCGCCCGCCAGATCGACGCGTCAAAGGGCGACCTGGTCAGGATCGACGGCTACACCGACGACAGCGGTGACGACGCGGTCAACCAGCCGCTGTCGGAACGGCGGGCCCAGGCCGTCCAGACCGCGTTCACCGCCATGGTCACCCGTAGGGGGATCACCTACCGGTCGGCCGGGCACGGCTCACAGCACCCCATCGCCAAGAACGACGACGAGGCCGGCCGCAAGCGGAACCGGCGCGTCACCATCACCTTCGCCAAGCCCGTGCCGCAGGCCCGGCCGCCCGCGGCGACCGCCGGCCCGCCGGCGCCCTGGACACCCGGCGCGAGACTCCCCGTCCTCGCGACACTGCGACCGCGCGTCCACACCGGCATCGACGTCGAGGAGGAGGCCGGCAACATCCGCTTCGACATCAACGAACTGCACCGCGATCCGAGCGGCCTGGTGACGCTCGTCTGGACCGCCACGGGCGTCGGCGGCGCCGAACAGCCCATCCAGTCGCGGCTCGACAAGTGGGCCTCCCTGGAGTACACCGACGGCATCAACACCTCCGGGGTCAGCTTGCTCGACCGGGCCGGCAGGACGCGTTACTGGCCCTCACGCGACGGCGCGGGCGCGTGCGTGTGCAGTTCACTGCGGCAGGACCTGCACGGCACCCAGGCCGTCGCGCCGGGCGCCGGCGCGACCTTCGTCGACGTCTACAAGGTGCCGGCGAGCGTGCGCGCGGTCGACGTCCAGTTCTCCTGGGACACGCTGACCCTTCCCGCCGGGAACGTCACCGTCGGATAGGCCGCCGTGTCCGCCGGTGCGCCGGATCACAAGAACGTGAACACGACATAACCGGTCGCGGCCAGCAGGAAGACGACCCCCAGCCCGATGATGCCGTATCCGCTGCGTACCTGACCCCGTCCCGAGCGGCCGTCGATGCACGCCTTTCGCGGATCGGCCGGGTCGTACAACACCGGCACCTGACGCCCGCGCATTCGCGTCAGGTAGAACGGTCCCTCGTTGACGTTGGAGGTCGTCTCGACTTCGGCGCCCTCGATCGTGTGAAAGCGAAGGACCGGATAGGTCGTCTGCTGATCATTGTGCCGGTCCGTGTGGATTCCAAGGATTATTCCGGATGTGCGCCGGGCCCGGGAACGGAAACCGCGGGCCTCCCGCAGGGTTCGCGCCCCGCCGAAGAGGGAGAGCGCGCCGAGAGCGCCCAAGAGGATTAAGGGCAGCACCATCCTGATCACCTCCGCCGGCCTTCATATTCACCACCGGTGGCCCGCATTTGCAAGCACCGGTCCCAGGCCCGGTGAACATGGGCCCGACAATGGGTCCCGGGGCCCTGGGAGCCCGGCTCGTGTTTTCGTAGCGTCGCCTGTCATGTGTGAGCGGCGGAGGACGGACCGCGGCGCCTCGACGATCGAGTACGTGGCGCTGCTGCTGATCGTGGCATTGATCGTCGCCGCGGCCACCCTGGTCATCCCCAATCCGGTGGGAGACGAGGCGAAGGTCGCCCTCTGCAAGATCTTCAACGCGGTCAGCGGCGGCACCGGAGATTGTGAGCGTAAGCCGTTCACCTACAAACCCCCGACGGCCGCCTGCGTGACCGGACAGGACTCCAGCAAGATCGGCGGGTCCGTCACCGTCTTCAGTGTCAAGGTCGGGGAGAACTTCCAGCTGCTGCGCATCACGACCGCGGACGGCCGCGTGAAGGTCATGGTCGTTCCGGTCGACTACCGGCTCGGTGTGGTGGGCAAGGAGGGCCTGAAGTTCAACGTCGGGGGAAAGGACTACGGCCTGCACGCGGGTGGCAACGTCGAAGGCGCGGTCGGGCTCAAGTACGGCGACACCTGGTCGTTCGCGAATGCGAAGGACGCCGACGACTTCGTCGGCAAGATGAAGCTGGACTGGGGACGGCGCGAGGCCGAGCGTCTGAGCCCGCTCGTGTGGGGCGTTGACAAGATCACCGGATGGAAGCCGAGCACACGTGATCCGGACAGCCGGCAGTGGGACGTGAACGTCGAGGGCCTCGCCAGCTTCGGGGCCAAGTTCGGCAAGTTCCAGACGGGTGAGAACGGCGAGAAGTCCGTCACGGACATCGGGACCGGCGTCGAGGTGGAAGGCAAGATCGGAGACGGGGTTTCGATCATCAAGGATGATCACAATCCCACCAATCCGTCGGACCCGTCCTATCCCCGTACATCGGTCGTCTTCACCGTCCAGGGGAGCGTGAAGGGAGGCGGGAAGGCGCTCGGGTACGGCCCGTCCGGCTCCGTGTCCTATGTCGGTCAGACGAAGGTGACCCGCGACAAGGACGGCAAGCTGGTGAGCATCACCTGGGTCACGACGCACGAGGAGTCCGGCAGCGAGGGCTACAAGGTGCCGGGTAAGAAGAAGGGCTCGGAAAAGAACTCGGAAAAGAAGGTGACCACCACGACCACGACGGTCGGCTTCGACGATTCCACTCGGGCCATCGGCGACCAGTGGATTCTCGACAACGCCTTCCTGATGCCCCTGCAGACGGTGCGGAACGCGTTCGATCCGAGCGGAGGCTACTCCACCCGGGATCCCGGGCCGGGGGCGAGCCCCTTCGACAAACTGATCTACGAGCAGGGTGTGGTCACCCGCAACACCTATGCGGGCGACGTCGACGAGTACGGGATCGGCCTGGAGGCCGGCGAGGGTTTCACCTTCGGGATCGATGCCGGGTACGAGCACGACAGGACGCACTTGGTGGCCTCCGAATATCTCGAGGGGCCCCAGAACGGTCAGCGCAATTTCGTCCAGTGGCCGGAATGCGCCGGTGCGAGCTGAAGGAGGCATCATGCGCCGGATCGAACTGTGCCAGGCTTTCCTCGCCGGAACGCTGCTCGCGGCGGCGTGCTCCTCGTGCTCGTCGGCAGACCCGACGGGCGGCACGCCGCCGGGCTTCGCCAGGGCGAAGGGCACGAACGTCTCGGTCGCCCGCCCGGCGAACTGGACGGCCGGTTCCGCGCCGTCGAAGACCATGACCGCGACGGCGTCGTCGCCGGACCAGGGCGCCGAGGTGGACGTCCTGGAGAACCTCCTCGCCGGGGCCAGCAAGGGAAGCAAGGACATCCTGGTCGACACGGTCGAGGCCGGGCCTCAGATGAACACCACCGGCTACCACCGGACCCACACCGGGCCGGTCGACGTCAAGGGCGCGAAGGCGGCCACCCGCGTCGACTACACCTTCACCGATGTGAAGAAGGGGCCGTGCCAGGCCGTCGACGTCGCCATCCTCGCGCCGGACGCGCAGATCCACGCCGTACGGGTGATCTGGCGGCGCGGAGGTCTGGACAAGAGGACGGTCGACCACATCGTCGGTTCGATCGAGGTGAACGGATGATGCCGGGTCTGCTGCGTGCCTGGGGCGGCGCCCTTCTCGTGCTTCTCGCCGGGATCGCGGTGATGATCCGGCTGACGCCCCGCGTCGTGGCCGGCGCGTCGATGCCAATGACCGACCAGGCGCTCCGCATCCATCTTCCGTGGTTCGTCACCAGCGCGGTCATGGTCGTGGCCGCGGGCGCGCTGCGCGGGCGGTCGTCGCCGGCGCGACGGAGCCTTCTGGCCACGCTGCCCGTACCCGGTCTGGCGGTCCTCACGGGCACGCTGATCGGCGTGGCCGGCGCCACCTCGGCGCTCCCCGCGCTGCTCTACCTCGGCGACGGCGTGCTCGGGATCGCGGCCGGCCTGCTGGTCATCGGCCTGTTCGCCCGGCGCGAGGAGGCGCTGGCGTATCCCTACCCGGGCTGACCGGGACCGATCGGCCGTCTCATGCGCAGGATCACAGGGGGGCGCCGCGCGCTCGCTGCCGCCGCGCTCGCGCCGGCCGTCCTCATGGCGTCCGGCTGCCTCGGGCTCACGGACGAGCCCCCGTTGGCCTCCGGGCTCCGGAGGTACACCGGAAAGGGATTCACGGTCGGATATCCGAAGGCGTGGTCGAGGCCGGCCGCGGACCGGCGCGTCGTCCCGGGATCGTTGTTCGAGGTGACCACGGCCGCGGCGGGCGAGCCGGCCGGCACGTTCGACATCTTGACGCACTGGGGCGGTACCGGGCTGCTCGACAGCGTGGTGTCGGACTTCATGCGCGTCAGCCGGTCGCAGCGCGGCTTCGAGCTCATCGGTCAGGAGCGCATCGAGACGAACGGCCACACGGGTTACCAGGTGCGCGAGGAGTACGGCGCCGCGCCGAGACGGCTCCGCACCGTGGACTGGTTCGCGCAGCTCAAGGACGGAACCGTCATCGACGTACGCATCGGGTTCGCACGCGAGCGTTACGACGCCTCGCTCGTCGCCGCGATCGCCCGCTCGCTGTCGGTGCGCTGAGCGAAGCGCTTACCGGGCCCCCAATTGGGTCCCCGGACCCTGTCACCCGCCCGCTGATCTCCCTACGGTCGTTCTCTGAGGACGGCAGTCGCACTCGTACGGATATGAGGTCGCGTTCATGCAACCGAGCAGCCGTGGCGATGACCGGGGGGCCGCCACGACGATTCTCGTCATCGGCATGGCGCTGGTGCTCGTCGCCGCCACGTTCATCGTGAACCGGCTCGCCCACGCCAATGACCTGCGGACGAAGGCTCAGACCGCGGCCGACTCGGCCGCGCTCAGCGCGGAGACGCCGTTGCGCAGGCAGGCCGTCGACTTCATGCTCAGCGGCATCGACCCGGGCGGGGTCGGCTACTGGATCCTCGGGGGCACCGAGGACACACCGACGCGGGAGGCCAGGAAGTACGCCGGCCTCAACGACGGCGAGCTCACCGCGAAGGTGCACCTGACCGGCTTGCTCGGTCACACCGCCAAGGCGGACGTCGCCACGAGGGAATGCCAGTTCGTCGAGAAGAGCGACGACCCGAAGGCGCCTGAGTGCACCGGCCGTACCGGGACGAAGGTGAAGGGCAAGGGCGCCCGGGGCCGGGCCACCGCGATCGCGCGGCTCGACCTGCCCCTGTGCGCCTACGACTTCCTGCCCGGGACCGGCGATCCGGCGGGGTCCCCGGCACTCATGCGGCTCCGCTGCGACGGCGTCCAGGTATGGCCCGGAGGCGACCGCGGCAGGGTGAGCCGGCTGGTGCACGTCCGGCTCGTCGACAAGGAGGACCCGACGCCGTACAGCGGAGGGATCTACTCCCCGGGCTATGACGGGCCGATCTCGAACCTGCCGCCCAACACACCGGACCTGATCAAGAAGGTTCTCGCCTACGCGTACGCGCAGCTCGGCACGCCCTATGTCTACGGCGGCTCGTGCACCGCGCCGAAGATGTACCCCGCGCCGACGAACTGTGACTGCTCGAGCCTGGCCCAGCAGGCGTACCTGCACGCCGGGATCCCGCTGCCGAGGACGGCCGACACGCAGTACTGGCACGGCCCGCGGGTCGTGCCCGGCCAGGAACAGCCCGGCGACCTCGTGTTCTTCGACTACCACCCGGGCATGAGCGGTCCCGGCCACGTCGGCATCGTCGTCGACCCCGAGAAGAAGATCTTCATTGAGGCGCCGCATACCGGCGATGTGGTGAAGTTCGCGCACTATGGCCCCGGTTATCCCCCTGTGGGGTTCACCCGTCCGGCGGCGGGCCGTCAGGCGTAGCGAGGGGCGGCCGGGACGGCCGCCCCTCTCGCCCTTACCTCAGGCCGCCGTCCAGGGCGGACATCAGGGTGCCGGTGTCACCGGACATCTCCCAGATCATCGCGCCGCCCAGGCCGTTCGCCTTGATGTAGTCGGTCTTCTTGCCGATGGACCACGGGTCGTCGAAGGTCCACCACTGGCCGTTCGCGCCCGTGTAGCAGTACGTCGCGACGGTCTGCTCGTTGTGGTGGACGGTGCAGCCCGGCACGTTGGCGGCGAGGTTCTTGTAGCCGCGCGTACCGGCCTCCTCGGGGAAGTCGCCCGGCGCCGCGCCGTTCGCCGTCTGCCACTCGCCGCTCTTGCCGCCGTCGGCGACCTGCTGCCAGCCGCGGCCGTAGAACGGGATGCCGACGAGCACCTTCTTCGGGTTCACCCCGGCGCCGGTGTAGAGCTTGACGGTGGAGTCGACGCTGAACTTGGTGGGGTACGGGTCGTTCGGGTCGGTGTAGAGGTTGGCCTGGTCGCCCGTACGGTTCGGCTCCCACGAGTTGTCGCTGCCGGAGCCGTGGAAGTCATAGCCCTGGACGTTGGCGTAGTCGAGGGAGCTGAAGATCTTGGAGAAGTCCCAGCCGGCGCTGATCTTGGCCTGGTCGGCCGGGGTGAACGCGGTGAGCAGGTGGCCCGGGCCCAGGGCGTCCAGCTCGGTACGGAACTCCGCGAGCAGCGCGGTCAGGTTGGCCTTGTCCGCCGCCGCGTAGTGGTTGCCCGGGTGGCCGTCGGGGCTGCCGGGCCACTCCCAGTCGATGTCGAAGCCGTCGAAGACGCCCGCACCGGTGCCCGCGCCGCCCGTACCGTCAGAAGAGACCGGGAGGTTTCCCCTGATGAACATGTCGATGCAGGAGCCGACGAACTTCTTGCGCGACGCGTCCGTCTTGGCCACGTCGGAGAAGAACTTCGAATACGTCCAGCCGCCGAGGGAGACGAGCACCTTGAGGTTCGGGTGCTTGGCCTTCAGCTTCTTGATCTGGTTGAAGTTACCCTTGAGCTTTTGATCCCAGGTGTCGGCGACGCCGTCGACGCTGTGGTCGGCGCCCACCGAGGCGCCGTAGTCGGCGTACTGGTCACCGGCGCCGGTGCCCTGGTCCGGGTCCGACGGGTTCGTCGTGGTCGCCTTCGTCGTCTCGAAGCAGGTCAGGTTGTTCGGGTCGATGTTCTCGAAGGAGTAGTTGAGCACGGTCAGCTTGCCGGCCGCGCCGTTCGTGTCCAGGTCCTTCATCCAGAAGTTGCGGCCATAGATGCCCCACTGCGGGTAGTAGCCGACCTTCTGGTACGTCCCGCCGCCTCCTCCGCCGGCCTGGGTCGTACCGGTGGCGGCGGCGCTCTTGGCCGACTCGTTGCCCGCCGCGTCGCGGGCGGCGACCGTGTAGGTGTGGCTGCTGCTCGCGGCCAGCCCGCCGACGGTGGCGCTGGTCCCGGCCACGTCCGCGACGGCCGTGCCGCCCTCGTACACGCGGTAGCCGGTGACGCCCACGTTGTCGGTGGAGGCGGTCCAGGCGAGCGTGATCGAGGAGGACGTGGTGCCGGTGACGTGGAGGCCGCCGGGTACGGACGGCGGGGTGGTGTCGGTGCCCCCGCCGCCTCCGCCCGCGCAGGGCTGACCGTTGAGTGTGCAGTTGGCAGGCGTGGCCGACTCGGGGGCGCCGTTGAATCCGAAGCTCGTCGAGGCACCTGGTGCGATCGTGCCGTTGTAGGACTGGTTGGTGAAGGTGTAGTGCTGGCCGCTGTGCGTCATCGCGGTGTCCCAGGCGGAGCCGATGGACCCGCCCGCGGGCACGTCGACCTCGACCTTCCAACTGGTCATCGTGGTCGAGCCGCCGTTGGTGATCGTGTACTTGCCCTGGTAGCCGGTGCCCCAGCCGGAGTCCTTGTTGAACGTGGCGGTGGGAGCGCCGGCCGCGTGGGCGGTGAGCTGTGGCAGCGTGAGGGAGGCCGCCGCGGCGAACGCGACGGCGAGTCGGAGGATCGGTCGTCTCAAGGTGGTGCTCCTCGGTCTGGCGGGAAGGAGGAGCGCGGCGCCGCACTTACAAAAAGGAAACTTTCCTGTAAGTTTGGACGGTAACCTCCGGCGTGCCCGGCGTCAATGCCCGGTTGGCTAGGCTCCCTTGTCATGGGTGACGGTGACGGCTGGGCGGACTGCGACGCGGGACATCGGCACTGGGGCCGGTACGGCGCGGCGGGCGTCCTGCTCTATTGCATGGACTCCGAGCCGTACGTCCTGCTGCAGAAACGTTCACGCCTGTCGATCGGCGGTGGCACGTGGGGCGTGCTCGGCGGCGCGCGGCACAGCCACGAGGGCCCCATCGAGGGGGCGCTGCGCGAGGCGTCGGAGGAGAGCACGCTCGACCCGTCCACGGTCCGCGTCCACTGGCGCTCGGCCGAGGACCACGGCGGCTGGTCGTACGAGACGGTGATCGGCTCGGTGCCTTCGCGGGTCGGCGTACGGCCGCAGTCGTTCGAGAGCGCCGCGGTCGCCTGGGTTTCGGCTCGTGAGGTCGACCGCAAGAAGCTGTTCCCGCCGTTCGCCGAGTCGTGGAAGCGCCTTCGGGAGTCGCTGTACCGCGTGGTGCTCGTGGTCGACACGGCGAACGCCATGGGCTCACGCGCGGACGGCTGGTGGCGCGACCGCCACGGCGCGGCCGAGCGCCTGCGTGACGAGATCGCCGCCGTTTCCGGCTTTACGGGGTTGCCGGACGCGATCGCCGACGTCTGCTATCCGTCGATCGTCATGGTCACCGAGGGCGCCGCGCGCGGCGTGTCCTCGGCGGACGGCGTGGAGGTCGTCGCGGCCCCGGGCAGCGGCGACGACACGATCGTCGAACTGGCCGCCTCTCAGGCCGTGGACGAACGCCGCCTCGTCGTCACCGCCGACCGCGAGCTACGCGCCCGCTGCGAGGCCGCCGGCGCGACGGTCATCGGCCCCCGCTGGCTCCTCGACACGCTCAGGCAGGCCCGCCCCGCGTGAGTCAGCGGTAGAGCGCGGCGCGGGCGCACTCGCGCAGCTCTCCGGCGACGCGTGCGTAGTCGGGCGTGAGCTCGGCCTGGATCCTGCCTGACTCGCCGGCCTCCAGCCGGACTCGCGCCTCGGCGTCGGGACGGCTCCGCAGGACGGCGATCCGCAGGTGTGTGGGCGGGTGGCTCTCGTCCACCCGCAGCCGCCGGCGCTCCCGCTCGTGTTCGGGGAGATCGGTCAGGGCCTGCCGTCGGTCCGCCCAGAAGTCGGTCTTCCGCTGGGTGAGCGCGTGGCGACGTACGGCCGTGGCGTGGGAGTCCGCGGTGGTGACCACGGCGTCCAGCGCGTCCACGGCGGCGACCGGCGAGGCGACCCGGGCCGCGAGGTATTCGGCTCGCTGCCCGGCCCGCAGGGTGGTCGCCCGCTGGATCCGGTAGACCAGGGAGACCACCGAGCCGGCCACCGCCTGGAGGAGCCGGGCCGACAGGTCGACGAGATAGTTCATCCGGCGGTCCCGGCCGCCCGGCCGGAGGGCGTGGTGGAGCCGGGCGAGCGTCGACAGCGAGGTGCCGGCGACCAGCCCGTGGCGGGAGTCGCCGTTCACACCGTGGGCGAGTTCGTGACCGAGGACCGCGACGCGCTGCTGCTCGGTGAGCGTGTCCCACAGGGGCAGGCCCAGCTCCAGGACGCGCCGACGCCGGAGTCCGACCGTGCCGTACGCGGCGTTGAAGGCGCCGGTGACCACGACGGCGTGGACCGGCCGGGCGCCGATCTCCGCCCCGATCCGGTCGATCAGCCTGAACAGCGCCGGGGCGTCCGTACGAAGCCGGACCTGCCCGCGAAGCCGCCCGAAGCGGGGCGCGACGAGGAAGGCCGTGGTCAGGAGGACCGCCGCGGCGATGACCGTGACGACGTTCACGTCCGTCCACAGCAGGAGCCCGGCGGCGACGACGAGTGCCAGAGTGCCGGCGTGCATGAGCAGGGCGAGGGCGTAGGAGGTCACCCGGGCCAGGTCCCAGCCGGGGCGGGTGACCTCTGATCCGGAGACCTCCTCGTAGAGGGCGTCGACCATGCGCGCCGATCGCCGGTCGAGCCTGGTCTGGAGGAACCCGCCGCGCCGTGCCTCGGTGTCGCCGAGTCCCCACTCGCAGTCGGGACACCAGAGGGGTACCCGTCGACGGCTTCGAGGCCGCCCGTGCAATCCGGGCAATTCTGAAGTCTTTCGGCGCTCATAGCGGATGATCTTAGATTCGTCTTCGCCGTGACGGCAGTGGAACGCGGTCGAGGTCGTGCGCGAGGACGATGTCGCCGTCGTACGCCCTCGCCGCCTCGTCGGTGAACCGTCTCTCGTCCTCGGCGGGGTACCGCTCGGAGAAGTGGGTGAGCACCAGGCGCCGTACGCCCGCCTCGGCCGCGATGCGCCCGGCCTGAGCGGCGGTGAGGTGACCGTACTCCTCGGCCAGCCGCGCGTCCGCCTCCAGGAACGTCGACTCGATGACGAGCAGCTCGACGCCTTCGGCGAGCGGGGCGATCGCGTCGCAGAGGCGGGTGTCCATGACGAAGGCGGCCTTCTGCCCCTTCCGCCGTACGCTGCACTCGGCCAGCGTGACCGTACGCCCGTCGGGGGCTTTGACCTGTCCATCGCGCTGGAGCGTGCCGACGAGCGGGCCGCCGATGCCGTACGCGGCGAGTCGCTCGGGCAACATCGTCAGCCCGTCGGGCTCTTCGATTCGGTAGCCGTAGGCCTCGACGCGGTGGGAGAGCCGACGCGCGGTCAGCCGGAAGGGCACGGTCTCGACCGTGACCGCGTCGCCGTCGATCGGCCGCTCGGTGATGACCTCGGTGTCCCCGAACACCGCCGCGTGCCGCAGCCTTTGCCAGTAGGTGATGCCGCTCGCGGGAAAGACCGCCGTGACGGGATGCCCGACCTCGTCCCGCGCGATTCGCTGCACGATGCCGGGCACGCCGAGGCAGTGGTCGCCGTGGAAGTGGGTGAGGCAGATCCAGTCGATGTCGTGCGCGCTCAGCCCGGCGTGGGCCATCTGCCGCTGCGTGCCCTCTCCGGGGTCGAACAGGACGCCGCGCCCGTCCCACCGCAGTAGGTAGCCGTTGTGGTTCCGTGCCTTGGTCGGTACCGCGCTGGCCGTTCCGAGCACGACGAGCTCCCACGTCGACATGTCCCCAATTATGCCTGCCGAACGACAGGCGATTATTTTGATGCCCGTTATGTCTATGTCGAATGGCGATTGCATTAGCTAGTATGTTCGAAGAGTTGGGGTGGTTTTTCCGGGGGGAGGGATTCGTCGTGAATGGTTCGTCCGTCGATTCTCTGATTCCTCTCGATGGGTTTGTCGGGGTTGATGCGAGTGATGGCGGCCTTATCGAGATGATGGTGGAGGCGCGGCGGGCGGTCTCGCGGTTGCAGGCGGTGGAGCTGGCGGCGGTGGCGGAGCTGGCGCGCCGCCGGGACGCCGAGGAACAGGTCTCCGGTGCCGGGGTGATCTCCGCGGGCGAGTACGTCAATGACGAGGTCGCCGCGGCGTTGACCTTGACCGCGACCTCGGCCGATGAGCTGATCCGGTTCGCCGCCGGGCTGACCGGCCGTCTGCCCGCCACCTTCACCGCTTTGGCGGTCGGGGATTTGGACTATGCCAGGGCTCGTGCTCTGTGGCAGGGCTTGGCGCAGGTCGGTGATGAGGTCGCGGCGGAGATCGAGGCGCGGGTGCTGGCGCGGGTGGCGGGGCAGACCACCGGCGAGATCCGTGCGAAGGTCCGCCGGCTTGTCAGGCGTTTGGATCCCGGTGCGCTGGCGCGGCGGCGCGAACACGCGGAGCTTCGGCGTGATGTGCAGCTGGTGGCCACCGATGATGGCACCGCGCACCTGACCGGCCTGGATCTGCCCGCCGATGCCGCCACCGCGGCTCGCAATCGGGTGAACGCGATCGCCGCCGGGCTCAGGAGTGATGGTGATCGGCGCGCTATCGGGCAGTTGCGCGCCGATGTGTTCCTCGGCCTGCTGTCCGGCACGCTGCATACGGGCGAACCCTCCTCGGACGGCACCCGCCGCCCGGCCGCCGTGACACCTTCTGGTGGTGAGGAGGGCTGGACGGGGGTGGATGACGCGGTCGCCGACGCCATCGCCCGCGCGGCCCGTACGCAACTCGGCGCTCTCTCTGAGCATGCGGTGCCGGAACGGCATCAGCGGCTCGCCCGACTCATCACGCAGGCGGGCGAGTGCATCGCGGGGTCCCTCACCGGGCTGAAGACCCGCTGGTGCGTACCGGCCCCGGCGCCAGACCCAGCGGCGGGCTCGGTGCTAGGCCCGGCGCCAGACCTGGCGGCAGACCTCGCGCACGGCCCGGTGCCAGGCCAGGCGCCAGACCCGGCGGCAGACCTCGCGCTCAGCTCGGTGCCAGGCCAGGCGGCAGACCCGGCACCATACCGGGCGCGTGGCCTGGCGGCAGACCTTGCGGATGGCCTGGCGCATGGCCACCGGGGTTATCGTGTGCCCGCCGGGATGCGCCGCCTGATCGAGAAACGCGACCGGCGGTGTGGGTTCCCAGGTTGCCGGCGGCCGGTTCGGCACTGCGACGCCGACCACACGATTCCCTATCACCGAGACGGCCCGACCTGTCCGTGCAACATCGCGATGCTGTGCCGCCACCACCATTCACTGAAACAAACACCCGGCTGGCGACTCCAGCAGTTATGGCCCGGCGTACTCCTGTGGACCGGCCCCACCGGGCACTGGCGAATAACCGCCCCCGCCGACCGCGAATAGCGTTGCCGGCGAATGGCTCGTAGCCACTCTCCAGATCACGGGGTATGCCGCAGATCACGGGGTGTGCTGCGGCGTCGTTGACCGCGATTGGTCGAGGACCGGTTCCCGGCCACCTCGGTGGCGGAGGGTGGTGTGGCCCTGCAGGAGGCGGCGCATGGTGCCGTAGCCGCGTTCGAATCGGGCGGCGACCTGGCGGACGGTCAAGCCTTGTTCGTAGAGGCGTACGGCGTCGGCGACCATGACCGGGTCCACCCCGGTTTCGGCGGTGGCGAGCAGGGTGCGGATGTCGGCGACGCGGTAGCGACGATGACCGCCGGGGGTGAGCATGGGAGCGAGTCTCCCTTCACGTGCCCAGCGGGCGATCGTGGTCGTACGGACGCCGAACATCTCGGCGACCTCACGGGGCCGTAGCAGTGCGTCGTCGTGCTCGGGCCGGGAGGACACCACGAGGCCGTTCTCGCCGGAGGTGACTTGGGAGTTGAGGCTCTGACGCTCCTGGGATGTCAGCGTCACGCCGGTGCGGGTCAGCACGACGTGGATCGTCTTGCCGTGTTCGCCTTGGTCGATCCAGGTCATCGCGGCGAGGGCGTTGATGATGGGAACGCCGCGTCCGGAGCCCGCCAGCAGCCCGAGATCGGCGTGTTCGGGCAGGGTGGGGGCACTGTCGACCGCGTACAGGTGGGTCCACCGAGGACCTGCCGTGACCCCCAGCCGGACTGACTCTCCGCCTATGCGAGCGACCTCGCGGATGGCGTTGGTGGTGAGTTCGGAGACCACCAGGACCACGTCATCGACATGATCCGGATCCGCCTCCGCCACTTCTTCGAGCACGTCCAGAGCGAATCCCCGGGCCTGGCGTACGGACTCGGGCGTGGCTCGCAGCGACAGCCACCGTGGACCGGGCACGCCCTGGGCCGAGGCGGCGGTGAACGGCCCGGTACCGGGAGCCTGGCAACTGTCGCGCGTCTGTCCATCGGCGGCTGCATGCACCTTGACGTTCCTCCCATGTATGGATGTGTGCATGGGACCGTAAGGCCGCCGCCGGATCGGAACGGGCACAGTTTGTGCCCGCTTGCTCACACCATGAGACCGGCTCTGTCGGCGAGGTCTTGCGCTCGGCGGCGCTGCTGCGCCGGACCTTTTCCGGTGAGCTCGGTGAGGATGCCGCGGGCGTACCCGTTGTAGCGAATCGTCTCGGGCGCGGCGGTGTACGCGGCGTCCAACGTGCCGAGCGTCGCCTGGACCTCGTTGTTCAGATGATGCGCTCGGGCCACCTCGATGAGATGGCGACCGCGTCGTGGCTGCGAGGGGATGGCGAGCGACGCGGTCCGCCGGGCCTGGCGCTCGCTCTCGGCTCCCTGCCGGAGCTCAACGGCCGTGGTGACGGCGTGCGCGCCCATGATGACACCGCTGAACGACGTCATCGGGTCGTAGTAGTCGTGAGGCAGGCGCTCCGCGACGTCGTTCGCGCGGTCCCACAGCCGCCAGGCGGTGCCGCTCTCCCCGGCGCGTGCGGCGGTGTACGCGGCCTCGAAGAGCAGCGCTCCCCACATCGCGCGCAGGCCGGTGCCGGCCTCGTGCATGTGAGGCCTGAGGAGGTCGAGGCCCTGGCGATTGACGACCTCGGCGGCGTCGAAGTCGCCCGCGTCGCGGTGTGCCTGGGCCAACAGCCACACCGCTCCTCCGACCGCCTGGGGGTCGTCGGCCTCCAGTGCGGCGGTCATCGCGCGTTCGGCGACGCGCCACAGCAGGTCGGCGGCAGGCTGGTAGGCGAGAAAGAACTGGGCGAGGTTGTAGACGCTCGTCAGCATCGCCTGGGCGCTGCGCTGGTCGTCGCCCTGGTAGACGCGGACGGCCTTCTGAGCGTCGCGGATCAGCCCCGGCAGCAGGCCGCCGAGGACGGTGCGGTGGTCCGGGGCCGCGTGACGTGCTCTCCACGCCGCGCTGATCCGTGCCCGCAGGTGATCCAGGGGCGGCGGCGGCCCGTCGGGCAGGACGAGATCATTGACCGCGTCCCGTACGGCGGGGAGTGCCGGATGGCCTGGGCCGGCGAACAGGTGAACCGGCAAGGACTGATCGCCGGTCAGCTCGGCGAGGTCCTTGACACGCAGAGCTTCGGCCACGCGCAGAAGCATCGGTAACTTCGGCTGCTGTAGCCGACCGGTCTCGACTGCTTTCACCCAGCTTCCGGATTTACCGACAAGGGCGCCGAGGACCTCACGGGTCATGCCGCGGCGTTTCCGCAGCGATTTGATCCGCTGTCCGGTTGTCAGCTCCGGGCCGGACGAATCTGCGCGAGATCCAGGCATTATCCCTGCACCGATCTTCTGAGGTGTCGACACCACCAGCGTACGGCGCAGATGTTCGCCGCAAGGCGCGTCCTGCCCGGCCGTAGCCCCGGCGTGCCGGAGCTGATGGGCATGTCGGCGTGGATGCATGGAGCAGGGCCGCACGGCTCGGTGCTACCGCCAGGGCGAGGCGGACGGCGAGATCAACGGCACGAGGAGGATGCTCCTGGCAGTGCTCATCGCGCGGGAGATCGAGTTGCCGGATCGGGCGGACACGCGTATCGCCGGCTGCGGTGACCTCAGAGAGCTGGAGTCCTGGGTCCGTCGAGCCGCCACTGCGGACTCGATCGAGGACGTGATCGGTGCGGTGTAGCGGACTTGCCCAGGGCAGGAACACTTCCATCCGGGGTAAGCACTTGCTTCAACGTCGAACGGGCCCCGGGATCGTTGTCCCGGGGCCCGTTGGACGTCAGCGGATCACTTGAACAGCAACGGCTGCCTGGGCAGGACCACGTTCGCCGGGCCTCGCCAGGGCTGGTCGGCGGAGAACGGCTTCGCCGTCGGCGACACGCCGCTGACCACGGCCGGCAGCGTCACGGCACTGCCCGCCAGGTCGACCGTCACTCCGGCGCCTGTCGCGTCCTCCTCGTACTGCACGTCCGAGTCCACGCCGAACAGGATCAGGCCCAGCCGGTGGCCCGCCTTGAACGAATAATCCTGCGGCAACGTCTGCCACTTCACCGAGTACGTACGGCCCGGTACGAGCGGCGACGAGTGGCTCGGCGACGTACGGTTCTGGGCGTCCAGGAAGCCGCGCGTCACCACGTTCACATCCGAGGTCACCGTGTCCGTCACCACCTGCCGGTAGCACGCGTCGTCCGTGGCCGTGCTCGAACCGTGGCAGTCCTCCGTCGTCAGCGTCCGTACGCCCGACCCGGAGCCCTCATAATTCACCCGGGTGTCCGTGCCGTAGTCGACCAGCAGGGCGCCCAGGTCGGCGGCGGGCCGGTCGGACTTGAGACGAAGCGACACCGTCGGCGTGCCCGACAGCCGTACGTTCTGCTTCAACGGTGGAGTCGTGTACGCCAGCCGGTACGGCTGAGGGACCGTCGGGTCCGAGACCAGCGTGCCCTCGTCGACCCGAGCGTCGGTGAACGACGCGGAACCCGACGAACGCGCGATGCCCAGCGACCCGTCCGCCTGCGGAGACAAGGCGAGCGGCCGGGCCGACGGAGCGGGCCAGTCCGACTGGGAGGACCACACGTCCGGCGCCGTCTCGATCGACGCGCGCGGCTGCTTCATCACGCCGTTCGGCACGTGCCACAGCCAGTAGTCGAACCACTGGTGCAGCGTGGAGACCCACGCGTCGCGGCGGAAGTCGAACGGGTCCACGTGGCCGTACTGCGACAGCCACACCTTGCGCGGCACGCCGCGCGCGGAAAGCCCCGCCCACCACGACGAGAACTGGTTCGGCTTCACGTTCAGGTCGTTCGTGCCGTGGACCGCGAACACCGACGCGTGCACGCGCGACACCGACGGCGCCGGCGCGGAACGGTAGTTCCGCGAGTCCCAGAAGGAGTTGTAGTTCCCGGTGACGTCATCCTGGCCGACGCCGAGAGCGGCGTTCACGGCGGCGCACTTGGCGGGCGGGTCGGTGTCGACCGTGTCGGCCAGCCCGTCCTCCTCGCCCTTCCACCAGACCGTGCCGTTCATCCGGCTGTAGTCGTACCAGGAGCTGATCGCCGAGATCGGCACGATCGTGTCGAGGCCCTCGACGCCGGTCGCCGCCACGCCGTTGGCCAGCGTGCCGTCGTAGGACTTGCCGATCATCCCTGTACGGCCGTTGCTCCACGTCGCCTTGACCTTCTTGCCCGCGGCGTCGTACGCGGTCGCGCGGCCGTTCAGCCAGTCCACGACGGCCTTGCCGCCGAGCACGTCGGACCGTCCGCCCGAGGTGGGGCAGCCGTCGGACTTGGTGGTGCCGTCCATGTCGACGTCGAGCACCGCGTACCCGCGCGGCACGAAGTAGTTGTCATAGAAGAGCGGGAACTTCACCGGGTTCCCGGCCGCGTCGTAGGTCTTGCGCTCCGACTCGTTCCCGCGCCCGAGGTTGTCGTAGTACGGGCTCTCATCCATGATCACGGGGACCTTGAACCCCGTGCCGCTCTCCTTCGGGCGGATGATGTCCACCCGGATCAGGTCCTTCTTGCCGTCGTTGTCCGCGTCCACCGAGGACTCGACTCGGACGTACTCCCGGATCGCGTCGGCGTAGGAGAAGACCGGCTGGGTCACCCCACCGGACACCTCGATCGCGGGTCTGTGAGCCGCTTGGGCGGCAGGCGCCCCCGCGACCGCGAGTGCGGCCGCGACGGCGATCGCGGAGGCGAGGATGCCCCGCCGTGATGAGATCGGCACGCGATACCTCCAGGGGTTGCGCGCGAAATCTCACACAAGGGAACACTCCGACACAAGATCCCTAGCCACATCTGGCCCAAGCTCACTCAGGGGCGAGCCAGACCGCGCCGAGAGGCGGGACCCGCAGCAGCGCGGAGGCCGGCTGGCCGTGGCACGGCTCCCCAGAGGCCTCGACGTGCCCCATGTTGCCGACACCGCTGCCGCCGTAGTCGTACGCGTCGGTGTTCACGACCTCCCGCCAGCGGCCCGTACGGGGCAGGCCCAGCCGGTAGTCCTCGTGCGGGACGCCGGAGAAGTTGACCACACAGGCCATCGGCGTGCCGTCCGCGGCGTACCGGAGGAAGGAGACCACGTTGCCCGCCACGTCGTCCGCGTCGATCCAACCGAACCCCTCCGGCTCGGCGTCCCGCGTCCACAGGGCGTCGAGCGAGGAGTAGGACCGGTTGAGGTCGCGGACCAGCCGCTGCAGGCCGACGTGGTAGTTGTCCTCGGCCTCGTCCAGCAGCCACCAGTCGAGCGAACGCTGCTCGGCCCACTCCGCGCCCTGGCCGAACTCCTGGCCCATGAACAGCAGCTGCTTGCCCGGGTGCGCCCACATGTACGCGAGCAGCGCCCGCAGCCCGGCGAACCGCTGCCACTCGTCGCCCGGCATCTTGCCCAGCAGTGAGCCCTTGCCGTGCACGACCTCGTCGTGGGACAGCGGCAGCACGTAGTTCTCCGAGTACGCGTACACCATCGAGAACGTGATCTCGTGGTGGTGGTAGCCACGGAAGATCGGCTCGTGCTTCAGGTAGTTGAGCGTGTCGTGCATCCAGCCCATGTTCCACTTGAAGCCGAAGCCCAGCCCGCCCAGGTGCGTCGGCCGGGACACGCCCGGCCACGCGGTCGACTCCTCGGCGATCGTCACGATGCCGGGGGAGCGCTTGTAGCAGGTGGCGTTCATCTCCTTGAGGAAGTCGATCGCCTCGAGGTTCTCGCGCCCGCCGTAGATGTTCGGCGTCCACTCGCCCTCTTCGCGGGAGTAGTCCAGGTAGATCATCGAGGCGACGGCGTCGACCCGCAGGCCGTCGATGTGGAACTCCTCCAGCCAGTACGTGGCGTTGGCCACCAGGAAGTTGCGCACCTCCGAGCGGCCGAAGTCGAAGATGAACGTGCCCCAGTCCTTCTGCTCGCCGCGCCGGGGGTCGCCGTGCTCGTACAGCGCCGTGCCGTCGAAGCGGGCCAGCGCCCACTCGTCCTTGGGGAAGTGGCCCGGCACCCAGTCGACGATCACGCCGATGCCGGCCTGGTGCAGCCGGTCCACGAGGTGGCGGAACTCATCGGGGTCGCCGAACCGCGCCGTCGGCGCGTAGTAGGACGTGACCTGGTAGCCCCACGAGCCCCCGAAGGGGTGCTCGGCGACCGGCAGGAACTCCACGTGCGTGAAGCCCATGTCGGCGACGTAGCCGACCAGCTCCTCGGCGAGCTCGCGATAGCCCAGGTGGGAGCGCCACGAGCCGAGGTGCACCTCGTACACGCTCATCGGCGAGCGCAGCGCGTCGTAGGACTTGCGCCGCGTCAGCCAGTCGGAGTCCTCCCACGTGTAGTCCGAGGTGAACACCTTCGAGGCGGTGGCCGGCGGCCGCTCGGCGTACTGCGCCATCGGGTCGGCCTTGCGCCGCCAGACCTGGTCGGCGCCGAGGATCTCGAACTTGTAGTTGGTGCCGTCGCCGACGCCGGGCACGAACAGCTCCCACACGCCGGACGACCCGAGCGAGCGCATGGGGTACGCCCGGCCGTCCCAGTGGTTGAAGTCGCCGATGACCCGTACGCCCTTGGCGCTCGGCGCCCACACCGCGAACGCCGTGCCGTCGACCGGGCCGAAGACCGAGGTGTAGGCGCGGGTGTGCGCGCCGAGGACCTTCCAGAGCTCCTCATGGCGCCCCTCGCCGATCAGGTGCAGGTCCAGCTCGCCCAGCGTCGGGGCGTGTCGGTACGGGTCGTCCTGCACCACCTCGGGACCCTCCGAACCGGCAGGGGCGTACGTCACGGCGAGCCGGTAGTCGGGGACCGCCATCGGCTCGTCGCCCGACAGCGGGCTCTCAGGGGTCAGGGTGGTCGCGAAGACGCCCTCGTGCAGGTGGCGCATCGGCCGCCGCTCACCGTCGGCGAGCACGACCTCCACGGTGCCGGCGAGCGGCCGCAGCGCGCGGATGCTGACTCCGTCGCGTTCCGGGTGCGCGCCGAGAATGCTGTGGGGATCGTGGTGGTCTCCGCTGATCAACCGGTCGATCTCGTCTTGGGTGACCCGCGCCATGGGGCTCCTCGCATGCTCGGGGGTTTCTCAACTACCTGCGTACCCGATCAGGGGCGCGTAACCGTTCCCCGGTCAGGCCATGGGTCACACTCGGGCCGACCGCGCCGAGCCGGCCGAGAGAACCGGCCGGCCGGGCGGCTGACGCTCAGCGGGCGGCCGATCCCGGCGCCGGAGAGGCGCTGAGCGCGGCGATCGAGCTGAGCGGGATGTGCAGCCACGACGGGCGGTTGCGCGCCTCGTACATGACCTCGTAGACGGCCTTGTCGAACTCGAAGGCGCGGATGATCTGCGGGTGCGCCGCGGGGTCGACGCCGCCCGCGTCCGCGTAGCCCCGGCAGAACGCCGTGCGGTTGCGGTCGGCCCACTCGTGCGCGCGAAACTCCAGCTGGTCCGGGTTACCGGACACGGCCTTGCCGTTGACCAGCAGGTGCCGGGCCGCGTAGTCGAAGGAGCGCAGCATGCCGGCGACGTCGCGCAGCGGGTGCGCCGGCTGGCGGCGCTCCTCCAGCGACTTGGCCGGCTCACCCTCGAAGTCCAGCAGCATCCAGCCGGTCTCGGTCCGCATCACCTGGCCGAGGTGGTAGTCGCCGTGCACGCGCTGGACCATCAGGGGCTCGTCGAGCTCGGCGAACGCCTCGAACGCGTCGTTCAGCTGCCCCGCGTACGGCACGAGCTGCGGCACGCTGGAGCACGCCTCGGTCAACCGGGCCTTCATCTGCCGGGCCAGCCCGCGTACGTCCGCCGGTGACATCACGCCGGTGCCGAACGCCGTGGCGAGGTCGCGGTGCACCTCGGCGGTGGCGGCCCCCAGGCGTTCGGACTCGCTCGCGAAGTCACCGCCGACCTCGTCGGCGTGCAGGTCGGCCTCGGCGTACAGGTCGCGCACGCTCGTGCCGGCGAGCTGCCAGCCGTCGGTGCCGGACCGCAGGAACTCCGTCAGCATGGCCAGCGTGGACACCGTGCCGTCGAGCTCACACGAGATCCAGCCGTACAGGGACGGCACGTGCTTGCTGCCGGCGCCCACGAGCCCGCGGCTCAGCTCGAGGTCGGGGTTGATGCCCGGGGTCAGGCGCCGGAACAGCTTGCAGATGTAGACGTCGCCGTAGATGAGGGAGGTGTTGCTCTGCTCGGCGGGGCTGGCGAGACTGTCGAGGTCGGTCTCCAGCCCCGCGATGGATCGGAACGCCAGCGGCCCGATGTCGGCGCCGTCGGCCATGTGCTCCAGCAGCACGCGGGTCAGGTCGGGGTCGTGCACCGCGTCATAGACGTGGACGCCGTCGATCTGGCCGATCTCGGCGTACTCCAGCCGCCCGGGGAGCTCACGGCGGAGGCCGACCGGCACCTGATAGCGGTCGGCCTGCTCGCCCTGGCGAACCTCGAGGACGACATGATGCAGCGCCGGATCGCCCTCGACCAGCTTCGTGTCGATCAGTACCGAGACTCCGTCGATGTCCCGGTCCTTGCCCGCGAACCACCGCTGGCGCGGAAGCCAATCCGCGATCAGATCGTCGAGTCGTTCGGACAGCCGCACTGGCTACGTCACCTCGCCTGTTCCACCTGCCTGGTCCACATGGCTACTCGCCACCACCTCCGTGGTTCGTGGGCAGTAGGAACCAGTAGAAACCGTGTCCTGGAAGTGTCAGGAGATAAGGCAATTCCCCGATTGGAGGGAATTGAACACCACCCATGCACTCGACCGGGTTCACCCCTTCGAAGCGGCGCAGGTCAAGCTCCACGGGTTGCGGAAAACGTGACAAGTTGTTCACACAAAGTACGCGATCCGCGCCGAACTCCCTAACGAAGGCCAGCACGCTCGGGTTGGAGGCGGACAGTTCCGTGTAGTCGCCCACCCCGAACACCGGATGACGCTTGCGGATCTCGATCATCTTGCGCGTCCAGTGCAGCAGCGAACCGGGGTTGTTCTGCTGCGACTCGACGTTGATCGCCTGGTAGCCGTAGATCGGGTCCATGATCGTCGGCAGGTAGAGCCGGCCGGGGTCGCAGTTGGAGAACCCGGCGTTGCGGTCCGGGGTCCACTGCATCGGCGTACGGACCCCGTCGCGGTCTCCGAGCCAGATGTTGTCGCCCATCCCGATCTCATCGCCGTAGTACAGCACCGGAGACCCCGGCAGCGACAGTAGGAGAGCGGTGAACAGCTCCAGCTGGTTGCGATCGTTGTCGAGGAGCGGGGCCAGCCGCCGGCGGATGCCGATGTTGGCCTTCATCCTCGGGTCCTTGGCGTATTCGGAGTACATGTAGTCGCGCTCCTCGTCCGTGACCATCTCGAGCGTCAGCTCGTCGTGGTTGCGGAGGAAGATGCCCCATTGCGCGTTCTCGGGGATCTTCGGAGTCTGGGACATGATCTCCGAGATCGGGTACCGCTGCTCCCGGCGTACGGCCATGAAGATGCGCGGCATGACCGGGAAGTGGAACGCCATGTGGCACTCGTCACCGCCGGTCGCGGGGTCCCCGAAGTACTCCACGACGTCCGCCGGCCACTGGTTGGCCTCGGCCAGCATCACCCGGTCGGGGTAGAGCCGGTCGATCTCCTTGCGGACCGACTTGAGGTAGTCGTGGGTCTCTTTCAGGTTCTCGCAGTTGGTGCCCTCGCGCTCGAAGAGGTAGGGCACCGCGTCGAGGCGGAACCCGTCGATGCCGAGGTCCAGCCAGAACCGCAGGACCTCCAGCATGGCCTCCTGCACGGCCGGGTTGTCGAAGTTGAGGTCCGGCTGGTGGCTGAAGAACCGGTGCCAGTAGTACTGGCCGCGCACCGGGTCCCAGGTCCAGTTGGAGGTCTCGGTGTCGACGAAGATGATCCGGGCCTCGGGGTACCCGGTGTTCTCGTCGGACCAGACGTAGAAGTCGCCGAACGGGCCGTCCGGGTCCTCCTGGGAGGCCTTGAACCACGGGTGCTGGTCGCTGGTGTGGTTCATCACCAGGTCGGCGATGACGCGAAGGCCGCGCTTGTGCGCCTCGTCCACCAGTTCGACGAAGTCACCGAGGTCGCCGAACTCCGGCAGGACCTTCATGAAGTCGCTGATGTCATAGCCGCCGTCGCGCAGCGGCGACTCGTAGATCGGCAGAAGCCAGATGCAGTCGATGCCGAGCCAGACCAGATAGTCCAGCTTCTCGGTGAGGCCCTTGATGTCCCCGGTGCCATCGCCGGTGGAATCATAGAAGCCGCGGATGAGCACCTCGTAGAAGACCGCGTTCTTGTACCAGTGAGGCGCGTTCGGCGTGTCGCGCGTGAAGGTGTCCGGAACCGGCTCTATGGCGCCGCCTCCGAGCAGGGGATCGATCTGGGTCAACTCTCGCCTCTCGAAACCGTGAAGATGTGTGCAGACTGGGTGTGCGGGTCGAGGCGCACGTAATTCGCCTGCCGCCAGGTGTACGACTCACCGGACAGCTCGTCGGTGACGACGAGCTCGTCCGCCCAGTCGAGACCGAGCGCCGGCATGTCGAGATGGACGGTCGCCTCGCGAACCTGATGTGGATTCAGATTGACGACAACCAGCACGACGTCCCCGACGTCCGTGGCGTCCCCGCCATTGGGGGCCACGCGTTTGGAGAAACAGATCAGCTCAGGCTGGTCGACGTTGTGAAAGGCAAGGTTACGCAGCCTGCGCAATGCGGGGTGTGCTCTTCGCAAAGAGTTGAGGGCGGAGATGAGCGGAGTGAGGCTGCGGCCCTCGCGCTCGGCCGCCTCCCAGTCGCGCGGCCGGTACTGGTACTTCTCCGAGTCGCGGTACTCCTCGCTGCCCGGGCGCACCGCGGTGTTCTCGAACAGCTCGTAGCCGGAGTAGACGCCCCAGGAGGGCGAGAGCATCGACGCGAGCACGGCGCGGACCGCGAACGCGGGTGGGCCGCCGTGCTGGAGGTACTCATGCAGGATGTCGGGCGTGTTGACGAAGAAGTTCGGGCGCATGTACGGCGAGGCCGGCCCGGACAGCTCGCGGAGGTATTCCTCCAGCTCGTCCTTGCTGTTGCGCCAGGTGAAGTACGTGTAGGACTGGTGGAAGCCGATCTTGCCCAGGGTGTGCATCATCGCCGGCTTGGTGAACGCCTCGGCGAGGAACAGCACGTCCGGGTCGGTCTCGGCGACACTCTTCAGGAGGCGCTCCCAGAACGCCACCGGCTTGGTGTGCGGGTTGTCCACCCGGAAGATCCGTACGCCGTGGTCCATCCACAGCCGTACGACCCGCTCGACCTCGTGGTAGATGCCCTCGGGGTCGTTGTCGAAGTTGAGCGGATAGATGTCCTGGTACTTCTTGGGCGGGTTCTCGGCGTAGGCGATCGACCCGTCGGCCCGCGTGGTGAACCACTCGGGGTGCTCCTTGACCCACGGGTGGTCCGGCGAGCACTGCAGCGCCAGGTCGAGCGCCACTTCCATGCCGAGGTTCTTGGCGTAGTCCACGAAGGCGTCGAAGTCGGCGAACCCGCCGAGCGCCTTGTGGATCGCGTCGTGGCCGCCGTCCTCCGAGCCGATCGCCCACGGCGAGCCGGGGTCGTGCGCCTCGGCGTGCAGCGTGTTGTTCGGGCCCTTGCGGAACTGGCTGCCGATGGGATGGATCGGGGGCAGGTAGACGACGTCGAAGCCCATCTCGGCGATGGCCGGGAGACGCTTCATCGCACTTCGGAACGTTCCCGACTGGGGTGCGCGCCGGCCCATCGGGTCGTAGGCCGCGCCCTCCGAACGGGGGAACAGCTCGTACCAGGAGCCGTACAGCGCACGTTCGCGCTGGACGAGCAGCGGCTGCCACTCGGTCACCGTCACGTGCTCGCGGAGCGGGTGGCGGTCGAGCAGCTCCTGGATCTCGGGGGTGTCCGCCGCCTCGAACCGCATGATCGGCGGGATCGCCTTCTCACGCAGCGCTCGGACGACGCCCTTGATCACCGAGCGGGCGGACGCGGGCACGCCCTTGGCGGCGCGCTCGAACAGCAGTGCGCCCTCCTCGAGCATCAGCTCGGTGTCCTGCCCGCGGGGGATCTTGATCGCCGCGTCGTGACGCCAGTGCGCCAGCGGGTCGCCCCAGGCCTCGACCCGGAAGTGCCACATGCCGGTGGAGGTGGGGGTGACCTCGGCGAGGTAGCGGTCGGTGCCGGGGACCACGTCGCGCATGCGCGCGAGCGGGCCGCTACGGCCCTCGGGGTCCCGGAGCACGACGCCCGCGCCGAGCATCTCGTGCCCCTCGCGGAACACGGTGGCGCCGACCTCGAACGTCTCGTCGGGGACGGCCTTGGCAGGCCAGCGGCCACAGTCGACCACCGGCTGCACGTCGAGAATGGGAATACGTCCGATCATCGCAGGCGAGCGTACCGATGCCGGAGAGGGATCAACCTCGTCTTCCGAAATAAATGATCTTTCTTGACCGCGGGTGGCGGTGGGGGGAGCGGGGGTGCTCGGCGAGGGCTCGCGCATATGGTCTCCGTTGCCAATCTCCCGCGTACGAAACGGGAGAATTGTCGCTTTCCATGATCGGTGGGGATCTCGGCAGGTCGGGGGTGCCGGGGATCCCGACGGATTCCGGAGTGCCGTACGCGGGGGCCGGTCGCCGGATCGTCGCCTGCGACGATGGTAGGGCCGGAGCGTGAGTACCCCGCAACTTCTGGTCCGGACGCGCGGGCCGGTGGGCCGTGAGCGCGTCATGGGCCGCCGAGGATCGGCCCGGCGGCACTCGCCCCATGCTCGCACTCATGGGCGAACTTCGCACTCCCTGGCGTTTCAGGGAGCGAACGGTCACCCTGTGGCGGCAAACACCGGTCAAGGATGTGGGTCGCTGTGCGGGTTTGGGTCGCGAGCATGGCCTGCTACCGATTAGTGTCGCGCCACGTGAAGGCCATCCGGAGATTCACCGTTCGCACGGTACTGCCCGAGCCGCTCCAGCCGCTCGAGGAGCTCGTCCTCAACCTGCGCTGGTCGTGGCACCCTGAGACGCTCGACCTTTTCGAGTCGGTCGATCCGGAGCTGTGGGAAGCGACTCGACATGATCCGATGCGGCTCCTCGGCGAGGTCTCGGCCGAGCGCCTGAGCGCGCTGACCGGCGACCGCCGTTTCCTGCGCGCCCTGGGCGACGCGGTCGACGAGCTTCGGGACTACGTCACCGCCCCGCGCTGGTACCAGGGTCTGTCCGACGTCCCGGCGGCCATCGCCTACTTCTCCCCGGAGTACGGCATCGCGTCGGCGCTTCCGCAGTACTCCGGTGGGCTCGGCATCCTGGCCGGCGACCACTTGAAGACCGCGAGCGACCTGGGCGTGCCGATCATCGGCGTCGGCCTGCTGTATCGCCACGGATACTTTTCCCAGTCGCTGTCGCCAGAGGGCTGGCAGCAGGAGCACTACCCGCCGGTCGACCCCGACGGCCTGCCGCTGAGCCTGCTGCGCGAGGAGGACGGCTCGGCCGTACGCGTCGCGGTCGGGCTGCCGGACGGCGACCGCCTGCACGCGCAGGTCTGGGTGGCGAGCGTCGGCCGGGTGCCGCTGCTGCTCCTGGACTCCAACGTGGAGGAGAACGCCCCGACCCAGCGCGACGTCACCGACCGCCTGTACGGCGGCGGAACGGACCACCGGCTGCTGCAGGAGATGCTGCTCGGCATCGGCGGGGTGCGTGCGATCCGTGAGTTCTGCCGCGTCACCGGGCACGCCGCGCCCGAGGTGTTCCACACCAACGAGGGTCACGCCGGCTTCCTGGGCCTGGAGCGGATCCGGGAGTACATCGACGGCCAGGGCCTGACCTTCGACGAGGCGGTCGAGGCGGCCCGCGGCGGCACGGTGTTCACCACCCACACGCCCGTCCCCGCCGGCATCGACCGGTTCCCCCGCGAACTGATCAAGAAGTACTTCGGCACGGACAACGAGGCCGCCAGCGTCTCGACCGACCGGATCCTGGCGCTCGGTGCCGAGACCTACGATGAGGGCGACCCCGACGTCTTCAACATGGCCGTCATGGGCATGCGCCTCGCACAGCGCGTGAACGGCGTCTCGGTCCTGCACGGCGCGGTCAGCCGGGAGATGTTCGGCGGCCTGTGGCCGGGCTTCGACACCGAAGAGGTGCCGATCGGCTCGATCACCAACGGCGTGCACGCCGAGACCTGGGTGGCCCCCGAGGTCATCGAGCTCGCCCGCCGCGAGCTGCCCACCGTCATCGAGGACGGCAAGGGCTGGGACGCGGTCGCCAAGGTCGCCGAGCCGGAGATCTGGCGCATCCGCCGTACGCTGCGCGAGCGGCTCGTGCTCGACGCCCGCCGGCGCCTGCGCGAGTCCTGGCAGCAGCGCGGCGCGAGCGACGCCGAGCTGACCTGGATCGACGACGTCCTCGACCCCGACGTGCTGACCTTCGGCTTCGCCCGCCGCGTGCCGTCGTACAAGCGGCTCACGCTGATGCTGCGCGACGTCGAGCGGCTCAAGTCGATCCTGCTCGACCCCGAGCGCCCGGTACAGATCATCATCGCCGGCAAGGCGCACCCGGCCGACGAGGGCGGCAAGCGGCTGATCCAGGACATCGTCCGGTTCACCGACGACCCGGAGGTCCGCCACCGCATCGTCTTCCTGCCCGACTACGACATGGCGCTCGGCCAGTCGCTGGTCCAGGGCTGCGACGTGTGGATGAACAACCCGCTGCGCCCGCTCGAGGCCTGCGGCACGTCCGGCATGAAGGCCGCGCTGAACGGCGGCCTGAACCTCTCCATCCGCGACGGCTGGTGGGACGAGTGGTTCGACGGCAACAACGGCTGGTCGATCCCCTCCGCCGACCGCGCCGCCGACCCGGACCGCCGCGACGACGTCGAGGCGAACGCCCTGTACGAGCTGATCGAGGACCACGTCGCGGCGCTGTTCTACGACCGCGCCGCCGACGGCCTGCCGCGCCGCTGGCTGGAGATGGTCAAGCACACGCTGGGCTCCCTCGGCCCGAAGGTGCTGGCCGGCCGCATGCTGCGCGACTACGTCCGTGACCTGTACGCCCCCGCGGCTCTGTCCGGGCGGCGGCTGGCGGCCGACGAGCACACGACGGCGAAGTCCCTCGCGGCGTGGAAGCTGCGGGTCGCCAAGCTGTGGGAGGGCGTGACGGTCGAGCACGTGGAGTCCAGCGGCGTGGGCCAGAGCCCGCAGCTGGGCGCCCGGCTGGCGGTACGCGCGACGGTGGCGCTCGGCGGCCTGGAGCCCTCCGATGTCGCGGTCGAGGTCGTGTACGGCCGGGTGGGCGAGACCGACACGCTGGTCGACCCGTCCTACCTCGAGCTCACGCAGGTCGAGAACATCGACGGCGGCAAGCTCCGCTACGCGGGCGAGGTGCCGCTGGACCGGCCGGGCGCGTTCGGCTACAGCGTCCGGGTCGTGCCCAAGCACGAGCTGTTCGCGTCGCGCGCGGAGATGGGCCTGGTGGCGCTTCCCCCGGCCCCGACCGGAATGACCAACGGCGACCTGCGCTGACGCTCTTCGCCTGAGAGTGGCTCCGACCCCTTACCGGGCCGGGGCCACTGTCTGACCGCTCACCGCTGGACGGCCGCCTGCCGGACAAGCGTCAGAGGTCGCCGAGGGCCTCGTAGGCGGGCCGGAGGACCTCGGTGAGGTCTCTGCGGCGGACCTTCACCTTCGGCGGGTCGAGCAGGCGCAGCAGGAGACCCGGTGGCATCGGGGGAGCGGTCGGGCGGTCGCGGAGCGCCGCCGGGGTCCAGAAGTCCTCCAAGCGCTCCGTCAGCGGCGTCTCCTCGATCTCCAGCGGGTCGGCGGACGCCGCCGCCTCGGCCGAGTCCAGGCGGCGCAGACCGGCCAGCAACCGCTCCTTCGTGCGGCCGTTCCAGGCGAGAATCAAGAACGGGTCGTCGTCGAACGCCTCGGCCAGGAGGTAGAGCACGGCGGCCGAGTGCTTGCACGGCTCGCCCCAGTCGGGGCAGCTGCACATCACGTGCATGTCGCCGGAGGCACCAGGGAACAGCGGGATGCCGAACGCTCCGAAGACGTCCTCGATCTCCGGTGGCATCTCCCCGGCCAGCAGGCGGGCGCGGAAGACCGCCTGGGAGGCCAGGGCCTCCTCGATCGCCGTCCAGGTCGGCTCGTCGATCGCGTCGATGCCGATCGCCACGTCGTACGGCTCGGCCGCCGAGCCCTGCACCCGCGCGGTCACCTCGTACGCCTCGACCTTCAGGCCGATCACCTGGCCCTTGCGGGCGTACGAGCGGCCGCGGCTCAGGCGGCCCTCGTCGGCGAAGGACTCCAGGACGTCGATGAAGCGGCGGGACCACCACTCCTCGCCGATCGTGCCGCGTTCGCTGCGTGCCCGCAGGCCGCCCTCGACCGCGCGCGGGGGACCGTACATCTACGCGCTCACCGCCTCCGAGCCCAGCCGGACGACGTCGCGCAGCTCGGCGACGGACAGCTCGGTGAGCCAGCCCTCCCCGGTGCCGACGACGCGCTCGGCCAGGGACTTCTTGCGTTCGATCATCTCGTCGACGCGCTCCTCCATCGTGCCCACACAGATGAACTTACGGACCTGGACGTTCTTGGTCTGGCCGATGCGGAACGCCCGGTCGGTGGCCTGGTCCTCGACCGCGGGGTTCCACCAGCGGTCGACGTGGACGACGTGGTTGGCGGCGGTGAGCGTCAGGCCGGTGCCGGCGGCCTTCAGCGACAGCAGGAAGACGGCCGGCTCGGAATCCTCCTGGAAGCGGCGGACCAGCTCGTCGCGGCGCCGCTTGGTGGTGCCGCCGTGCAGCCACAGCACCGGCCGGGCGAGCCGCGCCTCCAGGTGGGGCTGCAGCATCGTGCCGAACTCGGAGTACTGGGTGAAGACGAGGGCCTTCTCGCCCTGCTCGACCACCTCGGCGCAGATCTCCTCCAGGCGTTCCAGCTTGCCCGAGCGGCCTGGCAGCCGCGAGCCGTCCTTGAGCAGGTGGGCGGGGTGGTTGCAGACCTGCTTGAGCTTGGCCATGGTGGCCAGGACCAGGCCGCGCCGCTCCATGCCCGAGCTGGCGGAGATGCGGTCGAGCATGTCCTCGACGGTCGCCTGGTAGAGCGAGGCCTGCTCCGGGGTGAGGTTGCACCAGACCTTGATCTCCTGCTTCTCCGGCAGGTCCGTGATGATCGTCTTGTCGGTCTTCAGCCGCCGCAGGATGAACGGGCCGGTGGCCCGGCCGAGCGTCGCCGCGGCCTCCTCGTCGCCGTGCGCCTCGATGGGCGTGGCGAACCGCTCGCGGAACGCCTGCCGGGGTCCGAGCAGGCCCGGGTTGGCGAACTCCATGATCGACCACAGCTCGGTCAGGTGGTTCTCCACCGGGGTGCCGGTGAGCGCGATCCGGCCGCGCGCCGGGATGCTCCGCACCGCCTGGGCCTGCCGGGTGCCGCTGTTCTTCAGCGCCTGCGCCTCGTCGCAGACCACGCGGTCCCAGGCGATGGCCGACAGCGCCTCGACGTCGCGGGAGGCCGTGCCGTAGGTCGTGAGGACCAGGTCGGCGGCGCGTACGGCGCGTTCGAGCTCCTCGCCCCGGTGCCGGCCCCCGCCGTGGTGGACGTACACCCGCAGCTTCGGCGTGAACCGCGCCGCCTCCCGCTGCCAGTTGCCGACGAGTGACATCGGCCCGATCAGCAGCGTCGGCCCGCCCTCGCGCCGCGTCGCCAGCAGCGCGAGCGTCTGCGCCGTGTTGTGGCAGAACATCCCCGCCGCGACGTAGTTGTGGTGCTCGGGGACCTCGAAGTCATAGATCCAGCCCGTGTGGCCGACGTCCTCGACCGACACGACCGTGGCGTAGGGCTCCTGCCGGTCGTCGGCCGGAGTGTCCAACCGCATGTGTTTCGCCGGTTGGCCGACGCCGGCGCGCCCGGGAACGCGGACGCGGTCGCCGGGCAGGACGCGGTTCGTCCAGCCGTCCGGCCCCAGCAGCCGGTGTCGCCGGCTCACCGTGACGGATGCGCCGTCGGACAGGGTGATCCTGCGCAGCGGCTCGCTCACGTGCTGGCGGTAGAGCCGTGAGATCCGCGCCGGCACGACGCGGCCGGTCGCGTCGAGGGAGTCGGTGGTCAGCGTCGCGGCCGGGCTCGCCCACTCGCCCTCCCCGTCGGACTCGGGCGCTCCCGCGTAGCGCGCCCAGACGTCCTCGGCCGCCGCGTGCGCGCCGTTGACCAGAACGGGTGTCTCCGGGGCGACGCACTTGCCGAGCCCCATGTCGTCGGCCAGCACCGCGCCCAGGCCGAGGCCGTCGAGGAAGGACAGCCAGGCGAGGCCGCGCTCCTGGTAGGGCCGCAGGGTGCCCTCGAACCCCTCGGGGGTCGGGATCGGCTCCAGACGCCGGTCGGCCTCACCGGACAGCAGGTCGCCCAGCGCCCCGTCGGCGTCGATCTGAAGGAGCGGCAGGGTGTCGTCGCCCGCGTGGATCGCCGCGCGTACGGCCTGGGCGGCGGTCATCTCGCCCGTACGGCCCCGGCTCAGGAACTCCAGCGCCGCCCGCAGCTGGGCGTCGTCCAGCTCGACCCACATGCCGCGCAGCCGGACCAGCGGCGCCTTGAGCCGGGCCAGCTCGGCCAGCTCCTCCTCGGTGATGTCCTCGCCCTCGACCGCCAGGTCCCAGCGGAAGTCGACGAGGTCGTCCAGGCCGAAGCCGGAGGAGACCGTGGCGCCGGACTCGGCCGTGGCGGTGCGGGTCGTCAGCTTCATGCCCAGCTTGGCCCGGCCAGCCCACTGCGGGAGCTGGACGCCGAACCCGGCGGCGGACAGCAGCGGCGCGGCCTCCCGCAGGAAGCGGAACGCGCCCGCCGAGTCGGTGGTGACGCTGGTCGGCGTCGCGACGCGCAGCGCCTCGGCGATCTCCGGATAGAGCCGCAGTGCCCGGCCGAGGCCGGCGAGGAGCGTCTCCTCCGCGTCGGCGACCGAGGTGACCTCGCCGGTCCAGATCGCGGCGGCCGGGACGTAGAGGCTCGGGTCGTCGGTGCCCTGTAGCGCGAACTGCACCGTCCAGGGCCCGCCCGGGTCGTTCTCGGGCGGCTCGGCGAGCCGGAAGCAGACGCGCAGCGGGCCCGACGGGCGCCGCGCGGCCGCGGCCCAGTCGTCGAGCGCGGCGGCGAGGGTGTCCGGGTCGTCGCCGGGCTCGCGTGCGACGGCCGGGTCGGGGCCGGTCAGCGCGGCGGCCCAGCGCTCGGCGAGCGGCAGGCGTTCCGGCACCCGGCCGGTCCGCTCGGCGAGCAGGGGGTGCGGGACGATGCCGCGTACGGCGGCGTCGGTCAGGCCGGTGAGCGCCTCCAGCAGCACCTCGGCGGCGGGCCGGCCCCCGTCCGCCGCGCGGCAGGCGGGCGGCATGGCGCGGGCCAGGTCGCCGAATCTGTCCGTGTCGGCGCCGGTGATCACGGGCCGCCAGCGGGCGGTCAGGTCGCCGTCCTCGCGCACCAGCGCGGGCAGGACGCGGCCGCGCCCGGCGAGGTGCATCGCCTCGTCGGCCACGAGCGCGAAGAACCGCAGGTCCGCGCCGCGTACGACGTCGTCGGTGTCGTCGGCCGAGGCCAGCAGCGCCATCGCCGCGAACGGGTCGAGCGCCAGAGCGGGCACCAGCCAGGGGCAGGCCTCCGGCTGCCGGGATGAGGGCTCGCGGGCGAGCTCGGGCGAGGGGAAGGGCCCGCCGGCCGTGCCGGGCAGGAGCAGGGTGAGCTGGACGCGCATGGCCCCGGCGGTCGGCGCCGCGTAGGAGGTGCCGGTGAGGTCGGGCGCGGCGAACGGGTGGGGCCTGGGTGTTGTGCGGACACGCGTGGTGGCGGGCAGCGCCGGGTCCTCCGCCCACAGGCACAGCGCACCGCCGTGCCAGATGGCGTGTGCGACCAGCATGCCCATCCCCCCACGACCCTCGGACCAGGCGAAGCTACCAGCCTCTGCCGACAGTCCGTCGGGTTAGGCTCGCGGGACGCAGTGCAGTCGATCATTCTGGAGGGGCAGTGGGAGAGTTCGTGCGTCTCGAGGTCGCGGACGCGGTGGCGACGATCCGCCTGGACCGGCCGAAGATGAACGCCGTCAACGCCCAGCTGCGCGACGAACTCGCGGAGGCCGCCCGCGCCGCCGACGCCGACCCGGCCGTACGCGCCGTCGTGCTCTACGGCGGTGAGCGGGTCTTCGCGGCTGGCGCCGACATCAAGGAAATGGCCGACATGTCGTACGCCGACATGACCGAGCACTGCCGGGCGCTGCAGGACTCCCTGACCACCGTCGCGCACATCGGCGCGCCCGTCGTGGCCGCGATCACCGGGTACGCACTCGGCGGCGGCCTCGAACTCGCGCTGTGCGCCGACTTCCGGGTCGCGGGCGAGTCGGCCAAGGTCGGGCAGCCGGAGATCCAGCTCGGCATCATCCCCGGTGCCGGGGGCACCCAGCGGCTGCCGAGGCTGATCGGCCCGTCTCGCGCCAAGGACCTGATCTTCACCGGACGGCACGTCAAGGCGGACGAGGCCCTCGCCATCGGGCTCGTCGACAAGGTCGTACCGGACGACCAGGTCTACGATGCCGCCAGGGAGATGGCCGCCCAGTACGCCGAGGGCCCGGCCGTCGCGCTGCGAGCGGCCAAGGAGGCGGTCGACGCCGGTCTGGAGGTCGACCTCGACACGGGCCTGGAGATCGAGCGGCTGCACTTCGCCGGCCTGTTCGCCACCGAGGACCAGAAGATCGGGATGCGGAGTTTTGTAGAGGAAGGTCCTGGAAAAGCCAAGTTCATCGGGCGTTAGGCGGGAACCTCCCTGACGTCTCGCGCGTCACAAGAGTGAATCCGGTGCAAGAGTGACCGGAGATCGGGGGATGAGCGTGGGCCAGCCACAACTGCCGCCCGGCGCACTGGCCAGGCTGGGCCAGGCCCGGCAGGGGGGCACCTGGACCTCGAGCCTGAGCGTCGGTGAGTTCGCCGGGCTGCGCTCATGCGGGTTCGAGCCGGTCGGCCAGGTGATGGGCAGCACGGTCCACAACCTCGGCTGGTGGTACGGCGCGTCGATCGACTGCGGCTACCGCGGCGGCCTGTTCGGCTCCGGCAACGCGATCACCATCACGTCCGGCATGCAGGGCGCGTGGGGCGGCTACGGCACGTACATCGACACGCTCTACCGCGCGCGGCACACCGCGATGGGCCGGATGGCCGCGGAATGCGCGGCGCTCGGCGGAGACGGCGTCGTCGCGGTCGAGCTCACGATCGCCCCGTTCCAGGGCGCCTCGAACCACCTGGAGTTCCAGGCGATCGGCACCGCCGTACGCGCCGTCGGGAACGTCCGGCCCGGCCGCGTCTTCCTGTCCCACCTGAGCGGCCAGGACTTCTCCAAGCTGATCGAGAGCGGCTGGGTCCCGGTCGACCTCGTGATGGGCGCCTCGATCGGTGTACGCCACGACGACTGGCGCACGTCCTGGTCCATCGGCGCGTTCGCGCCCGCGCAGGAGGTGGCGGGCTGGACCGAACTGGTCTCGGTCACCCGGCACGAGGCGCGCGCGCACTTCTTCGCCGACACCGCGCGGACCGGCGCCGACGGCGTCGTCGTCTCAGACGTCGACCTGCGCGTACGCGAGCGCGAGTGCTCCTACAACGACGAACAGCACGACCACGTCGTCGAGACGACGCTCATCGGCACCGCGGTCGCCGAGTTCCGCACGACACACAAACCGACCGGCTCGCTGACGATCATGAGGTTGTAGACAGATGACCGATCCCGTTGCCCAGGGAGTCCCCGCCGACGCGATGGCACGCCTCGCCGAACTCCGGCCGGGCGCTCCCGGGTCCCTGTTCACCAGCGACCTGTCCGTCAACGAGTTCCTGCTCGTCCGCGAGGCCGGCTTCCGGCCGCTCGGGCTGGTCCTCGGCAGCTCGATCTACCACCTCGGCATCCAGGTCGGCCGGTGGAGCAAGAACATGGAGCTCGACCAGATGTCCGCGGCGATGTACCACGCCCGTGAGCTGGCGATGACCCGCATGGAGGCCGAGGCCGACCAGCTCGGCGCCGACGGCATCGTGGGCGTACGGCTGCGCGTGGAGTTCCGCGAGTTCGGCAGCGACATCGCCGAGTTCATCGCGATCGGCACCGCGGTCAAGGCCGACGACACGTCCCAGAACTGGCGCAACAACAAGAACCAGCCGTTCACCTCCGACCTCAACGGCCAGGACTTCTGGACGCTCATCCAGGCCGGCTACGCGCCGGTCGGCATGGTCATGGGCACCTGCGTCTACCACATCGCCCACCGGCGGCTCGGGTCCGTGCTCGGCAACATGGGGCAGAACGTCGAGATCCCGGAGTTCACCCAGGCCCTGTACGACGCGCGCGAGCTGGCGATGAGCCGCATGCAGGCCGAGGGCCAGCAGCTGCACGCCGAGGGCATCGTCGGGGTCTTCCTGGACCAGTTCCACCACCAGTGGGGCGGTCACACGATGGAGTTCTTCGCCATCGGCACCGCCGTACGCCCCCTGCGCGCCGACCATGTGATCGCCAAGCCGCAGATGGTGCTCGGCCTCGACCGCTGATTGACTTGTGACCATGGACTTCGACATGGTGGCCGCCGCGCTCCGGCAGGACGCGGCCGACGTCGCCACCTACGCACGGGTGCTCACGGTGACGCTGGCCGACGTGCTGCCGCCGGGCAGCGTGGACGTCGAGTACGAGCGCAGCCTGTCGGACCGGCTCAAGGGCCGCCAGGGGCATCCCACCCGGATCGTGGTCCGGCTGGGCGAGCGCACGCTGTCGCTGGCCGGCGGCGGCCGGCCGGTCGCCGAGATCCACCACGAGGTACGCGGGGTGGTGCTCTCCCGCGACCAGGTCAGCCTCGACGTGTGGGTGCAGGCCCTGGCCCGTGAGCTCGTCGCGCAGGCCGACGCCAGCGCCCGCGCCGCCGAGGCCCTGCGCCGTCTGGTCGCGGGTACCTCATGAGAGTGTTCGTCTCCGTCGACATGGAGGGCGTCTCCGGGCTCACCGACCCGGAGGAGATGCGCGCGGGCGGCCGCGGGTACGACCGCGGCTGCGAGCTGATGACCAGCGATGCCAACGCGGCGGTGCACGGGGCGTTCACGGCCGGCGCGAGCGAGGTCGTGGTCACCGACGCGCACGGCAGCACCAAGAACCTCCGGGCCGACCTCATCGACGAGCGCTGCTCCCTGATCCGCGGGCCGTACCGCCCGCTGCGCATGGGTCAGGGCATCGGCCCCTCGCACGACGCCGCGATGTTCGTCGGCTACCACGCCCGCGCGGGCGTGCCGCACGGCGTGCTCAACCACACGTGGATGGGGTACGAGATCCAGAACCTCTACCTCAACGGGGAGATCTGCGGCGAGATCCGGCTGATCGCCGGCCTGGCCGGCTCGATGGGAGTGCCGGTCGCGCTCGTCACCGGCGACGAGGCCGCCTGCGCCGAGGCCCGTGAGCTGCTCGGCGACGGGCTGGAGACGGTCGCGGTCAAGAAGGGCATCGACCGCTACTCCGCCGAGGTCCTGCCGCCGGCCCGCGCGCAGAGCCTGATCGGCGAGGCCGCCGCCCGCGCGCTGCGCGGACTGGACCGCCTGCGGCCGTACGAGGTGCCGGCCCCGTACACCCTGGGCATCGACTGGGCGTCCACGTCGATGGCCGAGTCGTGTGCGATGATCCCCGGGGTCGAGCGCGCCGGCGCCCGCTCGGTGGAGTTCACGAGCGACGACTACACCGAGATCATGTCGGTGCTGGGCATCCTCGCCACGATCGGCGGCAGCGTCGGCTGCACGGGCGCGCAGTACGGCTGAGCGTGAAGGGCACGGGAATGACTGAGATCAGGGGCCTCTTCCTCGCGGCGGCCACGGCCGCGGCGGACCTTCTCGCCGCGCCGGAGGTCGCCGCCGCGTGGCACGAGCCGAGCGCGCTGGCCAAGCTCAGTGTGCGGGGGCTCGCCGGGCACCTGGCCGGGCAGGTCCTCTTCGTGCCGCCCATGCTCGACGGCCCGGAGGCCACCGAGGAGGTCATCTCGGTCCACGACTACTACGCGCGGGCGGCCTGGATCGGCTCCGACCTCGACGACGAGTTCAACACCGGGATGCGCGCCCTGGGCGAGAAGGACGCGGCGCAGGGCCCGGAGGCGCTGGCGGCGCGGGTCGCCGCCACCGTGGAGGAGCTGCGCTCGGCGCTGCCGTCCGCGCCGTCACGGCCGGTACGCCGTTCGAGCTGGGGGCCTACGCGCTCACCCTGGACGGCTTCCTCACCACCCGGCTGCTGGAGATCGCGGTGCACAGCGACGACCTGGCGCACAGCGTGGGCGTACTGACGCCGGAGCTGCCCGCCGAGGCGGTCGAGACCGTGGTCGACCTGCTGTCCCGCGTCGCCCTGCGCCGCCACGGCGCCACGAACGTCCTCCGTGCCCTCAGCCGCGCCGAGCGTGCCCCCGCATCGATCTCCGCGTTCTAGGCTGCGGGTATGTGGGGACTGACACTCGAAGCCGCTCTCGACCGTACCGACCTGCTCGCCGGGCCCGTCGCCGAGGCGGTGCGCGGCTGGAAGGGCGAGGACTCCTTCCAGGTGGCGGAGATCGATCCGGGCCTGGCCGACACCGCCGCGTTCTGCGCGCACTACGCGGTGCCGCTGGAGGCCTCCGCCAACTGCGTGATCGTCGCGGGCAGGCGGGGCGGTGACGTACGGGTCGCGGCCTGTGTGGTGCTGGCCACCACCCGGGCCGACGTGAACGGCGTGGTCCGCAAGCACCTCGACGCGCGCAAGGCCTCGTTCGCCCCGCAGGACCAGGCCGTCGCCGAGACCGCGATGGAGTACGGCGGGATCACCCCGTTCGGCGTCCCGGCCTCCTGGCCCGTCCTCGTCGACGCGGCCGTGACCGAGCAGTCCTACGTCGTGGTCGGCAGCGGCCTGCGCCGCTCCAAGCTGGTGGTCCCCGGCACGGCGCTCGCCGCGATCGAGACGGCCGAGGTCCTGGCGGGCCTCGCCCGCTGATCACGCGGTCGGGGCCACGCCCTCGGGCCTCAGGTGTTTCAGCAGGTCGCTGAAGCACGACCACGCCCCGGAGTCCCGCCCGTCGCCGAGCCCGTACCACACGGCCGGCGCGCCCTCCGGCCCGATGGGACGGCCCTCGGCGGGGGCGGCCAGGGCGTGCTCCAGGCCGATCTCCCGTACGCCCTCGGCGCCGATCGCGAGGCCGACCGGGACCGGCGCGCCGCACCAGCGGGCCGGATGGGTCAGGTCCATGCGCCCGCGCGTGCGCTGGGCGGTCATCGACAGCAGGACGCCCGCGTCCGCGAACCCGGACGCCAGCCCGGCGAGGCGGTCGAGCGGCGGCTCCTCGCCCGGCCCGAAACCGGCCAGGAACGTGATCTCCTCCTTGACGCCTGAGGTCACCCGGGACACCAGCGCGCCGCCGATGAATCGCCGCTCGCCGGAGCCGGTGAACATCAGCCAGGTCGACTTGGGGGACCGCCGGTGGCACAGCTCGGTCAGCGCGGGGCGCTCCCAGGGGTTCACGGCCGGCTCGGCGACGCCCCACCCGGCCGGCGCGCCGCCGCACAGGACCCGGGCCAGCGTCTCGACGGTCTCGCCGAGCGTCAGGTCGAGGGCCGCCTCGTGCAGGACCTTGACGTCGAGCAGCAGGTGGTCGCCCAGCCCGTCCACCGGGCGGGCGAAGGCCGGCGACGGCCCGGCCTTGGCCCGCTCGGGCACGACCGCGAACGCCGAGCCGTCCCAGGCCAGCGGCACGCCGGACAGGCCGTCGAAGAAGCCCGAGTCGTCCGGCTCCCGTACGACCCACCGCGAGCCCGGCCCGGCCAGGGTGGCGCGCAGCGCCGGTGTGATCCGCGCGTCCGCCGAGGTGAGGATCTGCAGGCCCTGCCCGGCCTTGGCGCACGCGGAGGCCGCGTCCACCAGCCACGCGCTCAGCGGCACGACGGCGCGCTCCTGGATGACCACGGCGACCTTGTCGGTGACGAGGTCGACCGCCGGATGGAGGAAGGCCGGTTCGCTCACCGCGCGCCTCCGGCCCATACCGTGCCGCCGAGCCGGCGGACCAGGTCCTCGGCGAACCTCCCGGCGAGCGCGGCGGAGCGCGGGTCCGCGGAGGCCGCCCGCGCCTCCACCCACCAGACCGGTACGGGCGCCTTCGCCGCGGCCTCGGCGCCGAGCAGCCGTTCGACCTCGCCGTCCACCCGGACGTACTGGGGCGCCTCGATGCTCACCAGTGCCCGGCCCTCGTCATCGCAGAGCTGGATGACGGCGCCGTCTCCGGCGCCGCGGACGAGGAGGCCCTCGTCGGTCTCGGCCATGCTGTCGACCAGGGTCCGCACCTCGGGCGCGTTGCGTACGAGGGCGACGACGTCGTGTGTCACGCGTACCTCTCACTTGGCGTGCGCCGCCCCGGCCGGGGCCGTGAGCAGCGCGGTCTGGATCAGGTGGGCCGGCTCGCCGCGGCGGATCCACTTGCCGCGGCCGGCGGGCTGCCGGGCGGCGTAGATCCGTGGGAAGAGCTGCCCCTCGGACCGGTCGCCGGACATCAGCAGCGCGCTCGTGCCGATCTCGCGCACCGCCTGGAGCAGGGGGTCGTACAGGCCCCGGCTCGCGCCGGCCACCGGAAGGGTGACCACGAAGTGCAGCCCGATGTCGCGCCCGGCCGGCACGAACGGCACGAAGGCGGCCAGCGGCTGCTGCCCGGCCGCGGTGAGCAGGTGGTAGTCGTCCACGAGCACGACCACGTGCGGCCCGTCGAAGTGGTTCTCCTCGGCGAGCCCGGCCTGGTCGCCCTCGTCGGGCATGCGCCCCTCCAGCTCCTTGGCGACTCCGGCGGCCAGCCCCGCGCACACGCGGGCGTTGCTGGCGTAACCGCCGAGGTAGGGCTCGGGCACGAGGTCGCGCAGCCTGCGCCGCGGGTCCATGACGGCGAACACGACCTCCTCCGGAGAGCGGCGGTCGACCAGGCCCCGGGCGATGAGCCGCAGGAGGTTGGTCTTGCCGCACTCGCCGTCGCCGAGCACGAGGAGGTTCTGGTCCTGGTCGAACAGGTCCAGCAGCACGGGCGCGAAGTCCCGCTCGTCGATGCCGATCGGGACGTGGAGGGGCTCGTCGGCGGTCGCCGGGAGCGTACGGGTGGCCAGTTCGTAGGGCAGCACGCGTACGGGCGCGGCGGCCGGGCCCTGCCACGCGCCGCGGATGGCGCGGGCGGTCGTCTCGACCACCGTGCCCAGGTCGTTCGCGTCCGGCCGCCGGTCGATCCGCGGCAGGGCCACGTGCGCGAACAGCTTGCCGTCGGTGAGCGCCCGGCCCGGTTCCTTCGCGCTGATGGTCTCGGCGAGCTTGCGGTCGACGGAGGAGTCGGACGGGTCGTTGAGGCGCAGCTCGACCCGCTGGCCGAAGTTGGACTGCATGGCCATCCGTACGTCGTTCCAGCGGAGCATGCCCGCCACGACGTGGATGCCGTAGCCGCCGCCGCGCTGCAGGAGATCGCTGATCATGTCGTCGATCTCCTCGAAGTCGTTCCGGATCGCGCCGAAACCGTCGACGATCAGCACGACGTCGGCGGAGGGCAGCTCGGGCAGCTCGCCGGTGGCGTGCAGGGTGCGCAGCCGCTGGATCGAGTCGATGCCGCGGACCTGGAAGACCTCCTGCCGGAGGTCGAGCATCCCGGAGACCTCCTCGACCGTACGGCGGACGCGCTCGTGGTCGGCGCGGCCGGCGACGCCGCCGACGTTGGGCAGCCCGGCGAGCACGTGCAGCCCGCCGCCGATCAGGTCGACCGCGTAGACGGACGCCTGGGCGGGCGTGTGGGTGAGCGCCAGCGAGAGCACGAGCGTGCGCAGCAGCGTCGTCTTGCCGGTCTGCGGGCCGCCGATCAGCGCGAGGTGGCCGCCGGCCGCGGTCAGGTCGAGGCTCCACAGCCCCTGCCACTGCCGCCTCGGGTCGTCGAGCACGCCGACCGGGACGTTCAGCCACGGCACCCGCGTCGGCAGCCACATCCCGCCGCCGGTGACACGGACCGGGCCGGTCAGCGCGTCGAGCGTGGTCGCCACGGGCAGCGGCGGTAGCCAGATGTGGCGGACCCGGTCGCCGTGCCGGCGCAGCTGGTCCACCATCACGTCCAGCAGGGTCGGCCCGACGGCGCGCTCGGGCAGCACGGACCCCTCGTCCTCCACCGCGTCGGCCTCGCGCCGGGCGCCGCCCGTGTTGTACGCGGGGTAGGGCAGCACCGGCGCCGTCGCCTCGGTCTCCGGCGCGACCGCCACCGGACCGCGGTAGGGCCCCGAGACGTACCCGGCCTTGAACCGCTGGTAGATCGTCGTGTCGACCTTCAGGTAGCCGAACCCGGGCAGCGTGGGGAGGTGGAAGGCGTCCGGTGTGTCGAGAATGGTCCGGCTCTCCTCCTCGGAGAAGGTGCGCAGGCCGACCCGGTAGGACAGGTAGCTGTCGAGGCCGCGCAGCTTGCCGCTCTCGATCCGCTGACTCGACAGCAGCAGGTGCACCCCGATGCTGCGCCCGATCCGGCCGATCGACAGGAACAGCTCGATGAAGTCCGGCCGCGCGGTGAGCAGCTCGCCGAACTCGTCGATGATCACCAGGAGGTGCGGCAGCGGCGGCAGGTCCGGGTCGTGGCGGCGCCGGTAGGTGTAGTCGCCGATGTTGGCGATGTTGCCGGCGTCCTTGAGCACCTGCTGACGCCGCTGGACCTCGCCGGCGAGGCTGGAGTAGACCCGCTCGATCAGCCCGGCGTCGTCCTCCAGGTTGGTGATGACGCCCGCGACGTGCGGCAGGCGCTCGAATGGCGCGAAGGTGGCCCCGCCCTTGTAGTCGACCAGCATCATGCTGACCCGGTCCGGCGGATGCGAGGCGGCGAGGGCGAGCACCAGCGTACGGAGCATCTCGCTCTTGCCGGAGCCGGTCGCCCCGACGCACAGGCCGTGCGGCCCCATGCCGAGCTGGGCCGACTCCTTCAGGTCGAGGATGACCGGCTCGCCGGTGTCATCGACGCCGATCGGCACGCGCAGGAAGGCGCGCTCGGTGCGCGGCGCCCACAGCCGCCCGACGTTCAGGTCGCCCGGGTCCTCGACGTTCATCAGCGCGGTGAAGTCGACGGGACCGGCGTCGATCTCCTCCTTCAGCGACTCGCGGGACAGCCGGACCGGGGCGAGCATCCGCGCCAGCCCGCCCATCATCGGGGCGCTCACGTCGTCGACCGTTCCGGACAGCCGGACCGGTGTCTCCCCGCGCAGGTCCTCCACCTCGACGCGGTCGCCGGTGACCTTCAGGCGTACGGCGACCTCGCCCGGCTCGGCGACCTGGTCGGCCACCAGGTGGATGACGGTCGCGGCCAGGTCCTGCGGCGACAGCGTCTCGTCGGGGCGGACGAGCTCGTCGGCCACCTCGCCGTGGGTGTCGTGCACGACCACCAGCCGGCGTACGAGCCGCAGGGACTCACGCTGCCCGATGCCGCGGCGGATCTCGGTGGCGAAGTCGCCGCGGCGGCGCAGCTCGTCGGCCAGCAGCGCGCCGAGCCGCAGGGGCGTCGGCGCGATCAGCCGGGCGTTCACGCCGCCGTCGTGCCGGAGCGGGTCGAGGACGTGCGGCAGCCACTTGAGCCACTCCCAGTCGGGGGACCGCGCGCCGCCGTACGCCACGGCGACCGCCACGTCCGTCGGCGAGTGGAACGCCGAGAGCTGCACCAGCAGCGACCGCACCAGCCGCAGGACGTCCTCGCGCGCGCCGATGACGCTCACGTTGCCGGCGATGTCCAGCGGCACCGTGAGCGGCATGTCGGGCATGGTCTCGTACCGGCGGATGGCCGCCCGCGCCTCCGAGGCCATGAAGAGGTCGGTTGGCGTGAGGGCGCTGCCGTGCTCGCCGAGCGTCAGCGGGTCACCGGGCACCGAGCCGGTGCCGATCCGCACCTTGAGGAAGTCGTCGTGCCGGCGCCGGCGCTCCCACAGCCGGGTCGGGTCGCGCACCACGTCGTACAGGGCCTCGGGGGGCGGGTCGAGCACCCGCGCGCGCACCCGGGTCTCCCGCTCGGTCCGGGCGAGCTCCTCACGGAGCTCCTCGAGGTAGTCGAGGTACCGCTCGCGCTGTGCGCGGCGCTGCCGTCCGACCTGGCCGCGGCGGGACAGCAGCATGCCGCCGCCGGCCAGCACCGCGACGACGAGCATCACCGCGCCCAGCCCCATGAAGGCCGGGTTGCGCAGCACGGTCATCATCGTCAGCGAGCCCATCATGCCGACCATCGGCAGGACGCTCAGGAGCTGGCTGCCGCCGCCCTGCCCGTCGGGGAGGGTGGGCGGCGCCTCCACCTGGCGCGTGCCGGGCCCGGCCGGCGGAAAGACGGTGCGCGCCGGCCGGTGGACGATCCGCGTCGTCACCGCTCCTCCTCGTCCGCGCCCGGCGTACGGTGGACGTCCCGGGAGGGAGGAACCGTGGGCCGGATCCGGTCAGGCGAGGGCCGATGAGCGACGTCGCGGCCGACGTCCACGCTCTCATCCAGGACCTGCTGCCCGTCCTCGTGCCCGGCGCGCGGTTCGACGACGTCGCGGCCGAGGTCGTCCTGCCGGTCGGCCGGGCCGAGCCCCGCGCGGTCACGACGACGATCGTCGGCCGGTGCGCGCGGGCCCCGCGCCACGAGTGGCCGGGGCTGGTCGAGGAGTGGCTGCGCGACGTCGGCGACCGCGCGGCGCTCGCCATCGGCGAGATCGAGCTCCTGGGCAACGTCAACCGGCTGCTGCGGCTGCGGATCGTGCCCCGGACCTCCGAGGCGACGCGTGAGGGTTTCGTGGTGACGGAGTTCGGGCCGTTCTTCGACGCCATGGTGGTGATCGAGCATCCGGAGTACGGCGGCCCGCTGACCAGGGAACGCGCCGCGCGGCTCCACCTGAGCCGGCTCGGCACGCGGGCGATCGACAACACGCAGAAGTACGAGCTGATCGGCCTCAACGTCACCGAGCGCCCGCTCACCATGACCGAGTCCGTACGCCTCGTCACCAAGCCCGGCAGCCGTTATGTCTCCGTGGCCCTGACCGGCCTGGCGGAGTACCTCCCGCGGCGGTGTCCGTACGGCGCGCTGGTCGGAGTGCCCGACCACAACAAGGTGCTGCTCTACCCCGTCACCTCGGCGGCGGTGTACGGCGTGCTGCCGGTGTTCGCCGACGTGGTCGCCGAGATGCACGACGGGAGCGCCGACCGGTGTTCGCGCGAGATCTTCTGGTGGGCCGACGGCCACCTGCTGCCCGTACGCGAGCGGGGCGTCCCACCGGCCGAGCTCGGCGGGATCGTGGGCCGGCTGCCGGAGGAGACCGTGCGGCCGGCGGGTCTGTGGCGCAGGGCCGCGGCCGCGCTCCGCGCCGCGGTGAGGCGCACGCCGTAGGCCGGTCAAAACGTGCTCAGCAGACGCTCGAAGGTGCCGAAGGCGCCGATCGCCACGGGCAGCAGCGCGACGACGGCGATCGACTCGACGCGGTTCACGATGCGCCGCAGCCGGGCCCGTACGTGCTCGGGCGGCTCGGCCGACAGCACCACGACGGGCGGCACCAGCGCCAGTAACAGGACGCCGGCCGCCGGCGCGACGGCCCACGAGTCGTGCGCCGCCCAGGCCCACGCGAGGCACACGAGGGTCCACAGGGCCGCGCCGAACAGCGCGACCTTCTCGGCGGTCAGGGGGAACGTGCGCGCCCGCCCGGCGACCACCGTGGCCAGCAGCAGCGACAGCGCGGCCGTCCAGCCGTCGAAGGAGGCGACCGGGCCGTACCCGGCGACGCCCACCGCGACCGCCACCGCGACGGTCGCCACGACCATGCTGCGGTGCGCGTTCACCAGCGCGGTCGTCACGTCCGTACGCGCCACCTCGCCGCCCGCGCCGCGCCGGTCGTCCAGCGCGGTGAGCCCGGACAGTGTCAGCGCGATCCGGGCAAATACGCGCCCCGTACGCAAGGAGAGGACCGAGCATGCC
>NZ_JAUEQY010000020.1 GCF_030406325.1 Actinomadura sp. DC4 | reverse complement strand
ACATCCTCGCCGCCCAACGACGCGAACGCGCCCGCATCCGCAGCGAACGACAACAACGCTGGGGAGACCCACGGCGCCCCAAAGCCGCGTGATCAGACCCGGCCAACGTTCATGGACAGAGCACTAGCTCGGCTTCGCCATCACGCCATTTCAGCTTTTGGACACGTCCGAGGAGTTGCCCCACCGATCGCCGGAAAATGATGCCGAGCGTAACGGCAGCGAGCGGCCAGGCGAGCCGGCCGGTGATGGAGTCGATGAACTGGAGGGTGTTCACGGCCGCCGCGGTTCGCAGCGGTTCGGGCAGGACATCAGGCCGGGGACGTACCGCGGCTCGGGATCACCCATCGCTTCGACTTTGACCGGGCTCACGTTGATCGGTGTACCGCAGGTTGGGCACGGCGGGCGGCCGACGTCCTGGAATTCCTCCCAGGTGTAACCGCCGGGGCGAGGGCGTCCTTCCTCGGTCAGGGCGAAGGTGTTGGGGTCGAGGCGCCATTCGGCCATGGGTTCCTCCAGGTTCGAGAGCTACATGCCGAGTGTCTCGTACGGTTCTGCCATTTCGACCTGCGGCGCAGGCACGTTCCGCTCGGCACTGCAGGTGTCGCAGCCGCAGGGGTCAGCGCCCCTCCAGCCGCTCGTCGGCCAGCTCGGCAAGTGCGCGGGCCGTGTCGCGAAGCACGCGGACGGCACCATCCGGCATCGCGGCAAGGACCAACCGGGCTCACGCGTACGGGGGCAGGTTTTGCGGTGCGTAGTCCATCGCTCGCTTGAAGGGGGGGATGGCGACGCTCAGGGCGTCGATGTCGAAGTGCTTCACAGCGTGCCTTCCTTGATGACCAATGCTGTCCTTGCTCGAGCGTCGTGGTGGACCTTGACGATCAATCAACCTCGTATTGGTCGCCGCGGGGCTCATAGCTGAACATGGCGCGGCTGCACGCCTCCCCCACGGTGAGGACAGGAAGCCTCATCGTCCTCGCAACAGCAACTTCCGCCTTGGCGCGCTCGTCGCGCTCCCAGTGTCCAACGCCACCACCCAGGTCGCATATTCGCAGATGACCTGGAGGTTCACCGCCATGAATGCGCGGCCTTCCGGCGTCGTTGGTTCCCATGACTGGGCAATGCCAGCGTCAGCGTGCTCCGCTGCCGACCGCACCTCGTACCCAACGGCTCGGAGTGCGGCGGCCACACCGCAGAATCGGGTGAGGTGGGCTTGGAAAATGTCTTCGGGGGATGACTTAACGCGAGCGACCAGGAAAATCCGCTTTATTGTCACAGCGCTCCCTCCTGGATAATCCTGCCGTCCGTGTCGAGCAGCCGCCACGCCCGCGAGTTCATGCCGTCGGGGGTGACGACCGGCACACCGTACATCGTCGCCGACTCTGGCGGCAGGACATACCCGGCGGGGTGGATGTCGGGCTGCGTCTCGTTGAGGAAGTGGCCCTTCAGCAGGGCATAGGCGTCGCGGCCGGCCTCAACGCGGCAGAGCTGGGACCGGTCGGCGTGCGGCCGATAGAGGCCGAGCAGCTGCCCGTACGTTGGCTCAGCTGCGGGTTCAGCCGCATCACGCTGTCGTGGACGCTGGTGAACAGGTCCTTGAAGGTGTCGGTGAGGCGGCCATGCAGGCGGCCGGGTCGGTCATGGTGCCCACCTCTGCTGGTAGTCCGCGTGGTCTCGCAGCCTACGCCGCACGCCTCCTGCGAAACTCGAAATAGACGATTGTAAATATCGAGCCCAAGACGACGAAACCTGTAAAAAGTGGTGACTTACTGGCCGCCCCCGCAAAAAGACAGCAGAAGACAAGCGCGGTATTGACGGCTGCAGTCCGTGCAGCCCTTTTGCGGTCACTTTGCCCGAGCTCGACACCACGGCGAACGTCAATGTCGATCGGATGTGGGGGCGGGCATGTCAGGTTGGCTCCCCCCCATCTATCAGCAGAGAAAAGGTGGTCCTCTGGCCTCGCGCGATCAGATCTGGACCAATTCGAAGCTGGCTTCCATTTCGCACAACAGCGGGCTCACTGTAGCCGGGCTCGGTAGAGGCGACCAATAGTTCCAAAATTGGAACACCGACATCTAGGACTAAGGGGCGTTCACGGTCGAAGGCGCTGCTCGGAATATCCCGGCGCCCCTCATTGATCAGCTTGATTTCTAAGACACGCGGGTCCGAGAGCAGTCGACCGTCACGACGGATTTCCAATCCCTCTCGTACGCTACTGGCTGCAGTGCCGTTCAGTAACTGAGTCTCCGCTGTCATTTCATAAGCTAGCCGTTGTGGTGGGTTGGCGATTATCCAAGTGATCCACACCGCCAGCAGCCCGAGTGTCACGGTGGCAACCACACCTGTGGCCGCCCAGAACGTCTCAGAATAAACGAAGCTTTTCCCCGCCAGAACCATGCCACTGATTAAAACACCTGGCGATCAACAATGATGTCGCCTCACCGGTTCCGGCCACCACGCGCTCCACGATCGTCTCGGCGCATGTGCCTGAGCGGGCCGACGGGGCCGGCGTGGTCGTAGTTCGGAATTTATGTTGTTCGATCGCCGTACCCATCACTGCTCACCAGCCTCGGCAGTGTGACCGGCCAACGATGCCGCCGCGCGCCGTTCCTGCCGCCTGAATCGCGTGTACGCCCCGAGGCGCTCGCGGCAGTGAGAGGACCGGCTCGACCACCAGCTGGCGAGATACCGGCAGCTCAGGAGGGTTTCCCATCTCTGCGCGCCCTGCCGGGGGCACCTTGCCTGACCAGGGAAAACATCTCATGTGCTCGCTTTCCGTTGGACGGATCCGAGCCTTGGGGGCCCGTGGGGGGACCGGCGCGTGGCGCGCGCCTTCTTCCGAGGGATCATCGCGGCCGTCTTCTCCGCAGCCTCGCGGGCAAGCTCGCTGACCACTTCGGCGTACAGGTCCGCCGTGATCGCGATCGAGCTGTGCCGCAGCATCGCCGAGACCACCTTGATGTCAACTCCGGCCGCGAGCGCCATCGTGGCCGCACCGTGCCGGAGACCGTGGAGAGTGATCGGCGGCAGGCCTGCCTCGAATGCGAGGCGCTCGAACTGGTCGGTGATGTGGGCGGGGTGGTACGCCTCGCCGTTCTCCTTGGTGAAGATCTTCCCGGACTCGACCCACTCCGCGCCCCACTCCAGGCGTTCCTCGCTCCGGCGCTTCATGTGGGCCCGAAGCTCCTTCACAGTCTCCCTGCCCAGGGCGATCGTGGCGCCGGATGCCTCAGTCTTCGGGTCGCCGTCCTCGACCTCCCAACCGAGCTGGATGAGCGACGCGCTGATGAGCAACTCGGCGGCATGCAGGTTGAGAGAGTCGACCTCCGCCCCGCACGCCTCGCCGCGGCGTAGGCCGGTGTGAGCGATCAGGTGATACAGCGCGTAAAGGCGATGGCTCTCGGCTCGGTCGAGGAACTCGCCAGTCTGCTCGCCTGTCCAGACCATGACCCTGCTCGGGCGCATCTGCGGGTCTCGCCAGATCTTGAACGTGTCCACGTTCCGGCCAGGCCGGGCGGCGCGTGCCTCAGCGATCCGCTGCTCATACGCTGCACGCCAGGTTTTCTCTCGCGCGGGCGTCCACAACAGCGCCTTCTGTCGCTTTACCGGTGCCAGCTCGACGTGCTCGGCGGAGTTCCAGGTGATGTGCGGGTATCCGTCGCCGAGGGCGTTGGACAGCGTCGCCAGGATCAGCTTCTGCGTGCCGGGGCCGGTGATCTTGCCCTTCCTCTCGCCCGCGTTGATCTCCTCGTTCCGCTCCTCGATCCTGGCGAACATCGCTGAGATGTCGGTGGGCCGCAGCTTGTCCAGCTCGATGTGACCCAGATGCGGCTTCAGATGCACCCGAATGTGGGACTCGTACCCACGCCAGGTGTTACGTCGGATGCGCTTCTTGCCCGCCAGCCATGCGTCCAGGTAGTCGCTGACCAGGCCTGTCTGGAATGCGACGCCCTGTCTGTGCCGAAGACGTAGGTCGTCGTAGTCAGGGAGATCTTCCTTGCGAGTCCGCGCCTCTTTGATCAGCCGCAGGATCTCCAGGCGCGCCTCGTGCCCGCGTGCGCCCTTGTCGGGGATGGACAGCAACAGCTCGGTCTTCTGGAACCACTCCTTGAGCTCGTCCTCAGAGGTGAATCCGCCAGCCTTTAGGTAGACGCGCTTGCCGTCAGGCCCGGGAGGCAGCTCCTGCTTCCCAAACCAGGTCCCATGGCGCGGATTCCACGACCCATCACGGCGGCGCAGCTTCGGGCAGGTGGCACCGAGGTCCCGGCCGTTCTCGTCCCGGCATCTACATCTCTTACGTGGTCTCATCCAGCGCCCCATCAAGGTGCGAGCCCGGCCGCTGCCGCTCTAGGCAAGCGGAAGAAATCGAGGCTCCGGTAGTTCCGTATGCGACCCTCGTAGCTACGAAAGGTCGATCTGCGGAGGTTGACGTGGTCGGCCAGCCAGCGTCCCGGCCACTCCACGGTCATCGCGCATCTGAGCTAGCCGCCGCTGGCGGAACGGCCCACCTGCTTCATCAATGTCGGACCTTCCAACTCACTCCCCTCTCAATCAGCTTCTTTCTGGGTCTGTGACGAGGCGTCTTGTGCCGTTGCCTTCTCGCTTGTTGTAAGCCCGAGCAGATCGCGCAGGAACGCGGTCGGCACCCGGTAGGAGTTGCCTAGCCGCAGCACATTGCACGGGAATTCGCCGGTACGGGCCAGCTCGTACGCCTTGGTGCGTCCGATGCCCAGTGCACGCCCGGCCGTCGCGAGGTCGATCACGGGCGGAAGACGGTCGAGTTCAGCTCGTGTCAGCGCGGGCGCCATCATCGCCTCCCCTGGTCGCGACGGCGGCGCATCGATGCTTCAGGATCCTGCTGGTGCTCGGTCGAGACACGTCCGTTCGGCACAATGACCCGGGTTTCCTGCCTCGCTGCTGCACAGAGCACACGGCTGCAACGGTATGGAGACGAGTCCGGCTTGGGAGCCCCTGAGCAGCCCTTTTGTGGCCTGGAGGTCATACGGCACCTCCCGTGCCGCCGAGAGCTACGAAGGGTGCTCTCGTTCTCCCCGGCCTCCTGCAAACGTTGGCGCGCGGCGAACACGCCGCATTCGAGCGCCTGGCGCGGAGATCGCCCAGGAGTCGTTACCGGAGTCCTCTGGCGCTGAGCTGCCGTTCGATGCCATTCGCCACCCAGACCGGCTCTATCCACAGCCTGTGGGCAGGTGAATGGCAAGAGCAGACGGCAACCACTTCTGCCGCTTTCCGCCGCAGGATGCGGCGTACGAAAGTCTTCCGCATTGCGACCGCCGTGTGTTGGCGCGATTTCCGGCCGCGGCCCGTGCGGAGATCGCGCGCGTGTCGTGTGGCACTCGTTTCGGACTCGTGCGGTCATGATCCACCTCCGACCGAGTCGCGCGTGTCGGTGGGTAGGTTGCTACTGAGTGCGAGGAAGGCCGTGATGGCCTGCTGGGGGACGACGCCGTTGCCGAGCAGGCGCATCTGCGCGGTGCGAGTCAGTGGCAGGTCGGTGACCCAGCCGGCGGGCAGGCCCATCATCCATTCGACGAACCGGGCGCTCAGGCGGGGTTGTCCCCTGGTGCCGGTTTCGGTGGGTTGTGGCGCGGGGCGACCGAGCATCGCCTCCCAGCCGCGGATCGCCGGTTCGTACGCGCCCCAGGTGGCAGCGGCTGCCGGTGCGGCAGGTTGATAGCGACTGAGGGAAGCGTCAGGTCGCCTTTGGAGCCGTGCTGATTCCGGCTGCCCTTGGTCCCGTCGCTGGCGCGCGGGGTGGGCAGGAGTCGTACGGCAACGCTGAGCGGCATGGCGCGGCTCGGCTGTTGACGTGCCCGGCGACCCAGCCAGGACAACACGGTCTCTCCGTCGTTGGCGTTGCAGGCCGTCGGTGTCGGCAGCAGCTCGGCACATGCCACATCGCACAGGTTTACCTGCCGCCCTTGCTGCCTGCGGCGCTGTGGACAGGTCCGGCCGCGTGATTCGTGGGCTTGCGGGGTGGGTAGCAGCGATGAACATCCGGTCGCGGCGGTGGGGGGCTCCGACGTCGGCGGCGCGTAGGCACATCCATGCCGTGTCGTACCCGAGCGCGGCCAGGTCCCCCAGAACGATGGCGAGTCCGCGTGTTCGCAGGGCGGCCACGTTCTCCACGAGCACGAGTCGGGGTCGAAGTAGGCGAAGGGCTTCGGCGATGGTGAGCCAGACTCCACTGCGGGTTCCCTTCTTGATCCCGGCACCGGGACCGGCGTAGCTGATGTCCTGACACGGGAAACCGGCGGTGACGATGTCCACGGCCGGGACTGAGCTTCCCCCCGTTAGGCGGACTCCTGACCTGAGGTCATGCATGATCATCAGGAAGGATGTCTCGCATGCCCGCACCACACCCTCCGGAGTTCCGGCGCCGCGCGGTCGAGCTGGCGCGTCAGGGCGATATACCGCTGATCCAGCTGGCGAAGGATCTGGGGATCAGCCGGTCGTGCCTGCAGAACTGGATGAGCCAGGCCGATGCCGATGAAAAGGGCGGGAGCCCCGAACGGCTGAGCAGCGCGGAGAAGAAGGAACTGGCGGAGCTGCGCCGGCGTAATAAGCAGCTTGAGATGGAGAACGACATTCTCAAGCGGGCGGCGGCGTACTTCGCGCGGGAGAACGTACTCCCAAAGTAATCTACTCGCTGGTCCGTGAACTCGCCGACGACGGTATCCCGGTCGCGGTGACCTGCCGAGTCCTGAACGTTTCGAAGTCGGGATACTACGACTGGCGCGGCCGGCCCGATTCCGTGCGGGAGCTGCGTAACAAGGAACTGACGAAAATGATCCGCGTGATCCACGCCGACTCCCGCGGCAGTTACGGTTCACCGCGTGTGCACGCCGAACTGACGCTCGGGCTGGGCGAGCGGGTCAACCGCAAGCGGGTCGCCCGGCTCATGCGCCAGGTCGGCCTGCAAGGCGTCTACCGGCGCAAAGGCCGCCGGAACCTGGTCAACGCCGCCACCGAGGAGGACCTGGTCAAGCGCCGGTTCGAGGTCACGGACCCGGACCGGCTGTGGCTGACCGACATAACCGAACATCCCACGAACGAAGGAAAACTGTATTGCGCGGCCGTCATGGACGCTTATTCACGGCGTGTCATCGGCTGGTCGATCGATACCCGGCAAGACACCGATCTCGTCGTCAACGCACTCGCCATGGCGGTCACCCGCCGAGCCCCGGCTGCCGATTCCACGATTCTGCATTCCGACCACGGAACCCAATACACGTCCTGGGCCTTCGGGAAACGACTCCGTGACGCCAGCCTGCTCGGCTCCATGGGCACTGTCGGCGATTGCTACGACAACGCAATGATGGAATCCTTCTGGGGGACGATGCAACTCGAACTACTCGATAGCCGTACCTGGAAAACCCGAGACGAACTCGCCAATGCGGTCTTTGAATGGATCGAATGCTGGTATAATCCATACCGACGCCATTCCAGTATCGGAATGCACAGTCCCATCACGTTCGAAGGGCTCCACCAGCCCTCAGACACCACCGAGTGACCTCACCGAAGGTGTCCGTGCACCGGGGGGAACCTCAGCTCTACGTCGAGCTCCCGTTCTGGCTGATGACGCCGGCTGGCCTGGTGGATGTCGAGTGGTCTGGGACGACGTTCGGCATCGACGTGTGCTCGGCGTGGATGGAGGTGTTCGGTGGCCAGGTCGTCGACTCGCGCGCGTCCGTAGTCCACCACGGGCCGTGGCGCCCTGATGGGTGGGAGCCGCCGGACGAGATCGCCGCGGAGTTCGAGCGGCACCAGATGACGTGGTTGCAGCGGCCATGCAAGACGGTCCTTCGGCTGACGACACGCGCACATTCGAGCGCCTTCCGTGAGCTCGATGAGAACGAGCCTCCCCGAGCCCGAGCCGAACAGCAGGCGTACTGGGCGTCGCTGTGCGAGGCGCACGTACCTGTCGTGAACGAACTCATTCAGCGATACCGGCTGGTCACCTACGACTATTTCGCATATGAGGTAAGCGCGTGGGACGTGCCGGTGTGGTATGTGAAGCACGCTGACGTCGGGTACCGGGCGGTACTGCTGCCGTACAAGGGATGGGACGCCAAGCCGGTAACTGTTGAGGACGCGGAAACGGCCGGCGATCCGCCGAAGGTCCGGCCGTTCCAGTGGACGAGGCCGGACGTGCTCGCGGCCGTGTCCAGCGTGGACGCCACGCCCGGTGAGTTCGACCTGCTCGACGCGCGATCTTTGATGGAGCGCGGTGATTACACCGGCGCCGTCCGTCGCACGGTCACGCGGTCGAGGCGGTCCTCCGCTGGACGCTGGTTGCTGAGCTGGAAAAGACCTATCCACCGTCCGAGGCTGAAAGACGTGCGGCGAACACCGACAACGACTTCCCCGGCCGACTCGCACAGTGGCGCAAGCTCGCTCGCCCGGAGATCAGTCAGCAAGAGTTCGACGAGTTCCAGACCACGCGAACGATTCGGCACGAGATAGTCCACCGCGGCCGCCGGCTCACCCATCCGGAGCGTGGCCGAGCACAGCGGGCAGTCGACACCGGCCGATGGTTGTATAACAAGATCGAGGGCAAGGCCGACCGTGCACACCTACGCGACTATGGCTCAATGAAGTCCGTGGGTCGCGTTGCACTCGCCCCTCGCTTTCCGTCTAGCCTCGACGTCAATGGGATCACGCTCGGCCCGCTCTTCGGCACGGACAAGACCTAGCTCCATGCCTGACGAAGGACACGACGACGTACTCGCGGGCGAGCACCGTGATGCGTACGGCACCGGTTCGTTCAGAGGCCGATGCCTGTTCTGCGGCGCGCGAGCGCCGCTCACCCGCGAGCACGTCTGGCCAGCGTGGCTCCGCGACGTGCTAAGACCGCGAGGCCCTTTCAAGGCAACGGTGGCCGGCCGGCAATGGCAGACGCCATCCGTGGATGTCGTCGTCCGCGTTGTATGCGGCGAATGCAATAACGGATGGTTGTCCCAGATGGAGGAGACGACGCTGCCTCTCCTACGCCCACTGGTCACAGGCGAGGCGGCGCCGACACGCCCGGTCGTGCTGGATAAGACAGCGCAGTCACTGCTCGCAACATGGGCGGCGAAGACCGTGCTCACGCACGAACCGACCCGGCCGACCCGCGTCATACCCGATGGCGAGTTCTGGACATTCTGCGAACACCGCAAGCCGGTCGGCAACCAATTCGTATTCTTCTCGGCCTACGCGGGCCGCCGGTGGGCGGCGCGCTCCTGGCGCGAGCCGCTGCACCGGGCGGGACACGACGGCCGTCTGTCGCGCCATCCGATCGGTTACACCGCGACGCTGCTCGCCGGGCACGCCCTGTTCCGGATCGTCCGCTGCGAGCCTGCGGGCACGCCCATGTGGATCGACCACAGCGTCTCTGTAACGTCGGTTCGGCTCTGGCCACCGACCGCCACACCGCAGCCATGGCCGCCGTCGCTGACGGTAAACGACGACGCGGTCGACGCCTTCGGCGCGTCCAGCGGCACGGCTTAAGTGTCACAGCCCACACGCGGAGCGTGTGGGTGCCGGAAACTCGGCTACACTACGCGACCTGGGCGTATTCATGGATTACCCCCGCCTAGCCGAGGTACCTGTGCCGTAGTCACGCAGCGACGTGATGCAGTGCGAGCTTATCCATCACGACCTGGTTGGCTTCCCAGCCGTCGGGGAACTTTGCTGGCACCGACAGGTGGACTGGGTCGGTCGAGGGATGGCTGTCCAGGAGGTCACCGATTCCTTCGCGGGCGACGACAATGCATGCCTGCCGGTGACGGGAGGTGAGCACGCATAGCCGCCCGGCCTCCAGATGGAACGCGGTCGCGTCTCGGCGCCCTGACAGCGGATGCACGACGATGACGACCTCGAACTCTTGGCCCTGCAGCCGATTAGCGGTGTCGACCTCCACGTTCAGCGCGTTCGGGTTGCCGGTGCGAGCGAGCGCGGCGCGGACGATGTCGGCTTGGTCTCGGTGGGCGACGCCGATAGCGATGTCGCTTCCGTCCAAGGTCCGGCCATTGTTGTGGCGCTCGCAGGTGGCGACGACACCGCGGTCTAGCAGTCGGGCGGCGAGGTTCGCGGCGGTCTGGATGGTCTCGGCGTCGGTGCGCGGGACGTGGCGACGCGGCAACTCGTGCAGCGCCCAGCCGGTGGCGAATGCCATAGCCAGGGTCTCGTCCAGATCGGTATTGCCGAAGGCAGCGGTGCTGAACTCTAGGGTGCGCGTGCCCGGCAGGGTCCCGGCGGCGAAGCCAGCGAAAGGGTAGAAGGCTTGGGAGATCATGGGGGCCGCGGATGTCGGCAGGCGCCAGGACACCGGCAGCCGGTGCGTGGGGGTACCTGGGTTGTGTTCCAGCATCACCGTGACGCCGTTCTGCGTCGGGTCGTGCGGCAGTCCGATCCAGCGCTCGGTGCCGACGATCGTGAAGGGATCCAATTGACCGGGGTCCCCGACGAACAGGCCGCGGTCGAAACGTTCGACGATCTGCAGCAGCATGTCAGAGCGCATCTGGTAGGACTCGTCCAGGATCGCCCAGCCGAACGTGTCGTCGCGGACGGTGGCCCACTTGGCGGAGGTGCCGACGATGACGTGGCAGTCGGCCAGGTCGGTCAGGGTGTTGCCGACGGCGCTGTTCGCCGGGTCGTTCACGGCCGGCGGCGGATCGTAGCCGCTGGCGCTCAGCCGACCGATGGAGACGTCCGGATGCGCGGCGGCCAATCGTACGACGAGGTCGTCGACCTGGTTGTTGGTTTGGGCGACGACGATGGGGCGTTCGTCGCCGTCCACTAGCTCTCCGGCGGCGCGGACCACCAGCGTGCTCTTGCCGGCGCCGGGCGGGGAGTCGACGACCACTGCTCTGTGGCTGGGGTCGGCCAGGTCGGTCAGGATCGCCGTGATTGCTGCGTCGGCCGCCGCGGCCGCGTCGAACGCTGTGTTATTGCTGCTGTTGTCAGTCTCCATCGCCCCACTCCTCTGCAACGGCGTCGTCGATTTCGGCTGTGTTGTCATCTGGTGCGTTGAGCGCGGTGGCGTGTGTCCAGGGGATCTGCTCGGGATCCGGGAACACCGGTGTCGGCCGCCAGCCGGGGTCGGGAAGGTAGGCGACGCTCTGCCCCACTGCCGGTACGGTTCCTGGTCTCGGGACGCGGGCGCGGCCCATACCGCCGGTGACCTCTACCGTGACCAGGCTCAAGTTCCCATCGGGGGCGGTGGAGACGATCACGGCCTTGTGGCCGGCCGGCATGGACGGGCTGATCAGTTTGGTGCCGGCAGCCAGTCGGGTGGGGTCCTGGGTACGGACGGCGATCCGGGGCCTGGGCACCCGCCGATTCCTATCAGTGGTGACGACCCGGTCGGGCTCGGCCGCCACAACGATCCCCGCGAACGCCTCACCGACGCTGCGCCGGTCGGCAAGTACGAACGGGTCGTCGAACGCCATGTCGGCTTCGAAATCGGCCAGAGCCCGCTCCAGCCGGCTCAGCCGCTTCGCCGCACCGATCGCGGTGTCCCGCTTGCGTTGCGGGAGACCGCCCGTGTCTTGATAGTCCGAGTATGCGGTGAAGGATGCGCAGTCGCGTTCGAAGCGCATGTCGGCTCGCGGAGCCTCCTCGACGCCCCGCAGCAGGGCGATGGCCTTCCACATCAAGCGCCATGTGGGCTTGATCTGATCAGCGATCAGCTCTCGCAGGTCGGTTTCTGCCGAGGCCATCGCCTGCGGGTCGGCGGCGGCGCGTGCGGCGTCGAACCGTCTGATCGCTGGCGCGAGGTATTTGTTGTCGAACTCTGGAGACGTGGCAGGCCCGGCGGGCGGGCATACGCTCGGATTTTCCGCATCGGCTATGGCCTGCTCGACGCTCAAGCCGTCGGGAGGGGCGATCCAGGCCATGAGCGAGGCTAGGTTCTGGTCTTCCAGCACGCTTTGGCCGGTGGCCCAGTGTTCCGCGAGCATCCCGTTGACCGGCAGCAGCATGGAGGCACCTGCCTGCTCGGCCGACTCCGCCAGGAATGTCAGCCACATGCCGAACCGCGGGACGACGTCCGGCACTGGGTAGGGGCCGGTGGTCTTACGGAACCGGCACATGCGGCCGAGATCGCCCAGGGCTCCGACGCCGCCAGGGTTGGGAACCAGGATCTGCGGGGCGTCGGTGTAGCGAGAGGCAGGACTCTTGCGGCCCGTGATCTCACGACGGTCACGGCGGCAGTAGTCGATGTAGTCCATAACGAGGCCGCCGAGTTCGGCGGCGAACGCGAACCGCTGGTCCCGGTTGCGGGGCTGCGCCACGACCAGCAGCTTTGGCGACCTTTTGGCCGAGCCGACCATCGCCGCGAGCGGCGCACCGGCCTCCCCGGCCATCGTCAGCGGCACGATCACCAGCGGCCGGTCTGACAGGCGCCGGTGCCGGTACGTGGTCAGTGGCATCGCCTCCATCGCCTCTATCGCCTCCAGGTGCGCCAGCGCCGACACCCTGCTCATGCCACGGCCCCCGGTGTGTCGGCGGTGGCCAGCAGATCGGCGCGCAGTCGGGCGGCGTGCCGCAGCGCGACGGCCATCTCGAGCTGGTCGTCGTTCGGTGTCAGCTGCCCGCGCGCCAGGCCCAGGGCCATGGTGGCGGTGTCGATTCCGCCGAGTTGCTCTCGCACCGTCGGCCCGAGCACGTCCACCGATGCGCGGTCGCGGGCGCGGGAACGGCAGTAGTACGCCATCTCGCAGTGGTTCAGGCAGTCCGGCTGGTAGGTCGCCGGTACCTGGTCCAGCGCCTCGGCCAGCTCTTCGCGCGGACGATGGGGACGGCCGGCCTCGTCCGTGGCGAGGTCGAAGGTGAGGCCTTCGGGCAGCAGTCCGACCAGCTTCCCAATGCGCTCGATGCGCGCCAGTTGCCGGTTCAGGGCAGCCACCTGCTTGCGGGCGTCGACGAACGCTGCGGTCGGACGGTTGGTGAAGTCTTTCGGCGCAACCAGCACGATCCTGTTGGACACGGCCTCGGGCCCAATGCCCGCGTCGGCGAGCATGGCGCGCAGCGCGATGATGTACGCGGACGCCTGGGTGGTCGCCGGCCGCAGCTGTGTCGGGGCGGCCTGCCCGTCGATGATCGGGAAGCTCTTGATCTCCACGACATGGAAGCGGTCGTCCACGCGGAAGGCCACCAGGTCAGGTTCCAGGAATACGGCGTGCCCGCCAACCTGTAGCCGCAACATCGGGTGGTCGTACAGGGTGCCGTCGCTCAGTCCCTGGGAGGCCTGCACCAGCAGGTGCTTGGTGCGGGCGTGGCGGACCTCGGGACGGCCATCGCCACCGACGTCGTTCAGGTCCTGGTAGCCCACCTCCGGCAGGGTCAGGCCCAGGGTCTCGCGAAGAACGCGCAACAGCTCGGCGCAGCCGTTGTCCTTCACCATCGCCTCGAAGGTGTTACCTCGCGCGATCGCGAAGGAGGACTGCCCGAAGGGCACCTGGTATCCGGCGTGCGTGGCGATCGCGGTTTTGTCAGAGCCGGAGGCGTCCAGCACGGCGCGCAGCGTGCAGCGGGGGTTGTTCTCCAGGGCGGCCAGCGACCGGGCACTATAGGTCAGGCGCGGCGCGGAACCGCGCAGCGCGTCCAGGCGTTTGTCGACTGCTGCGTTCACGATGTCGGGATCCTTTGGGGAAGAAGGGATCGCGGGTGGGCGGATGTCAGTTTTGGGCATGCAGGCGGTTGAGCGCCTGCAGCGCCGTGCCGAACAGCTGCTGGTCCTCGCTAAGCCGTTTGCGGGCCCGTCGGGCGGTCTCAGCTCGAGTGGCGCGATCGGCGTCGATGTGAACTCCCAGTTCGACCTCGGCCGCGTCAATCACCTGCTGTAGATCCGGCGCGGCATCGTGGCCTGCCGGTCCGGTCGGTACCGCGCCAGGGATGTTCACGGCGAAGCGCCACAGTAGCCGCAGCGCCGCCGGGCTGGGCTCGGTTTCTGCGGACTCGAATGTTGTGCGCACCGTCTCCGCGATCCGCACCGCGCCGGTGAGGAAGTTCACGCGTGGTGACAGCGGGCCGATGATTCGCTGTTCCAGCGTCCAGGTACTGATCGTCACCAAGGCCCTCACCGGGGACAGCAGGTCGTGGGCTAGAGCCGGGCACAGATAGTACGGCCGGGCACCAGGGGCCGAGCGGTAGGAGCGCTCCTCGTCGCGGCGCAGGCTGGACAGCTTGGACGCGGACAGCTCGCCGGGAAAGAACGCCTCGTGCACGCCCACGATCAGTTTCGGCGCGGCCGGGGTCCCAAGCAGCATCAGAGCACGATGTACGTGTTCGCGCGCCGGCAGCATCGAGCCGCCCGCGCCCGGTGCCGCCGGAACGGGGCCGGACGGCGTGGCCGGCGGCTCGTCGGCGTCGATCAGGGCGTCCCAGGCTCGTTCGGCACGACGGAGTTGCGAGCGCAGCTCGCCGGCACGCTCGGCGTCCCCGGCCACGGAGGCGTCACGGATCGCGCGGCGCAGATCCGTGATGCTCTTCTCCAGCGCGTCCAGCGGATCACTCATGAATCAACGGTACCAGAGTTCCCGAAACTTCCAGACTCTCTCCTGAGTCCGCGGTACGGTCAGCCTCACCGACCCTCCAGTCGTGGATGGCGCGACTGTGCCGCTCCGCGAACCCCTTCCCCCCTTGGAGGCATCCCATGATGGGACGCGTGTTCCACACCTCCGACTGGCATCTGGGCCGTCAGATCGGTCGTCACCGACGCGACGCCGAATTCGATGCCGTCCTGGACGAGATCATCGAGATCGCCGCCGACTTCGCCCCCGACGTGATCGTGCACAGCGGCGACTTGTTCGACGGACCCCGGCCCGGCCTGGATGACATGCGGCGCGCCGCCCAGGCGCTGCGCCGCCTTGGAGAGATCGCGCCCGTGGTCGTCGTCGCGGGCAATCACGACACCCCGTATGTCCTGGCGTTCCTGGAGTTCGTCCTGAACGACATGGGCACCCAGGAGGCAGACCAGGTCCGGGTGCGCTTCGCCGCCGACGCCCGCCCCGACAGGCTGCTGCTGGCGGATTATCCTGCCGCGGGAGGCGAGTTGTCCCTGCGTATCGGCGCGCTGCCGTACCTGCACCCCAATCGGTTCGCCTACGACTTCGCTGACCCCGCCATGACGACCGCCGCGTACGCCGAGCGGATGCGCGCCGTACAGGCCGACGTCTACCGCCGCCTGGCCGCGGGCCGCACATCTCGCGACGTCCTGGTCTTCGCCGCTCACCTGTTCGTCGAGGGCGCCACGCCCTCCCACTCCGAGCGGCGGATCTCCATCGACGCCGACTACGCCGTAGCCACCGCCGACCTTCCCGCCGTCGACTATGGTGCCCTCGGCCACATCCACAAACCACAATCTGTCGACCGCGCCGGGTTCCCCGCCCACTACGCCGGGAGCCCGTTGCAGCTGGACTTCGGCGAGACCCGCGACACCAAGTGCGTCGTGCTGGCCGAGATTGCCCCAGGCCACAAACCTCGTCTCGAACTCGCACCGCTGACCTCCGGCCGTCGCCTGGTCCGCTTGGAGGGCACCCTGGAGGAGATCGCGTCCCGCGCCGACCGCGTCGGAGACGCTTGGGTAAAAGCGGTAGTGAACGTCGACGGCTCCCCGTCGTTCCTTCCGGACGCCATCGCCAAGATGCTGCCGGAGGCGACGATCGTCGCCATCGAGGAACGCCGCCCCGAGGCGGCGGACCGTGTACTGGACCGCGAAGCCGCCACCGCGAAGTTGCCCGGCGTCGAGGACCTGCTTCGCGACTATCTGGAGGGCCGCGGTACGCGTGGTCCGGCCCTGGACCGCGCCATGACCGCTTTCACCCACCTGCAGGCCGATCCAGACCCTGAAGACCCCACACCCTGCTGCGAGGAGACGCTGCTCACCGCCGCCATCGAAGGCCGGAGCCTTGACGGCATTGACCGTACGGGCCTGCTCGCCGGCCCTGGACCGGAGACGACCCGATGAGACTACTGAAACTGTCCCTGACCGGATTCCGCAGTTACTCCACCCCGGTCACCGTCGAGTTCACCGGCAAGAGCCTGGTCGCAGCGCTCGGTGATACCGGCGCCGGCAAGAGCAGCCTCCTGGACGCCATCACGTTCGCCCTGTTCCGCAAGAGTTCCTGGGATGCCAAAGAACCCCGGCAACTCATCGCCGACGGCGCCCAAGCCATGAGCGTCGAGCTCAACTTCCTCCACGACGATCAGCGCTGGCACGTGCACCGCACCATGCACGTGACCAACCCGAACGCGGCCCGGCATTTCCTGAAGAACCTCGACACCGGTGATGAATACGACAACGCTTCAAAGGTCGATACCCGCATCAAGACCTTGCTGCAGATGGGGTACGACACTTTCCTGCGTGTCGGGCTGCTCCCTCAAGGAAAGTTCGACCAGCTCCTCACCGCGGCCACCAAGGAACGAACCGCGCGGCTACGAGAACTGTTCGGTGCCGAATCGCTGGACACCGTACAACAGCTGGCCACCCGCCACTGCCTCACACTCAAAGGGCTGATCGGCGACGCGAAAACCAAACGCGCCGCCATGCCAGAGAATCCCCAGCAGGCCGCAGCGGTCGCCGGTGAGATCGCGGACGCCGCCGACGCCCGCGCCGGGTACCTGAACACCGCCATCGATCGCATCACCGCACTGCAGACCGAGACGGCCCAGGCTCGCAACGCAGCGACAGCAGCCGACGCTGCCGCCCAAAACCTGTCGACACGCGCCGTGACCGACGCCGACACCGTCCTGAACAAAGTCGAGCCCATCGCCGTCGGCATCGTCACACGACGCGACGCCCTGCGCCGTCGCGCCATCGAGGCAGCACATACCGAAGAAGAGCTGAGAAAGGCGATCGCCGTCGCCGACAACAACGGCGAAGGACTCAGCGCTCTTGGCAGAGCCGCCGTGACCCTGGAGACCCTCGCGGCGCGAGCCGAGGAGCAACGAGGCGAGCGCGATCGGCTCGCCGCGCTGAACGAGCGGCTGGACGCCGACGGTACCGCCATCGCCACAGCCGAGGCGGAACTGGCCACGCGCGCCGACGACACCAGACCTCTGACAGAGGCCGCATCCAACGCCGCAGAGGCGAGCAATAGGATCCGCACGCGCGCCATCACGGTCCGATCCCTGGTGACCGCCGCCGTCACGGCCGCCCGCCACGTCGCCGATGCCGTGAGCGCACGAGCCATCGCCGTAGGCGATTGTGAATCCGCCCGCGAGAGCGTCGTCCCGCTGAAAAGTGAAGCCCTCGCGGCCGAGGGGCGCGTCCGGGACGCCGAAACGCGCCTTGAGACCCTTCGGCTACGTTACAAGGCCGCCGGGATCGCTGCCGAACTGCACCCGGGAGATGACTGCCCGGTGTGTCGGCAGGCCTTGCCGGCCGGCTTCACGGCCGAGTCCGAGACCGGCGCCGCCGAGTTGCGCCGCGTGAAGGCGCAGCTGCGCGACGTCAGGGTCGCGTACGACAAGGCCAGCAGTCTGCTCACCGATGCCCGCGCGGCCGTGACCGCGGCCGAACGCGCTGTGGCTGAAAGCGGCAAGAACTGCCAAGACGCCGAGCAAAAGGCGCGAGAAGCCCAGGGGACGGCAGCGAGTGCCTTCACGGACTTCGCGGCGCTGGCGGCGGACGCCGAGGAACACTTCGACGTCGGATCCGCAACGGCGACGCTGACCGAGGCCACGACGGCCCTGGCCACGCCGGACACCGACGGTGCCGATCACCCCGAGCGGTACACCACGACGATCAACGAGGCGATCACCGCATGCGAACGAGCGGCCGCTGCGATCGCCGACCAGAAGCGGACCGAAGCTCTCAGCCACACCACCCGGCTCGAAGCCGAACGGGAGATACTCGAAAGCCGCAAGGGCTCGCACCGACGTGGTCTCGATGATGCCGTTGCCGCCTCCGACCGGTACACCCGCGCCGTGGCCCGTCTCGCCGCCGAAGTCCGAGCTCTACCGATCCGCATTCAGGCGATGCTGCCGGAGGAGGCGATCAACATCGGCGCGGACGCGGCGGCCACGGCAGCCAGCGCTGTCGCCGCCCGCACGACCGAAATCCAGAAACTGATCGACGCACTCGAGGCTGCCAGGTCGGAGAAGACCGCGGTCCTTGTCCAGCAGCGCACCTTGGACCAGGAGAGCCGCACCGCTGTTGACCAGCCGGTGTACAAGCTACGTACGGCCCTGGACGACTGGGCACGGGCCGCCACCCAGGCGATCGCGCACCTCGGCGAAACCGGCCAACACGAGGTGCCGCAAGCTCCCGCCAGCTCCGGGATCGCCGAGATTCGCTCGTTCGCCGCCGCGCTATCAGAGATCGCCGCGACGCTCGACAGCAAACTGAACGAGACGTCCGCTGCTAGCGCCGCCCGCGCCAAGACCACGCTGTCTCGTCTGCGCCAACACGCCGCCGAACTCACCGACGTCGACGGCTTCGACCCCACCGCCGACCTGACAGCACCCCAGATGCTGCATCCTTTGGTGGCCGCGGCCGCGAAAGCCGCCAAGGAGGCCGAAGACCAGCACAAACAGCAGCACATGGCGCAGGACCTGATCAAACCCGCCGCCGACCTGCACACCGCCATCACCGCCGGCGAGGCTCGCCTCGAAGCACTGGACGCGCTGCGCCGCGAACTGGTCGACGCCAAGTTCCTCGGCCGCCTCACTATGCTGCGCACCCGCGCGTTGCTTGGCGTCGCCAGTGACCTGCTCGGACAGCTGACCGACGAGCGGTTCGGCTTCGCGGACGACTTCGACATCGTCAGCCGAAGCTCCTGCGTCGTCCACCACCCCAACCGACTGTCCGGCGGAGAAAAGTTCCTGGCCTCACTCGCCCTCGCGTTGGCACTGGCCGAACTGCACTCTCGCAGTGGACCTCGGCTGGGATCGCTGTTCCTCGACGAAGGCTTCGCAGCCCTGGATACTGCAGCGTTGGAATCAGCGCTCGAGGTGCTGCGCACCCAAGCCGGGGGCGACCGGCTCGTCATGGTGATCAGCCACTTGCACGCCGTCGCCGAGGCTGTCGACGACGTGCTGTGGGTGGAACACGGCCACACCGGGTCCACAGCGCGCTGGCTGACTGCGGCCGAACGCGATGAACTCGTGCAAGCCGACCTGGCCAACGGTCTGCAGGCGCTGGCGTAATGGAAATAATTGACACGGCCAATCCGATACCTACGCATGTTCACATTCCGGCCCGCCGACGCTGAACAACACCTCTCAACTTGATCATCTGGGCTGCGCTGGCTGGGGAGGGAAGGACTCACATGTCCGAAACGGGAGTTCGTGGCCGCGACACACTCGGGCTTGCCACGCGTGTGAAGGCACTCGCCGTCGCCGACCCGGTCCTCGACCTCGAGCGCCGGAAGCCATTGCTCACGTCGCGAGACTGGGGCGGCTACCAAATGGAGGAGCTGGCGCTCACAGCGATTGACACCGTCACGCTGAAGATGGACTTCGATGACGGCGCTCGTCACGAGGATGTCGTGGCGGCGGTGGCGCGCGTCGCAGAGCTTCAGATGCCGGACCGCAGTAGCGAGGAACACGCCGACGCGGCCCGCTGGGTCCTGGACAGCCTGGTGAACGTCGGGACGGTCGACCGTGGCTTCAGCCACATCTATGGCCTCGCCTTTGAGGGTAGGTATGTCTCCCACAGCTTCTCCTTCAAGCTGTTGCGTGAAGTCGCCGGACACGATGGCCGGCCACGACTTCGTGCCTCCAATGAGGCGATCGCGGTGCTGGTCGGCGCGGTGGACATCGACATCGCTTCCGAACAGGTTGCTGCCGACGCCAAGTTGGAAGCTCTGGTGAGACGTGGGCGGCTGACCGACGCCTACCGCGCTGCGGAGATGGCGTTACGCCGCACGGTGCAGTACGCCGAGTACATCCGTACACGGCTGGAGGGAATGCGCCGGGATGTTCGCTCACTGGACTGGGTCCGTGACGTGGAGCGGATGCAGACTGAGGCGCTGGAGCACATCGAGGACCGCATCAACTCCGAGAGCACCATCAAGGACAACCTGGTCCGGATGATGGATAACAGCACCGAGGACGCGACCCCAGCTCAGGCCGCCGAACTGATCGCGATTCTCGAGGAGTGTCTGCGCAGGCACGCGGCGCTGCAGGCGAATCTGCAGGAAGTCGGCGAAGAGTTCCGCGCCGAACAAGAACGGCAAACCTTCGTGCCGCCTCCGAGCCGGTCCTATGTGGATCTCGAGCACCAACTGCTGGAGCCAGCCTTGGAGCTGCCGATACGCTGGGTCCTTCCGCTGTTGGACAGGTTCGCTACGGCGGCTACACCGCCCAGTCGACCTGCGGTCGTCTATCTCCCGGACTTGATCTCTGGCTTGATGACGCTGCCGGCCGAGCACGATGGCGAAGACGGCTTGATCATCGAACCCGAGTTCGGTGATGCCGAAGACGTCCCGATGTTTTCCGACGAGCAATACACAGCCGTCGAATCACTGCTGGCGCGTGCCGATGCCGACGGCGTCCGCCTATCCGAGCTTCTGAAGACGGCGCGCCACCTTAATGTCGCGAAGGCTGGTCGAGAGAAACTCGACCACCTGCTGGCTCTGCAGGTGCTGGGGTTGTTCGGGGCACCACACTACGACCCTGAGCACCGCCTGATGCTGGCGGCACTGGCAGACGAACGTGAGCTGTACGACGAGGTGCTCGCCGGGAACGACCTGCTGGTGATACGTGGCCCGGCGTCCACTGCCCCGCCAATCGAGGACCGTAGGAACGGGGCCGTATGATCGACTTCGAGGATATGGCCGCAGTGAACAGGCTGCTCGCATTCGGATTTCAGCCCGGACTAACGCCCCGGCGCAACGCCGAGTACGCCGCATTGGTGAGTCGCTGTGGCACCGATCCGGCGTTCGCGCAACTGCTACATGCGGCTGTGCGCGGTTTCGACCTGACCGTCATCGCGGTCAGCCCGCGGGCCGGACTCGTGCTCGGGGCGACCGCCGAAACGCAGTTTGCAGTCAGCATCGCCAGCCATATCCGGCAGCCCGCCGACCGGCCGATCGCGGCGCTGGCCCACCTGGCCATAGCCGCGCTCGCCTACTACCGGCCTGAAGATCTGGACGACGAAGCCCATGTCGGCCGGGTCACGGTCCGCCACGTCGATGAGATGGTCGAACAGGCGGCCAGGGAGCTGGAGCGCTGCGCGGCCGAGGCCGACAAGGATGACGGGGTTCCGGTCGACCATCCGGATCTAATCCAGCTTTGGCGCTACTACCAGCGGCGCAACCCAGTGGCTCCCACCGAGGACGCCCGATCCCACTCCAAGAGCAGGCGCGCGATCATCAAGCGGGTCGCAGAGTACCTAGCGGACAACGGCATGCTCCGGCGCGCGGGCAACGAGAACGGCGGCACCTACACCACCACGGCCCGGTACCAGATCCAAGTGCGAGAACTAGCCGGGCAGCAGATGCTCGGCGAGCTCGCCACGCTCGGGGTCACAGTCGGCCCGGACGGTAAACCCGCGTTCAACAGTATAAATATCGAATCCGCTGATACGCCCAGCACCGAAGCATCCCCCGACCCTGCGCCAACTGAGCCAGGAGCCTGATCCAGCGATGTATGAGCTGAACCGCGTCCGCCTATACAACATCGGCCCGATCGGGGCCCGCTATGACGACGTCCTACTGGACCTGTCCGGCGGAGGCCAGCGTATCCCGGCCAATACGCTGACACCCTCGCCTGGCCAGTTGTTCCGGCGTCCGGCTCTGGCGACGCTGCTGGTGTTGGAGAATGGCGGCGGAAAGTCCGTGTTCATTCGGATGCTGCTGTCCACGGTGCTTCCCGACCGGCAGTCCCGCAAAGGCCGTGAAGCGTTGCGGGCATATGTAGTATCCGCAGCAGCCCCATCCCATGTGGCCGCGGAATGGGTGAATGTTCGCACCGGTGAAACGATGGTGGCAGGCCAGGTATTGTCCCCTGCTGCGGACGGCAAGATTGAGCGACTGTTCTACTCCCTTAACCCCAACAGCATCACGACCCTGGCCACGCTGCCGTTTGCCGCGGGCCGACGGCGGCTGCCGATGAACGCCTTTCACGACGCGCTCAAGCGACTGGATGCCGCCGACAAATCGTTGCGCGTGGAGATCGAGAAACGGCAGGGTGCGTGGGAGAGCCACCTGCGCCGGCTCGGCTTGGAGCCGGACCTGTTCGCGGTGCAGCAGGCAATGAACGTCGACGAAGGCGACGCGGTCGAAGCGTTCAAAACCACGACCGGCCGGCAGTTCATCGAGTGGCTGCTGAGCAAGGCCCTAGACGCCGAGAGCTTCACCGAGCTGGGCAACGCGTTCGGCGCCTACGCCAAGAACATTGGGCGACGCGAGCAACTACTGCTGGACCGCGACTTCTCCACCGCCTCGGCGGCAGCGGCTCAGATCCTCGCCTCCCGGCACGCTGAGCAACTGGCAGCAGCCACGGCCTCTCAGACCGCCGCGGCAGCCTTGGCGGAACTCGCAGCTGAAATACAGGAGTCTGTCCAGCATTCGGAGGACGTGCTGCGCAGGCACCGCGAGGACGTGAAGACCGCGAAGATGAATGCCGGAGAACGACAACGAATTCGCGATGAGGCGGACCTGGTCCATAAGGAAGTACGCCGCAGAACTCTGTTCCTTCGATGCGACGAAGCGCGCGCCAAGGCCAAAGAAATCGAAAAGCGGCTTTCCGGCGAGCGCACGGAACTCGCTGCATGGACGCTCGTTCCCAGGGCGCTGAAGGCCACTGCCGCACACGAGAAGTACCAGGTCGCCAGTGAACTGCTGGACGCCGCCGAACAGGCCGCAGGAGCTGCCCGGCAACGTCGCGATCAGGCCGGCGCTCGATTCGCCAGCGCCCTTCAAAATGCTATGCAGCGTTGCGCGACGCAGGGGGCCGAACTCACCCGCAAGAGCGCCAAGGACAAGTCGGATGCGGCCAAGGCCGAAGGCCACGCTGGTGAGGAAGAACGACTAGCCACATCGAACACCGTGCGGGCCCAACTGCTGTCCGAGCAGGTCAAGGACGTGGACTCCCACGTGAAAGTGGCGCGGGAGCAGGGCATCCTTGAGGAAGCCGAATCTGTCCCTGAAGCCAACGCCCGGCTGGGTAGCAAGGCCGAGGAAAGCAAGGCCAAGGCGATGCGGGAACGTGAGGTTAACAAACAACTCAGTTTGGGGGCCCGCCGACTCGACAAGGCCGCGAACCAGTTGATTGAACCCGAGGTGAAGGCCCGACAGACAGCCGAGACTGCGGTACGGGCGGTCGAGGCCGTGGAAACCGCCGCACGAGCGCTCACCGCAGAAACACTGTTGCGCGAACTCGCCGAACTCGACGACGACGAGGAAGTTCCTGGCGCCGACCCCACCCTGTGGTTGGAGGCGAACGCGCCCGCCCTGCGTGACCTGGCCGCCGCGGCGCACGGATCGGCCGGGGACAGGTTGGACGCGCTGACAGCCGACAACCGAGCGGATCAGCGGCTGATCGAGGCGCTCACCATCGAGGACGAAGCACTCATGCCGCCGCGCCAGGCCGTCGGGGACCTGCTGGAACTGCTGGCAGACGAAGGGATCACCGCGACCGCAGGCTGGCGAGCCTTGGAACAGTTGGTGAACCCCAGGCTGCACGCCGGGGCCATCCAGGCTCACCCCGCGCTGGTGGACGGCATCGTAGTGGCCGACCAGGTCACTTTGGAGAAGGCGCGGGAGGTACTGGCCGAGGCGCGCCTGCTGCCGCCGGCGGCGGTGCTCATCGCCACCGCCGAGTCGTTGGAGGGGGAACCTGAGGAATCGGGAATCGGGTTCGTCGTGGAGCCGACACCCGCCATGCACGATCCGAAGGCTGCCGCCAAACTGCGGGAGGATGCCGAGGCACGGATCGAAGGCCGCAGCCATGTCCTTCGAGAACTCACCGAACGCCGGACAGCGACCTTCCAACTGGGCCATCAGCTCGAAGCCTGGCTTCACGACCACCCGGCAGGCGACGCCGAGCGGCTGCGATCCGCGACGGAAGCGGCTTCGGCCGCCGCGGCCGAGGCCAAGTCCGTACTCGATGCCGCCCGCGACGCGCACATGCAAGCCGTTGACGCTCTCGACGAGCATTCCGTTGTGGTCACAAATGCCGAAGAGTCCGCCGCCGACAATACCCGCATCGCCGAGTCCTTCGAGCGACTCGCGAGAGATGCCGCCGAGGCCGACAAAAATCGGCTCGAGATCGGCAAGCTCGAAGCGGAGGCCGAAGGACATCGTGCGGCAGCCCAAGAGTTCCGTGAAGAAGCCGAGCGGCTCCGCAACCGAGCCACCGAATACGCGGTACAAGCCGAGTCGCTCCACCGTGACGGCGCCTCGTATACCGACCGGCTCAAGAAAATTGACTGTGGAAATCAGCCGCTCAACCCAGACGGGAATGAAGCTGACCTGGCCGCATCGGAGATCGCCTATCAGGAAGCCGCAGACGGCTTTCGCGCCGTCGAGGTCGGCGAGAACCTACGGCGGCGTGTCGACGAAGCGCAGAAAGAAGTTTCGGATCTCCGTGAGGAACTACTCAGCGTACCGGCCGACATCGTGGCTCGGGCTCGAGCGCTGGCCGCCTCTCCAGACGCCGGCAGCACCGAATCCCTCGATGCCACGAAGCGGCGACTCGGCCGCGCCGTGGAGACGCTGGAGGCCGAGCACGAAAGACTGAGTAAGCAGGTCGGCGGCCTGGAAACGGAAGTCTTCTCAGCCAGCCAGCGAAACGGGATGCCGTGGACCAGACTGGACGCAGACTGGACGCCATCGAACCCCACCGATGGCGTGGTGCTCACCGAACGGTCAGACGCCGCACTAACCGACGCTGAGACCCTGCTCAGAACAGCTTCTGAGTCGGAACAGGCCGCCGAGCGCAAACTCGGCAAGGCGGAAGCTGCGGACCGCGAGATAACGATCGTCCATCGCAGCCTTGCTTCCGCAGTCCGAAAGCTGGAGCTTCCGTCCGATTGCGGACCGTTCGCGGGAACCGCCGAGGAAGCGCAGCAGACCGCCGATCACGCGATTGAGGCGCACGCTAAGGCGTCCGACCAGCTGCGCGAAGCGAACCAGGGCGTGGACGATGCCGTCATCACGTTCCGCGAAACCGCCAACCAACCCCGGTTCGGCAGGCTTAACGCGCCGATCTACAAGCAGCTTACCGATATCGATAAGGCGTCGCTGATCGAGCGCGCCGACCAGTGGACGGTTCAGCTGACAGGGCGGGCCGCGAGCCTAACCACCGACCTGGAGAGCTCTGAGCGTCACCGGAAACTGCTGATCGAGCAGCTTAAGCATCATGCCGGTGAAGCGCTGGCCCTGCTGGAGAAGGCCGAGCGGCTTTCCCGGCTCCCCGAAAGCGCCGGGGCGTGGGCCGGACGCAGGGTCCTGAAGATTGGCTTCTCCAAGCCGGAGCCGCAGGTCCTTGCAGTACGGATCGCCGAGACCCTGGACGAGAACGCCCGCACGCAGCCGAAACTGCCCGGCCGGGATCTCGTGCTGCGATGTGTGGGGGCTGCAGTACCACGTGACTTCAAGGTGGAGATCCTCAAGCCTGACTCCGCAGGTCGCGCCGAATACGCGTCGATCAGTGAGATGGGCAAGGTTTTCTCCGGCGGCCAGGAACTCACTGGCGCGATCATGCTGTACTGCACACTGGCCGCATTGCGCAGCAGCACACGGACCGGGGCTCGCAGCAGCAGCCGCTTGGGTGGGATGCTGATCCTGGACAACCCAATCGGCAAGGCGAGTGCCGATTACCTGCTGAGCCTGCAGATGAACATGGCTGCCGCGCTCGGCGTCCAGTTGATCTACACCACCGGAAACATGGAAGACCGGGTGCTGGCCACGTTCCCACTATGCATCCGGCTGCGAAACGACGCCGATCAGCGCACCGGGATACGGCATCTGCACATCACCGATCGTGTGGTCGGCGAGACAGCGCCGGACGAGGACCGTGTCACCGGCCGGGTCTCCGCCGCGCGGTTGCTGGTGAAGCCGCGCGACCCCGAAGCCACACCCGCTATTAGCGAAGAGGTACAGCAGGAGAACGACGACGAGATGGCCAACGACCGGTGAACGACGGCCGCGGTGACGGGGAGGCCGAGCGGCAAGTGCTATCGGAGTCGGCGGCCTGCCTATCAGCGATCCTGAACTCGGCAGCGGAACGCCGCGCCGAGCAGGCCGCGATCCTCGCGGCTTTCGTCCAGGCATGCCCTGGGACAGCTGGGACGACGCAAGGTCGTCCCGTTCTGTCCGCGCTCCTCGATGAACTCGCCGACCATAACCTGGTGGAACTGCCGCGCGGTCGTGACGGATGGGACGACGCACAGCCACCACTACCACGCTGGCTCCGTCTGCCCCTGTCGCCGAAGCCGAAAAATCGATCCGTGCGCGCGACAGCGTCGGTCGTTTGGCGTCGCGAGCTTTCCTGGGCGGGGACAGACCAACTGACCACTACGCAGATCGAGGTCCTCAAGACGATCAATCGGTGGCTGCGCGACACCGACGGGGACGACGACCGGCGGACTGCCGTACCCATGCGCGAGCGCTCCCTGGAAATCTTCGGTGATGAGAAGCGCCTTGATGCGCTCACAGCAACCACCTTGTTCACGCCCGACCGCCTCACCCTGGCCACAATGTTCGCCGAGCGGATCCCGCCACCACTGGCCTACGAACGCGTCGGCGACGGCGGCATCGTCCTGGTGATCGAAAACAGCGACACCTTCAAAACCATCAGCTCACTGCTGACCGGCAACTGCGGCCAAGTTGGTTATGTGGCTTTCGGCGCAGGTCACGCCTTCGAGGCGTCCGCCGCCCACATCAGAAAGCTGGCCGGCGTGACGGACATCGCTTACTACGGCGATATTGACGATGACGGACTGACAATCCCACAGCGGGCCAACGTGTCCGCCGCAGCGTTGGGGCTGCCACCAGTCCGTCCCGCTGCCAATCTCTATCGGCTTCTTATCCAAGAAGACGTCCGCGGGCTGGCCCCGAAACCGGTCGATCCACTCGTCGCCGAACGACGCGTCTCTTGGCTGCCCATCACCGTCCGCCGCCAGGCAGCGGACGTCCTTGTCGCCGGACGTCGGCTGGCCCAGGAAGCCACTGGAACAGTGCTGCTACGACGTGACGATTCATGGCGCAACGGTCTGTGATTGGCGCACGACACGCAACTACCCAGCAAGATCCACTTTGAACCGCCCCGGGTTCGGAGTAGTCGTCCGTGATTGCCCCGACGAGGCGGTTAGGGTCCTAGAGGATTTGGGTTACAAAATCGAGCCCCCGCGAGACCCGCATCCCGAAAACAGCAAAATCACCATGTATTGAAGGCATAAGGAAACCCGGCGGTATCGGTCGAGCGCCTAGCGTAAGCGATCATTGCATCCGCCAGCGCCTAGAGCAAATACGAAATTCATCGTCGCATCAGTCGCTGGCGAGAATCTCTCGTGCCGGATAAAAACAGCTTCCGGTCTCGCTCGCGTGACGCTTCTTGTGACGGAGTACCTCATCGAGACGAATCCGCTGGTCGAGGATATAGAAAAGATCTTCACCGTCGAGAGTGATGAAGGAGGTCCTCGTGCTGTACGTCTCACGAGCACCGCGGCTGAACCCGCTCACGCTGATGAACAAGCCGAGTGTGTTTTTGCCTTTATCCTTGATCTTCTCACATAGATCGGCCACATATTTGCGTTCCACCGCTTCCTGCCACCACTTCGCCTCGATGATGTAGTCGTCGGTGTCGAACGTCAGCGCCCCGTCGATCTGCTCGTGGGCCAGGTCGTACGACAATCGAGGTTCCAGATCGAAGAGGCGAAAGAGCCGGTGGAGGAATCGCTCGAAGTCTCGTCCGCGCTGCTGCCGGTTAGTAGACGTTTGCATGGCGAGAAATTCGGCTTTGAGTTCCCTCAGCGCCTGCGAGAAGCCCTGCCGCATTTCCGCCGCAGCCCTCAGATGGGCAAACTGCTCCCGCATCTTCTGCCGCTCACCCTGTTCAGCCGCGTACTTCGCAGTGAACCGCCGGAGGTCGGCAATGGCCTTGTACGCCCGCTCCAGGTGGAGTGCACGGTCATTGCGCTGTCGTTCGAGGTTCGGGAAGCTCTCCATACTGGCGACTTCGTTCATCAGCCAGAGCGTGAACTCCTGGTACTGGTCTTCGTCCGCCATGAGTTGGTCGACCAGTTCATCAGCCACTACGCGCTTGATGTCGCCGAAGTTCAGGTGCACCAATAGCTCAGGGTGACCACGGAGCAGCCCTCGGAGATGACGCTCGAAAGCGTCCTTGTTCCAGATGATTGCTGTGAGGGCCTCACCCAGCGCAGCGTATGCCGCTGGAGAGATCACCCGACCAGGTACGCGGGTCGAGCTTGGGTCTGTGGTCATGTGTCATCACCGCTCAGGCGTGCCGGTATTACTTGACGCGCGAACGGGCCTGCGGGATCGGCCCTGTGAAGTAGTGTCGGCACCGCTCGACAACACTGCGCTGCGCGCGGCCCGGCAACAGGTCAATCGTAACGCGGGCCGCAGGCGATTCAGGCGCGCTTGACGTCAGCCCGCTCGCTTGCCGCAGATGCACGCCAGTCGACTTCAGGCTTACTCCGGTATCGCCGGGAACGTGACCATAGCGTGCGACCAGCTCTGGCTCAGCTGCGATCAGAAGGCTCTCGGTGAACCGCCCCGGGTTTGATGGAGACATCGAAGACCCGGAAGGATCCCGATCAAGGCTGAGCATCAGCCACCTGAACGCGAGCAGGTCTCGTCTTCGGGAGGGATGTACACGAGAATGAGGGCGGGGTATCGCAGAGTCCAAGGGGGAGCATGTTCGGCAGGTGGTTGGAGCCGCAACCGGTGAAGCAGCCCGAGGGCGAGCTGCACTACGAAGCCCTCGTTGAATCCAGTCAGCTCAACAACGAGGAGCTGATGGACCAACTCGGCCACGATGTGGCCCGCAACTACCTGAACCCCAATGAACTGGCGCTTGTGTTCGATGACCTCGGAGCCTCAGATGTCGCCGACTATTTGCGCGCGAACAAGTTCCCGAACGACATCAAGGTCAGGCACGGCGACTTCGGTGAGATCGTGACCGCCGGCCTGTATCGGCGGGTGCGTCGCTGGTACGTGCCGATCTTGAAGTTGCGCTACAAGCAAACACCGAACCAGGCTGTGCAGGGCACGGACGTGCTGGCCTTCCGCTTCCGCCAGTCACCGCCCGTGATCGCCGTGCCCGAAGTGAAGACCCGCGCCACTCGCAAGCTCGACCTGGGGCTGGAGGCATACGACAGCCTGGAGAAGGTCCTCGATCGACTCGATGAAAGCCTGCACTTCGCCCTGGCTCGCTGCGCCGAGCGAAACCACCAATTCCTCGTCCGGAACCTTGCCGATTTGCTTCGCCGGCCCAAGGAACGAGTGGTGGAGCGGCATATGGTCTTCGTCCACGACACTCTCGCTTGGAAGGACGAAATCGTCGACCGCCTGGCCGACAAGGTAACCCATCGCACCGAGCTAACGGTCGTCAAGATCAGCGGACTTCAGGACTTCGTGGCACGCGTGTACCAGGCCGCTGTAACAGGCGCCGGCCCCCGCCATACCGAGACCACCCACGGCACCGCGGCGTGAAGGACTACAACGGCACCATCTACAGGCTTGGCAAGGAAGTCCTCACTGATGGCGAGGCCGCCCCCGGTCTGCGTGCCCAGCTACGCTCGCACGTTCTCAGCAACCAGATCAGCGCTGAGGGTACCCCGGCTGCCTACACCTACGACCTCGACGGCATGCGACGCGGCCTGACCCTCGCTCGGCTTGGCCAGCTCACCCGCACGCCAAGGGAACGCCGAGCCGATCCCGGCCCGTTGACCGAAATCGCCGAGGCGTACGCCGACCTCGCCAACCGATACGAGGCCGACCATCCACGGCGCGTCGAACTGCTGGCGATCGCCTCGACGATGTGGAGCCTGGCTGGCTACCAGGCCAACGCCTCGACCCTCGCCGCCGCCTTCACCCGCGAGGTACATGCCCTTTTCGCCCGCGACGAGCTTGAGGACTTCGAGTCGCCGACCACAACCGCTCCGTACCGGATCGCCGCGTTGGCAGGCGCCGTCCTACGCCGCGACCTCGACGAGGTCTCGCGTCTGGGCGCCCAGGCTGCCGAGGAACTGCCCACTCTCGGGCAACGGCTCATCGATGAAACCTCCGAAGGGCGGGCAGATGTGGCGGACGCCGCCGTGCTGGCCGCCTACGGACTCGCCGGACGTGCCGCCCGCAACCTTGCGGCACTGTGGCGCAGCGGCAACCGGACTGCAGGCCGCGCGGCTGTGACCGACCTACGCAAGGCCGCCTCCGTCCTGCTGGACGCCTCGGTGGCCGATACCTGGACTCTTATCGACTCCCTCGCTCACGTCGCCGAAGACATTGTCGCCACATCGCCCTGGCTGCTCCTGCGCCGCGCGGCCACCTGGGGCCGCCTCTGGGAGCGCTACCTCAGAGCCCTGATCGTTGCCGAGCGCCCCGTCATCCAGGTATGGCCCTCCCAACGCGCCGCCCTGGACGCTGGCTTGGTCGACGCAGTGGCACGAAACATGGCCGTGACCATGCCCACCTCAGCGGGCAAAACCCACATCGCTGAATGGGCCATCCTCCACGCCCTCGCCCCCCAACCCGGCGACGAAAACCACTGGTGGCTCACTCCCCGCCTCGCCGTCTACGTCGTCCCAACCCGTGCCCTTGCCGCCCAGGTCGAAAGACACCTGTCCGAGAGCCTCGACCTTCTCGGCCTCCGAGTCTCCTCACTCTTCGGCGGTGCCGAGCACGTCCGCTACGAGACTCAGCTCCTTGATTTCACCGATGTCCTCGTCGTCACCAGCGAGAAGCTCGACCTGCTGCTGCGCAACATGCCCGAGCTGGCGCAGCGCCTCGCCTTGATCCTGGTCGACGAGGGCCATACCATCGACCGCTCCGAGCGCGGACTGCGCCTTGAGATGCTGCTGACCCGCCTCCGCCGCACAGCCCCGACCGCCCGCCTCGTGCTGCTCTCTGCGGTCCTGCCCAACGGTGACGATCTCGCCCGCTGGCTCGACCCCAACGCTGACGCCACCAACCTCGCCAAGATCAACTGGTCGCCCTCTCGCCTGCGAATGGGCATCTTCTCCTGGCGTGGCCGCAAAATGGACGGACAGCAGGGCGCCATTGACTACGGCAACGGCGACAACGGCGAGTTCTTCCTTCCCAGCGTCCTGACTCGGCACCTCAAGCGCGTCAACCTTTTCCCTGAAGCGCCTAAGGACGTCGCCGCGGCCCTGGCTCTGCACTTCGATCGGCTCGGGCCAGTGCTCATCAGCCAGCCCACCAAGATCAAAGCCCGCGCTGCCGCCAGGGCCCTGGGCGAAGCCCTAGAGAAGGAAGGCGCTCCGAAACTCGGCACCTCGGACGACGCCATTAACGCCGACGTCGTACAGCAACGGCTGGAAGCCTCCGCCGAGATCGGCCGGCACATCGGGGCCAGCCACGAACTGGCCACCATGGTCCTCCGAGGCTACGCCTACCACCACTCCGAGGTCCCTCAAGCCGTCCGCCACTGCATCGAACGCGCTTACCGCAATGGCGCACTTCGGGTTTTGTGCGCCACCAGCACCCTGTCCCAGGGCATGAACCTGCCCACCAAGACCGTCCTCGTCCCCGACACCTGGCGCGGCCAAAACGACCAGGTCAGCATCCGCGACTTCTGGAACACGGCCGGACGGGCTGGCCGCGCCGGGCGGGAGACCGAGGGCCACGTCATCCTGATCGCAAAGGACGGCAACACCGCCAGGGAGCTCCGCCGCCGCTACCTGGACCACGACAAGATCGAACCGGTCATCTCCACGCTCGCCTGGCTCTACTACAAACTGGTCATCGCCCGCCTTGGTCATCGGCCCGAGTCCGGCCAGGACCTCACCGCGCTGGACTTGGCCGAGCCCACCGACGAAACACTGTCCGAGTGGGCTGAGGCACTGGACCTCCAGCTCCTGGCCCTGCTCGCCGAGGAGATCATTGACACCCCAGACCAGGTTTTCCTCGAACAGGCCGCCCAGGCTCTTCTCGGAGATACCCTCGCCGGCCACCAACTCGGCTCCCAGAAGTGGTCTCTGGCCCCGCTGGCCCGCTTCTCCGCCCGCCGCGTCACCGCCATCGCCCAGCGTCTACCCGACCGCCCAACACGCGCCGCGATCATCCGCTCCGGCCTTAGCGTCCAGGGCGGCATCGACGCACTCGTCGCCGCTGAGCAGATCCACGCAGCCCTCGATGCCCACCCCGAACTACTCACCGCCGACAGCTGGCCCCACCTGCAACGCCTTGTCCTGACTCTCGCGATCAACGTATACGAATTCCAGCGCAGCGCCCGCCAGAAGAGGGTCGCCGCCTCTGCCCTCGTGCCTGTAGCCACCGACTGGATCGCCGGCCTCCCGGCAACCGATCTCCACCAAACCCACCACAGGGACCTGCTCACCTCTGACATCGCCGCGACGACCAGCGCGATCGACAAGATCATCGTCCAAGACCTCGCCTGGGTCGTCTCGGCTCTGCTCCAGCTTCTCGAACTCCGCCGCGGTGTCCCCGCCGAGGACCGCCTGGCCGCCCTTCCCGCCATGATCAAATACGGGGTCGGAAGCCCCACTGCCTGCTACGCATCCAGCATCGGCATCCACGACCGGGCTGCGGCGACAGTCCTCGCCGCCGCCTGCCCCCACCCGGAGCCGACCTTGGGGCAGTTCCTCGACTGGCTCAGCCAACTCACCGTCGACGAGATCACCAAGATCACGGACCCCGACACCGCTCGTCTCCTCATCCGCAGCACCGAACGCCGCAGCCCGCGCACCGCGCAGGCCACGATCCTCAGCGGCAACGGAACCTTCACCTGCCCCTTGCGCCGACACCGCAATGCCGGCAACGCCGCCTACCTCTCTCAGCTGCCCGCTGGCACCCTCCTCGAGCTCGTCCGCGACCGCAACAACAAGGCAGACCCGAATGCTGTCCAGGTCCAACACCAAGGCGTCTTCCTCGGCTGGATCGCCCGAGAGATCGCTCGGCCGCTCGCCCTCGCCCTTGATGAAGACTCCGCACCCCATGTCTCCACACAACTGAGCACCAACCCTCGTGCCCTCGCAATTCAGAACGGAACCGACGAGCTCTCCGTCCGCAATGCGATCACCTTGACCATCACACTCACCTCACGCTGACCACCCTCGCCGTGCCCTTCGTGCTTCTGATACATGCAGCGGCGCTTCTCCTCTGTAGGACATCGGCGTACAGCTGCCGAGCGATCTCGTCAGCGCGATCGCACGTGGCGCGGACGGCGTCCCAGCGCACGCGCTCGTCGAGGTCAACGGGAAGTTGCAACGGCGCGAACCGTTACCTGGCCTGTGCATGCCGATAATCTCGTCCACGCAGGTCAAACGGCATGTGCGTACTCGCCGAGGATCCCGCCCAGACGTTGGTGTCGTTAGATGTCCACGTGACAGTTTCTAAGGCGCGTCGCTGTAGCGTTGAGGCTTTTGCCGCGACAACATCGCGCGATCCCTACCAGTTACCACCGCGCTGGGGTTGTCGACCATCGAGTTGTTCGAGCACCGTTTCCCCTCAATGCTCAACAGCCCCGGCGTCAGTCGGCGATGCTGTCGCCCGCCGCTCCTGTGCCGCCCGAATCGCGTGTACGCCGCGAAGCGCTGGCGGCAGCAAGACGACCGATTCGACCACCAGCTGGCGAGCTGCGGGCCGTGCAGAAGGCGTTCCCATCTTCTGCGTGCCCTGCCGGGGGCACCTCGCCTGACCAGGGAAAACACCTCATGTACTCGCTCTCCGTTGGACGGATCCGAGCCTTGGGGGCCCGTGGGGGGACCGGCGCGTGGCGCGTGCCTTGTTCCGGGGGATCATCGCGGCCGTCTTCTCCGCGGCCTCGCGGGCGAGCTCGGTGACCACTTCGGCGTAGAGGTCCGCCGTGATCGCGATCGGTTCCAAGGATCCAGCAGCGCCGGTGTTCTTGACTAGGCACCACCATCGAGGACTTCGGTTGAAGCGCCTCGCGATAACCGCCCCCGCGGGCAGCAGGCCATCCTCTGAGCGATTCGCCAACGCCCACTCCCATGCCTGGCGCTGAAGAACCCTCCCCGGATCCTCCAGACACGACGGGCCTTCATCCCCGTCGCCGATCCGAGACCCAGTAGAACAGCCTCCGACCCATCCCAGCGTGGGGCGGGGATGCCACGACCGATCCGGAATTGTCCTTGAAGCAAGTGGTACGAACCTACGAACGCGAAAGACGGCCAGGCAGCGATCAGACGACTCACCACATGTGGCTCGCCACCCCGACGTTCGCCGCGAGACAAGCCATGCTCCCGACGATGAGAAGCGTCCAAGGCAACCACTCACCCGCCTGCCCATCCGGCTCGCCAGTAGGACCGACATAGAAGCCGCAACGACCATCCCATCCACGCTGAGTGGGATAAGCGTGGCGCTCCACCACGGCTCCCCGTGCCGAAGCGCTAGCTCACGCATGTGCCCGAAGCTGACGACCACAGCGATAGCCGCCAACAACACGACACTTACCACGGTCGACTATGACGCCGTGATCATGGCCGAGTAGGCACAATATGCCACCTCAGCTCATCGCCGACGAAACACTAGATCGGTGGGCAAGACCATGGGCTTAACTGTCCAGTCGCCCCTCGGACACTGTATTTGCCCAGGGGGGTGACCCCCTGGAACCCCCTTCGGTTCTAGGAGTCGTCGCAACACCCCGTTCTAGGGGTGTGCCGGCGAAACTGTCGCCGCTTGCAGCGATGGCTGGCACGCCACGTTGCAGGACATGCTCTGTCATCAGCATGTTGCGCACGATCAGCGGCAGATGAATTCGTCAGCGATCAAATGACTCATTAAGTATCAAACAAGTTCGAGCTAAAAGGGTATCGACTTCTTTTTGAGGCGCTATTTGCCCTTTTTTCGTCTTGTGGCTACTCCCGGCCGTCGACCATTGACTTAACAAGGTCAGCAATCACCTGTGCCCGATTTTCCTCAGGAAGACTAGTGCAAACACTATTTGCGAGAAGATATCGTTGCATCTTTTCTAGCCGCACATGAAAGGTGTCAAGCTGTGATGCAGTCCTACCGAACAACCAAAAGTTTAGGCCGGAGATCACTTCTACAATGCCACCTGCCAGAGCGCTAATGTACGCTGCACTCACATTGCGGCTCACCATGGCGAATACGACAGAAGAAACAAAGAACAATAGGCCCACTCCAGCGGAGACGATTGCCGCCATAAAGCTTCGTGAAGCCTGACTCAATGCGCTCTGGTAATAGCTATTGCTTAGCGCCAGCTGAGACGCGGCGACCTGCTGGATATTTTCTGGGTCGGCCTTCGCTACGCCCTCGATTGCGCCACTCATGAAGACGTTATGAATGACCCCCGAACCACTAACGGCGGCATACGGCTCCGGGTTCGATGCCGCCGTCATCACTTATCGCCATCCCGATCTCGCCAATATCTGAGGTTTCCGACTGCTCCCCGGGTGCCGGGGTGGCTCTCACCCAGAATTCTGGTGTAGTCAAGGACTAATTGCTCCAACTCGGCCACCGCCCGACCTAGTTGGCCGGCTAGGCCCCAACAGTGCGCCAAATTGTTTCTTGTGGCGAGCGTGTCCGGGTGGTCGGGGCCAAGGACCGAGCGCCGATCCAAGAGGAGTGCTTTAAAATTCGCCACGGCGAGCTCCGTCCGACCGGCACTCCCGAGGAGGTGCGCCAAGTTGTTTCGCACCGTCATCGCCACTGGGTGACGGATACCCAGTGTCTTTGCGTACGAATCAAGAACAGCCTCATGCGCCTTGATAGCCCTCTCACTTTCGCCGCATTCACCTATCCAATGGGCCCATGCCGATCGTGTCGCGAGCGTGTCCGGATCCTCAGGGCCGAGAGTTCGCTCCTGATCCTGTATCAACTCCTCCAGAGCTTGGACCGCACCCCGCGGGTTTCCCGCCAAGCCACGCCATATGGCCAGATTGTGCAGGACGAAGAAGGTTTCAGGATGAGCAGCTCCGAAAATCCGCGTACACTCCAATGCGAGGTTATTGAAGTCAACAACCGCACCAGAAAGATCACCCGACTGTCCACGACAATGAGCCAACATGTTCATGGTGGCCAACACGTCCTGTGCGGCAGGACCGAGTCGGGCGATCTGCCGCTCGAGCACCGCCTCCAATGTCACCACCGCGTCCTGTGACGAGCCGCGCTGAGCCCTTGAGAACGCTAGTTGTACGCGCAAATTCAGAGTCTCCGAGTGGTCTGCCCCCACTGCCTCGGCTGACCGTAACATCGACTCTTCCAATTGAAGCGGTGGCTTCAGCGGATCGGGCCAGCGGAGCACCCTGGTTTGTGTGGAAAGCGTTTCTGCCTGCGTTCCAGTCGGCCGTGGTGTCCTGGATGTCTCCACCATTGGCGCTAATCCCCGCCGACTCTGGCCTCGCCAACAGAAAAGGTGTTCACCTGTGTGTTGTGGCTGCCGATCTGAACGCCCGCTGCCCGCGTGACTTCCACGCGATATTTGACAGGGCTGGCGTCCGATTCTTGCAGGGCGTCAAGGAGGCGCACGGCGAGTTGATAAACCTCATTGATGACATCAGGATCATCGCGGATAATCTGGAGCACTAAGATATCGGACTTCTCGGGCTCTCTCTCAATATCTTCGAGAAGACGCTCAGCCGGCCGCCGATCTCCAAGACGCGCGATGAGTACGGCACGAAACCGGCTGTAAGCATCCCGCACCGCGGCCGACGCTAGCTCGGACGCAGTAGCGGTGGCGCCACCGCTCAGCGCCGCTGCGATGATCGCGGATGGATCCATGAGCAACCTCGCATTCCACCCAAAGCCGTCGAGCGACAAGACAGGTTCATTCCGCGGGCAAAGCTACTCTTTCATCCTTCCGTCCATGATGCCCCGAAACAAGTCACTCCACCCAGGATCGGGACCCGAATGGAACACTTCCATCGGCAAAGCCGGACGTGTCCGCACGCGGATCGCCGATGGCATGCCCGACCAGCGGCAGATTCGGGTGAGCGCTGGGGTGGGCTCGCAGCCCACGCCCGCTCAGCCGTCAAACACCGACCAGCAGATGTCGTTCCGCAACCGCTGGTCATCGAGCACGAGCTCGCGAATCGCCTCCGGGAGTTGGTCACGCTGCCATCGGCACTCGAGTCGCCCTGCGGTATCGCTCTCGCCTTCCGGCGCGGCAGCACGTGCGGCCTTGATCGCATAGGCGGACGCACCGAGTTCGTGCGCGGCGACGTGTGCGACGGCCCCCGCCTGGCCAGCAGCGTACGCGGCATGCCGTGCTGTCCCACGCAGGTCTCTGGCCGCGCCCATTGCATGACCGCCCGCCGCGCGAGCCTGCATCATCTTGACCTCGCCACGCACCCAGGCGCGGGCGTGCTCGATCGCTTCACGTGGTCGTGGTTCCTCCGGCTGAACCGACTCGAACAGGTGAAGGACGTGTTCCGCGCACGACGCCGCCCAAAGAGCGAGGAGATGATGATCCGAATCAGTGAGCCTCCCGCCGCGACGAAGCGTGATGAAGCGAGGGTCCCGAACGTTCGGGAGGATCATGGCTGGGCGCTCCTTCTAAGGGGACGGGCCGGATCTTCCACGTAAGCGTCGGGCCTTCGGGCGTCGTGCGTCCTAACCCGGGATCCCCTCACACATCCTGTACTCGGCATGAGCGGATAGTGGCGCGACAGTGGCCATGCTGAGTCGGGCCTGCAAGAGCTACTCACGCGGGAGTCGGGCCCAGCTCTTGTGCCGGTTTGTTTAACCAGGCGACCTCAGTGTTCGTGACGTTCGAACTGCTTGGCTATCGCCGGCCCGAGGGCAGAGCGCCGGTCGGTGTCCGGTTCGCCCGCGCCCACTGCCACGCCTGACGTTGCAATCCGGCCTTGTAGGAGGTGATCGCGACGGTCCTTGGCCAGCACCATGACACTCAGCGTGGTCATCCACCGCACCACACGGTCCGCCCACCCCACCGAGGCATCAGAGATGGTGCCTCCCCGCAATCAATGCGGACCGTGACCGTCAGTTATTGAAGGGCGGAGCGGATGGGAACACGACAGGAAACAGGACCAAACCGCCTCGACCGGCACAGAGCGGCAGGACATCCGGGCGGGTGCTTCGATCGCCGCGTCCCGCGGCTGCGATGGGGAGCGCGTGGGAGCCCGAGGGGGGCCCGCACGGACTACGCGGAGACAACAGCGCGCATCATTCCTCGGACTGATCGACACGTAGCCGAGCGAGCTAGCTGCAAGAATGCGCGAAGGCGACATCATCCATTGCCGTCCGGCATGAACCCCAGCGAATTCCTAAACCGTGTGCCGCAGGTTCGAATCCTGCCGGGGGCACCTAGATGATCACCGAAAACCCACGTTGACCAGCATGAACATGGGTGGTCGGGGTTTCGCATGTGTGCAGCCGGATGCCACGAGAAGCAGCCCTCAGCCGGTGTTCGCGGGATATGTGTGGGATGAAAATCGACTCGTTTGTGCAAGTGAAGCCCTGAAATACGACAGAGCCCCGGGATGAAACCGGAGCCCTGCCCTTGGAGCCGCCTCACGCGGCGAGCGCCTTTTCGATCATGCGGTTGAGGCGCACCTCATCGCCGTCGAGGCAACCCGCATACACCTTCCACAACACCTCGACGCTGTTGCCCATGCGCAGTGCGACCTCCTTGGGCGGCACGCCCGCGTTGAGAAGCAGCGTCGCGTACGCATGCCGCAGGTCGTATGGCCGCCCGGCAAGTGGCGTCACCTGTTGCTCAGAGGACAGGCCGATGACCCGCGCATCACGCCAGATACGCCATACCGCCGACGCGGACACGATGCCGCCGGTCGAGGTACGGAACAGCCGGCCTTCCTCCCCCGCGCCGAACCTCTCCAGATGCTCAGCGAGGATGCGCACCAGCTCCGGCGGAATCGGAACGACGCGCTTGTGACCGGACGGGCACCGTTTCAGTCCCTGTCATCGTGGGTTTCGCCGCTGTCGGTGTAGAGCTTGCCCGGACCAGGACGCGACTTGACCAGCACCAGCCGCCCCCAGGCTGCCTTCGGACGACCACAGGAGCACTCACCTTGGCAGGCGCACAACTCGGGCAACTCGCAGTCCCGCCGCCGAAGCCCCACCGCCTCCGAAGGTCGAAGACCGCCGTAATACATGCAGGCGTACATCGCACGCAAGCGTTGCCCACGGCCCGAGAGCCGACCGACGTACGTCACCGCGGCGAGAAGCTGACGCGCCTGAGTGGAATTCGCGACCACGCTACGGTCCACCTGCTCGACCCGCTCCGGCGCTTTCCAGTCCACTTGATCAATCGGGTTGGTCTCCAAAAGCCTGCGCTCCTTCACCGCGTACTTGAGCACGTTGTAGAGCACCGCACGCTTACGGGCGATGGTCGACGCAGCCGCCGCACCGCCGGCCATCGTGACCGCAATGGCGTTGAGCGCCGTTCGCGTGACGTCGGCCTCGGCCAGGTCCGCGACAGGGCGGGACTGGTCAGCGAGCCACTTGAGCGCCTTTGCCTCGGCGGCCGGCACCGGAAGCTCCCAGCGGGAGGGGTTCAGCCCATGGTGGAGCAGCGCACGCCTTAGAAGCTTCGCGGTCGGCGCACTCCGTACGTCCAACACAAGGGCCGGGGTAACCGTGGCCAGCGCATCAAGGCGGCGGCGCTGCGCGCCACCGCAGGGCCTCCCGCTCCGGCACGCCCTACGGGCGTGCGGCGTGGGCGCCGGTCCCTCCGGCCGTGCCGATCGGGCGGCCCATTGTGCAACTTCGTTGCCGCACTCGTTCAACGCATCAGCAGCCAGGCACATGCCGTTCACGGACTATGCCACAGTGGCCGGTTGCCGTCCCTATGCCTCCGGCGGGGGTGCTGCGGCTCCGGGATGGCCTGCGCGGGAAGTCGGGTTCCTGGGTCGTTGAGGTGGAAGCCCGGTCATCCCGTCCGCCATCGCCCCAGGACGAGCCAAGCAGACCAGGTTTCAGGGGTGAAGGTCGTTCGTCCAGCGGGGCGCTCCACCTTCACCCCTGAAACCTGGCCCGCTCCCCGAAGGGTGGGGCGATGGCGGACGGGATGACCGGGCGGCGGGAGCCTGTACGCATGGCGGAGAACATCGTCGTATGCAGGCCTTGACGTGGCTGCTCACACGGATAGGGTGCTCGCCGTGGATTTAGTACAGATTGTAGGCGTGGTCGCATTTGTTCTGTTTGCTCTCGGCGCTTCGGCTGCACAAGCGGCCTTGAAAAACAGAGTCGAATCCCATATAGGCAGAGTCATATCCCAGGTAGACCAGTGGCTTTCGCGTATCCTCGGGGATGAGCCCCGGACGGAGCAGTTGGTTGACAACCAGCTCGAAGAACGACTTACGCTGCCCAGCCTTGAAGATCGTGCTGTACGTGTCGCTGAGTTGCTTAAGGAGTCTGGCAGTCTTCTTGATGAGCTTACCGCCGAGATGACAGCGCGTGCGGCAGCACTCGAGCAGTTGAGGACGGAGGCGGAGCATGCCCAACAGCTAGCTGAGATCCATAAGGAACAGCAGGAAGCTGTTGCGATGCTTCTCCGGCTTGAGCTTGAGAAACAAGAGGATCAGCTCCGTGCCGAACTCGCCAAGAATAATCGGCGATCGTTTTGGCAGGGATTTGCTGTCAACGTAGGAGTCGGTCTCTTGTTTTTCGTAGCCGGCCTCCTAGTGCCGATCGGACCAGGGTAATGGGCGAGCGACTCGCCCACTGCCTACCGAGTGATCAGTGTCAGGCCCTCGTGCTCGGCGAAGTCTTCGAAGTCTTTGACGTTGAGCGTCGCCAGCGGCAGGCCGTAGGTGAGAGCACAGGCCGCGATCCAGGAGTCATTGGCAGGTCGGGGCCGACCGCGGCGGATGGCGTACGCGGAGATCTGGCCCCACGTTCGCGCGACGTCGTCGGTATACGGAAGGACGATCACTCCGTCGAGCCAGTGGCCCAAGGCGTCACGGTTGCGCCGGCCCCACTGTCGAAGTTCGGCCCACTGGGTCAGCTCGCCGAGCGTGACGAACGTGATGCATGGCTGTTTGCCGATGAGCCGGGTCATGACAGATGACGGGAGCCGGCGCTTCAAGCTCAGGGATGAGACGTCTGTGTCGAGGACTACGCGATCCACGAGCAATCAGGCTAGGTCGGCGTGACGGGACGAGTGAACATGTTCGAGGAAAGCGTCCAGCTCCTCGTCAGTGTCGAACACGTCGTCCTGGGCCAGGTCATCAGCAGACCGGATCGGATGGACGTGCTTGCGCCGCGCCAGCTCATCGAGCGACACTGAACCACGCTCCGGACGTTCGGACGGGTAGTCCGCGCTGCTCGTAGTCATCACTGCCCCCTCGCCACGCAGTATCAACCCACTGTCTAACCACTGTATCGAGTGTTGCATGCGGCCAACCTCCTGGAGCGATGGACGCCAAGATCCAAGACGGGTAGCAGTGGGCCCGCGGGATATACGCGGGATGGCGGTTCCCCTCATAGGCTGCCGAGGTTGGTCCGGCGCAGGTCAGGGACCGGCCAGCAGGCGGATAGCCTGTGGATTCCTAAACCGTGTGCCGCAGGTTCGAATCCTGCCGGGGGCACCCAGAACAACGCGTCACCGAGTACACCCGAGGTGCGTCGACCTTCGTCCTGGTCGTCCCGGTCGTCCTGTGTGGCTTCGGTGAGCGTAATGATCGTTTCTTCGCGGATCGTCACCTGGATGGTGGCTTCGTGACGGGCTCGGTTGTAGTGGACGTTCAGGTGGAAGGCGTCATAGAGCCGGCGTTCGAGGCTCTTGGGGAGTTCGGCCATGTCGGCCTGCAGCTAGGGATCAGATCGAGTAGGTCGGCGTCGCCTCCGGATGGCGATGTGTCGATCTTGATCTGGTCGAGCTCGGACTGCTTGGTTCGCCGGGTGACGGTGAGTTCGGCGAAACGACGTTGGATGGTCTGCCGGTACTCGGCGTCGGCGTCGGTGTCGCCGGTGGCTTCGAAGTTCTCCAGTTGGTCGATGAGGTTGTCCTGGCGCCGTTGAAGCCCGGTGAGTTCACGCGTGAGTTGCTTGCGCTGGAAGATCGCGCTGTCGTCGCGTTGATCTTTGGCGGAGCGCGTCCCTTGTGATGCTGCCGTTGCGGCTGGCACGCGAGGAAGGCGACGTCACGTCGTGTCTTCCCGAACATGCGGCGGTCGCAGAAATCACAGATGACATAGGAGCGCAGCCGATAAGAGCGCTTCGCCTGCGGGTGATCGTTGATTCCGGCGCCCGTACGGGAGCCTTGCCGGTACTTGGCCACCGGTGAGGCGGCTTCGAACAATTCCTTGGTGACCAGCGGCTCATGGGTGGGGCGTGGTGACCAGACCCGTTCACTCGGCGGATTAAAACGCCCGCCCTTCTTGGTCGCCCGCCGGTTCCACACCATGTGGCCGGTGTACCTCGGATTCCCAAGAACGCCGCGGACGGCCGGCCGTGTCCATCGCCCGACCGCCCGCCGCGGATCGACCGGCGCGGGAGGCGGGTGCGCCGTGGAATCGGTGTTCAGCCGGTCGGCGATGTCGTCATAGCCGAGCCGTTGCAAAGCCCGCAGCTGGAAGATCAGGGTCACCGTCGGCGCTGTGGCCGGATCGGGGACCAGGCGGGTCCTGGTCTTGCCCTCCGCGCGTCTCGCCGGCACCGGATGAGGGCGCTTTCGGCCAGGTAGCCGTATTGAGGGCGGCCGATGTTCCAGCTGCTCGGTGTGCTCGCAGAACCCGTCCCAGGACAGTTCGAGCATCTGCACGACGTACCATTCGGCGATCGCCTGATTGATCCTTCGGGTGAGGATCGGGCCGGCTCGCTTCCGGGACCGCTGACCTGTGGGTGCCGAGTATCGTGTCACAGGTTCTGATCTGGGGTTTCGTGTGCTCGACAGGCTCGGGTCCGGCAGGATCTGCTGGATTGCGCTGCTCCCCCAGGGCACAGGCGTCGAAAGATGCCGAGGTCTTGGTACTGCGTCATCAGCTCGCGTTGCTCCGCCGCCAGACCGCGGCTCCTCGGCCATCGTGGGCGGACCGGGCGATCATTTCCGCGCTCGCGCGACTGCTCCCGCGACCCGCCGGCACCACCTGTTCGTCACCCCACGGACGCTCTTGCGCTGGCAGGCCGATCTTGTGAAGCGACGTTGACCTACTCCAAGCACAGGCCGGGACGACCGCCGATCCGCCCCACCATTCGAGCCTTGGTGCTGCGGCTGGCCGCCGAGAACCCGGACTGGGGGTACCGGCACATCACCGGGCAGACCGCCGGCTTGGGTCAAGATCACGAAATCAGTGCCAGATCCACGTGTCGTCGATAATTCACCGACGAGGACTTCATGGTCCTCGATCGATTTCTCCGAGCAGCGTGAACCACACATGATTATAGGATTTTCCAATCGCTCCATCCCGCCCGCCGAACACGAAACCAGCTACTACGCTCGACACCGGCCCCAACCGGCGGCAGGAGTCAACTTATAGAGCCTCCACCGAACCGGAGCGGCTCAGCACAGTAGTTCAACAAGATTGAGGACTTGGCCATGGCTGGTCACGACGACCGATCCGGAGACACTTATAACACCGTCTCCAACAGTGTCGTCCGCTTTCTAGTCCAGGCCAGGGATATCGAACAGATCACCATCCACGTCGAGCGCGGGTCCCCGCAGGACGACGCGACCGAACGCCTCGCATCACAGGTGCGGGCGCGATGGCTCGCCGAAGTTGCGGTGCTCGGCGTGGACGACGAGTACCCACTCGAGGTCCGGTGGTCGACGTCCGATCTGCCAGTGGCTGGCCGAGAGCCCAGGATCGCCGGGCTGGCCAGCGCGTTCCACGAGTTGCACCAACGTATGGTCGTGGTCGGTGACCAGGGCGCCGGCAAGACAACACTGGCGATGCTGCTGGTGCTGGAGCTACTGGCACAGCGGAAGCCGAGAAATCCGATACCTGTGCTGTTGTCGATCTCCTCCTGGTCGGAGGAGGAACACCTGCACACGTGGATGGCTCGTCGCCTTGGGGAGGAGCACCCCTGGTTGAGGGGCCAGGCAGGGGAGTTGGTTTCCGAACGGCGGGTGTTCCCGGTTCTCGATGGGCTGGACGAACTGCCCGAGGCGCGTCGCGCCGAGTGCCTTGCCAGGATCAACAGATCCTTGAGCACTAAGGAACCGATCGTCCTAACCTGCCGCACAGCCGAGTACGAAGCGGCTGTCGCCGCGGTGGGCGGCGAGCTCAGGTCGGCCATCATGCTCCGGGCCGAGCCGGTCAGCCCGGACGCCGCGGCCCGCTACCTGCGCGAGTCGGTGCCGCACGAGCGAGCCGATGAGTGGGTGCCGGTTCTCAGACAGCTCTTCGATAGCCGTGAGACGCCGCTGGCCGCCGCGTTAAAGACACCGCTGATGATCTGGCTGTTGCGCACGGTCTACTCCAGGCCCAACACGCACCCCGGTGAACTGGCCGATCCCCTACGTTTTTCCACTGCGGAGGCAGTGCGCGATCACCTCCTTGACGGCCTGATACCCGCTGTCTACGGCGCTGATCCACCGGCTCCGGAGCGGCGGGTACGGCGTTGGGACGCTCAGCGCGCCGATGCGTGGTTAAGATTTCTCGCGCGCCACCTGGTTCGCCAGGGTACCGACGAGCTCGCATGGTGGCAGTTGCACAGGGCCATCCCGCGGGCGTTGTCCGTGCCGGCCGTGGCGGCCCTGGTCGTATTCGTCTTCGTGCCCTTAGCTGAGTGGATCGCCGCGACACTGGCCGACGTTCCGGCATCCGTCGCGCGGCCCGATGTCAACGTTGCGATGGTCACCGGCCTGTTCGTCGGCTTTTGCGTGGAAATCCTAGTCGCGAGGTTGTTCGGCTTCCGAGTCGGGCAACCCAGTGGCCGGACCAGATTGCCCCGGCTGCGTGCCGCTCTTGCAGCGCTACGGAAAGCCCTGTTCTCGCGCTGGGGCAAAGTGGGGTTGGCTTTCACGGCTGTGCTCGGCTTGTTCGGGACCGTGGGCAATTTCAAGGAACGTGCTGTGTCCCTAGTCGGGGCAGGGGTTTTCCTGCTGCTCGTGTTGTTCAAGGTCGCCGTCGCCGCACCAGCCGCCGTGGACGAGGTCACCGCCCCGGATACGCTGCTGCGCGGTGATCGCCGAGCCACCGTGCTCACCCTGAGCGTGGTGGGCGGCATCGTATGGGCCGGGGACAGCGGATTAGCCGCTTATGCGGGGGTGCACAGCCTGATCTCCGATGTCTGCATCGGCTTGGGCGCCCTGGCCGGGACAACCATCGCTGTGCTGGTACTAAGCGCCTGGTTTCGGTGGGTCCTGACGCGAGTATCCCTGGCGGGTTCGGGCCGCCTGCCGTGGTCACTGGTGCGTTTCTTACGCGATGCGCACAAATTGGGGCTACTGCGGCAGGTTGGGGGCGTGTATCAGTTCCGTCATCGCAGCGTGCGAGACCGACTGGCCGGGTTCGTCACCAACGATTCCGCTCCCGTGACGGTCGTCCCCGTGCCTGAGGCACCGCTGTCGGTCATGCCCAGGATAGGCGCGGCCGAGTCGGCCATTCCTGACGGTGAGTACCGGTGTCCTCTCCGCGGCCCGGTGTTCCGCCCTAGGATGTTGATGCTGTTCTGGCCGCTCGCACTGGCTATTATCGTCCTCCTCAACCAAAGCGGCTGGTATCCAGGGGCATGGCGGAGTCTGGTCGTCCTCCTTGCACTGCCGTTCCTGGCCCTCACCCCACTACTCGTGATGCGCCGGAAGTACAGCGGTGAGCTAGTGATCAACGGCGAGTTCATTGAGGTTACCAACCCTCTACACCCCTTTCGGTTGTCCTGGCAGGACATCGACAAGGTGACTGTAGGCAGGGCGCGGACAGCGCCTGGACAAGGATCCAACCGCTACGCGCTCCAGGTTCAGTTGCGGCCAAGCGCCCAGCCCCCCGCCCGAGCAATTTACCTGCGGGACGGACATCTACTCGTCTGCTATGTCGGGCGCGTCGCCAAAGTCACCCCACAACTGCACCAAGCGCTCGCCCAGTTCGCCGGGCCACGCTGGAACAGTGGTTAGGCGAGGTCAGTGATGCTAATGGCATCATCGATAAGCGCCAAGGCGACCTCTTTGAGTTTGCGGTTGTTGCTGTGTGCGTAGCCGCGAAGGGCGATGAATGATCGGTCCATCGACAAGCCTCGGCGTTTACGGCCGCCGCTCCGTCCACTTCGGTACTCGCTTGGCGCAGTACGAGGTTGAGCGCGGCGGAGGCGGACGTGACACGTCGGCCGGCTGTACCTCCGACAGCAGCCCCGGCCGTTTCCGATACAGATCAAGCACACCAACCCGAATCGTCCCGCCGACGGCATCGGTGATCGACCCCAGATTTGGTCGGCCCGGCCCTCATCCACGCCCGGAATCCGCGAACACCTTCCGTACGCTGAAGCCATCCGCGATCAGTGGATCGTCCGGGCCGGGGAGGCCAGCCACCCCAGTCGCTCCGACATCACTTTGGTGCAGTTGACGACGGCACGTACGAGATCGGAGGTGTCCTTCGCCCGCCACAGAAGCGACCAGGGGTAGTCGGACATGGGTTCGACCAGCGGCCGCCAGATGGTGCCCGGGAGCGCCGAGATACACGATGACGGCACACAGTACAGGCACCGTCCGCCGGCGACCAGGTCGACGGCGGCGCGGATGCTCTCCACGGTCCCCTTGTAGACCGCAGGGGTGAACCCGGCCTGCCTGCACATCTCAACCACGAACTGGTTGAACTCCGGCGCCCGCCCGTCTTCGGCGAGCAGCAGCGGCTCGCGGGCGAGCGTGGCGACGGGCACGCCGTCCATGGCCGTGAAGCGATGCCCGTCGGGCACCAGCACCCCCAGCGGGTCGTCGCGGAACAGGTGCGAGGCCACCCCGGGCGGGGCCAGCGCCGCCCGGCCGATGCCCACGTCGAGGCGGCCGTCGAGAAGCTGCTGGTACTGCTCAGGAACGCTGAGCTCGACCTGGTGGATCACCAGGTCCGGATGGCGCGCCTGGACCTCGTGCAGGATCTGCGGCATCGAGTCATAGCTCGCGTCAATGATGCCCACCCGGAGGCTCGGGGACGATCCGGCGGCGCTGCGGGCTATCTGCGCCGCGCGATCGATGTGGGCGAGGATCTGGCGGGCCTCGACCAGGAACGCCGCACCCGCCGTGGTCAGCCGGACGTAGTGCGTACTGCGCGCCAGCAGGCGAACGCCCAACTCGCGTTCGAGCCGCTGCAACTGCTGGCTCAGCGCCGACTGCACGATGTGCTCCCGCGCCGCCGCCCGGCCGAAATGCAACTCCTCGGCCAGCGTCACGAAGTAACGAAGCTGGCGAACCTCCATGTCCCGCCACCTCCGCTCGGGTCGCCGGGATCACGGACCACCACGGTCCGCTGTCCAGCATCTCAGGGATGAGCACACAAATGTGACGCGCCAGGCCCTCGCGACGGTGGGCGCGCATTCCCCGGTTGGAGACCGCGGCATTGTCCGGCGGTGCACTCCCACTGGCCGCGGCGAGCACGGTCCGCGGCCGCTACGTCCTCATCTGGTCTTCCGGGCCCCCGGCCGAGACCGAGCGGCACATGCCACAGGTAGGGGAATGCCGGTTCAGCCGGAAGCCTTCGGCGGCACGATAACGCTGGGTGGCCCTCCCACAACGCCATTCTCCGCCCGATCTACAGCTGATGCCCGTCCGCCTCAACGATTCGCCGTAGACGGCTCGCGGCTGCGGCGACGGCCGGGGAGTGGGTGAGGGGGTGGCGCCTCAGCGTGAGAACGAGGGAACGCGCCGCGTGGGCGAGAGCGGTCTGGTCGAGGCCGGCGTACGCTCCGGCCAGGATGTGGAGCACGGGAGTGAACCGGCCGTCAGGGTCGGCCTCGTGCCACGCGTCGATCTCGGCGAGCAGGGTGGCGATCGCCGGCCGTAGTTCCTCGATGTCCGGTGTAGCGGTGTGTTTCATCACGAGCCCGGAGCCGGTGGCCTCGGACCTTGTCGCCTCCGCGGCCCGATGCCGAATGGTCTTCGCGCCGGTGGTCGCGGCGGGGACACTGGGGAAGATGTCCAGCTTTCGGTGGAGGCCCAGGGAGTAGATCACCGTCATCGTCGATGGTGCGGGGGCGACCAGGCGGAGGACACCGCCGAGAAGCGTGGCGCGGCGACCGATTCCGATGAGTACGGCGAGGCCGCTGGCGTCGCAGAAGTCCACCCCGGACAGGTCGACGATGAGGTGGCCGGCATCGGGCCGGAGCGCCCCGAGAAGCTGCTCGCGCAAGGTGGGAACGCAGGCGATGTCGAGTTCGCCGCTGAGTTCAGCGATGGTGTAGCCGTTCCGAACGTGAGAGACGAAGCTCAGTCCAGGCGGCCGGTCAGGGCCAGGACTCACGCGAGGGCCTCCCCGTCAGATGCGATCGAAGCTGCTCGGTGCCGACTGCCGCGGGGCGCCTCGGCAGTTACGCGAGGGCACCATTCACGAATCCGAGCAAGGCCCACCATTTCAGCTGATCACCGGTCGGCCGGTCGATGGAACGCCGCCGTGGGGCGTTCTGACGGCAACCCCACAGCGGCAGTCTCGGATGCCGCCTCCGGCCCGGTTCAAGGCATGGGCGGGCGGGGCCGCGGCGTCGGCACGCTCACCTGCGTCCTCCGGAGAACCGGCCACGGTTCTGCCCGGTGACCAGATGGGACGCGAGCAGAAGGACTGCGGCGCCCAGGATGGCGGTGACCCAGGTAGAGAGGTTGAACAATCCCTGCGTGCCGTTGACATGGAACAGCCGCGTGGCAAGGAGACCGCCCAGCAGCGCTCCGGCGATACCGATTAATGTGGTGATGACCAGTCCATGACCGTCCCTGCCGGGAACCAGCGTTTTGGCGGCAATTCCTGCCACCAGCCCGAGAATGACCCAGGCGATGATGCCCATGACCGACTCCGAACGCTAGATGACTCAAGGTCTGCGGAAGGTCGGTCTTCCGGGCCGGTCGACGCAGAGGGCCCGGTCTCATCCACGAATGCGGAGGCCGAGCTGTTTCACTCTCTAGTGAACGCCGCCCCCGTCCTCCGGGAAACAGTTGATCGAGGAAGAACCCATCACCAGGACCGATCACCACCCGCAATGGTCACCGGCGAACCGTTCCGAGCTCATCTGGCGCGTCTAATAGCGGACGTCTCCAAGAACTCTTGAAGACGTCAAATTCATGTTACATGACGGCGCAAAATAATCCGCGGGATGCTTTCTGGGCCCGGCCATCTGGTGCGGTGATGAGTTCAGCGCAGATCGACTGTTTCCCCTCAGCGCCGGTCACGGTTGCCTGGGGACGACATCGGCTTTGGGAATGGGAACACATGACCGCGAAAGCTCCCGGGTCCGGCTACCGGCCGTCCCACCGTCTGCGACTGTCTCGGCGGTATCCCGGCCCGCCGGCCCCCATCGCCTCGCCGCGTACGTCCTCTCAGACGTCGGCCGCCCGGTGCCTGTGGGCGGCTACGCGTCTGGGTCTGGGCTGGGTCTTCCTGTGGGCCTTCCTGGACAAGACCTTCGGGCTCGGACATGACACCACCGGCGAACAGGCCTGGCTCCACGGCGGTCACCCCACGCAGGGTTTTCTCAAGTTCGGAACCAAGGGGCCGCTGGCCGGGCTCTACCGTCACCTCACCGGTGTCACCGTGGTCGACTGGCTGTTCATGATCGGGCTGGCTGCCGTCGGCGCCGCCCTGATCCTGGGAATCGGAATGCGCATCACAGCCGCCGCGGGGGCGCTGCTGATGGTGATGATGTGGAGCGCGGTGCTCCCGCCCGCCGGTAACCCGTTCATGGATGACCATCTGATCTATGCCCTGCTGCTCATCGGGCTGGCGATGGTCGGTGCGGGCGACGCCCTCGGCTTGGGCCGCTGGTGGCGCAGCACCGGACTGGTCCGATCCCTGCCCATTCTGAAGTGACCTTTACCCAGGTAAGCCCAGCCCCTGGCCAAGATGACGGCCGTGCGAGAAGTGGGGAGTCTTCGTGGACCCGATCGAGCGCGACCTGATCGACGCCTGGTGGCGGGCGGCCAACTACCTGTCGGCCGCACAGATCTACCTGATGGCCAACCCACTGCTGCGCGAACCGCTGCTGCGCGAGCACATCAAGCCGCGCCTGCTGGGGCACTGGGGCACCTCGCCCGGCCTGAACTTCTGTTACGTCCACCTGAACCGCGTCATCAAGGCGCGCGACCAGGACATGATCTACGTGATGGGTCCTGGCCACGGCGGTCCGGCGGCGGTCGCGAACGCCTGGCTCGAGGGCTCCTACAGCGAAACCTACCCGCGGGTCTCCCAGGACGCCGAAGGGATGGAGCGGCTGTTCCGGCAGTTCTCCTTCCCCGGTGGCATCCCCTCCCACGTCGCGCCGGAGACGCCGGGCTCCATCCACGAGGGCGGCGAGCTCGGCTATTCCCTGGCGCACGCCTTCGGCGCCGCGTTCGACCATCCAGGACTGGTGGTGGCCTGCATCGTCGGGGACGGTGAGGCCGAGACCGGGCCGCTCGCGGCGAGCTGGCACTCCAACAAGTTCCTCGATCCCGTACGGGACGGCGCGGTACTGCCGATCCTGCATTTGAACGGCTACAAGATCGCCAACCCGACCGTGCTCGCCCGCATCCCCGAGTCCGACCTCATCAGCCTCCTCGAAGGGTACGGATACCGCCCCTATGTCGTGGCCGGTAGCGATCCGGAGGTGCTGCACGACCTGATGGCGGACACGCTGGACCAGGCGATGGATGACATCACGGCGATCCAGCAGGCGGTGCGGGCGGGCCGGGTCTTCGAACGACCGGTCCGCTGGCCGATGATCGTGCTACGCACACCCAAGGGATGGACGGGTCCCAAGACGGTCGACGGCCTACCGGTCGAGGGCACCTGGCGCGCCCACCAAGTACCACTCGCCGAGGTCCGTGCCAATCCCGGGCATCTGGCTCAGTTGGAGCAGTGGTTGCGCTCCTACCAGCCCGAAGGCCTCTTCGCCGACGACGGCCGGCCGGTCGCCGCCCTGCGCGAGCTGGCACCGGTCGGCACCCGCAGGATGAGCGCCAACCCGATGGCCAACGGCGGGATGTTGCTACAGCCGTTGGACCTGCCGCGGTTCGAGACGTACGCCGTTCCCGTGGACAAGCACGGGACCATCGTCAGCCAGGCGACCCAGGTGCTGGGCGGCTACCTTCGCGATGTCGTCGCCGCCAACCCCGACAGCTTCCGGGTCATGGGCCCTGACGAGGTCGTGTCCAACCGGCTCTCGGCGCTGTTCGAGGTCACCGACCGGGTCTGGCAGGCCGAGCGGCTGGAGACCGACGAGCATCTGGCTCCGCACGGCCGGGTGATGGAGGTGCTGAGCGAGCACCTGTGCCAGGGCTGGCTCGAGGGGTATCTGCTGACCGGCCGGCACGGGATGTTCACCAGCTACGAGGCGTTCATCCACATCGTCGGCTCGATGTTCAACCAGCACGCCAAGTGGCTCAAGGTCACCCGGCATCTGCCCTGGCGGCGTCCGATCGCCTCGCTGAACTACCTGCTGTCCTCGCATGTGTGGCGGCAGGACAACAACGGCCTCACTCACCAGGACCCCGGCTTCCTCGACGTGGTGCTGAACAAGAAGGCCGAGGTGGTTCGCGTCTATCTGCCACCGGACGCCAACACGCTGTTGTCGGTCGCCGACCACTGCCTCCGCTCTCGTGATTACGTCAACGTCATCGTTGCGGGCAAGCAGCCCGAGCTCACCTGGCTGCCGATGGAGGAGGCCGTGGCTCACTGCGTCCGCGGCATCGGCATCTGGGAGTGGGCGAGTACCGACGGCGGCGCCGACCCCGACGTGGTGCTGGCCTGCGCGGGCGACGTGCCGACGCTGGAGACGATGGCGGCCGTCGACCTGCTCCGCCGGCACCTCCCGGAGCTGCGCGTACGGGTCGTCAACGTGGTGGACCTGCTGAAGCTCCAGCCGCCGAGCGAACACCCGCACGGCCTGCCCGACGCCGAGTTCGACGCCTTGTTCACCACCGACAAGCCCGTCGTCTTCGCCTTCCACGGCTACCCGTGGCTGATCCACCGGCTGACCTACCGCCGCGCCGGCCACCCCAACCTGCACGTACGGGGCTACAAGGAGGAGGGCACCACCACGACCCCGTTCGACATGGTGATGCTCAACGACCTGGACCGGTTCCACCTGGTGATGGACGTCATCGACCGGGTGCCCGGACTCGGCGGCCGGATGGGCCACATCCGGCAGCAGATGAGTGACGAGCGGCTCCGCCACCGCGCCCACACCCGAGAGCACGGCGAGGACTCCGCCGACATCCGCGAGTGGGCGTGGCCGTACTGACCCCTCGACAGGAGCTGAAAGATGCGGGTATTGGTCATCAACGCCGGATCCTCGAGCCTGAAACTGCGGTTGCTCGACGCGCACGACGCCCCCCGGCACGACGACGACCTGCCCGCCGGGCCGGACGGGTTCGACACGGACCGGCTGCGCGAGATCCTGAAAGGCTGGGAGCGGCCCGACGTGGTCGGGCACCGGATCGTGCACGGCGGGACGCGTTTCACCGGACCAGCCCGGATCGATGACGACGTCCGGGAACGGCTGGGAGAGCTGACCGCCCTCGCCCCGCTGCACCAGCCCAAGTCCCTCGCCGCGCTCGACGCCGTCACCTCGCTGCTGCCCGACGTCCAGGCCACGGCCAGCTTCGACACCGCGTTCCACACCACCATCCCCGCCGCGGCCTCGACCTATGCGATACCGCGCGAATGGCGGGACCGCTATGCGATCCACCGCTACGGGTTCCACGGGCTGTCGCACGCCTACTGCTCCCGGCGCGCCGCGGAACTACTCGGCCGCCGGATCGAGGATCTCCGGATCGTCACCTGTCACCTGGGAGCCGGCGCCTCGCTCACCGCCGTGGCCGGTGGACGCAGCGTCGACACCACCATGGGCTTCACCCCGCTGGAGGGCCTGGTCATGGCCACCCGATCGGGTACCGTCGACCCCGGGCTGGTGCTGTGGCTCCAGGAACAGCGACGGCTGACACCGCACGAGATCGCCACCGCGCTGGAGGAACGCTCCGGACTCACCGCGCTGGCCGGCACCGGAGACATGCGGTCGATCGTGGCCGCCGCCACGCGCAGGGAACCGGCCGCCACTCTCGCCCTGGACGTCTACATCCATCGGCTCGCGGGCGGGATCGCCGCGATGAGCGCCGCCCTCGGAGGCCTGGACGTGCTCGCCTTCACCGGCGGGGTCGGTGAGCACTCCCCTACGGTGCGGCAGCGGGCGGTCGAGCCGCTGGGCTTCCTCGGCGCCCGCATCGACGCCCGCCGTAACACTGCCGTCCAGGGCGACGGTGACATCACCACCACCGGAGCCACTGTCGCGACCGTGGTGATCACTGCGCGCGAAGATCTGCAGATCGCGCGCGAGGCCCGTACGCTCCTCGGCGCGCCGTCCGGATCGAGCCGACGATGACGGTCACCGTGAAGCCCACCGCCCGAATCTTCGAGACCACGGCGGAGGCGGCCAGCAAGACCACCGAGCAGACGCTGCGTGAGCTCGGGGTCTCCGCCGAAGGCCTGTCCGCGCAGGAGGTCGCGGCGCGGCAGGCGCGGTGGGGGCCGAACGCGGTGGCCACCCACCGGGCGCGGCCGTGGTCGGTGCTGTGGCATCAACTGCGGTCTCCGTTGCTGGGCCTTCTGCTGGCCGCCGCGCTCGCCTCCTTCCTGGTCGGCGAACGCGATTCCGCGATCATCATCGCGGTGATCGTCGCGGTCTCGGTCGGGCTCGGCTTCGTCAATGAGTACCGCGCCGAGAGGGCCGCCCAGGCCCTGCACTCCCAGATCCATCACCAGACGCTCGTCACCCGCGACGGCCAGACGACCGCGGTCGACGTCGCCGCCCTGGTCCCCGGCGACCTCGTACGGTTGCGGCTCGGCGACATCATCCCCGCCGACCTCCGGCTGATCGACGTCACCGGCCTGGAGTGCGAGGAGTCGGCGCTGACCGGCGAGTCACTGCCGGTCGACAAGACCACCGGCCCCGTCCCGGCAGGCACACCACTGGCCGACCTGTCCGGCTGCGCGCTGATGGGTACCGTGGTGCACGCCGGCAGCGCCGACGGGGTCGTGGTGGCCACCGGTGCCCGCACCGAGTTCGGCAGGATCGCCGCCGGGCTCGGCACACACCCGCTCGACACCCAGTTCCAGATCGGGCTCCGCCGCTTCTCCATGCTGCTGGTCTATGTCGCCGGGGCGCTGACCATCACGATCTTCGTGATCAACGTCGTGCTGCACAGACCGATCATCGACGCGCTGCTGTTCTCTCTCGCCATCGCGGTCGGCATCACCCCGCAACTGCTGCCAGCCGTGGTCTCGACCAGCCTCGCCGCCGGATCCCGGCGGATGAGCCGTCGCAAGGTGCTGGTCAAACGCCTGGTGTGCATCGAGGACCTGGGCGACGTCGACGTCCTGTTCACCGACAAGACCGGCACCCTCACCCAAGGACGCGTCGACTACATGCGCGCCGTCCCAGCCGACGGCGGCGACCCCGGCGCCGTGCTGCGCCTGGGATTGCTGTGCACCGAGGACTCGGCCCCCGGGGAGCAGACGGTGGCCGGCAACCCCCTCGACCAGGCACTGTGGCGATCGTCTGAGGCCGCGTCCCTGCAGGCCGCGCAGGCCGGCCACACACGTCTGGCGGTGCTCCCGTTCGACCACGACCGCCGCATGATCTCGGTCCTGGTCCGTGATCCGGCAGGCCGGACGCTCCTCATCACCAAGGGAGCGCCGGAGACCGTACTGGAACGCTGCACCGATGTGACGGACGCGGCACGTACGGCGCTGAACGCCGAGTTCGCCCAGGGCAACCGCGTCATCGCCGTCGCTACCCGGCCCCTGCCCGAAGGCCACCGGCCGCAGAACGGCGACGAGCACGGCCTGCGGCTCGCCGGGTTCCTGGTGTTCCTGGACCCGCCCAAACAGGACGCCGCCCAGGCCCTGCGCCGCCTGGCCGACCTGGGGATCACCGTCAAGGTCGTCACCGGAGACAACGCCGCCGTCGCCGGCAAGGTCTGTCGCGACCTGGGACTCGGCGCCGGTGGCGCACTGACCGGCACCGACCTGGACGCGCTCGACGACGCCGGCCTCGCCGCAGCGATCGCCCGCACCACCGTGTTCGCCCGGGTCACCCCCGAGCACAAGGCCCGCATCGTCCACGCTCAACGGCACAGTGGCGGCGGGGTCGCCTTCCTCGGTGACGGCGTCAACGACGCGCTCGCGCTGCACGCCGCCGACGTGGGCATCTCCGTCGACTCGGCCACCGATGTCGCCAAGGACGCCGCCGACGTGATCCTGCTGGAAAAGGATCTCGGCGTACTCGCCGACGGCGTCGCCGAAGGACGGCGGATCTTCGCCAACACCATCAAATACGTGCTGATGGGGACGTCCAGCAACTTCGGCAACATGGCGTCGGCCGCCGGCGCGTCGCTGTTCCTGAGCTTCCTGCCGATGCTGCCGTCCCAGATCCTGCTCAACAACCTGCTCTATGACTCCAGCCAGTTGGCGATTCCCACCGACAACGTCGATGAGGAGCAGCTACGCCGCCCCTCACACTGGGACATCACCTTCATCCGCCGCTTCATGATCTACTTCGGCCCGCTCAGCTCGGTGTTCGACTTCGCCACCTTCGCCGTCATGCTGTGGATCTTCCACTCCGGCCCCGCACAGTTCCGCTCCGGCTGGTTCGTCGAATCCCTCGCCACCCAGACCCTGGTCATCTTCGCGATCCGCACGCGCCGCATCCCGTTCTTCCGGAGCCACCCCAGCCTGCCACTCACCCTTGCCGCGCTCGGCGTCGTCGCCGTCGGCGCACTGCTGCCCGCGACACCGCTCGCTCATGCCCTCGGCTTCCGGCCGCTGCCCATCGGGTTCTTCGCCGCGCTCGCCGGCATGGTGGCCGGCTATCTCGCCCTGATCGAAATCGGCAAACGCTTCTTCTACCGAATCGCGGCCACGACACCGCCACCCACGGCACGCGCCGCCAATCGATACCGACACCTACGCCGCCGCGCCGCGCACTTCAGCACCGCTGTCCGCCGAACGGGGGGAACCTCAACTGGGGCGCGAGTCCCAAAATCGGACGTCGAAAAGCGGTAAAGCCGAGTATCCAAAACGTCAAAAACGGAAACTCATAGGTTCTTCTAGAACCGCAAGCACTTCTCGTCGCAAGCCCTTTACTTGTACATAGAGCGTGTCATTACTCCCAAAAGCGCGAGCGATCCACCCGTTTGAGACAAGCTTGCTAATGACGTCTGGCACCAACTCGCGACTGCGCATATCAAGGCCTCGCGAAAGAGCACCTTCCTTTCGGCCACCTCCCGGCCTATCGTATATCTTCTTGAGTATGGTTAGGGCGACCCGCCGTTCGGATGGTATATTGAGTTCCATGATTGCCGCAGTTGTCTGGTGTGCGGCCGAGAAAGCCTCTATATCACAGTTTTCAAAACTGCTCGTCAGCCATTCTGGAAGTCTCGAAAACCCATCGAAATATCCAATTAGACAATTCTGGAATGTCGGTATCTTGTCATCAGCATCCAAGTCAGCGACATCCAGTATCTCAACGACGCAGTCTTTGTATGTTGTGCGAGACATTACCGGGTCATTGCCTATAAGTGCTATCGACGGGAAGATTACACCCTCGATTAGGAAGTTCGTTCGAACGCTCGTGGGATCGGTATCTAGTTCGGTAGACACCTGCAAAGAATCTGCGAGTACCGCATCGTAATGATGATGGTCCTGTCGGCGCTTAGAGACAGCGAGTACGGCGGAAGGTGTCACGCTAGCATCGCGACACGCGGCCGCCGCAACACCTATACCGAGCGAATCTGTTCCGGTAACCCAAGCCGCCCTTCTCGAAAGAGGGTGGCCGTCGTACGGTGTGGTCAAGTACTGGGCCAAGTCCTCGCCATATGCGGTTTCGGCGAGCGCCTTGTCGGCAAAGAACCGCTCTTCGCCGCCTCCTTCACGATCAGAAGTCGGTGAGTCTGATATTGCCAGTCCCGGCAGGCGAAGCAAAACCTGCGATCCTTCTTCATCGGGTTCGCGTCCATTCACCTCAATAAATGCGGTACGGAGCATATCGGCATCTACCGGGCCGTTCTCGTCGCCCTTCGCGCGCGCAATTGTAGCCACGCGAGATACCAGATGGCGTATTACCTCTGGTCGAACTGCCGTAAATATGCGAGATTCTCGCTCGCAAAGAGCGTAGAAGAGCTTTCGCCAAGCCACTGCCGGCGTTGAAAGCGTCGGGTCAATTTCTGAGAACAAATTCATAGCGACAAGATAGCCAATGAGTAGCGGCCTGGTCGGCATCCAGTCAGGAACGGACCACTCCACACCCGCCAACTCTAGATACTCGCTGAGCTGCCGTCTGTCGAAATCATGAATGGTGAGCAAAGATGAATCGCCAGTAAATCCCAAAGCGTCAAACATTTCGCTCTTGGAAGAGAAGTAGTGCGACCGCCCACACGCGATAAGCCCAACGCCATGTGGACTTTCCTGGACTAGCTTCCTCACCGCCGAGAGAGCCTGCCAGCGGAAGCTCTTCAAGTCAGATGCGCTCCCAAGCCATCGTGGAGGCACAACCTCGTCGAAACCGTCCAGCAGAAGAACGCATGAACCGGCTCGCCATGCCGAGATGAGACTCGCCGAATCGGCAAAGCCGATTTCCTCAGAGTGGCGACGTATCACTTCCGAGGGACTCCTAAGTCCGACACAATCTCGCAAATTTATATGTAGCGGAAAAGGGGTCAGCTTATGCTTGCGGAAATGCATTTTCCGGAGGGTCGCATAGATCTCGCGTAGCGCATGGCTTTTTCCGGTACCGAATTCCCCCGATAGCAAGAATCGTTTACCGCCCAGGAGTTGGGTGACGACATCTTGAAGTGATAGTTCCGAAACGCCTTCGCCAAAAAATGAGACGGGCACCTTTACGGCTGGCAAGTTCTGCCGAGATGAATAGGCGATACTGCCAAATGGAGCGTTTGTGCGGGCGTTCAGGTATTTTTCCGAGTCGCACAATCTGTGTTGCAAGGTCGCGACACTGATTACATGGACGGCCACCTTCGATCCATGAAGGATCTGTGATATAGCCTTCCGTTGTTCTGCGTTGGGTTCTTCTCTTGTGACAAACCAGCCCGTCAAGCTCTTAAATGCATTATCCGGCTGACGTTGCAGTTCGGTTAGCATCTGCATCAGCTTGCGTGCGTCGTCCCTAGCCTTCTTTACGTCTCTCCGAACCGTAAATTCATACGCATTTATCGCCGTGGCGTCAACGAATACCGCGTCTCGCTCACGGCCTTGGTAAATTATCGGGCCCTGCAGACTGCCTGGATCGTGAATGGCTCGCGCAATCCGGAGTGCCCGAATTTCGAATTCGGGTCCAGTCTCATCTGTGTCCATGGGTACGCTACTCTTAAGCTAAAGGGCATTAAGGGTGCGATCCTACCAAAAGGTCGCAAGCTACGCATTACCCTTAAACGGTGATTGACGGGCGAGACGAGGCCAAGCCAGGTCAGTCCAGATGTTGGCGGCAGGTCGCCGTCACCGGTGTACTGCACGGCTTGGCCTCGTCTAGATGGCCGGCCGCGTCGGGAGGCTTGGCCTCTAAGCTGTCGACCACCCGGGCGTGCTGAGCACAGACCTCCTCGTTGGCGGGCTTTTCGAAGATGGTCGCAGCGGTGGCGGGTGCGGTCGGCACGGCCCGATCTGCTGGCCTTCACCGGCTTCCCGCGCGAGATCTGGCGGCAGATCCGATCCAACAATCCCCAAGAACGACTGAACAGAGAGATCCGTCGGCGTACCGACTTGGTCGGGATCTTCCCCGACCCGGAGCGCGATCATCCGCCCGGTCGGCGCGGTGCTGATGGAACAGACCGACGAATGGACCGAAGCCCGCCGCTACATAGGCCTGGAATTCCTTGCCAAAGCCCTCGATCATCCGGTTGATCCATGCTTCGTCGCCGTCGAGGCGACCCGTGTACGCTTTCCACGGCATGTCCACGCTGCGACCCAGGCGACGCGCGACTCCTTTGGGCGGGACACCGGCGTCGAGCAGGAGCGCCGTGTGCCGGAGACCGTACGGGCGGCGTCGCAGGCGTGGGTGATCCGCCGCTCGGACCGGTCACTCCTGCCGCATGGACTCGGCCTCGTCGCAGACCTGCCGCACCTGGTCGGCGGTCAGACGGCGGACCTCCCAGATCAGCTCGGCCACCTCGGCCGCCGCCGGGTTCGGTGGGGAGATGTCACCGGCCGGTTCGATTCCGGTGATGGCGGCGAGGTCGTCGGCGGGGATGCCCAACACCGTCGCGAAACCGACCAGCAAGTCAGGGGTCAGCTCCTTGCGACCGTGACCCACCATGCCGATCGTCGCAGCGGACAGATACAGATGCCTGGTCAGCAGCCCTAAAGCCCAGACCCCGCCCGACCAATCCAGATTCCGGTTGCCCAGCATGCGTACGAGCACGGCGCCGAAGCCCGGCTCGTACTGCTCCCGCTTCTGCGGCGGCGGTACCGGCTGCGTACGGTCCCATTGAGGCAATGACCGGACGAGCCGCAACAACCGGCGTCTGTGCTCCGGCGACAGGTACACGGCACGCCCGACGAGTCGGCGAACCCACACTCTGGCGTTCGCGTCCAGCGGGGCCAACTCCTCTGGCACCGCCACCCCGGCGATCACGAACAGGTCCGCGACATGCAGCCTGAGGGCCGGCGCGAGGCGCCGAAGCAGCGACGGGCTCGGCACGACGCCATCGAACACAGTCCGAAGCTCGGACTCACCGACCCCGGCCAGCCCAGACAGACCACCGATATCCAGCCTCCGACGATCTGACAGCCGCGCCAACAGCACACCAAACGCCGGATATCCCGCCACCCCGCCAGCCTAGTAACGCACGGCAACGCTCAACCGCCCCCGGGGATGGCGCGCCGCAGGGTCGACCGGGGCACCACACGCGTCGTCTCGTACTCGACGATCCCGCCGGCGAGTGGACCGCCGAACGTGAGCGCCTGGCAGCTCCCTGAGCGGACCTCGATCCGCTCCGTACGCCAGCGCAAGAGCTCACCGCCTTGGCGCGGACCGCCTGCGGCGGGCCTGTTCGACGGCATCGCATCCGAACAGCGCTCCGCAGGCGGCCCCGAGAATCACCCCTGTACGCCGGGACCGCGACCATCGCCGCCATCTGCCGTTCCACGCTCTTCGGTGAAGAGTGGAACCGCTCACCGAAGGCCGCGGCGAACGGGTCCGGGAACATGTCCTCCTCACCCGCCTCGACGCCGTCGAGGATCTCCTTCGCGACGCCCTTGGCCGGGGTCTTCTCGAACTGAGGCGGAAGATCCTTGGTCATGTCAGTGTCGACCGGCCCCGGGTAGACGCCGTGCACCGTCACGCCCCGGGCCGCCAGCAGCGCGCGGGAGGCTGGGTCAGCGAATGCTGCGCGGCCTTCGAGGCGCTGTACGTGGGCTGGAGTGGCACGTTGCTGAGTCCGGCCGCCGAGCCGACGTGGACGATGACGCCGCCGCGCCGCGACAGCGTGTCCGCGAAGCCCCGCAGCATCCGCGGCGCCCCGAAGTAGTTGACCTCCATCTCGCGCCGGGCCACGTCGACGATCGTCTCGCCGGTCAGCTCTGTCGGCTCGAACGCGCCCGCGTTGTTGAAGAGCAGATCGACGTCCGTCGCCTGGCGTCCGGCCTCGGCGACCTGCCCGGCGTTCGTGACGTCCGACCGCAACGCAACCAGCCGGGAGCCATGGCGCTCGCGCAACGCGGCGAGCGTCTCCGGATCGCGCCGTCGCGTAACCTTCATGGCGCCGCGCTCCAGCAGCGCCTCCGTGAGCGCGCGACCGATGCCCCCGGTCGGCGCCGGTCACAAACGCCACCGATCCTGCAACTCGTACGGAATCCTGCATGTCCGTCTCCTCTGATCGCCTTGTACAGATGGAGATCCGGGGAAGCACCGGAATCCATCGGTCCGGCCGCGCGCCTGCCTCTCAGTCGGCGATCAGGCCGCCGGTGAGGTCGGCGATCGCCCCGGTCATCGCGCTGGAGCGGTCCGAGGCGACGAAGGCGGCCACGCCGGCGATCTCAGCGACCGTCGGCAGTCGCTTGCGCACCGTCAGGCCCGTCATGCGGGCCGCGAACTCGTCGCGGGTGATGCCGTACGCGTCGGCGTGCAGGCCGTACACCTCGGTGAGCTGCGTCGTCTCCGGCATCCCGGCCGCGTTCAGGCAGACGACCCGGACACCCTGAGGTCCGAGCTCGGCGGCCAGGCCCCGGGACAGCGATTCGATCGCCGCCCACGCCGGTGCCATGCCTCCCATGAGCGGGACGGCCGTACGGGACGGGCTCGCCGTGATCGTCAAGATCACGCCTGATCCATGACCGGCCATGCGCCGTCCGGCGGCCCTGGCCGTCAGGAAGTTGGCCTTGGGGTAGGTGTTCATCGGCAGATCGAAGCCCTCAGGCGTCATGTCGACGAGCCGGGTGCCCTGAATGCCCGCCTGGGGCAGGCTGATGGCGTTGAAGGAGATGTCGAGGGATCCGGCGGCCCGGACCACCGCGTCGGCGTGCGCCTCGACGGCGTCCTCGTCCAGCACGTCCACCGTGGCGGTGTCGGCGACACCGCCCGTGGCGCGGATCCTCTCGGCGATCCTGTTCAGCGCGGCGCTGGTACGCCCCGCGAGGAAGACCCGTGCCCCTTCCGCGGCGAACGTCCGGGCGACCTCGCCTCCGACGTGTCCGCCCGCCCCGTAGACGATCGCGTTCTTGTTCTCGAGCAGCACTGTCACTCCTGATCGCTTGGTACGGAAGGTTCCGTCACACCTGTCGACTCGGCGGCTCGCGAAAAGGAACCGGCCGGGACCCGATTCCTTTTCGCGGCCGGCCGGTCGGTAGTCACATGGACAGAAGATGGGTGATGGGGCTCGCCTCGGCGGCCTCGGTGATGGTGGCGCTGGACTCCACCGTGGTGACGACGGCACTGAGCCGGATCCGGCTGGATCTGGGCACCTCGATCGAACAACTCGAGTGGACGGTGAACGCCTACAGCCTGAGCTTCGCCGTACTGCTCATGACCGGTGCCGTGCTGGGCGACCGGTTCGGGCGGCGGCGGGTGTTCACGACCGGGCTGGCCCTGTTCACCGCGGCCTCGGCGGCCTGCGCGCTCGCCCCGGGCGTCAACTGGCTGATCGCGGCGCGTGTGGTGCAGGGCGCCGGGGCGGCACTGGTGATGCCGCTGGCGATGGCGTTGCTCGGCGCCGCCTACCCGCCGGCGGACCGGCCGAAGGCGCTGGGCGTCTCCGCCGGGCTGACCGGGCTCGCGGTCGTCGCCGGCCCCGTGGTCGGCGGCGCCGTCACCCAGGGACTCGCCTGGCAGTGGATCTTCTGGCTCAACCTGCCGATCGGCGTGACCATCATCCCGCTGGTGCTGCGGCGGATTCCGGAGAGCCGTGGGGGCGGTGGTGGCGTTGACGGCGGCGGCCTGGCGCTGGCGACCGGCGCCGCGCTCGGATTGGTGTGGGGCCTGATCCGCTCCCACGCCGCCGGATGGGGCAGCGCCGAGGTGACCGGGGCGCTGGTCGCGGGCGCGGTCTGCGGCGTCGCCTTCGTGGCCTGGCAGCGGGCCGCCGTACGGCCGATGGTGCCCCTGAGCCTGTTCCGTCTCCGCGGCTTCGCGGCGGGGAACGCCGCCGGAGTGTTCCTGTACGCCTCGCTCTACGGCTCCTTGTTCTTCGCGGCCCAGTACTTCCAGACCGGACGCGGCGACAGGCCGCTGACCGCCGGGTTGCACCTGCTGGCCTGGACGGTCTCGGTGACGGTCGTGGCGCCGCCGGCGGGAAGGCTGGTGAACCGGGTCGGCTCGCGTCTCCTGGCCGCGGCCGGACTGGCCATGCAGGCGGCCGGGATGGGATGCCTCGCGCTCGTCGTCACGCCTTCCGCGCCGTACTGGCAGATGGTCGCGCCGATGGTCGTCGCGGGGGCCGGCGTGAGCCTGGCGATGCCCGCCGCCCAGACCGCCGTCCTCAACGCGGTCACGCCCGAGCAGATCGGCAAGGCCTCGGGAGTGTTCAACACCGGACGGCAACTGGGCGGAGTGTTCGGGGTCGCCGTCCTGGCCCTCGTGTTCGGCAAGGCCGGCAGCTACGCCGGACCGGCCACCTTCACCTCCGGATTCGCCTGGGCGACCGCCGCCAGCGGCACGCTGTCACTGGCCGGAGCGATAGCGGCGCTGGCCATCCCGGGCCGCCGCACCGTCCCCGCCCCGAGAGCGCCCGCCGCGCGTGTGCTCACCCCCAGCCGCTGATGCCGATTCCTTTTGAGGGGTCGCCGAGTCAGTAGGCGAAAGGAGTCTTCGTGGGAAAGCGAGAGGAGCGGTCATGGCAGAGGCGACAGGGGTACGACTCAGCGCCTGGTACGGGGCGACGTCCGGACCGGGGGTGGTGGACGACGGGAGATTGATCGTCGACACGACCGTGGAGGATCCGGCCGGAAACCACCTGCGGATCGTCGAACCCGCCGCCCTGCCCGGGACCGGACGGTGACGCGGATGGGTTCCGCCTACGTCGAAGTCGATAGCCTGACGGGCGATGATCCCGCCGAAGCGTACGGCCCGGAGGGGGTACGCCTCCCGTTCGAGGCAAGCGGCCCCGCGGACCGTCCCGGTGGGCCGGCGGTGACGCCCGACGGCGACGGCTTCGCCCGGCTGACCTCCCCGTACCGGCCCGAGCTGCTGGCCTACTGCTACCGCATGCTCGGCTCGGTCCACGACGCCGAGGACCTGGTCCAGGAGACCTACCTGCGCGCGTGGCGCTCCTACGGCGCGTTCGAGGGCCGGGCGTCACTGCGCACCTGGCTCTACCGGATCGCGGTCAACGTCTGCCTCACCGCGCTGGAACACCGCAAGCGCCGGCCGTTGCCCTCGGGGCTCGGCGGTCCCGCCGAGGACCCCGAAGGCCCGACGGCGCCGCCGCCGGAGGTGAGCTGGCTACAGCCCTTCCCCGACCGCCTGGCCGGCGCCGGCTCCGACGATCCCGCCGGCATCGTCGCGACGCGGGCGAGCCTGCGACTCGCGCTGGTCGCCGCCCTGCAGTATCTGCCCCCGCGCCAGCGCGCCGTCCTCATCCTGCGCGACGTGCTCGCGATGCGCGCGGCCGAGGTCGCCGAAATGCTCGGCGTCTCCGTCCCCGCCGTCAAGAGCATCCTGCAGCGCGCCCGGAGCCGGCTCGGCCAGGTGGCACCCTCCGAAGACGGCACGGCCGAGGCCTCCGGCGCGTACCGGCGAGAGCTTCTGGACCGCTACGTCACCGCCTTCGAGCACGCCGACGTCCCGGCGCTCATGGAGCTGCTGACCGAAGAGGCCGTCCTGGAGATGCCGCCCACCCCGTCCTGGTTCGCCGGACGCGAGATCATCGGCCGCTTCTTCGGCGCCAGGGTCCTCACCGCGCCCGGCTTCTACCGGATGGTCGCGACCTCCGCCAACGGCCAGCCCGCGGCCGCCATGTACAGACGTGGGCCGGACGGCAACCATCACGCGCACGGGGTGATGGTCCTCTCGGCCTCCGACGCGGGCATCACGCGGATCGTCGCGTTCCGCGACTCGGGCCTGTTCGACTTCTTCGGACTCCCTCACACCCTCCGACCCTGACCTGGATCGACGCGGGGCTTGCAACGGTCCGGATCACCGCGTGTCCGGCTCCTCGGCCCAGGGCTGCCAGCTGAAGCCGTCCCGCCAGCCCGGCAACCGGTACAGCCACTTCGTGAACGTCTGGGATATCAACTGTGGACTCCGGCTGGAGGTCTGGAAGTGCGTGTCGGCAGTGCCCTCCCGATACTCCAGCCAGTACGAGCCATCGTCGTGGAGATAGGCCTGCATGTAGTGCTCATCGTTCTCGGCATCAAGCCGCTCCACGATGACGAAGTGATTGCCGGGACCCAGTCCGTTCAGCAGCGTTCGAATGTCCTCCGAGATCGGTCCGTCCACCACATCGCCGCGCTCGTTCGATGCGCGTGCCCGCGAAGCCATGGCGAAGAAGGTAACAACCTCCGGCCTTCCGCGGTGCTCAGGTCCTGAGTGCCGACGACCTTCAACAGGCGCAGCGTCTCGTGGGGCGGGGTTCCCGCGCTCGCAGGTCGGCCACCGACCCGCGGGTGAATCTCTCAGCGCGCAGATAGGATTCGGAAGGTGGATCTCAAAGACGCGGCACACATGGTCCTCGTGGAATCCGCTCCGTACGCGGAGCTGCGCAGTGTGGCTCAAGCCGTGTACGACGACTTCTCCGCAGGCCAGGAGGTTCCCTACATCGCCCTGCTCGGCATGGTCACCGAGGCCAGCCGCAAGGGTGTCCTGCGGACGCTCAGGCGCAAGCACACCGACCAGGCGTTCGACGAGATGGTCGTCGCGCTCCTCCATGAGACGGACCGCCAGCGGACCATCGCCGGGGATCTGCCGGTCCGCCTCAGCGCGCGGTCCTGAACGGGCCTACTGCCTGCGCATCAGCAGATGGCCCCGGCGGAAGCGCTCGTCCTCGCACGGCTCGCGCAGCATCCGGCCCACCTCGGCGAACTCCGCCTTGCGGGCCAGTTCGGCGAGCTCGTCGATCGGCCAGCGGTAGGCCGGCGTCACCTTGTGGTCGAAGACCTCGACGTCCTCGCCCTCGAAGAAGGCCAGGAGAAGGTGGCCGCCCGGGGCCAGCACCCGGCCGAACTCGGTGAAGTACGGCGGCAGCTCGCGCGGCGGGGTGTGGATGACGGAGTACCAGGAGACGATGCCGCCGAGGGCGCCGTCGGCCAGGTCCAGGCCGTCCATCGAGCCGACCTCGAACCTCAGGTCGGGATAGGTCTCACGGGCCAGGTCGATCATCACCGGCGACAGGTCGACGCCGAAGACGTCCAGGCCCAGGTCGCGCAGGTGCGCCGTCACGGGTCCCGGTCCGCAGCCGAGTTCGGCGACGGGCGCGTCCTTCACGGCCTCGGCGAAGGCCGCCAGCACCGCACGGTCCAGCGGCAGACGGTTGAGGTCATCTCGGGGAAGCTCGGCATAGCGGGCGGCGACGGCGTCGTAGGCCTCCGCCGTCGCGGACAGGTAGGAAGGCGACATGGCGGACGAGCCTAGCCCGGCCGGCGCCGCGGCAGGAACGAATGGCGGTCCGCTCCACAGCGAGCGAACCGCCGCGACTGGCTGGCAGGCCCCTAAACAGCGAGCGGACGCATGTCGGTCCACTGCTCTTCGATATGGGCGAGACACGCCTGCCGGTCCCCGCGGAAGCCGGCCGGGCTCCAGCCCGAGGGCAGTCGGCGACCGGACGGCCACAGGGAGTACTGCCGCCGGCCGTTGACGACGACCTGGTGAACCCCGATCTCCCGCGTCTTCTTCTGGTGGAACGGGCAGTGACGGAAGTCCTCGTCATTGGCGTCCGGCAGAAAGTAGCCCTTCCACTCCAGGTTGTTCGCGTCGCCGTAGTCGCCGAGCTGGGACGCCGGCTCCATTCCGTCGAACCGGCGGATGCGGTTGCGGATGACGCGCCGGGCCGACGACCCTCGCGGGCTGTCCGGTTCCAGGCCCTCGAACACCCAGCGGGGCTGGAACGTGATGAGCATTCCGGGGCTGTGGCGGCTCCGCCGCCGCGTGTGCGCGGGGGTGTTGCAGACCACGAACATCGGCTCGCCGGAGAAGCTGAACTCCCACATGGCCTCGCCGGGGTCGTCGGGAAGGCCGGACGGCCACGGCTGCGCGTCCTTCCGGTGCAGGTACTGGAGGACGTCCCAGAACCGGGAGAAGTACGAGGAGAGCGGGGCCGGCTCCGGCTCCGGGCGGAAGAAGACGACTAGTGAGGTGTCCCGGTCGATGCTCTTGTAGACGCGAAGATACTCGTTGATGACGTCGGGCAGCGGACCCCAGCGGTCGGGGTCCTTCGCGCTCTCGATGAAGGCGAAGCGCAGGGCCTTCTTCCTGGCCGCCGCGACGGCGAACGTACAGGGAAAGGACTTCTCCTCCAGCAGCGTCGCCAGCAGGTCGTCCACGCACGCCTCGCCCCAGTCGGGCAGGTCTCCGATCGTGCAGCTCTCCACATCCATGTTCAGCCCCGGAAGAATCGCTGGTACATGTCCTCCGGGATGATCGGCTGATGATACGTACACGTCCCGGAGAGCACGACCGAGCCGTGCAGGCGCCCCAGCGGGATCAGTAGCTTGTCGCCCTGTTCGAGTTTGATCTGGTGGGTGACGTTGTTCCAGAAGTGCATCTGACCCACCTCGATCATCACGAGGCGGTGCTCGTCGTGGACGTGGGTGGTCGAGGTCTCCTCACACGACTCGACGAAGGTGTCGAGGTCGACCTGGATGTTCTCGTCGGTGATGTGGCGCTGGATCCGCTCCGCCCGTTCCATGTACGCGGGGATCTCATCGGCCCAGGCGAGCTGCTCGGACAGGTCGCGGTTCCACAGCTCGGCCAGCCGCCGGGCCTCGTCGAAGCCGGCGTGGAACTCCTCGATCACCGAGGTCCCGAACCGCTCGACGAGTGGCGTGAGGACGTCGTCGACCAGCGCGTCGTCGTACGCGGCGACGCCCTCGAACAGACCGGTCCGGTGGCCGAGGCCCTCCTCGAACACGGCGGCGTACCGTCCCGCCGTGACCGCGTCGTCGATCTTCTTGTGCACCCAGGCCCCGAGGAAACGGAAGAAGTGCTCGTGGGTACGTGACAGGCGGTGCAGCTGGTTGCCCCGCGCGAGCGAGGTGCCCAGGGAGAGCTGCCAGTACGCCGCGGTGCCCGGCCCGAGCCCGGCCTCGGCGAGCAGCCGGCCGTACTCCGGAGCCCGGTCGGACCAGCCCTGGTAGTCGGCGATGAGCGACCCGCGCAGGGTCGGGTGTGCGAGGGCGTACTCCCCGAGCGCGTTGCGGCCGATCGCGTGGTAGGCGGCGGGAAGGTGCGCGGTGAGCTGGACCAGCACGAACGTCGCCGCCTCGCGGCGGTCGCGGCGGGTCAGCGCGATCGCGAAGGCGTCGTCGCGCGCGGCCGACCGCTCCTCGAAGTACGCGCGCAGGTGCGCCTTGAGCGGGCGGAGCTCGGGCGTCGCCAGCGGCTCGTGGTCGCGTTGGAGATAGGTGAACAGGTGCTGCTCCAGGATGGGCCCGGCCAGCGCCCCGAGCACCCGGTTCTCCATCGAGTAGAACTCGCCGCCGTCGCGGTCGGCGGCCGGGCCGGCCACCGGGGGCAGGTGGAGCAGGTCGGCGTCGTAGACGTTGCGCAGCATGCGGTTGCCGAGCAGCCAGCTCAGCAGGAGCGTCCTCTCGGCCGGCATCGGCTCTGAGTAGTCCAGCCAGGCGAGGTCGGCCGGCCGTACGGGGCGGCGGTACGGGTCCTGCTCGGTGGTGAGTTCTTCCTGGTTGGCGGCACGGAAGGCCGGGTTCGCCGCGAATCTTCGGACGATGTCGTTGGGATCGGCGCTGTCCAACTTCGTGATGAGTTCGGCAGGCGTGACGGCCACGGAAACCCCTTCGCGTCGAGAATCTGCCCGTTCAGGCAACAGGAGGCTAACTTAGGTTAGCCTTACCTAACAAGACTCTCACCGCCCGCCACCCCCACTCTGCCCCCGCATGGCGGTACCGCGGCACTTCCACTTAGGTTAGGCATACCTTGCCTATTTACAACACACCGTTGTAAATTGCGAACGCCCGTTCCATCTCCAGGGAGTCAGCCATGAGACGCGCGAAAGACGGTTCGCCGGACAAGGCGTTCCACGAGCTGACCGCCCCGGTCAGGCGAGCGCTCGCCGTCGCGACCGTCCTGCGGGCGATCGCGGCCGTCCTGGTGCTGGTCCCGTTCGCGGCCGTCTACGAGATCGCCCGGCGCGTGACCGATGGAGCCTCGCACGGCGGTGTCCGGGCGACGGTCTACGTGGCCGCCGGTGCCGCCGTGGCCGCGTTCCTCGTCGGCGGCGCCGCCGTCGCCGTCAGCCACGGCGCGGACGCCGACCTCGCGCTCACGCTGCGGCGGCGCATCGCGGACCACCTGCGCCGCGTCCCGCTCGGCTGGTTCACCGCCGGGACGAGCGGGTCGGTGCAGGGCGCCCTGCAGGACGACCTGGACGAGATGCACTACGCCGTGGCGCACGCGCGGCTCGACCTGGTCTCCGCCATCGTGACGCCGCTCGCGGCGCTGGTGTGGCTGTTCACGATCAGCTGGGAGCTCTCGCTCGTGACGCTTCTCCCGATCCTCGTCTTCGCCGCCGCGCAGCGCGTCGTCATGGCGCGCGCGGGCGGCGGCATGACCGAGGTCGCGCAGGCGATGCGCGCCGTGCACGCCTCGGTCGTCGAGTTCGTGCAGGGCATCGCCGTCGTGAAGATGTACGGCCGCTCCCGCCGTGCGCACCGCCGGTTCGTCGACGCCGCCGACGGCTACCACCGGACCTTCTCCACCGCGAACGCACCCGTGCTCCGGCTCATCTCGCTCAGCACCGCCGTGATCGCCCCCGTCGGCGTGCTCACCGTCGTCCTCGTCGGCGGCACGGCGCTGGTCGCCGGGAATGTGGTCACGCCGGTCGACGTGCTGCCGTTCGTTCTGCTCGGGCTCGGGCTGACCGCGCCGGTGCAGACGATGGGGCAGGCGGCGAACAGCATGCGGGCGGCCGAGGCCGCGGCCGGGCGCATCCGCGGCCTGCTGGCCACCCCGGAGCTGCGCGAGCCCGTTGCGCCACGCGAGCCGTCCGGCGCCCGGGTCGAGTTCGACCAGGTGACGTTCTCCCACTCCCCCGGCACCCGGGTGCTGACCGAGGTGAGCGCCGTCCTCGAGCCCGGCGCGCTGACCGCGCTGGTCGGCCCGTCCGGCGCCGGCAAGTCCACGCTGGCCGGGCTCGTCGCGCGGTTCTTCGACGTCGACTCCGGCACGGTGCGGGTCGGCGGTGTGGACGTCCGTGAGATCGCCTCCGGCGTGCTCTACCGCCACGTCGGCTTCGTCCTCCAGGACGCGCCGCTGCTGAGGACGAGCGTCGAGGACAACATCCGGCTCGGCCGCGCCGGCGCCTCGGCCGAGGAGGTACGCGAGGCGGCGCGCGCGGCGAACCTCCACGACGTCGTGACGGCACTGCCGCGCGGCTATGCGTCCGTCGTCGGCGAGGACGCGAACCTGTCCGGCGGCGAGGCGCAGCGCGTGGCCGTCGCCCGGCTGCTGCTCGCCGATCCCCCGGTCCTCGTCCTGGACGAGGCGACCGCGTACGCCGACCCCGACTCCGAGGCCGCGGTCCAGGACGCCCTTTCCCGGCTGTCCGCCGGGCGCACCGTGCTCGTGGTCGCGCACCGGCTGGCGACCGTCGTGAACGCCGACCAGATCCTCGTCCTTGACGGCGGCCGGGTCACCGACCGCGGCCGGCACGAGGACCTCGCCGCGCGGGACGGGACGTACCGGCGGCTGTGGGAGGCCCAGAACGAGACCAGCGAGGTGGCCCGATGACGTCTGAGAACCTGCTCGGCCGCCTGTACGCCGTCGTCGGCGACGGCCTCGCTCCGATGCTCCGGCGCCAGATCGTCGCCGTGACCGCCTACGCCGTGCTCCAAGGGGTCACGTTCGTCCTCCTCGTGCCGGCCCTGCGCGCGCTGCTGCGCCACGACACCGGCGCGGCGTGGATCTGGACGGGCGCCGTCGCGGTGTCGGCCGTCGCGACGCTGGCGGCACGCCACGTACAGTCCATGGGCGGTTTCCGCGTCGGCATGGCGACCATCAACCGCCTGCACCACCGGCTCGGCGACCACCTCGTGACGCTGCCCCTCGGCTGGTTCTCCGGCGGCCGTACGGGCCGGCTGACCCGGCTGATCGGGCAGGGCGCCAAGGACGTCAGCGGCATCATCGCCCACCTGCTCGAACCGCTGCTGGCCGGGACGCTCACGCCGCTCGTGGTGATCGTCGGCGTGTTCGTCTTCGACTGGCGGATCGGGCTGACGCTGCTGGTCTGCGCGCCCGTCCTGTACGCGATGTACCGCTGGACCTCCGTGCTGGCCGAGCGCGTCGACGACCGGCTGGACGAGGCCGCTGCCGAGGCCAACGACCGGGTCGTGGAGTTCGCCCGCGCCCAGCCCGTGCTGCGCACGGCCGGTCCGGACGGGCCCGGCCGGGCGCTGCTGGAGGACGCCCTGACCGAGCAGGACCGCGCGTCGCGCCGCAGGGCGCGCGCGGACGCGCCCGCCCGGATGCTGTTCGGGCTGACCGTGCAGCTCGGGGTGGCGGCCGCGCTGGTCGTCGGGACCGCGCACCTGCTCGGCGGCGGCGACGCGGCCGGGACGATCGCGGCACTCGTGCTGGTCGTACGCTTCGCCGAGCCGGTGGCGGCGGTGGCGAACCTCGCCGGCACGCTCCGTTCCTCACGTACCGCTCTGGCCGGGGTGACCGAGGTGCTCGACGCCCGGCCGCTCCCCGAGCCGGAGAACCCGGGCGAGGCGCCGGACGGGGAGGCCGTCTCCGTGGAGTTCCGCGACGTGCGCTTCGGCTACGACGCCGGCCGCAGGGTGCTGGACGGGGTGACGTTCACCGCCGACGCGGGCGGCACCGTGGCCCTGGTCGGCGCCTCCGGCTCCGGCAAGACGACCGTGACCCGTCTCGTGGCGCGGTTCTTCGACGTGGATTCGGGATCGGTGCGCCTCGGCGGCCACGACGTACGCGACCTCACGACCGACCAGCTCGCCGCGACGCTGTCCGTGGTGTTCCAGGACGTCTACCTGTTCGACGGCACGATCCGCCAGAACGTCCAGGTCGGCCGGGCCAAGGCCGGGGACGAGGAGATCGAGCGCGTGGCGCGGCTGGCGCGCGTGGACGACATCGTCGCGCGGCTCCCGGACGGCTGGGACACACGCGTCGGAGAGGGCGGCGCCGCGCTGTCCGGCGGCGAGCGGCAGCGCGTGTCGCTGGCGCGCGCGCTGCTCAAGGACGCTCCGGTGATGCTGCTGGACGAGGCGACCGCGTCCCTGGACGCGGAGAACCAGGCCGCGGTCCAGCGGGCGCTGGGCGAGCTCTCGGGACGGCGCACCCTCATCGTGGTAGCGCACCGCCTGGAGACGATCACGAGCGCCGACCGCATCGTCGTCCTGGACGGCGGGCGGGTGGCCGAGTCCGGCACGCATGAGGAGCTGATGGCCCTCGACGGCCGGTACGCCGCCTTCTGGCGCGAGCGCACGCGGGTGCGCGGCTGGCGGCTGGCCGCCGCGGCGGAGGGGGCGGGCGCACCGTGAGCGCACCGGCCGGTGTCAGCGTCGAGGACCTTCGGATGTCCTACGGGGACCAGGTCGCGCTGGACGGGCTGTCCCTGACGGTCGGGCCGGGCGAGATCGTCGGCCTGCTGGGCCCCAACGGGGCGGGCAAGACCACCGCCGTCAACATCCTGTCGACGCTGGAGCGCCCGGACTCCGGGCGCGCGCTCGTCGCGGGCCACGACGTGGTGCGCGAGCCCGCGGCGGTCCGCCGGGTCATCGCCCTGACCGGCCAGTACGCGGCCGTCGACGAGGAGCTGACCGGCCGGGAGAACCTCGTGCTGTTCGCGCGCCTCCTCGGCCTGCGCAAGGCCACCGCGCGCGAGCGGGCGGCCGAGCTGCTGACCGCCTTCGACCTGCTCGACGCCGCCGACCGGCGCGCCGCGACGTACTCCGGCGGTATGCGGCGCCGGCTCGACCTGGCGGCCGGGATGGTGCGCGACCCGTCGGTCGTCTTCCTCGACGAGCCGACCACGGGCCTGGACCCGCGGAGCCGCCTGGCGCTGTGGGAGGCCGTACGCGGGTTGCGCGAGCGCGGCGCCGCGGTGCTGCTGACCACGCAGTACCTGGAGGAGGCGGACCGGCTCGCCGACCGGATCGTGGTGATCGACCACGGGCGGGTGATCGCGACCGGCGCTCCGGAGGAGCTGAAGCGCCAGGTCGGCGGCACGTTCTGCGAGGTCACGCCCGGCGATCCGGAGGATGCGCCGCGTCTGCTGGACACGCTGTCGGACCTGAGCCCGGCCCTGCGCGGGGACACCGTGGTGCTGCCGGCGCCGGACGGGCCCGGGACGCTCACCGAGGTCGTCAAGAGGGTCGAGGACGCGGGCGTGGCGCTGACCGACATCGCGCTGCGGCGCCCGTCGCTCGATGAGGTGTTCCTGGCGCTGACCGGCCACCGGACGGAGGAGCCGCGGTGAACGCCGCCTGGGTCCTCACGCTGCGCGCGGTGGTCCTGCTGCGCCGCGACACCGGTGAGGTCATCGGCGCGGTCGCCGCGCCTCTGGTGTTCTTCGCCGGCTTCTACGTGCCGCTGCGCGGCGTCATGGCCGGGCGCGGGATCGACTACGCGCAGTGGCTTCCGCCGATCGTGGTGCTCCAAGCGATGATCTTCGTCGCGATGAGCTCCGCCGACGCGATCGCCGCCGACGTGCGGTCGGGCATGGTCTCAAGGTTCCGGTCGATGCCCGTGGCGCGTCTCGCCCCGGTCGCCGGACGGCTCGGCGCGGACCTGTGCCGCGCCGTGCTCGCCCTCGTGGTGGCGGTCGCGGTGGCCATGGCCTTCGGGTTCCGCTTCCGTACCGGAGCCGGCCCGGCCCTGGGGTTCGCCGCCCTGGCGCTGGGGTGCGCGCTGTGCCTGTGCGTCGGCTGCGTGGCGCTCGGCCTGGCGGTCGGGAACCCCGAGCACACGGCCTCGGCGCTGCTGGTGCCGCAACTGCTGCTGACGATGCTGTCGACCGGGTTCGCGCCGGTCTCGGGCTTTCCCGGCTGGATCCGGCCGTTCGTCCGCGACCAGCCCGTCTCCAAGGCCGCCGACGCGCTGCGCGGGCTCGCCTCGGGCGGGCCGACGGCGCGCCCGGTCGTGGTCACCCTCGCGTGGCTGGCCGGGATGCTCGTGGTCTTCACGCCCCTCGCCGGCCGTGCCCTCGCCCGGGGACGGGCCCGATGAGCGAGACCGGAACGCGCGCCGCGTTCGCGCACGGGGCGCTCCAGGCGCAGCGCCTGCTGCGCCGCTGGTGGCGGACGCCGATGGTCTCCATGCAGGCGCTGGTCTTCCCGGTCTTCCTGCTCCTGGTGTTCCGCGTCGTGTTCGGCGACACGATGGCCGCCGCGTCCGGCGGCGACAGCCTCAACCGCTTCGTCCCTCTCGCCGCGCTGGTCGGCACCGTCTTCGGCGGCGTCGGCGTCGGCGTCTCGCTGATGCTGGAGCGGGACTCCGGGCTGCTCGGCCGGTTCCGCGCGATGCCCGTGCACCGTACGTCGCCACTGACCGGGCGGCTGGGGGCGGAGGTCGTCCGCATGCTGGTCACGGCACTGACGTTCGTCGCGGTCGGATACGCCCTCGGCTTCCGGCTCGACGATGTGGCCGTGCTGCCGGTGTTCGCCCTGGTCCCGGTGCTCGTCGGGATCGGGTTCTCCTCGCTGGTGTGCGCGATCGCGGTACGCGCGCGCAACGTGTCCGCCCTGAGCGGCGTGTCGGTCGTCTTCCTGCTCATGTTGTTCTTCAGCACCGGCTTCGCACCGCTGGACTCCTTTCCGCACGCCCTGCGGCCCGTCGTCCATCTCCTCCCGCTGAGCTGCGGGGTGGACACGATGCGCGGGCTGGCGGGCGCGGGCGCGGTCCTGACGCCGCTGCTGCGCACGCTCGCCTGGACCGCGGTGATGACGGCGGTCTTCGGAACCGTCGCCGTCCGCGGCCTCTCCTCTCCCCTGCACCGCGACTCGACCTGATCCGGCGCTTCTCCCCGCACATCGACAACGCTCTTCCTTCCGGAGGTCCTTCATGTTCGGTACGACCCATCCCCGGCGGCTCTGGGCCGGGCTCTCCCTGGCCTCGGCCCTGCTCGCGACGGGAGCCTGCGGCTCGAGCAAGGCCGACGACTCCGGGAGCGCGCCGGCGTCGGAGTCCGGGGCCTTCCCGGTGACGCTCCAGCACTCCCTGGGCACGACGAAGCTGAAGTCCGCCCCGAAACGGGTCGTCGCGCTCAGCTCCGTCGACGTCGACGCGGCGCTCGCGCTCGGCGTCGTCCCCGTGCTGGCGGCCAAGGACCCGTTCAGCCCCGACGGGGTCTACCCGTGGCTGAAGGGAAGGCTGGACCCGAAGCGCACCCAGCTGATCGCCGCCGTGCCGACGATCCCGCTGGAGCGCGTCGCGAGCGTCAAACCCGACGTCATCCTCGACACCGGCGACTTCACCGCGGCCCAGAACTACAAGGCGCTCTCCAGGGTGGCCCCGACCATCGGGCCGCTGAAGTCCGCCGGCGCCGACTCCTGGCAGGACCGCCAGCGCCTCGTCGGCAAGGCCCTGGGCCTGTCCTCGAAGGCCGACCAGGCGGTGTCGACGGCGCAGGCCGCGATCGAGGCGACCAAGAGCAAGCACCCCGGGCTGAAGGGCAGGACCTTCAGCGTCACGTACGCCCTGACGCGCTCCCAGATCCTCACCCTGTCCTCCGACCAGGACTTCGCGGTCCAGTTCCTGCGCTCCCTGGGCCTGGAACAGGCGCCGAGGCTCACGAAGCTGGTCAAGAACGCCAACGGCGTCGGCAGCCTGAGCATGGAGAGGCTCGACGTGCTCAAGGCCGACCTGATGGTGGCGGCGTACCAGACCCCCGACGTGCAGAAGCAGATCGAGACGAACCCGGTGATGCGGTCCGCGACCAAGGGCTCGACGTACGAGCTCGCCGACCTGCCGACGATCACGCTGTTCCGCAACCCGTCGACGCTGGGCATCCCGTGGCTGCTGCAGCGTCTGGACGGGGCGTTCGCCAAGGTCGGCGGCTAGGGCCTCCTAAGGCCGGGCGCCCGGAGGCCGTCGCCTCCGGGCGCCCGGCGTCAGGGCCGGTTCCCCGCGGCGCGCAGGCGTCGCTCCGCGCGGGACCGGCCCCGGCCGCCCGCCGGCGCCTGCTCCCGCCCCGGTTCGAGGGCGTCGGCGAGAGAGCGTACGGTCGGGCAGCGGAACAGCTCCACCATCGACAGCTCACGCTCCAGCCGTTCCTCCAGCAGGCCGTGGACCCGGGTCGCCTGCAGCGACCCGCCACCCAGATCGAAGAAGTTCTCCTCCGCCCCGACCCGTGTCAGGCCGAGCACCTCGGCCCAGGTCGTGGCGATGACGGTCTCCAGCCCCTCGCGCGGCTCGGCCGCCCGGCGCGGACCGGTGCCGGCGAGACGTGCCCGATCCACCTCCCCGGTCCCCGGGTCCCGCGGCAGGGCGTCAAGCCGTACGGTCCGGTGGCCGAGCGGCGTGCCGTACCTGTCCTCCGCGCTCAGGACCGGCCCGGACTCGGTGTAGGCGGCCAGCCGCCGCAGCGGGTGTGAGCCGGTGAGGTGCGAGGCGACCCACGGGCGGGCCGGGTCGAGCCCGATGAGCTGGTGCGGCGCGTCGCGGCCCAGCGCGACCCGGAGCGAGCGCAGCGCCTCGTCGGCGGGCAGCACGCGGTAGCCGCGGCTCTCGGTGAGCGCCTTGAGGGGGTATCCGGCGCTCATCCCGACCTCGTCCCACATGCTCCACGCCAGGCTGTACGCGTCCAGCCCGCGGCGGCGCTGGTGGACGGCGAGCGCGTCGAGGTAGGCGTTGGCCGCGGCGTACGCGCCGACCGACGCGCCGCCGAAGAGGCCGTTGACGGAGGAGAAGGACACGAACAGCGTGCCCGGCCGGTCGCCCAGCAGCTCGTGCAGGTTCCGTGCGCCCTCGACCTTGGCGGCGAGGATCTCCTCCAGATCGGCGGGGGCGCAGCGGTCCAGCGGCCGCTCCGCGTAACGGCCGGCGAGGTGGAACACCCCGTCCAGGGGCGCGCCCCACCGCCGCTCGGCGTCGCGGAGCACCCCGGCGAGCGCGTCCCGGTCGCGGACGTCGGCGACGGCACGCTCGACGCCCGGCACGGCGGGCCCGCCGGTACGGCCGAGGGCCAGGACCCGCGTGCCGTACGGCCCGGCCAGCTCGGCGACGAGCAGCCGGCCGATGCCGCCGTCGGCCCCGGTGACCAGGTAGCGGCCGCCGCTGCGGATCGGCACGGCGCCCGTCCGTGACGTCTCCGCGAGGACCAGGCGGCGTACGAGGCGGCGGCCGGACCGGTGGGCGACGGCGCGCTCGCGCGGCAGCCGGCCGAGCTCGGCCGCGAGCTGGGCGGCGCCGGCCTCCGGGCCGAGGCCGACGTGGACGACGCGGGTGTCCGGCCGTTCGTGCGCGAGGGAGGCGATCAACCCCGCCAGAGACGCCCGGTCGCAGCCGGCGAGACCGTCCGGGTCCGTGGTGACGGCGTACAGCTCGGTCACGCCGGCGGCCTCGCGCGCGAGGCAGAGCAGGTCGAGCGCTTCCGCGCGGGCCTGCCCGGCGGGCGCGCCGCAGGACCGCAGGTGGACGACGGTGGGCGGGAACCCGCCGAGCGCCTCGCGGAGGCGGCGGTACCCCTCCGCACTTCCCCGCGCCACCGCGTAGTGGTCCTGGCCCAGCCGGGCGAACTCCGTCCCGTCGCGCGCGACCTCGGCGCGCAGGCAGCGCCGCCCGGCCTTGCCGAGCAGGGCCGCGAGATCCTCGCCCGGCCCGTCCTCACCGAGGAGGAGCAGGACGTCGCCGGACGGCGCCTTCTCCGGGGTGCCCGGCAGGTTCCGGCGGACCCACACGGGCCGGTGGAAGTGGCCGGGGACGCTCGTGGAGTCGTCGGCGGGCAGGAGCTCCGCGTACGCCCCGGCCTCGAAGCGCGTCCGCAGCAGCGAGCGCTGGATCTTGCCGATCTCGGTCTTGGGGATGTCCTCCCGGCCGACCGGCACGACGTGGCGGGGGTTGACCCCGGTGCGGTCCAGCACGGCCTGACGTACGAGGCGTGGCGCGTCGCCGGCGTCCGTGCGCAGGTGCACGAAGACCACGAGCTCGTCCGTCGTCGCGCCGGCCGGGCGGACGGCCACGGCGGCGGTGAAGGAGGGCTCGACGCAGTCCAGCTCCTCGACGGCCGCCTCGATCTCGTGGCTGTGGTGGTTGACGCCGTTGACGATGATGACGTCCTTGGCGCGCCCGGTGAGGGTGAGCCGCCCGTCCTGGATGCGGCCGAGGTCCCCGGTGTCGAACCAGCCGTCGGCGGTGAACGCCTCGGCGTTCCGCTCCGGCGCGTCGTGGTACCCGCTGGTCACGGTCGTCCCGCGTACCTGCAACCGGCCGGTACGCCCCTCCGGCAGGACGGTGAGACCGTCCTCACCGACGACGCGCGCCGCGCAGCCGGGCAGGGGGCGGCCGACCTCGACGAACGGGTCGTCGTCGCCGGTCGTGCCGAGCGTGAAACGGTCGGAGTACGTCATCGCCGAGGAGGTCTCGGACATGCCCCAGGCCGGCCGCATCGCCGTGGCGGGCAGGCCGTACGGGGCGAGCACCCGCAGCCAGCGGCGGGCGACGCGGGACACGATCGGCTCGCCCGCGTTCATGACGAAGCGCAGCCGGGACAGGTCCCAGCCGGGTTCACCCAGGTCGGCGGCCCGGTCGGCGACGAGCCCGAAGGCGAAGTTGGGCGCCCAGGTGACGGTGGCGCGGTGCCGGTGCGCGACGCCCGGCCAGCGCAGGGGGTCGCGCAGGATCCAGTTCGTCGGCGCGTGCACCTGGCGGCAGCCGAGGATGACGTCGCGCAGGTGGAACATGACGACGCCGCCGACGTGGTCGAGCGGCATCCAGTTGAACGAGACCTCGTCCGGCCCGAGGTCGTTGAGAGCGGCCGTGGCGGCGCTGCGGGCGAGGATGTTGCGGTGCCGCAGGACCACGACCTTGGGGCGCCCGGTGCTGCCCGAGGTCAGCAGATAGAGGACGGGATCGTCGGATTCGGCGGGGTGGGCGTCCGCGGGCGCGTGGCCGCGGGCGAGGTCGTCCGGGGCGGTCACGCGCAGGTCGTCCCAGCCGTGCTCGCGCGCCGCCTCCCGGATCTCGGCGAGGCGTTCCGGCGCGGTGACCACGAGGGGTCGTTCCAGTGTGTCCCAGGCGCCGTGGAACCGGTCGACGGCGGCGCCACGCCGCCGGTAGTCCTCGGGCGCGGCCAGCGGCACGGCGACGAAGCCGCCGAGGACGGCCGCCCACAGCACGGTCATGAAGTCGGCGTGGTCGCCGAGCTGGAGCAGGACCGGGTCGCCGGGCTCCAGCCCGAGGGCGCGCAGCCCGGCGAGGGTCCGCAGCGATCGGTCCAGCAGTTCGCCGTAGGTCAGGGACCGTTCTCCGCCGTCGTCGGCGATGACGACGATGTCGGCGCGTCCCTCCGGGGCGGACTCGGCGGCCCGCACCAGTGCGTCGCCGAGACGGGCGAAGCCGGGGTCGGCGGGCGGCCCGCCGTCGGCCAGCGACGGTGCTCCGCTCTCGGGCTCGGGCGCCGGCGACCGTCCGGCCTCGGGGAACGGCGGGACGGGTACCCGGGCGAGCGGCTCCGCTCCGGTCTCGGCGACCAGCACGGCGGCGCCCTCGCCGAGGCGCCGCTCCAGGCGTACGGCCTCGTCGGCGTCGGCGACCGGCAGCCGCAGCAGCGCCCGCGTGTCGACCTCCCCGTCCGAGGAAAGCGGCAGCGCCGAGACCGGGACGACGGCGACCGGCACCGGGAGCGCGCCGGCCAGCGCGTCCAGGTCGACCGGCCCGGCCGGCACCACGTACGCGACCGGTTCGGCCGCTCCGGTGTCGCGGCGGACCCGCGGCACCACGACCACGTCGGCCAGCGCCGGCTCCGCACGCAGGAGGGCCTCCTCCAGATCCGCCCGTACGACGCGGCGCCCGTCCGCGCGCACCACGTCGGGGAGCCGCCCGTCCGGGCCGACCCCGGCGAAGATCTCGACGGTCCCGTCGGGCAGCACGCGGCCCCGCTCGCCCGTACGCCGCCCCTCCCAGACGTCGCCGGGCACACCCTCGGGGGGCACATGGCCGTGGCCGTCCAGCACGGCCGCCCGCCCGCGCGCCGCCATGAGGTCGCGCAGGCGCCGCTCGTCCTCCTCCGTGCGCAGGGCCGGAGCCGTCAGCGGCAGGTCCGGGTCGGCGCTCACCGCGTCGAGCAGCGCGCGCAGATGGCCCGCCATCCGTTCGGCGGTCCCGTGGTCGAACAGGTCGAGGTCGAAGACCAGCGCGCCGCGCAGGTGGCCGGGGTGCTCCCACACGTGGAGCTCCAGGTCGAACCGCGTGGACTCCTCCTCGTCGTCCACGCGCTCGACGTCCAGGCCGCCGAGCTCCAGCCGCCGGCTCGCGAAGTTCTGCAGCGCGAACAGCACCTGGAACAGCGGGTTCCCGCCGCCCTCCCGGTCGGGGCGCACCCGCTCGACGATCTTCTCGGTCGGGGTGTCCTGGTGGGCCAGCACGTCGAGCGTCGCCGTGCGCACGCGGCCCAGCAGCTCGGCGAAGACCGGCTCGCCGGTGAGGTCCACGCGCAGCGGGAGAGTGTTGACGAACAATCCGAGCAGCGAGGCGACCTGCTCGTTCTCGCGGTTCGCCAGGAGGGTGCCGACCACGATGTCGCCGCCCGCGCCGTACCGGTGCAGCAGCGCGCTCCAGGCCGCGAGCAGCGTCATGTAGAGCGAGGCGCCGTGCCGCCGCGCCACGGCACGCAGCGCCTCGCTCGTCTCGGGGGAGATCGCGAAGTCGACGCGCGCTCCGCGGAAGGACGGTTCCTCCGGGCGTGGCCGGTCCTGCGGCAGGGTGAGCCGTGGCGGGTTCTCGCCGAGACGCGACCGCCAGTGGTCGAGCTCGGCGTCGAGGGTCTCCCCCGTCACGGTGGCGCGCTGCCACTCGGCGTAGTCCGCGTACTGGATCGGCGGGTCGGGCAGGGACACGTCGCGGTAGGACGCGTCGAGCTCGCGAACGAGGACGCCGAGCGACCAGCCGTCGGTGGCGATGTGGTGCTGGCAGAGCATCAGCAGGTGGTCATCGGGCCCGAGTCGCAGCAGCCGCGCGCGCAGCGGCGACCCGGCGGCCAGGTCGAACGGGGCCCGCACGAAGTCGCGTACGAGCCCGGCGACGGCCGGGTCGTCCATCACCTGCGCCGGCACCGGTGTGTCCACGGCGACCTGGTCGAACGGCACGGCCGGCCGCTCGTGGACCCGCTGGCGCAGCTCGCCGCCGGCGTCGCCGTAGGTGGTGCGCAGGATCTCGTGGCGCTCGGCCACGCTCTCCAGCGCGCGCTCCAGCCGTACGGGGTCGAGCCGTCCGCGCAGGCGGAGCAGGAGCGGGACGTTGTAGGACGGGTTGCCCGGATCCAGGCGGTGGAAGAACCACATCCGCTCCTGGGCGTACGACGCGGGGAACTCCAGCATGGTCGCGTCTCCTCTCACTGCCGGCCGGCGCGGCGGCGCGGGCTCGCCGTGATCGGGCCGGCCACGGGCGCGCCCTCGGCCCGCACCTCCTCGATCACCCGGACGAGCCCTCGTACGGTCGGGTCGCCGGCGTCGAAGAACCTGCGGACGGACAGGGCGACGTCGAGCTCCTGCCGAAGCCGGGTGACGAGCTGCATCGCCAGCAGCGACTCACCGCCCAGGTCGAAGAAGCTGTCGTCCACCCCGACGCGGTCGACGCCGAGGATGGCCTGCCAGGTCTCCGCGATGGTGCGTTCGAGGCCGGTGGCCGGCTCGGCGTACGGCGTGGCCAGCTCCGGGCGCCGGTTGAAGGCCGAGCCGCCGCCGAACAGGCCCGCGGGCGCGGGGCCCTTCTCCGGCGCGCTCTCCGGGACGGTCTCCCGCGCGGGCACGACCCGCAGCGCGACGGCGCCGAGCCGCTCCAGCCCGCTCAGCCCGCCGTCCGGCACGATCTCGACCTGCGCCCCGGCCTCCTCCAGCAGGCGCACGCGCCGGGCGCGTTCGGGGTCGAGCGCCGGCCGCCGCGCGGTGAGCAGCGCGTGGTCGGCCTCCCGCGCCACGGCCCGGTCCCGCGGATGGGCGCGCACGTCGGCGTAGCCCTCGGCGGCGAGCAGGCCGGCCCAGCGCTCGGGCGCCAGCAGCGGCGAGTGCTCACGCAGGTCGTCGGAGAAGTACCACCAGCCCGCGTACAGGCCCGCCGTCATCATCGACGGCCGCCGCTGCCGCGCGGCCTCGATCAGGAACAGCTGCCCGCCCGGCGCCAGCGACGCGCGGACGTGTCCGAGCGTCTCGTGCAGGTCGGGCGTCGCGTGCAGCACGTTGAAGGCGAGTACGACGTCGAAGCCGCCGGCGGGGTAGCCCTGCGGCGCGGGGTCGGCGGAGACGTCGAGCACGCCGAAGCGCATGAAGTCGATCCCGCGCTCGGCCGCCGTACGCTGCGCGGCGAGCACGAACGACCGGCCGAGGTCGGTGAAGTGGTACTCCACGTCCGGAATGCCCTTGAGGGCGTCCGCGACCTCCCACGTGAGGTAGCCGCGGCCGGCGCCGACCTCCAGGACGCGCAGCGGCCCGCGCCGGCCGAGCCGCGCGACGGCCTGGGCGACGAGCCGCGTGTGCACGGCGACGTCACTGACGCCGACCCGCCGGTCGACGGCCGCCTGGGAGATGTCGCTGCTGCCGTCCGGGAGCAGGACCTGATGGCCTTCCTTCCGCCCGGCGAACACCTCGGCGTACTGCGCGGCGCAGCGGTCGAGCAGGTCGAGTTCGTCGGCGTGGCCGGGATGGTCTTCGAGGATGGCGGCGCGCAACTCGTCGATGCCGGAGGGCCCGTCGACCGTGACCCGGCCCGCGTCGTCGCGGGTGAGGTGGCCGTCCTCCTCCAGCATGGCGAGCAGGGCGTTCAGGAACGGCCGGTAGCCGGGCACGACCTGGACCGCGGCCGCGATCTCCCCGGCCGTGCGGGGCTCGCCCGTGACCCCCGCCTCGCGCAGGAAGCGCAGCGCGTACAGCGAGCACAGCCGGTCGAGGTCGCGCTGGAGCGCCTCGGGGGTCCGCTCGACGCGGATCCGACCGCGCAGCAGTTCGTCGTCCTCCTCGACCCGGCGGGTCTCCTCATCGGGGTCGGCGCCGGAGACGGCGGGACCGTCCGGTTCGGTGATCAGCAGCCGGCCGCGCGTACGCCGGGCCAGGTCCAGGGCCTGGCCGAACGCGGGGTCGCGCAGCCCGCCGGGCACGACGTACGTGCCGCCGGGCTCCTCCGCCGGGGCGGGAGGGTTCAGCCAGTAGCGCCGCCGCTGGAAGGGGTAGCCGGGCAGGGGCACGCGGCGGCGCGGGTTCTCCTCGTACGGGGCGTGCCGGCCGATCGTGCCGCCGGTGGCCCAGACGGTGCCGAGGGCGCCCATCAGGGCCTCGGCGTCGTCGTGGTCGTCGCGGGGATGCCGCATGGCCGGGACGACGACGGCCTCGCGGCCGAGCTGGATCTCGGCCAGGCGGCTCAGCCCGCGTCCCGGGCCGGCCTCGACGAACACCGGCCGGTGCTCGGCCTGGATTCGGGCGAGGCCGTCGGCGAACCGCACGGTCTCGCGCGTGTGCCGCAGCCAGTACGCCGGGTCGGTCGCCTGTTCGGGCGTGATCCAGGTGGCGGTCACGTTGGACACGAACGGCGTGCGCGGTTCGCGCAGGGTGACCCGCGACAGGGCGCGCTCGTACTCGGGCAGGATCGGGTCCAGCAGTGCGGAGTGCACGGCGTTGGGCACCCGGAGCCTGCTGTGGTCGACGCCGTCGGCCTCCAGCCGCCGTTCCAGCGCCTCGATCTCCTCGACCGGCCCCGAGACCGAGCAGTGCAGCGGGCCGTTGACGGTGGCGAGCGACAGCGCCCCGGTCAGATACTCGCCGAGTGCGTCGGCGGCCAGGAGCACGCTCGTGGTCGCGCCTCCGGCGAGCGCGAAGAGCCGCTCGCGCTCGGCCACCAGCGGCAGCGCCTCCTCCAGGTCGATCACGCCGGCGAGGCACGCGGCGGTGTACTCGCCCAGGCTGTGGCCGAGCAGCGCGACCGGCCGCACGCCGTACGCCTCCAGCTGCCGGGCGACCGCGTACGAGACCGCGACCAGGCCGGGGAAGCCCCCGCCGTCGTCGAGCCAGGTGTCCCGGTCCCTGCCGAGGATGGCGGCGCACCGCGCGAGCTCGGCGGCGAACACCGGCTCGCCGGCCAGTCCCCTGCCCATCGCGGCGTACTGCGCGCCGCCCCCGGGCAGGAGGAACGCGACCGGGCGGGCGGCCGCCACGTGGTCCGTGGCCGAGCGCAGCAGGCGCGCGGCGGTGCGGGCGTCACGGGCGGCGACCGCGCGGCGGCAGGTGAACTCCTCGCGCCCGGAGCGCAGGGTGTGCGCGACGTCGCGCAGGTCCAGGTCGGGGTGGGTCTCCAGGTGGCCGGCGAGTTCGGTGGCGGCCTGCGCGAGGGCCTCGGGCGAGCGGGCCGACACGGTCACGACCTGGTGGCGGTCCTCCCGCGAGGCCGGGGCCGGTACGGGCGCCTCCTGCAGGACGACGTGCGCGTTGGTGCCGCCGATGCCGAAGGAGCTGACGCCGGCCCGCCGGGGGGCGCCGGGGGTGCGCGGCCAGGGGGTGAGCTCGGCGTTGACGCGGAACGGCCCGTACGCGATGAGCGGGTTGGGCCGCGTGAAGTGCAGGCTGGGCGGGAGGGCCTCGTGTTCGAGCGCGAGCACGGTCTTGATGAGGCCGGCGATGCCCGCGGCGGCGTCCAGGTGCCCGATGTTGGTCTTGACCGAGCCGATGGAGCAGCCGGTGGAGCCTTCGAACGCGTCGATGAGGGCGCGCAGCTCGATCGGGTCGCCGACCGGCGTGCCCGTGCCGTGGGCTTCCACGTAGGAGACCGACTCCGCCTCGATGCCGGCGGCGGCGTGGGCGGCGAGGATGACCTCGGTCTGGCCGGGCGCGCTCGGCGCGGTGAAGCCGACCTTGCGATCCCCGTCGTTGTTGACCGCCGAGCCCTTGATCACCGCGCGGATCGTGTCGCCGTCGGTGAGGGCGTCGGCGAGGCGTTTGAGCACCACGACGCCGAGCCCGTCGCCGGGGAACATGCCGTCCGCGCCGGCGTCGAACGCCCGGCAGCGGCCGTCGGGCGACAGCGGCCCGCCGGGTGTGTGGCGGTACCCCTGCTTCGGCACCGGGTTGAGCGACGCGCCGCCCGCCACGGCGATGTCGCACTGGTGGTCGAGCAGGTCGCGGCAGGCCAGGTGGACGGCGACGAGGGAGGTCGAGCAGGCCGTCGCGACGGTGATGCCCGGCCCGGTGAGGCCCAGCTCGTAGGACACGCGGGTGGCGAACGAGCTCGGCGAGTTGCCGGAGGTGGCGGGCAGCAGCGTCATCGAGTCGGCGGCGCCGTTCAGGTGCGGGTGCACGTGGGTGAGGAAGTAGCGGCTCTGGCCGGCGCCCGCGTACACGCCGATCGCGCCGGGATACTCGCGCGGCGCGTACCCCGCCTGCTGGAGGGCGTGGTAGACGCATTCGAGGAACAGTCGCTGCTGCGGGTCGAGGAGCTCGGCCTCGGTCGGCCGGTAGCCGAAGAAGTCGGCGTCGAACTCCTCGATGCCCTCCACCGTCGCCTCGACCTTGACCAGGCTCGGGTCGCCGAGCGCCGCCGGGTCGTGACCGGCCGCGAGGTAGTCCTCGTCGCCGAACGGCACGGCCGCCTCGCGGCCCGCCGTCAGGTTGTCCCAGAAGCGGTCCAGGGTCGGGGCGCCGGGGAAGCGGCCCTCCAGAGCGACGATCGCGATGTCGAGGTCGGGGTCGTAGTCGGACGCGGGGTCGGATGTGGGGACGGACATGGGCGCTGTCCCTTCTGGACGCGAGTCTGGGCGCGACGCGATCTCCTCGATCAGGTGCGCGAACCGGTCGGCGATGCGTTGCGTGGTCGTGGCCGTGAACATGTCGTCACGTGCGGTCACCGTGACGGTCATCCCGGCACCGCCGGTCGCGTCGTCGGCGGCCTCCAGGACGAGGTCGAAACGGGCGGTACCGACATCGGCGGGGTGTTCGGCGCAGCGGACCCCGGGCAGGTCCATGCCGCGCAGCAGGCCGGAGCGGTGGGAGAACATCACGTCGAACAGGCGCGGGTCGCCACCGGCCCGCCGTACGTCCTCCACGACCGTCTCGAAGGGCACGTCCTGGTGCGCGTACGCCTCGGTGCACACGGCCCGTACGTGCCGGACGAGCTCACGGAAGCCGGCCTCCGGCGAGCCGACGTCGACGGGCAGGACGATGACGTTGCCGAAGTTGCCCGCCAGCGGCTCGAACTCGGGCCGGGGCCGCCGTACGACGGGCGTCCCGAAGGGGACGCGGCCGGTGACGCCGAAGCCGTGCAGCAGGCGTCCCGCCACCGCGAGCAGCACCATGTACGGCGAAGCGTGCTCCTCGCGGGCGATGCGGCGCACCCCCTCGGCGGCCCGGGCCGGCACGGCGCACCGCCGCCGTATCCCTCCGGCGGGCGGCCGGGCGGGCCTGGGCTGGTCGGCGAGCCGCCCGATCCAGGCCGGCCCGGCGCCGGCGGCGAGCTCACGCCGCCAGTACGCCCGCGCCTCCTCCATCGGCCCGCCGTGGTCCGTCTCCCACCGGGCGTAGTCCGCGTACTGCGCGGCGTGCGGCGGCGTCTCCTCGCCCCGGTAGGCGCGGGAGACGTCGCGCAGGAGGATCTCCCACGACAGGTCGTCGCAGGCGATGTGGTGGATCGTGAGGTAGAGCAGGTGCTCCTGCGGCGCGGTCCGGACCAGCAGCAACCGGAGCGGGAGGTCGCGCGTGAGGTCGAAGGGTTCCTTCGCCCAGGTCCGCACGTCGGCGGAGACGGTGAAGGGGATGGCGGCCCCGGCCGGGGCGAGGACCTGGACGGCCGACCCGTCGGGCTCCTCCCGGTAGACCGTGCGCAGGATGTCGTGGCGCCGCGCCACCGTCGCGAACGCGTCGCGCAGCGCGCCCGAGTCCAGCTCGCCGGTGAGCCGCATCCCGATCGTCAGGTGGTAGGCCGGGTCGGCCGGGTCGAGGCGGTGCAGGAACCACATGCGGCGCTGCGCCGACGACAGCGGGGCCGGGTAACGCGGCCCCGCCGGTGCCTCCGGCCGCGCCGGGCCGGTCGGCAGCCCCTGCCGGGCCAGGGTGCGGCGGAGCAGCTCGCGCCGCCGGGCCTCGGCGTCTCCCTGCGGGGTCATGGCGCCTCTCCGGCGAGCTGGGCCGCCACCTCGTCGTCGGTGAGCCGGGCGACGCGCAGGTGGATGGCGGCGATCTCGGCCATGCGGCCCGGCACGCTCTCCTTGGCCACCAGCGCGTGGGCCATGGCGACGACGTCGGAGGTGGCGAGCAGGGCGCGCGGCGAGAGCTCCTCGTCGGGGAACACCTCACGCAGGCGGACGAGGATGCGGGCGCCGGCGAGCGAGTCTCCGCCGAGCTCGAAGAAGTTGTCCTCCGAGCTCACCCCCTCGACGCCGAGCGCCTCCGCCCACACCGAGGCCAGAAGCTCGCTCAGCGGGTCGCCGTGCTCGCCGGTCGCGGCACGGGGGACGCGGGCGGGCGGCGGTGCCGCCGCGAGGGCCGGCCGGTCGACCTTGCCGTTGCGGGTCAGCGGCAGCCGCTCGTGCGCGGTGAACCGGCCCGGGACGAGGTAGGCGGGCAGCCGTTCGGCCAGGTAGGCGCGCAGCTCGTCCGGGGAGGCGGAGCCGACGACGTGCGCGGCCAGCCCTCGGTGCCCCGGCCGCCCGTCGTCGCGGTGCACCGGCACGACGGCCGCGGCCGTGAGCGCCGGATGGGAGAGGAGTGCCGCCTCCACCTCGGCGGGTTCGATCCGCCGCCCTCGTACCTGCACCTGCTGGTCGCGGCGGCCGACGAACTCGATCAGCCCGTCGGGCCGGTACCGGCCGAGGTCCCCGGTGCGGAACAGCCGCTCCCCGGTGCGCGGATGGGTCACGAAGGCCGCCGCTGTCTCCGGCCCGGTCAGGTAGCCGCGGGCGAGACCGGCCCCCGCGCAGTACATCTCGCCGGTCACGCCGTCCGGGCGGTCGCGCATCCGCTCGTCGAGCACGTGGTAGCGCGTGTTGGCGATCGGCGAGCCGTACGGGATGCCGTGCCACGAAGGGTCGAGGCGCGTGACGGGGTACCAGATGTTCCACAGCGTGGTCTCGGTCGGGCCGCCGACCGAGACCAGCGTCGCGCCGGGCGCGCGGCGGGCGAACTCCCGTGCGACGTCGAGCGGGATCCAGTCGCCGCCGAGGAAGGCGAGACGGAGCCCGGCGAGCCCATCTTTGGGGCCGTCGAGCAGCATCTCCATCATCGCGGGCACCGAGTTCCACACCGTGACCCCGTGGCGGGTCATCAGGTCGCGCCAGTGGTCCGGGTCGGTACGGCGCGAGGCGTCGGGCAGCACGAGCGTCCCGCCGGCGCCGAGGACGCCGAAGACGTCGAACAGCGACATGTCGTGGTGCAGCGCGGTCAGCCCCAGGCACCGGTCGCCGGGCCCGACCTCGAACCGCTCGGCCGTCTCAAGCAGGCAGTTCACCACGCCCCGGTGCTCGATCAGCACGCCCTTGGGCGCGCCGCTCGACCCGGACGTGAACAGCACGTACGCGAGGTCGTCCGCCCCTACCTCGACCCGTGGCACGCCGGACGGGCCGTCCTCGCCGCGGTCAACGCGCTGGGTCCGCCACGGGCCGGGCGGCGGGGCGAGAGAGCCGTGCGCGACCACGACGGACACGTCCGCCGCCGCCAGCATCGACCGCAGCCGCACGGCCGGGGTCTCGGGGTCGAGCGGCACATACGCGCCACCGGCCATCAGGACCGCGAAGGCGGCGACGACCTGGTCCTCGCCCTTGTCCAGCAGCAGCGCGACCCGCGCGCCCTTCTCCACGTCCAGCAGCCGCGAGAGCCGGGCCGCGCGCCGCAGCAGCGCGCCGTACGTGAGCGTCCCGCCGGCGGGGCTGATGACCGCCGGCGCGCCGGGACGCGCGGCGGCCTGCCGGAGGAACGCCTCGTGGACCGGCTCGTCCGGGATCGGCCGGACCGGCCCCTGGGCCGCGTCACGGCGCTCGGCCTGCGCGGCGGGCAGCAGGTCCAGGTCGTCCAGTCCCCAGGCCGCGTCGTCGCCGGCGAGCAGGGTGAGCAGGCCGGTCCACGCCGTGAACATGACGTCGAGCAGGCCGGACGGGAAGAGCTCCTCGACGGCGTCCCAGTTGCACGCGAGCGCGCCCCGGCGCTCCTCCACCTGCGCGTCCAGGTGCACCTGCGGGGTCTGGGTGATGCCGTAGACGTGGGTGAGGGCGCGTTCGAGCAGGTGGGGTTCCTTCCCCGTCATCGCGAGCGTGCTGGTCAGCACCACCGGCATGCGCGCGGGCTCGCCGCCGCCCCGGACGCGGGCGAGCTCGCGCAGCAGGCGCACGCCGCCGAACTCCCGGTGCTCCAGCCCCTCCAGCAGGTCGCGCTGGAGCAGCTTGGCGCGCTCGCGGAACGTGTCCGGCCGCAGGTCGGCCTCGACCAGGATGAACGAGGCGAACTCCCCGACCAGTTCGCTGGTCGCCGGCCGCAGCGGGTCGCGGTTCATGCTCGGCACGTTGAGGGTGAACCGCTCGCCGCCGCCCCAGCGCCCGAGCACCTCCGCGTACGCCGCGAGGAGCGCGCCGGTCGGGGTGATCCCGTGCCCCGCCGCCCGTTCCTTCAGCCGGCCCCAGGTCGGGGCGTCGAGGTGGGTCTCCCGGCGCGTGAACCGCGGACGCGCCACGGTGGCGGGGTCGCGGGCCAGTGGCAGCGCCGGGGCGTCCGGCAGGGTCGCCAGCCGCTCACGCCAGTACGCGGTGTCCTCCTCGTCCGGGCCGGACTCGGCGGCCAGGACATGGTCGCGGAAGGACTCGGTGATCGGAGGGAGCGCGGCGTCGGGGTCCTCGTAGTACGCCGACAGGTCGCGGTACATCACGTGCCAGCTCGCCCAGTCGACGGTCAGGCCGTCGAACCCGACGTGGACCCGGCACACCCCGTCGCCCAGCAGGCACACCACGACGGAGAAGAGCGGCCAGCTCCCGGCGGGCCGTACCTCGTGGGAGAGGCGCTCCCGCACCGCGGCCAGAGCGTCGCCGGGCTCGGCCTCGCCGCGCAGGTCGACGATCTCGATGGGCGGGTCCGGGACCTCGGGCAGCACCCGCTGTCCCTCGGGGGCGACGACGGCCCGCAGCATGGCGTGCCGGTCGACCAGACGCCGCCAGGCCAGCACGAAGCGGCCGGCGTCCAGGGGGCCTTCCAGCTCCAGGTACGCGTGGGTGCTGACGTTGCCGAGCTCGTACAGGTCGCCGCGGCCGACGAGGTACGCCTGCTGCGTGTCGGTCAGCGGGAACAGGTCGTGGGCGGTCACGAATCCTCCTTCATGGCCGGTCCGCGCCGGCCGCGGCGGCGGGCCAGCGACTCGCGTCCGCGCAGCGCGCGGGCGCGGGCCCGCTCCGCGGCCGGCCCGGCCGCCGGAGCGTCGGCGGCGCGTCGCAGGTGCGCGGCCAGCCGGGCCACGGTCGCGTGGGTGAACAGGTCGAGCAGGGGCACCTCACGGCCGAGCCGCTGCCGCATCAGCGTCTGCACGCGGACGAGCAGCAGCGAGTGGCCGCCGAGGTCGAAGAAGTGGTCCTGCGCACCGACGCGCTCGGTCTCCAGCACCTCGGCCCAGATCCGCGCGATGCCCTCCTCCAGCCCCTCGGCGGGCGCGGTGTAGGCCTCGCCGCCCTCGGTCCCGTACGACTCGGGGTCCGGGAGGGCGGCCAGGGCGCGCCGGTCCACCTTCCCCGCCGTCGTCAGCGGGAGCTCCGGCAGCGCGACGAACACCCGCGGCACCATGTACTCCGGCAGCAGATCCTCCAGCCACGTCCGCAGGCCACCGCCCTCCAGCACGGCCGCGTCCGTACGGTCCACGACGACGGCGCAGTACGCGGCGAGCTCCTGGCCGCCGCCCACGCGGGGGCGGGGGAGCACGACCGCCTGCCGGACGTCCGGGTGCCGGGCCAGGGTCGCGGCGATCTCCCCCGGCTCGACGCGGAACCCCCGGATCTTCACCTGGTCGTCCGTGCGCCCCAGGAACTCGATCTCGCCGTCGGGCCGGAACCGCGCGAGGTCGCCGGTGCGGTACATCCGCCCGTCGGGTTCGTCGGAGTACGGGTCGGGCAGGAAGCTCTCGGCCGTACGCACCGGGTCATTGAGGTATCCGCGGGCCAGCGGCAGCCCGGCGACGTGGAGCTCGCCCGGGACGCCGATCGGCACGGGCCGCGCCGCGCCGTCGAGAATGTACAGGCGGGCACCCGGGTTCGGCCGGCCGATGGAGATGCGCCCGCCCGGCTCACCCGGTTCGAAGACCCGGCAGCTCACGCCGATCGTCGCCTCCGCCGGGCCGTAGCCGTGGTACATCCTCGCGCCGAACGCCGCGCGGAAGCGCTCGTACAGCTCGCCGGTCAGCGCCTCGCCGCCGCACCACACGTGGCGCAGCGACCGGGCCCGCCCGGCGGCGTCGTCGCGTTCGAGGAGGACGTCGAGCATCGAGGCGACGATGTAGAGGAACGTCACCCTGTGCCGCTCGATCGTGGTGAGGAGCCGGTCGATGTCGCCGTCGTGCCCGGGCTCGGCGACGACGAGGCGCGCGCCGGCCACGAGCGGCAGGAAGATCTCGTTGACGGAGATGTCGAAGCCCAGCGGCGCCTTGTACAGCACGGCGTCGTCCGGGCCCAGCGACAGCTTGCCGATCTGCCACAGCATGCGGTTGCAGATCGCCTGCTGGCGGATCATCACCCCCTTGGGGGCGCCGGTCGACCCGGAGGTGTGGATGACGTACGCGAGGTCCTCCATGTCCCGGCCCCGGGTGCCGGGGAGCTCGTCTCCTCCGGCCTCGGCCGGTTCCCGTACGACCTGGACACCGGTGCCGGCCAGCGCGGTGCCGGCCTGGGCGTCGTCGCTCAGGACCACCCGCAGGCCCGCGCGCCCGGCGACCTCGCGGACGCGCGTGGGCGGCCAGGTGGACTCCAGGGGCACGAACGCCCCGCCGGTCTTCAGCACCGCGAGCAACGCCACCACCTGCTCCGCCGAGCGCTCCATGAGAACGCCGACGAGCACCTCGGGACCGACTCCGAGGTCCCGCAGGTGGCGGCCCAGCGCGTCCGCACGCGCCTCGAGCTCCCGGTAGGTGAGAGAGGTCTCCCCGCACTCGACGGCGACCGCGTCCGGGTCGCGTCGCGCGGCGTCGGCGACCAGCGTGGCGAGGTCGCGGTCGGTGAGGGGGTCGTCGCCCTCGACGGGGCGGCCCCAGCGGTGGAGCAGGAGGTACTCCTCGCCGTCCGGCAGCACCGGCAGCGCGCCGACCGGCACGTCCTCGCCCTCGGCCGCCGCCGTGAGCATGCGGACCAGGTGCGAGGCGATGCGCTCGACCGTGGACCGGTCGAACAGGTCCGCGCTCCCGGTGACCGCGCCCTCCAGCCTCCCGCCGGTCTCCCAGCAGTTCAGGACCAGGTCGAAGCGGGCGGAGTCGACGTCCGGCTCGATGGGCTCGGCGCGCAGCCCGCCCATCGCGGCGGCCTCCGGCGGGCTCTGCATCACCGCGAGCACCTGCGGCAGGGCCGCCGCCGAGCGGTCCCAGCGCAGCTCCGACGCCAGCACCTCGAACGGCACGTCCTGGTGCGCGAACGCCTCCCGGCAGGTGCCGCGGACGCGGTCGACCAGCTCTCCGACGGGCAGGTCGCCGTCCAGGTCGAGCGGGAGCACGACGGTGTCGGCGAAGCAGCCGACGAGCCCTTCGAGCTCGGGCAGCTCACGGCCGTGCGTCACGGCGCCCACGGCGACGCGGCTTTCACCGGTGTAGCGGTGCAGCAGGGCGGCGAAGACGCTGAGGACCGTCGTGTAGGACGTCGCCTCGTGCCGCCGGGCCAGCTTCCGCAGCGCCGCCCAGACGTGCTCCTCCAGCGTGAACCGGTGGGAGACGCCGCGGTAGGTCGGTACGGGCGGGCGCGTGCGGTCGGCGGGAAGTTCGAGGCGCGGCGGCTCGTCGCGGAACGCGCGGCGCCAGTACCCCAGGTGCTCGTCGTACCGGGCGCCCGCCTGCCACTGGGCGTAGTCGGTGTAGCGGATCGCGAGCGGCCGCAGCGGGCTCGGCCGGCCGGCGGCGAACGCCGTGTACAGCTCGCGGAGCTCGCGCAGCAGCAGGTCGAGTGAGAGCCCGTCGGCGACGGCGTGGTGGACGACGGTCATCAGCACGTGCTCGCCGGGGGCGACGCGCAGCAGGCCGAAGCGTACGAGCGGGCCGTGTTCGAGGTCGAACGGCTCGGTGTCCAGGCGGGACCGCCAGGGGCCCTCCGCCATGCCTTCCTCGATTGTCAGCGGCAGGCCGGCGCCCGGCGCGACCACCTGGTACGGCCGCCCGTCGACCTCCTTGAATGTCGTGCGCAGCGACTCGTGCCGGCTCAGGAGCGCGGCGAGGGACCGCCGCAGCGCGTCCTCGTCGAGCACACCGGTGAGTCGCGTCGCGACGCCGATGTTGTACGCGGCGCTGTCCGGGTGCAGCCGGGCGTGCATCCACATCCGGCGCTGGGCGTAGGTGGCCTCGACCGGTCCGCCGTCCTCCCGGCGCGGGATCGTCACGGCCGGGCCGCCGGACAGCCACCGGTCGAGCAGGAGCCGTTTCGCGTCGGAGAGTTCGGGGGGCGGGGACGGTCGGCGTGACGGGTCGGCCTTGGGCGGCGTCGGGTCGACGGCCATGGCGGGTTCTCCTCCGGCTTGCGGTTGAAGGGGGGTCAGCCGAGCTCGGCCGCGAGGGCGGCGGCCTCCTCGTCGGAAAGGGCGCCGAGCTTGTCGTAGAGCCGCCGCGCGACGCGGTCGGCCTGCCCGGCCACGGTCGGCGGGTCGCCGAGCAGGTCGGTGAGGTCGAGGGCGATGGGCAGGGTCGCGCGCAGGTGGGCGATGACCCGCGCGGCCAGCAGGGAGTTCCCGCCGAGGTCGAAGAAGCCGTCGTGCAGGCCGATGCCCTCGATGCCGAGGACCTCGCCCCAGATCCGTGCGGTGAGCACCTCCAGGCCGTCGGCCGGGGGCTCGTACGGGACGTCGAGCTCGGGCCTCGGGTGCGCCGCGGCGCCGGACTGCGGGGAGGCGGGTAGGGTCGCGGCGGAGGGCGGCTCGACCCAGTGGCGCCGCCGCTCGAACGGGTAGGCGGGGAGCGGCACCCGCCGTACGTCCTCGCGCGGCGCGGGCCAGGGCGCGTCGTCACCGTCGAGCCAACGCCGCGCCGGAAGCGGACCCTCCGCGGACGCCGCCGTGACGACCCGCCAGCCCTCGCCCTCCGTGCCCGGCGCGGAGCCGGCGACGGACCGCAGGGCGCGTACGGCGGCGGGAATGTCGCGGGCCAGGACGGCCGCGCGGTGCGCGAACGGCGTACGGCCGGCGCGCAGCGTGTGCGCGACGTCCGCGAGCGGCAGGCCGGGCCGTGCCTCCAGGTGGTCCGCGAGGCGGCCGGCCGAGGCGCTCAGCGCCGCCGCGCTGCGGGCCGAGAGCGGGAGCACGTCCCATTCGCCGCGCTCGCCGCCGGTCCGCCGCGCGAGGACCGGCGGCTCTTCCAGGACCACGTGGGCGTTCGTGCCGCCCATGCCGAAGGTGTGCACCGTGGCGCGGCGCGGGCGGTCGCCGCGCTTCCACTCGCTCGGCTCGGTGTTCAGGCGGAAGGGCGTCGCGGCGAAGTCGATGGCGGGGTTCGGCTCGGTGCAGTTGATCGTCGGCGGCAGTTCCTCGTGCTCGAACGCCAGCAGCACCTTGGCCAGGCCGACCGCACCGGCCGCCGCCCACGTGTCGCCGACGTTGGGCTTGGCGGTGCCGATCCGGCACTCGCCGGCCGGCGCGCCGGCGTACCCCTCGGCGAGCGCGGTGATCTCCAGGGCGTCGCCCATGCGCGTGCCGGTCCCGTGGGCCTCGACATAGTCGACGTCCTCCGGCGCGACCCGCGCGACGGCGAGCGCCTCGGTCACCGCGTCGACCTGGGGTTCCACGGCCGGCGCGGTGAACCCGGCCTTGCGCCCGCCGTCGTTGTTGATCGCCGTGCCGCGGATCAGCCCGAGGATGGGGTCGCCCGCCTCGACCGCGTCGGACAGCCGGCGCAGCGCCAGGACGACGACGCCGTCTCCGGGTGTCGTGCCGCCGGCGCGGGCGTCGAACGCGCGGCAGTGGCCGTCCGGGGAGTTCACGCCGCCCTCGCGGTAGACGTAGCCGCCGCGCTGCGGGAAGTAGATCGTGGCGCCGCCGGCGAGCGCGACGTCGGACTCTCCGCCGAGCAGGCTCTGCACCGCGAGGTGCACGGCGACCAGCGACGTCGAGCAGCCGGCCTGCACGTTGACGCTGGGCCCGGTCAGGTCGAGCTGGTAGGAGACCCGCGCGGCGAGGAAGTCGCCGCTGTTGCCCAGGAGGTTCTGCAGCGCGCCGCCGCCCCGCGGGTGCAGGTGGTGCAGGAAGTAGGTGTCCGGGCCGACGCCCGCGTAGACGCTGACGGCCAGGTCGGCGTCGGCGCGCGGGTCGTGCCCGGCCGTCTCCAGCGCCTCCCACGCGCACTCCAGGAACACCCGGTGCTGCGGGTCGATCGTGGCGGCCTCGCCGGGGCTGTAGCCGAAGAACGCGGCGTCGAACAGCTCCGGGTCCTCCAGCACCGGCCGGGTCCGTACGAGGCCCGGGTCGTCGAGGGGGGCGCCCGCGGTGAGCAGGTCGGCGTCGGAGAAGGTGCTGACCGATTCCACCCCGGCCCGCAGGTTGTTCCAGAACGCCTCCGGCGTCGCCGCTCCCGGCAGCCGGACCGCCATTCCGATGACGGCCACGGTGGGCGGCCCGTCATAGGAGAACGGTAGTTTGTTGGACACTCGTTCCGCCTTTCTTCGGCGAATTTGTGGCAGGCGAAAGAGAACGCTGCGCTCACTGACGGTTGACGAGGTGTTTCGCGCGACTTCGCGGCGCCGTTTTCAGGTGCCGAAAGAGGAGTCCCATCGCAGATGGCCGAGTATCGCGGCGACGAGTTTCGGCGCCTGCTCCAGCAGATAGAAGTGATCGCCGGGAAAGTCGGCCCGCGCGAATCCGCCCGAGGTGGCCGCGCCCCAGCCGTCGACCTCCGCGGGCGCCACCGTCGCGTCCGCCTCGGCGGCGATGGCGACGATGCCGGTCCGCAGCCGCGGTCCCGGCGCGGGCCGGTACGTCTCGATCAGCCGGTAGTCGTTGCGGATGATGGGCAGGAGGTAGTCCCGCATCTCCGGGTTGTCGAGCAGGAGCGACGGGGTCCCGCCGGTGGTCCGCAGGACCGCGGCGAACCCCTCGTCGCCGAGCTCGTGCGCGCGGCTCTCCCGCCGGCCCCCGGGCGCCTGCCGGGCCGAGAGGAACAGCAGGTCCGGCCGGCGCGACCCGGCGGCCTCCAGCCGCCTGACCACCTCATACGCCACCGAGGCGCCCATGCTGTGGCCGAAGAACGCCGTGGGCCGGTCCACCAGGGGCGCCACCGCCTCGGCCGTACGGTCGGCGAGCGTGCCCATGTCGCCCACGAGCGGCTCGCCGGCGCGGGTCTCCCGCCCCGGGTACTGGACGACCCTGACGTCCACGTCGGGCGGGAAGCCGTCGGCGAACGGCCGGTAGAAGCTCGCGCCGCCGCCGGCGTGCGGGAAGCAGACGAGCCGGCGCGCCTCGCCGGAACCGGCACGGACGGACCGGACCCAGTCCGCCGCGTCGCCGTTCGCGGCCACCGTCAGGCCCCCGAGGTGAGGCGCCACCAGCCGGCGACGGTCGGCTGCTCGACCATGTGCGCGAACCTCAGGCGCACGCCGTACCGGCGCAGCCGCGCGGACATGGCCATCATCTTCACCGAGTCAAGACCGAGTGTGACGAGGTTCGCGTCGTCCTCGATTTCACCGGATGTGACGTCGAGCACCTGGGCTATTTCACCCCGGAGAACCTCGATGTCGAACGAAATATCTCCGGAATCGGCTTGGGCGGGTATCGGTCTCACCGAACCTCCGTCGAAGGGCGGGACGAACAGCGAACAACAGTCTCCGTCTCGGTGCTGATTACCTGAGCCGGAATGAATATGGACACATTGCCGGATCCTAGCTAGGCTTCATCAAGTTAGGCAAGGCTAACCTTACTTCGATCGCATCACCCCCCTCCCCCTCGTGCGCCGACGACGCCCAAGGACGGTTTCCGTGACGACCGACGTCCCCGCCGTAACGCTCCCCCGAGCCGACGCACCCCGCCATCTCCGCACCCGGGCGGCCGGCACGTACGACCCCGCCGCGCTCGCGGTCCGGCTCGCCCGCTCCGGCCTGTTCGACCAGTACGTCGTCTACGAGCAGGCGGGCCGCTGGTGGTTCGCCGGCGGCGTCCTCGGCTCGGTGACGGTCGGCCCGTCCGTGGTGCGGACGACCTGGAACGGGCTCGGGCGGGACGCCGCGCGTACCGGGGAGCACCCCGTACGCGAGCTGGGCCGCGCCATGCGCGACACGCCCCTGCCGGGCTGGCACGCGTACGGCTGGGTGGCGTTCGAGAGCGCGCTCGCGAACCACGAGTACGACGGCCCGCTCGCCCAGCTCTTCGTCCCGCTCCTGGAGGCGGAGATCGACACGGGCGTCCTCGACGTACGGGCCACCGACGCGGGCCTGATCGAGCGGGTGCTCGCCCTCGCGGCCACCGCCCGCGGGCCCGTGGAGGTGAGCACGCGGCCGCTGGACGTCGAGGCCGGCGACCGCACGCCGTACCTGGACGCGGTGGCCGCGGCCGTCGAGCGGATCCAGGCCGGGGAGCTGGAGAAGGTGATCCTGTCCCGCCGCGTGGAGGTGCCCTTCCCCCTCGACTTCCCCGGCACGTACCTCGCCGGGCGCCGGGCCAACACGCCCGCCCGCTCGTTCCTCCTCGACCTGCCGGGCCTGCGCGCCGCCGGGTTCAGCCCCGAGACGGTCGCCGAGGTGTCGGCCGATGGCTGGGTCACCTCGCAGCCGCTGGCGGGCACGCGCGCGCGGCGGCGCGATCCCCACGCCGACGGGCGCAACCGCGCCGAGCTGCTCACGGACCCGAAAGAGGTCTACGAACACGCCATCTCGGTCAAGCTCGCCGACACCGAGCTGCGCGGCCTGTGCGCGCCGGGGACCGTCACGGTCGGCGAGTTCATGGCGCTGAAGGAACGCGGCAGCGTGCACCACCTCGGGTCCCGCGTACGCGGACGGCTGCGCGCCGACCGGACCATGTGGGACGCGCTGGCCGTCCTCTTCCCGGCGGTGACCGCCTCCGGCATCCCCAAGCAGGCGGCGTACGACGTCATCACGGCCGGCGAGCCGGGCCCACGCGGCCTGTACTCCGGCGCCGTGCTGCGCGCGACCGGCGACGGCGACCTGGACGCGGCGCTCGTGCTGCGCACCGTCTACACCCAGGGCGGACGCACGTGGCTGCGGGCGGGCGCGGGCATCGTCGGGGCCTCCTCGCCCGAGCGGGAGTACCGCGAGACCTGCGAGAAGCTCACCAGCGTCGCGCCGTACCTCGTCCCCGGCCGCTGAGCCGCCCGTCCCCGCCCCCGCCCCCGCATCGAGGAGGACCCTTCCATGCTGCCCGGATGCACCCCCTGGCCGGCCGAGGAGGCCGGGCGGTACCGCCGCGCCGGCCACTGGCGCGGCGAACCGCTCGGCGAGGCGCTCCGCCGCTCCGCCGGAGACCGCGGCACGAGCGTCGCGCTGGTCGACGACACGGAGCGGCTGACGTACGCCGGGCTCGACGCGCGCGTCGACCGGTTCGCCCGCGGCCTGCTCGAACTCGGGCTGGCACCGGGCGACCGCGTGGTCGTGCACCTGCCCAACGTCACGGAGTTCGTCGTGGCGACGTACGCGCTGCTGCGGACCGGCGTGCTGCCCGTGTACGCGCTGCCCTCGCACCGGGAACAGGAGATCGCGTACCTGTGCGAGTTCACCGAGGCCGCCGCGTACCTCATCCCCGACCGGCATCTCGGCTTCGACCACCGGGAGCTGGCGCGGACCGTCGCCGCGCGGCCGGGCGTGAAGCTGCGCCACGTGCTCTGCGCCGGCGACGCCCGGGAGTTCGTCGCGTTCGCCGACGTCGAGGCGCTGGGCGAGCGGGACCGGCCGCTTCCCTCCGTGGCCGCCGGCGACGTCGCCCTGTTCCTGCTCTCCGGCGGCACCACGGGGCGGCCGAAGCTCATCCCGCGCACCCACGACGACTACGCCTACAACGTGCGGGCCAGCGCCGACGTGTGCGGGTTCGACTCTCGTACGGTCTATCTGGCCGCGCTTCCCGCCGCGCACAACTTCGCGCTCGCCTGCCCGGGGGTGCTCGGCACGCTCGCCGCCGGCGGGACCGTCGTGCTCGCCTCCGATCCCAGCCCCGCCGAGACGCTCCCGCTCATCGCGGAGGAGGGCGTCACCGCGACCGCGCTCGTGCCCTCTCTCGTACGGCTGTGGCTGGAGGCGGTGTCCTGGCTGCCCGAGGACCTGTCCAGCCTCCGGCTGCTCCAGGTCGGCGGTGCGCGGCTCGACCCGCGCACCGCCGCCCGCGTGCGCCCCGAGCTCGGCTGCGCGTTGCAGCAGGTGTTCGGCATGGCGGAGGGACTGTTGAACTACACCCGGCTCGACGATCCCGAGGACCTCGTGCTGGGCACCCAGGGCCGGCCCCTGTCGCCGGATGATGAGATCCGCGTCGTGGACGAGGACGGCCGCGACGTGCCGGCCGGCGCCACCGGTCAGCTGCTCACCCGCGGGCCGTACACCCTGCGCGGGTACTACCGCGCGCCCGAACACAACGCCCGCGCCTTCGTCGAGGGCTGGTACCGCACCGGGGACCTCGTCCGCGTGCTGGACAGCGGCCATCTCGTGGTGGAGGGACGGGTCACCGACGTCGTCAACCGCGCCGGGGACAAGATCCCAGTGGAGGAGGTCGAGGAGCACCTGGCCGCGCACCCGGCGATCCGGGAGGTGGCCGTCACCGGCGAGCCCGACGCCGTCCTGGGTGAGCGGACCCGCGCGTACGTCGTCGCGGCGCCCGGAGCCGAGCGGCCGGACCTGGCGGGGCTCGGGGAGTATCTGCGCGGACTGGGCCTCGCCGCGTACAAGGTCCCGGATCGGCTGTGCTTCATCCAGTCACTCCCCCTGACGGCGATCGGCAAGGTGGACCGGAAGGCGCTGAGCCGCGCGCCTTCCGGCTCAGCGCCCTAAGCGAGGTCCGCCTGGAGGGTGACGGCCGGGTCGTCCGGGTCCGCTCCTTCCGCGAGCGCGGTCTGGAAGGCGGTCATCACTTCCTGGTCGCGCTCGTCGCTGGTCCGTCCGGCCTTCCAGTACGCCGCCGCCTTGAGCGACGGGCGCGCCAGGCCGCGTTCGTCCAGCAGGTGGCGGCGTACGGCACGGACGACCCCGGCCTCGGCGCCCACCCACGCCTGCGCCCCGTCGAAGGGGCGGTTCAGCCCGCGTACGGCCTTCTCCAGCAGCCCGCTGTCCGTCGGCTCGGCGCCGTCGCGGGTCAGCCAGACGATCTCGGCGTCGCGTGGTGCCGCGAGGTCCAGCACGTCGCCCTGGTCCTCGACCTCGATGAAGGCGATCACCCGGGTGTCCTCGGCGAAGGACTCCAGGATCGTCGCGATCGCCGGCAGCGCGCTGTCGTCGCCGACCAGCAGGTGCCAGCCGGCCTCGGGTGCGGCGAAGAACTCGTGGCGGGGCCCGGCGAGGCCGACCTCGTCCCCGGGTTCCACGGCCGCCGCCCAGGCCGGGCCCGGCCCCGATCCGTGCATGAGGACGTCGATGTCCAGCTCACGCGTCTCCGGGTCGAAGCGGCGGACGGTGTATGCGCGCGGGATCGGCGGCACCGCGCCCTCCGCGAAGGAGGGCATCCCGTCGGGGCCGATCGTCGGCAGGTCCGGGCGCCTGCGGCCGGGCGGCGGGAGCATGAACTTCCACGCGTCGGCGGGCAGGCCGTAGTCGCAGCCGTCCAGGTCATCGCTCGCGATCGTGACGCGCCGCAGGCGCGGCGTGAGGACGACGTTCCGCACCACCTGCGCGGTGCGGAATCGTACCTGAGGCCGCGACTGGCGGGTCCGCCTGCGCAGTTCCTCCTGGATCGAGGGCATGAGCACTCCCGTTGATTGGAATAGGGGGAAGGTCGGCGGGGCGGCTGGGGTGGCCGGCCCAGGCAGAACTAAGGTATGCCTAACCAACCTTATTAGCAACATACTGTCGCTAACCGTCCCCCCACGTCGGCGGCGCGATGGGGACCGGCCGGGTGCGGGAGAATGGCGGCATGAACCGGGCCGCTGGATCGAACCGCCCAACCCCCGGCCGACCGCGGACCCCTCGCCTCGGCCGCCCTCCGCTGGTCGACCGGCAGTCGATCGTGCGCGCGGCGATCGGCGTCGGCTTCGGCGCCATCACCATGACGGCCGTCGCCGAGCACCTCGGCATCAAGCACTCGACGCTCTACCGCTACTTCGCCAACCGCGACGAGCTCATCACCGCCGCGGTGGACCTCGCCGTGGCCGAGGCGTCGTGGCCCGAGCCCGAGGGCGACTGGCGGAACGTCCTGAACGAGCACACGTGGGCGACGTTCCGGCTCCTCGACGCGAACCCCGGCCTCGCGACGCAGATCGGCTCGCTGCGCATCGACTCCGCCGCCTACGGCGCGGTGAGCCACCGCGCCGTGACCGCCCTGCTCGACCTGGGCTTCGGCGCCGAGGAGGCGATCCTCGCCCACGACCTCGTGCACGAGCAGGTCCTCATGTTCTTCACGGCCGGTCAGCGCCAGGGCGACGCGGTCGGCGACATCGAGCGGACGGCCGAGCTACGGCGCGCGATGCTCGAAGACGCACTGCCGGACGTGGACCCGCGCCTGCGGGACGCGCTGACCCACGTCGTCCAGGGCCCGCCCGCCGACTGGTTCGCGCGCAAGCTCGCGGTGATCCTCGACGGCATCGCCGCGTTCGCCCCCTCGTAGTGTCACGGGCTGACCGCGAGACGAGGAAGGCCGCGAACAGCGTCAGGTGCACGCCCGGAGTTCGGCCGCACGGTCGGCGCCTCCGAGCGGACGCTGAGCCGCCTGTTCCGTGAGCAGACCGGGATGACGTTCCCGCAGTGGCGCGGCCAGCTACGGCTGCACCACTCCTTGACGCTGCTCGCGACCGGCATGTCGGTCACGCGCACGGCCGCCGAGTGCGGATACGGCGGATCGAGCGCCTTCATCGAGGCGTTCCGTCACGCCTTCGGCACCACGCCAAGCCGGTTTTACCGCTCCCCCTGAGAAAGAACACCCGCCCTGCTCGTGGCGGTTCCGGCGCTGGCCGGCGCGGACGGCGCGAACCAGGCCACCCAGAATCACTGCACGAACAGTTTCGTCGGTAGCGGATACCCACCCGGGTCCGGATACGCATTCGGGTGCGGAGGCGGGTTCGGATACCACCGCTCGGCGGCATTCTGTGGCAGGTGGGCCCCGGGCTTCACGCTCGGGGCCCTCTCCCTCTCAGAAGGCCTCGTCGAGGCTGACCTTTCCCTCGACCGCGACCTGATAGGCCGAGACGCGGCGTTCGAAGAAGTTGGACAGCTCCTGGACGTCCTGGAGTTCCATGAACGCGAACGGGTTCGCGGTGCCGTACCTCATGGGCAGTCCGAGGCGCGCGAGGCGCTGGTCGGCGACGTTCTCCAGGTAGGCGCGCATGTCGGTGGCGGTCATGCCGGGCAGGCCGTCGCCGCACAGGTCGCGGGCGAAGGCGAGTTCGGCCGCGACGGCCTCCTCCAGCATCGCGAAGACCTGCCGGGTGAGCTCGTCGTCGAACAGGCCCGGCTCCTCGGCGCGTACGGTGTCCACGACGCTGAAGGCGAACTCCATGTGCATCGACTCGTCGCGGAAGACCCAGTTGGTGCCGCTCGCGAGGCCGTTGAGCAGGCCGCGAGAGCGCAGCCAGTAGACGTACGCGAACGCGCCGTAGAAGAACAGGCCCTCGATGCAGGCGGCGAAGCAGATCAGGTTGAGCAGGAACGCCCGCCGGTCGGCCCTCGTACGCAGCTCGGTCAGGTCGCCGAGAGAGTCGATCCAGCGGAAACAGAACTCCGCCTTGTCTCGGATGGAGGGGATGTTCTCCACTGCGGCGAACGCCTTGACCCGCTCGTCGTGGTCGGGGAGATAGGTGTCGAGCAGGGTCAGGTAGAACTGCACGTGGACGGCTTCCTCGTACAGCTGCCGGGACAGGTACAGCCGCGCCTCGGGCGCGTTGAGGTGGGTGTACAGATTCAGCACCAGGTTGTTGGCCACGATCGTGTCGCCGGTGGCGAAGAAGGCGACCAGGCGGTTGACCAGGTGCACCTCCTCGGGCGTGAGGCGGGCCAGGTCGGCGAGGTCGGAGTGCAGGTCGACCTCCTCCACCGTCCAGGTGTTGCGGATCGCGGCGCGGAACCGGTCGTAGAAGTCCGGATAGCGCATCGGCCGCAGCGTCAGATCCATCCCCGGGTCGAGCAGACTCATGAGCCCTCCTTCGTCGGGGAGGTGGCCTGGGACACTGTGTTGGCGATTCGCTCGCTCCACTCACTCATTGACACGCCTCGCAGGTCTCGGGGTTCTCCAGGGAGCACGCCACGGCCTCGGCGGCCGGCGCGACGGTGGTCTGGGTGATCCGGGTGGCCGGGCGCGAACGCAGGTAGTAGGTCGTCTTGAGGCCTGAGCGCCACGCGTAGGCGTACATCGAGGACAGCTTCCCGATGGTCGGGTCGGCCATGAACAGGTTCAGCGACTGGGACTGGTCGATGTACGGGGTCCGCGCCGCGGCCAGGTCGATCAGCGCCTTCTGCGGCAGTTCCCACGCCGTACGGTAGAGCGCGCGCAGGTCGGCGGGGAGCTCGCCGACCTCCTGCACCGAGCCGTCGGCGCGTTTGATCGCATCCCGTACGCGTGGCGTCCACAGCCCGCGCTCTTTCAGATCGGCGACGAGGTAGGTGTTGATCTGCAGGAACTCCCCCGACAGCGTCTCGCGCTTGAAGACGTTGGACACCTGCGGCTCGATGCACTCGAAGCAGCCGGCGATCGAGGCGATGGTCGCGGTCGGCGCGATCGCGACCAGCAGGGAGTTACGCAGCCCGACCTTGGCGATCCGGGTGCGCAGCGCCTCCCACTCGTCGCGGTGGCGCGGCTCGGCGTCCGGCCAGTGGTCCGGGTGCAGGACGCCGCGGGCCGTACGGGTCTGATCGTAGGCCGGGTGCGTGCCGTACGCGGCGGCGAGCGAGGCCGACTCCCCGTACGCCGCCAGCGCGATCTCCTCGGCGATGCGCGTGGACAGCTCCAGGGCCTCGGGCGAGTCGAACGACAGCCGCAGCTTGAAGAAGACGTCGGCCAGGCCCATCACGCCCAGGCCGACCGGCCGCCAGCGCCGGTTCGCCTTGGCCGCCTCCGGCGTGGGGTAGAAACCGCGATCGATCGTACGGTCCAGGAACCGCACCGCCGTACGGGCCGTCGCGCGCAACGCCGTCCAGTCGAGGTCGCCACCGGTCACGTGCGCGGCAAGGTTGATCGAACCGAGGTTGCACACCGCGGTCTCGGCGTCCTCGGTGACCTCCAGGATCTCGGTGCACAGGTTCGACAGGTGCACCATGTTCCCGGGCTCGGCGGTCTGGTTGCAGGCGCGGTTGGCGGCGTCCTTGAACGTCATCCAGCCGTTGCCGGTCTGGGCCAGCGTGCGCATCATCGCGCCGTACAGCTGCCGCGCCGGGATCTGCCGTACGAACCGCCCGTCGGCCTCGGCCCGGCGGTAGGCGGCGTCGAACTCCTCGCCCCACAGGTCGGCCAGCTCGGGCACCTGCTTGGGGTCGAACAGCGACCAGGTGGCGTCGGTCTCGACGCGGCGCATGAACTCATCCGGTACCCAGTTGGCCAGGTTGAGGTTGTGCGTACGCCGCGCGTCCTCGCCGGTGTTGTCGCGCAGTTCGAGGAACTCCTCGACGTCGGCGTGCCAGGGTTCGAGGTAGACGCAGGCCGCGCCCTTGCGCCGTCCGCCCTGGTTGACCGCCGCGACGCTCGCGTCCAGCGTGCGCAGCCACGGCACGATGCCGTTGGAGTGCCCGTTCGTGCCCTTGATCAGCGACCCCCGGCTGCGTACGCGGGTCCAGGAGATCCCGATGCCGCCCGCGTACTTGCTGAGCCGTGCGACCTGACCGTACCGCTCGTAGATCGCCTCCAGCTCGTCGCGCGGCGAGTCCAGCAGGAAGCAGGAGGACAGCTGCGGGCGGGCGGCGCCGGAGTTGAACAAGGTCGGTGAGCTGGGCAGGTACGCGAGCCGGGACATCAGGCCGTACAGCTCGGCGGCCTCGGCGACCGTCTCGGCCAGCCCGCACGCGACGCGCAGGAAGAAGTACTGCGGACGTTCGAGCGCGCGGCGCGTCGCCGGGTGCCGCAGCAGGTAGCGGTCAAGGACCGTACGCAGCCCGAAGTAGGTGAACCGGTCGTCGGCGTCGTGGTCGACCAGGGCGTTCAGCGCGTCGGCGTTACGGGCGACGAACGCGGCGGTCTCCTCGTTGAGCAGCCCTTGCGCGTACGCCTCCGCGACGGCCTCGGCGAACGTCGCCGGCCCGGCCTCTTCCGCGATCAGTCGGGCCAGCAGCCGCGCCGCGACCGTGGAGTAGGCGGGTTCGGCGACCACCAGCGCCGCGGCCTGCCGTACGGCCTCGGGCAGGTCGCCGGCCAGCCGTCCCGGATCTACGTCCGGCAACCCGGCGCAGGCCCGCTCGACCTCGGTCTCGGCGCTGCTCGTGGGTGGCGCGATGAGCTGTTGTGTCACGTGCTCTCTCCCTCGGGAGCTTCGCCTGCACGGGAAAGCGCACGGAGAACACGGAGCCCCCGCCGCCGGCCCTCCCGCGAGGCCTGGACGACCGCACGCTCACGCGCACGGGTCGCTGGCAGGTCTTCGGACTCGCGGGCACCACGCCTAGCCGGGCGTGTCCTACTGGCCGTCGCTTCCCAGACCCGGAGGCCCAGTGCCGTTGACGGCGGTCGTTCCTGCTCACCGCTGCGGGGCAGTCCCGGACTCACACCGGGTTCCCTCTTACGACACCTGCCACACGAGGCGCAGGTGCACCAGCAACATCGAGAACCATACATGTAGTAGCCGCTGAGGTTCACCACTACTAGATGTTGGGCACGCCGGAGCTTGGCCAAGACGGAGGACACTGAAAGTTCCGATAGCCGGTCCGACCACTTCGCGGCGGGCCCGGTGTCCTTCCGTACGAGACGGAATCAAAGGAGAACGTTCGATGACGGATCTGAAGACGCAGGCCGAGAGGTTTCGCGCGCTCCATGGCGTGGAGATGCTCGTGCTGCCGAACGTGTGGGACGCGGCCAGTGCGGCGGTCGTGGCCGAAGCGGGGTTTCCCGCGGTCGCGACCGCCAGTGCCGCCATCTCGGCGATGCTCGGCCACCCCGACGGTGAGGGCGCGCCGTGGCAGGAGATGTTCGCCGCCGCCGGGCGGGTCGCGCGGGCGGTGGCGGTCCCGGTAACGGTGGACGCCGAGGCGGGGTACGGCATGCGGCCGCGTGAACTCGTGGACCGGTTGCTGGACATCGGCGCGGTCGGCTGCAACCTGGAGGACACCGACCACCGCGCGGGCGGCCTGGCCGAGGCCGGCGCGCACGCCCAGTGGCTCGCGGAGGTCCGCTCCGCCGCGGACGACGCCGGGGTCCCGATCGTCGTCAACGCCCGCATCGACGCCTTCCTGCCCGCCGGCGGGATCGCGGAGCCGGACCGGATCGCCGAGACGGTCAGACGCGGCCGGCTCTACCGCGACGCCGGCGCCGACTGCCTCTACCCGATCGGCGTACGCCGCAGGGGCGACCTCGCCACCCTCCTCGCCGAACTCCCCGGCCCGGTCAACGGCAACACCGGTGAGGAGCTGAGCCTGTCCACCCTCCGCGAACTCGGCGTGGCACGCGTGTCCTACGGCCCCCGCTTCTACCGCGCGGCCATCGCCGGCCTGAAGACCGCCGTCCAGGAACTGCTGCCCTGACCCCGCGCGGCCTCGCCGCCACGTCGACCGGATCACGCACCACGGCCACGAGGCGGGCTCCCGTCGCTGAATCGTTCCGGATCCGGGCTGCCGGAGGCGACCCACGCCTCCGGCGGCACATCCGCCCGCAGCGTACGGCCGTGGGCGTCGGCGACCTCCCCGGCCGCCTCGCGCACCTGCTCATGACGACCGCCTGCGCCGCCGACGCGACTTCTTACTCCGCGGCCAGCTCGCGCAGCCGCGCCGTGTCCTGGATGACGATGCGGCCTCGGCGCGTCACCACGATGCCTTCCGCCCGGAGACGCCCGAGCTCGGCGGCGACGCTCGCCCGCGAGAGGCGGACCGCCTGGCCGAACTCCCGCTGGTCGAGTCCGATGTCGAGGTGACCGTCCGCCCGGGACCCATCGGAGGTCGACGCCGGGACGGCCAGCCAGAGCAACCCTCGCGCCACACGCGCCCCCGCGGGGGCGCCCGCGAGCTGCGCGTAGAACCGCTCGGTCTGGCGCAGCCGCTGGAAGGCGTGGCGCAGGAGCTCCTGGGCCAGGCCCAGCTCCTGGACGAGAGCGAGGAACCGCTCCGCGTGAATCACCTGGGTACGGCACTCGTCGATGGCCGTGACCGTCGCGGATCGCTCGGCCTGGCCGAGCAGTCCCATCTCGCCCAGCAGCTCGCCGGGTCCGCGTACGGCCAGGACCAGCGATCGTCCGTCGGGTTCGACGCGGCTCACCTTGACACGGCCCGACAGGAGGCCCAGGACGCGGTCGGCCCGGCCGCCTTCGAAGAGCAACGTCGCTCCCGGCTCGAACGTCTTCGGTGTACCGGCCGCGATGATGCGCGCCCAGACCTGCGGCGACACGATCGACGCGAGGCCGTCCATCCGACCATGATCACCCAAGGTCATCATCCGTCCCAACGTCGGGGTCATCTCACAGAAGCGTCGCGAGCTGGGCACCGACCATCAAGGCCAGGGCGCACATCAGGAGGCTCGCGGCGACCCGCAGCATCCGGTATTTGGCCACGACGATCCGCGAGAGCGCGGCCAGCTCGCTGCGCCGCCACGCGCGGAGTCCCGCCGGGGCGCCGACCGGGTCTCCTTCGAGCCTGCGGGCCCATGCCGGCCCCAGCCGCGGGCGGACCACGAACAGCAGTTGCAGCATCGCCACACCCGCGATCAGCAGGCCCGCCGCCAGCAGGCCACCGGTCAGCGGCCCCCGCTGCGGCTCCTCCGCCGCGACCAACGCGAATCCGGCGCCGGCCAGGGTCAGGAGCGTCCCCGACTTGTTGTCCACGCGGAATAGCTCGCCGCGAATGGCCGCCAGCTCTTCGACGAGCTGTTCGTCATCCGGTTCGACAGGTGATTCGTGCATGGTTTCCTCCGCCCTGTTGACGAACATGTTCCGGGGAGCGGGCCACACGAACGCCGGATGGAAGACACAACACCTGTGACGCCGGTCACCCGTCACGTCATGGCGAACCCGACGACGGTCTGGACGACGACGACCACCAGGGCGAGGGCGGCGAGGTAGGCCATCAGGCGCTGGTTCGGCTCGACGGACCCGTGTTCACCGGAGGGCGCGGGCGCCCTTCTGTGTGCGGGTGACCCGCCGCCGTCGCCGTACGTCGGCCGCAGGCGGGCGAACGGGTTTCCGGTCAGCCGCCACAGGGCCTCCGTCTTGATCTGCTGGTGACCTGGGACGGCCCTGCAGGCGTACAGGCGGCCACGGGCGTCCTTGTGGCACGCTCTGCCCTCCCCGGCGGTGACGCTGCAGACGGTCGGGCAGAAGCACAGCTCGTACATGGACCACGTGAGGACCGTCAGGGCCCACATCCGCCACGTGCCGGCGTACAGGGCGAGCGCGCCCACTGCGGCGATGCCGGTCCACCACACCCACCTTCGGGTTCGTTTTGCCATCGCCAGGACTCCCCGGGTCATGGTCGGGAACTCCAGGCAAGGAAACTCCTCAACGGACCGGGATGCGGCTCCATGGCCGGATGAGGCGAAAGTAGGCCGGATGTGACATATGAGACAGGGTCGTAGGCCTGGGCCGTGTATGCGGCGACGAAGGCGGCGATGGCCCCGTACGGTCTGCGGAGAAACCTACTAAGGGAGTCGCCGGATGGAATGGCTGATCCACGGAACACGGCCGATCTACGAGAGCTCGTGGCTGAGCCTCGAACTGGTCGACGTCGAGCTACCGGACGGCAGGCGGTTCGAGCAGCATGTCGTACGGATGGCGCGGCCCGTGGCGGCCGTCGTGGTCGTGGACGACCGTGACCGGGTGCTGCTGATGTGGCGGCACCGGCACGTCACCGACACCTGGGGCTGGGAGATCCCGGCCGGCCGGATCGAGGAGGGCGAGTCGCCCGCCGAGGCCGCGGTCCGCGAGACCGAGGAGGAGACCGGGTGGCGGCCGGGCCCGCTGCGGCCGATCCTCGTCTCACAGCCCTCCAGCGGCTCGGTCGACTCGCGTCACCACCTCTTCCGCGCCGACGGGGCCGAGCACGTCGGGCCGCCGACCGACATCACCGAGGCGGATCGGATCGAGTGGATCCCCCTCGACCAGGTCCGAACGCTCATCGCCGAGGGAAAGATCGTGAGCGGGGCGACGCTGATCGGCCTGCTCCACACGCTCTCCTGTCCCGGACGATGATCCGTGGCGTACGGCCCGGCGACGGCGAGGGCTGCGCGCGGGCCTGGCCGGACGCCGGCCGTCACTACGCCGCGACCGACCCTGAGGTGGTCCGGATACCCGACGCCGACGGGCTCGCCGAGTGGTTCGAGGAGGCCGTCCGCGAGCCGTGTACGGCCGACACCCGGTGGCTCGTCGCCGAGGAGGACGGGGTGCCGGCCGGGATGATCGAGGCGCGGATCGTATGACGCGCACCGGCAGCTCCAGCGCGACCTCGGCCGTACGCGGCTCGTGGTGAACCTCCTCACGGTGACGGAGGGTTACCGGCACCGGGGTGTGGGCACAGCCCTGATGGAGGCAGCCGAAGAGTGGGGGCGGTCACAGGGAGCGGTCGTCGCGGTCACGGACACCGATCTGGTTAGTCCGCTGTCGGTCCCGTTCCATGTCGAACGAATGGGATATCGCCGACAGGCGGTCTTGCGGAAGGTGCTCGCGACCGAGCGGTCCCTGCCCGACGAATCGTGATCGAATACGACTGAAGTCTGGTTCATATTCGGACAAACCCACAGGTTCGCCGCTGGGCGGCTGCCTCGAATGACAGACGTGTCACCGCCGTGGCGCGTACGGTCCATAGGAAGGCGAGCCAACCATTCGAGGAGCCTCCTTGGACAGGGTTCAAAGACTGCACGAAGTCTCGGATAGCGACGTCGCCGCATGGCGCGACGTACTCGCCGCCTCGATGGCCCACGATCTTCCCGGCGAGCCGGCGCCGACGCTCGACCACGTGCACGGCGACCTGTCGACGGTGGGCCTGGAGAGCCATCACCGTCTGTGGGTGGCCAAGCGGGGCGACGAGGTGACCGGGGTCGCGCGGCTCCGGTTGTTCGACGGCACCGGGCGCTCCCATCTCGGCCAGTTCTGCCTCGATGTCCATCCGGACCACCGGCGGCGGGGCGTGGGGACGCTCCTGCTGGAGACGATCGCCGAGGCGGCGCGGGAGGAAAAGCGGCGCAGCATCGTCGTCGAGGCGTCCTCCGACACCCCCGGCATGGCGTTCCTGGAGGCCCGGGGCTTCACGTGCGTCCTCTCCCTCAGCCTGCTGCTGCTCAACGTGCACGACGCCGGCGACCCCACGGAGATCGTCCACGCCGAGCATCCGGACTACCGCCTGACCCGCTGGCTGGGCGTCGTCCCCAGCGAGTTCGCGCAGACGTTCGCGACCGCCAAGTCGGCCATGGGCGACATGCCGACCGGCGACATGGACTACGGCACGACCACCTGGGACACCGACCGCGTACGGGACATGGCCGAGGTCGTCGAGAAGCGCGGCGACACCCTCCTGACCGTCGCGGCGCTGCACCGCGACGAGATCGCCGGCTTCACCGAGCTGGTCATCCCGGTCGGGGACGGCACCCGGGCGATCCAGTACGACACCGCGGTGGTCCCCGGCCACCGGGGCAACGGGCTGGGCCTGTGGGTCAAGGCGGCGATGCTCGACTGGCTGCGCGCCGAATGGCCGGCCGTCGGGGAGATCGAGACCGACAACGCCGAGGACAACGAGCACATGCTCGCGGTCAACGAGCGGCTCGGGTTCCGGCCGTTGCGTAAGACTCGGCAGTACCAGTACGAGCTCTAGACGAAACCAACGACGACCTCTCCAGCTCTCAAGGTCTAAGGTTACGGAGAGTTCAGGGAGGCACAGTTGCTGTACGCATTCATGTACAGAGTCGTCCGCCCGCTGCTCCGGATCGTGTTCCGGCCGGTGGTGGCGGGTTTGGAGAACGTACCGGCCGACGGTCCGGTCATCCTCGCCAGCAATCATCTGTCGTTCGTGGACAGCGTGCTGATCCCGCTCGTCGTACCCCGCCGCGTCACGTTCCTGGCCAAGGCCGAATACTTCGAGGGCCACGGCCTGGCCAGCGTGCTGGGCGCGTTCCTCAGCGCGATGGGCCACATCCCGGTGCCGCGTACGGAACAGCGCGCCGCGGTCGCCGCGCTGGACGTCGCGCTGCAGACCCTCGACGAGGGCAACGCCTTCGCGATCTACCCCGAGGGCACCCGCTCGGAGGACGGCCGGTTGTACCGCGGGCACACGGGTGTGGGCTGGCTGGCGCTCAACGCCAACGTCAACATCGTCCCGGTGGCGGTCCGCGACACCCAGCGGATCATGCCGGTCGGCGCCCGGCTGCCGCGCATCGTCCGCCCCGGAGTGACGTTCGGCAAGCCGATCGACTACAAGTCCTTCGCCGACATGCCCCCGGCGAGAGGCCGGCGGGCCCTGGTGGACGAGATCATGCGCGAGATCCAGGCCCTTTCGGGCCAGGAGTTCACCGGCACCTACAACGAACGCTCAAAAGTCATGCCCTAGAGAGTTTGCTCGAACCAGACGACCTTGCCGGTCGGGGTGCGCTGGGCGCCCCAGCGTTCGGCGAGGGCGGTGACGAGCTGGAGGCCCCGGCCGTTCTCGGCGTTCAGGTCCGTGCCGCGCAGGTTGGGCAGGTCGTACCCGTCGTCGCGGACCTCGCACAGCAGCGACGCCGTCCGGATCAGCCGGAGGCCGATGTCGCCGGCGCCGTGGCATACGGCGTTGGTGACGAGTTCGCTGACCATGAGCTCGACCGTCTCGGAGAGGCCGGTCAGGCCCCACGTCGCCAGGGTCTCCTTCGCCAGCTCCCGCGCGTAGCGGACGTGGATCGGAAGGGCCTCCAGCGTCCAGCTCACCACGTCGTCCTTCGGGATGCCCTTGAAGCGCACCGCGAGCAGCGCGATGTCGTCGTCGCGCCGGCCGGTCGCGCCGAAGCCCTCGATCAAGGTCTCGCACACCCGCTCCAGCGGCTGTGGTGGGCCGCTGAGGTATTCCCGCAGCTCGGCGAGGCCCACGTCGATCGCCTGGCCGCGCCGCTCCACGAGGCCGTCGGTGCACAGCACGAACTGGCTCTCGTCCTCGACGTCGAACACGGCGGTCTCGAAGGCGACGCCGCCGACGCCGATCGGCGCGCCCGACGGCACGTCCAGAAGCTCGCTGTCGCCGAACGGTGAGACCAGCACCGGCGGCAGGTGGCCCGCGTTGGCGATCTCGCACCGCCGCGCCACCGGGTCGTACACGACGTAGATGCAGGTGGCGATGTAGTCGTCGCCGAGCCTGCGGGCGAGGTCGTCGAGCTGGCGAAGTAACTGGCCCGGCGGCAGGTCCTGGGCGGCGAGGGTGCGTACGGCGGTCCGGAACTGGCCCATGATCGCCGCGGAGGTCAGCCCGTGGCCCATGACGTCGCCCACGACCAGGGCGAGACGGCCGCCCGGCAGCGGGATCGCGTCGAACCAGTCGCCTCCGACGCGTACGGCCTCGTTGGCCGGGACGTAGCGGTAGCAGATCTGCGCCCCGGCGACGACGGGCGGCGCGTCGGGCAGCATGGTCTTCTGCAGCTCGGCTGCGGCCCGGCTCTCGCGGCGGTAGAGCCGGCCGTTGTCGACGTAGAGGGCCGTACGCCGGCACAGCTCCTCGATCATCCTGACGTCGGCCTCGTCGAAGGGCGGACGGTCGGAGCGGCGCAGCAGGGTGAGGTTGCCCAGCCCGGTGCCGCGCGCGATCAGCGGTGAGACGAGCAGTGCCCGGCCCTGCAGGAGGGGCCGCAGGTCGCGGTCGTCGGCGAAGCGGTCCGACACCCGGCGGGCGAACCTCTCGCCGATTCGCGGGACGTTGACGCTCCGGCCCGTCATGAGGCTCTGGGTGAACGGGGTGTTGGCCGGCAGCCGCAGCGTCTCTCCGCGCGGGGCCAGCGTGTCCCACTGGCCGTACGCGTCGTCGTGGCTCACGGCCACGCGTACGGCGGTGGGCGACTCGTCCGGCGTCAGCGGCGGCAGCTCCTCGTCGGAGACGATCGACTTGAGGAGCTGTACGTCGGCGAAGTCGGCGAACCTGGGCACCAGCGCGGTGCACAGCGCGGCGGCGGTCTGCACCGGATCGAGGGTGTCGACGATCCGGGATCCGGCCTCGTTGAGGAAGTCGAGCCGTTCCTTGGCGGCGGAACGGTCGATGGAGCGCACGCGTACGGGCTCGCCCGGCGGCTCCTCGACCTCGCGGATCAGCTGTTCCTTCGGCGGCGGGCCGAGATAGGCCGCGAACGGGAGCCGCGCGGTGACGCTGACGTTGACCGCCGGATAGCCGCGGTCGAGGATCTGCCGGACGATGGGCTCGGCGGCGCCGGGCGGCATGGCCGGGAGCATCTCGGTGAGCCGCCGGTCGAGCATGACCGCGTCGGGCCCTCTCACCGTCAGGAGCGTCGGCTCGACGCGCAGCACCTGCACGCCGCTCTCGGTTGTCAGCGACGTCTGGGACGGCGCGGAGACGACGACCTCGCCCAGGGCCAGGCCGGGACCTCCGTCGCGCAGCCGATGGGCGTCGGCGGCGATCACGAGGATGCGGACGCGGTCCGGGCCCGTCAGCGGATAGACCCACCAGGCGATCTCGTTGGTCTCACTGTCGTCCGCGCGCGGGACGTGGAAGATGCCGGTCCATACGTGCCGGATGCGGGAGCCTCCGGGTTCGAACGCGTCCCGGTGCTCCTGGGGCAGCCGCAGGAGTGTGCGCAGGGGGTGTCCGACGGCGTCCTCGTGGGCTAACCCGAAGATGTCGTTGGCCGTGTTGTTCCAATGGGTGACGTGGCCGAAGTCGTTGATCAGGATCACGGCCATCGGGGCGAGCCCGAGCAGGTGTTCGTCGAGCAGCCGTGGTGAACCGGTGCCTGCCGCTCGCGCGGTGGCGTGTTGACGTTTCACCAACGAAGAACACCTCCCCGGACGAGCGCTGTGCACGGCCCCCCGCACCCGCTGTGAGGGTGACGCTACAGATCGCCGGGCTGATTCGCTGCTGTTTCCGTCAACGATCGCATCAATGGGCGTGAGCGGGCAGAACAGGGCATGCCGCCAGAGCCGTACGGGCATCTCCGCGAGCTCAGAGCATCGTGCGGCCCCCGGCCACGTCGAGAATGAGCCCGGTCGGCCACGACGACCGGCCGGAGGCAAGGTACAGGGTGGCCCCGGCGACATCGGGGACGTGGACCGTCCGGCCGAGTGGATGGGTGGCCGCCATGGCCTCGAGCCGGTCGGTGCGCTCGGGGTGTCTCGCGCCGGGTGCGAGGCAGTTGACCCGTACGCCGTCGGAGGCGACCTCGGCCGCGACGTGCATTGTGAGGGCCTGCACGTCCGCCTTCGCGGCGTCGCGGGCGACCGTGGTGCCCTCGGGGCCGCCTGCGGGCAGGCCGGAGGGTCGCCGCCCGGCCGAGGACGACATCGTGATGATCGATCCCGTACGGCGCTTCCGCATGCCGGGCAGGAACTCCTTCAGCGTCAGGAACGTCGCGGTGAGGTTGCCGCCGACGGCGCCGTGCCACTCCTTGACGCTCATCCCGGCGAACGCGCACAGGATGTCGACCGGGCCGAGGTCCTCCTCCGCACGCGCCCGCGCGCTCTCGAGGTGGTCCGGGCGCGTGACGTCGGCGACGATCCCGACTCCTCCGGTCTCGGCGGTGACCAGGTCGAGGGCGAGGCGGTCCCGGCCGACGACGGCGACGTCGGCTCCCTCGGCGGCGAACGCGCGAGCGGTGCCGGCGCCGATCCCGTGTGAGCCGCCGGTGATGAGCACGACCTTGTCGCGGAGTTCCGGGTACATCGCGGGCGTTCCTCGATCCGGTCGGTTTTCGGGGTTCACCTGGTATTTGTCGGAACCCCGGTTTGGATTGCGCGTTCGGCCGGACTTTTTTCTGAGTGAACGCTCACTCAGGGGCTTCGTGGTAGCGTTCGCGGCGAAAGTCCAGGTGGAGGACCATGCGGGACTCGATGCGCGACCGGATCCTGGCGGCGGCCGTCTCGGTGATGCGAGACCGCGGCCTCACCGGCACCACGACCAGGGAGATCGCCCGCGCGGCCGGGGTGGCCGAGGGCAGCATCTACAACCACTTCGCGAACAAGAGCGAGCTCATCGCGGCGTCCCTGGCCTCGGTCACGGACGGACTCCACGAGGCACTCGTACGCCTGGCGGGGCGCGTGGGCGAGGGCACGGTCGACGGCAACCTCGCCGAGCTGGCCGAGGCCGAGATCGCCTTCTTCACGGACCTGCTCCCCCTCACCGGCCCGGCCCTGGGCGACCCCGCCCTACGCGACTGGCTCGGCCACAGGCGGGGCGTGGAAGTCTCCACAGAAACCCCCACCGACCAGGCACCCGGTGCCGGCGGTCCCGCGCAGGGCGGGCATGGTGCGGCAGCCGCCGGCGTGGGAGGTGCCGCCGGAACGGGAAGCGCCGCCAGCACGGGAGGTCTCGCCGGCGCGGGAAGCAGCCCCGGGACGGGAAGTGCCGCCGGGGCGGTGTTCGGGCATGCCGCGGTGGTCGGCTATCTGGAGGCCGAGCAGCGGACCGGGCGGCTGGCCACGTACGCCCGCCCTCCGTTCCTCGCCGCGACCCTCATCGGCGCATGCCACCACTACGCCTTCGTCCGCCTGCTGACCCCGCCCCAGGCGATGGCCGAGACGACGGGCATGCCGGCCGACCCCGCCGTGTACGCCGAGGAGATCGTGCGCGTCGTCATGATGGGCCACCACCCCCGCCGGGCCCGGCCCCACTGATGCCTACCGCGCGTGATCGCCCCACCTGTCACTGACCACTCAACCGTGCCAAGTCTTTTCAAGTCTCACCAGGTCACGTAGGCTTTATCCCGGAAGGACCGGTATTGGCCCGCGAGTCGGATCACCACAGATCGTGACCAAAACCACTTTTCACCGTGGCGTTCTCGCGTTAGACTCATGGCTCGCGGTAAGCGCTGCGCATCCGGTTGTGCATCGGTAAGGCGCAAGACCGTCAAGTGCCTTCCAGCCAGCCCGCGTCCGGGCCCCTGGCGGGCACCATTGTCCGATTTTCCTCTTGGGCGAAGAAGCCGGCAGTCAGCGGAGTGCTGCTCCGCACCCAGAGTGATGCCCAGCCCGGCCCCCAAACCCGGCGCGATCCGGCCCCCTCGCCCAGCTCAGCACCCTACGGAGCGAGAATGACCACTGCGGCACCCACAGCGGGCCGCCACGATGACGAGCGCTACGAACGCGACGTCAGGCCGCTCATCGACCCGCTGTACGCCAGCGCGGTACGCATGACGCGCAACCCCACAGACGCCGAGGACCTCGTCCAGGAGACCCTCGCCAAGGCCTACGTGAACTTCCACCAGTTCGAGGAAGGCACGAACCTCAAGGCGTGGATGCACCGCATCCTCACCAACAACTTCATCAACACCTACCGCAAGAAGCAGCGTGAGCCCCAGCGGGCCGGTACCGAGGAGATCGAGGACTGGCAGCTCGCCCGCGCCGAGTCGCACACCTCGACGGGGCTGCGTTCGGCCGAGCACGAGGCACTCGACCGGCTCCCCGACTCCGACGTCGTACGGGCCCTGCGGGCGCTCGCCCCGGAGTTCCGTACGGCCGTCTACCTCGCCGACATCGAGGGCTACCCCTACAAGGAGATCGCCACGATGATGGGCACGCCCATCGGCACGGTGATGTCCCGGCTGCACCGCGGCCGCCGCCAGCTGCGCGAGCAACTGCGGGAGTACGCCCCGCGCGTCAGCGTCGTACGCGCGGCCTGACCGATCCTCAGGACGCCTGCGCCCGCAGGTAGCCGGTGAGCTGCTCGTAGCGCTGCCAGGCGTCCTGCCTGCGGCCGTCGCCGAGGGAGTACCACATCGTCGGCGACCGCGTTTCGCCGATCTGCTGCCCGGGCACCCCGGGCGGCCCCGGCGCGGAGCCGCTCACGGCCAGGCCGACGGGCCCGGCCGGCCCCACCCACCGTGGCCCCGTGGTGAGGTCGGTGTTGCCCGGGCTGAGCTGGGCGAAGCACGAGATCAGCGGAAAGGCCGCGGCGAGCGTTCCGACGGCGGCCGGCAGCGCCGCGATCGGCGCCTCCTGCGGATCGGTGTAGCCGATCACCAGCGTCACCGCCTCCTCGGCGGCCCCGTCCACCTCGGACAGCAGCATCGTGCCGACGACCGGGGGGCCGCCCTCGCCTCCGCCCACGACGGTGAGCCAGACCGCGGCCGAGACCCGTGACCCGAACATCTCGGCGAGGTCCTCGACGCGCCACACCCCGGTGGCGGGCTCGGAGGTGCCCCACCCGCCCGGCGGCTCGCCGGTCAGCGACCGGCAGATGTGGTCGGCCGCTCCCCCGATCACGGACTCCGCCGTGTGCCGTACGCGGAGGGTGACGGTGAGCTGGGCGCCGATCGGGACGTTCGGCGGCTTGGTGTACCCCGGCGCGTACGCCCGCGCGGCGGGATCGACGACGAAGGCCGCGCCGTCCCACAGCAGGGGCACGCCGGTGAGACCGTCGTAGTAGCCGCCGTCGGCGCGGACGACCCAGCGGCTGTTCGGCCCGGTCAGGACGAGCCGCAGCGGCATCGTGATGCGCGACTCGGCCGGTGTGACGACCTGGAGGCCGCGCCGGGTCTCGCTGCACAGCCGCAGTCCCTCGGCGAGCCAGGTGGTGAACGGCACCACCGGGCGGTCTTGCAGCACCACCATCGCCTTGGAGGTCAGCGCGTCGGCGGCCGGATGACTCACGGCGCCTCCTCGGGGGGCGGCGGCCACACCGCGCCGCCCTGCCAGTGCACGATGTCGTCGGCGAACCTGCGTGCGATGCGCCGGGCCTCGGGTACGCCGGCGGCCGCGCGTACCTCCACCCACCAGGTCGGCAGGCGCACCTTGCCCGCCATCTGCGGGCCCAGCAGGCGCTCGACCTCGCCGGGGACGCGTACGAGCTCCGGCGCCTCGATCGAGACCGCGAGCCGGCCGTCGAGATCGTAGAGGTGGAGCCCGCCGGTGCCGGCCTCGCGAACGCGCAGCGACTCACCAAAGGCGATCATGCCCTCGACGACCGTGGAAATATCCGGCTCGTTACGCACCAGGGCGACGATGTCGCTGGTCAAAGCCGCGGACCTCCTCGTTTCGGTCGTTGTCAGACGCTGGTCGCCCGGGCGAACGCCTCCAGCGCGACACGTATCGCCGCCGCTCTCGTCTCCTGGCCGATCCGCGCGGACTCTATCGCCGTTCCGGTGGCGAGGTGCCGGTCGTAGGGCATGTGCACCACGGGCATCCCGCCGCCGCTGAGCAGTTGCGCCGCGCGGGTCAGATCGGCGTCGACGTGGGGGGTGTGCGTCACGAACGCGACCACCGTACGGGTCAGCAGGTGCTGGAAGCCGTTGCGCGCCTGCCACTCGAGGGCGCCCTGCGCGCTGAGCGCCCCGTCGACCGTGCCCGGGGTCACCATGACCTGGGCGTGCGCGTCGCCGAGGATGCCGCGCTGCAGCTCCGGCAGCAGGCCGGCCCCGCAGTCGATCACGAGGGCGGAGAAGTAGCGGGTCATCCGCCCCGCCGCCGCCTTGAAGGCGTCGAGGTCCAGCTCATGGGTGATGTGGCCGCCCGCGGTGCCCGACAGGACCCAGAGTCCGTCCCCCGTGCGGCTGAGGAAGGGCGTGGTCTCCTCGAAGCTGCGGGGGTTCGCCGCGGTCAGGTCGTGCAGCGAGCGCTCGGCCCGTACACCGAGGCGCAACGGCAGCGAACCGAGCCCGGAGTCGGCGTCCACCGCGAGGACGCGGTCCTGGCGGTACTGCGAGATCACGGTGGCGGTCAGCCCGGCCACCGTCGTCTTGCCCGCGCCGCCGCGGATGCTGGTGACGGCGATCTGCCGGCAGGAGGAGACCGGGCGGCCGAGGAGGCTCCCGACGTCGGCGGCCTTGCGTATCTCGTGCGCCGCGCCGGTGCCCACCGCGCGGCGCACGCCGCGTCCCACCCGGCGTACGAGGCGGTCGCCGTGCGTGGAGCGGCGGACGAGGTCCTCCGGGGCCGGCTGCGCGGACGGCTGGTGCCCTCTCGTGCTCTCCGGCGTCCACGCCTCCGCGTCGGACCGTTCCCATTGCCCCTGCGGGGCCTCGTCCTCCGGCGGGGGCTCGGTGCCCCACGGCGCCTGGGCGACCAGTCCCCAGGAGGTCTGTGAGGCGAGCTCCCAGGCCGCCGCCTGGTTGGGGGCCGCCTCCTCCTGGGGCACCTCCGGCCGGGGCGGCGTCCGCTCGTCGGGCGGGGACGTCTCCCACGGTGGAGGGCTCCACGTGGCGGGCGGCGCCTGCTGGGGAAACCCGGGACGTGCCGGCGCGGCCGACGGCTCGGCGCTCGCGGAAGCGGCCGCCGGCCTTTCCGTACGCGAATGCGCGACGCCCCATTGTTCACTTTCGGCCTTCGGCCCGTCCCACTGCGTGGGAGCGGGTCGTACGGACAATTTCTCGTCCGGCCGGGAAGGCTCGTCGATGAGGGTGGCCGGCGGCTGACGCGGCGCCGGCGGCGGCTCGCGAAGCTCTTCCGGATGCGGGGCCGCGTGCCCGGCCGTGGGGGCGGACGCACCGGTCGAATCGGGTGTTACCAGCCCAGTTCGCGGGACGCCGAGCTCGGCAAGCACGGCGGTCTGCCAGTCGTGCTCGGACACCGTGCTCCTCTCGGCGCGCAGCGGGCTGAGGGTAGGGATTCGTTCCCGATCTTATCGACGTACAGGCCCTCTGGCCTCCACAAACAGCACAGCTTCACGATTACCGTGAGAGATCGATGCGCTACAGTATGCGACTGAGACTCCGCCGAAACAGGCGGTCTTTTTCGGGGGGAAAAAACGACATGCGACGAATATTGGCGACATCTATAGCCGCGGCAATTCCTGCCGTGCTTCCGGTGCACGCGGTCGACGCTGCTTACGGCAAGCCCGCGCCTCCGCCCGCGGCAAGCGGTCATTCACGGGCCGCGCACGGCGTCCACGCCCGGCACCCGATGCACGGCAGGGTGGGCGGCATGCGCAACCGGCCGGGCCGCCCGCCTGAGAACGACGTGAAGGTGGACGCGGACGGCGGCGGCGACGAGCAGCACGCGCCCGCCGCGACCGGCGCCCACGGGGCGACCGGCGCCCACGGCCGTCCGGCCATGCCCATGCGCAACAGGCCGGCCTCACGGCCGGGCACGGGGGCCGACACCGGGTTCGCCGACGCCGACGACCCGGCGCTTCCGCCGGAGGCCGCCGAGGCTCTGAAGGAGGCCGCCGAGCTGCAGGGCTCCGCCCAGCAACAGCCCGAGGCACCGGGCAACAACGCGCCGGACGTCGGCGCACCGGAGGCCCCGGGCGCGGCGGCACCGAACGCGGGAGCACAGAACGGAGCGCCGCCGAACGCGGCGCAGCCGGGCGCGGCACAGCAGAACGCCGCGGCACAGCCCAACGCGATGCCGCCGCGGCGCGTCGTGGCCCGTCCGGGCCGCCCGATCCGGCCGATCCGGCCGGTCCGCCAGGGCCGGCAGGGCCGTCCGCTCAACGACCGGAGCACCAACCAGACGCTGAGCCGCAAGGCCGGCCGTACCATGCCGGCCGCGTACTTCAGCGCCGTCAACCCGATCCCGCAGGCCTCACGCCTGGTGCTCCACACCAGCGCCGGCAACGGGCCGGTGCGCACGGTGACGCTGCAGTGTGAGCCGGCGGGCGGCACGCACCCGAAGGCGGCCGAGGCCTGCGCCGACGTCGCCAGGGCCGGCGGCCGGCTGGCGGAGATGCCGGCCGCGGCCAACCCACGCGCCTGCTTCATGATCTATTCGCCGGTGACCGTGACCGCGCAGGGCCAGTGGCAGGGCCAGGCGCTCCGCTTCACCGAGAAGTTCCCGAACAGCTGCGTCATGCGCGACAAGACGGGCTCGGTCTTCGACTTCTGACAGAGGTCGCGGAAGAGTCTTCGGAATAAGACCCGCTCGCTTGGGTAGGCGGCGCATGTCAGGGCGGAGGGAGCCGGCAATGGCGCGACAGGTTCGCGAAGTCATGAAGCCAGAGCCCATCACCCTGCCCCTGGACGCTCCGCTTACCGAAGCGGCACGGCTCATGCGCGACCAGGAGATCGGTGGTGTGCTGATCACCCAGGACGGCATGCTGTGCGGTCTGCTGACCGACCGTGACATCGTCGTGCGCGCGGTGGCCGAAGGACGGGACCTCACCGGCACGCGCCTCGCCGACGTCTGCAGCGCGGGCATCGTGACGGTCGGCCCGGACGACGGCACCGACACCGCGCTGCGGCTCATGCTCGACCGTGCCGTCCGGCGTCTGCCCGTCGTCGAGGACGGCCGGCTCGTGGGCGTCGTCTCGATCGGGGATCTGACCTCCGACCGAGACGAGCCCACGGCTCTCACCGGTGCCGGATGGATACCCCCAAAGCTCTGAACAGCGGCTACCGTGACACTCGTGGGGTACCAACCGCAGATCAGCAGCGAGCTCGCGGCACACGTCGCCCGGCTCGGCCTGGTGCACGAGGCCTCGGCGACGGCCGCGCTGCGGCGGGTCACCGAGCTGGCCACCCATACCGTCCAGGGATGCGCCGGCGCCACGGCGGTCCGCTGGAGCGCGGGAGACATCTCCGAGCCGCTCGACCAGGCCGGCACCCACCCCGACCTGGCCTATCTCAGTGAGATCCAGTGCGCCCGCCGCGCCGGGCCCATGATCGAGGTGGCGCGCAGCGAGGTCCCGGCCTTCTGCGACGACACCCTCGCCGAGACGCGCTGGCCCGACTACACGCCCCTCGCCCTCCAGCGCGGCGTGCGCTGCTTCGCCGACACCGTCCACCGCGCCGGCCCGATGATCGTGACGCTGACGGTGTACGGCGCCGTGCCCGGCGCGCTCGACCGGGACGAGCTCAGCCTGGGCTCGCTGCTGGCCGCGCAGGGCGGGGCCGCGGTCTCCAACACCCGCATGTACGAGGACGCCCACCGCACCGCCACCCAGCTCCGCCAGGCGGTCGAGGCCCGCTCCATCGTCGACCAGGCCAAGGGCGTCTTGATGCACGCCATGGGGTGTGACGCCGAGACCGCGTTCAACGAGCTGAAGCGGATCTCCCAGACCCGTCACGTCAAGCTCACGGCCATCGCCCAGCGCATCGTCTCCGGACACCGCGCGGAAGGTCTCGATCACCGGTAGTCAGGTCCTCGCCGGGTCCTCCGGCGGCCGGTTAGAGTACGCACAGCCGACCAGGATCGCATCCGAGGCGATCCACCCCGCAGCCGGAGGGCAGCATTCCCGACCAGCAAGAGCACGAGCCTCTTCGCCCTGAGGCACTGCGCCCCGAAACCGCCGAGCTGGAGTCGCGGGCCGGAGAGCTGCGCAGCGCGGCCCTGTTGCCCGGCGCCGACCGCGGAGCGCTGCTGGAAGCCGCTCTGGCCGACCTCGAGCGCGCCGTGGCGGTGCTGCGGGCCACCGGCACCGACCAGACCTCCACCCGGGCCCGGAACGACGCGGCCGACGGGGAGCGACGGCTGTTGCGCACGGTCTTCCAGGACGCCCCGGTGCCGCTGTTCCTGCTGGAGCGCGACGGCACCGTACGCCGGGTCAACCGGCAGGCCGGCGCGCTGCTCGGATCATCGGCCGGCTACCTCACCGGCAAGCCGTTCCCGATGTTCTGCGACCTGGCGACGCGGGCCACGGTGGGCTCCCACGTGGCCGGGGTGTTCCACTCGGGCCGCCGGCGGCGCTCCCGCGTACGGCTGCTGTCCGGGCACGGCCCGGTCGAGGTGGACGTGACGTTCGCCCGCATCTGGGTCACCGGAGAGCCGGAGCCTCTCGTGGTCGCGGCCACCGCACCCTCGACCCGCGAACCCGCCGCCCAGGACCTCCCCCAGCAGGTCACCGCGACCGACGACGCCGTCGCCACCGTGGTGCACCGCATGGACGTCCTGGCCACCGCCACCGGCGTGCTGCTGGACGACGAGTCCTTCACCGAGTCCGTCGCCGTACGCCGCTGCGCGCGGCTGCTCGCCACCGAGCTGGCCGACTGGGTCTTCATCGACCTGGAGACCGACGAGCGCCTGCTCCGGCACGTGGTGATCGGCCCGGACGACCTGCGCAGCAGCGAGGTCGCCCACATGCTCGAGGACCTCGACCCCGCACCCGACACGGTGCCCGCCTCGGTCCACCGGTCCGGCCGGTCCGTGCTCCAGGCCCACCTCGACGATCTCAGCGCGCTCGGCACCAGCCCGGCCGGGCCTCCGGTGTGCGGGCTCATCGAGGCGTCCTCCCTGATGTGCGTGCCGCTGGACGACGGCGAGCGGCGCCACGGCACCCTGACGCTGACCGTGTCCGGTGAGCAGGGGCCGTTCGACCTGATGGACCTCGGGCTGGTCGAGCGCCTCGCCCGCAACCTCGCCCTGGTCATCCGGGCGGGACGGCGTTACCGGCGCCGGTCGATGGTGGCCGAGCGGCTGCGGGCGGGCCTGCTGCCGCGCGAGCTGCCGGAGATCCCCGGCGCCGAGGTGGCCGGCCGCCACCACCCGGCGACCCGCGACGCCGGCTTCGGCGGCGACTTCTATGAGGTCTTCACCACCGGCTCTGGCTGGGGCCTGGTCCTCGGCGACGTCTGTGGCAAGGGCGAGGACGCCGCCGCGGTCACCGCGGCGGCCAAGCACGGCATCCGGCTGCTCTCCCGCTGGCACCCCAAGCCCGCCGAGGTCATGTCGATGATGAACGAGGCGCTCATCGACGAGGAGCGCTTCGTCACCGCGGTGATGGCCTACCTGGAACCGCGCGAGGAGGGCCTGACGCTGACGGTCGCCAGCGCCGGCCATCCGCCCGCGATCCTGATCCGCCGCGACGGCCTGATCCGTACGACGAGCGGCGGCGGCATCCCGATGGGGCTCTTCGAGGACGACTTCGGCGTCGGCGTCGAGCGGCTCGACCTGGACCCCGGCGACACGCTCTTCCTCTACTCCGACGGCGTGCCCGAGGTGTCCGACGCCGCGCGGGTGAGGTTCGGGCACGAGCGCCTCATCGAGATCCTCGCCGCCCACGCCGACCGGCCCGTCGGCGATCTGACCCGGGCGGTCGAACAGGCGCTGCTGGAGTTCTGCGACGGTGACCTGCGCGATGACGTGTCGATGCTCGCCCTGCGCGTGACCGGCTGACCGTCCCGGAAAGTTTTTTCGCGATCATGTTTAGGAACCCCTTGGGCAGGTAAGAGGAAGAGTAAGCGATTGTGCCTAAGACGCAGGCACACCTCGGGAGAGCGGCATGCCCGCTCTCAACTTCCGGAGGGGTGTGCATGCGTCTTTTCAGTTGTTCCGCCAGAACGCGACTGACGCACGTCGTCTCCTCCTTCACCGCCACACCGGACGCTCGTCCGGCGGCGGGGCGCACGCCCTCGCAATTCGGTCGCGAGAGCACGCGCTCATATCTCCGCCGCGGTCGCGCCGAGGTCCCTGCCGGGACCCGTACGACCGCGCACATGAGCCCCCACCCCAGGGATATCCAGGAGTAACCGCAATGAACATAGCCATGGTCTCCGTACACGTCAGCCCGGTCGCCACCGGAGCCTCCAACGAGAGCCTCCGCGTTCACATCGCCGAGCTCGCCCGCGAACTGGGCCGCAAGGGACATCGGGTCACCGTCTACACGCGCCGGGACGGCCTCGGTTCCGGCGAGCGCGTCCGCCTCGCGCCCCGCGTGTACGTCGAGTCCATCTCCGCCGGCAACGCCGTGCCGATGTCGGAGCAGGAGGTTCTCCCCCACATCAAGGAGTTCGCCGACCGGCTGGCCAAGCGCCTGGCCGACAAGCGCCCTGACGTGATCCACGCGCACCACTGGCTGAGCGGCCTGGCCACGCTGTCGGCCGCCGACGGCCTGGACATCCCCGTCGTACAGAGCTTCCACGGCCTCGCGTCCCTGCAGGCCCGCGCCGAGGGCGGCGCGTCCCCGGCCCGGCTGCGGATGGAGCGGGCCATCGGGCGCGGTGTCTCCGCCCTGATCGCCACCACCGAGAGCGAGAGCGCCGAGCTCGCTCGCATCGGCGTCGCCCGGCCGCACATCGCCGCCGTACCCTCCGGCGTGGACAGCGACAGGTTCAGCCCGCAGGGCCGTTTGCTGCTCCCCCGCGCCGAGTCGCCGCGCATCGTCATGCTGTCGCGCCGGCTCGCCGGGCACGGCGTGACCACGGTCATCGAGGCGCTGGCCCGCATCCCCGAGGCAGAGCTGGTCGTCGCGGGCGGCCCGCCGAAGGCCGAGCTGGACGGCGACGAGGAGATCCACCGCCTGCGCATCGCCGCCAAGGAGGCCGGCGTCGAGGACCGGGTCACCTTCCTCGGCCGGGTCGACTCGGCCGACGTCCCCGGCCTGCTGCGGTCGGCGGACCTGACGGTGAGCCTGCCCTCGTACGGGTCCTTCGGCCGGGTGCCGGTCGAGTCGATGGCCTGCGGGACGCCGGTCGTCGTCACGGCCATCGGCGGCCACCTCGACACGGTGATCGACGATGTCACCGGGGTCTACGTCCGGCCCGGGCGTCCGGTCGAGCTCGCCCACCGCATCCGCGGCCTGCTGGCCGAGCGGACCCACCTGGCCGCCCTCGGGATCGGCGGCGCCGATCGGGTTCGCGCCCGCTACTCCTGGGAACGGATCGCAAACGAGACCCTCAAGGTCTATGACTCCGTGCGCCCCGCCCCCGAGCCCGCGCCGGAGGAGACCATGCCGGAGGAGGAGCTGACCGAGCTCGCCGTCGCGAGCTGACCCCCCGCCTCACCCGGGACGACACCGAAGACCCGGGAGCAGCCGTGGGACCCGAACGCGACGAGACGCCGAAACAGCGTCTCGACCGGGAACTCATCGAGCTGCTCCAGGGTCTTCGCGTCGTTACGGCCGGAGTCCAGTTCCTGTTCGCCTTCCTGCTGACGCTGCCGTTCTCCAACGGCTTCGGCCGCGTCGGCCACGCCGGCCGCTGGGTGTACTACGTCTCGCTGGTCGCGGCGGCGATCGCCTCGATCTGCTTCATCGCACCCGCCGCCCAGCACCGGGTCCTGTTCCACTCGGGCCGCAAGGACGTGGTGATCAGCCGCTCGAACCGCTACGAGATCTCCGGCGCGATCGCGCTGACCGTCTCGATGGCCAGCGCGGTGGCGGTCGCCGCGCGCGGCTACTTCTCCTCATGGCTGGCGGCCACGACGGCCACGGGCGTGGTGCTCCTGAGCCTGTGGGCGTGGTTCCTGCAGCCGCTGCTGACCCGCAGGAAGGCCCGGCAGGGACGGCTTGCCTACCGCCCGCCCGCCGGGGGCCCTGAGAACTCCTAACAATGATCTTGGGTGGAGGGTTGGTGTGGCGCGGCCGAATCCGTCGACCGGGCCTATGACCACGACGAACATCGTCGGCTGGTCCCGGCCAAGGGCATCCGCCCCTGCATCGCCCGCCGCGGTACACCCCACGGCTCGGGCCTGGGGTGGTCGAAGTGGAGCATCGCCCTAAAAAGATTCTCTCAGAAGTTCTCAGGGCCTAGTAGGAGCGGCCGAAGAGGATGCGTCGTCCGTAGGCGGACGGCTCGCCGCAGCGGAAGCAGGCGCCGGTCTCGTCCGGTGCCTCGCTCGGGATGCAGCGCGGCGTCGCGGCCGTGTCGGCCTTGATCGCGTCCTCGCAGTCGGTGCGGCCGCAGTGGAACACCCGTGCCCAGCCGGTCGAGACCTGCCCGGGGAAGGCGTCCCAGCTCTCGACCGTGGCGATGCGCTCGTCGCGGAAGCGCGTCGCCCGGTCGTACAGGAAGGCCTGGAAGTCCTCCAGGATGCCCGGGAGCACCTCGGCCACCCGGTCGAGCGGCACCTGTTCCTTGCCCTGGTCGCCGAGGCGGCGGGCCAGGGTGACGACGCCGCCGTCGAGGTCGCGCGGGCCGAGCTCGAGCCGGACCGGGACGCCGCGCATCTCCCAGTCGTTGAACTTGAAGCCGGGCGAGAGCTGCGGGCGCTTGTCGTCGACGTGCACCCTGATGCCGGCCTTCTTGAGCGTGGCGGCCAGCTCGCGTGCGGCCGGGATCGTACGCTCCGCGGCGTCACCGCGGCCGATCGGGACGACCACGACCTGGTACGGCGCGATGCGCGGCGGCAGGACGAGGCCCTTGTCGTCGCCGTGAGTCATGATCACGCCGCCGATCATGCGGGTGCTCAGGCCCCAGGACGTGGTGTGGGCGTGGACGAGCTTGCCGCCCTCGTCCTGGTACTGGATCTCGAAGACCTTGGCGAAGTTGGTGCCGAGGTAGTGCGAGGTGCCGGACTGCAGCGCCCGGCCGTCGCGCATCATGCCCTCGATCGTGTAGGTGCGCACCGCGCCGGCGAACCGCTCACTGGGGGTCTTCTCCCCCTCGATGACCGGGATCGCCGCCAGCTCGCGCGCCAGGCCCGCGTAGGCGTCGAGCGCCCACATGGTCTCGCGCATCGCGTCGTCCTCGTCGGCGTGGGCGGTGTGGCCCTCCTGCCAGAGGAACTCGGTGGTGCGCAGGAACATGCGCGGCCGCAGCTCCCACCGTACGACGTTGGCCCACTGGTTGAGCAGCAGCGGCAGGTCGCGGTGCGAGTCGATCCACTTGGCCATGTACTCGCCGATGACCGTCTCGGAGGTGGGCCGTACGACCAGCGGCTCCTCGAGCTCCTTGCCCCCGGCGACCGTCACGACGGCCAGCTCGGGCGAGAAGCCCTCGACGTGCTCGGCCTCGCGCTTGAAGTAGGACTCCGGGATGAACATCGGGAAGCAGGCGTTGTCGTGCCCGCCCTCCTTGATGCGCCCGTCGAGGTCGGCCTGCAGCAGCTCCCACATGCGGTAGCCGTACGGCCGGATGACCATGGTGCCGCGCACCGGGCCACGATCGACGAGCTCGGCCTGGATGACGACCTCGTTGTACCAGGCGGAGAAGTCTTCAGACTGAGGAGTGACACCTTCCCGACTCACGCAGCCGAGCGTACCGGCCCCCGGCACCGCGTGGGGACGACGCGCCTCCGCGAGCCCCCTTATGTCACTCACACGACCGGGCGGTCTACCGTACGGGACGTGCCAGACGAGTCCACGCCCGAGGCGGAACCCCAGAAGGACCCTCAGCCGGAAGCCACTGAGAGGTCCGAGAAGGAGGCCCCGGAGAAGAAACGGAACCGTTCCTTCCTCCGTGAGCTGCCCATTCTCATCGGCGTCGCACTCGTGCTGTCGCTGCTGATCAAGACCTTCCTGGTCCAGGCCTTCTTCATCCCGTCCGAGTCGATGGAGCGCACGCTCCACGGCTGCGCCGGGTGTACCGGGGACCGCATCCTCGTGGAGAAGATCGGCTACCGGCTGCACGACCCGCGGCCCGGCGACATCGTGGTGTTCCGCGCGCCGCCGTCGTGGGAGCCCGAGGCGCAGTTCGCCAAGCCGACGAACCCCGTCCGGCGCGCGCTCAACTGGGTCGGCGGGGCGTTCGGCCTGCCGCAGGCGAGCGAGAAGGACCTGGTCAAGCGGGTGATCGCGGTCGGCGGTCAGACCGTGAGGTGTTGCGACGCCCAGGGCCGCGTGATCGTCGACGGGCATCCGCTGGACGAGCCGTACATCTTCGAGGACGACCACCGGCCGTTCGGTCCGATCAAGGTGCCGCCCGGCCGCCTGTGGGTCATGGGCGACCACCGCGCGGACTCCGCGGACTCCCGTTTCCACCTGCAGGACGGCGGAAACGGCACGGTCCCGGTCGACGACGTGATCGGCCGCGCCTTCGTGATCATCTGGCCGCCGTCCCGCTGGAACACCCTCGGCAAGCGCGGCTGAGCGGAAAAGCGGTTGGGCCGGGTCCGCCGATGGCCCAGACTTGACGAACGTGGGCCACGTCGAAGTCGCGCATCTTGATCACACCCTTCCCGACGGACGGGTGCTGCTGTCCGACGCCTCGTTCCGTGTCGCCGACGGCACCGTGGCCGCGCTGGTCGGGCCGAACGGCGCCGGCAAGACGACACTGCTCCGCCTGGTCGCCGGCGACCTCGAGCCCCAGAGCGGCTCGGTGACGCGCAGCGGCGGCCTGGGCGTGATGCGGCAGTTCATCGGCAACATCCGCGACGAGTCGACCGTCCACGACCTGCTCGTGACCACCGCGCCGCAGCGCGTACGCGACGCGGCCGGGGCGCTGGAGCAGACCGAGCTCGCCATGATGGAGCGTGACGACGAGCCCACCCAGATGCGCTACGCGAAGGCCTTGGCGGACTGGGGCGACGCCGGTGGGTACGACGCCGAGGTGCTCTGGGACGCCTGTTGTGTGGCGGCCCTCGGCACGCCGTACGACCGTGCCCGCTGGCGCGACGTGAAGACGCTGTCCGGTGGCGAGCAGAAGCGTCTCGTCCTGGAGGCGCTGTTCCGCGGCACCGACCAGGTGCTGCTGCTCGACGAGCCGGACAACTACCTCGACGTCCCGGGCAAGCTGTGGCTGGAGGAGCGGCTGCGCGAGACGCCCAAGACGGTGCTGCTGGTCTCGCACGACCGCGAGCTGCTGGCCCGCGCCGCGCGGCAGATCGTCACGGTCGAGTCCGGGGGCGTCTGGGTGCACGGCGGCGGCTTCGCCGGCTACGCCCAGGCCCGGCGCGAGCGCAACGAGCGCCTGGAGGAGCTGCGCCGCCGCTGGGACGAGGAGCACGCCAAGATCAAGGCCCTCGTCCTGATGCTCAAGCAGAAGGCCAAGTACAACTCCGACATGGCCTCCCGCTACCAGGCGGCCCAGACGCGGCTGCGGAGGTTCGAGGAGGCCGGTCCTCCGGAGGTCCCGCCACGCGACCAGAACCTCAAGATGCGCCTGCGCGGCGGCCGTACGGGCAAGCGCGCGGTGATCTGCGAGGCGCTGGAGCTCACCGGGCTGATGCGGCCCTTCGACAGCGAGATCTGGTACGGCGAGCGGGTGGCCGTGCTCGGCTCGAACGGCTCGGGCAAGAGCCACTACCTGCGGCTGCTCGCCGGCGAGGACGTCGCGCACACGGGCGTGGCCCGGCTGGGCGCCCGCGTGGTGCCCGGCCTGTTCGCCCAGACCCACGCCCGCCCGGAGCTGCGCGACCGCACCCCGGCCGAGATCTTGATGACCGAGCACGCGCGGCTGCGCAACGAGGCGATGGCGGCGCTGGCCCGCTACGAGCTGCAGTACTGCGGCGACCAGCCGTTCGAGACGCTGTCCGGCGGCCAGCAGGCGCGGCTGCAGATCCTGCTGCTCGAACTCAGCGGCTGCACCCTGCTGCTGCTCGACGAGCCGACCGACAACCTCGACCTGGCCAGCGCGGAGGCGCTGCAGCAGGGCCTGGAGGCGTATGAGGGCACGGTGCTCGCGGTCACCCACGACCGCTGGTTCGCCCGCTCGTTCGACCGCTTCCTGGTCTTCGGCGGCGACGGAAGGGTCTATGAGTCCCCCGAGCCCGTCTGGGACGAGACCCGCGTCGAACGCCCGCGCTAGGGGATCGTGAGGTCGAACTCGATCTCGATCGGGTCGGCGACGCGGAGCTGGCCGAACATCGCGGAGTACGGCTTGATGCCCCAGCGTGACTGGACGACGGTCGTGCCGCCGGTCAGGCGGTCGCCCGTCACCCGGCCCCTGACGGTGACCGGTCGCGTGACGCCCATGATCGTCAGGTCGCCCTCGACGGTGAACGACTCCGGGGTGCCCTCGACGCTCGTGGAGCGGAACGTGATCGCCGGATGCGCGGAGGTGTGCAGGACCTTGCCGCGGATGTTCTTCACGATCTCGGATCGGTCGTGGTCGGTCAGCGGCAGCACGCCGCCGGTGCCCTCCCTGACCTCCAGGGAACCGGCCTCGATCTCGGCCGTCACCGAGGAGCCGGCCGGCTCGGCGAGGTCGGCGGAGACCTGCGCGGACCAGCGGGCGGCCTCCAGGGTCAGGTCGTGACCCGCGCGGCGGCCGAGGCCGCTGCGGCCCGTGCGGAGCAGGAGGCGGCCCGAGGCCGGGCCGAGTTCGAACGAACCGCCGGTCAGCGCCATGTCCGCCACGCTACCCGCGCGAGAGCCCCGGCGACAGCGCGGCCGCCGGGGCGTCGTCCCCCTGACTGATGCGTCAGTGGTCGGTGAGCAGGCCGATGGCCCGTACGACCTCGCCGAGGGTGTGGAACTGCCGGCCTTCCGGCAGGCCGGATACGGCGTCGATGACCGATTCGGGGGCCCGGTGGGACCGCAGGTGGGTCAGCAGGCGCGCCCGGTCGGCGGGGAACTCGCTCGGCGGCAGATGCCGTGTCAGCGTTGCCCGGCGCGCTACGTCGGCGGGCGACATGCCGCGCGGTGCCGTTCTCGGGCGCTCTGGCGAAGCGTCCCCGTCACTCGTGCGGTCGATCCCGTTTCTGCTCAGGTTTTCGGTCTCCTTACGCCGGTATTCGTCGCGGACCGGACCCTGCTTGTCGCTCTCGCGATGCATAGACCTCACCTTTCGCGTAGCCCGTTCAGGCACCCCGCGCGCTGGCGTCTCCGGACGTCGCCCAGTCCTCCCTCGCGATCGGAGCGCCGGAATGCTCCACCTTCCGTAGAGCGGCCGCCGCGCGGCCCCCCTGTGAGCGGCCGTACCCGACCCGGGCCACGACCAACCCTCAGACGAGCATCGAGCCTGGTCAGAGGCTCCAGCAGGCGCTTGGCCTAGATGTCGGGCGCCTCGGCGGCCGGCTCGGGAAGCGGCCTGCGGCTGGGCTCGGCGAGGCGCGCGGGGCCGAACACGGCCAGCGCGGCGCGGCCCTTGGTGATCTCGATCGGGCCCTCGACCGTGCCGATCTCCCCGTCGGAGGCGAACCGCAGCGAGCCATCGGCGCCCTCCACCCGTAGGTCGGTGGCGCGCCACGCCTTGTAGTCGGGCATCAGGTGGAGGTGCCCGACGAGCAGCGCGGCGACCGCGCGGGTCTTGCTGATGTGCCGCTTGGCGCCGATCAGCCGGACGTCGATCAGGCCGTCGGCGAGGTGACGGCGCCAGGTCGGGGCGACGCCGTACGAGCCGTAGCGGCAGTTGCCGAGGAAGGCGAACCACACGCGCAGCCGCCGGCCCTCGACCGTGACCTCGGTCGGCTCGGTGTGCCGCAGCACTCGTACGGCCGAGACCGCCAGCGCGGGCCACTTGCCGATCCGGGCCTCCATCTTGGTCCGCATGTCGACCAGCTCGGTGTACGCGCCGAAGCTCGCCGTGTTGAGGAACAGCCGGTCCCCGGCACGCGCCACGTCGACGCGTACGACGCCGCCCGAGCGGTACGCCACGATCGCGTCCTTGACGGTCTCCAGGCCGATCGCGCGGGAGAAGTGGTTGAGCGTGCCGCCGGGGATCACCAGCAGCGGCAGGTTGCGCTCGACGGCGACCTCGGCGCCGGCGTTGACCGTGCCGTCGCCGCCGCAGACCCCGAGCACCGTCGCGCGGTCCGCGGCCTCGCGCATGACCTTGCTCAGGTCGCCCTCCGCCTCGACGATCTCCGCCGCGGGCAGTTCGGCGCGCAGCGTGTCGCTGACGTCGCCGCGGCCCGCGTCCTGGTTGATCACCACGACGACGCCGGCGCCGTCGGACGTGGTGCCGGCGACGGCCTCGGACGGCATCGACCACACGCCCGGCGCGGGCGCGGGACGGGTGGGCCAGAGCGCCCGCGTGGTGACCGCCGCCACCGCGCCGAGCGCCAGGCCGGCCAGCACGTCGCCCGGATAGTGCGCGCCGGTGTAGACGCGGGAGAAGGCCACGCCGGCCGCGGCCGCCGCCACCGGCAGCGTGACGGACTTGGGCGCCTCCATCGCCAGCGCGCCGGTGAAGGCCGCGGCGGCCGCCGAGTGCCCGGAGGGGAACGACGGGGAGGTCGGCAGCCGCCACCGCACGCGCGCGGACGGGATGAGGGTTCCCCGGCCGACGCTCGTCGGCAGGCCGGTCAGCTCGATCAGCGGACGGCCGCGGCGGAACATCTGCTTGCCGGCGAGGTTGGCGATCGGGCTCGCGAGCGCGAGGGCGAACACCCCGCGCATCGCGGCGCGGCGCAGTCTCGGCTGCCTGGTCACGGCGAGACCGCCGGCGATGCCGAACCACAGCACGGAGTGGTCGGCCGCACGGGACAGGCGAGGGAGAACGTACTCGAAACCGGTCAGCCGGGCCGCGGCCACCGCGTCGAAGGCGCGCTGGTCGATCCGACTCGCTCGTTGCAACAGGGGCATGCGGGGCTGTATCCCCCGTGAACGTCAAGATATGTCCGCGAGTTCGGCAAGGTCAGCGGTGCGTCGACGTCCGAGAGGCGCGGTATCGGCGCTCTATCCCCTTTCCGTCCCGGATCACGCCGAAGATCACATCTTTGCCATGCATCTGACCGAACGTCGATGGAGGGCCTGTGTCTGCAATAAGCTCATCCGCATGAGTCACCCGGAACGGCTCGGAGCCTCGGGTGGCGGATCGGCACATGCGATCGCGGAGCCCCCTCTTGTGAACGGGCATCCTTCGCTGGCCGAGTTCGCCGCCGGATTCGGGCTCAAGCAGAGCGCCGCCCGCCCCCCAATGGGCTCGTACATCCGTCAGCTCTGGCAGCGCCGCCACTTCATCTGGGCGTTCGCGTCGGCCAAGAACATCGCGATGTACACCGAGTCGCGGCTGGGCCAGGTCTGGCAGGTCCTCACACCGCTGCTCAACGCCGCGGTCTACTACCTGATCTTCGGACTGCTGCTCAACACGAGCCGCGGACTGCCGCACAACACGTTCATCCCGTTCCTGGTGACCGGGGTCTTCCTCTTCACGTTCACCCAGCGATCGGTCAACTCCGGCGCCAAGTCGGTCGGCGACAACCTGTCGCTGATCCGGGCCCTGCACTTCCCGCGGGCCAGCCTGCCGCTGGCGTACACCATCATCGAGCTGCAGCAGCTGCTGATCTCGATGGTCGTGCTGTTCGCCATCGTGCTGGGCTTCGGTGAGCCGCTGACGCTCAGCTGGCTCCTGCTCATCCCGGTCCTGATCATGCAGCTGACCTTCAACGTCGGGATCAGCCTCGCACTCGCCCGGATCGGCGCGTTCAACCGCGACATCCAGCAGCTACTCCCCTTCATCCTGCGGACCTGGCTCTACTTCTCCGGCATCATCTACAGCCTGTCCGGCCTGATGAAGTCGTCCAAGATCCACGACCACCCGTGGATCGGGCACATACTTGAGGCCAACCCGGCGTACGTCTTCGTCGAGCTGTCGCGCCTCGCGCTGCTGGGCAGCTACCGCGACTACGTCCACCAGACGCTCAACGAGCCGACCATGCACCTGTGGTACTACGGCATCGGCTGGTCGATCGTGATGTTCCTCGTAGGGTTCTGGTTCTTCTTCCGCGCCGAGGAGAGGTACGGCCGTGGCTGACGCCGTCCAGGAGAAGTACAAGGTGTCCGAGGGCGCAGCCCCGCGGGTGGCCATCGACCGGAGCCGCGACCCGATCGTGGTCGTCGACGACCTGCACATCAAGTACCGCGTGTTCGGCGCCGGCGGCAAGGGCAACGCCGCCACCGCCTTCATGCGCGTGCTCCGCCGCGAGCACCGCCCGACGATGAAGGTCGTGCACGCGATCCGCGGCCTGTCCTTCGTCGCCTACAAGGGCGACGCGATCGGCGTCATCGGCACCAACGGCTCGGGCAAGTCGACGCTGCTCAAGGCGATCGCCGGCCTGCTCCCGCCGGAGAGCGGCGGCGTCTACACCTCCGGGCAGCCGTCGCTGCTCGGCGTGAACGCCGCGCTGATGAACGACCTCACCGGCGAGCGCAACATCGTCCTCGGCTGCCTGGCCATGGGCATGACGCCCGAAGAGGTCAAGAAGAAGTACGACGAGATCGTTAAGTTCGCCGGGCTCAAGGAGGGCTTCATCCAGCTCCCCATGCGGGCCTACTCCTCCGGCATGGGCTCGCGGCTGCGGTTCGCGATCGCCGCGTCCAAGTCCCACGACGTGCTGCTCATCGACGAGGCGCTGGCCACCGGCGACGCGAAGTTCCGCCGCAAGAGCGCCAAGAAGATCGACGAGCTGCGCGCCGAGGCGGGCGCGGTCTTCCTCGTAGCCCACCAGCTCGACTCCATCAAGGAGATGTGCAACCGGGTTCTGTGGATCGACGAGGGCACGCTCGTGATGGACGGCGAGACCGACGCGGTGGTCGACGCCTACATCGAGGCGACCGGCAAGTAGATGTGAGTCACTTCTCCGGCACGTGGCCACCCAGCGGCAGGCGGTTCGCCACGGTGCGCCACAGCCGGAGAAAGTTGCTCTCGTACGCCCCGTAGACGCTCGCGTCCTCGATCGCGAGCGTCGCCTCGTCGTTGTGACGCAGCCCGGACACGGTGTAGTTCGGGCTGCCGGTGATGACCAGCCGCCGGCCGTGCCCGGCGTATGTGCCACCGATCGCGACGTACTTGGAGTGCACGTAGGCCTCCACCTCATCGCCGGCCGACAGGTCGAAGTAGCTGTAGTGGCTGCTCAGCATCCGCGGCCCGCCCTTCCGCCGGAGGATCCTCCGGGCGCCCTTTCCCAGGTTGGTGTAGATCACCCGTACGTCGCAGCCCTGGTGGGCGAGCGACCACAGCCGCCGGGCGACGCCGGCGCGGGTGAGTGAGAACGCCGTCACGTGCACCGATGTACGGGCGGCACAGCCGACGTGGCCGAGCTGCGTGTAGAGCGTGTCGCTCTTCTGCGTCCGGCCGGCGCGCGGGAAGGTGGAGAGCGTGCGGTGGCCGCTGCGGGTCGCGTGGTAGGCGTAGTGACGCCGGGCGGCCAGCGCGGCGAAGTAGCGGCCGTACGCCCGGTAGAGCCGCGCGTCGCTGAACGTCACCGCGTTGTTCCAGGCGTTGACCCGGTTGGTCGTGGTGAGGTTGGCCGACGACTGCACGATGACGTCGCTCTCGGACCCGGTGCGGGAGAACAGGAAGAACTTGTCGTGCATGAGCCGGTCGCCGACGCAGCCCCGGTTGCAGGCGGTCACCCACGACGAGCCGCCGCGGACGGTGCCGAGGGCGGCGGCGAGCCTGCGGTACGTCGCGCTGTGCCGGGCGCTCGCGTCGAGCACCAGTTGGATGCGGACCCCGCGTTCGCTCGCGTCGAGCAGGGTCTGCGCGAACGCCGGCGAGGTGAACCGGTAGACCGCGATGCGGATCAGCGCCCCGCGCGGCGTCCCGGCGGCCAGCGCGTCGATGTGAGAGGCGATGGCGTTCTGCTCCTCCACCGATCCGGAGGGGACGTTGAACACGACCGAGGTGGACGGCTGCCGTCGTACGGCGGCCGGCAGCGTGGCACCGCCGGCGCCCGGGGCGGCGATCAGCGCGCCCGCGAAGGCGGCCGCGCCGGCCGCGAGGGCGGTGACTCGGCGCATGGGGGCTCTCCTCAACGTCAACACGATGACGGACTGTAGCGTGCCGATCACGTAAATAACATGATTGGGACGAGAAAACCGTCTCGCGCGCGGCTTCGGCGAACTGCCCCTGGATCAGCGCCCCCCGGCGATCTACTTTCAGAGGAGACACCTCTTCCGGGGAAGGCGGGGGGTTGGGACCGAGCACCGAACGGCCCGGCGCACAGCCCGGCGAACACAGTGGCCGGCTCGGCCGGCGGGCGAGCCGTCCTTGAGGCGCCGCGACGAGGCGGCAGCGGCCACGAAGGCCGTTGAGGCCCGAGGTCTCGTCAAGGTGTACCAACGCTCCCGCGTCCGCGCTCTCGACGGCGTGGACCTGACCTCCGGCCACGGGGAGTTCCTCGTGTTGCTCGGCCCGTCGGGCTGCGGCAAGACGACCCTGCTGCGCACCATCGCCGGCCTGGACCGGCCCACCCAGGGCGAGGTGTTCATCGACGGCCAGCTCGTGAACGGGCTGCCGCCGAGGATCCGCCGCGTCGCGATGGTGCTGCAGTCCTACGCCCTCTATCCGCACAAGACCGTCCGCAGCAACATCGAGTTTCCGCTGAAGGCCGAGCACGTCCCACGCCACCTGCGCGAACGCAAGGTCAAGTGGGCGGCCGACCTGCTCGACATCCCCGACCTGCTGAGCCGCCGGCCGCGGCAGCTGTCCGGCGGCGAACGCCAGCGGGTCGCCCTGGCCCGCGCGCTCGTACGCGAGCCTGCGGTGTTCCTGCTCGACGAGCCGCTGTCCGGCCTGGACGCCAAGCTGCGCGTCACGACCCGCGACGAGCTCAAGCGCTTCCAGCGGCAGATCGGCACCTCGACGATCTACGTGACGCACGACCAGGAAGAGGCCATGGGGCTCGGCGACCGCGTGGCCGTGCTGGACGCCGGCCGGCTGCGCCAGGTCGGCACCCCACGCGACATCTACGACGAACCGGCCGACACGTTCGTCGCGACGTTCGTCGGGTCGCCGCCGATGAACCTCGTCCAGCGCGGCGACCGGCTCGTCGGCTTCCGCCCCGAGCACCTGCTGCCGGAGGAGAACGTCGCGTACGAGTCGCGGGTCACGATGCCGCTGCGGGTCGAGCGGATGGAGTACCTGTCGGGCGACCGGCACATCTACGGTTCCGTCACCAGGATCGGCCAGGAGACGCGCGTGATCGCCCGGCTGCCCGCGACGGTCATCACGCCGCTGGCGGTCGGGGAGACGCACGAGTTCGCGGTGCCGACCGACCGGCTGCGGTTCTTCGACGCGGAGTACGGCACCCGCGCGGCGCCCGTGCGGATCGGCGGCTGAGGGGCGTGGCGGCCACCGGGCGGCGCGCCGGGCACAAGACCCGCCTGGCCGACCGCGAGGGCTTCTTGGCCTGGGCGTTCCTGCTGCCCTCGATCGTCTACCTGACCGCGCTGGTGGTGGCGCCGTTCGGCCTGACGGTGGCGTTCGCGTTCTCGCGTTCGACCAGCGACGCGCCGTCGTACCGCTTCGCCGGGCTGCGCAACTTCCGCGCGGTCTTCGGCGACCACGTGTTCTGGCGCTCGCTCGCCGACACGCTCGCGCTGACGGGCATCGCGGTCGTCTTGGTCGTGGTGCTCGGCACGGTGCTGGCCAACCTGCTGCTGGCCGACTTCCGCCATCGCCGTACGGTCCGGGTGCTGGTCCTGCTGCCGTGGACGACGCCCGTCGCGCTGTCGGCGATCTCGTGGCGGTGGCTGCTCGGCTCGGCGGGCTCCCCGGTGGACCGGCTCCTGCGGGAGACGTCGCTGCTGCACGGCGGCGAGTCGCCGCTCGGCCGTACGTCTCTGGCGACGGCCTCGGTCGTCGCCGTGCACGTCTGGCGGATGACGCCGCTCGCGGCGGTCATCGTGATGGCCGGGCTGACCGCGATCCCGCGCGAGGTGTGGGACGCCGCGCGGCTCGACGGCGCGGGCTTCTGGCGGCGCGTCTTCGGCGTGACCGTGCCGCTGACGTTGCCGGTGACGGCCGTGGCGGCGGTGTTCACCGCGGCCATGACGTTCGCGGACATGGCCGTGGTGCGCGTGCTGACCGGCGGCGGGCCCGGCGACGCCACGCAGGTGCTGCCGGCACTGGCCTACCTGCGCGGCGTCGAGCGCGGCGACATCGGCAACGGCGCGGCGATCGCCCTGTTCCTGTTCCCGCTGTTCCTCGCGGGCGTGATCGTGATCTTGCGGATCGTACGGCGCATGGACGCCCGATCGTGAACGGCATGGCCGCCCGTACGGCGGCGCGGGAGATGGGGCGGCAGCGGCGGATGGCGGCGGCGCAGCACGCGCTGGCCCGCGTGGTCGTCTACTCCGCCGCGGCGGGCGCGGCGCTGCTGTGCGCGGCGCCCTTCCTGTGGGGCCTGGTCACGGCGTTCGAGCACGACGCGAGCGACTCGCCGCGGGAACGTCCGGGCCCGACCACCGAGCACGTACGGCTGCTGTTCCACTCGACGCCGTTCGCGACCCTCGTCGTGAACACCCTGGTCGTCGGCGGGCTCGTCGTGGTGGTCACGCTGGTGCTGGCACTGCCGGCGGCGTACGCGCTGTCCCGGCTGAACCGCGCGTGGGGGCGCCCGGCCGCGCTCGCGATCCTGCTCGTGGCCCTGGTGCCCTCGCCGCTGCTGTTCCTGTCGCTGTCGCGCATCGTGGCGACGCTGGGCCTGGCCGACTCCTTCTGGTCGCTGGTCCTGGTCTACCCGACGGTGACCGTGCCGGTGTCGGTGTGGCTGCTCGCCGGGTTCCTGCGCGCGGTGCCGGTGGACCTCGAAGAGCAGGCGATGGTGGACGGGCACAGCCGTCTCGGCGCCTTCCTGCGCGTCGTCGCGCCGCTGGCCCTGCCGGGGATCGCCGCGGTGGTGGTGCTGACGTTCACGCTGGCCGCCGGGGAGTTCACGTACGCGCTGACGTTCGTGTGGTCGGGCTCCCGGATGCCGGTGAGCACCGGCCTGCCGGCGCGGCTGGGCGACGGCGACCCGATGCTCTGGCGGTCGGTGCAGACCGGCGCGGTGTTCGTGGCGATCCCCCTCGCGGTCGTGTGCGGCCTGGTCCTCGACTGGTTCGTGGCGGTTCTTGCGGCAGGGACGAACAGGGATCAGCCGGACTCCTGATAGGACTTAGGGAGAGGCGCCCGGCGACCGGGCCACCGGGCCCGTTTCATGCGGCCGGGCGCCGTGGACCACCCGCGATCTCAGGAGGTTGGCATGGCCGGCAGGCCACCCCTTCCGCACGACTTTCTCCCCCCGGTTCCCTCCTTCACCGTGACCAGCGACGACGTCACGGACGGCGAGCGTCTCTCCAACGCCCACGTCTTCAACGACTGGGGGTTCAGCGGCGACAACGTCTCACCCCAGCTGAGCTGGAGTGACTTTCCCGCCGAGACCAAGAGCTTCGCCGTCACCTGCTACGACCCCGACGCGCCCACCGGCAGCGGTTTCTGGCACTGGGTGCTGTACGACGTCCCGGCGTCGGTGACCGAACTCCCCTCCGGCGCCGGCGGCGGTGACTTCACAGGGCTGCCGAAGGGCGCCCTGCACGCCCGCAACGACTACGGCAACAAGGAGTTCGGCGGGGCGGCGCCGCCACCCGGTGTCCCGCACCGCTACGTCTTCACGGTGCACGCCCTCGACACCGAGTCGCTGGGGCTGCCCGACGACACCGCGCCGGCGGTCGTGGGCTTCAACGTCACCGCGCACACGCTGGCCCGGGCGCAGATCGTCCCAGAGTACGAGAGCTGAGAAATGTTTTCGGGGCCGTACTCATCGCTGAGCACGGCCCCGAAACCTCGGTCCCGTCGGCGCACCCCGCGGAACCATGCGACGCGCCGGCCGGGTCCCGGCCCCGTTGGTCACCTCCGGACCCCCGGGAACGCCTGCCGCCGCCACATCAGGACCCGGGCCGCCGTTCACACACCGACCCAGGCCATTCTCATGATGGAGCACGGCGCAATCGTTCCGCTTCGAGTCCGCTATCGGTCGGCGCGAGGCCCGGCCGATACGAAGGTCACACGGACGGACCGGTCGCCGCCAGATCGTGCGCCGAGGTGTCGCCGCCGAGGACGATCCCCTGGAAGGGGAACCGCTCCGCGCCGAGCGCCGGCTTGAGGTCCGTCAGCCAGACGGCCTCGGGGTCGTACTTGGCGAAGAAGGGCTTGTTCACGAACTCCGGGTCACGGCACTGGATGAAGTGCAGGACGAAGAGCTTTTCGCCGCCGACCTCGACCACGCCGTCGACGCAGACCTTGCCCGGCGTCGCGGACATGGAGGGACCGCGGACCGTACGGCACAGACCGGAGACGTTCTTGTACGCGTCGCGGAAGACCTCGTAAGCATGGGCGAGCGTCACCGCGAAGTAGTCCTGCGGTCCCGTGTCACGCTCCACGAACATGTAGTAGGGCACCATGCCCATGCGTAGCTGCTTGCGCCACATCGTCTCCCAGATCTCCGGGGAGTCGTTGATCGTACGGATCAGCGGCGCCTGGGTGCGGATGACGGCGCCCGTGTCGCGGATGCGGCGCACCGCCTCGCCGACCATCGCCGGCTCCAGCTCACGCGGGTGAGTGAAGTGGGCCATGAACGCGAGCGACTTGCCCGACTCGGCGACCCGCTCGAACAGCCGCAGGGTGTCGTCCGCGTCCGGGTCGGTCACCCAGCGCTGCGGCCAGTACGCCAGCGCCTTGGTGCCGATGCGGATGGACTCGATCTGCTCGACCTCGAGCAGCGGCTCGATATAGCGGCGCAGCACCGACTCGCCCATGATCATCGGGTCTCCGCCGGTGAACAGGATGCTGGTCACCTCGGGGTGACCGGCGAGGTACTTCTTCAGGCGCTCGATGTCGTCGGCGGCCATCTTGAGGTCGGGCTCGCCCACGAACTGCGCCCAGCGGAAGCAGTACGTGCAGTACGCGTGGCAGGTCTGTCCCTGCTTGGGGAAGAACAGCACGGTCTCGTGGTACTTGTGCTGCACTCCCGGCATCGGCTCCTCGTGGAAGCTCGGGATGTTGAGCTGCAGCTGACCGGCCGGGTGGGGGTTGAGCTTCATGCGCACCTCGTGCGCGACCGCCTCGATGTCCGCCTTGGGGGCGTCTCGGCGCAGGAGGTCGGACAGCCGCGCCACGTCATCGGCGGGCAGCATGTCCTCTTGGGGGAAGACGAGCCGGTAGATCGGATCGTCAGGGGCCGCGGACCAGTCAATCAGCTCGTCGAGGACGTAGCTGTTCGTCCGAAAGGGCAGCACCGTGGCGACGGCCCTGGTGCCCAGGCGCTGCTCGGCGGTCAACCCGGCGCGAGCGGTGAGCTCGTCCAGGTGTTTCGCCGTGTAGGCGCGGAATCGGCGGCCGGTGGGTCGCACGGCGGCCGGCACCGCGTCATTGACCAAGGTCACGTGTTGTTGCTCCTTTGACTCGAGGGAAGGCGTGCGACGCGCCGCACTCGCCCAGGCAGGCGTACGGACGGTCGCTGTCAGGTCGTGTCACTCCTTCACAGTCGGCTACGGCGCCGCAGCTCGCGGCGCCGCTACGCTCCCCACCCCATTGAACCCTGAATCTCCCGTTTCTTACGAATCTGATACCCGCGTGGGTGCTTATCGATACGCGTACGCGCGGGGCACTGACCCCTCAACGTCACAGAGCGCCCGGAAGTGTCAGCTCGACACGCGCCGCAGACAAGATCTTTGTAAGAGTTCTGCGACATACTCTGTAAGGACAAGTCCCGCTACGCGACAGATGTCACTCTGGCCCCACTGTGACGCTGCCGCCCCACGTGGAGAGATCGTGGGTAAACACCGCAAACGGCAAGGGCGACCCCAACAGAGGCGCCATCGCAGCCGAGCCGGTCGCCGCGTCGCGCTGGTCTCGGCCGGCCTGCTGGTCCCGCTGACCGGTGGAGCCGTGGTGTACGCCGCCACCGGCGACTCCGGAGGGCTCACGGCCGGCCCCTCCAGACCCCGGGACGACGCACGGCCCGGCACGGCGGTGAAGGCCGGGTCGCACGCCCCCGCGGGGGCGTCCGCCTCGCCCTCGGCGCCGGCTCCCCGTACGCCCACTCCGTCCGCGTCGCCCTCGGCCTCGTCCGGACCGCGCATCGCGTTCGCGCCCTACGCCGACGTGCTCACCTGGCCGCCCCTCACGCTTCCCAAGGGCGTGAAGGACTACACGATGGGCTTCGTCGCGGCGGGCGGCGGCTGCTCGGCCGCCTGGGGCGGCATGTCCCCGGTCGACGCGTCGTTCGCCGTCAAGCGAGTCAAGAACGTGCCCGGCAAGGTCGTCGTGTCCTTCGGCGGCCCGCACGGCGTCGAGCTCGCGCAGGACTGCGACAGCGTCGACGACCTGGTCGAGCAGTACCGCAAGGCCGTGGACGCCACCGACCCCGCCGGGCTCGACTTCTACCTGACCGAGGCCGCGCTGTCCGACACCGCGTCCGCCCAGCGCCGTACGGAGGCCCTGGCGCGGCTCCAGAAGGACCACGCCCTGCCGCTGTCGATCACGCTGCCGCTGCACGGGTCCGGCCTGTCGGCGGCCGGCCTGGACGCGCTGCGCTCGGCCGCCGCGGCCGGCCTCCAGGTCTCGCTCGTCAACCTCGTCCCCGCGGACGGCGCCGGGCAGTCGGTGACCGCCTCGGCGACCGTCGCGCACGGCCAGCTCCAGCGGCTCTACCGCCAGAGCGACGCCGAGGTGTGGCAGCGCATGGGCCTCACACCGGTGATCGGCGTGGCGGGCGTCGGGGCGCAGTTCCGCCCCTCCGACGCCCGGCAGGTGGTCGCGTGGGCCGCCGCCCACGGCCTCGGACGGCTCTCGATGTGGTCGCTCACCCGTGACGCGCCCTGCACGTCGGACACCAACGTCACGAGCGACACCTGCAGCGGCCTGGACGAGGACGCCGGAGTCTTCACGAAGATCTTCCAAGGCTTCTGACGCCCCGTACCGCCTGACGTCGGAGCAGGTCACGGCGCTGACGCGGTCGCCCCCGGCCCCCCGGGGTACCTATGCTTGGACCTTGGGGGGCCTGGATGACTGTGCGCTCGAACGGGGGTTCGCGCGAGCCGGGGACGGTGCCGGCATTCGCGTGGTGGCTTGCCGCCCTCGCGGGGGTCACCTACGCCTCGTGGGTGCTGCAGTTCCCCCTCAACCCCGGCCTCGACCCGGTGAACGGCTACGTCAGTGAGCTGTCGGCGAGCGACCAGCCGCTCCACTATCTCTTCGCCGCCGGCGACTTCGTCTCGGGCCTGCTGACGATCGTGGTCGTGACCGCCGTGCTGCGGTCGGTGCGCCCGCGGGGCTGCGCGCTGGCGGGCTGGCTGGCGCTCGTCGTGTTCGGCGCGTTCTCGATCGCCGACTCGCTGTTCGCCATGGACTGCGCGCCGAACTCCGACACGACCTGCGCCCTGCGGGAGCGCGCCGGCAAGGTGTCGTTCGCCCACCAGTTCCACAGCGTGACGAGCGTGTGCGTGGTGACGGCCGGGATCATCAGCCTCATCGCGCTGACCATCGCGTCCCGCCGCGACCGCCGCTGGCCGGTGATCGCTCGGTGGAGCTGGCTGCTGCTGGTGATCGAGACCGTGACGGCCGTGGCGACGCTGCCCCTGATGTACGCCGGCGTCCTGCTCGGCGTGGTCGAGCGGGCCCAGGTGGCCATGATCTCGATCTGGCTGTTCGTCATCGCCGCGCAGCTCCGCGCCGACCGGCGGCGCGCTCACCGGGCCGGGTCGCCGGCCCGCACCGTGCCGGCCCGGTGGACCGTGGGCCCCGGGTTGCGGCCGGAACGGCGTAACGGGCCGGACGACGGCGCCTGGGAGAAGGCCGCGCGGACGTGAACGCGAAGTTTCCGGGCGAGCTCGCCGACGTCGGCGGCGATCGCCTCTACGTCGTCGACGAAGGAGCCGGCTCGCCTACCGTCCTGGTCAGCTCCGGGGCCGGCGGCGCGTGGTTCGACTGGATCCCGGTGACCGAGCTTCTGCGCGACCGGCATCGCGTCGTCACCTTCGACCGGCCCGGGCTCGGCGGAAGCCCGCCCGTACGCCGGACCGCCGGGCTCCGGGACGAGGCGGACCGCCTGGCCGCGCTCGCCCGCTGGGCCGGGCCGCCGGTGACCGTGCTGGCGCACTCCATCGCCGGGTTCCACGCCGAGGCGTTCGCCCGGCTCCACCCCGGGCTGGTCCACGGTCTGGTGCTGGTCGACCCCAGCGCCGAGCCGGACGAGCCGCGGCACGCCCGCCGGCTGGGCCGGCTCGCGTCGGCCGCCGGGATCGCCGGGTGGGCCGCCGGGGTGACCGGGCTCCCCCGCTTCGGCCCCCGCATCCGCGGCATGGTGATGCGGCGCATGACCGAGCGCGGCGACACGGCACCGCCCGCGTACGCCCGCGCCGTCTACACGCAGCCGCACGTGCTCGGCGCGATCCTCGCCGAGCACGCCACCTACCGGCAGTTCGCCGCCGATCTGCTCGCCCTGCGCTCATCCACCGCGTTTCCCCCCGTACCGCTCCGGGTGATCACGGCGCTGGGCGACGCCGGGCCGGGCTGGGAGCGCGTTCACGCCCAGCTCGCCGCGCTCAGCCCGTACGGGCGGCAGATCGTGCTCCCCCGTACCGGTCACATGGTGCAGATCGACCGGCCCGAGGTCGTCGCCGAGGCGGTGGACGGCCTGTGAAGCGTCTCCTGCTCCTGTTCCTGGTGCTCCTCGCCGTCGCGGGGTGCACCGACCCGGTGCGCAAGGTCTCCGAGAGCTCGCTCCGCAACGCGACCGCCCGCGGGGCGACCGAGGAGATGCGCGGGCTCGGCTACACGATCAAGCGGGGCATGCGCTGCCGGACGCTGTCCGCCGACACCATGTCCGTCGTACGGGTCCAGTGCCTCGGCCACACGGCTCACGAGGAGCCCGTACGGGTGGACGCCGTGGCCTCCGACGCCGCTTCCGCGCACCCGCGCCAGGAGTTCGTGATCACGGTGAGCGGCCGTGAGATCGTCCGCACCCACTGCCTGGGCCGGGGCTGCCAGGACCGCGACCGGTGAACGCGCCCGCCGATCATCACGGTACGTTTCGCGCATGCGAGTTCGAGCCGCCGGACCGGGCCGCCGTGTGAGCCAGCGGACCGAAACTCAGAGCAAGCGCATCGTCGTGGACGCGATGGGCGGGGACAACGCGCCGGAGGAGGTGGTGGCCGGCACGGTCCTGGCCGCCCGCGAGCACGGCGTACGGCCCATCCTCGTCGGCCAGGCGCCGAGGCTCCGCGACCTCCTGGCCGACCACGAGGCCCTCGGCGAGATCCCGATCGTCAACGCCGAGGACGTCGTCGGGATGGACGAGGGCGCGCTCGCGGGCCTGCGCCGGCCGCGTTCGTCGGTGGCCGTCGCGTGCCGGGTGATCCGCCGGGGCCACGCGTCCGCGCTGGTCTCGGCCGGGTCGACCGGCGGCGTGGTCGCGACGTCCCGGCTGCGGCTTCGCGGGCAGCCCGGCGTCGCGAGGCCCGCGATCGCCGTCGTTCTCCCGACGCGGCCCCGGCCGACCGTCCTGCTGGACGCCGGCGCCACGGCTGACGCCAAGCCGGAGATGCTGGTGCAGTTCGCGATGCTCGGCACGGCGTACGCCCGCATCCGGCTCGGCGTCGACGCGCCGCAGGTCGGGCTGCTGACCATCGGCGAGGAGGCGGGCAAGGGCGACAAGCTGACCCGCCGGGCGCACGAGCTGCTGAGCGGTGACGTGGAGGGCGTCCGGTTCGCCGGGAACATCGAGGGTTCCGACCTGCTCACCGGCAAGGTGGACGTCGTGGTGACGGACGGTTTCACCGGAAACGTCGCGCTCAAGACGGTCGAGGGGGCCGTACGCCTCGTGGTCGCCGAGATGCGGGACGCGGTCACCGCAAGCCGTACCGCCAAGTTCGGCGCGCTGCTCCAGCGGCGGCGCCTGCGGGTGCTGCGGGACCGGCTGGACTCTGAGACGTACGGCGGCGGTGTGCTCCTGGGCCTCAACGGCACGGTCGTGATCGCCCACGGCGCCTCGCGGGCGCCCGGCGTGTCGGCGGCCTGCGTCCTGGCCCGCGACCTGGCGGACAGCCGGATCATCGACCAGATCGGCGAGGGCATCGCGGCGACACGCCCGCACCGGCTCCCCCGCCGTGAGGACCCGCGCTGAGCGTGCCGTGATGAGATTGTGAGTCGCCGTACGTGACCCGGGCCGTCTCAAGGCTCTAAGTTAACTCACCGGTAACGATCCGGGAGGACTCCATGGAGCGGTCATTCGACATCGTGCTGCTGGGCGCGACCGGATTCACCGGCGGGCTCACCGCGGACTATCTGGCCGCCAACATGCCGGCGGACGGCCGCTGGGCCCTGGCAGGCCGCAACCTGGAGCGGCTCGAGGCGGTACGCGACCGGCTCGGCTTCGACGTGCCGCTGCTGCGGGCCGACGTGACCGACGCCGGCTCCCTGCGCGAACTGGCCGAGTCGACGCGCGTCGTCGCCACGACGGTCGGCCCGTACATCGACTACGGCGAGCCGCTCGTGGCCGCCTGCGCCGAGGCCGGTACGCACTACGCCGACCTGACCGGTGAGCCGGAGTTCGTGGACCTGATGTACCTGAAGCACCACGCGCGCGCCGTCGAGACCGGCGCGCGCCTCGTGCACGCCTGCGGGTTCGACTCGATCCCTCACGACCTGGGGGTCTACTTCACGGTCCAGCGGCTGCCCGCGGACGTGCCCGTGCACGTCAGCGGGTACGTCCGCGTGAGCGCCACGGTCTCCGGCGGCACGTACCGGTCCGCGCTCACCGCGTTCTCCCGCGGCCGGGAGACGATGCGGGCCCATCGCCGGCGGCGCCGGGCCGAGCCCCCGCTGGAGGGACGCCGCGCCCGCGCGGTGCAGGGCCGCCCGCACCGCAACGCCGGCCTCGGCGCCTGGGCCCTGCCGCTGCCCACCATCGACCCGGACGTCGTCCGGCGCTCGGCCGTCGCCCTGCCGTCGTACGGGCCGGACTTCTCCTACAGCCACTTCGTCGCGGTGAAGCACCTGCCGTCGGCGGCCGGCCTGGCCGCCGGGGCGGCGGGCCTGGTGACCGCGGCCCAGGTGCCGCCGGTGCGCAACTGGCTGCTGGGCCGCATCCAGCCGGGCGAGGGCCCGTCGTCCGAGCGGCGGGCGAAGAGCTGGTTCAGCGTGCACTTCGCCGGCGAGGCGGGCGGCGAGAAGGTGGTCACCAAGGTCACCGGCGGCGACCCGGGCTATGACGAGACGGCGAAGATGCTGGCGGAGTCGGCGATGTCCCTGGCCTACGACGACCTGCCGAAGACGGCGGGCCAGGTCACCACGGCCGAGGCGATGGGCGACGCCCTCCTGCCCCGCCTCCAGCGAGCCGGCATGACCTTCTCCGTCGTCGGCAGGCGCCCGTAGTCCTGTCAGACCCCCTGCGCACGCTCCGTTATCAGAACGGAACCGTACGTAGAAGAGGAGGCACGCGCCGGCACGCCGTCGCTCACGCTGTTCGCCGAGCCGGGTGACGGGGACTACCGGCAGGCGACCCCGATCCCGGCCGGTGGGCGGCTCGCGCTGCCCGCGCCGGTCGAGGTCACGCTCGACACCGCCGCCATGCCCGCGGGGAGGCGATGACCCGCGAGGTGAACGATATTCGGTCGGGGTCGCGGGGTTCCGCCGATAGGCTTTGAGGGACTTCGCAGCGTGAGCTGCCACACGCCGTCATGAGGATCTTCATGTCCGACCCGCAACATGTTCTCTCCGCCCGGTTCCAGGCCGCCCTCGGTGCGGCCTTCGGGGAGCCCGACGCCGATCCGGTGATCCGGCCGTCGCAGTTCGCCGACTTCCAGGCCAACGTGGCGTTGCCGCTGGCCAAGAAGCTCGGCCGAAAGCCGCGCGACCTCGCGGCGGAGATCGTCGAGCGGCTCGACGTCGCCGACATGTGCGAGAAGGTGGAGATCAGCGGGCCCGGCTTCATCAACGTGACCCTGCGCGACGAGTGGATCGCCGGGCAGGCGCAGATCATGCACGGCGACGAGCGGCTGTCCGTCGAGCCCACCGCGGCGCCGCAGACGACCGTCGTCGAGTACTCCTCGCCCAACGTGGCCAAGGAGATGCACGTCGGCCACCTGCGCACGACGATCGTCGGGGACGCGGTCGCGCGGGTCCTGGAGTTCCTCGGCCACAACGTCGTACGCGACAACCACCTCGGCGACTGGGGCACGCCCTACGGCATGCTGATCGAGCACCTGCTCGACGTCGGCGAGGACTCCCCCGAGGCGCTGCTGCTGGAGACCGACCCGAACGCCTTCTACCAGGCGGCGCGGGCCAAGTTCGACGGCGACGAGACGTTCGCCGAGCGGGCGCGGCGGCGGGTCGTGAGCCTGCAGGCCGGCGACCCCGAGACGATGCGCCACTGGGAGCGTCTGGTCGACCTGTCGAAGGTCTACCTCAACACGATCTACCGGCGGCTCGGGGTCACGCTCACCGACGACGACATCCGCGGTGAGAGCTTCTACAACGACATGCTCGCCGAGACCGCCGACGAGCTCGCCGCGAGCGGCGTCGCGACCATCAGCGACGGCGCGCTGTGCGCCTTCCCACCCGGGTTCACCGGCCGCGACGGCGACCCGCTGCCGATGATCATCCGCAAGAGCGACGGCGGCTACAACTACTCCAGCTCCGACCTGGCCACGATCCGCTACCGCGTGGACAAGCTGACCGTCGACCGGATGATCTACGTCGTCGGTTCGCAGCAGGCGCTGCACTTCCAGATGCTGTTCGCGGTGGCGCGGATGGCGGGCTGGCTGCCGGACGGCGTACGCGCCGAGCACGCCCAGATCGGCAACGTCCTCGGCTCCGACGGCAAGATCTTCCGGACCCGCAGCGGCAAGTCGATCAAACTGACCGAGCTGCTGGACGAGGCCGTCGAGCGGGCCGGCGCGGCCTTCGACGACGTGCCGCACGACGAGCCGTTCGACGAGGTCGCCCGGCGCGAGGTGGTCGAGGCGGTCGGCATCGGCGCGGTCAAGTACGCCGACCTGTCGGTGGCGCGCGACAGCGAGTACGTCTTCGACTTCGACCGGATGATCTCCTTCCGGGGCAACACCGGCCCGTACCTCCAGTACGCCACCGCGCGGATCCGCTCGATCTTCCGCAAGGGCGGCGTCGCGCCGGAGGACGCCATCGGCCCGATCTCCGTCGAGCACACCGCCGAGCGCGCGCTGGCCCTGCACCTGCTCGGCTTCGGCGCCGCGCTGGCCACGGCGGCGGAGGCCGCCGAGCCGCACCGGCTGTGCGCCTACCTGTTCGACCTCGCCTCGGCCTACACCACGTTCTACGAGAACTGCCCGGTGCTCAAGGCGCCGGACGAGGACACCCGCACGTCCCGGCTCGCGCTGTGCGCCCTGACCCTGCGCACCCTGAGCAAGGGACTCGACCTTCTGGGCGTCATCACTCCGGAACGCATGTAGCACCTCTCGCGTCGCATAAACCGGGACGGTTGTCCCACGACGACGCGAGGGAGGGCAGGTGCGCGAGCGAATCGCCAGGCTCGGCCTCCCCACGAAGGAGGGGCCGTGAGCGACGACTGGTGGACCGACTACCGGCAGAACCGCCGGATCAGGGAGCTGCAGGGCGAGGTCGACGCCGCCTACGGCTACGCCGCGTCGCGGTCGCGGGCGCTGCAGTCGAGGTTGTCCCAGGTCCAGGGCACGCTGGAGCGGCGGCTCGACCGGCTGGCCCGGTCCTTCGACGCCTTCGTCGAGCTGTCGGACATCAGGCTGGAGCTGGCCGTCTTCGACCGGGAGGCGGCCGTACGCCACCGCACGCGGCGCCTCCTCATGGGGCTCGCGCAGGGCGCCACCGACCCGCCGCCGCTCGGCCTGGACGACTGCCCCGGCTACTGGCTGAAGCCGGCCGCCGAGGCCCTGTCCGCCCTCGTACGCGGCGACGTGGTGGCCGAGAAGTTCACCTCGGAGGCGATCGAGCGCGACGAGGACCGTACGACGCTTTTCCTCACGCTCGGCCTCGCGGCGGCCGGCCGCTACGCCGAAGCGGTGCCCTGGCTGTCCCGCTCGCTGCCCGCCCTCGGCACCACGGTCACCGCCGTGCAGCGGCAGCTCTGGATCGCCTGCGCCGACGGCGCGTTCGGGGAGCCCGGCCGCGAGCACATCCAGCGCCGGCTGACCGAACTCCTCGACGAGATGCCCGCCGAGGCCGGTGAGCAGCAGCGCGCCAACTGGCGGCAGGCGGTCTCCGGAGGCAAGAAGCGTGCGTCCCTGCCCCGCGAGCTGCAGAACGAGAAGGCGCTGACCGAGCCGCCGCTGATGGCCACGCGGCTCACGATGTTGCGGACCCGGGTGGAGGCGGCGCTGCAGCCCTTCGACGCCGCGCCGGCCTCGGACTTCTCCGGTCTGCTGAACACCCTCGTCGACGAGGGCGCGCCCGAGGAGCAGACCCTGGTCGCCCGCGCCCGCGAGCTGCGGCAGATCATCGAGACCGGCGGCACCGAGCGGCCCCCGGCCTGGGACGCCCCGGCCGGAGAGACGCTCGCGCTCCTGCGCGGCGACATGTTCGAGCGGTCCGCGCCCGGCCCGCGCGCCCTGGCCGCCAAGGTCGGCGGACGCTGGCTCTCCTCGATCGCGGACGGCCTGGCCCGGCGGGCGAGCGTACGGCCGCCGGACGAGCTCGACCTGCGCCTGTCCGGCCATCCCCTGCGAGTCGGGCCGAACGGCGCGCCGGCGCTGGCGGAGGCCCAGGCGAAGATCGACCGCGACGCGGCGATCAGCCCGGCCGGGGAGCGGCTCGGGATGGCGGTGGGGACCGTGGGCGTCGTGGTGCTGGTGCTCACGATCGCCGCCGGGCTGCCGCTGCTCGCCGTTCTGGCCGGTTTGATGATCGCCGTGGGCGCCGGTATCTGGATCAAGCTTTTCGTCGACCGCAAGAAGGCGCGAACGGCTGCGGAACTGGACAAAGACCGGCTGGCCCGGCAGGCGGCAACAATTTCCGGTGCGCTGAAAGAATGCCACAACAGCCACATAAAACTCGCCGAAGCCGCCGCTGCGGACCGAGAGGCGATCCTCACCGTCTTGACCTAGGAGATTTACGGGTATTCGTGCCACTGTGAGAGCAACATCCCGGAGGCGCGTATGGGCAGGGACGTATCGGCGATCACCGTCTCCATGGAGGACCGGCGACGGTATCGCGAAAAGGTGCAGCGCTGCCTGGAGGCGTTCGCAGCGATGCTGCGAGAGGACCGATTCGCAGCGGAAACGCCAAGTATGGGGATGGAGATCGAGCTCAACCTCGTCGACGACGCGGGGCTTCCCGCCATGCGGAACGCGGCCGTCCTGGACGCCATCGACGATGATCTGTGGTCCACGGAGCTGGCGCAGTTCAACATCGAGGTGAACCTCCCGCCGTTCCCGCTGGCGGCCAAGTCGCTCGGCGCGCTCGAGCAGACCGTACGCGACGCCCTCAACCACGCCGACGCGCGTGCGCGGCGGCACGACGCCCGGCTCATGCTGGTCGGCATCCTGCCGACGCTGCGGGAGACCGACGTGAATGAGGCGGCGCTGTCCGCCAACCCCCGCTACCGCCTGCTGAACGAGCAGATCCTGGCGGCGCGGGGCGAGGTGTTCCACCTGGACATCGAGGGCGAGGAGCACCTGCGGATCTTCGCGGACAGCATCTCGCCGGAGGCGGCGTGCACGAGCGTGCAGTACCACCTCCAGGTCGGCCCGCGAGACTTCGGCGCTTACTGGAACGCCGCGCAGATGATCGCCGGCGTCCAGGCCGCGCTCGCCGCCAACTCGCCGTTCCTGCTCGGCCGCGAGCTGTGGGCCGAGACCCGGATACCGCTGTTCGAGCAGGCCACCGACACGCGTACGCGAGAGCTCAGGGAGCAGGGCGTACGGCCGCGCGTGTGGTTCGGCGAGCGCTGGATCACCTCGGTCCTGGACCTGTTCGAGGAGAACAGCCGCTACTACTCCTCGCTCCTGCCGGTCTTCGACGAGGCCGAGCCCCTGGATCAGATCGCGCGCGGCGAGGTGCCCGGCCTGGCGGAGCTGACGCTTCACAATGGCACGATCTACCGCTGGAACCGACCCGTCTACGACATCGCCCAGGGTCAGCCGCATCTCCGGGTGGAGAACCGCGTGCTGCCCGCCGGGCCCACCGTCGCCGACACCATGGCGAACGGCGCGTTCTACTACGGCCTCGTCCGCGCCCTGGCCGACGAACGGCCGGCCCCGTGGCACGACATGTCATTCCCCCTCGCCGCCGCCAACCTGCGCAACGGCGCGCGCCACGGGATCACCGCCATGGTCTACTGGCCCGGCGTCGGCGAGCTGCCGGTGACCGAGCTGGTGCTGAGATGGCTGCTGCCCAAGGCCGCCGCCGGGCTGGACCGGTGGGGCGTCGACGGAGTCGTACGGGACCGGCTGCTCGGCATCATCGAGCAGCGGTGCCTGGCCGGGCAGAACGGCGCCGCGTGGCAGACCAGGACGGTGCGCTCCCTGGGCGGCGAGCGGCCTGAGGCGCTACGGCTGATGGTGCAGCGCTACATCGAGCACATGCACACCAACGCTCCCGTGCACACCTGGCCGATCGGTTACTGAAGGTAGCCCTCGACCTCACCCGGCGGACGGGACGCGGCGTCGTCGGGGTTCTCCCCGACCTCGCGACGGGCCCGCCGCTGCCGCAGGAGGTCCCAGCACTGGTCGAGCTCCTCTTCGAGGCTCCTGAGCCGCTGGTGCTCCTCGTCGGCGGTCAGAGCGCCCTTCTGCAGGCGTTCGCGGAGCGTGTGCTCCTCGTCCACCAGGTTGTTGATCCGCCCGTATATCTCGCTGTCCTGCATCTTCAGATCACCTCAAGACGACAGTGTGACAGCTTCTCCCCGTGCGCCGCACACCGCCGCCGGAGCTCTGAAGATCGGCTCGCCTCTCTCACCACCCCCTGCTCGCTCCCGGGCCGACCGGGTCCCGTCCACGGTGGACCCGGCCTGCGACGGAAACGACCTACAGCGGGCTGCGGCTGCCGACCAGACCGTTCAGGAATCCCCCGGAGCCGCTGTCCGACGACGACGGCCGGGCGACGGTGGTGCTGCTCCCGGTGGACGCCGTCTGGGCCGCCTTCGGCTTGGACGCCCTCGGTTTGGACGTCGCCTTCTTCGCCGCCGTGCTCGCCTTGGCCGTGGTCTTCTTCGCGGTGGTCCTTGCCGTGGACGTGGTCTTCTTGGCCGCCGCCGTGGTCTTCGACTTGGCGGTCTTGCCCGCCGCGGTCGTCTTGCGCGCCGTGGTGCGGCGGGCGGACGTGGCGGGCTTGGCCGCGGCGGCCGCCGGCGGTTTGATGGCCGAGATGGTCTTGGCCGCCTTGGTGAGCGCCTCGGCCGCGGTCGCGAGCGCCTTGGTCGCGGTGTTCATCGTCTTCATCGCGGTGTTCATCGCCTGCGCCGAGGTGGTCGCCTTGCTCGCCGCGTCGGTCATCTTGGTCGCCGCGGACGACACCTTGGTCGCCGCCGACGACACCCGCGTCGCCGCTGCGGCCGGAGTGACCGACGACTTGCCGGCCGTCGTGGACCGGGTCGACTTCGACGCGGACCGTGTCGTTGATTTGGCCGGCTTGGACGCGGTCTTACGCGCCGTGCCGCTGGTCGTCTTCTTCGCGTTCGCGGTCTTCTTCGCCGTGCCGGACTTCGCACGGCTCGTGCTCGCCGTTGTACGGCGGGCGGTCGAACGCGTCAATGTATTAGTGGGCACTGATCCATCCCCCCGTGTCGATCAGCTTCGGGTGGATCTATTCCACAAATGGCGAAGATCTACACGCCGACCGGGTGCCAGACGGTCTTTGTTTCCAGGAATGTGGTCATCCGATCGATGCCCGGCCCCGCGGTCCAGTCCTCTTCCGCCGGTCGCAGCACGCGTTTGAGGTTCTCCGCCGCCGCCCGTTCGCACTCGGTCGCGAGGTCGCCGTCGAGCCCGGCGAGGCCGGTGAGGTCGAGCCCGTTCACGTCCATGTGCGAGGCGAGCCACGGCGCCAGCTCGGCGCGGTGCCCGGTGAGGATGTTGACGACGCCGCCCGGCAGGTCGGACGTGGCGAGCACCTCGCCGAGCGTGATGGCGGGCAGCGGCGACGGCTCGGCGGCGACGAGCACGGCGGTGTTGCCGCAGACGATCGCGGGGGCGAGCACCGACACCAGTCCCAGCAGCGGGCCGTCGGGCGCGAGGATCCCGATGACGCCGCTCGGCTCGGGCGTGGAGAAGTTGAAGAACGGCCCCGAGACGGGGTTGGCCGACCCCGTGACCTGCGCGATCTTGTCCGCCCACCCGGCGTACCAGACCCAGCGGTCGACGGCGGCGTCCACCTCGGCGCGCGCGGCGGCCTTGGACAGGCCGGTGCCGCGCAGCTCGTCGGTGAACTGGTCGTGGCGCCCCTCCAGCATCTCCGCGACGCGATAGAGGATCTGTCCCCGGTTGTACGGGGTGCGGCCCGCCCAGCCGGACTGCGCCTTGCGTGCCGCCACCACCGCGTCCCGTACGTCCTTGCGCGAGGCGCGGGAGGCGTTGGCGAGGAAGTTGCCCTTTGCGTCGTCCACGGTGTAGGACCTACCGGATTCCGATCGCGGGAAAGCTCCGCCGATGTACAGCTTGTAGGTCTTTCGTACGCTCAGCCGGTCGCTCATCGCAGGTAGGCCTCCAGTCCGTGCCGTCCGCCCTCACGGCCGAAGCCGGACTCCTTGTACCCGCCGAACGGCGAGGCCGGGTCGAACTTGTTGAAGGTGTTCGCCCACACCACCCCGGCGCGCAGCCGCTCCGCCATCCACAGGATGCGTGAGCCCTTTTCGGTCCACACCCCCGCCGACAGCCCGTACGGCGTGTTGTTGGCCTTCTCCACGGCCTCCTGCGGCGTGCGGAAGGTCAGCACCGAAAGGACCGGGCCGAAGATCTCCTCCCGCGCGATGCGGTGGGACTGCGCCACTCCCGTGAAGATGGTCGGGGCGAACCAGAAGCCGCGGTCGGGCAGCTCGCAGGGCGGCGACCAGCGGGTCGCGCCCTCCTCCTCACCGGCCGCCGACAGCGTCCGGATCTTCTCGAGCTGCGCGGCCGAGTTGATCGCGCCGATGTCGGTGTTCTTGTCGAGGGGGTCGCCGACCCGCAACGTCGCCATGCGGGTCTTGAGGCGGTCGAGGAGCTCCTCGGCGATCGACTCCTGCACGAGGAGCCGCGACCCGGCGCAGCAGACGTGGCCCTGGTTGAAGAAGATGCCGTTCACGATGCCCTCGACGGCCTGGTCGACCGGGGCGTCGTCGAAGATCACGTTGGCGGCCTTGCCGCCGAGTTCGAGCGTGAGCCGCTTCGCCGTACCGGCGACGGACCGCGCGATCTGGCGGCCGACGTCGGTCGAGCCGGTGAAGGCGACCTTGTCGACGCCCTCGTGCTCGACGAGGGCGCGGCCGGTCTCCCCCGCGCCGGTGACGATGTTGACGACGCCGGGCGGCAGGTCGGCCTGGCGGCAGATCTCCGCGAACGCCAGCGCGGTCAGCGGCGTCGTCTCGGCGGGCTTGAGCACGACGGTGTTGCCGCAGGCGAGCGCCGGCGCGATCTTCCAGGCCAGCATGAGCAGCGGAAAGTTCCACGGGATGACCTGGGCGGCCACGCCGATGGGCCGGGGGTCGCGGACGGCGAACTCCAGCTTGTCCGCCCAGCCCGCGTAGTAGAAGAAGTGCGCCGCGACGAGGGGGATGTCGACGTCGCGCGACTCGCGGATCGGCTTGCCGTTGTCGATCGACTCCAGGACCGCCAGCTCACGCGAGCGTTCCTGGATGATCCGGGCGATCCGGAAGAGGTACTTGGCGCGCTCGGTGGCCGGGAGCTGGGACCAGACGCTCTCGTAGGCCTTCCGGGCGGCGGTGACGGCCCGGTCGACGTCGGTCGCGTCGGCCTCGGCGATCTCGGCGAGGACCTCCTCGCTGGCCGGGTCGACCGTCTTGAAGGACGAGTCGGCGTCGACGAACTCGCCGTCGATGAACAGGCCGTAGGAGGCCTTGATGTCGACGATGTCGCGCGACTCGGGCGCGGGAGCGTACTCGAACATCTCCGGGCTCCCTTAGTCGAGGGTGAAGTAGTCGGGACCGGAGTACACACCGGTCGCGAGCTTGCGACGCTGCATCAGCAGGTCGTTGAGGAGGGAGGAGGCCCCCAGGCGGAACCACTCCGGCGTCAGCCAGTCGGGCCCCGCGGTCTCGTTGACCAGCACGAGGTACTTGATCGCGTCCTTGGTCGTCCGGATGCCGCCCGCCGGCTTGACCCCGACCTGGCGGCCCGTACGGGAGCGGAAGTCGCGTACGGCCTCCAGCATCACGAGTGTGACCGGGAGCGTCGCGGCCGGGCTGACCTTGCCGGTCGAGGTCTTGATGAAGTCGGCGCCGGCCATCATTGCCAGCCAGGACGCCCGGCGTACGTTGTCGTAGGTGACCAGCTCGCCGGTCTCCAGGATCACTTTCAGGTGGGCCTCGCCGCACTCGGCCTTGATCGCGACGATCTCGTCGTGGACCTTGGCGTAGTCGCCGGAGAGGAAGGCGCCCCGGTCGATCACCATGTCGATCTCGGCCGCGCCGTCCTCGACCGCGCGGCGGGTGTCGGCGAGCTTGGCGTCCAGCGGCGCCCGCCCCGACGGGAAGGACGTCGCGACGCTCGCCACGCCGACGCCGCTGCCCTCCAGCGCGCGTACGGCCTCGGCGACGAGGTCGGAGTAGACGCAGATCGCGGCCACCTTGGGCACGCTCGCGTCGGCCGGGTCGGGATGGATCGCCTTCGCGCAGAGCGCGCGGACCTTGCCGGGGGTGTCGGCGCCTTCGAGCGTCGTCAGGTCGACCATCGCGATGGCGAGGTCGATCGCCTCCGCCTTGGCCGACTTCTTGATCGACCTGGTGGCGAGGCGTGCGGCCCGCTCCTCGGCGCCCACCTGGTCGACGCCCGGCAGGCCGTGCAGGAAGCGGCGCAGCTCGGCGGCGCCGGTAAGAGTCTCCGTTGACACGCTCACAGCATCGCTCATGGGACGCCTGGGCACAAAACAGGCCCGGTACGAGCGCACCGGGCCTGTTTTGGCAGGTTGTGGGAAATCAGCCGGTACGGAGGTACAGGCCGTTCCCGGTCGGGTCGTCCGGGTCGCCCTCGGGGAAGGCGACGCCGCCCGCCCAGACGGTCGAGGCCTGGAGGGCCAGGGCGGTGATGCTGATGTCGTGCCCGGACGGGCGCGGCGCCGCCACGCTCGTGACCGACTCGCCCGAGATGTGCACGAGCTGGGGGTTCCAGCCGCCACGGAGGAGCCACAGGCCGCCGGAACCGTCACCGGTGACCTTCGAGAAGGCCCCGTAGCCCTGGTCGAAGGTCGTCGAGGACCACGCCTTGCCGTTCCAGTGCAGCAGGAACGGCTGGTTGCAGACGTCGTCACCGTCCTCGCCGCAGCTCCAGTCCCACCCGCCGGCCGCCCACACGTCGCCGAGCGAGGGCGCGTAGATGTCGTTGAGCACACCGACGGCGTCCGCGTTCGGCAGCTTGAGCTTCGGGGTGGCGGCGAGCTTCCACGCCGTCCCGGTCCAGTGCATGACGGCCGGCTGGCTCTTGTACGTGCCGGCCGCGTAGACGTGGTTGGTGGAGACGCCGGCGATCGCCCGCGCGGGCGCCGGAAGGGCGACCTTCTTCCAGGCCTTGCCCGTCCAGTGGAAGGAGTTCTTCGTCTGGTCCCCGCCGACCGCCCAGACGTTGGAGGCGCTGAGGGCGCTCGCGTCCTGGATGAAGTAGTGCCCGGTCGACATGGTGCTACGGGTCCACGCGGTGCCGTTCCAGCGCGCCGCGAAGGTGCCCGGGTCGGTCGTGCCGAACGCCCAGACGCTCTTGCTGGAGGAGGCGGACAGCGCGCTGACCTCGCCGAGCGTGCTGCTCGGGCTCTTCACCGTGGTCCACTTGCCGCTCAGCAGGTGCTGGACGAGCGGGACGCTCTTGCCGCCCGAGGCCTGGTAGCCGGCCGCCCACGTGCTGCCGGTCGGCGCGACGGTGATCTGCTTGATCCCGTCCTCGCCCGCCAGGGTGTTGGTCTGGGCGACGCTCCAGTCGCCCGCTGCGGCCGCGGCGGGCAGGCCGGCCGCGTCCGCGTGGCTCACCGCGGCGAGCAGCGCGGTCACGGCGGCCGCCGCCGTGAGCCCGGTGATCGATTTTCGCATTCAGGATTCCTTTCGGGGGATCAGTGGTACTGCTCGATGAGCGCGTCCCAGGACTCGTCGTCGCCCGGCGCGGGCGCGACCTCTCCGACGGCCAGGACGGTCGACGTGCCCGGAACTCCGGCGAGCTGCCGGATGCTGGGCGCCTGGCGGCCGTCGGACGTCTTCGCCACGGGCTCGGTCGTGGTGGCGCCGCCCTTCGCGAGGTGCACGAAGGTGTGCTCGAAGGTGGAGTACCAGATGCCGCCCGCGCCGTCCGGGCTCGCGCTCAGCGCGAAGTCGCCGTCGGGGCCGAGCTGCAGCTTCCACTTCTTGCCGTTCCAGTGCATGAGCACGGCCTGGTTGTGCTCGGACTCCTCGGCCTTGAGCTCCTCGCCGCCGCTGCCGTAGTAGAGCCGGCCGACCGCCCAGACGTTGGTGGAGGAGTTCGCGACGATGTCGTTGAAGTAGGCGAAACCGCTCTGGCCATCCGGGATGGGCACCTGCGGGAGCTCCACGGACGTCCACGCCGTGCCGTCCCAGTGCTCGGCGAGCGGCTGGTCGGCGTTCTCACCGACCGCCCAGATGTCCCTCGCGGAGGCGGCGGCGATGCGCCGGGCGACGAAGGGCATCGGGACGGTCTGCCAGGTCGTGCCGTTCCAGTGGCGCGCCGTGCCGGTGTCGGACCCCTCGTCGGCGTTGCCGACGGCCCAGGCGTTGTTCGGGCCGATGACGGCGACGTCCGCGGCGTTGAACGCACCGAGGGGGGTGGACGTCCAGGTCGTGCCGTTCCAGTGCCATGCCATCTGGGCGCCGTTGTAGGTGGCACCCGTCACCCAGACGTTGTTCGGCGACGAGCCGTCGACGTGGTTGAACGAGCCCGTGCTGCCCGGGACGGTCACGTCGGACCAGCCCTGGCCGTTCCAGTGCTCGAGCGCACCGGTGGCGCCGGCGCCCTGCTGCCGCGATCCGACCGCCCAGGCGTCCTGCGGGCCGGTGGCCGCGACGTCGTAGAGACCGAAATCGTCGTATCCGGTGTCGGGGCTCACGTACGTTACCCGCCAGCCCGGTTGGCTCTCCGCGGTGGCAGATGCCGATCCGGCGGCGAGTACCACTGCCGCAAGGCCGACGGTGAGCAGCGACTTTCGCATCCGTTGTCCTCCATTGCCCCGAATTCACGCCCGGCTCCATCGCCGAGCGCCATATGAACCTGACGCCGCTATGGCGTGAACGGTTGGCAAAGCATTTAAGGATTACGGACGAAATTTACGAATTCGACTGTCTCGGTGACTCTGTGTCGATATCTGACGCATCAGTACGGCGAGGGGCCGCCGAACATCTCGCCGATCCGGGGCGCCATCGCGAGGTCGCCGGCGACGTCCAGCCGCCCGTCGAGCGCGAGCGCCGGCGGCTGCGCCTCACCGGCCACGAGCCGCAGGAAGTCCGCCGCGCCGGTCCGGACGCTCACCACCGGGTCGCCGGCCGCACCGGCCCGTACCCGCGCCTTCTTGGCCTCGATCCGGAACGTCCACGCGGTCTCCTCGCTCACGCGGCGCAACCGGATCTCGATCTCGCCCTCGAACCCCATGGCCGCCTCCGCGTCGAAGGCACGGGCCATCGCGGTGAAGAAGACGCGCTGGGCCGCCGGGCCGAACCGGCGTTCGAGCTCCGCGTCGCCGCGCCCCGCGACGAGCCGCGCGAACGTACGCCGCCCGAGCGCTCTGACGCCCGTACTGCGGCGGCCGGCGCGGGCGAGTTCGGCCGTCTCGTCGATGAGGTACGGGACGGGCGGCCGGGCCGGGCTCCGCCGGGCGAGAGCCGCCTCGACGGCGGGCGCGAGCCGCTCGGCCTTGGCCTTCTCGCGTTCCTCGCGTCCTTCGGCGAAGCGCGGGATGACCTGCTCGCCGACGAGTTCGAGGCTCTCGCAGATGTGCTCGTGGAGGTTCGGGCCGGCCTGCATGACGAAGATGACCTGGTCGACGCCGGCCGCCTCGTACCGCCGTACGAGCTCGGCGACCTGGTCCGGCGTGCCGATCGCCCCGCGCAGCGACCCGAGCCCCCGCTGCATGATCCGTACGCCGAGCGGCGCGTCGTCGGCGCTCACGATCTCGCGCGAGAAGCCGTTCTCCTCCCTTCGGCGCACGAAGTCGGCCCAGACGTCCGTACGCCCCGGCTCGTGCGGCGAGGTGCCGTAGTAGTGCGCGAGCGCGAACCCGAAGAAGTGCGCCCCGTCGATGCCCCGCTCGATCGCGGTGGCCTCGTCCTCGTGGCACATCATCGGCAGCACGACCGCGACGTTGGGGTTGACCGCGAACCCGGCCGGCACGCACTCCTCGGAGGCGAGCAGCCGGTAGTACTCATCCACCCAGACGCCGGCGTCCTCGGGCTCGGTGAAGGAGAACGACAGCGCGCCGATCCCGTTGCGGGCGGCGAAATGGATCGTCTCGCGCCGGGAACAGGCGACCCAGAGGGGCGGATGCGGTTTCTGCACCGTTTTGGGGATGACATTGCGCGGCGGCATCCGGAGGTATTCCGAGTCCCAGCCGGCGAAGGGCTCCTCGACGAACATGCGGGTGAGCGCGTCCATGGCGTCCTGCCACATGGCGCGTTTCCGCCCGCGCGGGACCCCGAACCCGCCGAGCTCGGCCATCGAACTGGCCTCTCCGGTGCCGAGGTCGACCCGGCCGCCGGAGACGAGGTCGAGCGCCGCGATACGTTCGGCGACCCGGGCGGGATGGTTGACGGGCGGCGGAACCTGGACGATGCCGTGGCCGAGCCGGATGCGCTTCGTCCGCTGCGAGGCGGCGGCGAGGAAGACCTCGGGAGCGCTGGAGTGGGAGTACTCCTCCAGGAAGTGGTGCTCGACCTCCCAGACGTAGTCGAACCCGGCCCGGTCGGCGATCTCCACCTGCTCGAGGGCGTCCTGGTAGAGCCGCTGCTCGGCCCCGTCGTCCCACGGCCGCGGCAACTGGTGCTCGTAAAAGATCGCGAACCGCACCTCAAGCACCTCCAGAGGCCCCGCCGGCCGGCCCAGCGTTCGACCCGGCCCTACCCGGTCAGCGTCACCCTCACCGAAGGCGTCGTCAACGCCATGCCCGACCTGGGTGTTCGACGTTCGTTCGGGACCGAACAGCCACCATCGGCCGGGCTTTTGATCGACACCGCGGTCGCCCCGCTTCGTCCAGGACAAGGCGGGCCGGCCGACTGGATGGATCCGCAATCTGGAAGAAGAGCCGAACGACCGCCTCCATGTGATGTCCCACGCCTGGGGCGTCGCATCAGCATCACCGTCGGACCGGGTTACTGCCGGGCGGCGAGGAGGACCTTGGTGATCTCGGCGGGGGGTCTTGGGTAGACCGGCCTTACCTGGACGTTCCACACGGCGGTGCCGCCGTTGCCCGAAGTGTGGGCGCTGCTCGCGTAGTCGAGGTATCGGTACAGCTTGACGGCACGGGAGAGTTCGGTGACGCCGCCGGCGCCCGGCGTGTCGATCAGATGCTTGTACTCTCCCGCCAGTGACGCGCTCGGCATGCCCACCCAGGAAATGGCGACGAGTATCTCCGACTCGCCTATCTGAAGGTACGCGCGAGCCAGCCAGTCGCACGGGTGGCGTCTGAAGAACGCGCGTACCCTTCCGTAGGAGTTCGCCGCGCATTCGGTGTCGAGTTTCTTCGCCAGAACGGTCCGATATCCGGCGGCCGCGAGCGTCGTCTCCGACCGCCTGAAGCCGGCCTCGGCCACGGCGGGGATCGCCTGGACACGCGCCTGCTTCGGTGCATGGCCGCCCGGCGGTAAGGTCACCGCCACCACGGCGATTCCGCCGGCGGTGAAGGTCGCGGTCGCGGCCAGGCCGATCCGGCGTGGCGCGCTCCGCTGGTGGGCCCTTACCCAGGTTCCGTCCTTCCTGAAATACCCGCGCACATTCGTCATCGCCGTTCCCCGTCTATAAATCGGCGTCGAGAAGGCGACGATAACCGCGCGCCGAAGAGACCTCGGTGCGGTTTGACACACGTACGAAACTACTGCCGCGAGTCGGTGAGAATCGTGGCGACCAGGGTGTTCGGACGCGGGAAGACCGGCTTCACTTGAACGTTCCACACCGCGGTGCCGTCAATGCCGGACGAATGGGCACTTCCCGCATAATCGATCTTCCGATAGAGCTTCTTCTCACGGGAAAGCTCGGTGACGTTGCCGGCGCCGGGCGTGTCGACCAGCCGTTTGTAGGCCGCCGCCATCTCCTCGGTGGGCATCCCGACCCAGGAGATGGCGACCAGCACCTCGGAGTCGCCGATCTGCAGGTACGCGCGCGCCAGCCACTTACACGGATTGGCCACGAAGAAGTCGTGCACCCTGCCGTAGGATTTCGCGGCGCAGTCGGTGTCGAGCTTCGTTTCGGGCCTGGTCGTGAAGCCTCTGGCCGAGAGTCTGGCCTCGGCCTGCTTGAAGCCGGCCTGCGCGTCGGCCGGGACCGTGACCTTCGGCGAACGGCCACGGCTCGGCGGATTCGCCGGTTTCGCCCGGGCGGGTGTCGACGGGCCGGAGCTCGCGAAGGCGCCCGCCCCGACGACGACGCTCACCGCCACCCCCAGCAGCTTGGAGGGACTTTTCCTCCAGTAGCCCCTGACCCGGGTTCCGTCCTTCTTGATGTACGCGCGAACACTGGGCATCGGTCCCCCTTTCTCGGGGAACCGCTACTCAAACACTCCTCGCAGCCGGCCCGCGCGAAGATCGTCCGCCTGGCCGTACCCGGCCAGCGAGCGAGAGGTCAGCCCGGCGTCGCGCAGCAGCGGGAGCCGTCGGCGCTCTCCAGCGTGCCGGCGTCGGCCTTCACCGTGTAGACCTCCCAGGGCTCCCGGCCCGGCCCGTGGACCCAGACCTTGTCCTGGAGGGCGTAACAGCAGGACGTGTCGTTCTCCTCGAAGGTCGCCAGGCCCGCGTCCTGGAGGCGCCGGGTGGCGGCCGTGACCTGGCCGGAGTCCTCGACCTCGACGCCGAGGTGGTCCATGCGGGTCGCCTCGCCCGCCTCGCCCTCGATGAGGACGAGCTTCAGCGGCGGTTCGGCGATGGCGAAGTTGGCGTACCCCGGGCGGCGCTTGGCGGGCTCGGCGCCGAAGAGTCCGGCGTAGAAGGCGATCGAGCCCTCCAGGTCGGCGACGCGCAGAGCGAGCTGGACACGCGACATGAAACCCTCCTTGCTTAGATGAACTTCTAAGTAAGTCCAGTTTGCGCTCCCGCATAGACAGGTGTCAAATTAGAGGTATGTCGAATCAAGGCGGCTGCTGCGCCCCGCTCGCCGCCCGGCCGCTGGACGCGGCCGAGGCGGAAGAGCTCGCACCCCTGTTCAAGGCGCTCGCGGACCCGGTACGGCTGCGGCTGCTGTCGATGATCGGCTGCCACGAGGGCGGCGAGGCGTGCGTGTGCGACCTGACCGGCGCCTTCGCGCTGACCGCGCCGACCATCAGCCACCACCTGAAGGTGCTCAAGCAGGCCGGCCTGATCGACTCCGAACGACGCGGCACGTGGGTCTACTACTGGATCGAGCCGACCGCGCTGAGCCGCCTCTCGGCGATCCTCGGCCCCGGCGCGGGCCTGGTCACCGCGTGACCACGCCCGAGGTCCTGTTCGTCTGCGTGCACAACGCCGGCCGTTCGCAGATGGCCGCCGCCCTGCTGGACCACCACGCCGCCGGCCGCGTACGGGTCCGTTCCGCGGGCTCCGACCCGGCCGCGACCCTCAACCCGGCCGTCGTCGCCGCGATGGGCGAACTCGGCCTCGACCTGCGCCGGGAGTTCCCCAAGCCGCTGACCACCGAGGCCGTGCGGACCGCCGACGTCGTCATCACGATGGGCTGCGGCGACGTCTGCCCGGTCTCTCCCGGCAGGCGCCATCTCGACTGGGCGCTGGACGACCCGGCCGGTCGCCCCGTCGAGGAGGTCCGCGTCATCCGCGACGAGATCGACCGCCGGGTCCGCGCCCTCTTGACCGAACTCATGTCAGTCGGCGCTCAGGACCTCCACGATCGGCCGCCGGCAGACGGCGCGGATCGGCAGGGCGGTCAGGAGGGCCACGACCAGCAACGTTCCCGGGATGACGGCCGGTAGCTCGCCGTACGGGGTCACGGCGGTCCCCGACGCACCGCCGGCCGCGCGCGCGGCGGCGTAGACCAGCAGTCCCAGCGGGATGCCCAGGACCGCCGCACCGGTGGCGGGAAGGAGTTGCGCCGCCGACAGGCCCGCCGTGACCTGGCGCGGGGTCGCGCCGAGCGCCCGGGCCAGGCCGGTGAGGCGCCGTGCGTCGAGCGAGGTCGACCAGGCGATGAGGACGGCGTTCACGGCCGCGAGGATCAGCAGCGCCACCGTCAGGACGAACACGACCTGGCCCAGTTGCTCGGTCACCGGATTGCGGACGCCGGGCACGAAGTCCGGGCCGCTCGCCGTCGCGTCCTTGCGCGTGAGGTCGCCGTGCATCGCGATCGCCGCGACGACCATCGCCACGGTGATGGCCAGGCTCACCATCGCCAGGGCCGACCGGCGCGGACGGCGGGCCGCCAGCCGTACGCCCAGCAGGAACGGCACCGGCAGGCTCGCCGACAGCGCGATCAACGCCGGCGAGCGCCGGGGCGGCCTCGCCGGGCCGGACAGCGCCCGTACGGTGCTGGTCCGCGCGCCCCGGACCGCGGGAAACAGCGTCGCGGCGCACACCACCCCCACCGCGACGAGCGCGACCAGCAGCGCCGACGCGAGGCTCACCGAGGGACGGCCCGCGGCGAGCAGGCCGCTGCTCGGCCGTACGAGCCATGGCGCGAGCGCCCACCCCGCGACCAGGCCGCACGCCGTCGCGGCCAGGGCGAGGGCCACGTGCTCGGCGAGCAGGACCACGGCGACGAAGCGCGGCGTCGCGCCCACCGCCTTGAGCAGGCCGACCCGCCGCGTCTGGTCGGCGAGGCGTCCGCCGACGAGAACGGCCACACAGGCCACGGCGAGCAGCGCGAGCGCCCAGGTGCCGGTCAGCAGCGCGCCGTTCACCAGGCGCAGCTCGGCGGTGGCGTACGTGCCCATGTCCTGCCACGAACGCACGCCGGGGTGCGCGGCGGCGAAGGACGGCGCGGCGGCGGGGTCGGCGAGCCTCAGCGGCATGACCTGCGACGTCGGCCGGCCGAGACGGGGCAGGTCGGCCCGCGTCGTCCAGATGAGGCCGGGGGTGCTGGAGGGGTACGGCACGTGGGCGGAGGTGATCGCGATGCCGGCCACGCGGAACCGGTGGCCCGCCAGCACGACCTCCTCGCCCGGCCGTACGCCCAGCGCCCGGGCGAAGGCCCGCTCGAAGACGGCGCCGCCGCGTCGTACCCAGGTCCCGCCGGTGATCTGCGGCCGGTCGACCGCGCCCTCGGCGGCGTCCCGGCCCTGCACGGAGGCCTGGACCCGGACGCCGCGCACCCGCAGATCGGTGGACAGCGCGGGGTACGGCCCGGCCGTTCCGGTCACGCCGGGCGCGTGGGCCAGGGCCGCCAGCGGAGCCGTACGCCCGGAGGTCGCCACCGCGTCCGGGCCCGCCGTGGCGGCGCGCGTACGATCCCAGGGGCGTTCGGTCACGCCGCGTACGGCCAGGCCGACGGTCAGCGTGGTCGTCGTCGCGGCGATGGCGACGAGCAGCAGGACCGCCTCCGTACGGCGACGCCGCAGGTCGCGGAGGGCGAGGCGGGCCACCAGACCCAGGACGCCCATCAGCCCTCCATCCCGGCGAGGGCCCCGAGACCGCCGCCGCCGCTCAGCCGGGTCTGGCCGACGAGCATGCCGTCGCGCATGGTCAGGACCCGGTCGGCCGTCGCGGCGACGCGGGAGTCGTGGCTGACGATCACGAGGGTGTGCCCTTCGGAGCGCAGCGCGGCGAACAGCCGCAGCACGGCCGTCGTCGCCGCGCTGTCGAGGTTGCCGGTGGGCTCGTCGGCGAGGACGACGAGCGGGCGGCCGACGAGCGCGCGGGCGACCGCGACGCGCTGGCGCTGCCCGCCGGACAACGCAGCGGGCAGGTGGCCGGCGCGGTCGGCCAGGCCCACCCGTTCGAGGAGCGCGGCGGCCCGCTGCCGGGCCACGCGCCGGGGCGTCCCGGCCAGCAGCGCGGGCAGCTCGACGTTCTCCCGCGCGGTGAGCTCGTCGACCAGCTGGAACGCCTGGAAGACATAGCCGATCGCGTCCCTGCGGAGCCGGGTCAGCTCGGTCTCCGACATCCGGTCGAGGCGCCGGCCGGCCAGGTGCACCTCGCCGCCGCTGGGCCGTTCGAGCCCGCCGAGCATGTTGAGCAGCGTCGACTTGCCGCAGCCGCTCGCGCCGACGACGGCCACGGTCTCGCCCGCCTCGACCGCGAGGTCGAACCGGTCGACGGCGCGCACCAGCGCCGGCCCCCGGCCGTACTCCTTGCGCAGCCCCACGGCCCGCAGCACTGTCATGGTGTTCCCCTTCGATCCCAGTAGCGGGCGCAGGCGTCGAGCCAGCGCAGGTCGGCCTCCAGGCGGAGGACGACGCCGTCGAGCAGCAGCGCCGCCGCCGAACCGTCCGGCTCGGTGAGAGCGGCGCGCTGGACGTCGGCCAGCCGGCGCAGCAGCTCGCGGCGCTGGGCCTCGACGACGTCGACCGGGTCGGCCAGCCGGGCCGCCGCCGCGGCGACCAGCTTGAGGTGGAAGTCGGCCGGCTTGGCCCAGCTCATGTCGGCCAGCCAGGTCTGGACGCGCCGCTGGCCCTCCGCCGTCAGCGCGTAGACCTTCCGGTCCGGCCGGTCGGCCTGGCCGACGCGTTCGGCGGTGACCAGGCCGGACCGCTCCAGCCGGGTCAGCGTCACGTACACCTGGCCGGCGTTGAGCGCGTCTTGGAGCGGCCCCAGGGCCTCCTGGAGCCGGGCCCGCAGCTCGTAGCCGTGGGAGGGCTCCTTCGCCAGCAACGCGAGCAGGACGTCTTGCACTCGTGATCACCTCTAACCGTTAGACATATAGATAACGGCTAGCCATGTCGGTCGTCAAATGAGTGGACATCTCCTGGTGTGGCCGGATGTCATGGGCCCTCCATCCATCGAGGGAGTGTTCATGCGCCCAGGCGAGGTGCCCATCGACACCGCGCTCGTACGCCGCCTGGTCGCGGCGCAGTTCCCCCAGTGGACGGAACTGCCGGTCCGGCCGGTCGACGCCTCCGGCCTGGACAACGCGACGTACCGGCTGGGCGAGGACCTGTCCGTACGGCTGCCGCGTCTGCCCCGGTGGGTCGGGCAGGTCGCGCGGGAGCAGCGGTGGCTGCCGTGGCTGGCCCCGCGGTTGCCCCTGCCGATCCCGGTCCCGGTCGCGCGGGGCGAGCCCGGCGAGGGCTACCCGTTCCCGTGGTCGGTCCACCGGTGGCTGGACGGAGAGAACGCCACGGGTGACCGCATCGCCGATCCGCGTGCGGCGGCGGTCGAGCTGGCCGGGTTCCTCGCCGCGCTGCGGGGCATCGACGCGTCGGACGGGCCTCCGCCGGAGTGGAGCAACGGCTTCCGCGGCGTGCCCCTGGGCGACGAACGCGACTCCGCGACCGTGGAGACGCGCGTCCGTCCCCGGATCGCGGCACTGGAGGGCCTCGCCGACACCGAGGGCGTCACGGCCGTGTGGGAGGCCGCGCTCGCCGCCCCGGCGTGGACCGGGCCGCCCGTGTGGATCCACGGCGACCCGGCCCCTGCCAACCTCCTGGCGCGCGACGGCCGGCTGAGCGCGGTCATCGACTTCGGCACGCTGGCCGTGGGCGACCCGGCGTGCGACCTGATCGCGGCATGGACGTTCGTGCCGGCCGAGGCACGCGAGACCTTCCGCGCCGCGCTCGGAGTGGACGACGCGACCTGGGCCCGCGGCCGCGCCTGGGGCCTGACCGCGTGCCTGCCCTCCCCGGGCGAGGCCGGGCACCGCCTCGACGAGTTCGTCGCCGACCTCCGGAACGGTTAAGGCCTGTCGAAGTCCCGCTGCCCTCGAGACAGGCCTAAGCGGGGATCCAGTTGCCGTGGAAGCCGTGGGGGACGCGGTCGGGCAGGTGGATGGCGGCCACGGTCTCCAGGGTGGCGGCGTCGAGGATCATCAGGTCGCTGCGCCGGGTCGCCGCGTCGTACACGAAGCCCATCAGCACGCCGTCGTCCTCCGGCGCGTCCGCCGAGCGGGGTTCGAAGACGAACTCCCCGGTCTCCCGGCCCTTCCCCAGGCCGCGCGCCGTCGTCGTGCCGCGTACGAGGTCATGCCGGTACACCGCGTCCGACGGGGTCCCCTCCTCGTCCGCGATGCCGACCGCGTAGCCGTACCGGTGCCGGCGGCCGAGCCGGCGCTCGTCGATCCGCGGGAACTCCTGGGCCCGGTCGTCCAGCGTCTCCTCCCGTACCTTTCCGCCCTCGACCGTCCACCGGGCCAGCGTGGGCAGGCTGTCGGAGGCGCCGTGCAGGTTCTGGTCGAAGACCCTCTCGTGGCGGACCACCTCCAGCACGACCGCGTCGCCCTCCTCGTACGCGTTGAGCGGGTGGAAGACGTAGCACGGCTCCACCTCGTACCACCGCACGTCGGAAGCGTCGCCCGTACGCGGCATGATGCCGATGCGTGCGGGATAGTCCGGGTTCCACCGGTAGGGCATCTGGCTGTTCCCGGGGACCTTCCGGCCGACGATCGCGCTGATCGGGTCGGGGATGCGGATCTTTCCGATGAGCGCGGACATGACGAGCTGGGCCGGGCCGCGCATCAGACGCGGCGTGCTCGTCCGTACGGCCGGGGCCGTGTCGAACGTCACCGGCAGGTCGTAGAAGACGACATACGACTCGGTGAGGGAGAAGTCATGCATCATCGGGCTGCCGGTGACCTGGACGTCGACCGTACGGCGCAGGTGCCCCTCGGCGTCGATCACCGAGTAGCGGACGCGGTCGCCCCAGCCGAAGAAGTACGACACGGCGTGCAGTTCGCCGGTCTCCGGGTCGCGCTGCGGATGGGCGGTGAAGCCGCCGGGCATCGTGCCGTCGAAGTCGCACGGCCCGACCGTGTCCAGTTCGTCGGAGAGTTCGTAGTTGGCCGCCCCGGCCTCGACCAGCGCGAGCGTACGGCCGGCGTGGCCGATCACATTGGTGTTGGCGCTCAGGCTCTGGATCGGCGCGCTCGAGGGACGCAGGTCGTACGGCTCGCCGAGGGTGGCGGCGATGTGCTCCGAGCGCACCCAGCGGTTGCGGTACCACTCGGCCCGGCCGTCGCGGATGCGTACGCCGTGCACCATGCCGTCACCCATGAACCAGTGGTACGCGCCGGGATCGACCTCGGCGGCCGGATTGGGCCCGTTGCGCAGGTATCTGCCGTCCAGATGCCCGGGGATCGTCCCCGTCACGTCCAGGTCGGTGATCGTGTGCTCCTGGCGGACCGGCGCGAAGTTCCCCTCAAGGTACGGATTGCGCACGACATCCTCCCTATAACGTTGTTATGGATAGGAATAACATTGTTATGGTTGAATGGCAAGAGTGAAGGAACCCGCGATCCGGCTACTGGAGACCGCGATCCGGCTGCTGTCCGAGGCCGGCCCCGAGAGCCTGCAGGCACGCCGGCTGGCGGCGGAGTCGGGCATGTCGACCATGGCCGTCTACACGCACTTCGGCGGAATGCCCCAGCTGATCCGGGCGATCGCGCGGGAGGGCTTCATCCGCCTGGGCCGCCGCCTGGAGTCGTCGCCGCACGGCGACGATCCCGTCGCCGACCTGCTCGACCTGGGCCTGGCCTATCGCGATCACGCCGTGGAGAACCCGCAGCTCTACCGCCTGATGTTCGGCGTGACCGCCACCGCCGGCAACCGGCTGGCGGACGACCTGCCGGAGGGCGAGGCGGCGTTCGCCCACCTCGTCAAGGCGGTGACCCGGATCATCGAGTCCGGCCGAGCCCGCGAGGAGGACCCGGCACGCGCGGCGGCCCAGATCTGGAGCGCCATCCACGGGTACGTGCTGCTGGAGATCGCGGGCTACTTCGGCGGAGACGGCGTCGAGCAGATCCTCCTGCCACTGGGCATGAAGCTCGCGACCGGCGCCGGCGACACCGCTGAGGCCGCCGCCCGCTCCGCCGCCGAGGTCACCGCTCACCGCACGCGCCGGCCGTGACCCCAGACCGCTATCGTCCGACGGACGCCGGCCCGGCGTCCGGTCGCGAGCGAGTGGGAGAGCGCGGTATGGCGATCAGGATCAGGCTCCGCACCGAAGCGACGACCCGTGCCCGGCTCGGCGAGAAGGTTCTGAACGAACTGCGCACGCAGCTACGGCCGGTGGACTGCCAGACCTGCGGCCGGCGGTTCCGCCGATGGCAGACCCCCGCACTCGCGGTCTACGCCGACGGGCCGGTGGCGATCGCGTTAATCCATCACGGCCGCTGCCATCCGGCCGGCTGGCACGACGAGCCGTACCGGTCGCCGGGCGGTGTGCCGCACCTGACCTGGCGGGCCGGGGCCTTCACGCTGCCGGCCGAGGTGGCACCCGCTCTGCTCACTGACGATGTGCCGTTCTTCCTGGTCAATCCGGCGTACGAGGCGATGCCCCTGCACCGCGACGACGACGGCGCATGGCGGATGGCCACGCAGGACATCTTCCGGGCCTCTGGTTTCGCGCACGGCCTCACGACGCTCACCTCGACCACGCCGACGCCCGAGCTCACCGCCCGCATCGACGGGGAACGGATCTCCGTCACCGTCGGCACCCCGGCCCGCCATGAGTGGCCGAACATCACGATCCCCCCGTCCACCGCCGACCTCGCACGGTCCCGCGGCTCGATCCTCGTCGGCGTCACCACCCTCCTCGACGCCAACGGCCCCCTGCCGTTGGACGACCTCCTGGTACTGATCACACTGAATCTGCTGGCGGTCGGCGTCGCCGCACTCCCGGAACCCACCCCGGCGACGTGAGCCGGGCGGGCCGTTCTCCCGCCGGCCGCTGGTCGTCCTCGATCCCGGGCAGTACGGCGAAAGAGGTGAGCCGCCGAAGCGAACGGTCGTGACCAGTCGCCGAACCCGACGGCACGGCCCCGTGGACGCCGGCGCGTGCAGGACGGGTCAGGAGGGTCGCGAGGGTCAGGCCGGCCAGTAGTGCGGCGCCGTGGAGGTTCTCGGCGGCCGTCAACGTCACGCCGGTCGCCAATGCCGCCGCGGCCGTCCAGCGCGGGGCTCGGCCTCTCGTCAGCAGGCCGGCCACCACCCCCAGCACGACCAGCGGAGACCAGAAGTACGCCAGCAGCGCGCCGCACCAGACCAGCAGTACGCCCGGGCCGAGCGACGGCACCCGTTTCGCGTCCGACCACAGCGCCACCGCCACGACGCCCGCCAGGCCGCAGATCGCCACCGAGTTTCCCGCCCCGTACGGCTGCCAGCCGTAACCCGCGAACTCCCCCACCAGGCCCGTGCCGAAGTAGCACAACAGCCAGCGCGGCCGGGAGGTGAGCTGTTCGGCGATGGCGCCGATCACGACCAGGAACGCCAGGTTGGACACCGTCCCGGCCACGCCGCCGTCCTGGCCGGACAAGGCGGTGACCGTACGCCACCAGTCGCCGTGCAGCCCGGCCGGTGAACGCTCCATGCGTCCCAGCAGGCCGTGCACGGCGAACAGCAGGAGGTTCGCCGTCAGGGTGACGCCGAAGACCGCCGCCGTGACGAAGGGGAACCGTCGCAGAGTCATGGCTCCGAGTCTCCGGCTCGTGCGGCCGGCGCGGCAGAGCCATCGATCCACGGCCGGACAGGACGAATGTCCCGGCTAGCCGTACGCGCGGCGCCACTCCCGGCACGCGCCGGTGAAGCCGTCCAGATGCCGGAGGGTGAAGTCGTCCGGCGACCAGTCAGACGGCAGCCCGGTCGTACCGTCGCGGGTCAGGTACGCCCACCCCGCGCGGCCGCCCACCAAGGAGACGCGTTCCAGCGAATAGAAGGAGTCCTCGTACGCGTCGATGACCTGCCACTCCTCCGCCGTCAGGCCGGAGATCAGGATTCCGCCCGCCGCGCCCGGGCCCGGGACCAGCACCGGATACACGCGCCCGTCCAGCGCGGCGACCCGCCAGCCCGGGGCGATGGCCGGCGAGTGCTCCGGCACCCGGCCCAGCAGCGCCTCCAGGACGTCGGGGAACCGCAGCGTGCCGTACGCGAACAGGTCCGCCGGCAGGTCCGGCATCGTATGCGGCATGCCGCACAGGATATTGAGTCTGTTTTGTCCGACCTTGATGGCATCCTGAACCTGTGCCGAATCAGCAGGGGATCAGCGCGGTCATGGTCGGCCGCTCCAGTGAGCTGGCTTTTCTCGACGCCGCCCTGCGGGACACCCCGGCCGCGCTGCTCGTCGGAGGCGAGGCGGGGGTCGGCAAGACCCGGCTGATCCGGGAGTTCCTCGACAATGCGCGGCGTAAGACGCCCGGCCTGCGGGTCCTCATCGGCGGGTGCCTGCAGATCAGTTCCGAGGGCCTGCCGTTCGCGCCGTTCAGCGCGGTGCTCCGCGGGCTCGTGCGCGAGATCGGCGTCGACGGCGTCACGGCGCTCCTGCCCGGCGGCAACCCCGGCGGGCTGGCCCGGCTGCTGCCGGAGTTCGGCGAGCCGGACACCGAGGCGGCCACCACCGAGGCACGTACGCGATTGTTCGACCACGTCCTGCTGCTGTTCGAGCGGCTGACCGAGGAGACGCCCGCCGTCCTGGTGATCGAGGACGCCCACTGGGCCGAACGATCGACCCGCGACCTGCTCAGCTACATGATCCGCAACCTGCCGCCGGGCCTGCTGGTGATCGTCACCTATCGCTCCGACGAACTGCACCGCAGCCATCCGCTGCGGCCGCTGCTCGCCGAGCTCGACCGGGCCGGCTGGGTGCGCCGCCTCGACCTCGACCGGCTCCCCCGGCGCGCCGTCGCCCAGCAGGCGCGCGGCATCCTCGGGCGTGACCCCGCCGCGCGGCTCCTCGATGAGGTGTACGAGCGCAGCGAGGGCAATCCGCTGTTCGTGGAGGCCCTGCTCGGCCGCGACGGCGAGATCAACTGCGAGCTTCCCGAGTCGCTCCGTGACTTGATCCTGGGCAGCGTGCAGCGGCTGCCCGAGGAGACCCAGGAGATCCTCCGCGTGGCCAGCGCGGGCGGCGACCGGGTCGAGCACGCGCTGCTGGCCGCGGTCAGCGGGCTGGACGACACCGGGCTGACCCGGGTGCTGCGGCCCGCCGTCGCGGCGAACGTCCTGGTCGTGGACGGCGAGGCGTACGCCTTCCGGCACGCGCTCATGCGTGAGGCGATCCACGGCGACCTGCTGCCCGGCGAGCACACCCGTACGCACACGCGGTTCGCCGAGGCGCTGGAGGGCGACCCGGCGCTCGTGCCGCCGGGTCGTGCCGCCGCCGAGCTGGCCCACCACTGGTACTCCGCGCACGACATGACCTGGGCGCTCGTCAGCGCCTGGCAGGCGGCGCAGGTGGCCAAGGAGGCGACCGCCTACACCGAGTGGCTGCGCATGATCGACCGTGTCCTCACGCTGTGGGACCGGGTGCCCGACGCGGCCGAGCGGCTCGGCGTCGGCCACTCCGACGTGCTGGAAAAGGCGATCGAGGCCGCCGACCTCGCGGGCGAGACCGAGCGCGGTGTGGCCTTCGCCAAGGAGGCGCTCAAGGAGATCGACGACCCGCTGTGCGCCGCAGGCGTACTCGAGCAGCGCGGCCGGCTCAAGATCCGGCTCGGCCACCGTACGGCGCTGGACGACCTGCGCGAGGCCGCCCGTCTCGTACCCGTCGACCCGCCCAGCGTCACCCGCGCCCGCGTGCTGTCCACGCTGGCGCAGCACCTCTACCTGCTGCCGAACGGCGCGGACGAGGGGCGGGCGCTGGCCGCCGAGGCGCTGGAGGTGGCCCGCGAGTCCGGCGACGCCACGGTCGAGGCGCACGCGCTCACCACGATCGCCGCCTGCGACTTCACCGAGACCGACAGCGAACGCCACCTGGAGCTCCTGGCCGAGGCGGCCGAGGTCTACCGGCGCGGCGCCGACGACTCCGCGATGCTGCGCGTGGCGACCAACGAGTCCCACGTCCTGGAGAGCATCGGCGAGCACGAACGCGCCATCGAGACCGCCCAGCGCGGCATCGCCCTGGCGCGCAAGCACGGCCAGGCCCGCACGTCCGGCGCGTTCCTCACGATCAACGTGACCGAGCCGCTGCACGCGCTGGGCCGCTGGGACGAGGTCCTGGAGATGACCGAACACGCGCTGGAGCTGTCGCCGCCGCCGCTCACCCGCGCCTCTCTCCACTACGCGCTCGGCGACATCGCGCTCAACCGCGGCGACCTCGTCGCCGCCGCACGCGCGGCCGCCGCGCTCGACGCCGTCCTGGCACCGACGTTCTCCCGTACCCAGGAGCTCTTCCCCTCCGTACGGCTCCGGCTCGACCTGCGGGTGGCCGAGGGTGATCTCACCGGGGCGCTCGACGTCGTGGAGCAGGTGGTCACCGAGCTGCATCCGTCGGTCAACGCCCGGTACGGCTGGCCGCTGATCGCCGCGGCGGCGCACGCCTGCGCCGAGGCGCCCGGCGAGCGTTCGGCCCGGCTGCTGGGCCTACTGCGCGACGAGGCGGAGAAGATGCCCGCGCGCGGGCGGCCCCAGCTCGCGCGCCGTCTCGTGTTCGAGGCGGAGGCCGACCGCGCCGAAGGCATCTCCGAGCAGGCACGATGGGACGAGGTCGCCGCCGCCTGGGAGGACCTGAGCGAGCCGCACCCGCTGTCGTACGCGCTGTGGCGGGCCGCGAGCGCCGCGGCCGACCGCGAGGAGGCCGCCGTACGCCTGCGGCGCGCCGCCGAGCTGGCCGGCGGCCTGGGCGCCCGGCCGCTGCGGGAGCGCATCGAGGCGTCCGCCCGGCGGGCCCGCGTCCCGCTCGGCGGCCTGGCCGGCGGCCACTCGCTCGGCCTGACCCCGCGCGAGCGCGAGGTGCTCCGCCTGGTGGCGGACGGCCGCAGCAACCGCGAGATCGCCGGCGAGCTGTTCATCTCGGCCAAGACCGCCAGCGTGCACGTCTCCAACATCCTGGCCAAGCTGGAGGTGACGAGCCGGGGCGAGGCCGCCGCGACGGCGCACAGGATGGGCCTGGTCTGACCGGACCGCGAGGTCCGGGAGTACCCACGACCGGCCTCCCTGCCGACCAGGTTCGGGCCGCGGCGGCCCTACGGCGGGTGCTCTCAGCGCGGCGGCCCGGCCGGTGGCGTCGGCCTCGTGTTCGTCCAGCCGGATTCGCTCGTCACGTCGTAGCGGATGACGAAGCCGGGCTTCGTCGAGGCGTACCTGTCGCCCGGCCGGGTCAGGATCTCCTGGTAGCCCAGGTACTTCCCGGTCTCCACGTCGAAGACCAGTTGCAGCCGGGAACCCCAGGGCATCTTCTCCGAGCTCCCGCGGATCTCGGCGGGGAACTCGACGGCCAGCGCGACGCCCTTCCGGCCGAGCGGGTCGGTGACGCCACCGATCTCCCGGATCCCGGGTCGTGCCTTGAGCACCCGCATCAAGGCCGCCTGCGTCCGGGGCGGCAACGGCCCGCTGAGCAGCGCCCGTACGAGGTTGAGCTGGTCCAGCGGGGCCCATTTCGTGCTCGCTGACTCGCCGGAGGACATGAGCCTTTTCCCGAAAAGGCGTTTCGACTGGAACAGCAGCGTGGCCAGCTTCTCCTGATCGGTGGGCAGCTTCTCGAGCTGCTCGACGGTCAGGCCCAGCTGGAAGCGTCCGCCCGACGAGTCGGAGGTCCCGCCCAGCAACTTCGACTTCCACGTCGTCCACCGGCCGGTCACCGAACGCAGGGTGTCGTAGTGGTCGTCCACCCGGACCCGGAGGGTCGCCGGCGAGCCGGCCCGCCGCCAGGCGGCGGCGTCGGCGGCGGACACGGGCCGGAACGGCAGGTCACGGCTGGCGCCGCCGTCGCCTCCGCCGACCGTGGACGCGGTCCAACGGAAGTCCTCACTGCCGAACGCGGAGACCGCGTAGTCACCGGTCTTGGCCTTCACTACGTAGGAGTCCGCCAGAACCTCGTCGGCGAACCAGTACTTACCCGTCGGCAGCGCCTCCGCGTTGTGGGCCGCGAGCAGGATCCCGCTGAGCGCCCGCGGCGAGGGCGCGTTGTGGCCGGTCCGGGCGGGCCTGGTGTCGGAGACCGCGATCAGGACCGCCCCGGCCGCGCCCACCGCCACGAGCGGCAGGACCAGCCGCCCGCGCCTCCGCCGCCGGGCGGTCCGGGGCTGGGCGAACGCCCGGTTCAGCTCGCTCGTACGGGTGGACCGGTCGACCTGGCCCGTGCCGTCGAGGTGGTCCGGCCTGGCCTCGGCCAACTGCTCGATGATGTCCTTCACGACCACTCCATTTCCTTCGTAAGGCTCGGGCGACGCCGTGCCTCGTCCATCAGGCGCTTACGCGCCCGATGCAGCCGGACCCCCAGCGCCGCGGTGGTGCATCCGACGACGCGGGCGGCCTCCTTGGCGCTCAGCCCGTGCCAGGCCACGAGCGTGAGCACCTCGCGGTCGGCGTCGGACAGCCTGGTGAGGGCGCGCAGCAGCGTGATCCGGTCGACGACGCCGTCGGCGACATCGGACTCGGCACCCTCGGTCCAGGTACGGAGTTCGGCGGCGAGGGAGTCGCGTCGCGTCTGCGCCCGCGCCGAGTTCCGGATGACGTTGCGGGCCACGCCAAGGAGCCAGGGCAGCGACGCGGACGGCATCTCCGCGAAGCGCCGCCACGCCACCATGAAGGTCTCGCTCACGACCTCGTCGGCGGCCTGACCGCCGACCCGGCTGGCGGCGTACGCCCACACCCGCGTCCTGTGGGCGTCGTAAAGGGCGGTGAACCGTTCCTTGTCGGCGTCCACTTGCTCTCCCGTCTTCGGGGACAGATACACCACGAAGTGGCCGCAAGACGGCCGACGTTACATGCGAAACCTCCCGAGAAAACCTCGCCCTAAGCCACTCAGGTGGTGCTTACGGCGGCCGGGGCCGCGCCGGGGCGGGAGATAGGGCACTCGCCGGATGTGGCGGGGTCCGCCTTACGGCGAAGGTAAGGGGCGTCGTAAAGAAAGCAGGAGGACACCATGCATCCCGAGATCGTCCGAGCACTGATGAACGAGCGTGTCCGCGAGGCCCAGGCGTCCGCCGCCGTGCGTGAGCACGGCACTCGCCGGCCGCTGTGGCCGTTCCGCGACGCGCGACCGCGTACCGCCTGGAAGACCAGGACGGTATGACCCGCGATGCCTGGCATGCTGGGAGGCGTGCGCGCACATGAGGTGAGCCCCGCCTTCGTCGGCCGCAAAGCGGAGCTGGCGACGCTCACCGACGCCTGTGACCGGGCGCGGGGTGGCACCCCCGGTGCCGTCCTGCTCGGTGGCGAGGCGGGCGGCGGCAAGACCCGGCTCGTGGACGAGTTCGCCGCCCGCGTGTGCGACGACACGCTCGTCCTGGCCGGCGGCTGCCTTGAGCTCAGCACCGCCGGTTTCCCGTACGCCCCGTTCACCGCGGCGCTGCGCCAGCTCGTACGGGAGGCCGGCGCCGCCGAGATCGCCGCCCTGATGCCCCGCGACGGCGCCCGCGACCTGGCCCGGCTGCTCCCGGAGTTCGGCGAGGCGCCCGCCGACCGCGACCCGGACACCGCGCGGGCCCGCCTGTTCGAGCAGATGCTCGTCCTGCTCGAACGCCTCGCCGAACGCCGCCCGCTGATCCTGGTCATCGAGGACGCGCACTGGGCCGACCGGTCGACCCGTGACCTGCTGGTCTTCCTCCTCCGCAACCTGCGGCACACCGCCGTACTGGTGATCATCACGTTCCGCTCCGACGAGCTGCACCGCGGCCACCCGATGCGGCCGGTGATCGCCGAGCTCGAACGCATCGAGGGCGTCGTACGGCTCGACCTGCCGCGCCTGACCCGTGCCGAGACGGCCGGGCAGCTCGCCGGCATCATCGGGCACGCTCCGGACGCGACACTCATCGCGATGGTCTACGAGCGCAGCTCCGGCATCCCGCTGCTCATCGAGGCGACCGCCGAGACGCCGGACTGCGGGATGCCCCAGTCCGTACGCGACCTGGTCCTCGCCGGCGTGAACCGCCTGCCCGAGGACACCCAGGACCTGCTGCGCCTGGCCAGCACCGGCGGGGTCCGCTTCGGGCACACGGTGCTGTCGGAGGTCGCGGGCCTGAGCGACACGGCGCTGTCCGCGGCGCTGCGCCCGGCCGTCGACGCGAACGTCCTCCTGGCCGACGAGGAGGCGTACGCCTTCCGGCACGCGCTGATCTGGGAGGCGATCCACGACGATCTGCTGCCCGGCGAGCACGGACGGGCCCACCGGCGGTTCGCCGAGGCACTGGAGGCGAACCCGTCGCTGAGCCTGGCCGGGCGTCCCGCCGTCGAGATCACCATGCACTGGGCCAAGTCGCACGACCACGAACGCGCCCTGCCCGCGGCGTGGAAGGCGGCCGGTGAGTCGGCCTCGGCGTTCGCGTACGCCGAGCAGCTGCAGATGCTCGAACGCGTGCTGGAGCTGTGGGACCGGGTGCCCGACGCCGAGACCCGGATCGGTACCGACCACGTCAGCGTGCTGCAGCGGGCCGCGCAGGCCGCCGGCGCCTGCGGCGAACCGGACCGTGGCCTCGCCTTCGTACGCGCCGCCCTCGCCGAGACCGACGAGAGGACCGACCCCGAACGCGTCGCGCTGCTCCTCCGCCGGCGCGCCGCGCTCGTGTTCGTCCTGGGGCGTGCCGGTGGCGTCGATGACCTGCGCCGGGCGCTGAGCCTGGTGCCGTCGGCCTCCGTCGTACGGGCGGAGGTGCTGGCGCCGCTGGGCCGCGCGCTGGTCCTGCTCGGGCGGCACGACGAGGCGCGCCCGATCAGCGAGGAGACGCTGGAGCTGGCCGAGCGGTTCGACGACGAGTGCACCGCCGCGGACGCCCACAACAACCTCGCCATCGCCGAGTCGATCGACGGCCGGTTCACCGACGCGATGGCCCGGCTGGAGACCGCACGGGCCCAGGCCGAACACGCTCACGACGGCGACACCGTCCTGCGGTCGATGGTCAACACGGCCGACGCCCTGGAGGCGTACGGGGACCCCGAGGCCGCCCTCGAGGTCGCCCAGCGGACGCTCACTTTGGCCGAGTCGCTCGGCCGCGCCCGTACGAAGGGGATCTTCGCGGCCAACAACCTGACCGAGGCGCAGATCTCCCTGGGCCGCTGGGACGACGCGGTCGAGACGTTCGAGCGGGCGGCGGAGCTCTCACCGCCGCCCGGCCTGCGCGGCCAGCACCTGCTGAACCGCGGCGAGATCGCCGCCGCCCGTGGTGAGAGCGCGGTCGCGGCGGCGATCGTGGAGGAGCTCCGGGCGCTGTACGCGGCCGACGACCCGTACCCGCAGCAGCTCCTGCCGCTGGCCAGCCTGGTGATCGAGTGGCGGCTGGCCGAGGGCGACGTGCCCGGCGCGGTCGACGCCACCCGCCGCGCCATCACCGAGCAGGACCTCCACCGCGACGTCCGCCACGCGTGGCCGATCCTCGTCGCCGGCATGCGGGCCTGCGCCGCCCAGCGCGATGCGGCCCTGGCCGCGAAGGTACGCGCCGTCGCGGACGCGACCCCGGCCCACGGCCCGGTCATGACGGCTCGCCGCCTGACCGTGATCGCCGAGTCCACCCGCGCCGAGGGGGCCGTGGACCGCCCGGCATGGTCCGCGGCGGTCGCGGCCTGGGACGCGCTGGGCTATCCGTATCCGCTGGCGTACGCGCTGCTGAGGTCGGCGGAGGCCGCGGTCGCGGAGGGCGACCGGGAGTCGGCGGCCGTCTCGCTGAGCCGCGCCGCCGAGCTGACCGACCGCCTGGGCGCCCGGCCGCTGCGCGCGGAGATCGACCTCGTGGCCCGGCGCTCGCGGCTGACGGTGGCGGGCGCCAGGACCGGCCACGCGGCCTTCGGCCTGACGACGCGGGAACAGGAGGTCCTGCGCCTGGTCGCCGACGGCCGGAGCAACCGCGACATCGCCGAGGAACTGTTCATCTCGGCCAAGACCGCCAGCGTGCACGTGTCCAACATCCTGGCCAAACTGAGCGTGTCCAGCCGCGGCGAGGCGGCCGCCACCGCCCACCGCCTCCGCCTCACCTAGGCCCCGGCTACTCCGGGACGCGGGCGACGCAGAAGACGGTCTGGCCGAACGGGGGTCGGATGAAGCGTTCGATCGCCCGGGTCGTCGGGACCACGGTCCGGTCGTAGATCTTTACCAGTTTCGGGTCCGGGTAGCCGGCGCCGCCTCGGCGGACGGCGGCCCACCAGGCGATGCCGCCCAGGAAGTTGATCGGCTTCAGCACGTCGATGCCCAGCCCAGCGCCCGTGACCGTGGCTTCCAGGGTCTTCGGCGTGTAGCGGGTCACGTGGCCGACCTTGCGGTCGAAGTCGCCGTACAGCTGCATGTAACCGGGTACCCAGATCACGATGCGGCCGCCGGGCTCCACCACGGAGGCGAGGTCCTTCAGGGCCTGGACGTCGTCCTTGATGTGCTCCAGGACGTTCATCATCACGACCGTGTCGACCTTGCGCCGGATGTTGATCTCGGCGGGCAGGGCCAGGTCGAGGACCTCGACGTCGTCGTTGCCGGCGTAGCGCTTGGTCAGCTGCTCCACGCAGTAGGCGTCGTTGTCGCTGACGACGAGGTAGTCGAGCCGCCCGGCGAACTGCTCGGAGAAGTGGCCGAGGCCGGAGCCGACCTCCAGCAGTGACGTGCCGACGTGCGGCGCCACCATGTCGTACTCGTACTGGCGGTAGTTGCGCGCCTCGTCACCGCCGAGGTGGTTCTCCAGCTGGCCCTCGCCGGCGGCTGGCTGGTGCTCGCCGTCGAACGTGTCCGGAGTGTCCCGGCGGCGGCTGCCGAGCAGACCGAGGAGAGAGCTGGCGACGGAATTCTTCTGGCCTGATGGCATGCGATCACTCGCTGATGTCGACGACGTCGGGATCCCGGCTACGGCTGCGGGCGGCCGTCAGTCTATCCACAGACCGGGTACGGCCCGTACGAACGCGCACTCCCATCGAACTCCCAGACTTCTCCATCGGCTTCCACAAATCGGTCCGCTTGAGTGAGGAGCGTCGACCTCAGGAGGAATCAAAGATGAAGAAGCTGGTCATCGGTGGCGCGTCCGCGCTCGCGGTCGGAGCCGTCGGCACCGGAATCTACCTCGCGGGTCCGGCCTCCGCGGGCGGCGACACCGAGCTCGCGGCGGCGTCGCAGCAGGTGGCGGACCAAGTGGCGGGCCGGCCGGCCGCGGACAAGAGCCAGAAGCCCGGCCAGAAGAAGCGCTCCCGCATCAGGCGGCTGGCCCAGCGCGGCGTGCACGGCGAGGCCTCGGTCCGTACGAAGAAGGGCTTCGTCCAGATCGCGTGGCAGCGCGGGCAGGTGACCGCCAAGAGCGGTGGCACCCTGACCGTACGCAGCCTCGACGGCACGGTGTGGCAGTGGACGACCGTCAAGAACACGCGTGTCCGGAAGGACGGGCAGAAGTCCTCGACCACGAACCTGGCGGGCAACGACTTCGTCGTCATCGCCGGTACGGTCGGCCCCGGCAACAAGCACAGCGCCAGGGCCGTGATCGTGCCCAAGAAGGTGCCGGCCAAGGCGACCCAGTCGCCCACGCCGGCACCCACCAAGAGCTGACCCGCGCGGACGCGGCGCCCCCCGGTGAATCCCCGGGGGGCGCCGCGCCGTACATGATGGGGACCGATGGACAATCCACGTGTACTCGTCGTCGACGACGAGCCGAACATCCGGGACCTCGTGCAGGTCGCGCTGCGCTTCCACGGGTTCGAGGTGATCACCGCCGGTACGGGCGGTGAGGCGCTGAAGCGTGCGCAGGACGACGGCCCGCGGCTCATCGTGCTCGACGTCATGCTGCCCGACCTCGACGGGTTCGAGGTGTGCCGGCGGCTGCGCGAGCGCGGTGACGAGACGCCCGTCGTCTTCCTCACCGCGCGGGACACGCCCACGGACACCGTCACCGGGCTGACGCTCGGCGGCGACGACTACGTCACCAAGCCCTTCTCGGTGGACGCACTGGTCGCCCGCGTACGCGCGGTGCTGCGGCGGGCCGGGGGCGGGCCGGCCGAGGAGATCCTCCGTGTCGCCGACCTCGAGCTGGACGAGGCGCGCTGGACCGTACGGCGGGCGGGTACGGAGATCGAGCTGTCCCCGACGGAGTTCCGCCTGCTGGCCTACCTCATGCGCAACCCGGGGAGGGTGCTGACGCGCGTCCAGCTCCTGGAGAACGTGTGGGGCTGGGACCACTCCCCCTCCTCCCCCGTCGTCGAGACCTACGTCAGCTACCTGCGGCGCAAGATCGGGCCGGATCTCATCCACACGCAGCGCGGCGTCGGGTACGCCCTGCGGCCGCCGTCATGAGGTCGCTCAACGCCCGCCTGATGGCGGGGATGCTCGCGGTCACCGCGATCGGCATGGTGCTGATGGCGTTGATCAGCACGGCGGCGCTGCGCGGCTACCTCATGCACCGGGTGAACGGCCAGCTCCAGGCCGTACAGAAGAAGCCGGCCCTGGCGAGGACGGGTGACAGCGTGGCCCCGGCCCGCTACATCATCCTCAACATGGCCCCCGACGGGACCGTGCGCGCGGTCAGCGGCGACGACCCCGACCCGGCCGCCGCTCTGGAGCAGGCGCGGCGCATGGGCCCCGGCCCCTTCTTCGACCGGGCGGCCGGCGGGCGGCCGTTCGCGATGGGCTCGATGCGCGCGGTCGCCCGGCTGGGTCCGCGCGGGCGGGTCGTGATCGTCGTGGCGCCGCTCGGGGAGATCCGCGCCTCGCTGGCCTGGCTGATCGTCAGCGAGCTGCTCACCAGCGCGTTCATCCTCGGTGTGCTGGCCCTGCTCGGGCGCTGGCTGATCCGGCGCGGGCTCGCCCCGGTGTCGCGGATGGCCACGACCGCGCAGGGCATCGCGAGCGGCGGTGACCTGCGCGCGCGGATGGAGGTGTCGGACTCGGAGGTGGGGCGGCTGGCCGGGGCGATCAACGTCATGCTCGACCGGATCGAGCAGGCCTTCGTGGCGCGGGTGCGCTCGGAGGCGAAGGTACGGGAGTTCGCCGCGGACGCCTCGCACGAGCTGCGCACTCCGCTCACGACGATCCGGGGCTACTCCGAGCTGTACGAGCAGGGCGCGGTCGACGCCGACGAGGCGATGCGCCGGATCTCCTCCGAGAGTGAGCGGATGCGCCGGCTGGTCGAGGAGCTCCTCGAACTGGCCCGTCTCGACAAGGGCTCGGCGCTGACGATGGAGCGCGTCGACCTCGCCGCGCTGGCGCGTGACGCGGTGGCCGACGCCGCGGCGGTCGAGCCGGACCGGCCGCTGACGCTCGACGCGCCCGAGCACCTGAGCGCCATGGCCGACGAGGGCCGGATCCGGCAGGTGCTGGCCAACCTTCTGGCCAACGTACGGGCGCACACTCCGGCCGGGACCCCGGCGCTCGTACGGCTCACCCAGACGGCGACCACGATGATCATCGAGGTCGCGGACGAGGGGCCGGGGATGGCGCCGGACGAGGCCGCCCGCGCGTTCGACCGGTTCCACCACACGTCGGGCGGTGAGGGTACGGGGCTCGGGCTGGCGATCGTGGCCGCAATCGCGGCGGCGCACGGCGGGCGGGCCAGGCTCAGGTCCTCACCCGGTACCGGCACCGGGGTCCGGATCGAGCTTCCGCGGGGTGGGCAGGTGCTCGAAGGCGTAGTACAGCCCGAGCACACCAAGGAGTACGAGCGAGGTCAGCGGTGAGAAGAGCCCCATGACCGTGGCGAGGACGTAGCCGAACAGCCCGAATCCGAACTTCGGGATCGACCGGCGTACGTCCTCCGGCGTCAGCCGCTCGTCGAGCATCCCCGGGTGGAACACGACGTACCACCACACCGCGGAGAAGCACATCGACATGACGATCATCAGCAGGCCGTACGCGACCGTGATGGTCTTGGCGTCGTCGCCGCGCAGGTGCTCGCCCAGCTCTTCGCCGATCACCGCCGTCGGGAACGGCACCATCGCGACGACCATGAGCAGCAGCAGGTTGAGCAGCAGCACCGGCCGGGTCACCCGGACGATGTGGGCGAACATCGTGTGGTGGTTGAGCCACATGATGCCGACGGTCAGGAAGCTCACCGCGTACGCGAGGTAGGACGGCCAGATCTCCAGCAGCCGGTGCAGCAGCGTGCCCTCGCCGCCGGGCACCTTGAGCTCCAGCACGAGCAGGGTGATCGCCACGGCGAACACGCCGTCACTGAAGGCTTCTGCCCGTTTCCCATCCATGGGAGGAGTTTGTCGCATGCTCTTGCTACTCACGGGTAAGTACTGACTAGTAACTTCCCTTGTGAGGTGATCGTCGTGACACACGTGGATGAACGCACCGCCCGGCGTGTGGCCGAAGAGGCCCGCCAGACGGAGTGGGAACTGCCCAGTTTCGGCAAGCAGCTCTTCCTCGGCGACTTCCGGCTGGATCTGATCCACCCGCATCCCGAGGGCTCGGACGAGATGCGGCGCAAGGGAGAGGACTACCTCTCCCGCGTCCGGGAGTTCTGCGAGACCAAGGTGGACGCCCGGATCATCGAACACGACTCCCGCATCCCCGATGACGTCGTCAAGGGGCTGAAGGCGCTCGGCGCGTTCGGGATGAAGATCCCCGAGGAGTACGGGGGCCTCGGGCTCAGCCAGCTCTACTACAACCGGGCGCTGATGCTCTTCGGGTCCGCGCACCCGGCGCTCGGCGCCATGCTGTCGGCCCACCAGTCCATCGGCGTGCCGCAGCCGGTCAAGATGTTCGGCAGCGAGGAACAGAAGCGCACCTACCTGCCCCGCTGCGCGAACGAGATCAGCGCGTTCCTGCTCACCGAGCCGGACGTCGGGTCGGACCCGGCGCGGCTGCGGACGAGCGCGGTCCCGGACGGCGACGACTACGTGCTCGACGGCGTCAAGCTGTGGACCACCAACGGCGTCGTCGCGGACCTGCTCGTCGTCATGGCCCGCGTGCCCAAGTCCGAGGAGCACCGCGGCGGCATCACCGCGTTCGTCGTCGAGGCGACCGCGGAGGGCATCACCGTGGAGAACCGCAACGCCTTCATGGGCCTGCGCGGCATCGAGAACGGCGTCACGCGCCTCCACAAGGTGCGCGTGCCCGCCGCGAACCGCATCGGCAAGGAGGGCCAGGGGCTGAAGATCGCCCTGACCACGCTGAACACCGGGCGCCTCTCGCTGCCTGCCATGTGCGCCGGCGCGGCCAAGTGGAGCACGATGATCGCGCGCGAGTGGTCCGCCGTACGGGTCCAGTGGGGCCGTCCGGTCGGCGAGCACGAGGCGGTCGCGTCCAAGATCTCCTTCATCGCCGCGACGTCGTACGCGCTGGAGGCGATGCTCGACCTGTCCAGCACGCTCGCGGACGAGGAGCGCGGCGACATCCGGATCGAGGCGGCGCTGGCCAAGCTGTACGCCTCGGAGATGGGCTTCCTCATCGCCGACGAGCTGGTCCAGATCCGCGGCGGACGCGGCTACGAGACCGCCGAGTCACTCGCCGCCCGCGGCGAGCGCGGCGTGCCGGTCGAGCAGCTCGCCCGCGACATGCGCATCAACCGGATCTTCGAGGGTTCGTCGGAGATCATGCGGCTGCTCATCGCCCGCGAGGCGGTGGACGCGCACCTGTCGGTGGCCGGCGACATCATCGACCCCGACGCCGACCTGCCCAAGAAGGCCGCGGCCGTACGCAAGGCGGGTGGTTTCTACGCCAAGTGGCTGCCGACGCTGGTCACCGGCGCCGGGCAGCGGCCCGGCGCGTACGGCGAGTTCGGGGCGCTGGCCAAGCACCTGCGCTACGTCGAGCGCACCTCGCGCAAGCTCGCGCGCTCGATCTTCTACGCGGCCGGGCGCTGGCAGGGAAAGCTGGAGCGCAAGCAGGGCTTCCTCGGCCGGATGGTCGACATCGGCGCCGAGCTGTTCGCGATGAGTGCGGTCTGCGTCCGCGCCAAGGCCGACGACCGGCCGGAGGCATGCGAACTGGCCGAGGTCTTCTGCGCGCAGGCGCAGGTGCGCGTCGGCCGGCTGTTCGACCAGCTCTGGAACAACACGGACGACCTCGACGCCAAGCTGGCCAAGAAGGTCATGGAGGGCCGCTACACCTGGCAGGAGGAGGGCGTCATCGACCCGTCGATCCCGGGCCCGTGGATCGCCGAGGCCGAGCCGGGCCCGTCCGAGGTCGAGAACGTCCACCGTACGGTCGGGTGAGTCTTACTCCTCACCGAGGAACGCCTCCAGGCGCCCGAGCACGGCCTCGGGGCGCTCCTCGGCGAGGAAGTGGCCGCAGCCCTCGATCATCGCGCCGCTGACGTCTTCGGCGTAGTCGCGCCAGACCTCCAGCGCGTCGATCGAGTGGAGGAAGCTGTGCTCGCCCCACAGGGCCAGCAGCGGCATGGTGATCTTCCTTCCGTGGTCGGCGTCGTCCTGCTCGGCGTCCGCGGGGAAGGCCGCGCGGTAGTCGTCGAAGCCGGCCCGCAGCGCGCCCGGCCGCTCGAACGCGCGTACGTACTCGGCGATGTCCTCCTCCGGCAGCGGCACGTGGGACCAGGCGTCGATGAGGTACCTCAGGTAGGCGCCGACGTTCGCGCCGGCGAGGAGTTCGGGCAGGTCGGGCTGCAGGTGAAAGAGCCAGTGCCAGGTGCCGCGGGCGAGGTCCGCGTCCATGCGGCGCCACATCTCGCGGGTCGGGATGATGTCCATCACGACGAGCCGCTCGACGTCCCCGGGGTGGTCGAGCGCCCACCGGTGCGCCACGCGCGCGCCGCGGTCGTGCCCGACGACGGTCGCCCGCTCGTGGCCGAGCGCCCGGATGAGCTGATGGAGATCCTCGGCCTTGGTGCGCTTGTCGTGGCCGTCGCGCGTCATCTCGCTGCGGCCGTATCCGCGCAGGTCGGGGACGACGACGGTGTGCGTACGGCTGAGCGGGCCGACGAGGTGACGCCAGCAGTGCCCGGTCTGCGGCCAGCCGTGCAGGAGGACGAGGAGCGGCCCCTCACCCTGCTGCCGGTAGTACATCCGGATCCCGTTGACGATGGCGATCGGCATGCTAACCTCCTTATACGGTTAGAAGTGACCCTAACCCTATGATGGGGTTATGGGCGACTGGGTATGGGACGGCGGCCGGCCGAGCATCGACCTCCTCAACACCGCCCGCGACCGGGTGATCGGCCCACGGGAGACCCTGCGCACGCCGGAGGACCTCGCCCGGTGGCTGCGCGAGGCGGACCTGCTGGACGCCCCGGTCGACGAGGCCGCCCTGAACGCCGCCCGGCGGCTGCGCGCAGCGATCGACGCGCTGGCGTTCGCGACGCCGGAAGAGGCCGACGCGGCGGTGGTGAACGCGATGGCGGCGGACGCGCCGCGCGGCCCCCGGATCACGGTGAACGAGAGCCGCGTCGTACCGGTGCCACCGTCGTGGTCGGCGGCGAGCGCCCTGGGCCAGGTGGCCCTGGACGCGATCGACCTGCTGACGGGGAACGAGCTGCTCCGCGTGTGCGCGGCGGACGACTGCGGCATCCGCTTCGCCGACCGCTCCCCGGCCCGCAACCGCCAGTGGTGCTCGATGCGCCGCTGCGGCAACCGCACGAAGGCCCGCCGCCACTACGCGTCCCGTACGCCCTGATCCTCTGCCAGAAAACCGCGACATCGCACGCGAATCACGGCATAAAGCCATCCTCATGTGCCGTTTTCGCCGTTAAAGATCTTCAGCACTACTACAGTCAAGCCCGCCCATGTAGGTGTAATCCCCCACACTCCCCGAGACAGAAAGTCGAGCCCATGGCGAGCCGCTCACGAGTGCGAACAATCGGGTCCATCTTCTACGCCCTGACGTTAGGCGCGACGGTTTCCACCACGATCGGCCTGTGCCTGGCGTACAGCCAAAAAGCTCCCACCTGGGCGTTCTTCCTACTCTTCGGCAGCCTATTGGCTTATATCCCCCTTGGGGGTGTAGTCGGACATACCTTCCGCGCGACGAGATCGGATGAATTGGGCAACACATAACCGATCTTTCGTACAATGCCACGCGTTTGGATGTTCGTCAGCCGACAGAGTCGACCGGCTGGATATCATCGGCCATCCTAATCCGTACAAGGAAGCGTGATGGCTGGTCCCGACGACTCAACTTCGTGCAAAGGCGCCGTCAATGGCGCCGTTCTGGTCATTGTCACCGCGGTCATCACGGCGCTCGGGCCGATCTTCAACGCCGTGATCATGGCGCACAACCGCCCGGCGAGCACGCGGCCGTCCGCCGTCGCGCCCGAGTCGGACCGGCTGTGGCCACGGCGTCATCACGGACCCCCGTACGGTCGCGCCCATCGCTGGATGCATCGGCACGACCTCTGCCCCGCCGAGCGACGCCCGTGACCCACCGCCTCAGATCGGAGGGACGCGCGATCTTCGCATCTTGGGCTGGCGGGAGTCGCGTTCGGTGAGTCGTTCCCAGGCGGCGTCGCGCTGGGCCTCCAGCTCGCGGACCCTTCTCTCCAGCACGACGATGTGCCGGATGGCCACGAGCGTGATGCCCTCCTGGGCAAGCTGGATCACGCGGCGGATCCGGCCTATCTCGTGGCGGGAGTACCTCCGGTGCCCGCCCGGCGTACGGCTGGGGCGGACGACCTCGTAGCTGTCGAGACGGTGCAGGAACCTGGGCCGGGTACGGAGCATCTGTGCCGCCTGGCCGACCGAGTAGCGCGGCAGGTGTTCTTCGTCGGTGAGCATCGCGCGAGACATCGCAGCATGCTCCGCGCCCGGCGACGACCCGCACACGCCTGTGGTTGTGAGCTCTTTAACCAAGAGGCGTGGAGCGGCCCCGGTCATTGCGATCTCATTCACGCCCACGACGAGAAGAACGGCCCGGCTCCCCCGCGCGAGGGAGTACCGAAGATCGCCCGCACCGGCGATCACAGGCGGCCGCCGCGTCCCGAGGATGAGGGCATCGATCCTCGTTCCTCCTGGAGAGTCATCATGAACCTCACCAAGGTCTCCTACCTCGCCGCCCCGGCCCTGATGGGCGCGTACGGCGTGGTCCGGCTGATGGGCGGTCAGCACGGGCCGGGATTCGGCTGGACGTTCGGGCATTCGCTGATGCTGGCCGGCCTGGTCCTGTTCGCCTGGGTGATCGCCGGGCTGCGACGGCTCGCCCCGCCCGGACTCGCGGCGAACGCCCTCGCCGCGATCGGCGCCGTCGGGCTGGTCGCGACGTGCGTGCAGTTCGGCATCGACATCGTCGTCGGCCTGCTGTCCGAGGACGCGGCGGCCAAGCACCACTACAGCGAACGGATCCAGGGCGTCCCCGGGCTGACACCGCTCGTCTACACCGTCGTGCCGGTGTTCTTCTACGTCGGCGTGCTGGGGCTGCTCGTCCTGCTGGCGACCGCACGGGCGCGGATCGCCCCCTGGTGGGCCCCGGTCCTGATTCTGGCGGGTACCGCCACCGTCGCGGCCGACCTGGACTACATTCCCGAGTCGGCCGTTCTGTTCCTGCTCGGGCTCGCGCCGTTCGCCTTCCAGAACCGGAACGTCATGACGACCGGATGAGCGGTCGCGGTTTTCCCCGCGACCGCTCAATTTCCGAAATGCTACGCGGGCGTGTACCAGAGGGAGTAATAGGTGGACGTCTCGTGCTCGCAATCCCAGCTCACCGCGATGTGGTGCGCCACCAGGTAGTTGCCTTCCGCACGGCAGGCCGACAATGACGAGTAGGTGCTCCAGTAGGAGTTGTTCGCGGCCGAGGCGGGACCGGCGAACATGCCGACGGCCAGGCCGGCGGCCATCGTCGCGGCCGAAGCCTTGGCGACCCAGCGGCCCCGGATGCGCGATCGCAGGGAAACAGGCATTGACATCTCTCCTGACTCACAGTGCGGATAGGCATGGGAGCGGTCCATTGACGGACGTCCTATGCGGAGTCGTAGAAGTGCGTTTCGCGATCGCAGCGAGAGCATAACCCGGCATTCCATAAACGACCATAGTCGCTATTACCGTCATGGCGGTCCGGGTGTGCCGACGTCGTGGATGTTGAGTGGACGGTACGCGTGGTACTGACTGCTCCCGTCCAGCGGAAAGGAAACCGCCAGGTGGTCGGTGCCGTATCCGCGTCTCTGCTGGTACACCCAGTACTTCTTGCGGTCGCCGTCCAGCCACTTGTCGAAGATCATGACCTGGCGGGTCCCGGCGTCGCCCGTCGGATTGATGATCAGGTCGCCCGACAGGAGCTCGGCGGGCGTGATCCGGTGGCTGTACTGACCCGACGCGAGGTCCGGGGAGTTCGGGCCCGGCGTCGGGAGGCCGAGGGCCATCGAGGCGTAGCCGGAGCCGTCCGTGCGGTACCCCTGGAAGGAGCGGCTCTGACTGTACGGGACCCGCTGGTCGCTGTGCGGGTGCCACATCTGGAGCCGCGAGAGCACCTCGGGTCTGGCCAGCCACTGGGTGTACGGACGCGGGCCCTGTGCCGGGCCGCCCCTCAGGGACAGGCCGATGCCGAGTCCCGCGGCGCCGCCGATGATGGCGCAGCCCACCACGATGCCCGTGAAGATCATCAAACTCCGGCGTGACTTCGCCGGCGGCTGCCCGCCGGACGCCGTCAGGTCCCCGGGGAGCGTGGCGCCGGCCGTCCTCATCGTGCGGGTCGCCCCGTCTGTGGCGGCCTCGCCGTTCACCTGGCTGGAGGCACCGTTGACCACGGCCGCGTCGGCGAACTGCCGTGCCCGCCGCTCGTCCTCGGCACGCTGCCACAGGGCGTTCAGATGGTCGGCGTCGCCCGCGCAGAGCGAGGCCATGTTCGCCACGGCCTCACGCGGGATCCAGGTCTCGCCGGAGAGCCACCGGCCCCAGGAGGAACGGCTGGCGTGGGTCTTGCTCGCGAGCGCGCGCAGATCGTAGCCGGAGCGATCCTTCAGGAGGCGGAGCTCGCCCAGAAGCGTGCGAACCGCATGAGGAAGTTCGTCCGGCAACGGACTGAGTTGTCGACTACGACTCACTCTCTACCTTTCCGCTAAAGCATCTCCAATGCCGCCAGTTCGGCAGTTTCGCCACGTTTGCCGACGCGACGTTTGTAGTGCACGCCCGGCACCCCGGAGGCCCGATTTCACGGATCTCGACCGGGGCGAATACTCGGAGTAGTCGTTATGGTGAAACCGCCGGTCGACGGGGTAACCGTCTACTTTGGCGCTGGTCAGAAGCCACCTCCCTCTGTCCCACCGTTGTCCCATGTCGCAGAAGTATGCCCTGTTCGCCCCGCTGAAGGGTGATGTTTCCGTCCCGGGACCAACGGATCCTCTGGCGGACAACGGCGCATCTATCTACGTTTATGCATCGTTCGGACCGTGCGGCATACCGACGACCTGACGGAATGCCGCATCCCCACCCGAGATCAGATGGAGAAACACATGCGTACGCAACTCGCCGTTCGCGTCGGTGCCGGCGCCCTCGCGCTGACCGGTGCGGCCGCGGCCGTCTACGGGGTCACCGCCGCCACCACGACGTCCACTTCGGCCAAGCCGGACTCCTCCAACGTCGCGGTCCAGGCCGCCTCGCAGAACAACGTGGCGCCCCTCGCCGCCGCGACCATCACGCGGGCGAAGGTGATCGCCAACGCGAAGACCTGGCACCCCCACACCTCCTCGCGCGTTCCGTACAGCCAGTCCAAGACGCACGGCGGCTACCGCACCGACTGCTCGGGCTACGCCTCCATGGCCCTCGCGCTCGGCAAGCCGGGCCTGAACACGGTCGGCCTGGCCAAGTCCAGCGTCACCACGAAGATCAAGATGTCGGCGCTGAAGCAGGGCGACCTCATCATCGACGCGACCGGCACCAGCAACACCCGCCACGTCGTCATCTTCGAGAAGTGGGCGAACAGCAAGCACACCTCCTACTGGGAGTACGAGCAGCGCGGCAGCTACGGCACCGACCACCGCACCCGTACCTACGGCCTGGCCTCGGGCAGCCAGTACCACGCCTACCACCCGAAGAAGCTCGTGGGCTGAGTAAGCCATGAGCCTGAGGGCGGGGGCGCCATCCCCCGCCCTCGGCTCCTCGGCGTCGGCCACCGCCCGGCCGGCGCGTCATCTCTCCTCCGGTGCCGCCCCCGCACGACCCCCGCCGGCCGGGCACCGGAGGAGAGAACGGCGTTGCCCGTCCGCCCGCTCTACAGAGCGGCGGAGGGCAGCGCCGTTTTTCGTCGCGCCGGTCGTTGGGAGACCGCGCCTACCAGCAGGGAGAAATTCCGTCCTGGCATGACCGCCGACCGAACCTGCATTGTGGAGACGCGGGACCGGCACGTCCCTTCCCCGTACCCCCCGGGCGGAGAGCCGCCCCCGAACGGCGTCTCGCCCCGGCACCCCGGCCGCGGCGGGACGTCGTTCCCCTGTCCCCCACCGCCGGAGGAGCCCCATGCGCCCAGCACGCGGCCTCGCCGGCGCGCCGTGGGGCCACATCGTCCGGGCCGCCGCCGTGCTCGCGGCGGGCATGGGCGTCGGCCGATTCGTCTACACGCCCATCCTTCCGCTCATGACCGCCCAGGCCGGCCTGTCGGCCAGGGCGGGCGCGGGCCTGGCGACGGCCAACTACGTCGGTTACCTGGCCGGCGCCCTCGGCGGCATCCTCCTCCCGCGGCTGGTGCGCTCCCCTGCCGTCCTGCGCTGCTCGCTGCTGGTCCTCGTCGCGACCCTCGCCGCCATGCCGTCGACGCACGCGACCGCGGTGTGGCTGGGGCTCCGGCTGCTCGCCGGTGTGGCCAGCGCGCTGATCTTCGTCATCGCCGTGAGCTCGGTGCTCGGCCACCTGCGCGGCCACCCGGTGCACCTACCGGGCTGGGCCTTCGGCGGCATCGGCGCGGGCATCGCGCTGTCCGGGCTGCTGGTGCTGGTCCTGCGCTCCGTCGCGGACTGGCGCGCGGCGTGGTGGGCCGCCGCGGGGCTGACCGTCCTGCTCGCCGTCGCCTCGTGGAACCTGCGGCCGGAGCCGGAGCCTGCGCCCCGGCCGGCCGACAGCGGAGACGGCCGGGCGAAGGGCCTCTTCGCCGCGCTGTTCGTCTCGTACACGCTGGAGGGCGTCGGCTACATCATCGCGGGCACCTTCCTGGTCGCCGCGATCGAGCAGCGGGCTCCCGCCTGGATCGGGAGCGCCGCCTGGACCCTGGTCGGCCTGGCGGCCGTGCCCTCCTCCGCGCTGTGGGCCTGGCTGCACCGGCGCTGGTCCCGTCCCGGTCTCCTGGTCACCGCGCTCGTCGTGCAGGCGGCCGGCATCGCCACGCCCGCCCTCCTGGGCGGGGTGGCGGCGGCGCTGATCTCGGCGGCCCTGTTCGGCGCCACGTTCGTCGGGGTCAGCACGCTGGCGCTCGGCGCGGGTACCGACCTGCGGTTCCCCCGCTCCGTCGCGCTGCTGACGGCGGGGTACTCCGCCGGCCAGATCGCCGGCCCGCTGATCGTGACTCCCCTGCTCCACCACGGCTACCGGGACGCCCTGGTCCTCGCGGCCGTCATCGTTCTGGTGGCCGCCGCCTCGGCGGGGGTCCTCCGGCGTCGCGGGCCAGGAGCGCCGCCTGGACGCGGTTGACGCAGCCGAGCTTGGCGAGGACGCGACTCACGTACGTCTTGATGGTCGCCTCGCTCATGTGCAGCCGGCGGCCGATCTCGGCGTTGGACAGTCCCTCCGCTACGAGGTGCACGACGTCCGCCTCCCGTACGGTCAGGGCCGCCAGCCGCTCGGCGGCCTCCCGCCGAGGCTCGGGCGTCACCATGCCCAGGACCATGCGGGTCACGGCGGGGGACAGGTACGCGTCGCCCTCGTAGGCCGCGCGTACCGCGCGGATGAGCTCCTCGGGCCGGCAGTTCTTCAGGACGAACCCGGCCGTACCGCTCGCCAGCGCCCGCTGGACGTTGGACTCCACGCCGAAGGACGTGAGCACGACGGCCCGTACGCCGGGTGCCTGCCGCGCGAGCTCCTCGACCGCGCTCAGGCCGTCGAGCACCGGCATGCTGATGTCGACCAGGGCCACGTCGACGCGGTGCCTGAGCGCCTCCTCCACGGCCGCCCGGCCGTCGCCGGCCTCGGCGACGACCTCGATGTCGCCCGCCGACTCCAGCACGGTGCGGATGCCGGCCAGGATCAGCGGCTCGTCGTCGGCGAGCAGGACCCGGATCACCTCATCCCACCCCCACCAGCATTCCCGCGGGCAGCACCACGAACATCAGCACGGCGGTGGCGAACCCGAGCGCCGCCGTACGGATCCCGATGGCCTCCGGAAGGTCGTCCTCGGCCGGGGTGACGGGCAGCGTCACGGCGAGCCGGTACTCCCCCTCGCCCGGCCCGTGCTCCAGCCGGCCGCCCGCCGCCCGCACCCGCTCCTCCAGCCCCGCCAGGCCGTGGCCGGCGCTCGCGGGACGTGTCCCAGAGGCGTGTGGGACACGGTTGACGACGCCGATCAGAAGCGTTTCGGGCTCCCATCCGACGCTCACCGTGACGTCCCCGCCGGAGGCGTGCCGGGCCGCGTTGGTCAGCCCTTCCTCGACCGCCCGGTACGCCGTCTCCCCCGCGGCCGCGGTGACCGGCTGCGGCTCCCCGGCGCGGCGCAGCGTCACCGGCACACCCGCCGAGCGGAACTCTCCGACGACCTCCTCGATCGCCTCGACGCCGGGCGTACGGCCGCGGAGCTCGCCGACCACGTCGTGCAACTCGTCCAGCGCGCCGCCCGCCGCCGTGGCCAGCCGCCGTACGGCGACGCGCTGCTCGGCCGGCACCGACACCTCCAGCGCCGCCGCCTGGATCGACACGAGGCTGAGGCGGCGGCCGAGCGAGTCGTGCATGTCACGGGCGATCCGCAGCCGTTCGCGCAGCCGCTCCCGCTCGGCGAGAAGGTCGCGCTCGCTCAGCAGCCGGCGGTTGTGCCGGTCGAGCGCCGACAGCAGCCGCCGGTGCTGGGCGAGGTAGCGGCCGACGAGCAGCGGAAGCCCGACGAACACGACGTACGCGCAGACGAGGTTGGGAACGGCGCGAGTGTCGCCGGGACGCGCGAGGAGCAGGATGCCGAGGCCGCCGGTCGCCGCGCCGGCGACGATCGCCGTGCCCCGCGCCGAGACGACCTGGCGACCGGCCTGGTAGGCGGTCCACAGCAGCAGGACGTACGCTCCGCCGACCGGCACGGCGAGCGCCACGGTCAGCGCGAAGGCGGCCACCGGATACCGGAAGCCCAGCGCCACGGCCAGAGTGACCACCGACGCGTACGCCACGACGCCCCAGACGGGCGGCGAGCCTCCGGCCGCGTACAGGGCGGTCTCGGCCGCGATCACGGCGGCGGCGAGAAGGTGTCGGGCCATGCCCAGCAGGCTACGGCGTGGGTGATCGACGAAAGTGGACGAAGCCGGAGACTTTCGCCGACTGTCCCGCGACCGGCCCGGTTCCTAGCGTGGATCCGGTGATCGAAGTACGAGACCTCAGAAAGAGATACGGCGGCACGGTCGCGGTCGACGGGCTGTCCTTCACGGTGCGGCCGGGTCAGGTGACCGGGTTCCTCGGACCCAACGGCGCGGGAAAGTCCACCACGATGCGGATCATGCTCGGGCTCGACCGTCCCGCCGGCGGAGGGGTTCTGATCGACGGCGAGCCCTTCCAGCACCTGCCGCGGCCCCTCACCCGGGTCGGCGCGCTGCTGGAGAGCACCGGCGCGCACCGCGGCCGCCGCGCGGCCGACCATCTCCTGTGGCTGGCCCGGAGCAACCGCGTCCCGGTGACGCGGGTACGCGAGGTGCTGGACCTGGTCGGGCTGGGAGGCGCCGCGCGGAAACGCGCGAAGGGCCTGTCGCTCGGCATGGCGCAGCGGCTCGGCATCGCCGCGGCCCTGCTCGGCGACCCGCCGGTGCTGCTCCTCGACGAGCCGGTCAACGGGCTCGACCCCGAGGGCATCCGGTGGGTGCGGAACCTGATGAAGGGGCTGGCCGCGGAGGGCCGGACCGTGTTGGTCTCCAGCCACCTGATGAGCGAGATGGCGCTGACCGCCGACCACCTGATCGTGATCGGTCGCGGCCGGCTGCTCGCCGACACCTCGATGGCGGAGTTCATCGGCGCCAACACGAGCTCCCACGTACGGATCCGCACGCCCGAGCCGGAGCGGATGCGCGACGTCCTCACCGCGGCCGGCCTCACCGTACGGCAGGCGCCGGACGGCGCGCTCGAGGCGGAGGCCGCCGAACCCGCGGCCGTCGGCGAGCTGGCCGCCGCCCACCGGCTGGTGGTGCACGAGGTCACCGTCCGCCCGGCCTCGCTGGAGGATGCCTTCATGCGGCTCACCGGGGGTCCGCGATGAGCGCGGTGGTGGCGGCGCTGCGCGCCGAGTGGGTGAAGATCCGCACGCTCCGGTCCACGGTCTGGAGCCTGCTGACGGCCTTCGCGCTCTGCGCGGGGCTCGGCCTCCTCTTCGGGCTGACCCTGCGCGGCGGCTTCGGCCGGATGGACCAGGAGGCGCGGGCCAACTTCGACCCGGTCGTGGCCGGCTTCTACAGCCTGACCATCGGACAGATCGCGCTCGTGGTGTTCGGCGTCCTGCTCGTCACCGGGGAGTACGGCGGCGGCTCGATCCGCCTTTCACTCACGGCGGTGCCGCGGCGGGGCATGTTCTACGGGGCCAAGGTCGTGGCCGGGACGCTGACGGCTCTGGTGTTCTCGCTGGTCACCGGCTTCGTGACCTTCTTCACGGCCCAGTCCGCGCTCGGCCCGCACGGCGTGTCCCTGGGCGCGCCCGGGGTGCTGCGCGCGGTGCTGTTCGCCTGCGTCTACCTGACGCTGATCTGCGTCTTCGCGATGGGGGTCGCGGCGATGCTGCGCGGTACGGCGCTCTCGCTGGGGATCTTGATCCCGCTGCTCTTCCTGGACTCCCAGGGCGTTGGCAACCTGCCCAAGGTCCGTACGGTCGCGCAGTTCCTGCCCGACCAGGCCGGGCTCGTGATGATGCGCGTCGTGAAGCCGGACCCGTCGTTCATCACCTACCGCGGTTTCGGCCCGTGGACGGCGCTGGGGATCCTTCTCGCCTGGACCGCGGCCGCCCTGGCCGGCGGCCTGCTCGTGCTGAACCGCCGCGACGCGTGAGGTTCACCGGCGGCGGAGCTCGGCCTCCAGCTCGGCGATGCGCCGGTGGGCGGCCTCCAGGTCGCGTTCGAGCTCCAGCACACGGCGGATGGCGGCGAGCGTCATCCCCTCGTCGGCGAGCCGCACGACGTACTGAACGAGTGTGATCTCGTGGCGGGAGTAGCGGCGCTGGCCCCCGGACGAGCGGCTGGGCCGGACGACCTCGTGCTCGTCGAGGCGGCGCAGGAACGCCTGCTGCACGCTGAGCATCGTCGCGACCTGGCCGACGGTGTAGAGCGCGGCCCGGCTGTCATCGATCGGCAGTGAAGACATGGCGGTCCCATCATGCACGCACCCGGGCGGGCGCCCCAACAGGAGCGGCCCGCCCGGGTGGTCACACTCACTTGCGGAGCGCCTTGCGGGTCTGGACCTCGACCTTGCGCGGCTTGGCCTGCTCCAGCACCGGGATGCGGACCGCGAGGACGCCGTCCTCGTACGCGGCGTCGACCGCCGACGCGTCGAGGTGCTCGGACAGGTAGACGCGACGGGTGTAGGTGCCCATCGTGCGCTCCCGTACGAAGAGCTGCTCGTCCTCGGCGAGCTCCTCCTCGCGGCGCGCGCCGACCGTGAGGACGCCACGGTCCACGGTCACCTCGATGGAGCCGGGGTCGATGCCGGGCAGGTCGAAGCGGAGCACGACCTCGTCCTTACGCCGGATGCCGTCCATCGGCATGACGGCGGGCTGCCGGCGGGTGAAGCGGTCGAACTGGCGCTCGAACTCCTGCATGAACGGGTCGATCGACGTCAGCAGCATGGCTGGTACCTCCAGGTTCCTGGGCTCTTGCTGAGAACTAACCTCAAACTCAAGTTAAATGTTTCCACGGAATTGAGCTTGAAACAACCTGGCGAAGAGGTGACAGAGAACTTCCCTTGGAAATGTCGAAGGGCGGGGTGCCGGTCGGCACCCCGCCCTTGGTCGGCGGCCCGTACGGGGCCGCCCTCGGCGTCTAGTGCTCTGTCCATGAACGTTGGCCGGGTTGGTCGACACGCCGGTCGATGTTCATGGTTGGTGTCCGCTATGCCGTGAGGCTGGTCGGATGGCAGATCCAGTTCGGGTGCGCCGTCTGACCGATC
>NZ_JAUEQY010000001.1 GCF_030406325.1 Actinomadura sp. DC4 | reverse complement strand
CGCCGCACCCACCCCTCAAGCGCAGCCCGCTCCTCATCGGTCAATAACAACTCGGCCTTCGGCCGCCCTGTACGCGCCACCCACCGAGCCTACACATATAAACAGAAATTAAGACTCAGGACACTAGCGGCAGCGGCTAAAGGTCGGCGGCGATCTGTTCCAGGACCTTCAGGTCGCTCTTGAACGGGCTCTTCTCGTGCGGCCAGTGCAGGGCGAGGTCGGTGACGCCGAGTTCGGCGTACCGGCCGGCCAGGTCGCGGTAGGCCTCGATCGAGTCCATCCACGGCTCACCCAGGTCGTCCCCGACGCACAGCAGCGCGCGGACCGAACGGCCCTCGGCCGCGCATGCCTCGGAGAGTCGTGAGAGCTGGGCGCGTACGGTGTCGAAGCGGGAGACTCCGGGCCGGGCGGAGCCGAGCGTCACCCACGTGTCGGCGTACGTCGCGGCCAGCCGGATCCCCCGCGGCCCGCCCCCCGCGATGGCGAACGGCACGCGCGGGCGCTGCACGCAGCCCGGCTCGGTCACCGCGTCGTAGGCCGACCAGAACCGCCCCTCGAAGGTCGTCCGAGGGCCGCGCAGCAGCAGGTCCATCAGCTCGACCCACTCGGCGAGGCGGTCGGCGCGCTCCGGCGGGGGCCACTCGGCGTCGTCCAGGACGCCCGCGTCCGAGGCGCGGCGCGTGCCGCCCGCGCCGATGCCGAGGTCCAGCCGCCCGCCGCTGAGGTCGTCGATTGCGCGCACCGCGTGCGCGGTCGGCAGCGGGTGGCGGAAGTTGGGCGAGGTGACGAGCGTCCCGATCCGGATCCGCGACGTCTCCACCGCGGCCGCGGCGAGCGTCGTGTAGGCGTCGTGCCACGGGGTGATGCCGCGCCAGGCGACGTGGTCGTAGACCCAGGCGGCGTCGAAGCCGAGGTCCTCCGCGGCGAGCCACTGCTCCCGCGCGTTCTGCCAGGGGTCGATGGGCCACAGGATCACGCCGACACGCATGTCCGTACGCTACCCGGCCGCCTGGGCGCCGGAGCCGTACCCTCCTACTGGACAGAATGTCATTCAAAACACGGCCTCGGTCTGGACTGTCAACGCCCATACGGGGTCATACTGGGCGCGGAGGCATCAGCCCCGTGCCGGGCTTGGTGGCAAGCGGCAATACCCGAAGGAGACGTCCGATGTCCGATGAGGAGTTCCTGGAAAAACTGCCTCCGCAGGACCTGATCTTCAAGCTGCCGCCCACGTTCGACGACGTGGAGCAGGAACGGCGGCACCGCAAGGAGCGGCTCGCCGCCGCCCTGCGCATCTTCGGCAAGCTCGGCTTCGAGGAGGGCGTCGCGGGCCACATCACCGCGCGCGACCCGGAGCTGACCGACCACTTCTGGGTCAACCCCTTCGGGATGTCGTTCAAGCACATCCGGGTCAGCGACCTGATCCTGGTCAACCACGAGGGCAAGGTCGTCGAGGGCCGCTACCCGGTGAACGAGGCCGCGTTCGCGATCCACTCCCAGGTCCACCAGGCACGACCGGACGTCGTCGCCGCCGCGCACAGCCACTCCGTGCACGGCCGGGCGATCTCCGCGCTCGGCGAGACGCTGGAGCCGATCACCCAGGACGTCTGCGCGTTCTATGAGGACCACTCGCTGTTCGACGACTACACCGGCGTCGTCACCGACCTCGAAGAGGGCAAGCGCATCGCGACCACGCTCGGCACGGGCAAGGCGGTGATCCTGCGCAACCACGGCCTGCTCACGGTCGGCGACACCGTCGACGCCGCCGCCTGGTGGTTCATCACGATGGAGCGCTCGTGCCAGGTGCAGCTCCTCGCCAAGGCCGCCGGCCGGGTCGTGCACATCACCCCGGAGAACGCCAAGATCACCCACGACCAGATCGGCAACGACCTCGTCGCCTGGATCAACTACCAGCCGCTGCACGACCAGATCGTGCGCGAGCAGCCCGACCTGTTCGAGTGAGGCCCTGACCTCCGGCGACGGTGACCTGATCACGACGGTCAGCGATCGGTAAGCGTACCGGCCTAGTGTTCGGGTCATGCCACACCGAATGCCGAAGGGTCCCATGATCAGCATGGTCAGCACCACGATCGGCCGCGCCTCCGTACGGATCACCTGACGAACGCCGTCGCGGCGACGGGGTGATCCGCCGGGGCATCGCCGCGCCGCCGTACCGCACCGCGCCGGATGAGTCCGCTCATCCGGCGCGGCGTCGCGTTCAGGCGACGAGCTCGTTCCAGCGCGGGACTCGCGGCACGAGCAGCAGCCGCATCCCGGCCTCCGCCGGCGTACGGTCCCGCTTGCGCGTGTTGCACGGGCCGCACGCCAGGACGGTGTTCTCCCAGTCGGTGGCGCCGCCGCGCGAGCGCGGGACTATGTGGTCGACGGTGTCGGCGCGCGCCCGGCCGCAGTAGCCGCAGCGCCCGCCGTCGCGGTGGCGGAGCGCGGGCTTGCTCCAGGACGGCCGGCGGCCGTACCTCCAGCGCATGGTGACGTAGCGGACCAGCCGCAGCACGCGCGGCATCGGGAAGTGGCCGATGCTGCGGCCCTCGACCGCCTCCTCTACGACGGCGACACCGCGCACCAGCATGCGTACGGCGTGCCGCACGTCGACCTTGTGCAGCGGCTCGTACGAGGCGTTCAGGACCAGTACGTTCACCGGGCTCCCCATTTCACCGCGGAAACCAAAAACACCGTCTCCAGATTCCGGAGACGGCGCGGCGACGGGCACGGGCTAACGCCCCCGTCGTTCGTCTTCCTCCGGAACTCGCTCGTGCCGTGTCAGTCGCTTCGGACCGCCGTCGACCTCTTCATCGCGGCTCGGCATCGAGGTGAGCAGCCGTGCACGCCACTTCGGCGGCGCCGGCATGTCGGCCGGGGTCTCCCGTACGGAGTCGATGTCGCGTGACACTGTGCCCTCCTTTCCGCAGTGCGATTCCGGTGAACAGCATGAATCACCCGTACGACGACGGGCAACGTCTTTTCCGCGAAATCATCCGACCGAAATGGGGAACGGCCGGATGCGCCCTCCTACGCGGTGAGGCGGCTGAGCGCGGTCAGGGTGCGTTCGCCGCCGGGGTCGCCGCCGGTGACCGGGACCACCGCGACCTCGTCCACGCCCGCGTCGGCGTAGGCCGCCAGGCGTGAGCGGATGGCCCTCGTGTCTCCGGCCAGCCCGATCGTGCCGGCCAGCTCCAGCGGCAGCGCGGTGAGCAGCTCGCGCGGCGCGGTGCCCTTGCGGGCCAGCTCGACCGCGTCGGAGAAGCCCGCGGCGGCGAGGTTGTCCGAGTAGCCCGGGGCGGTGAGGTAGGGGACGACGCCCCAGATCAGCTGGGCGTAGGACTCCGGCACCGGGTCGACGGCGGCCGGCATCCAGGCGGCGAGCTTCGGCGCGCGGCGGCCGGCGCGCTTGGCGGCGGCGTCGAGGCGCTCCCTCAGCTCGGCGGCCCGCTGCGGCGTGACCAGGTTGATCACCATGCGGTCGGCGTGCGCGGCGGCCGTCGCGATGGCGGAGTCGCCGAGCGCGGCCACGGTGAGCGGGCCCTCCGGCGGGCCCAGGCGCAGGCGGTAGCCCTCGCCGCGGCCCGTACGGCCGCCGCCCAGCAGCGTGGCGACCGACCGTGCGCTGTCCTCCAGAGAGGCGTCGCCGCGCGACCGGCCGTGCCAGTCCCCGACCGCCGTGGGGTTGGACGTGCCCAGCGCGACGCCGATGCGGCGGCGGGTGAGCGCGCTCACCGAGGCCGCTCCCCGCGCGATCGTGGCCGGGTCGCGCACGGCCACCGGCAGCGGGCCGACCGTCATCGCGATCTTATCCGTGGCCAGGCCGACGGCGGTGGCCAGGGCGAAGGCGTCCCAGATGCCCGCCTCCCCGATCCACAGCTCGCCGAAGTCGAGCCGGTCGGCGAGCACCGCGGTGTGCAGTGCCTCCTCCGGCGGGCGGTCGAGCCACATTCCGACGACGGCGCTGATGTCCATGCGTCCCATCGAAGCAGAACCCGCCGGGTGGTGTGTCCGCATGTACGATGCCTGTGCCGGTATTCCCCGCGGCGATCTCCCGGGGTGCCGGGGGAAACCCCAGGGTCGGACGCGCATAGAGTTGAGCGCGTGGCTGAAGAGGTGTGGAAGGTAGAACCGTCCGGTCCGCTGCGTGGCGACATCCACGTGCGCGGCTCCAAGAACGCCGTGACCAAGCACATGGTCGCGGCGATGCTCGGCGAAGGCGAGAGCACGATCCGCAACGCGCCCGAAGTGGGCGACGTCGAGATCACCGGGGCGATGCTCCAGGCACTCGGGCACGCCGTCACCCGCGACGGATCGCACATCAGGGTCGCGCCCGGCCCGGTGGCCGAGCCGCGGGTGCCGGAGGCCTTCACCGGCCTCAACCGCATCCCCATCCTGATGGTGGGCCCGCTGCTGCACCTCACCGGCGAGGCGTTCGTGCCGCTCGTGGGCGGTGACCCCATCGGCCGCCGCCCGGTCGACTTCCACGTGGAGGCGCTGCGCGCGATGGGCGCCGAGGTCGAGGTCGGCGACACCGGCATCAGCGCGCGGGCCACCCGCCTGCACGGCGCCCGTATCGACCTGCCCTACCCCAGCGTCGGCGCCACCGAGACCGTGCTGATGTCGGCGGTGCTGGCCGAGGGCAAGACGGTGCTGCGCGGCGCGGCGATGGAGCCCGAGGTCGTCGAACTGGCCCTGTTCCTGCAGCGCATGGGCGCGCAGATCGAGCTGAGCCCCGACCGGCGCATCGTCATCGAGGGCGTGAAGAAGCTCAAGGGCGCCTCCACCCGGCTCGCCGGAGACCGCCTGGAGGCCTTCTCCTACCTCGTGGCCGGACTGATCACCGGCGGCGAGGTCCGCGTGCACGGCTGCGCGCAGGACCGCCTCGTCACCGCGATCACGACACTCGCCCGCATGGGCGCCCGCTTCGAGATCACGGACGAGTGGATCACCGCGTCGGCCCCCGACGGCCTGCGCCCGGCGGCGGTGCACACCGACACCCACCCCGGGTACATGACCGACTGGCAGCAGCCGCTGATGGTGCTGTTCACCCAGGCGGAGGGCATGTCCGTGCTGCACGAGACGGTCTTCGAGAACCGCCTGGTGTACGTCCCGGCGCTGAAGAAGATGGGCTGTGAGATCGAGGTCTTCAACGCCTGCCTCGGCGGCCCGGCCTGCCGGTTCCACGACAGCAACTCGGTCCACTCGGCCGTCGTCCGCGGCGTGTCCAAGCTGACGGGCGCCGACGTGACGATGCCGGACGTCCGCGCGGGCTTCTCCGCCGTCCTGGCCGCCTCGGCCGCCGACGGCCCGTCGACGCTGCGCGGCGTGCACCACATCGAGCGCGGCTACCACCGCCCGGCCGAGCAGTTCGCCTCCCTCGGCCTGACCCTCCACCGCGAGACCGTCTGACTTCTCTCTCGTCTCATTTGCGTTGACGCGCCCCTCCGGTGACAACCCGTACCGGCCTCCGGACGTCCCGTATAGGCACGCCCGGGGGACAGCGACGTACGGAGGGCAGCCATCGGGGGCACGGACGCACGACCGCAGGCGGGGCCGACGCCGTCGATGGGCGGCCCCGGCTGGACTCTGGCGCGGCATCCGGTCACCGTCGCGGGGCTGAGGTTCCCCGGCGACATGCTGTACGTCGGCCGCGGGCTCGCGGCGGCGTCCGGCACGACGCCGGAGCCGGCGCTGATCGACCCATGGCTGCCCGTCGACTGGCGCGCCCCGGACTGGCACGGCGAGGCGACGGGCTACTGGCCGTCGTACGCCACGATGAGCCCCGCCGGCCGCGCGGCGTACCTGTACTGGCTCTCCACCGGGCGGCGGCACCCCGACGTCCACATCGGCTATGTCTTCCTCTTCTTCTACGGGCTGGAGCGCCGGGTCCTGCTCGAGCTCCCGCACCATCCGGCGGCCCAGCGGATCGAGCTGCCGGCGATCCGCGCCGAGGTCGACGAGCTCCTGAGGATCCATGGCGACACCGGGTCGTTCGGCGGCTACGCGCGCAGGTTCCGCGACGCGCTCGACCTCATCGGCCTGCTGGAGAGCGACGTCTGCGCCGCGACCCCTCCCCCGGCGGACCGCCGCACACCGCCCGCCCGGCTCCGGCTCGGCCTGAGCGGGTTCGCCGCCTCGCGGCGGCCGTTACCCGCGGACTGGGCCTACTCGTGGCTGATGTCGTGCGCGGGCTTCCCGCCGCGTACGGCGACCGGCCGGTGCGCGCAGGAGTTCGGCCGGCTGTTCCACGCGCGGTACGCGGCCCGGTACGGCCCGGGGCTGGTCATCGGGCCGGAGGGCCCGGACATCGGTCTGGGCTACCGCCCGGCGAGCGCCGGCTTCCGCGGCTGGGACGATCTGGTCGTCCACGGTAGGCCCGAGGTGTTCGGCCTGGCCCCGGCCGAGCGCGAGCTGATCGGCCTGGGCGTGGAGTGCGCGCAGGCGCTGGACGCCTACAGCCGCTTCTTGGGCCGTGAGCCCGGCGGCCGTGGCAGCATCGCCGCCGCAGGCCTGCTGCCGGCCGAGCTGCTCGCCGCCGGGCCGGGCGAGGCCGGGGCGCTGACGCGCCTGGCCCGCGAGCGGCTCGGCGGCGCCTCCGCGGTGACCGTGCCGGCCGGAGATCTCTTCGACGCCGCCCCGTCCGCCCGGCCCGCCGGGAAGAAGGGCGTCGTCGCCGTCGCGCAGGTGCTGGCCGCCGCCGGGATCGGCATCGAGCCGGACCCGCGCCTCGGCGGCCCGGCCGCGGCCGACGGGCCGGTGGTGCTGTTCGCCGAGGCCGAGCCCTGCGCGGCGCCGACGGCCGCCTACCGGACCGCGGCCCTGCTGCTGCACCTCGGCGTCGCGGTCGGCGCCGCCGACGGCAGCGTGTCCGCGCCGGAGAAGGCGGCCCTGACCCGGCACCTGGAGCGCGCCCTCGACCTGTCCCCCGCCGAGCGGAACCGGCTGGAGGCGCACCTGAGGTGGCTGCTGGCCCGTGAGCCGGAGCTCACCAGGCTGACGCACCGCGTCGCCGGCCTGGAGCGATCGCGGCGGGAGGACATCGCGGCGTTCCTCACCACGGTCGCGGAGGCCGACGGCGTCGTCGACCCTGACGAGGTCAGGGTGCTGCGGCGCATCCGCACGCTGCTCGGCCTGGACCCCGGTGCCGTACCGGACGAGCCGGTCACCGTACGGCCTGCGGACCCCTCTCAGGGGCACGCCATCCCGGCACCCGTGAGCGTACGGCTGGACGAGTCCGCGCTCGCCGCGAAGATGGCCGAGGCGGCCGAGGTCGCGGCGCTGCTCGACTCGGTGTTCGCCGAGGACGAGCCGCCGGCGCCCTCGCCCCCGGAGGTCGTCACGCCCGTGGCGGGCCTGGACGCCGCCCACTCCGCGCTGCTGCGGGCGCTGGCCGGCCGCGACACCATCTCGCGCGGCGAGTGGGAACGGCTGGCCGGCGGCGTACGCCTGATGCCGGATGGGGCGCTCGACCGCATCAACGAGTCCGCCTACGAGATCGCCGGTGAGCCGGTGGCCGAGGGTGACGACCCGATCGAGGTCAATCGCTACGCGATGGGAGAACTGCTGTGAACGCGAATGGACGCATCAGGCCGCGCGAGCGCGACGCGCTGATCCAGTCGCTGCGGGCCGGGGTCGTCCCGCGGGCCGGCCAGCAGCACGTCCAGGTCGGCCGGGCCGCCGAGGTCCGCGCGCTGCTGTCCGACGTCGAGCGCATCGCCGACGGCGGCTCTGCCGTCCGGATGGTGATCGGCGACTACGGCGCGGGCAAGACCTTCTTCCTGCACCTCGTCCGCTCGGTCGCGATGGAGAAACGGCTCGTCACCGCCCACGCGGACCTTAACCCGGACCGCCGGCTGCACGCGACCGGCGGCCAGGCCCGCGGCCTGTACGCCGAGCTCATGCGCAACCTGGCGACCCGCGCCAAGCCGGACGGCGCGATGCCGAGCGTGGTCGAACGGTTCATCTCCACGGCGCTGACCGAGGCGCAGCAGAGCGGCACCGACCCGGCCCAGATCATCGGCGCCCGCCTCGCCGACCTGTCCGAGCTCACCGGCGGCTACGACTTCGCCCAGGTGGTCGGGGCGTACTGGCGTGGGCACGACATCGGCGACGAGCAACTCAAGACCTCCGCGGTGCGCTGGCTGCGCGGGGAGTTCACCGCCCGGATCGACGCCAGGGCGGCGCTGGGCGTACGGACGATCGTCGACGACGGCAGCGTGTACGACCACCTCAAGCTGATGGGGAGATTCTGCGCGCTGGCCGGCTTCGGCGGGCTGCTGATCTGCGTCGACGAGCTCGTGAACCTCTTCAAGCTGTCCTCGACGCAGGCCAGGAGGTCCAACTACGAGCAGATCCTGCGGATTCTCAACGACGTGCTGCAGGGCAACGCCGAACACCTCGGTTTCGTCTTCGGCGGGACCCCGGAGTCGCTGACCGACACCCGCCGCGGCCTGTTCAGCTACCCGGCCCTGCAGTCCCGACTCGCCGAGAACTCCTTCGCCGGGGGCGGCCTCGTCGACCTGTCCGGCCCGGTCATCCGGCTGACCCCGCTCACCCAGGAGGACCTGTACGTCCTGCTGACCAAGCTGCGGCACGTGTACGCCGCCGGTGACGCCTCGGCGCACCTGGTGCCCGACGAGGCGCTCCTGGCCTTCATGCAGCACTGCGCGGAGCGGGTGGGCGAGGCCTACTTCCGCACGCCCCGTACGACGATCAAGGCCTTCTGCGACCTGCTCGCCGTACTGGAGCAGAACCCCGGCGCCGACTGGCGCGAGCTCCTGGGCGGCGTCGACCTCGCCCCCGAGACCAACCCCGACCTCGCTCCCCTGGACGACGACTCCCCGCGGCCGGCCCACGATGACGACCTCGCAAGTTTCCGGCTCTGAACCGGCGTCCGCGGCCTTCGGCCGGCTCCACCCGGACGTTCGACGCTGGATCTGGCAGCGCGGCTGGCGTGAGCTGCACCCGGCGCAGGAGGCCGCCGTCGAACCCGTCCTGGCAGGCGAGGACGTCCTCATCAGCGCCGCCACGGCGTCGGGCAAGACCGAGGCAGCGTTCCTGCCGATCTGCTCCGGCCTGGCCGCGACCCCGGCGGACGGACCGGGGATCCAGGCGGTCTACATCGGCCCGCTGAAGGCGCTCATCAACGACCAGCAGGGCCGGCTCGACTCCCTGTGCGAGCTCCTGGGCATCCCCGTCCATCCCTGGCACGGCGACGTCGCAGCCGCCGCCAAGCAGCGGGTGCTGAAGCGGCCGGGCGGCATCCTGCTCATCACACCGGAGTCGCTGGAGGCGCTCTTCGTCGTACGCGCCACGAAGATCTTCGGCCTGTTCGGGGCGCTGCGCCACGTCGTGGTCGACGAGCTGCACTCCTTCATCGGCACCGAGCGCGGCGCCCAGCTCCAGTCGCTCCTGCACCGCCTGGAGCTGGCCGTACGCCGCCGCGTGCCGCGCATCGGCCTGAGCGCGACCCTGGGCGACCTCGCGGACGCCGCCGAGTTCCTCCGGCCGGGGGGAGGCGCGCGCGTAAGGCTGATCGCCCCGCCGGGCGACGCCCAGGAGCTGAGACTCCAGTTGCGAGGCCACGTCCACAGTGCGCGGAGCGACGCCGACGCCGAGATCACGGCGCATCTGTTCGCGCACCTGCGCGGCACCGACAACCTCGTCTTCGCGAACTCACGGAGCAGGGTCGAGCAGTTCACCGACCGGCTCACGCGCCGCGCGGAGCGTACGCGGGTGCCCAACGAGTTCGTCCCCCACCACGGCAACCTGTCCAAGGACCTCCGCGAGCACGTCGAGGCCAGGCTCAGGGACCGGTCACTGCCCGTCACGGCCATCTGCACCTCCACGCTCGAGATGGGTATCGACATCGGATCGGTGACCTCCGTCGCCCAGATCGGCGCGCCGTCCTCGGTCGCCGCGCTGCGCCAGCGCCTCGGGCGGTCCGGCCGCCGGGGCGACCCGGCGGTGCTGCGGATCTACGTCCGCGAGGAGGAGGTCACCGCGTCGACCGCGCCGCAGGACCAGGTGCGCGCCGAGCTCGTCCAGACGATCGCGGTGGTCGACCTGCTGCTGGAGCGCTGGTACGAGCCGCCGAGCGCGGGCGGCCTGCACCTGTCCACGCTGACCCAGCAGATCCTGTCGCTGATCGCCCAGCACGGCGGCGTGACGCCGGCGGAGGCGTACCGCACGCTCTGCGGCGACGGCCCGTTCCACCACGTCGGCCAGGGCACGTTCGGCGCCCTGCTCCGCGCTCTCGGGTCGGCCGGGCTCCTCCGCCAGGAGCCCGACGGCCTGCTCCTGCACGACGAGACGGGCGAGCGGATCGTCAACCACTACGGCTTCTTCGCCGCGTTCGCCTCGCCGGAGGAGTACCGGCTCGTCGCGGAGGGCCGCACGCTCGGGAGCCTCGCCCCGGCCGCTCCCGTGCTGCCCGGCGGGCTGCTGATCTTCGCGGGCCGGCGGTGGAGGATCCAGCGGGTCGACGGCGCGGCGAAGGTCATCGACCTCACGCCGTCCAGCGGCGGCGCTCCCCCGGCCTTCGGCGGCGGGGCCGCCGACGTGCACGACCGGATCCGGGCCCGCATGCGCCTTCTTTACGAGCGGACCGACGTCCCGGCCTACCTCGACACCGGCGCCCGCCGGCTGCTCGCCGAGGCGCGGGACAACTTTCGGCGGCTCGGCCTGGACGCGGGTCCGGTCGTCGGCTGGGGCGATGACACCTACGTCTTCCCGTTCCGCGGCGACGCCGTGATGGCCGCGCTCGGCCTGGCCCTCGCACTGCGCGGCGTCCGCTATGAGAAGGAGAGTCTCGCGCTGCGGCTGCCTCAGACGAGCCCGGAGCGTGCCGTGGAGCTGCTGGACGAGCTCGCCGCGGCCCCGCCGCCCGACCCCCGGAAGCTGGCCGCGCCCGTACTGGACAAGGAACTCGACAAGTACGACGAGTACCTCGGCGAGGACCTCCTCACCACCGCGTACGCCGCGCGCAGGATCGACGTCCCGGCCGCCTGGGAGGCCCTGCCCGGCCTCGTCGCCGCGGCCCGGAGGCGGACGCCCACCCGGGTACCGCGGGTCGCCGGCGGTACCGCATCGACGGACTCCCGTACGCCGTGATCGACACCGAGACCACCGGGCTCGACCCTGTTCCGCGACCGCGTCATCGAGATCGTCGTCGTCCGCCTCGACCCGGACGGCACGGCCCCGGGGCGTTTTCCACACGTTCCTGCAGAGCGACCAGGGCTCCGGCCCGACGTGCTTCCACGCCTCACCTGTGCGGACTGCCCCTTTTCGGGGAGATCACCCGCGCGATCGACGGCGCCGTGATCGTCCCGCACAATGCGATGTTCGACACCGGCATGCTGACCGCCGAGTTCCGGCGGACCGGCGCCGCCGCCGACGACCTGCTGTCGCTGTGCACGCTCGGACTCGCCCGGCGCCACGGGCGTACGGCCGGCTCCCTGCGGTCGGCGGACTGCGCGCCGAGGGGATCCCGCCCATGATGCGCACATCGCGATGCCGACGCCGGGGCTGCGGCCGAACCGCTGCGCCGCTATCTGGCGGCCGCGCGCCGCCGCCCCGGCGAAACCGACGCGGCGCCGCTCCCCGTGCTGGGCAGGCGACGCCGACGGCACCCGTTTACGCGGACCTCGTGACGTGCGCCACAGCCGACGACCTGCGAGAACAGCGCGAAGCCCTGGCGGCTGCAGGCGACCGTCTCGGCCCGGCCGGGCGCCGGGAGGTCCACGCCCCTCGCGCAGACGTGGGAGCCGTTCCCGGACGCCTCGCGTGCGCTGCGCGCGCTATGACCGGCGGGAGGGATCTTCGTCGCCGGCGGGAGCGTCCTCCGACAGCCGCCGGCGAACCTGCGCTCGCGCCGAGTGGGGAAGGGCGCGGAGCAGGTGTTCGGCACGGGTGGCGGTGCCCTCCCGAAGCAGCGCGGCGATCGCGGCCGGCTCCACGTATCCAAGAATGTTCCCTGCCTGGGCCACGGGGAGCACGTCCACGAGGCGGCAGGCCGCCGAAGGATCGTTCAGATCGGTGATGACGCCCGCCGCGGTGTGGATGTCGGTGCGAGCCATGATCCGCGCGCCCTCCGCCGGAGGCATGGCGGCGATCAGCGTGGCGGGCGCCGGCCGCCGGGCGTAATTCAAGGCTCGTCCGGCCAGAGTGGCCGACAGCATGGCCAGGATCGAGGCGGCCCGGACCGGTACGGCTGCGAGCTCGTCCAGCAGAGAGCCGGCCGCGCGGGACGGCGTGACCGCCAGGACGGCGGCGGCTCGATCCTCCGGCAGCGCCAGCAGCATTCGCGCCGCCGGCTTCGGCCTCATGCGGGCCAGCGCGTCGCGTGCCGACTGCGGGGAGACACCCGCAAGCTGCCACGCGTCGTCGGCCACCGTCGCGCCCGCGGCCTGACGCACCGTCTCGTCTGTCCGCGGCGTTGTGGCCTCTGGTCGCCCCCGCCTGGCCGGTCTCGGCGAGGCCGGGCGTGGAACGGCCGGATGAGGGGCGGCCGGCACGTCCTTCGAGGTGGTCGGCGAGGTCCGGCCGGTCACGATCGAGCCGAGGACCGGCGCGAGCTCGGCGGCGACCATCCTTCGCTCGGGATCCTTGTGCAGCAGGAGAGCGACGGCATCGGCGAAAGGCCCCGGCCGGCCGGCCGGAGGCGGGTCCTCGTTGAGGATCGCGTACAGGGTCGCCGGGATGTTCGCGCGGTGGAACGGCGAGCGTCTCTCCAGTGCGGTGAAGAAGGTGATCCCCAGGGACCACAGGTCGGCCGGTGGCCCCGGCGTCCCGTTCCTGACACGCTCGGGTGAAAGGAAGTCGGCCGTGCCGACGAGTGCCCCGGTGAGGCGGGTCCGTCCGCCGAGGTGGGCGATGCCGAAGTCGACCAGGAACACCTCACCCGCCTCGTTGATCACGATGTTCGTGGGCTTGACGTCGCGGTGTACGACGTTCCGGTCGTGCACGGCGACCAAGGCGTCCAGGATGTGCACGCCGATCCGGGCGAGCGCGCGCTCCGTGAGGGCCCGTTCCGCGATCAGGTCGGCGAGCGTACGGCCCTTGATGTACTCCATCACGATCCACGGCTGCTGCTCTTCCTCCTCCAGGAAGAAGTCATGGATCTCGACGATGCCGGGATGGTCGATGGTCGCAGCCGCGTGCGCCTCCCGTTTCGCCCGCTCCAGCTGTACGGACAGGTCCTCGCCATCCGGCGTCAGCAGGATCTCCTTGAGAGCGACCGGCCGCCCGATGCGCTCGTCCTGGGCCAGCCAGACATTGCCCATCCCTCCCCGGCCGAGCCGGGACGAGATCCGGTAGCGACCGTGGATCAGACGGCCCGTCTCTCCGCGCATGCCGTGGTTCAGTCGTCGCCGGGAAACAGCTCGAACTCCTCCGGCCGCTCACCGGCCTTCGCGTGCGTCCCGGGCTCACGAGCGATGATCCGGGTGTCGGGCATGTCCCGCAGCGCCTCGTGTTCGAACGAGGGGTGGCCGGCAGGCCAGTCCTCATCGCTCCTGGCCGGGGCCACCTCGTCGTCGGGCGGCAGGGGCGCGGTATGGCCGGACGCCGGATCCGCGTCCGGCACCGATCCCGCCCAGATGTCGTACAGCGATCCAGCCCCGGGCTGCGCCGACCCCTGAGGACCGAGCCGGTCGCGGGCGGCGCGGTACTCCTCCCTCACCGTGAGCTTGTAGATCTTCTCGTAGTTGCCCGGTTTCTGGAGCAGCTTGACCGTGACGGGCAGGCATTCGATCAGCAGGAACAGCAGGAACAGCAGGATGTGCGCCAGCCGGAGCGTGAAGTCCTTACCGGAGACCTCGTTGAGCGCCTGCAGCCGGATCAGCAGCCCGTCGGTGGTGTCGTTCTCCGCGTCGAACGACTTGCGCAGAGCGCTCTGCCGGTCGGTCGCCTCCTTGAGCTGCACCTTGACGCCGGGGAGATCGTCCCTCGCACTGGCCAGCCGTGCCTGCTTCGCCTTATCGTCAGTGGCGGTCAGCTGGCGGCGGCGCTCCCCGATCTGACGGTTAAGCCCGTTGACCTGGCCGTTCGCCTTATCGTAGGCGGACTTGCTGGCCCTGGCGAGAACCCCGTCGCCCTTCCGGCACTTCGTGCCGCCGTACAGCTGGCATTGCCAATCCTTGTAGAGCTTCGCCGCTTGAAGCTGCTGCGCGTCTCGCTCGGCCGTCAATGCCTGGATCTTAGGGTCCTTGGCCGGGTCGAGCGGGACGTCACCGCCAGAGGCGATCACCTTCTCCAAGCCGGCCACCGACTCACCGAGTCGGGTGACCTCCTGCCCCACCGCCCCCCTTTTCTGCTCATTTGCGAATGTATCGGAACGAGTCTGTTTAATTTGGGCAATCTGGACATCAATCTCGGACTTGAAGATCCGCAAGACGAGTGGAGTCGAGATGACAAAGCCGATAAGAACCGCCATGAGGATGCGCGGGATCGCCATTTTCCAACGGCGCGCGTCGTCGGCCTGGATACTTCCGACCAGCCATCGGTCCAAGCTCATTATGGCCAGCCCCCAGACGAGGCTCGCCGGGATGGCGAACAGCAGAGACACGCCGAGCGCGCTGTGCAGCGCGAAGGTCATCGACACGACGGCCAGCACGCAGGTCGTGAGTACCGCACCCCCGATACCCTCGAACTTCCCCTGCTCGCTCGGGCACCGATCGAGCACCTCGGGCCGTGCCCCGGACAAAGCGGTCAGCAGCTTTCTCACTATATTATCCCCTCTAAAAATATCCCCCGATCATGTAAATAACACCAGTTCCCGTTAAAGGCTGGCAACCGACCTCAATACACTAAGTCCCCTTTTGGCCACATGCGGTCATACCCGTTCAATTTATGCAGGATTCCGCAGAACACTTGTGCCAGTACTTCTCCGTACGGCCTTCGCGGGGTGGCCGGACTCACGTCAAGAAGTGCGCACCTGAACGTCGACCATGCACGCATTACGGGGGCCTATATGAGCGATCCTGGCGAGGAATTCCTGCGCAAGGCTCTCACCGAGTCGGTCACCGACCTGGCCGGTGCCAGGCGATTGTCCGTCGCGGACGTGGGCGTGGACGGAATCACGGTGTTCGAGCTCCACCGGGACGAGCTCGGAACGACGCGCGGCCGGGGGCGCCGGGCGCTGCGGTGGGCGACCGACGAAGCGCTGTCCGCCGACTCGGTCCAACGTGCGGCGCGCGGCGCGCCCGACTCCACCGTGGCCCTCGTCTGCTCTCATTCGGCGTCCCACACCGAGCGGGCCATGGAGTGGCTACGGACCGCCCACCCTGCGGCACAGGCCTTCACCTGCACGGATCTGGAGGTCGACGTCTTATTGCGCGAGATCGTCGAACAGGAGCCTCTCCACCAGGCGTACGACCTGGTCGTCCTTAAGCAGAACACCGGGACCGGGCGGCTCGAACTCGGCTGCGAGCCACTCTTCTCCATCGGCGCGCGCCGTGGCGAGACGGCCGTCCTGACCGTGCGATGCGCGCCCAGCGACGACCGGGGCACGGCGTTCGCGGTGGTGACCTGGGGCGGCCGTGGACCACGACCGCTCTCGATCGACGTCGCCAAGCTGGTGCCCGGCGGCTATGAGATCACGGCGGAGTTGGAACGGCCGGGACGAGTGCGGTTGACCGGTCTTCCGGGCCTTGCCCGGGACACACGCGACTGGGCCGACATCGCGGCGCTCGTGCCGCCCGAGCTCTCTCCTCCTGCCGGACCGGCACATCTGATCTGCGCGGCCGAGACCAACGGGACTGAAACGGTCGTCGGGGAACGACTCGGCCGGATCCGGCAAGTAATCGACGCAGTGTCCGCCGAGTCGCCCGAGCACCTTCAGGTGTCCCTCCTCGCCTACGGAGCTCACTCCTATGACTGGTCCGTTCCCGACGAGCCGGTCCAGGTGGTCTGCTGGGCAGACTCCCCGGCGTCGGCCCTCAAGTCGCTGACCAGGCTCGAAGGGCGGCCCGTCACCGACGAGGGGTACCGCCACGCCGCCCAGCTGGAGGACATGCTCGCCGAGGTGGTTCAGCGGCTCGACCGGGCGCGGGGCACCGGCGACACCGCCCTCCTCGTCCTCGGCGACCGGCCGGCGCATCCGCCCCGTGCGCATCCGTCCGAGATCCTCCCCTGTCCCCACCGGCACGACTGGGAGTCGAGCCTGCGCCGCCTGAGGGCGCGCGGGGTGCGGCTCGGCGCCGTCTGCGGCCGGCCCGCGCACCGGTCCTGGCACCATCTCGGCGACGGCGCGCCCGCCGACCTCGACGCCGTCGACGTCCGTCGGCTCACCGCCGATCTCGGCCTGACCATGCCACCGAGCGGCCGGGCCCCCTTCCCCTTGTCCGTAGCGCAGCGATGAACGCCGCGCTCCCCCAGAAAAGAGACCATGAGTCCCGACCAGCAACCGCCGCCGAAGCACAACATCGCCATGTGGGGCGCGCCGGCCAGTGGGAAGACGACCTTCATCACCGCTCTGGACATCGCTCTCACCCGTCGCGACAGCGAGTGGAGCATCGTCGGAGCCGACGACGCTTCGACCGACTTCCTCGTTCGGGCGACCGACTCGCTGTCGCAGGAACGTAAGTTCTTCCCGGCAACCCAGACGATCGACCGCTACCACTGGTTCCTGATCCGGCAGGGTGGCGCCGACCGTCGCAGGCGGTGGCGCGGGCCGTCCAAGGACACGCTCCAGATCGGCCTCGAACTGCTCGACCCGCCGGGTGGCGCCTTCGCATTGAACGGAGCGTACGCCGGACTGCAGGAGGAACTGCTCGACAACCTGACGAACAGCCAGGGCATCGTGTTCCTCTTCGACCCGATACGAGAGTTCGAGAGCGGCGACGCCTTCAGCTCACTGCACGGAACCCTCGCCCGGCTGCGCCAGCGCATGCGCGCCAGCGGCGGGCTCCAAGGCGGCAAGCTGCCGCACCACTTGGCCGTCTGCGTCACCAAGTTCGACGAGATGCGGGTCCTGCACACGGCGGAGAAGCTCGGTCTGGTCACGTCCGACCCGCACGACCGGTACGAGTTCCCCCGGGTGGACGACGGCGACGCGATGGAACTCTTCCGGGAGCTATGCGACATCTCTCCGACGGGAAACGCCGAGATGGTGATGCAGGCACTCGACCGCGACTTTCATCCGGAGCGCACGAGGTACTTCGTCACCTCCTCCATCGGCTTCCACGTGGACAAGCGGACCAGCGTCTTCGACCCGGACGACCCGCAGAACCTGATCCCCGACTCGTCGGCCACGGTGGCGAAAGGCCAGCCAGAGCCCTTTCGTATCCGTGGTCAGGTCCATCCGATCAATGTCATGGAGCCGATGACGTGGCTGGCCGAATGCCTGGCCGCGCGGATGCCTGTCGGCCACGGGGGCAAACGATGAAAGACGGTACGACGCGGATCACGGCGGAGTGGGCTCTGTGGGCCAAGCCGCCCGGAGGGCTGGAGGACTACGCAGTCCTCGACAACAGCACGGGGATGTTCGACCGCGACCTCTTCGCCGAGATCATCTCTCACTTCGGCTCCGGATCGCCGGAGACGTTCCCTCAGGTGACGATCAGCTGGGTCCGCGAAGGTCACCACGCCCACCTCGGCCTCGCGATACAGGACCTGTCCGGGCAGGTCGACCGCTGGCGACGGCAGATCGCCGAGACGCGCTATTTCTGCGTTCCCTACCGTCAGTTGTGCGAAAGCGCGGTCACGTACGGGGCGCTGTACGACGCGTTCCACCCTCGGCGGCTCCCGTCGGACGGGATCCTGTCCCTCTCCGTGCCTCCGCTGAACGCCCCCGACCTCGCGGGGAGGGTCGACGGCCGGGCCATGCGCGCCGCTGCGCTGCTACTGACCGGCAAGAACGTGTGCGTCGTGCAGGGAGAGAGCCTGAGCCTGCCGGAACGCCTGCGATTCCTCGACACGGTGGCGGCACTGCTGCCGTACGGCTTGCGCGCCAAGTTCAGTGCCTCGACCTGGACCAGCAGTGCGACGGCCCATCGCATCCGGCTCTCTTTCTCCCGGCACGCGCGAGACGACGCCGGCGTCGTCTCGTGGACGGAGCCTTCGTCGGCTCCCTGGGACGGCATCGCCGCGCGTTACTACTCTCTCCTGGACGGCCATCCGGACAAGGCAGAGCTCATAGCCGGGCTGGCGAGAGACACCGAGCCCCTCTCGTTCAAGGAGATGAGGGACTGTCTGCACGCGTTGGATCTTCTCGACAACCTGTGCGGCGCACGAGGCACTCGCCGACCCCCTGCCCTGGAGCCTCCCCGACCGACGGAGCTCCCCACCCCCGAGGAGCTCCTCAGTGCCATCGCCGACCGTCTCGACCGGCCGCGGCCGGCCTCCGATCTCCCCGAGTTCGTACACGAGCTCGGGGAGATCGCCGAACGGCTCGAGCCGGAGGAGCGCGCGCGAAGCCTGGGGGTCATCAGGAAGCGCAACCTGTACCGTGAGCGGCCCGAACTCGACCCACAGCTCCGTTCGCAGCTCCAGGACGCCGTGCTGCGAACGGGTTACGGACCCTTACTGACACCCGAGGTCATCGACGAGATCCTGCGCGACGCGGGCGGCATGACGCCGCAGTTGTTCAACGCGATGAGACTCATTCCGCCGGACTGCGTGCTCACCAACATGATCATGGCGTCGTACGCCCAGGAACACTCCTACAAGATCCTGGAGAAGGTGCCGAGCGAAGGCCTGATCGCGAACGCCGCCCGAGAGCCGTACGACGAACGGGTCGTACGGATCGCCTGCCGCGAGATCGGCAGACGGAGCGCCGACGACGAAGCCGAGGCCCCCATGATCGCCCGCGCACTGGAGGAACACGACTATCTGGCACGCGCCGTCTGCCTGCTCACCGAGCAGGGCGACCGTCAGCTCGACTGCTTCCACGGCCTCCTGACCGCCGCGTACCGGTCCGTGCGCTCAGACGACCAGTTCGAAGAGGTCATCGGCCATCCGGCGGTGCTCTCCTGCCAGCCGCTGTTCGCGGCGGCGGTACTCCAGTACGGTCACGGTGCCGGAGATCGGGTCGTACCGGCGATCGCCAAGGCGATGGCGACGTCATCCGGGCTCTCCCGCGACCGGCGCAAGCAGATACAGGCATTGCTGCGGTCCACCGACGTCGAGAACGGCCCGACCGGCCGCTCCCTGTCCCCGCCCCGGTCCTTCGGGTCCGTCTCGGCTCCGCGCGGGTCCCGCTGGATCGATCGGCTCACCGAATCGAGCCGGCGCTACCGTGCCCGGCATCGGTCGGCGATCCCGCCGCTGGCCCTGGTCCCGATCACGTTGGTCGTGACCGCCGTCATAGCGATCGTCGTGTTCTTCCTGCGATCGGGCCAGCCCGCTGCCGACCCTCATCGGCCGCCGGCATCGCCCGTACGGCAGACACAGCAGGAGCCGGCGAAGAGCGCGCCCCCGGAGCAGCAGGTTCCACCCGGCGGAGAGCGGGGCGCTCCCACGGGAGATCACGGGAAGGACCGCGAGCAGCCTCCCCACCCCTGAGCCGCCGCCTTTACGTTGTAGATCAACTACCGTCGGCGCAGCCAGCGGACCGTGCGCCGTAGCGTGTTCTTCCGGGGCGATGCCGCGGCGCCGCGGATGCGGATGCTCAGGTTGTCGTTGATCGTCCGGTACGGCTCCACTCGTCCGCGGGCGGGCAGGTCGTGGTCGTATCCACGGAGCCGCCGCTCGTACGTCCAGCCGCCCCCATCGATGCGGCCGATGAGGTCCCAGGTGCCCTCGGTCAGGCCGGGCACCTCGTCCACGTCGAGCACGGCCTCGCCGGTCATCGTGCCGCTCTCCCAGTGCTCGGCGGTGATCGCCAGCGGGAAGTCGGCGTTGTCCGAGCGCCGGCGGATGTAGAGGTCCAGCCGCCACGGGCGGTCGTCGACGGCCAGCAGGTCGGCCGGCACGTCGACCGGCACCGGCGGCTTCCAGCGGTCCTCGACGAACGTCACCGGCGTGTCGTCGTCGTAGGTGAAGCGCGCCGTGAACCGTACGGCCAGCCGGTCGCCGCGCCACCGCGCCTCGTCCAGCACGGCGTCGACCGCGGTGCCGCGCTCGGCCGTCAGCAGGCGGAACAGGTCCTCGCGCGCGTCGGCGCGCAGCAGCGCCGAGCGCACCCGCAGGCGTACCGGCAGCCACTCGTCGACGCCCGGGCCGATGCGCTCGTTCGTGAGCCGCAGCGCCTCGGCGTAGTTGGAGTCGCGGTAGTCGGGCGGGGCGTCCACGAGACCGCCCTCGCCGAGCCGCTTGAGGATCTTCCCGCGGTACCAGTGCGCGTAGTAGCGGTCACGTACGGGGCCCGGCTCGACGTGCTCGTCGACGATGTCCAGCACCTCGCGGAGCATGTCGTGGTAGTGCACCGGGTCGGGGAGGTTGCGGGAGTAGCTGCCGGGCCGCTTCATCCAGTGGCAGCACGCGTAGTCGCCGACCACCGAGATCGTACGGGCGCGGAAGTAGGCCCGGAGGACGAAGCGGTGGTCCTCCAGCCGTACCGGTCCCTCGGGGAAGCGGATCTCGTGCTCGTTCAGGAACGAACGCCGGAACATCTTGTGGGGCGTGAGGATGCCGCACAGCGCGTCGTCCAGGACGTCGGCGCGGTCGCGCGACTCGCGGAACATCAGCCGCGGCACCCGGCGGCCGTGCCCGACCATCTTGCCGATGACGATGTCGGAGTCGTTGCGCAGCGCCATGGCGTGCATGCGCTCCAGCGCCTCGGTGCCCAGCCAGTCGTCGTCGTCCAGGAAGTAGACGAACTCGCCGCGCGCGGCCTCGATGCCGGCGTTGCGCGGGCCGCCCGGGCCCCCGCTCGGCGGCAGGTGCAGCACGCGGACGCGGTCGTGCTCGGTCTCGAGCTCGTCCAGGCGCTTCTCGGTGCCGTCGCTCGACCCGTCGTCGGCGAAGATCACCTCGAACTCGTCCATCGTCTGCGCGAGCACCGATTCGACACACTGCGTCAGGTCCTCGCCCGTGTTGTACACGGGCACGATGACACTGACCTTCACCTTGTCAGCTCCAGCGCGGCCTGTACGGCCGGCGCGAGCCGATGGCGCTCGGCCGGTCCTACGAACATCCACTCGTCGATCTCCCCAGTCGCGGTCAGGTCGCCGTGATAGTCGGCGGTGTAGCAGGCCATACGTACGCGTGTCCCCGGCGGCTGATCGTGTGCCGGCGCCTCGACCACGCCGATGCCGCGGAAGCTCGGCCGGTCGAGCCGTACGCCGAGCTCCTCGAACACCTCGCGGGAGAGTGCGGTCCAGTCGTCCTCGCCCGGCTCGCGCTTTCCTCCCGGCAGGTAGAGCCGGTCGCGGGCGCGAGCGCGCACGGCCAGGAGCCGTCCGTCCGACTCGTGCACCCATCCAACGACGTCAAGCACATGATCCATCCTGCCAGCGGTCTCATCTCGGGCACCGCGGCGGGGCGGCGCGTCCAGCGTTGTCAGTGCAGGGCGCTGCCCTTCAGCCAGTCGGTCCAGGAGAGCTGCCAATAGCCGAAGCCGTTGTCCGGCTCCAGCTCGCGGTCGGTGCCGCTGACCTTGACGATGTCTCCGCGGCGCGACAGGGCGTAGAACCACTTGGCGAAGGAGGGCGGCGCGTTCACGCAGCCGTGGCTGACGTTCGCGCGGCCCTGGGAGCCGACGGACCAGGGAGCGGAGTGGACGTACTCCCCGCTGGAGGAGATCTGCACGGCCTGGTAGACGGTCAGGCTGTAGTAGTTCGGGTCGCTCTTGCTCGTCACGCCCTCCCAGCCGGAGGTCATCGTGACCGGGCTCTGTTTGCCCATGACCGCGTGGACGCCGTTCGTGGTGGTGTATTTGCGCTGGCCGCCCTTGCCCGCGCTGATCGGCGTCGTCTTCACCGTCTTGCCGTCGACCTGCACGGTCATGCGGTGAGCCTTGACGTCGACGTCGCTGATGTGGGAGTCGCCGACCGTGAAGGAGCGGCTGTAGTCCTTGGTGGCGTAGGTGTCCTGGGCGCCGCGTACGCCGGCGAGGTCGGCGGTCAGGTGAACGGCCTGGTGGGGCTGCCAGTAGGTCTTGGTGCGGTAGATCGCCTGCTGCCGCCCGAACCAGTGCCACGCGCCCTCGACGGGCTTCTCGGAGGTGACGCGCATCGCGCGCTCGACGTCGGCCTGGTTGTAGACCGGCTTGCTGAACTTGACGATGAGCGGCATGCCGACGCCGATCGTCTCGCCGGGCATCGGGGTGATGTCGGCGATCTCGAACGTCCGCTTGGGCGTGAGCGTCTGGAACGCGCTGGTCGTCGTCGACGTCCTGCCGCCGAGGCTGGCCGTCGCGGTGACGGTGTACTTCGTGGCGGGCCGGAGCGTACGGTTCGACTTCCACTGGCGGTGCGCCTGGTCGAAGGCGCCGGCGACCGTGGCCCCGCCGCCCTGGACGGTGACCGCGCCGAGCTTGCCGGTGTCGGCCTTGACGACGATCGGGAGCTCCGGGCGGCTCTCCGCGGCGCCGTTGGCGGGAGTGATCGAGACCTTGGCGGGGTGCGACGAACCGCCGCCGACCACGCCGCAGCCCGCGGTCATGAGCACCGCCGCAGCGATCGCTCCCCTGATCAGCACAGAAATCCTCATATCCCGCAGGCCCTCCAGTGGGCCCTAGCTTGCACGGCCTTGGGGTGTAACACCCTCATAGAGCTAGACGCATTCCGACCCATCTTTGTTCGCTCTTTGCCCGCTCTTGGCTCAGGTACTCGCGACCGTGACGCCTCGTACGCAGCGTTTGAAGCCCCAGACCGAGATGACGACGGCGGTCGCTCCGAGGAGCGCCACGGCGGGCGTGCGAATCCACAGATAGGCGGCGATCGAGTGACGGAAGAGCAGCCAGACGCTGAGCGCGGTGTTGAGCGTGAAGACCAGCGACCAGAGCAGCGACATGCGCAGGAAGAACCGGTGGACGCGCTCGTTGGCGAGGAACCCGGCGGGCAGCGGCACCAGGTCGGTGGCGACCTTGGCGGCGAGCGGGCGGCGCAGCGGGACCGAGGCCAGGAAGGCCATGGCGACCATGAGGGTGCCGAGCGTGGGCTGGAGGAAGTACACGACGGCGCTGCCGGTCACGGCGGCCATCGCGGCCCGCGCGGTCACGCCGAGCGCCGCGAGCAGGAGGGTGCCGGGCACCGGGCGGCGGCGCACGACGCGGATGAGGATGCCGCCGTAGACCCAGGCGACCGCGGTGACGAGCGCGCCGTTCAGGCCGAGGAGGACGAGCCCGGCGTAGAAGACGACCACTGGCGCGATCATTCCTTCGAAGACCCGGGGCAGCGCGTGCAGCGCCAGGTGGGTCAGCCGCGGGATCTCGAACCGGTGCGGTGCTTCCATGGGCCGAAGGGCTCCCCGGATGGTCGGCGGCGCGAGGACCGGGCCAACGGTACGCGAAGATCGGAGTACTTCTCTCTGTATTCCGGGATACGCCATGATGAATGGGTGTCCGGCGGTTTTGTACGGCTATTGCGCTTGCCTTCATTTGTCGGTGCCTGCGATTACGCTCCGTCGTCATGACGATCGACCACGAGGGCAGGGTCCGCGCGCTGCTTTCCCGTGCCGAGCACCCGGAGACGCCGGAGGCCGAGGCGCAGGCATGCGCGGCCAAGGCCGCGGAGCTGATGATGCGCCACGCCATCGACGAGGCCGCCCTGCGCGCCCGCCGCGGCGAAGGCCCGGAGCCGGTCGTCTACTGGGAGCACGCCGTCGCGGGCGGCGACGGCCACGCCCGCGCGCGCTCCTCAGGCCTGACCGCGGTCGTACGGGCGTACGGCGGCGCGTGCGCGCTGCGCGGCAACGGCACCTACCGGCAGGACATCGCGCTGCTGGTGGTCGCGACCGAGTCGGCGCGCGACGCGCTGACGCTGCTGCTGCCGTCGCTGACGCTGCAGATGGACGGTGCCGGCTCCCGCGCCGCCGACACGCACATGCAGGACTTCCCTGAGGAGTTGTTCCGCCGCAAGGCCGACCGCACCCGGTGGCGCAACGGCTACCTCAAGGCGTTCCTGGTGGGCTATGGAGACCGGGTCGCCGAGCGTATCGAGGCGGCGCGGGGCCGGATGCGCGGCGACGAGGCCGCCGAGTCGACCGCGCTGGTTCTCGCCCGCGACGACGAACGCGTGCGGACGGAGTTCGAGGCGCGCTTCCCGGTGCTGGGCCGCGCCCGCGAGCAGCGCCTGCGGCATGACGGCTTCACGGCGGGCCGCGACGCGGGCCGCTTCGCCGACCTCGGCTCGGGCAACGTGGCGGGCTCCCGGCCCGCCCTCGGCTCGCCGCGGGAGTGATGAGGGGACTTTCGGCCCTGCCCCGCGCGCCGATGTACGGCGAGCCTCGATGGTAGAAGGCACCGTAAACGCGGAGGAATCCATGAACACCACCGACCGCTGGTCGGTCGACGTCTATCTCAGCGAACACGAGGGCGAGACACACGCCGAGGCCCGTTTGACCACCCGCGATTCCGAGGTCCTGCACGGCCGCGGCCAGGCCCGTTGCAACCCGACCGACTGGGACGTCCCGGAGATCGGCGCGGAACTCGCGACCGCCCGGGCCCTGTCCGACCTGGCCCACCGCCTGCTCGACACGGCCGCCGTCGACATCGAGGCCGTCACCCACGAACACGTGAGGCTGGTCGACCACTAAGCCCGACCGTCCGCTCACGGCCCGGCGGGCGCGCGCAGGTGAGCAGGGTGATCTGTGCCCGGCTCCGGGACGCCCTGGCGCGAAGGCCGAGTTCTTCCCTGTCCTGACCGGTGACGCCTGACGGCACGGATTCCCGGGACGCGCTTACGCCCCTCGGCATCTCGCGGTGATCATGCGGACGGTGCACCTGACGACGTCGCGGAGGGATCATGCTCGCGCGAGGGCCAGGGCATCAGAGTCGCCCCGTACGTGGCGGCCCGCTCCGGGACCGAGGTCGTCGGGGCGGTGATCGCCGCAGGCAACAGCGCAGTACTCGCCCTGCAGATCCACCACGAGCAGGAGGACGTCGCCGGCCCGGCGGGCCGGGTGGCGGCGGTACCGGCCGGCGTCCGGCTCACCGTCGCCCTCACGGCGCCGGCGGCGGGATCATCGCCCTCGCATAGGGGACGACGCGCTCCGCCCCCGCGGCGACCACCGAACCGTCCCCACCGGCCACTACGCCGCCGAGACCGACCCGGACGCCACGCCCCGCGATCCCCCCGGACCGACCCGGACGCCATCTGGACAAGGCGCCCGGTTCGTACCAAAGATGGGGGTGACAGCGAAGACGCGACCTCGGAGGACACCCGTTGGCGGATGAGATCTGCTACCTGAGCGCACGTGAGCTGGCCCGCCGGATCCGCGAGCGGGAGGTGTCGGCGCGCGAGGTCGCGGAGGCGCATCTGGCGCGGATCGAGGCGGTCAACCCGAAGATCAACGCGATCGTCACGCACACCGTCGAGCGCGCGCTTGAGGAGGCCGGCGCCGCGGACGCGCTGCTGGCCTCCGGGGCCGAGCCGCCGCCGCTGCTCGGCCTGCCGGTCGCGCACAAGGACACGCACGAGACCGCCGGCGTCCGTACGACCTCCGGTTCCCCCCTGCTGGCCGACCACGTGCCCGTACGGGACGAGCTGATCATCGAGCGGATGCGCGCCGCCGGCACGGTGATGCTCGGAAAGACCAACGTGCCCGAGTTCGCCGCCGGCTCGCACACCTTCAACCCGATCTTCGGGACCACCCGCAACCCGTACGACCTCTCGCGGTCGGCGGGCGGCAGCAGCGGCGGGGCGGCGGCCGCCCTCGCCGCCGGCCTGCAGCCGATCGCCGACGGCAGCGACATGGGCGGCTCCCTGCGCAACCCCGCCTCGTTCTGCAACGTCGTGGGCATGCGGCCCTCGCCGGGCCGGGTGCCGAGCTGGCCGGAGGAGACGGCCTGGGGCACGATGGGCGTCCAGGGGCCGATGGCGCGGGAGGTCTCCGACGTGGCCCTGCTCCTGTCGGTGCTCGCCGGGCCCGACCCGCGCTCGCCGATCGCGCTGGAGACGCCCGGGTCGGCGTTCGCGGTCCCGCTGGAGCGCGACCTGGCCGGCCTGCGCGTCGCGTGGGCGCCACGCCTGGACGGCTCGGTGCCGTTCGAGCCGGAGGTGGTCGCCGCGCTCGAGCCCGCGGTCAAGGTCTTCGCCGACCTCGGCTGCGTGGTCGAGGAGGCCTGCCCGGACCTGTCCGGCGCCGACGAGGTCTTCCGCGTCCTGCGGGCCTGGCAGTTCGAGACCGGGCTCGGCGCCGTCGTGGACCGCCACCGCGACAAGGTCAAGGCCACCGTCGTCGCCAACGTCGAGGACGGCCGCCGTCTCTCCGGCGCCGACGTGGGGCGGGCCGAGATGCTGCACACCCGCCTCTACCACCGCGTACGGGAGTTCTTCGGGCGCTATGACCTGCTCCTCGCGCCGGTCTGCCAGGTCCTGCCGTTCGACGCGGACCTGGAGTACCCCGCCGAGGTGGCCGGCGAGCCGATGACCTCCTACGTCGACTGGATGCGCTCGGCGTACCTCATCTCGGCGACCGGCTGCCCGGCGCTGTCGGTGCCGGGCGGTTTCAGCGGGGGCGGCCTGCCCGTCGGGCTGCACGTCATCGGGCCGCACCGCGCCGACCTGGCCGTGCTCCAGGCGGGGTACGCGTTCGAGCAGGCCACGGGGTACGCCACGCGGCGTCCCGCGTTCAGCGACCCGAGATGAGGCCTGCGAGCCGGGCGTAGCCGGAGGTGCGGATCCGGCCGGAGCTCTCGCGCCGGTCGGCCGTACGGTACAGCGCGTAGATGAGCTGGACGCCGATCCACCGCAGCGGCTCGGGCTCCCACGGGCGCACCTGCCGCCCGACCCACGGCAGGCGGGTCAGCTCGGTGTCCTCGCGGAGGACCAGGTCGCGGAGGGTGCGGCCGGCCAGGTTGGTCGTCGCGACGCCCGTGCCCACGTAGCCGCCGGCCCAGCCGAGGCCGGTCTCGTGGTCGACGTGGGCGGTCGAGCACCAGTCGCGCGGCACGCCGAGCACCCCGCACCACGCGTGGTCGACCGAGGCCCCGGCGGTGGCCGGGAACAGCGTGCCGAGCATCCGGTGGAGCGCGGCGACGGTCTTGGGCTGCGTGGCGCCGCGCCGGTCCCAGCCCGAGCCGAACCGGTACGGCACGCCGCGCCCGCCGATCGCGATCCGGTCGTCGGCGGTGCGCTGGGCGTAGATGTAGGTATGGGCGTGGTCGCCGAGCAGCTCCCGGCCCGCCCACCCGACGCTCTCCCAGACCTCCTCGCCGAGCGGCTCGGTGACGATCATGGAGCTGTTCATCGGCAGCCACTGGCGCCGCTGACCCGCCAGGCCCGCGGTGAAGCCCTCGGTCGCCCGGATGACGTACTCCGCCCGTACGTTCCCGCGCGCGGTCACCGCCTCGGCCGGCCGGCCGCCGGCCCGCGGGCGGATCGCGGTGACCGTCGTCGCCTCGAAGACGTCGACGCCGAGCGCCGCGACGGCACCGGCCAGGCCCTGGACGAGGCGCGCGGGCTGCACACGGGCGCAGTGCGGGCTGTACGTGGCCTCGATCGCGCCGGTGACCCGCAGCCGCTCCTCCCGCTCCCCGGGGTCGAGCAGGCGCAGGTCGGCCTCGGCGAACCCCCACTCGCGGGCCTCGGCCAGCTCCTCGTGCAGGCGGCTCCTCTGGGCCACGCTGGTCGCGACGTTGAGGACGCCGGACTTGACGATGTCGGCCTCGATCCCCTCGTCCGCGGCGACCCGGACGACCTCGTCGACGGCGGCGAACATCGCGTGCTGCTGTGCCACGACCGCCTCCCGGCCGTGGGCGCGGGCGTATCGCGCCGCCGAGCCGGCCAGCTCCCCGGTCAGCCAGCCGCCGTTGCGCCCGGACGCGCCGAACCCGGCGAACTCCTTCTCCAGCACCGCGACGCGCAGCTCCGGCCGGGCCCGCTTGAGGTAGTAGGCGGTCCACAGCCCGGTGAACCCGCCGCCGACCACGCACACGTCGTACTCCCGCGCGCCCGGGAGGGGGTCGCGTACGGCCGGCAGACCGGACTGGCGGTACCAGAAGGACACCTCGCCGTTGACGAACGCGGAGCTCACGGCACCCCCAAAACCTATATAAGTCAGAACCGAAATTACGGTACATGCGGCCCGAAAACACGCACAAGACAGCGGGCACCGAACCGCCTCGGCGTGCGTCTCACGACATAGCTGTGCATGACAGCTTTAGTCCGTTTCTACGTTCTTCGAAGTGTTGCTTGCACGTTTGGCGTTCTGTCAAGGTATCGGGGCGTACGTACCAGGTGTAGCGGGGTGCAGGGCCGCTCTCCAGGCGACGCGCACCGTCGGGGAGTGCCCGCCCGAGCAGACGGCCGGGCGTGCGCGACGGAACCACAGACAGGGAACAGGGGAGATCCGTGCGTAATCGCCGGACCGCTTTTCTCCGCGTCCTGCTCGCACTCACGGTGCTGAGCGGCTGCGGGGGTTCGGGACATTCGAGCAAACCGTCATCATCACCGTCCGGCGCGTCGTCGCTGAAGTTCGCACCGCTGAACCTCGGGCTGCCCAAGGAGGCGCTGAGCGCGCCGATCACCGGCAAGGTCCCGGCGGACCGGACGCTGCACGTCGGGGTGACGCTCAAGATCAGCGACGACACGTGGAAGCAGCTCGGGCACGGCAAGAGCCCGAGCCAGGGCGCACAGGGCCTGGCGCAGAAGCTCGGCGTCAGCGACGAGGAGCTGAAGAAGCTCAATGAGTACTTCGCCACCGCGCACATCCAGGCCAAGCCCAGCAAGACCCGTACGAGCCTGACCTTCGACGTCAAGGCGGGCGTGGCCGGGCAGCTCCTGAAGACCTCGTTCGTGACGCACACGCTCAGGGGGCGGTCCTACTTCACGCCCGACCCGGCCCACATGCCGGTGGTCCCGGCCCAGGTCTCGGGCTACATCCTGTCCGTCACGGGCCTGGACAGCTACAGCCAGGCGCCGACCTCCCACCACGCGCCCATGACGCCGCTCGCCTCCACCGCGGCCATGCGCGCCGGCGCCTGCCCGCAGTTCGCGCCGCACGTGGCGACGAACCAGAAGATCGCCCAGTCGTACGGCTACGACAAGCTCTGGCAGCAGGGCTGGCACGGCGAGAACATGACGGTCAACCTCGTCGAGATGGACGGGTACGACCCCCGCGACATCGCGGCGTACAACGCCTGCACCGGGTCCCACATCGCGCTGAGCAACGTGAACCTCGGCGCCACCGCTCCCCCGCCGGGCGGCGAGGCGACGCTCGACATCGAGATGCTGGCCGGTCTCGCACCGGGCGTCCGCGTCGTCGACTACCAGGAGGACCCGGCGCTGCTGAGCACCGGCTCCGGGTCGGACTCGTGGACGGCGTTCAACAACGCGCTGCAGCGCGTCATCGACGACAACGTCAACGCCCCGCGGCCGGGCAGCGCGGTCAGCATCAGCCTCGGCGGCTCCGAGGGCTACATGTCGCAGGCCACGATGCAGGCGGTCGACCAGAACCTGCGCATCCTGACGCAGGCCGAGCGGATGACGGTCTTCGTGGCCACCGGCGACTGCGGCGCGTACGGGGACCGCGTGTACGGGCCGCTGGACGTGTCGTTCCCCTCGACCTCGCAGTGGGCGGTCGCGGTCGGCGGCACGCGGATGCAGTTCGGCGCGGCCGGCACGCGCGCGCAGGAGCAGGTCTGGTCGGACCGTTCGAGCCTGTCCAAATGTGAGAACCAGTGGGGCAGCGGCGGCGGCGTCAGCAAGGTCTTCCCCAAGCCGTTGTACCAGGCGGGAACCGGCGTCGCGAACCAGTACACGACGGGATACCGGCAGGTGCCCGACGTGTCGGCGGCGGCGATCGAACTTCCGGTCTTCTACCGGGGCCAGTGGCACGGCTTCGGCGGCACGAGCGCGGCTACCCCGATCTGGGCGGCCGGAATGTCGCTGATCAACCAGGGCCTGCTGACTCGCGCACGCGTCTTCTGGTACGGTCCGGACACGTTCTACCACGTCTTCGGACAGGGCGGCGCCAACACCCCGTACTACGACGTGGTCACCGGTAACAACCTGTACTACCCGGCGACCGCCGGTTATGACCTGTCGACCGGACTGGGCACCCCGAACGCTGCGAACCTCTTCAACATCCTGCTGAACTCCCCGGCGTGATCGCCGGTGTCAGCTCCCGGTGCGCGGCCGTCTCCGTACGGCCACGCACCGGTCCCCGTCCTCACAGGTCGGGGTCGGTGTCCTTGGCGCTCGCCACGGGACGCAACGGTTTGCGCAGCGGCACGATCATCATGCTGAAGTCCGCCGAGGCGATCAGACGATCCTCGCCGTCGGTCACCCGGCACTCCACCACGATGAGCTGGCGTCCCGCCTTGAGAAGGTCGGCGCGGGCGTAGACGGCGTCGCTGTGCGGCCGCCCGAGGTAGCGCACGTGCAGGTCGGCGGTGACCAGGCTCTGCCGGCCCGGCTCGAAACCACTCCCCCGCGCCGCCGCCGTGCCGGCCGCCACGTCGATGAGCGTGGCGATCGCCCCTCCGTGCAGGTTGCCGGTGCTGTTGAAGGCCTCCGGGCGTACGGGCATGGACAGGACGGCGTGGTCCTCGCCGATCTCGACGATCTCCAGGCCGAGCAGGTCGTGCAGCGGCGTGTCGCGCCGGAGCGCGGAGCGCACGAACTCTCGGTCGGACTCCGGCAGGTCGACGATACGGACCGTGCCGGAGGGAATGTCGGACTGCCGGGCCTGCGGCTGATCGGCCGTCTGGTCGGCCATGGACGGGACTCCTTCGACTCGCGCTGCGCATGGGCGTTGGTGCCCTGATCACCGGGCACGAGCCCAGGATCTCAGTAACGAGCCGAACTGTCCCGGACGCACGCGGCGCTTTTGGCCACCGCTCCGGTCCCGAGGACGTCCTCCGGCCTTTCCGCCGCGCCGCCGTGGCCTGCTCCTCGCGCGGCGATACGGCCCGCTCCCCGGGGTGTCACAGCCCTGACCCGCCCGCCGGGCCGGTGTCCGTCGCCTCCCAGCCGAGAAGGGTGTCGGTTAGAGCCGGGAGAGCCTCAGGCGCGAGCCGGACCAGGTCGTCGAGCAGGCCGCTCAAGTCGCCCACGGCCAGCGCGTGCGCCATGAGCCGCCGGGCCTGGGCGGGATCGAGGAACCGCGTCAGCTTCGCCATCGCGTCGGCGCGCCAATCCGAACGGGGAATGCGCTCGGCCAGGTCCAGCGCGAAGTCGACGTCGCTCATCGCGGTCACCGCCTCCACCAGACGCTTCAGCGCAAAAGACCGCTCGTACGGGTCGGCCAGCGAGCGAAACGACTCTCCGGCCCGGTGGGCGCACACCGCCGCCAGGCCTGACTCGCCTGATCTCGCCGCCGCCCTCACCAGAGCGGCCAGTGCTTCCGCCCGCGAGTATGGACTGGTGATGCCGCGCGCCAAGATCTCGGCCGCGTCGAATCGGCGGCTCCAGGCCAGTGCCTCCGCCGTGAAGCGCGCCATCTCGTCTCGGGACCGGCCGTCCGAGCGGGTGTGGCCGAGGTCGCGCACAGAAGCCGCGAGTACGGCGGCGCGGTGCCGGGCGCCGCCGACGGCCGCCCGCTGGGCGAGCGAGGTCAGCAGCCGGGCCCGGTCCTCCGGTGGAGCCTCGAAGACCTCGAAGAGCCGCCAGGCGCGGTCGAAAGCGCCGCGGCCGATCGCGGCGTGCGCCATGGTCATGCCCGCCTCGCCGCGTTCCTTCCGGTCGTCGATAGCGAGGACGAACGCTTCGGCCCGATCGAACTCCCCTCGCTCGGACCGTGTCCGCACCAGCTCCTTGCCGGCCCACCCCCGCAGCCACGGCGCGGCGATCGTCCGCGTGAGAGCCTCGGCCTGGTCCGTCTGTCCCGTCGCCGCCAGCGCCTCCACCCACTCCACCTGCACCTCCGCCCGCCAGTAAGGCGAGGTCACGGCACCGGCCATCACGCCCACGGCGCCGGTCAGGCGCGCCGCGCCGGCCCCGTCGCCTCCGGCGGCGGTCACTCTTGCCAGCGCCGCCAGCGCCTTCGCCCGGGGAGTCGGCCGCGCGCTGTCGCGGCAGAGACGTTCGGCCGCCGCCGCGAGCTCCGCCGCCCGATCGTGATCGCTGCGGCCGAGTGACACCCTCGCCATCAGGACGAGCGCCTCCGGACGTTCGTACGGATCCGTGACCGCGCGAGCCAGTGCCTCGGCGCGCGTGTCGTCGCCCGCCAGTGCCGCCGCTCCCGCCGCGGCCACGAGAATCACGGAGTCGTCCTCGGTATGGTCCGCTTCTCCGGCTCCGCTGCCGGACGTCTTCTCGGATCCGATGTCGCGGGGCACCACCGACGTGCCGGCCACGGCTTCCAGCGCCTGGGACAGCGCGGCCGCGCGTTCCCGGTCACCGCACACGGTCAACGCCTCCACCGCCGCCCGCGCCATGGATCTCTGCGATACCGAGTCCTCCCAGCACGGGTGATCAGGGACGGCGGCCGCCTCCGCGATGAGGTCCGCCAGCCGCGCCGCGCGCGGCGCGTCGCCTGCGGCGGCCACCGCCTCGGTGAGCGGTTCGATGACCTTCAGAGCCCACATGGGCGGTCGCGCCCACCGGCTCAGCTCCGCGGCGGCCTCCAGAAGTGATGCGCCGTGTCGGCCCGTGCCGTCGGTGGCCACGGCGGCCAGCTTCGCCTCCATCTCGGCCCGCCGCCGAGCAGAGCGCACCGTACGGGCCAGCACCCCCAGGTGCCCCAGCGCGACGGCCACACGCTCCGGATCCTGCGAGCCGGCCGCCCACCCCACGTCCCACTCCCACCACGACTCGATGCCGCCACGGGCGAGGTCCTCGATCGCGTCGGCCAGTTGACCGGCCCGTCCGCGATCCCCGCTCGCGGCCGCGGCCCGTGCCCTCGCGCCCAGGACCAGCGTTCTCTCATGGTCATCGGCGGCGTCCGCCAGGACGGCATCCATGGCGCGGTCCAGGGCGGCGGCGCGGTCACGATCGCCGGCGGCGCCCGCCGCCTCCGCCACGGCCGCCATCCGGCGCGCCCGCCAGCACGCCATGCCGCTGCCGCCGCCGAGGCCTTCGATGGCGTCGGCCAGCTCGGCCGCCCACACCTGGTCGCCTCCAGAGCCCACCACCACGGCGACCTCCGCCAGCGCCGCGCCCACCATGTCCGGGTCGTCCATTCCGCGGGCCAGTGCCTCGGCGCGGTCCGGCTGCCCGACCGCCGCCCACACGGCGGGCAGGCGCACCGGATAGGTGTTGCGGTCCACGAGCCGGCGCCGGTGGGCGGCCAGCAGTGCCACCCCCACCAGATCAGGGTCATCGCAGGCCAGGGCCATCGTTCCCGCTGCGTCGATCTCGGCGAGCGCGGCGGCGTCCCCGCCGGTCAGCTCACGTATCCGGTCGTGGCGGACCGAGTCGGTGGCGCAGGCGAGGGCACGGGGCAGGTCCTCGGTGACGCGCAGCAGCCGGGCGTAACCGCGCAGCAGGTACTCCGGGGTGGCAGGCGGCCAGCCCCGGTCGCAGTACGTCGCGGCCCACGCGTGCAGCCGTCCGCGATAACCGCTCAGCCTGTCGCGGCCGAGCATGGTGAGCGCCGTCGTCTGGAGTTCCTCGTGGCCGAGGACGTACACCTCGGAGGCATCGATCCCATGCGCGGCCGCCGACCGGCCGCCGACCGCACGGGCGGTGAACGTCCGGCCGGTGACCGCCCGAAGGTGCTGGGCCACCTCCCACACGCCGCAACCGGTCAGTTCGGTCAGATCGTCTCTGCTCAGGCCGCCCCCGGCGGCGGCCACCAGGCCCAACAGGTCCCGTTCCTCCGGCGTGCCACGCAGCAGCCGCGCCAGCTCCCGCTCACAGTCGGCCCGGACCGCCGCCGCGAACGGAGACCCTTCCAGGGGCCGGACGATGCCCGGATCGTGCAGGGGGTGGCCTTCCGGTACGTCGCCCGGCACCGGTGGGTCGGATCTGCCGGCCACGATCACCCGCAGCCCGGTGTGCGGCCGGGCGGGCAGGAGCGCGGCGATGCTGTACGCATCCGGCCCGGTGGTCACCCCGCGGTCCTCATCCAGACCGTCGACCAGCAACACCAGACGCTCACCGCGCTGCGAGCACCGGTCGGCCGCCTCCTCCAGCACGGCGAGCAGGTGGCCTTCGCGGGTGGCCTCGGTGAGGTAGGCGGGCATCGGCTGCCCCAGCAGTGCGGCGAGCTGTTCGCCGACGACCTCCGTGAACGCCGTCCGGTCGCTCTGCCCCGCGAAGCGGGCGGTGACGAAGAACGGCACGACCTCCACCGACTTCGGAGGGTGCAGCGCGAACCAGGACATCAACGCGGTCTTCCCCGACCACGCCGGCGCCCGCCACCACGCATAAGGGCCCTGGTCCGGCGCGGTGCAGAACGCGGCCAGCTCGGCCAGCTCCGCCCGCCGGCCTCTCAGCTCGGAGGGCGCGATACGCAGAACCTGCTGCCGGTACCCGCTGCGGGCGGCGGACGGCGCCTGCACGGCCACGTCACCGTGCACCACGCCGCTGACCGCGACCCCACCCGTCGTAGCGCGCGCCGCCCCACTGCCGGCGACGGCCGTCGACCGCTGCCACCACCCGAACGCCTTCACCCGGGCTCCGTTCGTCTCACGTGCGTACGTCCCCCTCCCGGCGCGGGACCGGCGACATGACACCGAGACTCACTTGCCGGACGCACGCGCCTGGGCCCACTCAGGTCAGGCGAACGCCGCTGGTGGCATCCCCGCCACCGGTGGCGTCGGCCGGGCCGGTGTTCTCCACCTCGACCGTCCCCGCGTCCTGTCCCGTACCGCCGGCGGCCGGACCCGCGTAGCCGGAGACGGCGGTGCCTCCGGCTCCGGCCCGTGCCTCGCCGGTGCCCGTCACCCGCAGCCCGCGTGGACGGGTCACGGGCAGACCGGCCCATACGGCGACACCGAGCGCCGCCACCGCCATGAGCGCCGACACCAGCGTGGCCGCCTGGTTCGCCTCATCCCTGCGGAGCAGGAAGAAGGCCACGCCCAGGCCCGCCACCGCGAGAGAGGTCACCGTCAGCACGGTCCGCCGCGTGTTCATCCCTCCATCATGGCGCACGCGGCGCAGGCCCGTTATCGACCGGTATGTACACTATTTCGGCTCGGTGTCCGTTCACGCGGCTCACCGAGACCACTCGATCGTCGTCCCGCCGTCCGAAATGACGGCGGTTCAGGTAGCGAGCCAGACCATGTAATGGATTTGCAACCTGCACTTCGGCGAAACAACCAGAATCCACCCGGATTCCGTTGCAGAGTGCGTCCATCTGATGCGTCAGCGCGACGTGATCAGACAGAGGGATACACGGGGCGAAGGGGATCCGCCATGAGGCATGCGCGCGACGAGGTGTCCGCCACGATCGAGGCCGCGACACGCGTCCTTTCGATCGGCGGGCGTTCGGAACCGCCTGAACTAGAGAATCCGGACGTCATCTGGGGTGACGTGGCGAGTGAGGGCGTATGGGCGCCGACACGTGACGGGCAGCGGATCCACATCGGCGTCGCGGGGGCGGCCGAGGATCGCGCGCCGGCGGTGCTCCGGCCCAGCCTGCGCGTCTTCGTGAACATCGACACGGACACGGACGTGATGGCGCAGACGACGGCCGCGGGGGTCCGTTTCGTCACCGTGCTGAACGGCCCGGACGCTCCTGAGGAGTTCCGCTTCCCGCTGCGGCTCGGCGATGGCCTGTCGCTGGACGTCACGCCGTCCGGCGGGTACGACGTGGTGCACGACCGGTACGGGGCCACCGTCGGCCGGTTCTACGCGCCGTGGGGCTGCGACTCGCTCTACCGCTCGATCCCGGCGGAATATCGCCTGGAGGGCACGACGATCGTGATGACCGTGCGGCACCGGGACGCCGACGCGCTCTACCCTGTTCTGGCGGACCCCCACTACGTCCGCTGACCGGAGTCCGGTAAGGATCGCCGTAGCGGTACGGTGATGACATCGGCAGGGTTCGCCTCGGACGGGAGTCCCAGTGCTTTTCAGCCATGACACCGAGCACGCGCTCCACATGGTGGTCGACCTGGTCAACACCGGACCGGCGGCGGCCGACGAGGAGCACCTGCCCGACCTCGTGGCGCTGCAGGCCTTCGTCGAGCGCAACCGCGTGAGCGACGTCTGCGACCTCGACGCCCGCGATCTCGATGCCACGCTCCGCCTCCGCGAGCGGCTCCACGGCGTCTTCCAGGCGCCGTCGGACACCGAGCTCACGGTCCGCCGGATCAACGCGATCATCGCCGAGGCACGGACGACGCCGCACCTGACCGACCACGAGGAGTGGGACTGGCACGTCCACTTCTTCGCCCCCGGCTCACGGCTGGCCGAGCACCTCGCCGCCGAGTGCGGCATCGCGCTCGCCTACGTCGTCGCCGCCGGCGAGCTCCACCGGCTGAGCGTCTGCGAGGCCCCGGACTGCGAGCGGGTCCTCATCGACCTGTCCCGCAACCGCTGCCGCCGCTACTGCGACAGCCGTACGTGCGGCAACCGCATGCACGTGGCCGCCTACCGCGCGCGGCAGCGGGAGTCCGCGCCGGGCTGAGCCGCCAGCGCGTCCAGGGCCCGCCGGGCGGCGGCGACGTCGTGCACACGGAACACCCGCGCGCCCAGCCACGCCGACACCCCCAGCACGGCCATCGTGCCGACGCCGCGCTTGTCGACCGGCTCGCCGAGCGTCTCGCCGATGAAGTCCTTGTTGGAGACCGCGACGAGCACCGGCCAGCCGGTGGCGGTCAGCTCGCCGAGCCGGCGCGTCGCCTCCAGTGAGTGCCAGGTGTTCTTGCCGAAGTCGTGGGCCGGGTCGATGAGGATCGCGTCCCGGCGTACGCCCAGGGAGACGGCGCGCTCGGCCTCGGCGGTGACGTGGCGGACGACGTCGGCCACCACGTCGTCGTAGGCGATCCGGTGCGGGCGGGTGCGCGGGTCCAGGCCGCCCGCGTGCGCGCACACGAGCCCGATGCCGTACGCCGCTGCGACCTCGGCCAGCCGCGGGTCCACGCCGCCCCAGGTGTCGTTGAGCAGGTCGGCGCCGGCCTCCGCGACCGCCTCGCCCACCTCGGCGCGCCAGGTGTCGACGCTGATCACGACGTCGGGGTGGCGTTTGCGCACGGCCGCGACGACGTCGACGACGCGCCGCAGCTCCTCGCGTACGCCGACCTCCTCGCCGGGGCCGGCCTTGACGCCGCCGATGTCGACGATGTCCGCGCCCTCGGCGACCGCCGTTCCGACCGCGGCGAGGGCCGCGTCGAAGCCGTACGTGGCGCCGCGGTCGAAGAAGGAGTCGGGGGTGCGATTGATCACCGCCATGACGGCGAAGCCGTCCAGGGACCGGCCGCCCAGCCGCAGAGGCGGGGTCATCGGCGGCGCTGCGCGGGGCGGTTGCGCCGGCGCGGGCGCCGCGAGATGTAGATCATTCCGTCGCGCACCACGACATCGTACGCGGGGACGCCGCGGCGGGGCGGTCCGCTGCGCACCGCGCCACCGCCGAGCGCGAACCTGCCTCCGTGGAGCGGGCACTCCAGGCAGTCTCCGACGATCTTCCCCTTGCTGAGGAGGGCGCCCGAGTGCGGGCAGCGCAGGCCGAGCGCGTACAGGTCATCGCCCGTACGGCAGAGGACGGCGGGCAGGCCCTCGATCGCGCGGATCTCCCCGTCCGCGATCTCGCCCTCCGCGCAGACGCGGACCAGGCCCGCGCCCTCCCGGCGGCGCCGTCCAAGGCGCAGCATGATGCTGTGATCTTCTCCTACTTCGGTGGCGCGTTCCAGCGCGGTGGCCCGTCGCGTGGGCCAAATCTCGAATGCGATTCGGTATCGAGGCCCGGCCGCTGTCGCCGCGCGCCCGGCCGGACGGCTAACCTCTGTGACACGTAACGGGACATAGCCCCGTGAGCATGGAGGTTCCGCTGGCCACGCGAGCGCTCATCACCGGAATCACCGGGCAGGACGGCTCCTACCTCGCCGAGCATCTGCTCGAGCAGGGGTACGAGGTCTGGGGCCTGGTACGAGGGCAGTCCAACCCGCACGTGTCCCGGCTGCGCAAGCACATCGGCGACGTGCGGCTGGTCCATGGCGACCTGCTCGACCAGGGCAGCCTCATCTCCGCCGTGGAGAGCGTGCGGCCCGACGAGGTCTACAACCTCGGCGCGATCTCGTTCGTGCCGATGTCGTGGCAGCAGGCCGAGATCACCGCCGAGGTCACCGGCATGGGCGTCCTGCGCATGCTGGAGGCCATACGGGTCGTGAGCGGCATCGGCGGCTCACGCAGCCCCAGCGGCGGCCAGATCCGCTTCTACCAGGCGTCCTCGTCGGAGATGTTCGGGCAGGTGCGCGAGACGCCGCAGAACGAGCGCACGCCCTTCCACCCGCGCAGCCCGTACGGCGTCGCGAAGACGTACGGGCACTTCATCACGCAGAACTACCGCGAGTCGTACGGCATGTTCGCGGTCAGCGGGATCCTGTTCAACCACGAGTCGCCGCGGCGCGGCTCGGAGTTCGTGACCCGGAAGATCTCCCTGGGCGTGGCCCGGATCAAGCTCGGGCTGGCCGGCAAGCTCACGCTCGGCAACATGGAGGCGCGGCGCGACTGGGGGTACGCCGGCGACTACGTGCAGGCGATGCGGCTCATGGTCACCGCCGAGACGCCGGAGGACTACGTGATCGGCACGGGCCGGACACAGTCCGTACGCGAACTGGTCGAGCTGGCCTTCGCGACGGCCGGGCTCGACTGGCGGGACCACGTCGTCACCGACACCTCCCTCACCCGGCCGGCAGAGGTCGACCTGCTGTGCGGCGACCCGAAGAAGGCGCGGGACCAACTCGGCTGGGAGCCGGACGTCTCCTTCGAGGAACTCGTCACCATGATGGTCGAATCCGACCTCGCCCTGCTGTCGCGTTCTGACCGGCCCGAAGACGAACCGCTCAGTTTCGACCACTGGTAGCGGCATGCGACCATGACGGGGTGTCGTCTCCTCAGAGTCCGCCCTCGTCGCCGCTGCGTCTCTCCGAGGCCAGCGGCCGGTGGGTCCTGGCGGCAACGGTGCTCGGCTCCAGTCTGGCGATGCTGGACGCCACGATCGTCAACGTGGCGCTCCCGCGCATCGGCCGGCAGTTCGGTGCCTCTCTCGCGGGCCTGCAGTGGACGGTCAACGCCTACACGCTCACGCTCGCGGGCCTGATCCTTCTCGGCGGCTCGCTCGGCGACCGCTTCGGCCGCCGCCGGGTCTTCATGATCGGCGTGATCTGGTTCGCGGTCGCCTCCGCGCTCTGCGGGCTCGCGCCGAACATCGGCGTGCTGATCGCCTCCCGCGCCCTGCAGGGCATCGGCGGCGCGCTGCTGACCCCGGGCTCACTCGCGATCATCCAGGCGTCCTTCACGCCCGCGGACCGGCCACGGGCGATCGGCGCCTGGTCCGGCCTCGGCGGCGTCGCGGGCGCGATCGGGCCGTTCCTGGGCGGCTGGCTGATCGCCGCGGCGGGCTGGCGCTGGGCCTTCCTGCTCAACCTCCCGCTCGCGGTCCTCGTCGTGATCGTGGCGGCCCGGCACGTCCCGGAGAGCCGCGACGAGTCCGAGCACCACGGCTTCGACGTCCTCGGGGCGGTGCTCGCCGCCCTCACGCTCGCCGGGCTGACCTACGCCCTCACCGAGGCGCCCGCCAAGAGCGGCTCCAAGGTGCCCGTCGTGCTCGCGGCCGTGATCGGCGTGGCGGCGGGCGTCGCGTTCGTCCTGGTCGAACGCCGCCGCTCCGGCGGGCGGGGCGCGAGTCCGATGCTCCCGCTGGGCATCTTCCGGTCCCGGCAGTTCACCGCGGTCAACATCGTGACGTTCGTCGTGTACGGCGGCATGAGCGTGCAGTTCTTCCTGCTCGTGGTGGATCTGCAGGTCGTGGCGGGCTACTCCCCCATCGTCGCGGGCACCGGGCTGTTGCCGGTGACGATCCTGATGCTGTTGCTGTCCTCCCGTATGGGTGCGCTGGCCCAGCGGGTCGGCCCGCGCTATCCGATGTCGGCCGGGCTGGTCCTGGCCGCCGCCGGGATGGCACTGACGTTCCGCATCGGCCCGCACGCCTCCTACGTCGCGGACGTCCTACCGGCGGCCGTGGTGTTCGGCCTGGGACTGTCCATGATCGTCGCCCCGCTCACCGCGACGGTGCTGGCCACCGCCGACATCCAGCACGCGGGGGTGGCGAGCGGGGTGAACAACGCGGTCGCCCGCGCGGCCGGACTCCTCGCCGTGGCGGGCATCCCGCCCGCCGTCGGCCTGACCGGCACCGCCTACAACGACCCCGGCGTCTTCAACGACGGCTTCCACCGCGCGATGCTCATCGCGGCAACACTCCTGCTGGTGAGCGCGGTCCTGACCTTCCTCATCGTCCACGACGACGTCCTGCGCCCGGGCCAGGCCACGGCCTCCCCGGAGTGCGACTTCAACTGCCCGGTCGGCGCACCGCCCCTGGAGCCCGGCACCGCCCGCCAGCCAGCCCTCGGAGCCTGACCGCCGGCGCGTTCGCGGGCCGGAGGTTCGCGGGGTACTGAATGCGGGGACGGCCGCGGCTCTCGGCGAACGCCGGGAAGCGGAGGTGCACGGCCGGAAGAAAGGTCGCGGCGAGCGGTCCGGGGAGCCCGGCGAGCAGCTCGCGAGCAGTGCGAACGCACATGGCCATCCCGGTACGCGGCGCGCGGGAGGTCCGTAGGGGGGATGCGGGGTCAGCCGCGGCTCTTGGCGAAGGCCAGGAACTCGCGGGCGATCGGGGGTAGCGGGCGTCTTACGTGGACTAAGCCGATCGTCGTCGTGATCGGGGGCATGAACGAGCGGACCGCCAGGCCGTCCACGGCCTCCATCTGGTTGCGGTACCACATCAGCGACCCGACCCCCGCGCGTACCCAGGCCAGCCACGAGCCCCGCTCGTTGGACTCCACCGCCGGGACCGGGCGGACGCCGATGCGCGACAGGACCCCGTCCAGCTCGCTCCGGCGGGCGCTGCCCCGGGCCGGCATGACCAGCCGCAGGCCCTCCAGGGCCGACAGCGGGACCGGCTCGCGCAGGCTCAGGCTCGGCGGCGAGACCAGGACGATCTCGCGCTGCTCCAGCGGGTGTGCGGCCAGATCGCCCGGCACCGGAAGGTCCGTCAGCGCCAGGTCGGCCCGGCCGTCGCGTACCGCCGCGCCGACCGACTCCCGGCCGTCGCAGCGGATCACGCGGATCCTCGTCGCCGGCTGTTCGCGGGCGAACTCCGGCAGCAGCCGCGCGGTCAGCTCCGGCTCGAGGGTCGAGGTCGAGGCGACCCGCAGCTCCCCCGGCCGGCCGCCGGCGGGCGCGGCCGAGAACGCCTCGATCGCGTCGACGGCCTCCAGGGCGTCGCGTGCGTACCGCACGATGTGCTCGCCGGCCTCGGTGAGCGCGACGCCCCGGCCCGCACGGGCGAAGAGCTCGACGCCCAGCTCACGCTCGAGTTCGCGGATCGCCCGCGAGAGTGCCGGCTGAGCGACGAACAGGGCCTGCGCCGCCGCGGTCATGGTGCCGTGGTCGGCGGTCGCCACGACATAGCGCAGCTGCCGCAAATTCATGGCTCGACGGTATGGCAATGCGCCGTGCCCAGTCCTGGACATAGCCGGAATCGGCACGGACATTCGCCTGGGACCTGTCTCGAGGTCCCCGTCCGTCGCGAGCGCCGCGCAGCAGGACAGCGGGACTTCGAGACAGGCCCTGGCCGACGCGGCGCGCCAGGCGTGCCGTCGCAGGCGAAGGTGGGGGTCAGTCCAGGTCGGCGCCGTAGGTCTGCTTCACCACATCCAGGTGGTGCCAGGACTCGCCGACCCAGACACCGGGCACCGCGCGGACCGCTTCGAGGGTGCTCAGCAGCAGGTCACGGGACGTGGCGTCGATTCCGCACACGAGGTCGTAACGGCCGAAGCCGGTGACCACGTAGTTGATGCCGGAGAGTCTCGCGATTCTGCCGGCGGCCGTGTCCACGTCCGACGAGACGCGTACGCCCACCCCGGCGAGTTCGCCGGAGCCGAGCGCGCGCGAGTCGACGATGCCGCTCACGTGGATCACTCCGGTGCGCATCAGCCGTACGGCACGTGCGCGGGTCGCCGCCTGGGACAGGCCGACGACCTCGGCCAAACGCGTGTAGGGGGTCCGGCCGTCGCGCGTGAGTTCGCGCAACAGCCGCCAATCAATTTCATCGAGGGATACGTCGGGCAGTTCGGTGACGACCGAGTGCGCGTCCTTCACCACGGAGATGACGCGGAATACCTCCACGCCTCGCACTCCCGGTAGTGACCGGACGCCATCGACCTCCTGGGCGAGCGTCGCGTCGTCGCGGACGCGTACCTCCGCGACGACCGCGTGCGCCCCGGTGGACAGGGCCGCGAACCAGGCCGCCGACTTTCTCGCGACGGCGTCCACGACGTGCCGGGCCGGACCGTCGACATCGACGAAAAGATGGCCGATGGCGCCGGTGCCGATCACGGACGCGTGCACGATTCCGACCACGCGCACGATCCCCGAATCCAGAAGATGCTGTACGCGCGTGCGCACTGCCGTGCGCGACAGCCCCACACGGTCGGCGAGCGCCTGGAAGGTCGCCCTCCCATCCCGCTGTAGCTCGCGTACGAGCACAGCGTCGACCGCATCCAGCACGGGGGTCCTCCTCAGGGCCTGTATGTTCCTGCATTCGCTTGCATGATCATTTCATTACTGACGTCTTCGTCGCGAAAACGGAGCGTTGTTCGTGTACGTCCGCGCAAGGACCACGGATCTGTCGGTGTGGCGCGGCGTCGGTGCCGAAAGCCGTGCGGTTCCTCGGCCATCGGCATGGCAACGTCCGGGATCATGGGGTTAGAACTCGCGTCCCAATTCAGCAAGGATTTCCCGGGCCTCGTCTCGGGCAGCCAAAGCCGCCTCTTCGTCCCCTTTCGCCGCATGTGTGTCGGCAAGACAGCGAAGGGTCTCGGCGACGTCCAGAGACTCCTGGAGATCGCGGAAGATCCGCAGTGACTCGTCCAGCTGGACGGCCGCCGAGTCGGCGTCACCGTCGGCCAGAAGCATCTCGCCGGCCAGCCGCAGCACATGCCCTTCACACGTGCGCCAGCCGACATCGCGAAAAGTCGTCATCACGAGATCGAGCAGCGGCCTCGCTTCGTCGTGGCGCTTCTGCCGGACCAGGCACTCACCCATCCTCATCTGGACCACGGCCTCGCTCAGCCGGTCGCCGATGGCGCGGAACGTCGGCAGCGCCTTCTCGAGCAGCCGCAGCGCCTCGGAGTGGCGGCCCAGCTCCAGCTCGACCGTCGCGATGCGGCGCAGCGCGTGCGCCTCGCCCATGGCGTTGCCCGCGCTCTGGTAGAGCCGCAGCATCTCCTCGAAACGCGCCCGCGCCGGCTCGGCGCGGCCCTGGTCGAGGTCGCACATCCCCAGGCCCTCCACGGCGTACGCCTCGGCGCGCCGGTCGCCGAGCTCGCCGAACAGGCGCAGGGCGCCCGCCCACAGAGGCCGGGACGCCTCCGGGTCGCCGTTGATGCGGACCGTGGCGGCCACCCCGCAGAGCGCGCCGGCCCGGCCGTAGCCGTCGCCGATGCGCTCGCACAGCGCGCCCGCGCGCTCGAAGTGCCCGCGGGACTCCCCGAACTCGCTCTGGACGTACAGCATCGCGCCGAGGTTGATCTCCGACGCCGCCTCCCCCCGCAGGTCGCCGGACTCGCGGGCCGCCGCCAGCGCGTCGTCGCAGCAGCGGCGCCACTCGACCACGTCGCCGCAGAACTCGAAGAACGGCAGGCTGGCGCTGGCGAGCTCCCAGCAGAACCCGGGCAGGCCCGCCGTACGCGCCTGGCCGACCATGACGGTGATCGCGGAGCGCTCGGCCTCGAACCAGGCGAGCGGGTCGCGCAGCAGGGCCTCGGTGATCTCCGGGTCGAGCGGTGTGCGGGGGGCGTCGCCGGACAGCGGCGCGTAGTAGCAGTTGGGCAGCCGCCGCTCGGCCTCGTCGGCAAGTGCCAGCCAGGCCGACAGCGCCCGGCCCAGCGCGGCCCGGCGCTCGGCGGGCGGCTCCTCGGCCAGGGCGCGCTCGTGCGCGTACACGCGCAGCAGGTCGTGGAAGCGGAAGCGCGGCTGGTCGGTCGCGTCGCGTCCGGCCACCTCCAGCAGCCGGGCGTCGACGAGCTCCTCGACGAGGTCCTCGCCCTCCGGCATGGGCACGTCGACCAGCGCCGCCGCGGTCCACGCGGCGAAGTCGGCCACCTCCAGCATGCCGAGCAGCCGGAACGCCCGCTGGGCGCCGGCCGACAGGCCGCGGTGGCCGAGCGCGAGGCTGCCGCGGATCTCCAGGTCGGCATGGACCAGCTCGTCGAGGCGGCGGTGCTCGTCGGCGAGGCGGCGGGCGAGACGGTCGAGGGTCCAGTGCGGGCGGGCGGCCAGGCGCGCGGCGGCGATGCGCAGGGCCAGCGGCAGCCGGTCGCACAGCGCGGCGACGCGATCGGCCGCCTCCGGCTCGGCGGCGACGCGTTCGGCGCCGGCGACCCGGGTGAGGAGCTCGGCCGCCTGGGCCGGTTCGAAGGCGTCCAGCTCGATGCGCGTGGCGCCGGCCAGGCCGGTCAGGCGGCGCCGGGAGGTGACGATGACCGCGCACAGCGGGCTGCCCGGCAGCAGGGGGCGCACCTGGCGCTCGTCCGCGGCGTTGTCGAGCACGATGAGGGCCCGCCGCCCGTCGAGGCGGGCGCGGAAGAGGTCGGCGCGCTCGTCGGGGTCGCCGGGGATGGCCGCGCCGTCGACGCCGAGCCTGCGCAGCAGCCGGCCGAGGATGTCGGCCGGGTCGGCGGGGCTGGCCTCGGAGCCGCGCAGCCCGACGTACAGGCGGCCGTCGGGGAACTCCCGGCGCAGCCGGTGCGCGACGTGCACGGCGAGTGTGGTCTTGCCGACACCGCCGCGTCCGCTGATCGCGATGATCGGCACCGCGCCGTACGGCTCCGGGCGCCAGGTCAGCGTGCCGGCGATCTCGGCGACCTGCTTGGCGCGGCCGGTGAAGTCGGCGATGTCGGGCGGCAGCGGCGAGGGCCCGGCGAGGGGCACCGGCTCGCCGGAGGCGGTCGCGGCCGTGTCGTCGGCGAGGATGGACTGCTGAATGCGCCGCAGGTCGGGGCCGGGTTCGAGGCCCAGTTCGCCGACCATGGTGTCGCGCGCGTCCTGGTAGGCGTCGAGCGCCTCGGAGCGGCGGCCGGCGCGGTGCAGGGCGCGCATCAGCTGACCGCGGAAGCGCTCGCGGAGCGGGTGTGCGGCCACCAGGGAGACCACCTCGGGGATGAGGTCGCCGGCGCGGCCGAGGGACAGGTCGGCGTCGATGCGCTCCTCGATCGCGGTCAGCCGCCGTTCCTCGAGGCGCGCCGCCTCCGCGGCCAGGCCGGGCAGCCCGCCGAGCGCGGGCCCGCGCCACAGGCCGAGCGCGGCGCGCAGCTCCTCCGAGGCACGGGCCGGGTCGAGACCGCGTGCGGCCTCCAGCCGGCGCTCGAACTCCAGGAGGTCGACCCGGTCGGTGCGCAGGACGTAGCCCGGTGGGACGGTCACGATCACGTCGCGCACGGGCTCGCCGCCGGGGTCGGCCACGCGCCAGGCGCGGCGCAGCGACGAGACGCACGCCTGGATCTGCGCCGTCGCGGTCGTGGGCGCGCGCTCGCCCCACACGGCCTCGATCAACCGGTCCACGCTGCGGACGCGGCCGGGGTCGAGCGAGAGCGCGGCCAGCACGGCCCGGGCGCGTGGGCCGATCGGGACGGAGGCGGCGCCGTCCCACAGCTCCACCGGACCCAAGAGCCTGACCTGCATGCATGCCTCTCAGCGAGGGGTTCCCGACCTGCCCGCACGGCACCGGAGGCAGCGCCGTGCGAGGGCGCCGGCAAGATCCTTAGCTCAGCTCAGAAACAAGTGTCGCATGAAGAAATCACTCATGGTCAACGGTGAAGACAGGAAAGGTTGTCATTCGCCGCATCCGCCCCCCTTCCGGCGGCGGCTCGCTCGCCCGTCACACTGTGCGGATGCGATGGCGACATCTCGCCGGCGCGCTGCTTCTCGTGGCGGTCGCCGGCTCCGCGGACCGGGCGGAGATCCGCACCCACGCGGAGGCGCGACCGCCGGTCCGCGCCCGGCCCGTCCCGGTGGCGCGGCGCCGCCCGGCCGTGGCGCCGCACCCGCACCGCCTGGTGTTCCACGGGGCGCGCGGCACGGGCCTGGTGGCGCTGACCTTCGACGCCGACATGACGCACGGCATGTGGCGCTCGCTCGACGCCGGGCGCATCAAGTCCTCCTACGACCGCCGGATCGTCAAGGTCCTCGACGCCACGCGCACGCCCGCGACGATCTTCGCCACCGGGCTGTGGATCAAGCGGTACCCGGGCGTGACCAGGACGCTGGCCGCCGACCCGCTGCTGGAGTTCGGCGACCACTCCTACGAGCACAGCGCCTTCGCCGCGCCGTGTTACGGCCTGCCCGTGCTGCCCCGGGGGAAGCGGACCGCGGACGTACGGCGCGCCGCCGCGGTCCTCGACGGGCACGTGCCCGGCCACACGCCCTACTTCCGCTTCCCCGGCGGGTGCCACGACGCCTCCGCGGTGCGTGCGGTCCTCGCGGCGGGAGTGACGCCCGTGCAGTGGGACGTCATCAGCGGCGACGCGTTCGGCCACGACCCGCACGCGATCACCCGTACGGTCCTCAGGGAGGCCAGGGGCGGCTCGATCGTCGTCATGCACCTGAACGGAGCGCCCACGGCGCCGGAGACGCACGCCGCCCTGCCGGGCATCATCACCGGCCTGCGATCACGGGGCCTGCGGCTCGTCAAGGTCTCCGAGCTGCTCGCCGCTCGTTGAACCGCGCACTCGCGGGTATCCATCAGAATGGATGATGGCCGCTTTTCAGGTCATTCGCCCAGATGACGGACGGTGTTGACGAACGTGCGCCTGCTGAACGGTGATCAACCGGTTCACGACCTGACCTACAACGACGTCTTCATGCTGCCCCGGCGCTCGGACGTCGGCTCCCGCCTCGAGGTCGACCTGTCGACCTCCGACGGCAGCGGGGCGACGATCCCCATCGTGGTCGCCAACATGACCGCGGTCTCGGGCCGCCGCATGGCCGAGACGATCGCCCGGCGCGGCGGGCTGACCGTGATCCCCCAGGACATCCCGGTGGACGTCGTCGCCAACGTGATCGACTGGGTCAAGTCCCGCCACCTCATCGTGGACACGGCGATCCGCCTGGGCCCCGGCGGCACGGTCGGTGAGGCGCTCGGGCTGCTGTCCAAGCGCGCGCACGGCGCGGTCATCGTCGTCGAGGACGGCCGCCCGGTGGGCGTCGTGACCGAGGCCGACTGCCTGAGCGTCGACCGGTTCACCCAGCTCCGCGAGGTCATGTCGCGCGACCTGGTCACGCTGCCGGACAGCGTCGACCCGCAGAAGGCGTTCGGCACCCTGCACGCGCGCGGCCACCGGCTCGCCCCCGTCGTGGACGCGGACGGGCGGCTGACCGGCGTGCTGACCAGGACCGGCGCGCTGCGCGCCACGCTCTACCAGCCCGCCGTGGACGACACCGGGCGGCTGCGCGTCGCGACGGCGATCGGCGTGAACGGTGACGTCGAGGAGAAGGCCGAGGCGCTGCTCGCGGCCGGCGCGGACGTGCTGGTCATCGACACCGCGCACGGTCATCAGGAGAAGATGATCGGCGCGCTGCGGCGCGTACGGGCGCTCGGGCCTCGGGTGCCCGTCGTGGCCGGCAACGTCGTGACCGCCGAGGGCGTACGCGACCTGGTCGAGGCCGGTGCGGACGTGGTCAAGGTCGGCGTCGGGCCCGGGGCGATGTGCACGACCCGGATGATGACCGGCGTGGGCCGCCCGCAGTTCTCCGCCGTGCTGGAGTGCTCGGCCGAGGCGCGGCGGCTCGGGCGCCACGTGTGGGCCGACGGCGGCGTACGGCACCCGCGCGACGTGGCCCTGGCACTCGCCGCCGGCGCGGCCAACGTCATGATCGGCTCGTGGTTCGCCGGGACGCTGGAGTCGCCGGGCGACCTGCAGCGCGCCTCCGACGGACGGCTCTACAAGGAGAGCTTCGGCATGGCCTCCGCCCGCGCCGTGCGCCTGCGCACCGCCGACGACTCCCCGTTCGACCGGGCGCGCAAGGCGTTGTTCGAGGAGGGGATCTCCACCTCGCGGATGTACGTCGACCCGCAGTCCCCCGGCGTGGAGGACCTGCTGGACACCATCATCGCCGGGCTGCGCAGCGCCTGCACGTACGCGGGCGCGCGGACGCTGGAGGAGCTCCACGAGCGTGCTCTCATCGGCGTGCAGAGCTCCTCGGGCTACGCGGAGGGCGAGCCGCTGCACGTGAGCTGGTGACCGTCAGTGCCCGAGCATCGCCGTGACGGGTGGATCATAGGAAGGGACGTCGAGTCGAGGACGGTGACATGCCCCGCATCCAGGGGTTCGAGGCCTACCGCATGGCGATGCCGCGCGGCCGGCGCCCGGAGAGCATTCTCGTCCGGGTCGTCGGTGAGGACGGCGTCGCCGGCTGGGGCGAGGTGGCCGGCTCCGACCTCTGCTGGGCCGACATCGAGGAGCGCGTCGGCCCGGCCCTGCTCGGCCTGGACTGGGAGCTTCCCGAAGAGGTCGCCGGCGTCGGCGGGCTGGGCGGCGGCGCGGCGGCCTCGGCCGCCGACATCGCGTGCTGGGACCTGTGGTGCCGCCGTAAGGGCAGCCCGCTGTCCCACTCGCTCGGCGGCACCCGCACCTCGGTCATGGCGGGCGCCCGGCTGAGCGCCGAACCGGCGCTCGACGTGCTCCTGACCCGCGTCAGCCGCCTCATCGGGGCCGGCTACACGCGGGTGACCCTCGCGGTGCACCCCGGCTGCGACGTCGAGCCGGTCCGCGCCGTACGCCGGGCGTTCCCCGCGCTCGCGCTCCAGGCCGACGCCGGCGAGGCCTACACCGAGGCGCCCGAGCACCTTCGCGCGCTGGCCGCCATGGACGCGTACGGTCTGGTCGCGATCGAGCGGCCGTTCCCGGGCGACGACCTGGCCGCGCACGCGCGGCTGCAGTGCCAGGTCGGCACCGCGGTGTGCCTGGACCCGGCCGACGTCGAGACGGTCGACAGCGCGATCGCGATGGACGCCGGCCGGATGCTGGGCCTGCGCATCAGCCGGCTCGGCGGCCTGACCGCCGCACGCGGCGCGCACGACCGCGCCCTCGCGGCGGGCTGGGAGGCCTGGTGCGGCGGCGCGGACGGGTTCGGCATCGGGCAGGCGGCGGCGGTCGCGCTGGCCAGCCTGCCGGGCTGCGACCTGCCGAGCGACCTGACCGAGACGCCGTCCTCCACGGCGGTCGTGTCCCCGCCGGTGAGCGTGAGCGGCGGCGTGGTCGCGGTGCCCCTCACCCAGCCGGGCCTGGGCCACGAGATCGACGCCGGCCGCGTGACCCGCCTGGCCCGCCAGACGCTGCGCATACCCGCGTAGTGAAGGGCTTGTAGCGGCGAGGTAATACACGGGACTCCGGGCTGAAACGCTCCGGCCGCACCATCGGATCATGCGGCCGACACCCACGCACTGCCCGTACTGCGCCCTGCAGTGCGGCACGCTCGTCGACGCCGGTACGGCCACGCCGCGCGAGGACGCCCCGGGCGACGCCGGGGCGGCGTACGGGCCCGCCTGGACCGCCGGCGAGCTGCTGTGCGCCTCGGACCGGCTGACCGTTCCGCTGATGCGGCTGCACCGCAACGCGCCGCTGCAGGCGGTCTCCTGGGAGGCCGCGCTCGACCGGATCGCCGGCGAGATACGCCGGATCCAGCGGGCGAGCGGCCCCGACGCCGTCGCGGTGCTCGGCGGGGGCGGGCTCACCAATGAGAAGGCCTACCAGCTCGGGAAGTTCGCCCGGGTCGCGCTGCGGACGGCCAACGTCGACTACAACGGCCGGTCCCGCGCCTCCTCCGCCGCCGTGGCGCAGAACCGCGCGTTCGGCCTGGACCGGGGCCTGCCGGTGCCGGTCACCGACGTCGCGGAGGCCGACACGATCCTCCTCGTGGGCGGCGACGTCGCCGAGACGATGCCCGCGTTCGCCCGGCAGCTCGCCGCACAGCGCGAGCGTGGCGGGACGCTCATCGTCGTCGACTCGCGCGAGACGGCCACGGCCCGGCAGGCCGACCTGCACCTGCAGCTCACCCCCGGCACCGACCTGGCCCTCGCGAACGGGCTGCTGCACCTGGCGATGACCGAGGGGCTGACCGACGAGGCGTACGTCCGGCGGCGCACCTCGGGGTTCGCCGCGGTCCGCCGGTCCGCCGGCACGTACGGGCCGGAGCGGGTCGAGCGGATCACCCGCGTGCCGGCGGACCGGCTGCGCGAGGCCGTACGCCTGCTGAGCCTCGCGCCCCGCGCGCTCGTCCTCACCGCGCGCGGTGAGGAGCGGCACGCCGCCGAGACCGACACGGTCACCGCCTTCATCAACCTGGCCCTGGGCCTCGGCCTGCCGGGGAGGGCCGGCTCGGGGTTCGGCTGCCTGACCGGGCGGGGCGGACGTGAGTACGGGCAGAAGGCCGACCGCCTGCCCGGCTACCGGAGGATCGATGACCCTGCGGCGCGCGAGCACGTCGCCCGCGTCTGGGGAGTCGACCCCGCCGACCTGCCCGGCGCCGGGCTGCCCGCCACCGAGCTGCTCCGCGCGCTCGGCACGCCCGGCGGGCCGCGGGCCCTGCTGCTGTTCGGCGCCGACCCCGTGGTCTCCGCGCCGGACTCGGCGCGGATCGAGGAACGCCTGGAGGCCCTGGACTTCCTCGCGGTGGCCGACTTCGTGCCGTCGGAGACCGCGCTCCGCGCGGACGTCGTCCTGCCCACCACTCAGTGGGCCGAGGAGACCGGCACCGTCACCAATCTGGAGGGCCGCGTGCTCCTGCGCCGTGCGGCCCTGCCCAAACCGCCCACGGCACGCGGCGACCTGGAGATCATCGCCGCGCTGGCCGGGCGGCTCGATGCCCCCGGCCGGTTCAGCGCCGAGCCGGCCGAGGTCTTCGACGAGCTCCGGGCCGCCAGCGCGGGCGGCGTCGCCGACTACTCCGGCATCACCTACGAGCGCATCGCCGCCGAGACCGGCGTCTTCTGGCCCTGCCCGGGCGAGGACCATCCCGGCACGCCGCGCGTCTTCCTCAACCGCTTCCCCACCGCCGACGGCCGCGCCCGCGCCGTACCCGTCGAGCACCGCGGCCCGGAGGAGGAGACGTGCGGCGACTACCCGCTTCACCTGACCACCGGCCGTGCCCTCGCGCGCCACGCGACGGAGGCGTACGTCGAGCTCCATCCGGACCTGGCCGGGCGGCTCGACGTGGCCGAGGGGTCCACCGTCCGCGTCACCGGCCGGGCGGGCGGCGCGGTCGCCCGGGTACGGCTCACCGAGACGATCCGGCGCGACATGGTCTTCATGCCCTACCGCTGGGCCGGCGCCGCCCTGCCCGACGATCCGGCGCCGCGCGTGCCCGAGGTCACGGTCGGCGCCGTACGGATCGACAAAGACGAGTAACGGCTGTCAGACTCCGGTACGGGACCGCAGGTAGACGGCCCAGGTGACGGCGGCGCAGAGCACGTAGAACGCGATGAAGGCGGCGTAGGCGCCGGTGCCCGACCCGTACGCGAGGAACGACTGCCGGAAGGCCAGGTTGACCAGGACGCCGCCGAACGCGCCGATCGCCCCGGCCAGGCCGATGAGCGCGCCGGACAGCCGGCGCGCCTCCGCCTCCACCGGGGTCTTCGCACGGAAGATCGCCGGGATCATCTTGTACGTCGAGCCGTTGCCGACGCCGCTGAGGACGAAGAGCAGCACGAACCCCGTGACGAACAGCGGCAGCGACCGCTGCGCCGAGGCGGCCAGGACGAGGGCGGCGCCGAGCGCCATGGCCGCGAAGTTCCAGAACGTGACCCGGGCACCGCCGAGCCGGTCGGCGGCCCAGCCGCCCAGCGGCCGTGCGAACGAGCCCAGGAGCGGCCCGAGGAAGGTCAGGTACGCGGCGCGGATCGGGGTGGCGAAGTCGGCGGCGAACTGCACCTGGAGCACCTGCCCGAAGGCGAAACCGAAGCCGATGAACGTGCCGAACGTGCCGACGTAGAGCAGCGAGACGATCCAGGTGTGCGCGTCGCGGGCCACGTCGCGCATGGCGTGCCGGTCGTTGCCGAGGCCGGCCAGGTTGTCCATCCGGAGCGCGGCGCCTGCGGCGGCCGCGACGATGAGGGGGATGTAGACGCCCGCCACCAGGCGCGGATGGCCGCCGCCCGCCGTGGCCAGGACCGCCAGCCCGACGAGCTGCACCACGGCCACGCCGAGGTTCCCGCCGCCCGCGTTGACGCCCAGCGCCCGGCCCTTGAGCCGCTCGGGGTAGAAGGCGTTGATGTTCGCCATCGAGGAGGCGAAGTTGCCGCCGCCGACGCCCGCGACGGCCGCGACCGCCAGCAGCGTGCCGTACGAGACTCCGGGCCTGATCACGACGGCCGCGAGCACGGCGGGGACCAGCAGCAGGGCGGCGCTGATCACGGTCCAGTTCCGCCCGCCGAACCGCGCCACCGCGAAGGTGTACGGCAGCCGCAGCACGGCGCCGAGCGCCGTGGGAACGGTCGTGAGCACGAACTTGCCGGCCGGGTCGACGTGGTACTCGGGGCCGAGGAACAGCACCAGCACCGACCACAGGCTCCAGACGGAGAAGCCGACGTGCTCGGAAAAGATGGAGAAGACGAGGTTGCGCCGGGCGACTCCGGCTCCGGTCTCCTCCCAGAACTCCCGGTCGTCGGGGCGCCAGTCGCTGATCCGTCGGGTGATCGCGCCGGGCGGACGCTGCTGGACTGCGGTCATGGGGTCCTCCTGGGGGTCGCGTCAGCGAGGACGGTAGGAACCCGGCGTTTCCCGCTCGTGTGGTCCGCGATTCGGCGGTGCAACGTTCCCCGCACGCGGGCGGACGCCGGTTGTGAGCCCGCCGCGCCCGCACAGCAGGGCGATCCGTGCGTGAACCGCATGTAGCGGCGAGGTAATACACGGGACTCGGGGACGAAACGCCGTACCCGCACGATCGGCTCATGCCGCCGACACCCACGCACTGCCCGTACTGCGCGCTGCAGTGCGGGATGTTCGTCGACGCCGGTACGGTCACGCCGCGCGAGGACGTGCCGGCCAACGCCGGCGGCGCGCTGTGCCAGAAGGGCTGGACCGCGGGTGACCTGCTGAACGCTCCGGACCGGGTGAGGGCCCCGCTGATGCGGCAACGCCGGGACGCCCCGTTGCGGCCGGTCTCCTGGGCGGCCGCCCTCGACCGGATCGCCACCGAGGTGCGCCGGATCCAGCGGGCGGCCGGCCCGGACGCCGTGGCGGTCTTCGGCGGGGGCGGGCTGACGAACGAGAAGGCCTACCAGCTCGGGAAGTTCGCCCGGGTCGCGCTGCGCACCGCCAACATCGACTACAACGGGCGTTTCTGCATGTCATCGGCCGCGACGGCGCAGAACCGCGCGTTCGGCCTGGACCGGGGCCTGCCGGTGCCGGTCACCGACCTCGCGGAGGCCGACGTGATCCTGCTCGCCGGCGGCAACGTGGCCGAGACGATGCCCCCGTTCGTCCGGCATCTGGCCGCGCAGCAGGACCGGGGCGGGCGGCTGATCGTCATCGACCCGCGGGAGACGGCGACGGCCCGGCGCGCCGACCTGCACCTGCAGGTCACGCCCGGGACCGACCTGGCCCTGGCCAACGGGCTGCTGCACCTGGCGATGACCGAGGGGCTGATCGACGAGGCGTACGTCGCGCGGCGCACCTCGGGCTTCGCGGCGGTCCGCGCCTCCGTCAACGCGTACTGGCCGGAGCGGGTCGAGCAGATCACCGGCGTGCCGGTGCCCTCGATGCGGGAGGCCGTCCGTCTGCTGGGCGGCGCCGCGAAGGCGCTCATCCTCACCGCGCGCGGCGCGGAACAGCACGCCACCGGCACCGACACGGTCACCGCCTTCATCAACCTGGCCCTGGGCCTCGGCCTGCCGGGGAGGGCCGGCTCGGGGTTCGGCTGCCTGACCGGGCAGGGCAACGGGCAGGGCGGCCGCGAGCACGGGCAGAAGGCCGACCAGCTCCCCGGCTACCGCCGGATCGACGACCCGGCGGCACGCGAGCACGTCGCCCGCGTCTGGGGAGTCGACCCCGCCGACCTGCCCGGCCCCGGCCTGTCCGCCACCGAGCTGCTCGCCGCGCTCGGCACGCCCGGCGGGCCGCGCGCCCTGCTGGTCTTCGGCTCCAACCCGGTCGTGTCCGCCCCCGACTCCACGCGGATCGAGGAGCGGCTCGACGCGCTCGACCTCCTCGTCGTGGCCGACTTCATGCCGTCGGAGACCGCGCTGCGCGCCGACGTCGTCCTGCCCACCACCCAGTGGGCCGAGGAGACCGGGACCATGACCAATCTGGAGGGCCGCGTCCTCCTCCGCCGCGCCGCGATGCCCGGACCGCCGGACGCCCGCAGCGACCTGGAGATCATCGCGGGGCTCGCCGGACGGCTCGACGCCCCCGGCCGCTTCAGCGCCGAACCCGCCGAGGTCTTCGACGAGCTCCGCGCCGCCAGCGCCGGCGGCGTCGCCGACTACTCCGGCATCACCTACGAACGGATCGTCGCCGAGACCGGCGTCTTCTGGCCGTGTCCCGGCGAAGGCCATCCGGGCACGCCCCGCGTCTTCCTCGACCGCTTCCCCACGCCCGACGGCCGCGCCCGTGCCCTGCCCGTCGAGCACCGCGGCCCGGCGGAGGTGCCGTGCGGCGACTACCCGCTCTACCTCACGACCGGCCGTGTCCTCGCGCACTACCAGAGCGGGGCGCAGACCCGGCGCGTACGCGCGCTGACGGACGCCGTCCCCGAGGCGTACGTCGAGCTCCATCCCGACCTGGCCGGGCGGCTCGGCGTCACCGACGGCTCCACCGTCCGCCTCACCAGCCGGCGCGGCAGCGCGACCGCCAAGGTCACGGTCACCGGGGCGATCCGGCGCGACACCGTCTTCCTGCCCTTCCACTGGGCGGCCGCCGCACGGGCCAATCTGCTCACCAACCCGGTGCTCGATCCGGCCTCGCGGATGCCGGAGTTCAAGGTCTGCGCCGTACGGGTGGAGCGGGCCGCGTGAGCGTCGTGGTCGTGGGCAACGGCATGGCGGGCGCGCGGCTGGTCGGTGAGCTGCGCCGCCGCGACCGGCGGCTGCCGGTCACCGTCTTCGGCGCCGAGGAGTCCCCGCCCTACAACCGGGTCCTGCTGTCCGACGTCCTGGCCGGCCGGTCCGGGCCCGGCGACATCGGCCTCACCGCCCCGGGGTGGTACGCCGGCAACGACGTCGACGCCCGGCTCGGCGTCCCGGTCACCGGCGTCGACCGGGCCGCGCGCACGGTGACGTCGGCCGACGGCCGCGTGACGCCGTACGACGCGCTGGTCCTGGCCACCGGCAGCGCGCCGGTCGTGCCGCCGCTGCGCGGCATGGACGCCGCGGGCGTCGTCGCGTTCCGCACGATCGAGGACTGCCGGGCGATCCTGCGGCACGCCGCGGCCGCGCGGTCCGCGGTCGTGGTCGGCGGCGGGCTGCTCGGGCTGGAGGCCGCCCGCGGCCTGGCCGGACGGGGCATGCCGGTGACCGTCGTGCACCGGCCCGGCCACCTGATGGACCGCCAGCTCGACCCCGAGGCCGGCGGCGTCCTGCGCCGCGTGCTCGCGGACCTGGGCGTCGCGACGTTCCTGGGCGCGCGGGTCGCCGCCGCGCGTACGGCCGGCGGGCGCGTGACCGGCGTGGAGCTGGACGATGGCACCCTCCTGGAGGCCGACCTGGTCGTGCTGGCCTGCGGGGTGCGACCGGAGACCGGCCTGGCCTCGGCGGCGGGCCTGCCCGTCGGCCGCGGCGTCCTGGTCGACGACCGGCTGCGGTCCGTCGGCGATCCCCGCGTCCACGCGATCGGCGAGTGCGCCCAGCACCAGGACACCATGTACGGGCTCGTGGCGCCGGCCTGGGAGCAGGCCGGCGTCGTCGCGGACGTGCTGACCGGCCGGGACGCGCGCTACGCGGGGTCACGGCCGGTGACGCGCCTGAAGGCGGCCGGGATCGACCTGGCCGCGATGGGCGAGACCGGCCTGGGCGACGACGAGGCCGAGGTCGTCCGCTTCGCCGATCCGGTCCGCGGCACGTACAAGAAGGTCGTGATCAAGGACGACCGGCTGGTCGGCGCGATCCTGCTCGGCGAGACCGGTACGGCGGGACTGCTGAGCCAGCTGTACACCCGCGCGGCCCCGCTGCCGCCGGACCGGCTGCACCTGCTGTTCCACGGGATGGGCACGGGCCCGCCGGCGGACACGCCGGTACGGATCCCGGACGCCGCGGTCGTGTGCCACTGCAACAACGTGACCAAGGGAGGCATCCGCGCGAGCTGGGAGGCCGGGTCGCGGGACGTGCGGGACGTCGCCGCCGGGACCCGGGCCACCACCGGCTGCGGCGGCTGCCGCGACACCGTGACGGGCATCCTGGAGTGGCTCCGCTCTCAGGACGCCGGGGCCTCACCGGCGGCGCCGGCGACGGTGAACCCGTTGTAGCAGAGCGGCAACAGGCCGGACCCCGTTGCGAAACGCCCCCTCGTCAAGCTCGGACGAACCCGCACCGAGGAGGTCACGATCGATGGCCCAGCATCTTGTCGTCGCCGGTCACGGCCCGGCCGCGTATCGCCTGGTCGAGGCGGTCCGCGAGCGGGACACGGACGGCCGCTGGCAGATCACCGTGGTGGGAGAGGAGCCGCGTCCCGCCTATGACCGGGTCGCGCTCACGTCCTACCTCACCGAGGGCGCGGACCTCGCCTACCCCGCCCACGGCGAACGGGTGCGGGTCCGTACGGGAGAGCGGGTCGCCTCGGTCGACCGCGCCGCGCGTACGGTCACGACCTCGGACGGGCGGGTGCTGGGCTATGACGCGCTGGTCCTCGCCACCGGGTCGGTGCCGTTCGTGCCGCCGGTCCCGGGCGCGGAGACCGCCCTGGTCTACCGGACGATCGCGGACCTGGACGCCGTACGCGCGGCGGCCCGCGGACGTGCCGCCGGGGTGGTCGTCGGCGGCGGGCTCCTGGGCCTGGAGGCGGCACGCGCCCTGCAGGGGCTGGGCCTCACCACGCACGTCGTCGAGATCGCGCCCTGGCTGATGGCGCGGCAGCTCGACGAGGGCGGCGGGTCGATGCTGCGCCGGCACATCGAGGCCCTCGGCCTGGGCGTGCACACGGGGACCGCGCTCGAACGCGTCGAGCCCGGCGCGATCCACCTCGCCGGGGGCGTGGTCCTGCCCGCCGACGTCGTCGTGTTCTCCGCCGGGATCCGCCCGCGCGACGAGCTCGCGCGGGAGGCGGGGCTGGCCGTGGGACCGCGCGGCGGCGTCGCCGTCGACGGCACCTGCCGTACCTCGGACCCGCACGTCTTCGCGATCGGCGAGTGCGCGCTGGTCGACGGCCAGGTGTACGGCCTCGTCGGCCCGTGCTTCTCGATGGCCGAAGTCGTCGCGGACCGGCTGCTCGGCGGCACGGCGCGCTTCACCGGCGCGGACACCTCCACCCGGCTCAAGCTCATGGGCGTCGACGTGGCGAGCTTCGGTACGCCGGACGCGGACGCGCTGAACGTCAGCTACACCGACCCGGTCGCCGGGACGTACAAGCGGATCGTCGTCAGCGACGACGCGCAGACCCTCCTGGGCGGCGTGCTCGTCGGCGACGCCTCCGCGTACGCGACCCTGCGCGCCCACGTCGGCGCGAGCCTGCCCGCGCCGCCCGAGCAGCTGCTGTTCGGCGGCACCGAGGCCGTGGGCGGCGCGCTGCCCGGCGCGACGATGGTCTGCAGCTGCAACGACGTCAGCGCCGGCGCCATCCGCTCCGCGATCGGCGACGAGGGCCTCACCGACGTGCCCGCGGTGAAGGCGTGCACCCGCGCGGGCACCGGCTGCGGGAGCTGCGTCCCGCTGGTCAAGCGGATCCTCGACGAGGAGCTCACCGCCGCCGGGGTCACGGTCAGCCGGGCGCTCTGTGAGCACTTCGACCACACGCGCGCCGAGCTGTTCGACATCGTCCGCGTACGGGGCATCGCGACGTTCGGCCGCCTGATCGCCGAGCACGGCCGCGGCCGGGGCTGCGACATCTGCAAGCCGGTCGTCGCGTCGATCCTGGCGAGCCTGGGCAACGGCCACATCCTCGACGGCGAGCAGGCCGCCCTGCAGGACACCAACGACCACTTCCTCGCCAACCTGCAGAAGAACGGCACCTACTCGGTGGTGCCGCGCGTCCCCGGCGGTGAGATCAGCCCGGAGAAGCTCATCGTCATCGGCGAGGTCGCCCGCGAGTTCGGCCTGTACACCAAGATCACGGGCGCGCAGCGGATCGACATGTTCGGCGCCCGGGTCGAGCAGCTCCCCCGGATCTGGCGGCGGCTGAGCGAGGCCGGGTTCGAGTCCGGGCACGCGTACGGCAAGGCGCTGCGCACCGTGAAGTCGTGCGTCGGCTCCACCTGGTGCCGCTACGGCGTGCAGGACTCGGTCGCCATGGCGATCCGGCTCGAACTCCGCTACCGGGGCCTGCGCGCCCCGCACAAGATCAAGTCCGCGGTGTCCGGGTGCGCGCGCGAGTGCGCGGAGGCGCAGAGCAAGGACTTCGGCGTCATCGCCACCGAACAGGGCTGGAACCTCTACCTCGGCGGCAACGGCGGGATGCGGCCACGGCACGCGGACCTGTTCGCCACCGGCCTGGACGAGGAGTCGCTGATCCGCTGCGTCGACCGGTTCCTCATGTTCTACATCCGTACCGCCGACCGGCTGCAGCGCACCGCCACCTGGCTGGAGAACCTCGACGGCGGCATGGACTACCTGCGGGACGTCATCGTCGCGGACCGGCTCGGCATCTGCGCCGAGCTGGACGCCGCCATGGCCCGGCACGTGGAGGACTACACCGACGAGTGGCGGGCGACGCTGGAGGACCCCGCGCGGCTCCGCCGTTTCGTGTCGTTCGTCAACGCGCCCGGCACCCCCGACCCGAGCATCGCCTTCGAGCCCGAACGCGACCAGATCAAACCCGTTCTCCTGGAGGTGGTGACGCCGTGACGGCCCTCGCGCGTTGGTCCGCGGTCTGCGCCTACGACGACCTGCCGCCCGAACGCGGCGTGTGCGCGCTCGTCGGCGAGGACCAGGTCGCGCTCTTCCGCACCCACGACGGAGCGCTGTACGCGCTCGCCAATCGCGACCCGTTCAGCGGGGCGTACGTCCTCGCGCGCGGGATCGTCGGCTCGCGCCGCGGGGTGCCGACGGTGGCCTCGCCCATGTACAAACAGGTCTTCGACCTGACCACGGGCCGCTGCCTGGACGACCCGGAGGTCGCCGTGGCGACGTACGCCGTGCGGGTGGCCGGCGGCGGAGTGGAGGTGGCACGGGCGTGAACGAGCAGCCACTGGCCGGGTTCACGGTCGGCGTGACCGCGGCCCGGCGGCACGAGGAGCTCGCGGCCCTGCTCGAACGCCGCGGGGCGCGTGTGGTCCACGCGCCGGCGATCCGGCTGGTGCCGCTCGCCGACGACGCGGTGCTCCTGGCCGCCACGCGGGAGATGCTCGCGCGGCCGGTCGACGACCTCGTCGTCACGACCGGCATCGGGCTCCGCGCGTGGCTGGAGACGGCCGACGGCTGGGGCCTGCGCGATGACCTGATGCGGCTGCTGGGCGGCGTGCGGATCCTCGCCCGCGGGCCGAAGGCGCGCGGGGCCGTACGCGCGGCCGGCCTGGCCGAGGCGTGGTCGCCGGAGTCGGAGAGCTGCGAGGAGGTGCTGAGGTACCTCCTGCGGGAGGACCTCGCCGGCCGGCGGATCGCGGTGCAGCTCTACGGCGAGCCGTGCCCGGAGCTGACCGACGGCCTGCGGCGGGCGGGCGCGGACGTGGTGGAGATCCCGGTGTACCAGTGGGCGCTGGCGGAGGACCCCGAGCCGCTGCGGCGCCTGGTCGGGCAGGCGGTGGCCGGCACGGTGGACGCGATCACCTTCACCAGCGCGCCGGCGGTCGGCGCGACGCTGTCGCTCGCCGCCGAGTACCACGCCGAGGAGGCGCTGCTGCACGCGCTGCGGACGCGGGTGATGGCCGCCTGCGTCGGGCCGGTCACCGCCGCGCCGCTGGAGAGGCGGTCCGTGCCGACGGTACGCCCGGACCGCGCCCGGCTCGGCGCGCTCGTCCGCACGCTCGTCGCGGACCTGCCGGTACGGCGCACGGGTCGTCTCGTCGTACACGGCTGTGAGCTGGAGCTGCGCGGGCACGCCGTCGTCCTCGACGGGCGGCTGCGGCCGATCGCGCCGGCGCCGATGGCGATCCTGCGCGCGCTAGCGGCCCGCCCCGGCCACGTGCTGTCGCGCGCCGAGCTGTGCGGCGTACTGCCGAGCGGGCTGGGGCCGGCGCGGGCGCAGCCCGACGAGCACGCGGTGGAGATGGCGGTGGCACGGCTGCGGCGCGGGCTGGGGAGGCAGGGGCTCGTCCAGACGATCATCAAGCGCGGCTACCGTCTCGCGTGCGACACCGCGCTCCAACCGTGACAGTCACGTGCCCTCGGCGCTGGTACTCCGCCGGGGCTATCGGCAAAGCGTCGCAGAACGCCTATCCTTCCGCATAATGCTCGGGCGCAAGGTGACGTTTTCGGTGCGTCGGGCACCCGAGCTGGGGGGCACGGGGGATGATGCGACGCATGGAACCCCTTTCGAGTGCGGCCTGGATCGTCGCCGGACCGCCGGGCGGCGGCAAGTCCACGGTGGCCGAGCTGCTCCTGGCCCGGCTGCGGCCCGTTCCCGCGCTGCTCGACAAGGACACGCTCTACGGCCCGTTCGTCTCCGCGACGCTGCGGGCGAACGGGCGGCCGGAGGGCGAACGCGAGGGGCCCTGGTACGACGAGAACGTCAAGCGGCACGAATACGCCGGGATGACGGCCGCCGCGCGTGAGATCCGGTCGCACGGCTGCCCGGTGATGCTGAGCGGCCCGTTCACCGGGCAGATCCACGAGCCGGGCCGCTGGCGCGCCTGGATCGAGGAGCTCGGCGGCTCACCGGTCCACCTGGTATGGGTACGCACGGACCGCGTGACACTGCGCGAGCGCCTGAAGAACCGCGGCCTCGAACGCGACGCGCGCAAGCTGGAGAACTTCGAGGAGTTCGCCGACGCCGTACGCGCCGGAGAGCCGCCGCCGGTGCCCCACATCGAGCTGGACAACCGCATCACCGCCCGCCCGCTGACCGCCCAGCTCGACGAACTCCTCTAGGCTCCGGCCGCCTTTCCGCCACGGATCCGGACGCAGGCCGCCTCGCCGCTGGACGTGCCCGGACGCCCGGTCCCAGTGCACACCCCGGGCCACACACGCGGTCACTGCGCCTCGGGTGGGATGGGGACTGGGTGCGGCGGCCGTGAGACGTCCGGAGAGCCGGGCCAGGGTCTGAACCGCAACGGCTCGCCAGTGTGGTGTGGCGTGGTGGCCGGGGCGTCCGGTTCGGTGGGGCAGGGCAGACTGGGCGCATGCGTGCGAGCCGGCTGGTCTCTCTTCTCCTGCTTCTGCAGGCGCGGGGGCGGATGACCGCGCAGGAACTCGCGGACGAGCTCGAGGTGTCGCTTCGGACGATCTACCGGGACGTCGAGTCGCTCTCCTCGGCGGGCGTGCCGGTCTACGCCGACCGCGGGTCGGCCGGCGGCTACCAGCTCCTCGACGGCTACCGCACCCGCCTCACCGGGCTGACCGCCGCCGAGGCCGAGTCGCTCTTCCTCACCGGCATGCCCGGCCCCGCCGCCGAGCTGGGGCTCGGCGCGGTCCTCGCCGCGGCCGAGATCAAGCTCATGGCCGCGCTGCCCAAGGGCCAGGCCGAGCGTGCCGCGCGGGCGCGTGAGCGGTTCCACCTCGACGTGCCCGGCTGGTTCCACGGCGGGGAGCCGACGCCCTTCCTGGCCGCCGTCGCCGACGCCGTCTGGCACCAGCGCCGGGTCCGCGTCAGTTACCGCCGCTGGAAGCGGCCGACCCCCGTCGCCCGTACGATCGAGCCGCTCGGTCTCGTGCTCAAGGCCGGCAACTGGTACCTCATCGCCCGGTCCGAGGAGGGCGACCGCACGTACCGCGTCGACCGCCTCCTGGAGCTGGAGACGCTGGAGGAGGTCTTCGAACGGCCCGCGGACTTCGAGCTGGCCGCGTTCTGGCGGGCCTACCTCGACCGGTTCCAGCGCGAGATGTTCTCCGGCGAGGCCGTCGTCCGCTTCTCGCCCGACGGGATGCGCCGCCTCGCGCACCTCGTCACGCCCGCGGTGATCCAGGCCGCCGAGGAGAACGCCGGGGAGCCCGACGAACGGGGCTGGGTCCGTACGGTCATCCCGATCGAGTCCGTACGCCACGCGCACGTCGACCTCATGAGGTTCGGGGCCGACGTCGAGGTGCTGGCGCCTCCCGAGCTGCGGGAGTGCATCACCGCCTCCGCACGCGAGGTGCTGCGGCTCTACGACGCCTGAACCGAGCACGGCCCCGGCAGCACGCCGGGGCCGTGATGACGCCACACCGATCTACGGGCGATCGGTCTCGCGGGTCTTCTCGGCACCGGTCTGGCCGGCGACCTTCACGTCGGAGGGGCTCGTGGTCATCGGCTCCGTAGGCGTCGCCGGGACCTTCTCGGGCCACGGTCCGCGCCGGGCCGGGACCGCGTTCTCCTCCGTGTCGTTCCGGCGCCCCTTGCGCCGTACGAGCGGCGGACGCGGCCCGCGGGACGGCTCGAGCCGCGGGTTCTCCTCCGTGTCGGCGTTCGCGATGTCGTCAGGAGCGTCCCGGGGAGCGTCTCTGGGGACGTCCTCCTCCGAGGCGCGCTCGGCGAGCCGCGCGTCCTTGACCCCCACGACGGCGAGGCGGCCGAGCGCGACGGCGGCGAGGAACACCGAGACCACGCCGAGCCCGTACAGCAGGGTGAGCTGTTCGGACACCTGACGCGTCGTGCCGCCGAGGGCCTGGCCGAGCTGCGTACGGCCCTGGTCGGCCCACAGGCCGCTGACCGGCACGCCGACGGCGAACCAGGCGCCGCCGACCGCGGCCAGCCAGGCGCCGAACGCCGCGAAGGCGCGGTTGGCGCTGCCGAGCGCGATCAGGCCGCCGATGAAGACGCCGCAACCGGGGACGATCTGCAACCAGGTCCGGCCGGACGTGAGGTGCCACGCCTTGTCGGGGGTGAAACCAAAGTGGAAATAAGGGCCTATGAGGGGCATGAGTGCACCCCAGAGGCCGAGCAGTACCAACAGCAGCCCACTGAGGGCGCCGCGGCTGCGCGGAACTCGTAGTGTCGTCGTCATCTGATCAATCAACTCCCTGGACGGGGTGAGGCGCATACGGGGTACCCCAGGAGAAACCGTTCATGCACCGCTATGGCGGGCGCTTAACCCGTGATGGCCGTCCGGTATAACAGCCGAATGACCGTTACTGGGGGATTCGGTGACTGAGCCTGGCGAAACCCTTCCGCCCGACCCTGACACGGCCCTGCTGCGGCAGTACGAGCCCGTCCTCGCCTACACCGCCGGCGAGCGGTTCTTCCCGGTCGACGTCGAGGCCTACGTACGCTGCTGCGGCCTGTGGCGCGGAGAGGAACAGCTCGTCCCCGCCGGGGAGCTGACCATCGACAGCCTGGTCACGATCGCCGAGCTGTACCCGGAGTCGCGGCTGTCGCTCCTGCTGGTCCACGAGCCGTTCAACCGCCGGGAGGCCCTGAGGTACGGCCACGCGAGGCCGCCCATCGCCAAGTCGGGCCGGCTGGCCGCGGTCGGCCTGTTCGGCCGGGTCTTCGACGTGCTGCTCCGCGCCTCGCTGTTTCTCCGCGGCTCGGTTCCCGGCGGTGTGGCCGCGGCGGCGGCGAGCCTGTACGAGAGCCGGATGGACCCTGACCGTTGCCCCTATTACGGACGTGTCGTTCGTGAGGGCGGCTACGTCATTCTGCAGTACTTCTTCCTCTACGCCATGAACGACTGGCGTACGACCTTCAGCGGCGTCAACGATCATGAGGCCGACTGGGAGGCGGTCATGGTCTATCTGGCCGAGACCGCCGAGGGGCTGCGGCCGGCGTGGGTCGCGGTGTCCGCGCACGACGGTGCGGGTGACGACCTGCGCCGCCGCTGGGACGACCCCGACCTGCGAGTCGACGGCGACCACCCGGTGATCTTCGTGGGCGCCGGATCGCACTCCGGGGCGTTCCTGAAGGGCCAGTACCTCGTCACCGTCAACCCGGCGCGCCTGCGGCCCGTGCTGCGCGGCACCCGGCGCGCCAAGGCGTTCGCCTTCCCGTGGCTGCGCGAGGGGCGGAGCCACGGCGGCGTCGGCATCCCGTTCATCGACTACGCGATGGGCAACGGCGAGGAGGTCGGCCCGGCGCGTACGCGCGTGTGGCACCCGGTCATGATCTCCGACGCGACGTCGTGGGTGAGCGGCTTCCACGGGCTGTGGGGCCGCGACACCCGCGACTGGGTCGGCGGCGAGCGGGCCCCGGCGGGCCCGCGCTATGACCGCGACGGGCGCGTGCGCACCCTCTGGGCCGACCCGCTCGGCTGGGCCGGCCTGCAGAAGATCCTCCCCGACGCCGAGGACGACCGGCGCGAGCTGCGCGCCCGGATAACGCTCCTGGACAAGGAGCTGGAGGAGAACGACACGACGATCGAACGCGACCGTGAACAGCTGCGACGGCTGCGCGCGACGGCCGTCTCCCTCGGCCACCATGAGAACGCCCGCAGCCTGGCCCGGCGGCGCTCGGCCGAGGTGACCAGGGCCGAGCGCGACCTCGCCGCACTGATCCGCGCGCGTACCGACCTGGCCGAGGAGCGGGCCGCGCACGAGGCGACGCTCGCCCGGCCGCCCGACGCCGAGCGGCCCCAGGAGCACCTGCGCGAGCCGCACCTGCCGTACACGCCGACCCGCGGCTCCCGTACGAGGTTCCTGCACGCGTGGGCGGCGCTGAGCACGCCGCTGTTCATCCTCGCGCTCGTCGGCGTCTTCGTCGTGCCACACGAACCGGTCGCGATCCTGCTCGCGGCGGTCGTCTTCCTGTTCGCCCTGATGGAGGCCTGGGCGCGGCGCCGCCTGCTGGCGCTGGCGTCCGGCCTGCTGATGCTCGCCGGCGCGGGGGTGGTCATGGTCGGGCTGACCCTCGCGGTGATGTACGGCGGCCGGTACGTGCTGCTCGGCCCGATGGTCCTGGTCGCCGGAGTACTGCTGGTGGTCAACCTGCGCGAGCTCTTCCGGCGTTAGCGGGCCTCCGCTCGCCGCGTCGGCCACGCAGGGCCCTTCGCCACGCCTAAGCCGATACGCGTCGCGCCTGGTCCGCCGCGGCCGCCGGGGAGCCCTCGTGGGCCGGGCCGTGGCCCGGGAGCAGGATCTCCGCGTCTCGGTCGGCCAGGACGTCCAGGGCGTTGAGGGCTCCGTCCCAGTCGTGGTGGAACATCCGGGCCAGCATCTGCGGGCCCTGGACGCGAGACGTCGGATGGCCCGTGATGAGGGCGTCGCCGGTGATGAGCACGCCCGACTCGGGCAGGTGGTAGGCGCAGTGACCGCGCGTGTGGCCCGGGGTGTGCACCGGCACCGGGCGTCCGGGCACGTCCAGCGGTGAGGGGAACGCCTCCGCCTGCGGGACCTTCACGTCCGCCGTGCCGCCCGAGCGCAGCACGCGCACCGCCCACGGCAGGACGCCCGGCCGCCAGGCGTTGCGCAGGATCTGACCCGGCGTGACCTGGTGGAGGAACTCCCGCCGCGCGTGGGGCACCTCCTCCGGGCGCATCAGCACGGGCACCCCGTAGGTCCGGCCGAGGTACTCCGCCGAACCCAGATGGTCCGCGTGGGCGTGGGTGATGAGGATCGCGGTCAGGTCCTCGGGCCGCCGCCCGACCGCCTCCAGCGAGGCGATCACCTGCTCACGATCTCCCGGGTAGCCGGTGTCGACGAGCGTGACCGCGTCGCCCTCGGTGAGGATCACCCAGTTGGTGTCGCTCCCGTGGACAAGGTGGACCCCGGGGCGTACTTCCGTGACGTCGTCCATGCCGGAATCATCGCTGAAATCAGATCACGATGACGGTCTTCCCGCGCGCTTTCCCGGCGCGGCTGCGGGCCAATGCCTCGGGGGCCTGGGACAGCGTCACGGTGTCGCCGATGACCACGCGGACGTGCCCGGCGTCGATCTGGCCGGCGAGGCGTTCGAGCAGGTCGGCACTTGCCACGTTGCTGAAGTTGGCCGCCTCGACGCCCGGCAGGCCCTCCTCCGGCACCGCGAACACCGGGCTGAGGACGATGCCGCCCGGACGGATCACCGGCAGCAGGCTCCGCAGCCGCTCGGTGCCGCTGACCAGGTCGATGACGGCGTCCACCTGCGGGTCCACCTGGTCGGCGATCGGCGCGACGGTGTGGTCGACCACCTCGGTGGCGCCGAGCGCCCGCATCAGGTCGGCCTTCTCCTCCGAGGCGGTGGCGACCACGGTGATCCCGCGCGCCGAGGCGATCTGGGTGACGAAGGTGCCCACTCCCCCGGTCGCGCCGACGATCAGCAGCCGGCCGGCGTCGCCGACGTGGTCGACGAGGTTGAGCGCGGTCATGCCCGCGGTGGGGACGGCGGCGGCCTCGCTGAGCGCGACCGTACGCGGGGCGGCGGCGATCGCGCCGTGCGAGGCGACGGCCAGCTCGGCGTAGGACCCCCGGCCCAGCCGCGCCTTGCTGAACTGGCCGAAGACCGGGTCGCCGGACTGGAACCCGGTGACGTCCGCCCCGACCCGCTCGACGGTGCCGGCGCCGTCGGTGCCGATGATCAGCGGGAACCCGACGTCTTCGATGGCACCGTCGATGACCTTCCAGTCGAACGGGTTCAGCCCGGCGGCGGTCAGCCGTACGAGCACCTCGCCCGGACCGGGCTCGGGCACCGGCCGATCGGTCACCTCGGGCACGGCTCCGAAGCCGGTCACCGTGACAGCACGCATGAGTCCCCCCGAAACATCAACGCTGACGGTCCATACCCTCCGCCGTCGTGGCTCATCCTCCCGAGACGCGGCCATGATCCCACTTCCGAGGGGCTCCGGCTTGACCGACCATGGCCGTCCGGCGTCAAGAGCCCTAGTACTCTCGCGTAGCGGTGGAGATTCTTGGCGTGTCCGGACGGTACGGGGAGCAGGTGTCGGGGGAACGATGAGGGGTGTGCAGGCTGTGAGATCCGCCGTCGTGGTGTTCGTGGTGCTGGCCGCGACCGCCGCGTGCAGTGACTCATCCAGCGGTGGCGGTACGGCCGACCCGCCGGCGGCCCGGTCCTCGACCCGCGCCCCCGCCGGCGACCCGCTGGCCACCTCGCCGGCGCCGCAGGGCGACCGGACCGCCGCGGCGATGCAGACCTACCTCAAGGGCCTGGCGGCCAAGAAGCGCTTCACCGGTGCCGCGCTCGTGCTCAAGCACGGCGAGGTGCTGGCGAGGTTCGCCGCGGGCCAGGCCGACGAGGCCAAGCACATCGCCGTACGCCCGGACACGATCTTCCGGCTCGCCTCGGTCAGCAAGCAGTTCACCGCGATGCTCGTGCTCAAGCAGCGCGACCGCGGCCGGCTGAAGATCGGCGACCGGATCTGCCCGTACCTCGTGCCGAAGTACGTCAAGGCCTGCCCGAAGGCGTGGCGGTCGATCACGATCCGCCAGATTCTCTCCCACACCTCCGGCATCCCCGACATCTCAGAGATGCCGGACTTCTTCCCGAAACTCCCGAAGCCGACCACGACACAGGAGATCATCAGCCGGTTCGCGAACAAGCCGCTGGACTTCCGGCCCGGCACCAACTGGAAGTACAGCAACTCCGGCTACATCCTGGCCGGCGCGATCGTCGAGAAGGTCGCGAAAAAGCCGTACGGCACCGTCCTGCACGACGACATCACCGGCCCGCTCGGCCTCGCGCACACCGGTTTCAGCTCCGGCTACCCGCCGACCGGCTTCGCCAAGGGCTATCTCAAGCTCGGCACACCGGCCGCGCCGATCAACGGGTCGCAGGCCAACGCCGCCGGCGGCGTCTACTCCACCGTCGACGACCTCGGCCGCTGGGACCGCTCGTTCGGGGCGGACAAGGTCGCGCCGGCCGCCACGGTCAAGGAGGCGTTCACGCCCCTGGCGCACTGCCCGTCCGGCGGCTGCCTCGACTCGCCCTCGACCGGCTACGCCTACGGCTGGCTCGTCGACAAGCTGCGCGGACACCGTTACCTCTACCACCCCGGCCTGCTGCAGGGATACCACGCGAGCAACGCGTACCTGCCCGACGACGACATCGCCGTCGTCGTGCTCAGCAACGTGCAGAACACCGACGTCAACGGCATCAACCGCCACCTGTCCACGATGGCGCTGACCGGGCGGTCCTGACCGCGCCGCGTGGCCCGATCGGTGGTCCTCGCGTCCCCATCACCGGCGATCACCGGACGGACACGGGCCGTTGTCCCTCGGTGAGTGCGGATGACACCGGCGCCCGGCGGGGGCACGGCCGCTTCCGCTGGGGGGAAACGACCGTGTCAGCCACTGTCATCGCCGGGATCGAGGTGCCCGCCTCGTCCCTGATGCGCGACGTGACCGAACTGGTCCGCGAATCGGCCACGCCGCTGCTCTACCACCATTCGCGCCGGGTCTTCTTCTGGGGCGCGCTCCGCGGGCGCAAACGGGGCCTGGACTACGACCCCGAGCTGCTGTACGCCGGGGCGCTCTTCCACGACCTCGGGCGGACCGACCGGTTCAGCGGCTCCGGCCAGCGGTTCGAGATCGACGGCGCCGACGAGGCCCGCCGGGTCCTGCTCGAACACGGCGTGCCCTCCGAGCGCGCCCACCTGGTGTGGGAGGCCATCGCCCTGCACACCACCCCGGAGATCCCGTGGCGCATGGCGCCCGAGATCGCCCTGGTCACCGCCGGTGTCGAGCTGGACGTGCTCGGCTTCGGCTACGACGAGATCTCCGACGGCGAACGCGCCGAGGTCACCGCGGCGCATCCCCGGCCGGACTTCAAGCGGGAGATCCTCCGGGCCTTCACCGACGGCATGGCGCGCCGCGCGCACACGACGTTCGGCACGGTGAACGCCGACGTCCTCAGCCACTGCCTGCCCGGGTTCGAGCGGGCCGACTTCGTCGAGACGATCCTGGCCTCCCGCTGGACCGTCTGAGCCGCGCACTTGCCGTACGCGCGAGGTTGTCGCAGTCTGCTCGTATGGGAAAAACCGCAGGTCAGGACGATCATCTGGTGGTGATGGTGGTCATCGACGGGATCCAGGGCCTCGATGTCACCGGGCCGTTGGACGTCTTCGCCGCCGCCGACGACTACGGCGCGCGCTACCTCCTCCGGACGGCCTCGCCGGGCGGGCGGCCCGTGCGCACCACGGCGGGCGTACGGTTCGCCGCCGATCTCGTGCTGGAGGAGGTGACCGGGCCGATCGACACGCTGATCGTGCCGGGCCGGAGCGACTGGCGTTCGGTGGTCCGCGACTCCTGTTTCGTCTCGGAGGTCGCCCGGCTGTCCACGGCGTCCCACCGGATCGCCTCGGTCTGTTCCGGCGCCTTCACCCTCGCCGCCGCGGGCCTGCTCGACGGCCGCCGCGCCGCGACCCACTGGCGGCTGGCGGCCGAGCTCGCACAGGCATTCCCCCGGGTCGAGGTGGACTTCGACTCGATCTTCGTACGGGACGGCGCCGTCGTCACGTCCGCGGGCGTCACCGCCGGCATCGACCTGGCCCTGTCGCTGGTGGAGGAAGACTACGGCGTGGAGGTGGCGCGGTCCGTCGCGCGGCACCTGGTGGTCTTCATGGCGCGGGCCGGAGGCCAGTCGCAGTTCAGCGTCCGGCTGAGCTCGGGGGCGCCCCGCAGCCCCGTCGTACGGGCGGTGCTGGACGCGGTGACCGCCGACCCGGGCGGCGTGCACAGCCGGGACGCGCTGGCGGCGCGGGCCGGGGTCAGCGTCCGGCACCTGACCCGGCTGTTCCGCACCGAGCTCGGCACGACCGCCGCCGGTTTCGTGGAGCGGACGCGAGTGGAGGCCGCGACGGGCCTGCTGGAGTCCGGCACGGACACGCTCGACGTGGTGGCACGCCGCTCGGGCTTCGGCTCGGAGGAGACGATGCGCCGGGCGTTCAAGCGCGCCCTCGGCATCGCCCCGAGCACCTACCGCGCCCGCTACCGTACGACCGTGCCCCAGCGGGTCTGAGCCGCCGCCTCAGCGGGTCACGCGCAGACCGTCGAAGACGACGGACAGAGCCCGGTCGCGTACGCCGGGGTCGCCGCCCACCCGCTCGGCCGCCTGGGAGGCGCCGACCAGCAGCGTCATGATCTCGGCCAGGCCGACGTCCCGCCGTACCGCCCCGGCCTCCTGCGCCCGGTCCAGCAGCGCGGCGAGGGCACGCCGCAGCTCCCTGCCGGTCTCGGCCGTCGTCTCGCGTACGTCCACGCCGGCCTCCATGAGCGCGGCGGAGAAGGCGTTCTTGGTCGCGGCGTGGCCGACGACCCGGGCGAAGAACGCGAAGAACGCCTCGCCGGGCGTCTCCGCCGAGGCCAGCGCGTCGGCCTCGGCGGCGAGCTTGCCCAGCCGGGTGACGTACACCGCCTCCAGCAGCGCCTCCTTGGTCGGGAAGTGCCGGAAGACCGTGCCGATGCCCACCCCGGCGGCCCGCGCGACCTCCTCGGTCGAGGCGGTGGTGCCGTGGGCGTCGAAGACCGTCTCGGCCGCCTCCAGGACCCGGGCCCGGTTGCGCAGCGCGTCGGCGCGCGGCGGCCGGCCGCCGGGCGGCGTCGTCGTTGACAAACGGAGTCACCACTCCATATCGTTGTGAAACCGGAGCGAGCACTCCGGATTCTAATTCCTGCCGTCCGAGGAGTTTCCCATGTCCGTACCGGCCAGTCCCCGCGCGGTGTTCGAGCGCCTCAGCCGGGGCATCTCCGAAGGCCGCTGGCACGACCTCGCCGACCTGTACGCCGAGGACGCCGTGGTCGACCAGCCCTTCGTCTCCACCGCGCCCGGCCGCATCGAAGGCCGCGAGACGATCCGCGCGCACTTCGCCGGCGCCGCCGGGATGGGGTTGAGCATGGTCGCCCGCGACGTGGTCGTGCACGAGACCGCCGACCCCGAGGTGATCGTCGCCGAGTTCGCCTACGACGTCACCGGCCGGGGCGGATCCGTCACGGCCGCCAACATCCAGGTGCTCCGGGTCCGCGACGGCCTCATCACGGCCAGCCGCGACTACCACGACCACCTCGCGATCGCCCGCGCCACCGGCGGCGTCCCGGCCCTGATGGCGGCCGTGTCCGGGGACCGCGCGTGACCCCGCGGGCGGTGTTCGAGCGCCTCGTCGACGGCGTGACCCACGGGCGGTGGGACGAACTTCCCGGCCTGTACGCCGAGGACGCCGTGGTGAACCACCCGATGGCCGCATCCGCCGGGCCGCTGATCGGCCGCGAGGCGCTCCGGAGCCACTTCGAGGCCGCCTCCGGCATGGACCTCGCGATGACCGCGCGTGACGTCGTCGTCCACGAGACCGCCGACCCGGAGATGGTCATCGGCGAGTTCGCCTACGAGGGGCGGGCCGCCGGGACCGGCCGGTCGTTCACCGTACGCAACGTCTTCGTCCTGCGCGTCCGCGACGGCCTGATCGTCGAGTCCCGCGACTACGCCGACCACCTGGCCTTCGCCGCCGCGACCGGCCGCCTCGTCGAGGCCTAGGAGCACGCCTCCCAGCGGGTGAACAGGTCGCGTTCGCCGTCGGGGGTCAGGGAGCCGTGCAGGCGTACGCGGGCCAGGCCGCCGTCCGGATAGATGTCCACGCGGGCGTGCGTCGCCGGGCGGGCCGGGTCCAGGCGGAAGCGGTGGTTCGTGTCGGGCTGCAGCCGGGTCCGCGGCAGCAGGTCGAACCAGGCCTCCTCGTCCTCCAGCGGGCCCGTACGCGCGTCGGCGCCGCGGATGCGCGCCTCGCCCGGCGCGTTGAACCTCAGGTTCGAGGTGTCCAGCTCGGCCAGCCGCACGACGCCCGGCGCGGCGAGCCGCAGGGTGATCCAGTCGTTGCCCTCGTCGCGCCGGCGAGCGGTCTCCCAGCCCTCGGCCTGGTGCCGGGCCAGGCCGGGCATGATCGCGTTGGTCGGCGAGGAGTAGAACATGTCCGAGCAGCCGGTCACCTCGGCGCCGTTGGCGAGCGCGGCCAGGTCGACGGTCAGGCCCGTCAGCAGCCGGGGGTCGGGGACCACCTCGCCGTGCACCCGCAGCCGCGCGACCCCGCCGTCCGGGTGGATGGCGAGCCGTACGTGCGTGAAGCGCCGGTCCGCCGTGACGGCGAACTCGTGGACCGCGTCGCCGGTGAGCGGGCTCCCCGGCACGATCTCCGTCCAGCCGGTCAGCTCCCCGGCCGCCGGATGCCCCTCGGCGGCGCACGCCTCCACCGTGACCTGCGGCGGGAAGTTTCCCTTGAACCAGGCGGTGTCGACGACCACGCCGCGGATCACGCCCGGCAGGCCGAGGCGGACGATCGCCCAGTCGTGGCCCGGCGTACGGCGGCGCCGGGTCTCCCAGCCGTCGTACTCCTGGCCCTTGGCCCCGAAGATGTGCGCGCGGAAGCCGGCCGGGCCGGGGTTGAGGAGGTTCTCCTTGGCGGCGAACGACTCGTCGCTCGCCGCCATCACGGTGCTGCCCAGGGTGCGCAGTGCCAGGTCGGGCAGTGCCGTGAAGCTCATGGGCGCCGGAGAGGCCGGGTCGTCGGTTCGCTCGTTCATGGGTCCCTCCTCAGGAGCCGGCCGTGGCCGGCCGGTTCGCCGCGCAGCCAGACGTCCTCCACCACTCCGGTCAGCTCCCGCCCGGCGTACGGCGTGACGGGATGCCGCTGGCGCAGCGCGCCGGGGTCGACCACGAACCCGCGGTCGGCGGCGAAGGCGACCAGGTCGGCGTCGCCGCCCACCGCGATGCGTCCCTTGGCGGTCAGCCCGGTCAGCTCCGCCGGGCCCGCGGCCATCCAGGCCGCGACGTCGGCCAGGCCGTACCCCCGGGCGCGCGCCGCGCTCCAGACCACCGGCAGGCCCAGCTGCAGCGAGGAGATACCACCCCAGGCCGTGTCGAAGCCGCCCTTCTTGAGCTCCGGCACGCACGGCGAGTGGTCGGAGACGACGCAGGCGATCTCTCCGGCGGCGAGCCCTCGCCAGAGGCCCTCCTGGTTGTCGCCGCCCCGGATCGGCGGGCAGCACTTGAACTCCGTACCGCCCTCCGGGACCTCCTCCGCCGCCAAGGTCAGGTAGTGCGGGCAGGTCTCCGCGCTGATCCGGGCGCCGCGGGCGCGCCACTCCGCGAGTACCGGGAGGGAGCCGGCGTCGGACAGGTGCACGATGTGCGTACGGCAGCCGGTCTCCGCGGCGAGCCGGGCCACGCGGGCGATCGCCACGCTCTCGGAGGCGGGCGGGCGGGACGCCAGGAACTCCGCGTACCCGGGCCCGGCCGGCTCCAGCAGCCCCGCCGGGTCCTCGGCGTGCACGATCAGCAGCCCGCCGAACGCCGCGATCGCCGTCATCGCGTCCCGTATCCCCGCCTCGTCCAGCTCGGGGAACTCCTCGACACCCGAGGGCGAGACGAAGCACTTGAAGCCGTACACGCCCGCCTCGTGCAGCCCGCGCAGCTCGGCGGCGTTGCCGGGGATCGCCCCGCCCCAGAACCCGACGTCGACGGCGCACGCGCCCTCGGCCGCGGCCCGCTTCACCGCGAGGGCGCCGGCGCTGATGGTCGGGGGGAGGGAGTTGAGCGGCATGTCGACGATCGCGGTGACTCCCCCGGCCGCCGCGGCGCGGGTCGCGGTGGCGAACCCCTCCCACTCCGTACGGCCCGGCTCGTTGACGTGCACGTGGCTGTCGACCAGGCCGGGCAGCAGGGCGACGTCGCCCAGGTCGGTGGTCTCGGCGGCGGCGAGCGGCGCGTCGTACGCGGCCACCGCCGCGATCCGGCCGGCACGCACCGCCACCGCCGCCGGGCGCTCACCGTCCGGCAGCACCGCCCGCCGCGACCGGACGACCAGGTCATACGAGTCAGTCACCGAACCACCCCACCAAGCGCTCGACCAGCAGAACCCGCTCCATACCGCGCCGGCCCGGCGTGGCCCGGCGTGCAGACGCCGCAAGGCCCGGCGCGCCGTGGCACCACGTCCCTCGGCCGGTCACCGACCCCCACCCCACCCCATCCCATCCCACCAAGGGCTTGACCGGCAGGCCCGCCTCCTCCACACACCACGCCGGCTTGGCGCCTCGCGGCACCACGTGCCGCGACCGGACGCTCAACCCGTACGAACCGGTCACCGGACCACCCCGCCGTGCGGACGTGCCCCTGCGTCGCGCCGGGCCGGGCCCGCGAGACCAGGTCGTGCGAACCGGTCACCGGACCGCCTCGTCGAGCCACTCCGCGCTCGTCCGTTCGGCCAGGCGTTCCAGGAGCGTGCCCGCCTCCTCCATGCAGCGCGCCGGGTCCGGCTCGATGTCGGTCAGCGCGTACGCGCCGCGGATGCCGGCCTCCCGCAGTTCCTCAGGCGACAGGGAGTTGCGCCCGGCCACCGCGACCACGGGTACCCCCACCGCGGCCGCCGCCCGTGCCACCCCCGCCGGGGCCTTGCCCCGCAGCGTCTGCCAGTCCAGCGCGCCCTCCCCGGTGACGACCAGGCGCGCGCCCGCGAGGTGGCCGGTGAAGCCGAGCAGGTCCAGGAGATAGGTGATGCCCGGCTCGACCGTGGCGGACAGGAAGACCATCGCGGCGAAGCCCGCGCCGCCCGCCGCCCCCGCGCCCGGCCGCTCGGCCGCCTCGATCCCGAGGTCGCGGCGGACGACCGCCTCCAGACGGGCCACGCCCGCCTCCAGCGTGCGGACGTCGGCCTCCCCGGCGCCCTTCTGCGGGCCGTAGCCGTACGCCGCGCCGTGGGGTCCGAGCAGCGGGCTGTCCACGTCGCTCGCCACGACGACCGTGACCTCGGGCGGCCAGCCGCCCGCGACCTCGATCCGGGACAGGTCGCGCAACGCCGCGCCGCCGGGCGGGAGCTCCCGGCCGTCGGCGTCGAGCAGGCGCGCGCCCAGCGCCGCCGCCATGCCCGTGCCGCCGTCCGTACAGGCGCTGCCGCCGAGGCCGAGGACGATCCGCCGGGCGCCCCGGCGTACCGCGTCGCCGATGAGCTCTCCGGTGCCCCGGCTGGTGGCGGTCAGCGGCGCGAGCCTTCCGCCGGGCAGCACCCGCAGGCCGGACGCCGAGGCCAGCTCCACCACGGCGACGTCGTCGCGCACGGCGTAGGAGGCGTCGACGGGCTCGCCGGTCGGCCCGGTGACCCGCGCGCCTACCCGCGAGAACCCGGCGGCCACCGCGGCGTCCACGGTGCCGTCGCCGCCGTCGGCGACGGGGAGCTCGACCAGCGGGACCTCCGGCCGCGCCCTCCGCAGGCCCGCCGCGATGTGCCGCGCCACCGACGGCGCGCCGAGCGAGCCCTTGAACTTGTCCGGGGCGATGATCACGTGCCCGGAGGTCACGACCGGCCGCCGAGCAGCCGGCGCCGGGCCCGCTCCCCTGCCCGCGCCGGGTCCTCCGATGTCGTGCGCAGCTCGCCGCCCTCGACCACCGTACGGCCGCCGACGAGCAACAGGTCCAGCGGCGGGACCGGCCCGAACACGAGCGCGCAGACCGGGTCCTCGACGGCCGCGCGGTAGCCGTCGACGCGCCATATCGCGAGGTCGGCGAGCTTGCCGGGTTCGAGCGTGCCGATCTCGTCCTGGCGGCCGAGGCAGGTCGCGCCGCCGATGGTGCCCAGCTCCAGGGCCTGCCGGGCGTTCAGGGCGGCGGGCCCGCGCACCGCGCGCTGGAAGAGCAGGGCCTGGTGCATCTCCCCGGCCAGGGAGGTCAGCTCGCTGGAGGCGGCGCCGTCGACGCCGAGGCCGACGGGCGCGCCCGCCGCGAGCAGGTCGCTCACCCGGGCGATGCCGGCGCCGAGCCGCCCGTTCGAGCTCGGGCAGTGCGCGGTGCCCGTGCCGGTGGCGGCGAACCGCCGGACGTCGGCGTCGTGCAGGTGGACGCAGTGCGCGAACCACACGTCGGAGCCGAGCCAGCCGAGCTTGTCCATGTACTCGCCGGGCGTGCAGCCGAACTGCTCACGGCAGTGCTCCTCCTCGTCGATGGTCTCGGCGAGGTGGGTGTGCAGGCGCACGCTCTTGCGGCGGGCGAGCGCGGCCGCGCCGGTCATCAGCTCCTCGCTCACCGAGAACGGCGAGCACGGCGCGACGGCCACGCGCAGCATCGAGGAGAAGGACGCGTCGTGGTAGGCGTCGATGGTCTCCTCGGTGGCGGCCAGGATCTCCTCGCGGTCCTCGACGACCTCGTCGGGTGGCAGCCCGCCGTCGGAGCGGCCCCGGTCCATCGACCCCCGGCACGGGTGGAACCGCACGTGCACCTCGCGCGCCGCGCGTACCTCGGCCTCGAACAGGTCGCCGCGGCCCTTCGGGAAGACGTAGTGGTGGTCGGTGCTGGTCGTGCACCCGCTGAGCGCCAGCCAGCCGAGCCCCGCGAGGGCCGCGTCGTGGACGACCTCCGCGTCGATCCCGGCCCACGTGTCGTACAGGCCGGTGAGCCACTCGAACAGCGTCGCGTCCTGGTGGAGACCCTGCGTCGCCCACTGGTAGAGGTGGTGGTGGGTGTTGACCAGGCCGGGCGTCACGAGGCGCCCGGTGGCGTCGATCCGCCGCGCCCCGTCGATCGCCGGGGCGGGCCCGGCGCCGACCGCGGCGATCCGGTCGCCCTCGACGACGACATGCCCGTCCTCGATCTCCGGGGCGCCCACCGGGGCGATGTGGGCGTGCTCGATGACGATCGTCATCCCGCCGCCTTCCGCGCCGCCGCGAGGCGTACGGCGTCCAGGATCTTCTCGTATCCCGTGCAGCGGCACAGGTTGCCCGCGAGGGCCTCGCGGATCTCCCCGTCCGAGGGGTTCGGCTCGCGCTCGATCAGGTCGTGCGCCTGGACCAGCAGGCCCGGCGTGCAGAACCCGCACTGCACCGCGCCCGCCTCGACGAACGCCTCCTGGATCGGGGCCAGGCGGTCGCCGTCGGCCAGGCCCTCGACCGTACGGACCGTGCGGCCCTCGGCCTGGCCGGCCGCCACGAGGCACGCGCAGACCGGCGTGCCGTCGAGGTAGACCGTGCACGAGCCGCATTCGCCCTGCTCACAGGCGTTCTTCGAGCCGGGCAGGCCCATCCGCTCGCGCAGGACGTACAGCAGGCTCTCGCCCTCCCAGACGTCGTCCGCGGTCTCGCGCGATCCGTTCACCGTGAAGCTCACCCGCATCAGGCCGCCCCCTTTCCCGAGTCTCCGGCGCGGTGGTCGTGCCACGCCCACGTCAGCGTCCGGCGCGCCATCACCGACAGGGCGTGGCGGCGGTAGCCGGCGGTGCCCCGGACGTCGTCGATGGGCGCCGCCGCCGACGCGACGAGAGTGCCGAACTCCCGCGCCACCGCCTCGTCCAGCGGGCCGTCCCAGTCCAGCTCGCGGGCCAGGAACTCCTCGGCGGCGGCCGCGCGCAGCGGTGTGGGCGCGGCCGAGCCGATGCCCGTGCCGACCCTGCGCTCCTCCGGGTGCAGCGCGACGGCGAACGAGCAGACCGCGATCACCATCGCGTTGCGCGTGCCGATCTTGGAGAAGTGCTGCGCGCCGGTGGCCGGCGCCATCCAGAACGCGCGGATCAGCTCGTCCGGCTCCAGCGCGCTGCGCTTGACCCCGGTGTAGTAGTCGGCCGCCGGGATCATGCGGATGCCGCGCAGCGACTCCACCTCGATCACCGCGTCCCCGGCGAGCAGCGGCGGGTGGCTGTCGCCGGCGGGCGAGGCGGCGCCGAGGTTCCCCCCGACCGTGCCCCGGTTGCGGATCTGCGGCGAGCCGACCGTACGCGCGGCCTGGGCGAGTCCGGGCAGCCGGCCGGCGAGGCCCTCGATGAGCCGGGCGTACGTCACGCCCGAGCCGACCCGCAGCCGCTCTTCGGCGGTGTCCCAGCCGGTCAGCTCACCGATCCGGCCGAGGTCGAGGAGGACCTCCGGACGGCGCGTGTCGAAGTTGAGCTCGACCATGATGTCCGTGCCGCCCTGGATGGGCACGGCCTCGGGCCGCTCGGCCTTCGCGGCGAGCGCGTCTTCCCAGGTGGCGGGTTGCAGGAATTCCATGTCAGCTCCAGGCCGGGCCCGGGTCGGGCGCGCCGTCGCGTACGACGGCGCCCTCGATCAGCCCGTACGGCCGGTCGGCGGCGAAGAACACCTCGTTGTCGTTGTCCAGGCCGAAGGGTTCGAGGTCGACGACGAAGTGGTGCTTGTTCGGCAGGGACAGGCGGACCTCGCAGACGCCGGGCAGCCCGTCCAGGACCCGGTCGCCCATGGCGTACAGGGTCTGCTGCAGCGACAGGCTGTAGGTGCCGGCGAACGCCTCCAGCAGGTGCCGCCGCGCCTGTGGATAGGACTCCTCCCAGTCGGCGTCGACGTCCGCGTGCCGCCACTGGGCCGCGACCTCGGTGGCGAGGATCCGGTCGTGGGTCTCCGGGAGCGTCGTGTACTCATCCTTGACGTACCCCCAGAACTCCGAGTCACCGGAGTTGAGCACGACCAGGTCCTTCAGCCCGGAGACGACGTGCGTGCCGTCGTCGCCGTGGTGGACCAGGGCCGTACGGGTCTCACCGCCGCGCCGGGCGAACGAGTGGCCGCCGTCGCCGACGCGCTCCCAGGCGTCCTCCTCGACCCGGACCCGCGCGTGGTGGACTGCGGCCTGCGAGCCGACGAAGTGCCGGGCCAGCAGCAGCGCGAACGCCTCGGGCGATTCGATGCCGTGCTTGCGGGCGAACGCGAAGACGGTGTTCTTCTGTGCGTCCGTCGTGAGCACGTTGGAGTTGTCCCCGGTCAGGTGCACCGCCTCCATGTCCCCCGACAGCGCGACGCTGACGGTGAGATCGCGGATGTGGTGGGTGTCCCCGTCCCTGGTGACCCGTACGACGTGGGTCTCGGCCTTGCCGTAGCGGTTGGGGCCGAGCCGGCTCCGTGACATGTCAGCTCCCCCGGTAGGTGGAATAGGCGTACGGACTGAGCAGCAGCGGCACGTGGTAGTGCTCGCCGGGATCGGTGACGTTGAAGGCCACCGTCACCTCGGGGTAGAAGTCGGAGTGGCCGGCGGTGTCGAAGACCAGCCGGTAGGTGCCCTTCTCCGGCGGCGGCAGGTCGCCGATCCGGCCGTCGTCGTCGGTCCGGCCCTCGGCGACGCGTGTCCAGCCGTCGCCCTCGCGGCGCTCCAGCCGTACGGGCACCCCGCGTGCGGGCCGCCCCCGCGCCGCGTCCAGCACGTGTGTCGACAGACTCATGCGAAGAGCTTCCTCAGTCTCAACTCGGTGATCTTGACCAGCTCGCCGTGGACGACGTGGCGTTCGGCCGCGGGGTCGTTGCCCAGGCGTTCGCGCAGCTCGGCCAGCATCTCAGCCGCGCCGCGCCCGCTCGCGCAGATCAGGAACACGTGCCCGAACCTGTTCTCGTAGGCCACGTTGCCCTCGGCGAAGGCCGCCCGGTCCGCGTCGCCGACGCCGGACTGCTCCCCGCGCGACCACGCCGACTCGCGGCCGGCGCCGCGCGGGCGGTCGCCGATGCGCGGGTGCGCGGCCAGGGCCTCCTCCACGTCCGGCCAGTCCAGGTCGCGCACGGCCTTGCCGGCCGCGGCGAACAGCGCCTCCGCGGAGCCGTAGGGCCGGCCGGCCGCGACGGTGGCCGCCCAGCGCCGCGACGCACAGCACGTGCGCAGCTCCGCCTCGGCCTCAGCGCGCGACAGCGCGTCGAACCGCACCGCGTCCTCCTCATCCTCGGTCACCGCCAGTACACACACCACGGTCACCAGGGGTCTAGCCGAAGATCTCCGAACCGGACCGCCCGATACCGGCAACTTTTCGTGTGTCGCGGGGCGAGCGCGTCCCCGGCAGGTCAGCCCTCCTGCTCGGTGGGGCGGATGAGCACCTCGTTGACGGCGACGTGGCGGGGCCGGGTGACGATGTAGCCGATCGCGTCCGCGATGTCCTCGGCCTGCAGTCGCTCGACGTCCGCGAACCGCTTCTTGATCCCGTCCAGCACCTCCGGCCGGTTGTGCCCCGACAGCTCGGTGGCGACGGCGCCGGGCTCGACCAGCGACACGCGTACGTGCCGTCCGGTGACCTCCTGGCGCAGCCCCTCGCTGAACGCCCCCACGCCGTGCTTGGTGGCGTTGTAGACGGCGCTGCCCGACCGGGCCACCCGGCCGGCGACCGAGCTGATGTTCACCAGGTCCGCGACGCGGCGCGGGCCGTCCCCGGCCGCGCTCAGCAGGTGCGGCAGCGCGGCGTGCGCGGTGTACAGCAGGCCGAGCAGGTTGACCTCGACCATCCGCTGCCACTCCTCCATCGGCGCGTCCACCGCCGGGCCGAGCAGCATCACCCCGGCGTTGTTGATCAACGTGTCGAGGCGGCCCAGCTCGGTGACCGCCCGCTCGACCACCGCGCGCGCCTGCTTCTCGGCGGTGACGTCGGCCACGAGGACGAGAGCCGTGCCCCCACCGTCCCGGATCCTGTCCGCGAGCTCCTCCAGCCGCTCGGCCCGCCGCGCGACGAGCGCGACGGCCGCGCCCTTCTCCGCGAGCTCCACCGCCGTCGCCGCGCCGATGCCGCTCGACGCGCCGGTCACGAGTGCCGCCGTACCATCCAGCCGATCTGACATCGCTTCTCCTCAGGGTGTCGCCTTACGTCCACGACGAGCGTTTCACGCTGCGAGGACGCGGGAACCGGTGGCCTCCGGCGTACGGGCCTGGCCGTTCCCGGACGTGTGTCCGGGAAGATCTTGCCGGGCCGCCCGCGCGGCTCTAGGGTGCGGCCAGCCCCCCGCCGTGCCTCCGGCGGTCGTTCGCGAGGAGTCCTTCCGATGCGCCTTCGCCGTTTCCTGTCCGTGGCGGCGTCCGCCGCCATGGTCCTGTCGCTCGGCGCCGCCCCCTCGGCCGCCGCCTCCGTACCCGATGACCGGCCGCTGCCGCCGTACACGATCAGCAATCCGCCGCTGCCCCCGCTGACGACCGCGGGCGGGCCGACGACCGTACGCCAGGGGGTGTACCACCACGCCGCGTACGACATCGAGATCCCGCCGCACTGGAACGGCGAGCTCGTGATGTGGGCGCACGGCTACCGCGGCCAGGACACGGTGCTGACCGTCGACACGCCCGACTTCGGCCTGCGGCAGAAGCTCGTCGGCGAGGGCTACGCGTGGGCCGCCTCCTCCTACGCCGACAACGGGTACGACGTGCGCGCGGGCGTCGTCGGCACCCACGACCTGGCCGGCCTGTTCGCGCGACTGCGGCAGCGGCCACGGCGCACCTACATCGCGGGCGTCTCGATGGGCGGGCACGTCATCGGCCGGTCGCTGGAGCAGTACCCCTTCCAGTACGCCGGCGCGCTGCCGATGTGCGGGGTGCTCGGCGACGACCGGTTGTTCGACTTCTTCCTCGACTACAACACGGTCGCTCAGGACCTGGCCGGCGTCGACGCCTATCCCCCGCCGGCCGACTACCTGACGAACGCGGTGCCGCGCATCGAGACGGCGCTCGGCCTGGACGGCCTGCGGCCGGGCGGCCCGGACACGACGAACGCCCTGGGCAAGCAGCTGCGCGCGATCACGGTGAACCGGTCCGGGGGGGCGCGGCCGGGCGCGGAGGCGGCGTTCTCGGTGTGGAAGGACTTCCTGTTCGGCCTGGGCGCCCCGCCGACCGGCACCAGCCTGTCCGAGGACCCCGGGCAGCTCGCGACGAACGTCCACACCGTCTACCGGCCGGACACTCCCGTCGCGGTGAACCGCACGGTGCGCCGGATCCCGGTCGCCGACCCGGCGGACCGGTACTCGCCCCGGCTGTCGCAGATCCCGCGGATCTTCGGCTTCCCGACCGCCAAGACGCTGACGTTGCACGGGCTGGGCGACATGTTCGTCCCGTTCTCGATGGAGCAGGCGTACGGGTCCGAGGTCGCCGGCCACCACCTGTCCGGGCTGGTCGTGCAGCGGGCCATCCGGAGCGCGTCCCACTGTGAGTTCTCCCCCGCCGAGGCGGGGCGGGCGTGGGACGACCTGGCCGGCTGGGTACGGGGCGGCAGGCGGCCGGCCGGAGACGCGGTGACGAACCCGTCGCTGGTCGCCGAGCCGGACTTCGGCTGCCGCTTCAGCGACCCGTCGGCGTATCCGACCGGCACCCGGGGCCTGTTCCCGCCCTGCCCGGCGGCCAAGTAGCACGGCGGAACGCCCCGGCGCCGGGGCGTTCCGCCTTCGTACGCCCGCGGGGGTAGGCGTGAGCCCCCGCGTCTACCCTGCGCGACGCAGCCTCGATGCCGCTCCCAGCCCGACGACGGCGCCCGTACCTCGCCGCGATCCTCGGACCACATCCCCTCCGAGGAAAGAGAGATCGATGACGGGCGAGCGACGCGCCGCGGCGCGTGCGGTGGGTGCCACCAAGGTGTACGGGACGGGCGCCGCCGAAGTGCGGGCGCTCGACGACGTGAGCGTCGCGTTCCCGGCGGGCCGGTTCACCGCGATCATGGGGCCGTCCGGCGCGGGCAAGTCGACGCTCATGCACTGTGTCGCCGGGCTGGACACGGTCACCTCCGGGCAGGTCCTGATCGGCGACGTCGACCTGGGCACCCTGTCGGACCGGCAGCTGACCGTGCTCCGCCGCGAACGGGTCGGGTTCGTCTTCCAGTCCTTCAACCTCGTCCCCACGCTGAACGCCGCGGAGAACATCGCCCTGCCGATGACCCTCGCGGGCACGCGGCCCGACGCCGGCTGGGTCGACGGCGTCGTCGCGGCGGTCGGGCTCGGCGACCGGCTCCGGCACCGGCCGGCCGAGCTGTCCGGCGGGCAGCAGCAGCGGGTCGCGGTGGCGCGGGCGCTGGCCTCCCGCCCGGCGATCGTCTTCGCCGACGAGCCGACCGGCAACCTGGACTCCCGTACCGGCGCGGAGATCCTCGGCTTCCTCCGTACGGCCGTCGACGAGCTGGACCAGACGGTCGTCATGGTCACCCACGACCCGGTCGCGGCGGCGTACGCGGACATGGCGGTCTTCCTCGCCGACGGCCGGGTCCGCGACCGGATCGAGGACCCGACCGCGCGCGCCGTACTGGACCGCATGAGCGCCTTCGAGACCCCGGGGAGCACGCGATGACGCGGATCGCGCTCAAGGGGCTGTGGGCGCGCAGGCGCCGCCTCGCGGGATCGCTCGTCGCGGTCTTCCTCGGCGTCTCCTTCCTCGCCGGGGCACTCGTGCTCGGCGACACGCTCGACCGGAGCATCGGGCGGTTCTTCGGCCAGGCGTACGCGGGCACCGACGCGTCGGTCCGCGGGTCGACCAACGTCAGCGACGCGCCGACGGGCGAGCGCGGGACGATCGCGGCCGAGGTCGCCGTCCGGGTGCGCCGCGTGCCCGGCGTGGCCGTGGCCGAGCCGGTCGTCTCCGGAAGCGGGCAGCTCCTCGGCCGGGACGGCACGCCGGTCCCCGTGCTCGGGCCCAGGACGGCCGGCAACTGGCTCACGGACGCGCGGCTCAACCCGTACCACGTGGTCGAGGGCCGGGCGCCCCGCGCCGATGACGAGGTCGTCGTGAACCGCGCCGTGGCCCGGCAGGGACGGCTGAACGTCGGCGACACGACCGCCGTGCTCACGCCGCGGCGGATCCCCGTACGGATCGTCGGGATCGCCAAGTTCGGCGACCAGGACGGCTTCGGCGGCGGCTCGTTCACCGGGTTCACGCTGGAGGGCGCACGCCGCTACGTCGCCGGGTCGCCGGACCGGATCGCCGGCGTGTCGGTACGCGCCGCGAGCGGCGTCTCCCAGGCCGCTCTGGTCGCGCGGCTGCGGCCCGTGCTCCCGCCCGGCACCGAGGCGGTCACCGGCGCGTCGCTCAGCGAGGAGGGCATGGACGCCGTCAGCAACGGGTTCCTGACGATGTTCCGCACGTTCCTGCTGGTGTTCGCCGGGATCGCGCTGCTCGTCGCCACGTTCGGCATCCACAACACCTTCACCATCACCGTGGCGCAGCGAAGCCGCGAGTCCGCCCTCCTGCGCGCCATCGGCGCCTCGCGGCGGCAGGTGCTCGGCTCGGTGGTCGCCGAGGCGGCCGGGATCGGCCTCGTCGCGTCGGTGGCCGGGTTGGCGGGCGGGCTGGGCTTCACCGCCCTGCTGGAGGGCGTGTTCGCCGCGATGGGCGCCGCGCTGCCCACGGGCGGGCCGGTCCTCACCGCGACGACCGTGGCCGTCTCCGTCCCCGTGGGCGTCTTCGTGACGGTGCTGTCCTGCCTGCTCCCGGCGGTACGCGCCGCGCGTACGCCGCCGGTCGCCGCGCTGCGCGCGACCGCCGCCGAACCCGCCGCCGTGTCCCGTACGCGCGGCCTGGCCGGCGGCGCGCTGACGGCCGCCGGGGTCGTGCTGCTCGTGGCCGCGGGCGGTTCGATCGCGGTGGCGGGCGCCGGCGCGCTCTGCTGTCTCGTCGGCGTGGTGGTGCTCGGGCCGGTCGCGGCCCGGCCCGCCGGAGCGCTGCTCGGCGCGCCGCTGCGCCGGGTGACCGGGCGGCTGGCCCGCCGGAACACGGTCCGCGAGCCCCGGCGCGTGGCGGGCGCGGCCACCGCGCTCATGATCGGCATCGGCGTGGTCACGTTGTTCACCGTGCTCGCCGCCTCCTCACGCGCCTCGATCCGCGACGACGTCTCCCGGTCCTTCGGCGGCGACCTGGCGATCAGCACCGGCGCCCGCCTCGGCGGCGGGTTCGGTCCGGAGCTGGCCGGGGACGTGGCGCGCCTTCCGCAGGTCGCCGCCGCGGTGGGCCTGGGCGCGGGCGGCGTGCGGATCGACGGGCGGGCCGTCCGCGTCCGCTACGCCGACCCGGCGGCGCTCGGCCGGGTGCTCGACCTCGGCACGGCCGCGCGCATCGGGCCCGGAACGCTCGCGGTCGGCCGGGACGCGGCACGCTCGCACGGCTGGCGCCCCGGCAGCCGCCTGGCGGTGGTGTTCGCCGACGGCACCCGCCGTACGCTCACGGTCGGCGGCGTCTTCGCCTCCGGCGGGCCGGCCGGCGACTACCTGCTGCCGCGTACGGAGTGGACCGCGCACGACCCGCGTCCGCAGGACACCACCCTGCTGATCGAGCTCCGGCCCGGCGTCAGCACGGCCGAGGGCGAGCGCGCGGTGACCGCGGCGGCCCGGCCGTACGCCGCTCCGCCGGTGCAGAGCCGCGAGGAGTACGTCGACTCGCAGGCGTCGGGGGTGAGTTCGCTGCTGACGCTGGTGTACGTCATGCTCGCGCTGGCCATCGTCATCGCGCTGCTCGGCATCGCCAACGCGCTGTCGCTGTCGGTGCACGAGCGGACTCGCGAGTTCGGGCTGCTGCGGGCGGTCGGCGCGACCCGCGGCCAGCTCCGCGCGGTCATCCGGCAGGAGTCGCTCATCGTCGCGCTGTTCGGGACGGCGGGCGGCCTGGGCGTCGGCCTGCTGCCGGGCTGGGCCCTGGCCCGCGCGGCGACCGGCGGAGCGTTCGCCGTGCCGGTGGTCCAGCTCGTCGTGATCGTCGTCATCGGCGCGCTCGCCGGGATCCTCGCGTCGCTGCGCCCGGCGCGCCGGGCCGGGCGGCTGGACGTGCTGCGCGCGGTCGCGGCGCCGGGTTGAGGGGTCAGACGCGGTCGAAGGGCTCGGGGTAGGCGAACGTGCCGCGGATCTCCGGGACGTACGCCGACAGCGTGCGGACCTGGAAGTGCGCTCGCCACTCCGCCGTCCGCGGCACGATCCCGAACTCCTCGGCCGGCCGGAACCCGAACCGCGCGTAGTAGCCGGGCGCGCCGAGCAGGACGACCAGGGGTTCGCCGAGCGCGTCGGCCGCGCCCAGCACGGTGTGCACGAGGGCGAGCCCGACCCCGCGCCGCTGCCGGCCGGGCCGTACGCTCAGCGGCCCGAGGGCGAGCACCGGATCGGACTCCACGCGGCCTCGGCTGCAGACCACATGGCCGACGACGACGTTCTCGACGAGCGCCACGAAGGAGAGCGCCGGAATCCAGTCCTCCGAGGCGCGCAGCTCGGTGAGCAGGCGGGTCTCCGGCACGTCCGGGGACCCGGACCGCGCGAACGCCGCGGCGGTCACGGCATGGACGGCGCCGGCGTCCGCGGGCGTCTCGCGTCTGATCAACACCGTCCCCACGGTGCCCATCTGGTCGTACGCGCGTCAATGCCTGCGCGAGGCCTGTACCGGCGGAGTCCAGGCGGGTGAGCGGCCGAGCACCGCGAGCAGCCGCTCCCGGTCCGGCGTCTCCTCCGGCACGTCCAGGCCCGGCTCGAACGCGAGCCCGGGACCGCGCGTCTCCGGCAGGTCCGGTACCCGTAGCGCGATGGTGAGGGCGGCGGCGACGAGGTCGTCGGCGGGCTCCCAGGGAAGGCCGACCGCCGCGGCGATGTCCCAGGAGTGCACGATGTTGTCCACGAGGTGGAAGCCGATCGCCACGGTCCCGGGGAACGCCTCGCCTCGTCGTACCTCGGGCAGATCGAACGCGCGGTCGAGCACGCCGTCCTCGCCGAACGCCTCGGCGGCCTTCTTGGCGGACTCGGCGAAGGAGGCGCGGTGGTCCGCGCCGATCCGCCCGTTCCGCCACACGTTCAGGTCCGCGCCGCCGCCGTACGCGGCGGCGGTGAAGCCCTCGTTGAGACTGATCATGTGCCGCAGCAGCCCGCGCACGGTCCAGTCCAGGCAGGGGGTCGGCGCCGCCAGCCGGTCCGCCGGCACCCGCGCGACGGTCTCCACCGCGTGCTCGATGGCGCGCCGGTGCAGTTCTTGGATGTCCATGGACAGAAGCCTAGGAAAGAGGAAAGGCCCAGCACCAGGTCCAAAACCGGGCGATATGATTGGTCCAATCATGGACTTTCACGTCAGCCTCGGCGACCGGCGCGATCTGACCGGGCAGATCTACCGGCAGCTCCGGGCCGCCATCCTGGACGGCCGGCTGCGCGTCGGCGACGCCCTCCCGCCCACCCGCGAGCTGGCCCGGCGGCTCGGCGTCGCGCGCAACACGGTCGCGGTCGCCTACGACCGGCTCGCCTCGGAGGGCTTCGTGACGAGCCGGGTCGGCGCGGGCACGTTCGTCCACGCGACGGGCCCCGCGTCGCGGCGCGCGCCCGCCTCGTCGCCACTGCGGCCGCGCGCCGTCTGGGACTCCCTGGCACCCTGGCCGGACTGGCTGGACGCACGGCCCGCGTACGACTTCCGGGTCGGGCTGCCCGATCCGCGGCTGTTCCCGTACGAGACCTGGCGGCGGCTGACGGACCGCGAGCCGGGTCCGGCGGACCCGGCCGGGCACGCACGGCTGCGAGCGGCGATCGCCCGGCACATCGGCGTGTCCCGCGGCGTACGGGCCGGAGCCGACGACGTCATCGTCACGAACGGCATCCAGCAGGCCCTCGACCTGGTCGGCCGCGCCCTGCTCGAACCCGGCGACCGCGTCGCGGTCGAACGGCCCGGGTATCCACCGGCCCGGATGCTGTTCCGGTCGCTCGGCCTGCGCGTCGTAGGCGTGCCGGTGGACGCCGAGGGCCTGCGAGTGGACGCCCTCCCGCCCGACGTACGGGCGGTCTACGTCACGCCGTCCCACCAGTTCCCGCTCGGCATGACGATGTCGCTGGCCCGCCGTACGGCACTGCTCGAGTGGGCCGGGCGGCGAAACGCCGCGGTGATCGAGGACGACTACGACAGCGAGTTCCGCTACGGCGGGCGGCCGGTCGAGCCGCTGCAGAACCTCGACCACAGCGGCCTGGTGCTCTACACCGGGTCGTTCACCAAGGTCCTGGCGCCGCGCGTGCGCATCGGCTATCTCGTGGCGCCCGCGTCGCTGCGCGCCGCGCTGACCACGGCCAGGTTCGTCACCGACTGGCACTCCCCGGCGCCCGCGCAGGCGGCTCTGGCCCGCTTCATCGACGACGGCGATCTCGCCCGGCACGTACGCCGGATGCGGCAGGAGTACGAAGAGCGCCACGGGCTGCTGCTCGCCGCGCTCGGCCGTGACTTCGCCGGCCTCCTGGAACCGGTTCCCTCGGCCGCGGGCCTGCACGTGAGCGCGTTCACCGCGACCGACCCGGGCCGGGCGGCCGAGCGTGCGCGGGCGGCCGGGGCGCAGGTGCACACGCTCGCCGAGGTGTCCGGGGATCCGGACACGCGGCCGGGCCTGGCGCTCGGGTACGGCGCGATCCCGGCGGCACGGATCGGAGCGGGCCTCCGCATCCTTCACGACGCCTTGAGTCTCAAATAATAAGACGATTTTTCTTGATAGGTGGGATACCGTCTAGGATCACCACGAAGGTAAGGTGATGGACGATGCTCCGAGAATGGGACGCCACCACATACGACTCGCTTCCGCTGCCGCACCTGCGCTGGGGCCGGCGGACGCTCGGCCGCTTCTCGTTCGCCGGTGACGAGACGGTCCTCGAGGCGGGCTGCGGCACCGGCCGCGACACCGAGGCCCTGCTCGACGCCCTCCCCCGAGGCCGCGTCATCGCGGTGGACGGCTCGGCCCGCATGCTGGATCGGCTGCGCGAGCGGCTCGCCGGCCGGCTCGACCGGGTCGAGGCGATCCAGGCCGACCTGACCGAGCCGCTGCCGGTCGGCGCTCCGGCCGACGCGGCGTTCAGCGTCGCGACGTTCCACTGGATCCACGACCACGACGCGCTGTTCGCCGGCATCGCGCGGGCGCTGCGCCCCGGCGCCACCTTCGCGGCCGACTGCGGAGGAAAGGGCAACATCGCTCACGTACGCGCGGCCGTCGAGGACGTGCTCGGCGCCCCGACGGACATCTGGCACTTCGCCGGCGCCGAGGAGACCCGCGAGCGGCTCGAACGCGCCGGTTTCACGGACGTACGCGCCGAGCTCGTGCCCGACCCCGCGCGGCTGGAGCCCGGCGAGCAGTTCGACAGCTATCTGCGGACCGTCGTGCTCGGCGCGCACCTGGACCGCGTTCCGCCCGCCGAGCACGACGCGTTCGTGTCCGCGGTGGCGGAGCGGCTGGCCGAGCCCGTCGTGGACTACGTCCGCCTGGAGTTCTCGGCGAAACGGGCCGGCTGACGAACGTGTGGCAACGGTTCAAGATCGCCGCGCTGTACACCGGCGGCCTGCTCGGCCCGCTGGGCGGCGGTGTGGTGGCCCCGATGCTGCCGCAGATCGGCGGGTCCGTTCACGCGTCGAGCAGTGCCGTCGCCACGTCGCTGACCGCGTACTTCGTGCCGTTCGCGGCGATCCAGCTCGTCTCGGGCACGCTCGGCGAGCGCTGGGGCCGGCGCCGTACGGTGCGGGTCGCCTATGTCGTGTACGCGGTCGCGTCCCTGGCGTGCGCGCTGTCCCCGTCTCTCCTGACGTTCCTGGCCGGGCGGACCGCGATGGGGGCCGCGAACGCCTTCACCTCGCCGCTCCTGCTGGCCGGGCTGGGCGGCGCGGTCGCGCCGGAGCGGCTGAGCCGCGCCATCGGGACCTTCTCCAGCTTCCAGGCCGCCGGGTCGTCGTTCGCGCCGCTGCTCGGCGGCGTCGCGGCGGCACTGTCGTGGCGGCTGGCGTTCGTGGTCGTGGCGGGGGCCGCCGTACTGCTGGCGTGCGCGCCGCCGCCGGGCCGCCCGCGCCCCGGCGCCGAGGCCCCCTCGTGGCGGCCGCTGTTCAGCGGGCGGATGGGGCTGCTGTCGGCCGGGGCGTTCCTGTCCTATCTGTGCGCGTCGGCGCTGCCGTTCCTGGTCGCGCTGTACGCCGGTGACGCGCTGAGCCTGCGCCCGGACCTGACCGGGCTCGTACTGGTCGGCTTCGGGCTGGCGGGCCTCACGCTCGGCTCGGTCTGGGGCGCCGTGACCGACCGCTTCGGCCCGCGCGCGTGCGGCATCCTCGCCGCCGTGGTCACCGCGGCGTTCGTCGCCTCCCTCGGCCGTACGGGATCGGTGGCCGTCTTGGTCCTGTGCTGGACGGCGGCCGGCGCGGGCGCGTCCCTGCTGACAGTGGCCCTGCAGAACCTGACGATGCGCGCGATCCCCGCCAACCGCGGCGGGGCGCTGTCGGCCGTGTCGGCGTTCCGCTTCGCGGGCGCGGCGGTCGCCCCGCTCGCCTGGCTGCCCCTGTACCACGCGGCCCCGGCCCGGGCGTTCGGCGCGGCCGGGGCGTCGCTGCTGCTCGCGGTCCCGGCCCTGCGCGCGACCGGACGCGTCACTGGCGAGAGAGCACCCGGGTGACGCCGGCGGCGATCGTCGTCGCCAGTACCCAGCCGGCCGCGATGAGCAGGGCGGCCAGCCACAGCGCGGCCCGCAGCGGCCGATAGCCGTACCCCACCGTCCACTCCTGCGCGAACCCCCAGATCCGGGCGGTACGCGGCAGGGTACGCTGCCGCGCGAGCTGGGCCGTACGGGCCTCGGCGTCGCGGCACCCTCGGCGACGAGGTCGTGGCAGAACAGGCCGTCGCCGAGGACGATCCTGTCGGCGTTCAGCGCGACGCCGCCGGGGTCGGCCAGGCGGGCGCGGTCGGTCGAGGGTGAGCGCGCCGGCGACGCGGGCGCCGCGCAGCTTGACCTCGCCGCCGACGCCCAGCCCGGTGGCGTCGAGCGTCCGCGCCACGGCGAGGGCGTCGGCCCGTACCCCCGTCCCCGCGAGCCGCTTCTCCGTCACCGCCGAGGTCGGCGGTCTCCTCCCGGGGAAAGACCTCCCACAGCGCCCGTTCCGCCTCCGTCGGTTCCTCCACGTCACGGCGCCTCGGCCGTGAGCCGGGTGATCGCGCGGCGGGGAACAGGCGGTGGCGGAGTTCGTGCCAGGGGCTCACCACGGGATGACGTCGTCCAGCGAGTCCGGTCCGCGGAAGACGCCGGTGGGGCCGTCGGCGGGGATGGTCGCGAGGAGGGCCGGGACGAGGGCGCCATCGGCGGTGGTGCGGTCGCCGCGAGGGAAGGGCGCGGCGGCGTTCTGGTCGGTCGGCACCAGGCCCGGGCCGGCGGCGTTGACCTTGATGCCGTCGGCACGCAGGGCGTCGGCGTAGATCAGTGTGAGGGCGTTGAGCGCGGCCTTGGACGAACTGTAGGCGAGGGACGCGCGAGCGGAGAGGGGGCTCGCCGGGTCGCTCAGAAGGGTGAGTGAGCCCAGCCCGCTCGACACGTTGACGATCCGCGGGTTGTGAGAGCGGCGGAGCAGCGGCAGGCAGGCCGAGGTCACCGTGACGACGCCGAAGACGTTGACCTCGTAGGTCTCGCGGAGTCGCGTGGCCGTGACGTCGGCGGCCCGGACCTCCCACTCGGTCATGATCCCGGCGTTGTTGACGAGCACGTCCAGGCGTCCCGCCTCGGCCTCGATGGTGGTGATGGCCGCCTCGGCCGATCCTCGGTCGGTCACGTCGAGTGGCACGAACCGGATGTCGGGCCCGCCGGGGACCGTGGCCGTTTCCGTCCTCAGTTCCTCGACGGCCCATCGGCCGCGTTCCGGGCTACGGGCGCCGAGGTACACGGTGAGGCCGTGCTCGGCGAGGCGGTGGACGATCTGCCGGCCGATGCCCTTGTTGGCGCCGGTGACCAGTGCCACGTCATTCGCGTTCATGCCCCCCACTCCAGCAGCCCGGGCCTCCGGAAGGGAAAGAGCGAGTGGGTAGGGCCCCATACCCTGGCGGTATGCCGGAGCCGGAGATCCGTGAGCTGCGCTACTTCTGCGCCGTCGCCGAGGAGCTGAACATCACCCGCGCGGCCGAACGGCTCGGCATCGCTCAGCCGCCGCTGTCCCGGGCCATACGTCAGCTGGAGCGCCGGCTCGGTGTCGCCCTGTTCGACCGCACCGTGCACCGGCTGACGCTGACCCGGGCGGGCGAGACCCTGGTCGAGGAAGCCTCCGTCGTCCTCGGCGCCCTCGACTCGGCGGTACGCCGGACTCGGCGTGCGGGCCTTCCCGGCGCGCGCCTCGTGGTCACCGCCAAGCCGGGGGTGGCCACGGAGTCGCTGCGGCGGGTCCGCGAACGGTCCCGTACGGATCCGGACGCGCCGGAGCTCCGGGTCGTGGTGAGCGGATTCGGGGAACAGGCCGACATGGTCCGCGACGGGCGCGCGGACGTGGCGATCGCCGGCTGCTTCGACGGCCACGGCCTCGACACCGAGCTGCTGTGGACCGAACCGCGCGTCGCGGCGCTCGCCGCCGGACACGGGCTGGCCGTACGCGACGTCCTCGGCACCGCCGACCTGGCCGGCGAGCCGGCGCCCCGATGGAGCGGCCGGGCCGTCCTCGACCACGACTTCTGGCTGGGAAATCCGGATCGGCCGGCCGACGGCCCGCTCGTACGAGACATCGCCCAACTGCTGGAGGTGATCGCACTGGGCCAGGCCGCCGCACTGGTGCCCGCCTCACTGGCCGCGAGGAACGTCCGGCCCGACGTGACCTACCGCCCGGTACGCGACGCGGCGCCGTACCGGACTCTGGCCCTGTGGCCGGCGGGCGCGCGGTCGCCCTGGATCACCTGGTTCGTCAGGACGGCGCGCGAGAGCACCGGCTGACCTCGCCGGCCGGGTCCGCAGCGAGTCCCGGCGGTCGGCACGGCGTGGTCACATCTCGGCGGTGAGCTCGGTGATCGCGCGGATCTTGTTCATCGCGTCGAGGGCGGCGACCTTGTACGACTCGGCCAGCGTCGGGTAGTTGAAGACCGCATTGACCAGGTAGTCGACCGTTCCCCCGCAGCCCATCACCGTCTGGCCGATGTGCACGAGTTCCGTCGCGCCGGTGCCGAACACGTGGATGCCCAGCAGCCGCCGGTCCTCCGGGGAGACCAGCAGCTTCAGCATCCCGTACGAGTCGCCGATGATCTGCCCCCGCGCCAGCTCCCGATAGCGTGAGATGCCGACCTCGAACGGGATCTTCTCCCGCGTCAGGTCGTCCTCCGACTTTCCGACGAAGCTGATCTCCGGGATCGTGTAGATGCCGATCGGCTGGAGTTCCTGCATGTCCGCGACCGGTTCGCCGAACGCGTGCTGGGCGGCCAGCCGGCCCTGTTCCATCGAGGTCGCGGCCAGCGCGGGGAAGCCGATCACGTCGCCGACCGCGTAGATGTGCGGCACCTCGGTGCGGTAGTACTCATCGACCGAGATGCGGCCCCGGTCGTCCGCGGTGAGGCCCGCCACGTCCAGGTTCAGCTCGGTGGTCTTGCCCTGGCGCCCCGCCGAGTACATCACGCAGTTCGCCGGGATCTTCTTGCCGCTCTCGAGTACGGTCAGCGCCCCGTGCGGGCGCCGTTCGACCGCGGCTACGGTCTCGCCGAAGCGGAACGTCACGGCCAGGTCCCGCAGGTGGTACTTCAGCGCCTCGACGATCTCCAGGTCGCAGAACTCCAGCATCCGCTCGCGGCGCTCGACCACGGTCACCTTGGTGCCGAGGGCGGCGAACATCGAGGCGTACTCGATGCCGATGACGCCCGCGCCGACCACGACGAGTGTCTTGGGCACCTGGTCGAGGTGCAGGATCGCGTCGGAGTCGATGACCGTACGGTCATCGAACTCCACGCTGGCCGGGCGGGCCGGCGACGTCCCCGTCGCGATCACGATCTTCTCGGCGGTGACCTTCTTCTCCTCGCCGACGCCGATCGTGTGCTCGTCCAGGAACCGGCCGGTGCCCTCCAGCATGGTCACGTCGTTGCGGCTGAGCTGGCTGCGGATCACCTGGACCTCGCGCCCGATCACGTGCTGCGTGCGCATCCCGAGGTCGGCGACCGTGATCTCGTCCTTCACGCGATAGCTCGCGCCGTACAGGTCACGCTGGTTGAGCCCGGTCAGGTAGAGGACCGCCTCGCGAAGCGTCTTCGACGGGATGGTGCCGGTGTTGATGCAGACACCGCCCACCATGTGCCGCTTCTCCACGATCGCGACCCGCCTGCCCAGCTTCGCCGCGGCGATCGCCGCCTTCTGGCCTCCCGGACCGGAGCCGAGTACAAGAAAGTCAAAGTCGTACATGGGTACAGACCTCCCGGCCAGAGCAGATAGTCCGTACACAGTCTGTCGGCACAGCGCCGTGCGATCCAGACAAGGATCAGACCGGAATCGTGAGAAGCGTCCTTCCGTTCTGGTCGCGCACCTCGAAGCGCGCCAGGTCGGACCGGCGCAGCGCCGTGCCGCCGTGCACCTGGAGGTGGTCGGGGCCACCGGGCTCGCCGTACCCCGGGGGCGGGACGGCCCACTCGGTCACGACGTGCGGCGCGCCGCTCTTGGAGACGGCGATCATCTCGCAGGTCAGCGGGCCCTTGACGTGGGTGAGGTCCAGGGCGATGTGGGTGCCCCAGCCCTTGTTCTCCATCGCGACGATGCCCTTGACGCCCGTCGCCGGGTTCGTGGCGTGCTTGGTCTCTCCCCAGGCGAGCAGGTCGCCGGGGACGTTGCCGTGGTCGTGGCCGGAGTACGCGCCGTTGCCGGCCACGGTGGCGCCGACGGTGACGCCGCCGGCGAGCAGCGCGACGCCGGCCGCGAGCCCCAGGAAGGCGGTGCCGCGGCGCTGCCGGCGCGCGGCGGTCTTCCGGCGGCGGAGCAGGTCGCCCAGGTCGCCGGAGCCGGCGGGGGGAGGCGGCATGTCCTCGGCGTCGCTCTCGACCGGGCCCAGCCCGACGAGAAGCTCGCGCATGCCGGAGAAACCGGCGAGCTCGTGCGTGCACTGGTCACAGCCGGCCAGGTGGGCCTCGAAGGCCAGCCGGTCCTCCTCTTCGAGCAGGCCGAGGGCGTACGCCCCGACGTCCGTGTGCTCGGTCACCTCATCGTCGATGCGGTCGATCACGCCGTCACCCCCTTCTCCTCCAGTACGACGCGCAGCGCCCGGACCGCGTAGTACACCCGTGACTTGACGGTGCCGACGGGGATGCCCAGCGCCTCGGCGGCCTGGTTCACGGTGCGGTCGCGCAGGATCGTCTCGTTGAGGATCTCCCGGTGCGCCGCGCTCAGCTCCCGCAGCGCCTCGGTCACCACGACGGTGCGCAGGACGTCTTCGGTACCGTCCGCGCTCGGCACCGACTCGAGAGCCGCCTCGCCGGCCTCCTGCGGGCGGGCGCCCCGGCGGCGCCGGTCGTCGATCACGATGCGGCGCGCGACGGTGGCGAGCCAGGGCATCAGGCTGCCCGAGTCGGGGTCGAGCTGGTCCATGCTCCGCCACGCGCGGATCATCGTCTCCTGGACGACGTCCTCGGCCCACTGCCGGTCGCCCCCGGTCTGCCGGACGACGATGGACAGCAGCGGCCGGTGGTACTCGCGGTACAGCTCGGCGATGGCGAGTTCGTCGTCGGCCTCGGTGACTGTGTCAGTGACAGGGCGCAGCCGCCCCACGAGGCCGCGTCTCTTCGTCTTGCCGCGGGAACCGGGGAAGGCCATGACGCTCCGGACGGTCGGGAGGGAACGATCAACCTTAGATCCGGGCGCGGCGGTACGCCAGACGTCCGCGCGGTTCGTGTGAACGGGCGCGTACGCGAGGTCGGGCGTGCCCATGGGTCATTCCGTCCGTCGTCGATGTCACCCACGTGTACGGACGGAGCGGCGAAGAGGGTTCAACCGATCGGGAGATTTCTTCCGGCCCTGATCACAGCACCTTGCGCAGCCACTGCTCCACGCCCGCGATGTGCACCGTGGCCAGGGCGCGGGCCACGTCGGCCTGGCGGCTCGCGAGCGCGTCGAGGATCGCGTGGTGCTCGTCGAGGGTGCGCTTCAGTGCGCCCTCCTGGGTGAGGCCGCGCCAGACCCGCGCCCGGATGGTCGGGCCGCACAGCGAGTCGACCAGGGAGTACAGCACGGAGTTGCCGGCCGCCTCGGCGATGCGGCGGTGGAACTCCAGGTCGTTCTCCACCAGGTCCTCCACCGACGACTCGTCGGTGACCTTGGTGAGGTGGTCTCGCAGGGACGCCACGGCCTCCAGCTCGATCTGGTGGGCCGCCAGCGCGGTCGCCGCGGGCTCCAGGATCCGGCGGACCTCGAAGAACTCCAGCACGGTGGCGTCGTGGTGCAGGTCGACGATGAAGCTGAGGCCGTCGAGCAGGGCCTTGGGCTCCAGGCTCGTGACGTACGTGCCGTCGCCCTGGCGCACGTCGAGGATCCGGACCAGCGACAGCGCGCGTACGGCCTCGCGCAGGGAGTTGCGGGACAGCCCGAGCTGGGCGGCGAGGTCGGCCTCCTTCGGGAGCCGGTCGCCGGGCCGCAGCTCGCCGGACACGATCATCCCCTTGATCTTTTCGATCGCCTCGTCCGTGATCGGCATGCAGGCCCTCCCTAAGGCTCCTCAGGTCAACACCCCTGGACCGCTCCGCGCTTCCAGCAGTGCCGGGTGGCCCACACCGGCCACGCCTTGACCATCACTTGACTCCGGCTTACAGCCGTGGTTCCGTCTGTCGATGGTTAGGAAGGTTTCCTAACCGGGGACCGCACTCGGACAGCCGGACGAGCGCGTGTCGGGGGCCGCGCCGTACCGGTGGAAGGGGACTCCGTGCACGCACGCGCACGAACCGTGTTCGCCGCGGCGACGCTCGCGCTCGCCGCCCAGGTGACCGTCGCGACGCCGGGCCACGCCGCCTCACCCGGCGTCGCCGTGGCACCGTATGAGTATCTCGGCTGGGGCAGCCCGCAGCCGCCGACGACGGTGATGTCGGCGACCGGCGTGAAATGGCTGACACTGGCGTTCATGCTGTCAGACGGCGGCTGCAACCCCAAGTGGGACGGCGGCCGGGCACTGACCGGCGGGTCCGACCAGTCGGCCATCAACTCCATCCGCTCGGCCGGCGGCGACGTCGTCGTCTCCTTCGGCGGGTGGAGCGGCAACAAGCTCGGCGAGCACTGCTCCAGCGCGTCCGCGCTGGCCGGGGCGTACCAGAAGGTCATCGACGCCTACAAGCTCAAGGCCATCGACATCGACATCGAGGCCACCGAGATGTCCAACGCCACCGTACGGCAGCGCGTCGTCAACGCCCTGAAGACGGTCAAGGCCAACAACTCCGGGATCAAGACCTACGTCACGATGGGCACGACGCCCAGCGGCCCGGACTCGGACGGCGCCGACCTGATCAACAAGGGCGCCGCCGCGGGGCTCGCCAACGACGGCTGGGTGGTCATGCCGTTCGACCTCGGCGGCCACAGCGGATCGATGGGCAGCGTCAGCACCGCCGCCGCGGACGGGCTGAAGAACGCGGTCAAGAACGCCTACCACTACACCGACGCGGTCGCCTACACCCACATCGGCATCTCGTCGATGAACGGCAAGACCGACGAGTCGGACGAGACCGTCACCACCGGCGACTTCAACACGATCCTGTCCTACGCCAAGACGCACCACATCGCCCGGCTCACCTTCTGGTCGGTCAACCGCGACCGCCAGTGCTCCTCGGGCGGCGCGAGCGACTCGTGCAGCGGCGTCTCCCAGTCGGCCTACGCCTACACGAAGATCTTCGCCCAGTACACCGGCTGATCTGCCGTTCCCCGCTTCCGGCACGATCTCCGAGGAGGATCATGTACACCGTTTCGACCGCGCACGGGACCGTGCCGGGGCGGGGTGCCGCCGTATGAGGCGTCCCTTGCCGACAACCGCGCACGCCGCCGCCGCGCTCGTGCTGACGCTCGCCGGCCTGACCGCGGCCGGCCCCGCCCGTGCCGCGGATACCGGCTGCTCCGCCTGGATGGACACCCGTCTGTCGCCCGGCCACCGCGCCGACCTCGTGCTCGCCCGGCTGACCCTGGAGGAGAAGGCCGGCATGATGCACGCCATCTCCGACAGCACCCACGACCGCGAGGTCCCGCCGGTCCCGCGCCTGTGCGTGCCCGCGCTGCTGCTCAACAACGGGCCGGCCGGCGTCGGCTCCAGCGGCCCGGTCCAGGCCCAGACCACGGCGATGCCCGCGCCGCTCGGCCTGGCGGCGAGCTTCGACCCGTCGATGGCACGCGCGTACGGCGTCGTCGAGGGCCGCGAGACCCGCGACACCGGGCGCAACCTGATGGAGGGCCCGGACATCAACATCGCCCGTACGCCGCTCAACGGGCGCACGTTCGAGGCGTACGGCGAGGACCCCTATCTCGCCGGGCGGATCGCCGCGGGCAACATCGACGGCATCCAGTCCCAGGGCGTGATCGCCGACGCCAAGCACTACCTGGCCAACAACCAGGAGGTGAACCGCGACACCGTCGACGAGCACATCGACGAGCGCACGCTGCACGAGATCTACCTGCCGGCCTTCGAGGAGTCCGCGAAGCGCTCCGGCTCGATCATGTGCTCCAAGAACAAGGTCAACGGCGCGTACGCCTGCGAGCACCAGGACCTGCTGAATGGCGTGCTGAAGAACGACTGGGGCTACCAGGGGTTCGTCGTCTCCGACTTCGGCTCCTGCCACGACACGGTCCGCTGTGCCACCGGCGGCCTGGACCTCGAGCTTCCGAGCGGCGCGCACTACGGCGACCCGCTCATCGCGGCCGTGCGGTCCGGGCAGGTCCCGATCGCCACCGTCGACGAGCACGTGCACCGGATCCTCACCACGATGTTCCGATTCGGGCTCTTCGACCGTACGGAGACGACGACGCCGATCGACGCGCGGCGCGACGGCGCCGTCTCCCGCGCCGCGGCCGAGGCCGGGACGGTCCTGCTGAAGAACGCCGGCGGGGTGCTGCCGCTCCGCAAGGACAGGGAGGTGGCGCTGATCGGCCCCGGCGCGGGCACCGCGGTCGCCACCGGCGGCGGCAGCTCCGGCGTCGCGCCCCTGTACAAGGTCAGCCCGCTGGGGGCGTTCCGGAAGCGCGGCGTCAAGGTGACCTACGCCGAGGGCATGCCGCCGGTCGACCTCGGCCCGCAGCCCGCGCTGCCCTCGTACGCGGTGACCGCCGAGAACGGCGCGCACGGCTGGACCGCCCGCTACTACGCCAACACCACCTGGAGCGGCGACCCGACGCTGACCCGCGTCGACCCGTGGATCGACACCGACCCGACCGGCGGGATCCCCGCGCCGGGCCTGCCGCCGAACGGCTGGTCGGTCCGCTGGAGCGGCACGTTCGCCGCGCCGGTCGACGGCGACTACACCTTCAACCTCACCAACCACGCGCACGCGACGCTCTACCTGGACGGCAGGAGCGTGCTCGACAACGGCGGCGGCTTCCCCGGCGTCACCAGGTCCGTCACCGTGCACCTGACCGCCGGGCAGCCGCACCCGATCCGCGTCGACTGGGCCAAGCCGGCCGGCCAGGCCATGATCGAGCTGTCCTGGGCGCCGCCCGCGAACGCCCCGGACGTCCAGATCGAGGAGGCCGTGGCCGCCGCGAAGAGGGCCGACACCGCCGTGGTGTTCGTGGCGAACAAGGACACCGAGGCGATCGACCGGACCGGCCTGGCCCTGCCGGGCCACCAGGACCGGCTGGTCGAGGCGGTCGCCGCCGCCAACCCGCGTACGGTCGTGGTCCTGAACACCGGTGGCCCGGTGCTGATGCCGTGGGCCGGCGAGGTGGCCGGTGTGGTGCAGGCCTGGTATCCGGGTGAGGAGGACGGCAACGCCGCGGCGGACGTGCTGCTCGGCGACGCCGACCCGTCCGGGCGGCTGCCGATCACCTTCCCCAGGAGCCTCGCCGACACTCCGGCGAGCACACCGGAGCAGTACCCGGGCGTGGGCGGCGTCGCGACCTACTCCGAGGGCCTCCGCGTCGGCTACCGGCACTACGACGAGAAGAACATCGAGCCGCTGTACCCGTTCGGGTACGGCCTGTCCTACACGACGTTCGCGTACCGGCATCTCACCGTGCGCCGCCACGGCGGGGACGTCACGGTCGGCGCGGACGTCACCAACACCGGCCGCCGCACCGGCACCGCGGTCCCCCAGCTCTACGTCGGGGCGCCGGACGAGCCGCCGGCCCAGCTCAAGGGGTTCACCAAGGTCCGGCTGGCGCCGGGCCGCACCCGGCACGTGACCTTCCACCTGACGCCGCGGTCCTTCGCCTCCTGGGACACCTCCGCGCACGCGTGGCGGGTCGCCGGCGGGAGGTACCTCGTCATGCTCGGCGCCGGATCGCGCGACATCCGGTCGCGCCAGGCCCTCACGCTCCCCGCGACGGCATGCCCCGGTATTGCCCGATCGCTTGTGATGACCATCTGTTTTGGTGGAAACTGATCCACCTACAAGCGGGGGGAACCGGGCCAATGGCTTGAACCCTCGTATCTCGCCGGAGCGCGCACGGGGTACCAAGTACGAACGAGGCCAGTTTGCTGGGGGACGCAGGAGTCGGCCGGTCGATGAACCGGGACGAGATCGACCGTAGGCTCGAACGGCTGAAGGGCGAAAGCGAACGCATCACCCGTGTCCTGCTCGAGCTGGAGGCGCACCAGGGCTTCCAGCTGCTGAAGGGCACCCCGCTGACCGGCGCCACCGAGCGCGCCTGGGCCGACATCAGCGGGCGGATGGCCACGCTCTGGAAGCTCTTCGACGCGTACGGGAGGGTCCTCGCCGAGGCCGAGGAGCTGCGGGCCCGGCACAACAAGCCCAGCCAGGTCGAGCTCGCCGAGCTCACGCGGCTGCTGTCCGGCACCTCCGTCGAGCTGTCGAGCGGCGAGATCCCCCTCGAGGAGCGGACCCTGCTCGGCCCCACCGGCGAGTGGCTGTCCCTCGACGGGGTCGTCCAGCGCATGAACCCGCTGTACGAGGGGACCGCCGGCCTTGTCGCCTCGGTCAACGAGGTCTGGTCGGCGCTGCTCACCTCCCTGGGCGAGGTGGAGGAGGCCGCGCGCGCCGTGGAGGCGCTGCACGCCTCACTCGGCCTGCACGAACCGGAGTTCGACCGGATCTCCGAGCGGCTCGCCGAGGCACGCGCGACCGCGCGCTCGGACCCGATGTCGCTGGCGTCCGGCGGGCGGGCCGACACGAGCCGGATCGAGGAGATCGGCCGTGAGCTGGCGGCGCTGCGCGGCCGCCTCGAGGACGCCGTACGGGTACGAGACGAGCACGACCAGCGCGCCGGCGACATCGCGGCGACGATCGAACTGGTCGAGACGGCCGAGCGCGAGGCCGTGGAGGCCCAGGACCGTGTGCTCGCCAAGATCGCCTCACCGGCGCTGCCCGAGCTGCCCGCCTACTCCGCCGCGCTGCGCGACCGCCTCGCGGCACTGGACGGGCTGCGCGGCGAGGGCCGCTGGATCGAGCTGGCCACCCGCGCCGGCGAGCTCGACCGCGCCGCGGCCACCGCGCTCGACCAGGCGCGCGCGACCACCGGGCTGATCACCGGGCTCCTGGACCGGCGTGAGGAGCTGCGGGGACGGCTCGACGCGTACAAGGCCAAGGCGGGACGGCTCGGCCTGGCCGAGGACACCGCCCTGACCGACCTGCACCAGCAGGCGCACGACCTGCTCTGGACGTCTCCGTGCGACCTGCGGCGGGCCACGGTGGCGCTGGCGGACTACCAGCGGGCGATCGCATCGCACTCGGCATCGCCGAAAGAGCCGAAAGAGGGGACGAGCTGATGATTCGGTGCACTCAGCCGGGATGCGCGGGAACGATCGAGGACGGCTACTGCGTCCAATGCGGTATGGCACCTGCATCCGCGGCACCCTCGCCGGCGAGCGCCCCAGCGGGCCGCTGCGCCCAGCCGGGCTGCGGCGGGACGATCGAGGACGGCTACTGCGACACATGCGGCATGGCCCCGTCCTCCCCCGCCGCGCCGGCCGCCGCCCCCGCGCCGGTCTCCGCGCCGGTCTCCGCGCCGGCCTCGGACGCGCGCTGCACGCAGCCGGACTGCGGCGGGATCATCGAGGACGGCTACTGCTCCACCTGCGGGATGGCGCCCGCGGCGAAGCCGAGCGTGCCCAGCGCGCCCGCGCCCAGCGGCCGGATGACCGGCAGCACGCCGACCGGCAGCACGAGGTCCGGCCGGAGCATCCGCACCGGCTCGACGCGCTCGCGCACGTCCGGGCGCGGCATGCTCGGCGTCGGCCTGGTCGAGGTGCCCCGCGTCCCGGTCCGCGACCCGGCCACGGCCGTCAAGCAGAACCCCGAGGTCGCCGAGAACCGCCGGTTCTGCAGCAAGTGCGGTGAGCCGGTCGGGCGGGCGCGCGGCGGGCGGCCGGGCCGTACCGAGGGCTTCTGCCCCAACTGCGGCACCGGGTTCTCCTTCGCGCCCAAGCTCGGGGCGGGCGACCTGGTCGGCGGCCAGTACGAGGTGCTCGGCTGCCTGGCCCACGGCGGCCTCGGCTGGATCTACCTCGCGCGCGACCGCAACGTCAACGACCGCTGGGTGGTCCTCAAGGGCCTGCTCGACACCGGCGACGCCGACGCGCTGGCGGCGGCCGCGGCCGAGCGCTCGTTCCTCGCCGAGGTCGAGCACCCCAACGTCGTCAAGATCTACAACTTCGTCCAGCACGGCGGCTCCGGCTACATCGTCATGGAGTACGTGGGCGGCAAGCCGCTCAAGGACGTGCTGCTCGAACGCCGCCAGGCGGGCGAGGACGCGCTGCCGATCGGCCAGGCCATCGCGTACGGGCTGGAGCTCCTGCGCGCGCTCGGCTACCTCCACGGGGTCGGGCTGCTCTACTGCGACCTCAAGCCGGACAACGCCATCCAGTCCGACGAGCAGCTCAAGCTCGTCGACCTCGGCGGGGTGCGCCGCATCGAGGACATGGACAGCGCCATCTACGGGACCGTCGGCTACCAGGCCCCCGAGATCGCGGACCTGGGGCCCTCGATCAGCTCCGACATCTACACCGTGGGGCGCACGCTCGCCGTGCTGAGCTTCCCGTTCAAGGGGTTCACCACCACCTACGCCGACCACCTGCCGGACCGTGGCGAGGTGCCGCTGCTGCAGCGGTTCGAGTCCTATGACCGGCTGCTGCGGCGCGCCACCCACCTCGACCCCGAGGCGCGCTTCGCCGACGCCGCGGACATGGCCGACCAGCTCACCGGCGTGCTGCGCGAGGTGCTGTCGGCCGAGGACGGCCGGCCGCGCCCCGGCCCGTCGTCGCTGTTCGGCATGGAGCTGCGGGCGGTCGGCACCGAGATCGCCGACGGTACGGGCCTGGTGCTCGGCCTGCCGGACCCCGACGAGATCGCGAACGCGCTGCCGACGCCGCTCGTGGACGGCGCCGACCCCGCCGCGGGCTTCCTCGCCGGGCTGACCACCGCCGAGCCGGAGCAGCTCGTCGGCGCGCTGCAGAGCGCCCAGGTCAGCTCCCCGGAGGTCCGCCTGACGCTGGCGCGCGTCCGGATCGAGCTCGGCGAGTCCGATGAGGCGCACCGATTGCTCGACGAGCTGGAGACCGAGCGCCCGGGCGACTGGCGGATCCTGTGGTACCGCGCGGTCGCCGTCCTGGCCTCGGGGAACGTCGGGCAGGCGGAAGGCCTGTTCGACGAGCTCTACTCCCTGCTGCCCGGTGAGGCGCCGCCCAAGCTCGCCCTCGCCTACTGCCGCGGCCACCGCGGCGACCACGCGGGAGCCGCCGACCTGTACGAACGGGTGTGGCGGACCGACAACGGCTACATCAGCGCGGCCTTCGGGCTGGCCCGCGCGCGGCTGGTGACCGGCGACCGGCCCGCCGCCGTCCAGGTGCTCGACTCGGTGCCGAGCGTCTCCAGTCACCACGTCGCCGCGCAGGTCGCGGCGGTGGCGACGGCGATCCGCAGCCGTACGCCGGCCGAGCTGACCGAGCCGGACCTGGTCGACGCCGGCACCCGGCTCACGACGCTACGGCTCGACGGCGAACGGCGCGGACGGCTGGTGGCCGAGGTGCTGGAGACCGCCCTCACCTGGGCGCGCGCGTCCGGCGGCCCGAGGATGCACGGGAGGCTGTTCGACGCGCCGCTGACCGAACGCGCGCTGCGCGGCCGCCTGGAGGAGACCTACCGGGCGCTGGCCCGGCTCGCCGACACCCCCGCCGAGCGGCACGCCCTGGTCGTACGGGCCAACGCCGCGCGGCCGAGGACGCTGATCTGATGGCCGCCGTGACCGAGGAACAGACCTGCCCCGCCTGTGACACGCCCGTATACCCGGGCGAGGACTACTGCGAGGCGTGCGGCCATCGGCTCGACGCCCCCGTACGCCGCTGCCCCGGCTGCGGAGCGAGCGCGATCAGCGGGGACGGCTACTGCGACCAGTGCGGGCTACGGCAGCCCGACGGCACCGACCACGTCGAGGCCGAGGCCGCGGGCTCTGCCGGGGTCAGCGACCGCGGGCTGCGGCACAGCCGCAACGAGGACGCGATGGCGCTGACCGGCACCGCCGGCGGCGTGGCCGCCGTCGTGTGCGACGGCGTCTCGTCCTCCTCGCGGCCCGAGGAGGCGTCCCGGATCGCCGCCGACACGGGCGCCGCCGCCCTGGCGGAGCTGCACGGTTCCGGCACCGACGCCGAGACCGCCACCCGTACCGCCGCCGAGCGGGCCGCCGAGGCCGTGGCCGGGCTGGTCGCGCCGCCGAGCGGTGAGACCACACAGCCGGCCGGCGAGCCGCCGTCCTGCACCTACGTCTCGGCCCTGGCGCACGGCGGATCGGTGACCGTGGGCTGGATCGGCGACAGCCGCGCGTACTGGCTGCCCGCGGGCGGAGGCGGAGAGCGGCTGACCGACGACGACTCCTGGGCCGGAGAGATGGTCTCCTCCGGCGCGATGACCGAGGAGGAGGCCGAGCGGCACCCGAACGCGCACGTCATCACCGCCTGGCTCGGCGCGGACGCGGGCGAGCTCGACACCCACGTACGGACGATCACCCCGGACGAGGCGGGCGTGGTCCTCGTGTGCAGCGACGGCCTGTGGAACTACCTGCCCGAGCCCGCCGAGCTGGCCGCGGCCGCCCCGGACGCCGCGTCGGCGCCGCTGGCGGCGGCCCGCGCGCTCACCCAGCTCGCGCTCGAGGCCGGCGGGCGGGACAACATCACCGTCGTCGTCATCCCCTTCACGCCTTCCGCACACCCGAACCAGGAGCAGGCCGAATGAGAGAGCGGAGCGCTCTGGTCACTCCTCCGACGAAGGAGGCCCCATGAGCGGCACCCCCGACTTCACGTTCACGATCGACCAGAACAAGTACCTCCCCGAGGGCGGGCAGGAGGTGCACGCGATCATGACAGTCGAGGCGAGCGGAACGCCGGCGGCGGGCCCGGTGAACACCACGTCCGCGGCCGAGGTCATCATCATCGACACCTCCGGGTCCATGGACTACCCGCGGACGAAGATGTCCTCGGCGATCCGGGCCGCGCAGACCGCGGTCGACGCCCTGCGCGACGGCGTGAACTTCGCGGTGGTCTCCGGCTCCGCGCGGGCCCGCATGGTGTACCCGCCGAACGAGCAGCTCGTCCCGGCGAACGTGCACACCCGGCAGCAGGCCAAGGCGGCGCTGGACGCCGTACGCCCGGCCGGCGGCACCGCGATCGGCGCCTGGCTCAACCTGGCCGACCGCCTCTTCGCCCCGTACCAGGGCGGCATCCGGCACGCGATCCTCCTCACCGACGGCAAGAACCAGCACGAGAGCCCCGAGCAGCTCGACGCCAACCTGCGGTCCTGCACGGGCCACTTCGTCTGCGACTGCCGCGGCGTCGGCACCGACTGGGAGGTCGCCGAGCTGCGCAAGGTGGCCTCGACGATGCTCGGCAGCGTCGACCTCGTCGCCGACCCCAGCGACCTGGTCGCCGACTTCCGCGCGATGACCGAGGCGGCGATGGGCAAGGCGGTCGCCGACGTCGCGCTGCGCGTCTGGACGCCGCAGAACGCCCGGCTGCGCTTCGTCAAGCAGGTCACGCCCTCGGTGGAGGACCTGACCGGCAAGCGCGTCGACGCCGGACCGCGCGCCGGCGACTACCCGATCGGCGCGTGGGGCGCGGAGAGCCGCGACTACCACATCTGCGTCGAGGTGCCCCCGGGCACGATCGGCCAGGAGCTGCGCGCGGCCTGGGTCAAGCTGGTGCTGCCGGGCTCGGGCGGGTCGGCCGAGCAGGTGCTGGCGACGGGCAACGTCCTGGCCGAGTGGACCGACGACGAGGTCCAGTCGACCCGCATCAACCCCAAGGTCGCGCACTTCACCGGGCAGGCCGAGCTCGCCGACGCCATCCAGGAGGGGCTGCAGGCCCGCAAGGACGGCGACCTCGACACCGCGACCGCCCGGCTCGGCCGCGCGGTCAAGCTGGCCCACGAGTCGGGCAACGACCGGATCGCCGGCCTGCTGGACAAGGTCGTCGACATCGAGGACCACGCGACCGGGACCGTACGGCTGAAGAGAAACGTCGAGAAGGTCGACGAGATGTCGCTGGACACCCAGTCGAGCAAGACCGTACGCACCCGTAAGGGCGGGGCCTGAGCATGCCGACCTGTCCGGCCGGGCACTCCTCCGGCGCCGACGACTACTGCGACGTCTGCGGGACCCGCATCGCGGGCGGTGCTCCGCCGGTGCCCTCGCCCGGCGCCGGCGCGCCCGCGGGTGGTGCGTGCCCGGAGTGCTCGGCGCCGCGTACCGGCCGGTTCTGTGAGAGCTGCGGGTATGACTTCGCGGTCGGGGCCGGGCGCGCGCCGGCGCCGCCACCTCCGCCACCTCCCCCGGTCGAGCCGCCCGCCGAGGAAGAGGACGCGGTGACCAGCCGGTGGGGCGCCGGGCGGTCCCGTACGCCGGCCGCGCCCGCCTCCGACGCGCCCGCCTCCTGGACGGCCCTCGTCGTCGCCGACCGCGACTACTACGAGAGCGTGCTGCGGCAGAGCGGGGAGGACGGCGCCTTCACGTTCCCGCCGTACTGCCCGGAGCGTCAGATCGCGCTGGACAGGCCGCAGGTCCGCATCGGGCGGCGCAGCGTCTCGCAGGGCACCGTGCCGGAGATCGACCTGAGCGAGCCGCCCGAGGACCCCGGCGCCTCGCACACCCACGCGGTGCTGCTCGCCAAGCCCGACGGCACCTGGACACTGGTCGACCCGGGCTCCACCAACGGCACCACGGTCAACGGCGCCGAGGACCCGATCCCGGTCAACGTGGAGGTACCGGTCGGCGACGGCGATCGCATCCACATCGGCGTCTGGACCACCATCACCCTTCGGAGAGGTTGAGGCCGTGACCATCACAGCGGCTCCGCCGTCACGACCGCCGGCCCGGCAGGGCGGTGTGACGCGGCTCGTCAGGATCCGGTCGCTTCCGGGACGGATCAGGGCGATCGCGTTCCTGGCGGTCCTGGCCGTGGCGGCGATGTTCACCGTCTCGTGGTTCGCCGTCGGGGACGCGCGCGACGGGCTGCGGGTCATCGGCCACGACGCCGGCCCGCAGGTCGTCGCCACCGGCGACCTGTACTTCGCGCTCAGCGACATGGACGCCCAGCTCGCCGCCGTCATCCTCATGGGCCGCGAGAACCTCGGCGCCGGCCGGGCGAAGGCCCTGCAGGTGTACGACCAGCGGCGCTCCGAGGCGCACCGCGCGCTGCTCCAGGGCTCCAACCTGGCACGCGACGACCCGGCGGAGCAGCAGACCGCGCGGTCGGTGCTCGACGCGCTGGGCCGGTACGAGCAGCTCGCCGGCCAGGCGCTGCAGCTCGACCAGCGCCAGCCCCACGCGGCCGGGCCGCCCAGCGCGGAGGTCGGCGCGCTCTACCGCCAGGCCACCGACCTGATGAAGCTCGACGTGCTGCCCAAGGCGTACAACCTGACCCTCGACAACGGCACGACGGTGCGGCGGACGTATGAGTCCAAGCACTCGGCGATCCTGAACGGGCGCGTGTGGGTGCTGCTCGCCGGCGCCCTTCTTCTCGTCGTGCTCATCGGGCTGCAGGGCTATCTCGCCGTGCACTTCCGGCGGCTGGTCAACCCGGTGCTCGCCCTCGCGACCCTGGCGACGCTGGTCCTCGTCGCGGTCACCGTCGGGGTGCTGACGAGCCAGGCCGCGCAGCTCAAGAAGGCCAAGGAGGACGGGTTCGACTCGGTGCTGTCGCTGTCGCGCGCCCGCGCGATCAGCAACAACGCCAACGCCGACGAGACCCGCTACCTGCTCGACCCCGGCCTCGCCGACACCTACGAGCAGGTCTACCTGGACAAGTCCCAGGAGATCCTCTACGTCCCGGCGGGGAACCTCAGCACGTACTACAAGCAGCTCGACCAGCGCGTGGCCGCCCGCTCCGGCTTCATGGGCTTCCTCGGCGCCGAGGCGCAGCACGTCACCCTGCCGGGGCAGGGCGCGGCGCTGGACAAGACGCTCCAGGGCTATGAGGGCGTCCAGCACGACGACAGCCGCATGCGTTCGCTGGCGACGAGCCCGGGCGGCCGCCACGCCGCGATCGCGTTGCGCATGGACACCGCGTCGAAGGACTTCAGCGCGTACGACCAGTCGCTCGTGTCGCTGACGGCCATCCACCAGAAGGCCTTCGCGGACGCCATCGGCAAGGGCGACGACGGGCTGAGCGGCTGGAACGTGGGCCTGCCCGTGGCGGCGGTCGTGCTCGTGCTGCTGATCCTGGTCGGCGTACGACCGCGGCTGTCGGAGTTCCGGTGAGGGAGCGAGTCATGCGAGTAGGTCGAATCGGCGCCGCGCTTGCGCTGGCGGTCGCCGTTGCGGGGTGTGGCACCGGAGGTTCGGGCTCGTCCATCACCGGCAAGGACACCCTCACGATCGGCGTCGCGAAGGACCAGCCGGGCCTGGGCCTGCGCAAGCCCGACGGCACGTTCGCGGGCTTCGACATCGACGTCGCGCGCTACATCGCGGCGCACCTGGAGAACAAGCCGAAGAAGATCGAGTTCAAGGTCGTCACGCCCTCCGGCCGCGAGAGCGCCATCCAGACGGGCAAGGTCGACCTGGTCGTCTCCAGCTACTCGATCACCCCGGAACGCAAGACGAAGGTCGCCTTCGCCGGGCCGTACTACGTGGCCCACCAGGACACGCTCGTCCGCACGAACGAGACGGGCATCCGCAACGTCCGCGACCTGGCGGGCCGGCGGCTGTGCGCGGTCAACGGCTCGGTGTCCTGGCAGCGCGTGACGGTCGAGCGGAACGTCGCGGCGCAGCTGGTGAAGGTCCCGACGTACGGCGACTGCCTGGCCAAGCTGACGGACAACTCCCTGGACGCCATCTCGACCGACGACCTGATCCTGGCGGGCTTCGCCGCGCAGAAGGGGAAGGCGGTGCGGTTCGTGAACGCCCCGATCTCCGACGAGCGGTACGGCGTGGGCATCGGCCAGTCGGACGTGACGGGATGCGAGGACGTCAACAAGACCATCACGGAGATGTACCTGGACGGGACGGCGGGCAAGCTGTTGAAGAAGTGGTTCGGCTCGACGGACCTGAACCTGACGACGACGGTCCCCCAGTTCGAGGGCTGCGGCTGATCCCTCCCTGTTCCGGCCTCCGAAACGGGGCGTCTTCGATTGAATGGTCCGGTGGTCTCGACATTCACCGCGGACGACCTGAAGGCTCGGGCCGGGGAGCGCTCGTTCGCGCGAGCGGGTGAGTATCCCGGCGCAGTCGCCGATCTGGAGGTCACCGTCGACGGCGTCGCCGCCCTCGTGCAGGGCGGCGACGTCTACAAGGTCACCTTGACCGTGGACGGGGGCGTGGGCGGGCACTGCGGCTGCCCCTTCGGCCTGGACGGTAACTTCTGCAAGCACTGCGTCGCGGTCGGCCCGGTGGGGCTGAACCGTGGCATCGACCTGCCGGAGGCGCGGGCCGCCGCCGAGGATCGCGGACAGCGCCTGGACGCCTGGCTGGAGACCCTGCCGCGTGACGATCTCTCGCTCTCCTGCGGGAACGCATCGATGAGGACGACGACCTGCGCCTGCGGCTGGAGGTACGGGTGACGGACGCCGGCGCGGACATCGCCGCACTCCGGCCGCAGATCATGCGACTGCTCGACCCGGCGCCGTTCAGCCGGTACGGGCAGGTCGAGTACGCCGACGCGCCCGCGTACGCCGCGCAGGCCGGCGAGGCCGTGGACGCGCTGCGGTCGCTGACCGCCGCCGGGAAGGCGGCCGGTACGGTGACGATGTCCCGGGAGGCGATCGAGCGTCTCCGCCGGATCTACGAGGAGATCGACGACTCCTCGGGTGCCGTCGGCGAGGTCGCCGGGGAGCTCGAGGAGGCACATCGCGAGGCGTGTGCCGCCGCCGACCCGGTGGAGACCGCCGAGTGGCTGGCCGCCCACATGCTCGGCGACTGGTCGTACGTGCCGGAGATCGATCTCGGGGACTACTGGGACCTGCTCGGGGGCGAGGGACGTGCCAGGTCCACCGGACTGGTCGCCGGGGCGTCTCGGCGCGGCGGCTGGACCGCCAGGCTGCTCCGGGAGGACATCGCCCGTCTGGAGGGCGACGTGGACGCCGACGCCGCGTGGCAGGCCGCCGGGGGGCGGGCCACCGACCGGCAGTGGCTCGCCCTCGCCGACCTCGCATGCGAGGAGCGCCCGGCCACGCGCTGGAGGTGTACCGGCGGGCACGACCTACGTCGCGGAACTGCGCACCGCCCAGCGCCGCAAACGGAACCTGATGCGGATCCTCGACCAGCACGGCCTGTGACGGGTCAGAGGGCGCGGTGCATCATGTGCAGGCCGACGTAGCCCTCCGCGGGGTGGTGGAAACCGTCGGGGACCGTGCCCAGCACGCTGAAGCCGAGCGACTCGTACAGCCTCACCGCGCGTACGTTCGCCGCCACGACCGCGTTGAACACCATGGCCCGAAACCCCGCAGTACGTGCCCACGCGAGTGAGTCCTGGCACAGAGCGCGGCCCACGCCGCGTCCGGCGTGGGCCGGATCCACCATGTAGCTGGCGCTCGCGACGTGGGCGCCGTTTCCGGGGCGGTTCGCGTACATGTTCGCCGAGCCGAGCACGGCGCCCGACTCGTTCACGGCGACGGTCGTACGGCCCGGCGCGGGCACGAGCCACAGCTCACGGGCCTGATCGTCGTCCAGGTCGAGCGGATACGGGAAGGTCTCGCCGGCGGCGACGATCGCGTGGAAGAAGGGCCTGATCGCGGCCCAGTCGCCGACGGTGGCGTCCCTGATGAGCACCTTGGAAGGATCCCCGGTACGGCCGACGGCGCACAACCGGGTTTCCGGCCGTACCCCCCGCGGCCCTGTCCGGCTTCGGCCGTTATGGCATGGCCGGTTCCCTTGCTCATCGTCCGACTAAGTGTCATTTTGCGCTTGAACGAACGTTTTGGTGCAGCCTGCGCAGTTAATTCAACATTTTGCAACACCGGAGGCGTGCGGTGAAGGCAGCTTTGGTGCGAGCGAAAACGATCGGGGCCGTACTGGCCGTCATCGCCGGCCTGGTCGCGGTCGTCTCACCACCGGCGAGGGCGGATGTCCACCGGCACTCGGTCGTGTCGGGCAACGCCCGCTTCGAGGTGCTCTCTCCCTCGCTGGTCCGGATGGAGTACGCCGGCGACGGCAAGTTCACCGACGCGGCGACGTTCAACGCCATCGGGCGCGACACCTTCACGCCCCCCTCCTACACGTCCCAGGTCGTGGACGGGTGGCTGACGATCACCACCGACCGGCTGACGCTGCGTTACAAGGTCGGCTCCGGCCCGTTCACCACACAGAACGTCTCAGTGACGCTCAAGGCAGGCGTCACGGCACATCCCGCCTTCCCCGGCGCGGCGATCTGCGCCGTCGGCGCGCTGTGCGAGGCGGAGAAGACCACGCTCGCCGGCGGCGTGACCGTCGCGTCGGACCACACCGGCTTCACCGGGACCGGTTTCGCGGCCGGTTTCCAGAGCGTGGGCGCCTCGCTCACCTACCAGCTCGACGTGCCGGCCGCCGGAACCTACGATCTGCGGCTCCGCTACGCCAACAGCGTGGGCGGCGACGGGCAGAACACGACCCGTACGCTGAGCGCCGCCGTCGACGGCGGCACCGCGTCGACCCTGACGATGCCGACGACGGCCGACTGGAACACCTGGAACTTCGCCGCGCTGAGCCTGTCGCTGACCGCCGGCCGCCACACCCTGGTCGTCTCCCGCGGCGCGAACAACTCGGGCAACGTCAACGTCGACAGCCTCGCGGTGACCACGCCCGGCGCGGCCTACCCCGCGCCCGGCTCCGTCGCCGTTCCGTGCGACTACGGGGTGGTCTGCGAGGCGGAGGACGGGGCGCTCACCGGCGGCGCCACGGTCGCCGCCGACCACAACGGCTACGCGGGCGGCGGTTTCGTCGCGGGCCTGGAGAAGGCCGGCGCGACCGACACCGTCGCCCTGCGGAACGTCCCCGCCGACGGCTCGTACGCGCTGCAGCTGAGGTACTCCAACGGCGGCGGCACGGTCCGTACGATGACGGTCAACGGCGGCTCGGTGAGCCTGCCGACGACGGCCGACTGGGACTCCTGGTCGACGGTCACCGTGCCCGTGACCCTGGTCAAGGGCTCGAACTCGGTCGCCCTCGGCTGCCCGGCCGCCGACAGTTGCCACGTCAACCTCGACACGGTCGCCGCCACGTCGTCCACGTCACCGGTGCTCCTGCCGCACAGCCCGCTGGGCGGGTACCGGCGCGGCCTGGACGGCGTGAGCGGAACCGCCCCGACGACGCCGGGCCTGCTCTACCGCGACGGCTGGTACCTGCTGGACGACACGACGTCGGCGACCTACGACCCCGCCGCGCGTACGGTGCAGCAGCGGCCGGGCGGCCGGTCGTACCAGGACGGCTACCTGTTCGGGTACGGCCAGGACTACAAGCAGGGCCTGCGCGACCTGGCCACCCTGACCGGCCCGTCCGGGCTGCTCCCCCGCTGGGCGTACGGCGTGTGGTATTCGGAGTATTACGACTACACCGCCGCGGATTATGAGAACACGGTACTTCCGAAGTTCCGCTCCGACGGCGTGCCGCTCGACGTGCTGGTGACGGACACGGACTTCAAGTCGCCCGCCACGTGGGACGGCTGGGAGATCGACACGAAGAAGTTCCCCGACCCTGCGGGGTTCTTCTCGTGGTCGGCCGCCCAGGGGCTGCACAACACGCTGAACATCCATCCGAGCATCGTGAGCGGCGACCCGCAGTACGCCGCGGCCCAGGCGACGGCCGGCGGAAAGCTCGCCACGAGCGGGTGTTCCGCGCCCTCGGGGCAGACGTGCCACGTGTTCGACTGGAGCGACCCCGCCCAGCTGAAGGCCTACCTCGACCTGCACCAGACGATGGAACGCCAGGGAGCGGACTTCTGGTGGCTGGACTGGTGCTGCGACGACTCCCGCTCGTCGATGGCGGGCGTCACTCCGGACGCGTGGATCAACCAGCAGTACGCCTGGGACACGACGAAGAACGTGGGCCGCGGCTTCGCCTTCTCGCGAGCGTTCGGGTCGTTGCAGTCGTCGGGCTACAGCGGCCAGGCGGGCGTCCCGACGGGCCCGTGGGCGGACAAGCGTACGACGGTGCATTTCACGGGCGACACGACGTCGAACTGGCAGACGCTCGCTTTCGAGACGGGCTACACGCCGGGCGAGTCGGCGGCCACCGGGTTGTCGGCGGTGAGCCACGACATCGGCGGCTTCAACGGTCCCGCTCATCTCGCCGACGACCTTTACGTACGGTGGGTGCAGCTGGGCGCGTTCCAGCCGATCCTGCGCCTGCACAGCAACCACAGCGACCGCCTGCCCTGGCAGTACGGCGACGCGGCGCGCATGGCGGCGGAGAAGTTCCTGAACCTGCGCGAGGCGCTGGTCCCGTACACGTACGGTCTGGCGCACGAGGCGTCGGTGACGGGCGTTCCCGCCGTACGGGCGACGTATCTGGAGTACCCGGACCAGGCCGGGGCCTATTCCGCGGCGTCGCGTGAGTACTTCTACGGCTCGGACGTGCTGGTGGCCCCGGTCGCGTCCGCGGGAACGAGCGCCACGACGTCGGTCTGGTTCCCACCCGGGAAATGGACCGACTACTTCACGGGGACGACGTACACGGGCCCGTCCACCGCCAATGTGACGACGGACTGGAATTCGATGCCGGTCTTCGTACGCTCGGGCGGCATCGTGCCGACGCGTACGGACAACGTTTCCAATGACGTGCAGAACCCGCTGACAAAGGTCAGTTTGACGGTGGCCGGCGGCGCGGACGGCTCGTACTCGCTGTACGAGGACAATGGCACGACGGCGAGCCAGTCGTCGACGACCGCGATCCGCTCCACGGAGTCCGGCCACACGCTGAACATCGCCGCGGCCCAGGGCACCTACACCGGCCAGCCGACGGACCGCCAGTGGACCGCCGTCTTCACGAACGCCACCGCCCCGGCGACGGTCACCGTCAACGGCACGTCGACCACGAACTGGAAGTACGACACGACCCGAAGAACGTTGACGGTCACCGTCCCGTCCCGGTCGGTCAGGACCGCCACGACCATCAGCTACAGCTGAGCCGGGCCGCCGCCGAGGACCCCGGCGGCGGCCCGGTTCACACGGCCGGATGAGGCCGCGGAAACGGCGAGCCGTCCGTTTCCCTACGGTGCGACGCGTACGGTTGCTGACCGTGGGGGAAGATCTGGAGCGGCTGACCGCGTACACCTACCTGACGGTGCCGGATCGCGCGGCGTACATCGCGATCATGCGTGTGTTCACCTCGACGCTGCTGGCGGATCTGTCGGCGCACGACCTGGCCGGTCGTCTCGACGATCGGTTCCCGGTCGAGACGATCGCCGCGAAGCTGGACGCGTTGACGACCTGGGGTGATCTCATCCCCAGCTCCCGTCCGGTGAAGGCGGGCAGCATCCGGGAGTACCACCGGGTCCGGTCCCGCTATCAGCTGTCCGCGCTCGGCGAGCGGATCCAGCGGCAGGCGGACGAGATCCTCCTCCACGCCGACGCGGCGCGCGAGGTCAGCCGGGAGCTGCTCGCCCTCGTGGCCCGGGGTCTGGCCGATCTGGAGAAGTCGGCCGGGCGGCCGGGCGGGGTCGACCCGCGTGAGGCGCTGGACCGCATCTCCACGCTGTTCGCGCAGTTCGGCCAGTTCGCCGACTCGGTACGCGACTTCTACGCCTACCTCGGCCAGGTGATCTTCCGGTATGACCTGGACGGCGCGGAGTTCACCGGCTTCAAGGAGCTGCTGCTGGACTACGCCGAGACGATCACCGATGAGGTCGCCCTGTTCGCGCCGCAGATCGAGGCGAGCATTCAGGGGCTGTGGCCGCGGCTGCCGGCGCTTCTTGCGAGCATCGACGCGGCGGACCAGGGACTCGCGGCTCTCCAGGACGCCGACGTACGGATTCAGCGAAGTCGCGGCCGTGAGCTCGGCGACTGGGCGGGGCTGCGCGCGTGGTTCTTCGACGACACCGGCCAGGGCAGCCAGGTCGACCAGCTCCGCGACGCGACGTTGCGGGCCCTGCAGGCGCTGCTGGCCAACGCCAAGCGCATGATCCGGTCGGCCGGTGGCGGGCTGTCCCGGCGTCGCGATCTGATCCGGCTCGCGCAGTGGTTCGACGGCTCCGACGACGCGACCGCCCACGACCTGTTCGTCGCGGCGTTCGGGCTGTACGGGGCACGTCACCTCGGCGTCGCCCCGGACACCGACCAGGACGTGCCGGCGACGACGAGCTGGTGGGACGGACCGGCCGCCCGCGTACCCATCGCGCTGAAGGAACGCGGTTCGCGCGCGCCCCGGGGACGCACCTCCGGGCCGGAGGACTATGAGGACCAGCGGGCGAGACTGCGTGAACAGGCGGAGGACGAGGCCCGCCGTCAGCACGCCGCGGCCGCCGAACTCCGCGCGGCCGGCCCGCGGCTCGGCGACGTACGGCTGTCGGGCTCGGCCACCCGGCTGTTCCTGGACCTGCTCGCGCGATCCCTGGCGGGGGCGCCGCCGAGGTTCGAGGACGCGGAGGCCTCCGACGACGACCTGGACGTCCGGCTCCGCCTCAGCCGTACGGCCGGAACGGCGACCGTCGTCCACGGAGCGGACGGCGACCTCGTCCTCGACGGGCTGCGCGTCGACCTCGGCACCGTCGCACGCACGGATCTGGAGGCCGCCGGTTGAGCGGCACGGGCGACTTCGCCGACGAGTTGGCGGCCGAGCGGCGTAGCGCGGCCCGGCTGCTGCTGCGGGAACCCCTGGTCACCCCGGGGACGCATCCCGAGGAGTTTCCGCTGATCCGGCGGCATGCCGACGAGCTGACCCGGCAGTTCGGGCAGTTGCTGGGGTACCGCCTCGTCGTCGAGCCCGGTTTCGCGCGGCTCCTCAAGGCGGGTCTCGGCCGTGACTCCGGCCGCCGGCTGGAGCGCACGTCGGGCGCGCCGTTCACCCCCCGCACGTACGCCTATCTCGCCTTGGCACTGTCGGTGCTGGTCACCGCGCCCGAGCAGTTGCTGCTGTCGGAGATCGTCACCCGTACCCGGGCAGCCGCGGCCGAGGCGGGCATCGACCTGGGCGAGCCGAACCGCATCGCCGAACGCCGCGCGCTGGTCGCGGCGCTCAAGCAGCTGATGACCTGGCACGTGCTGTCCGAGGACGAGGGGTCGGTGGAGTCCTACTCCGGCGACGGCGGCGCCGAGGCGCTGCTGACGGTCGACCGGGAGGTCGCACGGCGTCTGGTGAGCGGGCCGATCGGCCGGGCTTCGGCGCCCGATGAGCTGATCGAGCTGGCGGCCGCACCCGGAGACGCCGGTCCGCGGCACGCCGTACGGCGGCGGCTGGTGGAGACCCCGGTCGTGTACGTCGACGGGCTGACCGACGAGGAGCACGACTGGCTGCGCCGCAACCAGCGCCGCGAGCAGCGCACGTTCGAGGAGTTCCTGGGCCTGGACACGGAGATCCGCGCGGAGGGCGTCGCCCTGCTCGATCCGGCCGGGGAGCTGAGCGACATCGAGTTCCCCGGCTCCGGCACCGTTCCCTGGGCCGCGCTGCTCGTGCTCGAACGCCTGGTCGCCGAGCTCACCCCGGACGGCGGCCCCGCCGGCATTCCCCGCGGGCGGATCGCGTCCGTGCTCGCCGAGCTGGTCGAGCGGCACGGTAACGCGTGGGCGGAGCGGTACACCGCCTCCCCCGAGCCGCTGTGCCAGGCCGTCACCGATCTGCTGCTGCGAATGCGGCTGATCGAGCGGTCCGGCGACGGCGGCCTAGGGCTGCTGGCCGCGGCCGCCCGCTACGCCCCGGAGGTGACCGCGTGACACCGTTGCCGAGGAACCCGCATCGGTTCCGGCTCAGCCGTGCCGGGATCCATCAGGTCTGGCAGTACGACGAGGAGTTCCTGTTCGGCGGCGGCCGGCTGCTGCTCCGTGGCAAGAACGGCGCCGGCAAGTCCAAGGCCCTGGAGATGCTGCTGCCCTTCCTGCTGGACGGCGACACCCGCAGGCTGGATGCCGCCGGCGGCGGCAAGACGACGCTGAAGTGGCTCATGCTGGACGGCTGGACGACCGGCACCAACCGGCTGGGCTACCTGTGGATCGAGTTCGCCCGGACCGTCGACGACGACAACGCCGGGGAGCGTCTGACGCTCGGCGTCGCGGTCCGGGCGTCGAGGTCGACGGGCGAGGCGAAGGCGACGTTCTTCGTGACCTCGCTCGCCGTCGGCGACGAGCTGCCACTAGACGATCCGGGCCGCCGTCCCACGCCCGCCCAGCTGCGGGACCTGGTCGGCCCGGAGAACTGCTTCGACCGCGCGGCCGACTACCGCGCCCGCGTCGCCCGGGACCTGTTCGGCCTCACCGACCTGGCGCGGTACCGGAACCTCGTCCACCTGCTGTACGGGCTGCGCCGGCCGACGATCGGCGACCGGATCGAGTCCGGTGAGCTGGTCAAGGTGCTCAGCGACGCCCTGCCGCCCCTCGACGACGAGGTCATCGACAAGGTCGCCCGCAACCTCGACGACCTCGACACCGTACGCGACGAGCTCGCGCGGCTGGAACGGACCGACGCCGCGCTGACGACGTTCCTGACCTCCTATCGCGGCTACCTGCGCGGTGTGCTGCGCGGCCGGGTCGCCCAGGTCGACGACGCGCTCGGGCTCCTGCGCGAACGGCGGCGCGCGGCCGGGAACGCCGAGCGCACCCTCGCGCGGCTCAAGGAGCAGGAGGCCGAGGCGGAGGCCCGGGTCGCGAGCCTGGAACAGATTCGCGACGCGGCCGACGCCGACCTACGGGCACTGCGGGAGAGCGCGGCGTACGGCGCGCTGACGGACCTGCGGGAGAGACGCAACACCGTGCGCGCCGTGGAGGACGCCGCACGCAGCGCCTGGACCACCGCCGATCTGGCCCGCCGGGGTGAGACGACCGCGGCGGACCGGCTCGCCGTGGAGACCGGCGCGATCGCCCGTGGTCTGACCGATCTGCGCGGTTCGCTGCGCGACGCTCGCGTCGGCAGCCGAGCCTGCGGGATCGACGAGGCCCTCCTGGGCGAGCCGCCCGCCACGACGACCGCGTCCCTGGCCGCGCCGGCCACCGAGACGATCGTCGATCCGGACGGCCGCGACCACGAGACCGTACGGCCCGGCGCCGGGACACTCGACGAACGGACGGCCGCGGACCTGACGGCCTGGCGGGACGGTCTCACCGAGGCCACCAAGGTGATCAAGGAGCGGCAGCGCGCCGCGGCAGCGCTCACCGAACACCTGAAGGAGGTCGCCGGCGCGGAGAGCCGGGCGGCCGCCCTGCGCCAGGACGCCGAGCGGCTGGAGGCACAGCTCGGCGGAGCGCAGGACCGCGAGAAGCAGCGCGGCGGCCATCTGGTCGAGGCGTCCGCCGCGTACGCCCGGCTCGTCCGTGCGTGGGCGGACCGGCTCCCGGACCCTGCCGCCGTCCAGTCGCTCGTGGCACTGCCCGACGAGGACGAGGACCTCCCGGTCACCGACCGCTGCCTCGACCGGGACGTCGCCGAGACCGTGGACCGGACCGCGCACGAGGTGACCGACCCGGTGCTCGCGGTCTGCGAGACCGAACGCGACGACGCGATCGCCCGCGAACGCTCCATCGCCGCCGAACTCGCCGAGTCGCGCGCCGAGCGGAGCCGCTGGGAGCGGCAGCCCGACCCCGAACCGCCCCGCTCCTCGTACGCGACCGCCGACCGGCCACCGCGTGGCGGCGCTCCGCTGTTCCGGCTGCTGGACTTCGCGGACGGCCTGTCCGACGCCGACCGTAGCGGCCTGGAGGCCGCGCTGGAGGCGAGCGGGCTGCTCGGCGCCTGGGTGTGCGCCGACGGCACCGTGCTGGCCGCCGACACGCGTGACGTACTGCTGCGTCCGGGACCGCCCGTCGCGGGGCCGAGCCTGGCCGACGTGCTCCGGCCCGTACCCGCCGAGGGGGTGAGCGCGGCCGGCCTCGAGGCGCTGCTGCGCTCCATCGGGCTGGGCGAGGCGGAGACGGCGTCGAGCTGGGCGGCCGCGGACGGCCGATGGCGGCTCGGTGTGACGCGCGGCGCGTACGGGAAGGACCGCCCGGAGTACGTCGGGGCGGGCGTCCGGGCGGCGACCCGGCAGCTCCGCATCGCCGCGCTGACCACCCGGATCGCGGAACTCGAAGCCGCGCTGGAGACCGCGCGGACCGTCCGCACGCGGATCGAGGAGCGGCGCGACGCGCTCCGCCGGGTGCTGCGCGACGCTCCACGGACGCGTGCCTTCACCGACGCGTGGACGACGTACGAGGAGGCGATCGCCGAGACGGGGCGGCTCACGGCGGACCTGGCGAGTGCCCGCCGCGCGGCCGAGGAGGCCCGCGCGATCGCGGTGCGCCTGCGCGCCCGCGCCGAGGCACGGGCGAGCGCGGACGGCCTGTCCGCGGACCTGGAGGCCCTCGCCCGGATCCGTGCCGAACTCGGCACTCTGCACTCCCTCATCGGCACGCTCGCCCGCGACGCCGGAAGCGTGCTGGATCGGCTGTCGGCGCACGGCGCGGTCCGCGAAGGCTGGGAGAAGGCGCGCGCCGACCGTACGTTCGCCGAGGACGGCTACGTGACCGCGCGGGCGGCGCTGACCGCCGCGCAGCGCGAGCTGAAGCTGTTGGAGGAGTCCGTCGGCGCGAGCGAGCAGGAGATCCTCGCGAGGGAACGCGAGACGCAGGACCGCTTCGACACGGCGGTACGCGGGCTCCCGCAGCTCCGGGTGCGGCACGACGAGCTCCGAAAGGACCGGATCGAGGCCGGCGTACGGCGTGAGGGCGCTTCGGTCGCTCTCACCGAACAGGAGGGGAACGTCGTGAACGGCGGCGTCCGGCTGCGGCGCCCCCTCGGCCTGCCCGGCCTGCCGCTCGCCGCCGAACTGGGCGAGGTCGAGGAGCCGTTGGGCGCCTACGACACCGCGCAGGACGGGGACGTACGCGCACGGATCAAGGCGCTGAACACCCTCGCCGACGACATCGGCACCCGGCTCGGCCAGGCGTCCGCCGACGTCAGCGACTCGCTGATCCTCCGCCGGGGAGAGGAGCTGCGCGACAACCTTGCGGGCGGCTACGACGCCGGCGTCGACGAGATGGACGGCGTCAAGAGGTTCGCCCTGCACGACGACACCGGCGCGCACGACGTGGCCGTCGTCGGCACCCGCATCGGCACGGCCCTCGCCGAGGCCCGGCTACGGCTGTCCACCCGCGAGCAGGAGGTGTTCGAGCGTTACCTGCTGGGCGAACTCGGTGACCACCTCTCCCGGCAGGTGCTGGCCGCGCACAACCTCGTAGCGACGATGAACGAGACACTCGATGAGGTCCGCTCGTCCCACGGCATCGGCACCCGCCTCGTATGGGAACTGCCGGCCGGCGCCGACGCCGACATCCGGGCGGCCGTCGAACTGCTCCGCCGCCCGTCGGCCCTGCGTACCCGCGAGCAGTCCGCCGGCCTCCGCGACGCCCTCCGCCGCCGCATCGAGGACGCCCGGCGCGCCGACCCGTCCGCCGGCTACGCCCTGCACCTGCGTACGGCCCTGGACTACCGGGCCTGGTACGGCTTCCGGGTCAAGGTGACCGACGCCGCCAACCCCGACCGGGAACGGGTCCTCAGCCACCGGACCGCACTGAGCCAGGGCGAACAGCGCGTCGTGTCCTACCTCGTGCTGTTCGCGACCGCCGCGGCGCACTTCTCCTCCCTCGGCGACACCGCCCCGGACGCCCCGCGCCTCATCCTGCTGGACGACGCGTTCGCCAAGGTCGACGAACCGACCCACGGGCGGCTGCTGGGTCTGATGGTCGAACTGGACCTGGACTTCATCATCACCAGCGAACGCCTCTTCGGCTGCTTCGCGAGCGTACCGAGCCTGCACATCTACGAGTGCCTGCGCGACCCGCACGTCCGGGGCGTGGCCACCGTCCACTTCACGTGGGACGGGCGACACAAGCGGCTGGTCAGCACGTGACCTCCGCCGAGCCCGGGACATCCGCCGCCGAGCGTGGGATGACCACGCGGACCCGCGCCTGGCTCGACCAGCCCGCACTCGCCCGATTGTGGGACCGGCTGCGCGACCGGCTCGAACGCAACGGGCTGCTGGTGCGGGGCAGGCTGCGCCTCGACGGCGTCACGGCGGCCGAACGCGAGGCCCTCGCCCTGCTCACCGGCCGCCCGTACGCCGGAGACGCGGTGTCGATCGCCCTTGCCGACCTCGACGCTCAGCTCCGTACGGGCGCCGCCGAGCGTGGTCTTGTCGAGGTCGTCGCGGAACTCCGCGGCCCGCTCACCGACCGCCCCGCCGCCCGCGACGCCCGCCGCGCCGCCGCCGAGTCGCTCTGGGCCGCCGCGGATCAGGCACTGCGGTCGCGTGGGCTGGCCTCCGCGGCCTGGTCCGGGCCGTGGCTGGAGGAGGTACGCCGGGCCGGCGCCCTGGCCCGGCTGGCCCCGGAGACCGCCGGGCGGCTGATCGTCCAGGCCGTCGACGTCATGGCGACGCTGGCCGGTCCCGCGTCCCCGGGCGCGGCGGGCCTGGACCCGTCGTCTGCGGGTGCGTCGGGCATGGACCCGTCAGGACCGAGCGCGGCAGGGGCGCCGGGCCGAGGCGAACTCGCCGAACGTGTGACCGGAACCGCGCACGGCCTGGACGACGGCACCCTGCTGTCCCGGATCGTCCTGCGCGCCGTCGCCCGCGTCCTGGAAATGCCACCGCCCCAGGACGCCCGCTCCCGGCGCGAACTGTGGGAGGCGGCCGGCGTGGCCGTCGATCGTGTGTCGACGACGGTGCTCACGCACGGGCTCGTCCCCCTCGGCGAACAACCCGCCGTACGCCTGCTCCGCGAGCGCACGCGTGCCGGCTTCGAGAATCATCTGACGCTGCGCGACCTGGGCCGTATGACCTGGCGCCTCCCGCCCGGCACCGAGGTCTTCGTCTGCGAGAACCCTCGTGTGGTGGAGGCCGCCGCCGACCGCGGGTGTCGCCGGCCGCTGGTCTGTGTGTCCGGCAATCCGACGACGACGGCGCTGACGCTGCTCGACGCCCTCCATGCCGCCGGAGCGCGCCTCGCCTACCGGGGCGACTTCGACTGGCCGGGGATCGCCATCGCCAACCGCATGATCGGCCGATACGGCGCCCGCCCCTGGCGCATGCGGGCGACGGACTACGAGGAACACGTCGCCACGGCCCGCGACCGGGGCACACCGCTGCCGCCGCTGACCGGTGCACTCGTCGACGCGGTCTGGGACCCGGAACTGACGCCCGCCATGACCGCGCTGGGCGTCGCCGTCCAGGAGGAGTCCGCCCTCGAACTCCTCCTCGCCGACCTGCTCTCATCTTGAAAGCCACTGAACGGGCTCGCCGGTCTTGGGCGGCCGTCGCGCGGGTCCGGTAAGTCAGCGTTCGTTTCTGGCTGCGCGGCTGTCGGCACGGTTTCTGGCGATGTTCCGTACCTTCTTGGTGCTGCCCATTTCGGAAAGCATGGCGAGTACCGGTAGAGATGTTGATTCAGTGGCGATGCGGCGTTGCATCCAGCCCGTCACGCCTGCCATCTCAGCGGGAGCCGGAATAGCGCCGGTCATGACGGTCAGGTAGATCGTCCAGTCATGGATACGGCGGTACAGGAACCTGCGATGCCCGTCCGTCGCGATCCGATCTATCTCCGGCATCAGTCCGACCCCCCACTGCCGGAAATCGACCGGGTCATCCGTCTTCATGGCGATTCTGTCCACGAGTTCGACGACCGCCGTCTTGGACACCGACTCCTCGGGGTCTCGCAGGATCACCGAAACGACTGCGCGGTCATGGTCACTGCCCTGCGCGGCAGCGACCACCTTGCGGTATGCGGACAAGCGTACGTGCTCATCCTCGGCCGCCTCGTCGATGTCCACATCAACGAGGCCGGCATCGGCGAGCAACGCGGTCAGGTCAGCGCGCAGCGTCATCGATGTTCATCTTCACCCGGCGATGGTACTCAGAGGCCGCCATCCGGTCACCGGCCAAGACGAGTTGTCGGCGATGTTCAGCGTCGGTCGGCTCGGGGCGCGATTCGCGCCGCCTCGGTGTGGCGGGGGCGATAATTTGGCCGTCATGGCGGACACGGTGAGTGACCCGGTAGAGACGGTCCTCAAGGAACTGGCCGGGTGGGCGGAACAGGCTGAACGGACCGGCCGCCGGCTGGGCGGCGACGCCGATGAGGCTCGGTTGCTGCTGGACCTGCTGCGTGACTACTTGGGGATCGGTCTCGCCGATCTGGCCGAGGGAGACCTCGGCGAGCTGTTGCTCGAGATCTACCCCCGGAAGATCACCGTCCTGAAGGCCGACGACGTCGACGGCGTGATCCCGACCGCACGGGCCCTGCTGACGTTCTGCCGCGACACCGGGAGGCTGAGCACGTCGAAGGCCACACGCCTGGAAGCCGAGTTGGAGGAGATCGAGCCGCGTTTCGCCGATGCGGTGATGAACCCCGCCAACTGGGGAATGGCACGGTCGCTCACGCAGGCCATGTCGGCCGACGGCATCGATTTCTCCGACCAGGCCGCCGTCGACCGATGGATCAGTGAGTACAACGGCGGCCTGTCTGCTTTGGGCACGTCCGGAGCCGGCGCCATCACTCCTTATGACGAGGACGAGGAGCTCGATCTCGCGGAGGCGTTCGGCCTGCCGGACCGGCTTCCGCCGCTGCGTCTGCCCGAGGACGGCGAGCTGGCAGAGGCCGCGCGGGCCAGTGTCCTGCTCGACCGCGCCCGGCAGCTCTCCGACTGGGTCGGCGGTGAACGCGAGATCATCGACGGCTATGACCTGGCTCCGTCTGACGTCACGGAAGCAACGGCCGCCCTTGGCATCGACGCCGACGAACTCGCGTACGTGTGGCATTTCGCCGACCACGCCGACTTCCTGTCCTTCCACGAAACCTACGTGACGACGGGGCCGACCACCGAGAACTGGCCTTCGGCGGCCGATGACGAGGTGCTCGATATCTGGCACGGGGCGCTGAGCGCGGCGCTGTCGTGCGGCTTGCTCGTCGACGTCGACGCGAACGACCCGGCCGCGCGAACCCTCGACTTCGACGGTGCCGGCGTCGCCATCGTCATGGCGCTGTTCCTCGCCCGTTCCGAGGGCATCCCGGCAGCGGAACTCCACACGATGATCCGCGATGGAGTGACCGCCGAGGCCTCACCCGACCTCGCGGGTGAGGGCTGGCGGGCATGGACCGAGGAACACGGCGACCCGGCCCGCATGCTGCTCGGCCGTCTGCGGGATCTCGGCGCGGTCGAACATCACCCGCCCACCGAAAAGAGCGTTCCGGAAGGCACCGAGGGATCCGACGACGAAGTCGTACGGCTCACCCCACTGGCCACCCGGGCCCTGCTGATCCAGCTAGAGGAAGCCGGGGTCGATGTGCCGATTCTTCCGCCGGTGCAGGAGATGACCGCCGCCGACCTGATCGCTGTGGCCGAGGGAGGCATCGAGCACGAGGTGGACACCGAGATGACGGCCTGGCTGGAACTGCGCGGCGCCGAAGCCGCCGCCGACGAGCTGCTCGCGACCGCTGCCGCCGGCGGGGCCGCGGACCGGTTGTTCGCCACCGTGCTGGCGACCCGGATCGGCGCCGCCGCCGAACCGCAGTGGCGCGAGGCACTCGGCGGCCTCCCGCTACGCCCGTACGCCAAAGTCGCGCTCGCCGAGCTCGTCGAGGCCGAGTCCTCCGATGCCCCGGCCGATCTGGAGCCCACCCCGGAAGATCTGGCGTGGCTGCTCACCGACGCCATCGCCGCCACCTGCCGCGCTCTTGAGTCCGAAGAGGTCGCCGACCAGCTCCGCGAAGCGCTCCCGCCCGGTGAACGACCGCAGGAGCTCCTTGACGTGATGTGGCGGCTGCCCCATCCGGACGTCGCCGAGGTCCTGACCCTGGCCGGCGACCATCACCCCGACAAGAAGGTCGCCAAAGCCGCCCGCAAGGCCGCCTTCAAGGCGGCCTCCCGGGCATCGGCGACTCGGTGACCAGCGACCCCGCTGGTCGGCGGCCTCTTGCCGCCCGCATCCGCACGGAGACGGAGCCCCGGACGTGAGCGAAAATCAGTACTACGAGTTCCGCGCGATCGATCGTCCGCTCCACGAGCGACAACGCGCCGAGCCACGGGCTCTGTCGACCCGAGCACAGATCACCGCGACCAGCTTCGTGAACGAGTACCACTGGGGAGACTTCCGCGGCGACCCCAACGCGCCGGTCGGGTGGCGAAACGCCATCAGAGACGGGGCGACGCACGGCCGGTGAAATCCGGAAGACGGCATGGTCGCTGCGTGAGGAGCGAGAACGGGCTGAGACCGAGAGAGCCGCGCGGGAAGACGCTCGCCAGGCGCGGGCGGCGGCGGCAGCGTACGAAAAGCGCCTGGACGGGTTGGCGACGCGTTGAGAACAGGCTTGGCGGCAGGTCAGCGCACTGATCGACACCAAGAAACCCCGCGAGTACGACCAGGCGTTCACGCTGCTGAAAAAACTTGAGGCGCTCGGCGACCGAGAAGGCAACGCCGAGGCGTTCGCTGAGCGGTTCCGGCAGTTGCGTGACCAGCACCTTCGTAAGCCCAGCCTCCTCGATCGCCTTGATAGAGCCGGACTCCAAGTCTGATACCAGGACCTACGGCAATGACCTTCGCTTCAGGTCTTTCCGAAAAGAACGACACTGGAAATTCCTCCTTATCCGGCTTGGAGGAAAAAGGGACTATGTGGTCGACGATCCCACCCGACCTGGCCGACGAATCACTGACATCGATCGCGTCGAAGAGGCCACCCTCTGGGAAGACAAGAGCGCAACAAGTGCCGTCGACATCGACAAAGTGGGTGTCGAAGCATATAGACAAGAAGTTCAACTCCTATCTTGAGGCTCGGCAACATCTGGAGGGATACGAAGATGCGCCCATCGGCTTCAGTTTCTCCAAGCCGAGCGCCGATCCCGAGTTCAGGTCTGCCGTCGAGAGCGCCATCGGAAAGCTTCGGAAATCGCATCCTGAAGTAACAATCCGCCTGGAGTGGCCACAGTGAGCTACATTTTCGACATAGGCGACGAGACGATCTGGAGTCCGTCCCTGCGCACAGGGCGTCTCTACGTAGGACTGACCACCTGCATCGCGGATCTCGAAGGCCGCCCGTCTGGTCTGGTCGCGAACGCCGAGGACATGTACGCGCTGGAGCCCGGGGAGTTCCGATCGCTCGTCGAGGCCGTCCACGCGAACTTCTTCTCGACCGAGCACCAAGTTTACCGAGGCCAGCTCCGCGGCTGGCTCATGACATCGCTCGTCTTGCTGCAACGAGCCCACCTTGATCTTCCGGTCGCCAACGAACCGGACGAAGACCTCCAACAGGACCTGGCCGTCTATGCCAAGTCGATGCCGGCATGAGACGGAGCCTGGGATCAGCGCCGACATTCCTACGCGATGGATAGAAACACACGTCACTCAAGGCGGCGGGGACGCCGGCGTTCTCCTACCGACCCCACCACGATGCCGTACGCGGGCTCCGGTGGGGAGCCAATGGTGATCTCTTCGAGAAGCTAAGAACGTGCGGGTCACACCGCCTTGCGGTCATTCGAACAGGTCGGTGATGGAGGTCGCGGCGGCGGCGCGATCGAGCCAGGTGTCGAGCTGTCGCGTGTCCGTGCAGGTGCTGATGTGTGCACGAACGTCTTCGGGCACCTCGATCCCCCGCACGGCCAGAACCCGCAGGAGCGCGCTGGCCTCCCCTTCCGCCCTGCCCTCCACCCTGCCCTCCACGCGGCCCTCCACGCGGCCTTCGTCCTTTCCGCGACCGAAGTGTTCGCGGGCGAAGGGGCTGTAGACGGGCCAGGTCGAAGAAGCCATGATTTCCTCCAGGACGCGTCGAATCTCAGGTGCGGCCATGCCATAGGCGTATTCATAGTACTGCGGAGCGTGTTCGGGCTTGATGATTTCCAGCGCGGCCATGAACGCCTCGACGACCCGGCGGTCGCGCCCATGGACCATCACCGCCATCGCCGCCAGCCCGGGTTGGCCGACGGCACGGTCCGGGCTGGTGATCACAGGAACATCACGTGGCCCCAGCACTACGGCCCGAAAGACAAAACCGGGCAACTCGGTATTAATTGGTTCGGCATACCAGACGGCCGCGTCAGCATTGGGGCAAATACACAACACGGTGACCGGGCACTGCAGCGACAACCAGAACGCAGCGGCATAGCGCGGTAACTGCCGCCGCTTGGCAACGGACTTCTCCTGCTGAACCTCCACCACGATCCCGTGCGTCTGCTTCTGTGGAGGACCAACGGTGATCACCGTGTCGGGCTGGAAGTCCCTCGACGGCCGATCGTTGAAGTCGTTGCTCTCCAGCCGTACGGGCAGGCCCGGCGGCAAAGCGACGTCCGTCAGCTCACGAAGGATCTCCACGGCCAGTGCAGGATGCTCCCGGAACAACCGGTTGATGGTGTCATGACGAGGAGACGGCATGTCACGTTAAGTTAGCTCATGATCTCTTATAGTGATGACCAATTATCGAAAATTCCCGCCGTGCAGTCGAAATGCCGAGCGACTTCTCTGATCGAGCAACCCTGCTCGTACAGCCGTACGGCGTCGCTCTCCCACTCCTCCGCCCTCCGCTCGCGCTCCGCTCGGAGCGTCTGGATGTCGGCGAGGCGGTAGCGGCGGTGCCCGCCGGGCGTGTACGCCGCCGGCAGCAGGTCGTTCCGCGCCCATCGCGACAGCGTCGTCACGGTGACACCGAGATGGCGGGAGGCTTCGCGCGGGGTCAGCAACCGGTCGTCCTGCATGCGAGGGGTCCTCATCATGATCACGGCCGCAGTCCCGGGCCCTCTCGTGTGAAGCGGCCGGACCGCAGCGTACGGGGGTGCCGCCCGGGGCGAGCACGTCAGGCAGGTGACGGCCCGCCCCAGGCGGCCGGAGCGGCGGGCCTCCCCTTGCCCGCCACAATTTCGGCCGCTGCTCCCGGGGGGCGGGGCGGCGGCCTCAAGGTAAGGCGTGGTCTTCATGCGACCGTCCAGGGGCGTCGGCCGTACGGGGAGTCTCAGGGTCTTCGCGGCGGCGGGGAGTAGCCGCGCACGGGCGGCTGCCGGAGTATTCGCTGGAGTTCCTCGGCAAGACGGAGGATGAGGTCCCAGCGGGCCTCGTTCAGCTCGTCCTGGTTCGCGCCGCGCAGGACCGTACCGAAGCGGTCGGCGGTGGCGGCCCACTGTCCGGCCTGAGCGTCCCAGCGGACGGTGTAGCCGGGCAGGATCGGCGGCGGGTCGAGTGGTGTCGGGCCGGTCACCGCACGGCCGTCCTGATCTCGGCGAGCTCGGCAACGGTGAGCTTGACGAGCGGCGTGGAGACGATCGCGTGCACGGGCTTGTCGTGCGCCGTGGCGGCGTGCCGGCGGCGGGCCGCGAGCGCGTCGACGATGACCAGGCCCCGGCCGCTCTCGTTGAGCAGGTCGTCATGGTCGGATTCCGCGGCGAAGACGGCGGTGACCGTACGGCCGGTGTCGTTGCCGTGCCACCCCCAGCTGTCGGCGAGCAGTGCGACCGTACGCAGGCCGCGGCCCGATTCGTCCCACTCCCCTGCCTCGGCGGCCACCGGTTCGGTCGGTCCGCCGTCGTCGGTGACCGAGACGCACGTTCGCTTGTCGGCGTGGGATACGTCCACGGTGAACATTCCACCCTGACCGGATTTGGTGTGGCGCAGGGCGTTCGCTGCGAGTTCGCCGACCACGAGTAGCAACTCGTCGTGGCGTGGATGGTCCGGCATCAGAGCGGTCGTGAACGCTCGTACCTCGTGAGCCTGGTCGGCACGGCCGGGGAACGTCCGCCGCCAATACATGGCCGGGGCGACGGGCAAGAGGATAGGTAGCAGCATGGGCACCTCACGGAGGCGTCTGGTGACTTCGGAGAACCGCCTGGTCGCTCCTCAGTTCACACTCCATCACCGCTCCGTCACCACCGGTTAACACGAGCGGATTGACGAACGTCGGCTTCGCACGCGCAATGCCAGAACGCATGCCGCGTGCGTCGTTTCTTACCGGAGCGTTGCGAAGCCGAACGTTCGCGCTGAATCCCACGGCCGGCATCGGCTTAAGGACTGCGAAGCACTCCGGAACGGCCGGCTCCGTGTCGAAGACGCGATTCTTACCCATGCCGAACATGACCTGGCACTCATCGGTAGCCCTACAGCCGAAGGACTGTCCCGGCTGTTATTCGGCTACTCACCCGACGGCGATCCCGATTCACTGGCACTCGACCAGGTTCCGCTTGACCTGCCCTATCGCTGAGTGATCTCCAAGAACGATGTGGCGGACTCGGCGGTGGCCCGCCGGTTCGTCCCCGGGCGCGGACTCGTAGAGCGACCGAACTGGCGCATCTCGGCCCCGGATCGGATCTACGTACCGAAGGTGGACGAGTACGGGCTCCTGCTCGATGACTATCTCCTCGTCACCAAAGTCCGTAACTACCTGTCGCGCGACGCGACCGATGGAGGATTCTCCATCATCAGCTTCGGCGGCACCCATGGCACGGGCACACGTGCGCTTCAGCTGCTGTTCAAAGATCGCCGCGTCCTGGCCGACATTGCCGACCGGCTACGGCAACGCCCTGCCGCATTCCAAGCGCTTTTCAGGGTCAGCGATATCGACCATGATCGTACGCGCGGCAGCCATGCCCACCGGCTCGAACTCGCCGACGACGTACTCGTCCTTCCTGACCGGGACCAGGTCTGGCGTACCGCGACCGACATCGTGCAGAGAGGAATCCAGTGACCGCTCCCCGGCACCCCGAGATCAAGTTCGCTCCGCGCGAGGTGTTCGAACAACTGCTGGATTGGAGCGTCATACCGACCTTCGACCTTGTGGTCGAACTGCCCGAAGCCGATGGCGTGGTACTCGTCCGGCGGACAATCGCCCCGTACGAGAACTGCTGGGCGCTTCCTGGCCTGCGAATGTTCAAGGGTGAGGGGATCGACGATGTGATCGCCCGGATCGCCGAGGATGAGCTGGGCGTACGGGTTGATGTTGGCTCCAAGCGGTTCCTGGGGCAGTACGTCGGCCGGTTCAAGACCGAACGCGAGCGTCAGGACCTCTCGTCCGTCCGGCTACGTGGTGCGTGCTTTCAGCAGCGAACTCCGGATCAACCCGGCGCACTTCTCCGGCCACCGCATCATCAAGAAGGCCGAAGAGATGCCGGCCTCCACCGGCGCCATGTACCGCTTCTACCTGTCACGGTATTTCGACGCCGACTGAGCCATGTCCGATGTTCCTGGAACGGTCCCCGGCTCGGACAGGCCCGAGCATCGGTGAATGTCTTTTGCGCGCCCACCTTGCGGGAGCGTTCAGCAGCCGAACGTTCGCGCCTGGCGCGATACCGACGCCGAACCGGCGCTGATGTCCATCGATTTCAGAACGTGACCGATCGACGCATGCTGTAATCGGCTCGACACCTCGTGATCGACTGCGTCGGGGAGGCCGACGATGACCAGCCCTTTCGTGCGCCGGCGACGGCTTGCCGCGGAGTTACGCGCGCTGCGCGAGGAACGTGGCATGACCGCCGACCGGCTGGCCAGGCTGATCCATCAGTCTCGGATGAAGATCTCCAAGCTGGAGAACGCCCACATTCGCCCCGACCTCGCCGAGATCATGAAGATCCTCGACGTCCTGGGTGTCAGCGGCGATAAGTGGCACGAGATCGTCCGCATCGCCCGCGACGCCGCTGAGCGTGGCTGGTGGGACGCCTTCGGCGACACGATGGGCGACCGCCAGCGGCTGTACGCCGACATCGAGTCCGGCGCGAAGACGATCCGCGAATACCAGCCCGGCGCCATGCCCGGCATTCTGCAGACCCAGGACTACACCTGGGCACTCATCGAACATGCCAAGGCCGAAGGCCCTATCACCTATATCCCCGAGCGCCTGGTCGAAGCGAGACTCCAGCGTCAGCACACCGTCCTCCGCCCTGATGGACCCGAGTTCGAGGTGATCCTCGACGAGGTCGGCCTCCGCCGCTTCAGCGTTCCGCCCGACGTGATGTACACCCAACTCCACCACGTCATCCGCGTCGCTGAAACCCAACCCCGCGTGACGGTACGGATCTTTCCGCTGGTCACCGGCATGACGCAAACGCTGACACCTGGCGGATCCTTCGTCCTTTTCAACTTTCCCGATCCCAACGATCCGCCGATGGCAGCCGTTCAAACCATCTCAACAGAACTCTTCTACAGCGAGTCCACCGAGGTAGCGCGATATGCGCATAGATACGACTATGTACGGAGCAGGGCGCTTTCAGAAGTCCGCAGCCTTTCCTTCATGAACCTGCTCGCCGATGAGCTTCCCGAGAAGCAAGGACTCCGTACATGACCACGCAGAACGCGCGTTGGCGCAAGTCGAGCCGAAGCGAACCGAACTCTTCATGTGTCGAGGTAGCGATCATCCCGCCGGCTTCGCGGACCACGGTAGCGCCGGGCATCTGATCGCCAGGCGCGGCTACGCCGGGTCGGCCTGGAACGAACCGGTATACCTGCACACGAAAGTCAGGTCTCCCGATCGGCCGCAATCGGCCACACCGGAAATCGCGCGCCTACTTGGGAGGGTAAATGTCCGCACGTCACCGATTCCGTGGCGCGCAGACATCGGCGCTCTTATCTGCCGCCCGCACCGTAGCGAGAGGCGACCATGGCGACTGAACGCGGGAACGACCGGGTCGAAAAACGTCGACGATCCAGAAGTCTCGACACGGTCGGTGAATTCCTACCGAACTGTTCCGACCTTTTACGAAGGTCGGAGCAAGGTTGCGGTCGAACGTCGTCAGCAGGACGTCCTTGCCGCGCCCGAGGCCGAGGCGCTCGACTCGGTCGAGGACAACGATGGTCCTGCCTGTGCCGGACAGCCACTGACCCGCGCGGGGCCCGCTGTAGTCAGGGTCCACACGTTTCTGCTGCGTCGGGTGCAAGAATATTTATCAGCGTTCAAAACCCTCTTCGAGCACGCCCTGAAATGTCATCACGATGCTTTGAAGACTCTCGCCTCATGCCACTCCAGGAACGCTCGATTAGGCCGATCGGCAGCACGCTCGGGGAGGGCGATCGGCTGGCCGACTCGCGCGTAGAACTCTTCACCATCCTCAAAGTCCGCTCGCAACCGTGCACTGACCTTGAACCGGTAGTCCAGGTCCACGCCGAGGTAACCCGCGTCGAACAAGGCGTGGAGGTCCGCACGTAGCAGCAGGCCGTTGTCCAGACGGTGCTCGCCGTCTTCACTGACGGGACGAATGTGCGCGGCCTGGAGGGTCGGGCGGAGCCGGCTGCCGGTGACCGCGCACCGTTCCTCGTACGCCGCCAGTACGGCCGTCTTGAACGAGCTCTGCCCGAGTCGACGACGCGACAGTCGCGGGTCCCCGAACACCGCCCCGGGCCGACGCCACGGCTGGGAGTCGTCAAGCTCTGCGTCGCGGCCGAGTAGGCGGGTGACCAGCCGCTCCAGATAACCGGCTTCTACATGGGTCGCGAGGTCGTACCTTTTTCCTTGCACGAGGTTGGAGGCGAAGTCGTGGGGCGGTTCGGCCTCCTCCCCTGAGACGAAGAAGCGCACATCTCTCACGAGGATGCATCCGATGACCGGGTCATCGCCCACCGTGATCGGCTCCGCGCGATTGGTGTTAATGCGATGGCGCAGGTCACTCAGGCTTGCCGCGCCGTTCGCTTCGCCGAACCGATCCCATGCCTCTGACAACGGAAGCCGCACGAAGTCGCTGAAGAACCCTCCGCCGACGATCCGATTCTGCGGGGCCTTGGTCTTGAAGAAGAACGGCTCCCCCGAGCCGAGTGATCGGAACGCCTGCTTACTGGACGGACGCCAGAAATTGACTTCGCCCAGCTTAGGACGTGCCGCAAGGAACCGATACCACGAACCGTCCGTAACCCCTACATATGCCTTCACTCACCGGATTATCCAGATCAGGTGATCATTTAGCCAACTCGGACCTTCCACCAAAAGTGGCATAGATCCCGCTCCTCGCGGGTTGGCAAGTGCGGTGCGAACACTCTCCGTGTGCCGCATCCTTGGCATCACGATCACGATGCTGACGGCTCCGACCAAAGCTCAGCCGATGTTGGCCTCCGGTCAGCCGTTCGACTCCTGAGCGAAGTCGGAGTGACCGAGCTTCACCATGAGCTGCCCAGCGTTCTCGACGAGGCGTTGGCGGTCGACGGCTTCAAGACCCATAAGGAAGCACTCCAGCACCTTGGCGATCCGCGGCAGGTCGCTCGCGGTGTCCTCCAAGCGCGGCGACGACGTCCCTTCGCCACCTGTCAGCGACTAATGGCGCTTCCGCTTCGCCACGAACGAAGCGGCCAAGGGATGGAGCGATTCTGCACGGAGGCCCCCGGCAACACTCGACGCTGTTACGAGGCTCTGCGTAGCCACCCGCTCTACATGAGCAACCCTGATCGCCAGCACCGGCTCTGCGGGCGCCTCGCCACGACCGCCCTCGGCGGCACCGAACTTCCGCAGCCAGTGTCAGCAGCATGGCCGACCCCGCACAGCGGGTCGAGGAGTTCTGTATCCGCCTCCGCCGAGATCTGACTCCCGCCATCTGGGAAGTCGCGGTCTCCGACGCGCACGAACGACTCTGTCTTCCTACGTCGACGACGACGCGTTGAACGGCCTGAAATTCAGCACGGCGCTGCCGCGCCATCTCGCCGAGGCGACACTGTCGGCTCGGCTCGCCGACCTCGAAGGAGCACGCCTCACGCTCCGTGAGCCGGTTCGCTTCTCCGCCTCCTGACGGCGGTGAGTTGGGTGTTCTATCTCGTGCTCGTCGAATTACCGTCCGCTGTAAACCGGCGAGGACAGCACGGGATCGGTTGTAGTGTGATCTTTCGTTAGGAATGCGGCCCGACGGGCTTTCGCCGATCTTCGCTGATCGCGGACATGCCCCCACCCGCACGAGTTCTTCGTGCTGCCTGGGGGAAGTTCGTGACGGCGCTGCGCGTCTCCGCCGAGAATCTGGTCGGCTCAACGATGGAACGACGGCTTGTCGGCATCCTCGCCGAGAATCTCCGGATGACGACGGGGCGGTCCACCTCGGACGCGGAGAAGAATTCCTGGCGGCGGAGCCTGCCGGTGCTGGCACGCGACCTGGTCGAGGCGGGGCTCGGCAAGGTCGAGATGCTCATCGAATATCAGCGCCCGCTCACCAGCATGCGGGCGGATGTCGTGCTGGCCGGGGTCGACGCGCGTACCGGCGGCGATCGGTACGTGGTCGTCGAGCTCAAGCAGTGGAGCCAGGCCGAGCTCTACGAGGACGACGAGAACCTCGTGCTGGTCCCCGGCGTCTATCGCATGCTCGGGCATCCGCTGCGGCAGGTCGAGAAGTACTGCGAGTACATCGCCGACTTCGCCAGTTCGCTGAGCGAGCATCCGGACGCCCTCCACGGTGTCGCCTATCTTCACAACGCGCAGGACCTCGACGTCCAGGACCTCCTCGACCTGGCCACCACCGAACGCACCCGCCTGTTCACCAAGACCCGGCGAGGCGGCTTCCTGGAGTACCTGCGCGGGCAGTTCGCGCCGGAGCCGGGCGTCGACGCCGGGGACCGGCTGCTCGACAGCACGCCGCGCCCGTCGAAGCAGTTGCTCAAGCATGCGGCCGCGGAGATCAAGGACCGTGAGCAGTTCACGCTGCTGGCCGAACAGCAGATCGCGTACGACCTCGTGAAGCACGCGGTGCGGAAGGCTCGCCAGTCGGACTCCAAAGAGGCGGTCGTCGTCACCGGTGGTCCGGGCAGCGGAAAGAGCGTCATCGCGCTGTCTCTGCTCGGGCACCTGGCACGACACGGGCACACAGTCCTGCACGCGACGGGCTCCCGGTCGTTCACCCAGACGCTGCGCCGGCATGTGGGCAAGGGATCGCCCCGGGTCAAGAACATGTTCACGTACTTCAACAGCTTCATGCAGGCGGAGAAGAACTCGTTCGAGGTGCTGATCTGCGACGAGGCGCACCGGATCCGTGAGACGTCCGAGAACCGCTTCACCCGGGCGGCGCAGCGGACCGGGCGGCCGCAGGTGGAGGAGTTGCTCGCGGTCGCCCGCGTGCCGGTCTTCCTGCTCGACGAGCACCAGGTCGTGAAGTCCAACGAGATCGGGACGGTCGAGGCGATCAAGTCTCAGGCCGCCCGGCTGGGCATCCGGGTCCACCACGTCCCGCTGGACGGCCAGTTCCGTTGCGGCGGCAGTCGCAAGTACGAGGACTGGGTGCTCCGCCTTCTCGACATCGAGCCCGGGGGGCCGGAGGCGTGGAGCGGTGACGACCATTTCGAGGTACGGCTCGCCGAGTCCCCACGCGAGATGGAAGAGACGCTGCGGGACAAGCTTGAAGGCGGCCATTCAGCGCGCATATCGGCCGGCTACTGCTGGCCGTGGAGTGACGCGAAGGACGGCCGCCTCGTCGACGACGTCCGCATCGGTGACTGGGCGAAGCCGTGGAACGTCAAGGGCGAGCGGGCCGTCGGCGACGCACCGCCCAGTGCCCTGTGGGCGACCTTCGACGGTGGCTTCGAGCAGGTCGGGTGCGTGTACACCGCCCAAGGCTTCGAGTACGACTGGTCAGGTGTGATCCTCGGCCCCGACATCGTGGCCCGGGACGGTCGGCTGATCACGGTACGCGAGGCCAACAAGGACCCTGATTTCAAGCGGCGTTCCATCACCGACCTGCAGTACGCGCGGCATATCCGCAACATCTACAAGGTGCTGCTCACACGAGGCATGGTGGGCACCGTTCTTTATGCGGTCGATCCGGAGACGCAGGAATTTCTCGCCGACCTGCTCAAGACAGAGCCAGAGCGGGCCTGAGCACATAGGAGGCCGGGGCCCCGTCTCGGCTCGGTCCTGGTGGATGGTTCATCCGGATTAGCCGCAGGTCCGTCAGGCCGCGCCGGACGGGATCGCCTCGGATCCCGTTCGGCCCAGCGTACGGCCGGGGCCATCGCCGAGCCGGCCAGAAGGAACATCCCGCCCAACACCAGCCAGCCGGGCAGACCCCACCCGATGATCAGCGTCGTCAGCAGCAGCGGGCCGAGCATCCGCGCGACCGCCGTGCCCGCGCCGAAGAAGCCCTGGTACTGGCCCTGCCGGTCTGCGGGGGCCAGGGCGAAACCGATCTCCCACAGCCCGGCGCCCAGCAGCATCTCGCCGATCACCTGAAGGACGGCGGCGACGACGAGCACCGCCCCGGCCGTCCACGCCGAGCGGCCCGACGCCGACAGGGCGAAGACTCCGCATGCCGCGAGCAGGACCACGCCGGCGTGCTGTACCCGGCGGGCGGCCGATGCCGTTCCGGTCACCTGGCGGGCCGCGCGGACCTGGAACAGGACGACGCTCACCGTGTTCAGTACGAACAAGGCGACACCGTCCAGGCCGGCGCCGCCGTCCGCCGTACGATCCACAGCGGCAGCACCAGGCTCAGCAGCGGCATGTACAGCAACATGAACGTGTTGATCAGTGTGACCAGCGCGTACGGCCGATCCCGCAGCACCGATGACGACGGGCCCGCGGCAGGAGCCGGGACGGGCGCCGGGGCCGGCAGGCGCATGAGGACGGCGGCCGACGCCAAGAAGCTCAAAGCGTCCAGCGCGAACACCGTCAGGTACGCCGGGCGGGTTCCCAAGCTCAGCGCCACGCCCCCGAGGGCGGCGCCGAGGCCGAGGCCCGCGTTGACCGTCGACTGCAGGTACGCGCGGAGCTTCGTGCGTTCGGACGGGCCGACCAAGCCGGCCAGCAGGGCCTGACGTGTCGCCGCGAGGCCGCTCTGGCAGCTCCCGTACAGGCAGGCCGTCAAGACGAACGGTACGAAGGAGTGCACGAGCAGGAAGGCCAGGAGTGACACGGCCGTGGCGACCGCGAGTGGCACCGCGACGCCCCGGGGGCCGCGCCGGTCCGCGAGCTGCCCCAGCGGTACGGCGACGACCGAGCCGACGGCCCAGCCCGCGGTCAGCCCGAAACCGATCTGTCCTGGGCTGAGCCCGACGATGCGCGTGAAGTACAGCGCCGACGTGACGTAGTACGCGCCGTCGCCGATGGAACCGGCCAGGTACGCCAGGGCCAGTACGCGAGGCGGCCCGGCGGGTGGGATTCCTTTCATCGGTCAGTCCGGGATCGGGCGGCGGGTACGGGCGCGCTTCAGCTCGAAGAACCCGTCCGTGCCGGCCACGAGGAGCACGCCGTCCCACAGCCGCCCCGCGGCCTCGCCGCGCGGAATGGGGCTGACCACCGGGCCGAAGAACGCGATGGGCTCGCCGTCCGGCCCCGGCACGTGGATCGCCGGAGTACCGAGGTCCTCCCCTACCAGGTCGAGACCGGCGTGCTGGCTCGCCCGCAGCGCCTCGTCGTGGTCGGTGCCGTCCGCGGCGTCGGCGAGCTCCGCGGGCAGCCCCGCCTCGGTCAGTGCGGCGAGGTACAGGTCGCGGCCGATCGGCGCCCTGTCGTGATGGATGCGGGTGCCGAGCGCGGTGTACAGGCCGCGCAGCACCTCACCGCCGTACTTCTGCTCGGCCGCGATCGCCACGCGGACCGGCCCCCACGCGTCGCGCAGCCACTTGGCGTACCGCTCCTCCAGGCCCTCGCGACCGTCGTTCAGCATGGCCAGACTCATGACGTGGAAGCGGACCTGAACGTCTCGTACCTTCTCCACTTCCAGCAGCCAGCGCGAGGCGATCCACGCCCACGGACATTTGGGGTCGAACCACATATCGACACTGGTCACGCCGTTCTCCTCATCCTCGGGAGGCCAACGCTAGGAGGGACGATGACCCAACGGTAAGGGCCAATTCCTCCATCAGTTGCTGGGCCACTATCGGTTCGCCGGATGGACGTCCACGTGCCCCTGGGCGCCCTGGGGTGGCCGCGCAGACCTAACCGGCAGCTGTGAGGAACCCATCGGCGGCCAGTCGCTCGTACGCGACGGCCGCTGTGTTCCGGGAGAGACTGAAGCCGGCGGGTCGGCTCACGGATGGCCGCCCGGCGGGAAACCGGCCGTCGATGATCGCGTACGGACGACGTCGTTAACCACGGCGCCCCGAAGTCGCTCGATCTCATCGGCCGGGTACTGATCGATTTCGGTTGCCGCGTCGCGGTCGAGGACTCCGGCCATCCGCCAGCCTCCTGTTCCGCTCGATGGGGGTCCGCGTCACCGGCGTACCGGTCGACGCCGAGGGCATCGACGTGACCGGTCTGCCCTGGGGCGCACGGCCGGTCGACATATGCCCCCAAGCGGGATTCTCCCGGGGTGATGGGGAAGACCTCGTCCCAACGGGGGCGGGGTAACAGCTGCGACAGCGCGGCCGGCCAGAGCCGAACAGCAGGATTTCATCGAGTCCGACCCTGGACCTGCCGGCGCAGAACCTGTTGCTCGTGCCGGGGCACGAGCAACTCGGCCTAACGTGGACAGATCAGAGCGTACGATCACGGTCAGCAAATCGAATAGGCCCCGGATCGACCGATAGAGAAGTGTCAACAGCATCTCGGGATGCTGCCAGCCCCGATCGTGATCCCGCCGTGAGACCTCAGCTCACGGCAGGAGACCGAGTTTTCGAGCCCCACACGCTCGCCGACCTGCCGGACGGCGTCAGCGAGCTCGACGGCGCCGACAAGATCGCCGGCGGCCTGGCTCAGACGCTCACGGCGTCGATGGACAACGACCCGATGTTCGGCGGCGACAGCACGCCGCTGGACCCGGCGGTCCTGCTGACCCCGTCCAGCGGAAAGCGCGCACGTGTCTCGGTGATCAGCCTGGTCGGGCTGCCCTCCGACGACATGCGCCAGAGTTTCGTCAACCAGCTGGAGATGGCGCTCTTCGCGCACATCAAGAAGCACCCGGCCGGGGATCGGCCGCTGCTCGGGCTGTTCGTGATGGATGAGGCCCAGACGCTCGCACCCGCGGGGACCATGACGGCGTGCACGCAGAACACCCTCGCCCTGGCCTCACAGGCGCGCAAGTACGGCCTCGGGCTGGTGTTCGCCACCCAGGCTCCGAAGGGGCTGCACAACCGTATTCCGGGCAATGCGGCCACCCAGTTCTACGGCCTGCTGAACAGCCCGATCCAGATCGAGGCCGCACGGGAGATGGTGAAGGCCAAGGGCGGGGACGTCCCCGACGTATCGCGGCTGCGTTCCGGCGAGTTCTACGTCGCGGCCGAGGGTGAGGCTCCGCGGAAGGTACGGACGCCGCTGTGTCTCAGTCACCACCCGAAGAGCCCGTTGACCAGCGAAAAGGTCCTGGAGCGCGCGCGGGACCGCCGACCCGGGGGCTAGACCGTCCGGCACAACTCGTGATCGTCCGCGACGGAGAACACCTCTCCCGCCGGATGATCTGTGCCGCCCGGAAACAGAACTGCAAGCTCGGAGATTTCCCATGCGCGCGCCTGCCGAAATCGGCCCCTAATTGACCTCGGCACGTTCGTCCGATGTTCTGGCAGTGAAATTCTAGACGCCAGCCCAATGTGTTTTATAAAGAGCCCTCCGAGATTTGACGTTATACATAACGCGCATCTACGATCGCCCTCGTTTGACCTCCGTTCAAGGCTACATCGAGCTTTGTTCATACAGAGGAAGAGGCGCCAGGATGCACGAGACCGTCGAGTCCTCTGACCTCACGTCGGCCCAGATCGGTATTTGGTACGCACAGCATTCCACGGCCTATGCCGCCAAATACAATATTGGAGCGGCTCTCGAAATACGAGGCCACGTCGACGTAGATCTGATGAGGCAGGCATACCACAGGGTGGTCGATGAGTCCGATGCCCTGCGCGCCCACTTCACAATGGACAAAGGAACGGTCAGACAGTTTTTCACGAAACCCGATGGACATCCGTTCAACTATTGTGATCTCAGCAGCGAGGTGGACTCGCCTGCCATCGCGGACGCACGTATGCGGGCGGCGATGGAACAGCCGTTCGATCTTTATGCGGATACCCTCCACGAGCAAGAACTTTTCAAGATCGGCCCAGATCATTATCTGTGGTTTCAGCGAGCCCACCATCTGGTCGCGGATGGTTTCAGTCTCGTCGTCGTCTTCGGCCGGCTGGCCGAAATCTATGCGTCGCTTCGCTCGGGACGGCCTGATGCGGGACGCCCGCTGGCATCGGTGCGTACGCTCGTCGAGCTCGACTCGGCGTATCGCACCTCCCCGGCCTTCCAAAGCGACAGAGACTACTGGCGGGCGGCTCTCGCCGATATTCCCGCCCCTGTCACGTTGAGTTCGGGACGGGCGGGAACGGGGGGCGGTCTCGTACGTCAGACAGAAGAGATCGACTCGCATGCGGCCGCTCGCCTGAGAGAGAGTGCGCGGCGCTCCAAAACGAGCTTTCCCGTTCTCGGGTTCGCCGCGGCCGTCGCGTTCATTCATCTTCTCACCGGCGCGGACGACATCGTCCTCGGCCTCGCGGTCACGGGCCGTGTCGGGCCGGCCAGAGGGCCGATCCCCGGCATGACGGCCAACATCTTGCCCGTGCGGGTCCGCGTTTCGAGAACGATGTCGGTGGGCGAACTGATCCGCGAAACGTCGCGAGCCATGAAGGGGGCGTTGCGCCACCAGCGCTATCGATACGAGGATATGCGTCGGGATTTCGGCCTGCGCGGCACCGATGGCGAGCTGTACGGTCCGATAGTAAACATACAGACATATCCATTCGAGACACTGTTCGACGGCCTCAGCTGCAGCGCTCGCCCCTTCCAGGCGGCGACGCCCAATGATTTCTCAATGGACCTGTACAGCTGGGCCGACACCGCGATCAGGGTCGAGTTCAGCGCGAACGCCGATCGTTACAGCGGACTGTTCAACGCCGAGAACGCCCGTAGGTTCGCTCGTTTTCTCGAATCCTTCTCCGCTTCCGATGAGCACACAACGATCGACAGGATCGACGTGCTCACCGAGGAGGAGAGACACCGGGTCCTCACCGCGTGGAACGACACGGCCCGCGTGATGCCGGACTCGACGCTCCCGGAGTTGTTCCAGGCGCAGGTCGCACGAGACCCGTACGCGACCGCGGTCGTCTTCGAGGAGACCACGCTCAGCTATGCCGAGGTGAACCGGCGAGCCAACCGGCTGGCGCGGTTCCTCATCGCGCGGGGTGCGGGGCCTGAGACCCTGGTCGGAGTGGCGATCGAACGCTCGGCCGACCTGGTCGTCGCCCTGCTGGCGGTCCTGAAGACCGGTGGCGGCTACGTACCGATCAATCCCGGTCTCCCCGCGGCCCGCGTCAGCTACATACTCGATGACGCATGCCGCTCCCTGGTGATCACCAGCACCGCTCTCCGGTCATTGGTCGAACAGGGGGAGACAGGTGGGCGCGAACTCGTGGTCGTGGACTCCCCGCATGTCCTGGCCGAGCTGGAACACACCGACGCGGCGGACGTGGCCGACGCCGAGCTCCGTGCCGTGCCCTCGCCCGCGAACCCGGCGTTCGTGATCTACACCTCCGGATCCACCGGCCGGCCGAAAGGTGTGGTCGTCTGCGCCGGTCCGCTCGTCAACCTGATCTACACCGCCCGCGAGCAGCTCGGGCTGGACGCCGCCGATCGGCTGCTGGCCGTGGCCGCCATCGGGTTCGACGTCTCCAACTTCGAACTCCTCGCGCCCTTGCTCGACGGCGGCCAGGTCATCGTGGTCTCCCGCGACACGGTCCTGGACATGGACGCGATGGCCGAGACGATCAGGAAGTCCGGCGCGACCGTCTTCCAGTCCACTCCGTCGCTGTGGGCGCAACTCGCGAGCGCCCGCCCCGACGCCCTCAGCGGGGTGGTGAAGCTCTCCGGCGGAGAGGTGCTGTCGAGTTCCCTGGCCCAGAGCCTCCATGACACCGGCGGCGTACTCGCCAACGCATACGGCCCGGCCGAGACGACGATCTGCTCGACCATGGCCCTCCTGGACGACACCTCATGCGCCGACCCGCCGATCGGCCGGCCACTGGCCAACAACAGGGTGTACGTACTCGACGGGAACCTACGGCCGGTCCCGCCCGGAGTGGCCGGCGAACTGTACATCGCCGGTGCCCAGCTCGCGCGGGGCTACCTCAACCGGCCGGGCCTGACCGCCGAGCGATTCGTCGCCGACCCTTACGGGCCGGCGGGCTCGCGGATGTACCGCACCGGTGACCGCGGGACCTGGAACCACGACGGCACTCTGCAGTATCTCGGGCGCACCGACTTCCAGGTGAAGATCCGCGGATTCCGCATCGAGCCAGGTGAGATCGAGACCGTTCTGATGACCCACCCGTCCGTGGCGCGGGCCGCGGTCCTGGCGCGTGAGGACCGGCCGGGACGACTCCGGCTGGTGGGTTATGTGGTCCCCCTTCAGGCCGGCGCTGTCGTCGACATCGCCGACCTGCGCGGCCATCTGTCGGGGTTGCTGCCCGAGTACATGGTGCCTTCGGCATTCGTGTCGCTGGATGAGTTGCCGCTCAATCCGAACGGGAAGCTCGACCGGCCGGCGCTGCCCGCGCCCGACCACTCCTCCGATGAGGTGTACCGGGCGCCGCGGAACTCCCGGGAGGAGACGCTGTGCGCGGTTTTCGCCGAGGTTCTCGGCGTGGACCGGGTCGGTATCGACGACAACTTCTTCGCTCGTGGCGGTAACTCCCTGCTGGCGGTGACGCTGGTGGAGCGGTTGCGCGGTCGGGGAGTTCCTGCCGACGTACGGGCGCTGTTCACCTCACCGACGGTGGCGGGCCTGACGCAGGGGATGAGGCGCGAACACGTTGTGCCGCCGAACCGAATCCCGGACGACGCCACGGCGATCACCCCGGATGCCATCACCCTGGCCGACCTGAGTCAGGACGAGCTCGATCGCATCATCGCCCGCGTGCCCGGCGGTGCGGCCAACGTCGCTGACGTCTATCCACTGACGCCGTCGCAGGAAGGCATTTTCTTCTACCACCTTCTGGGTTCGGACGATGGTCATGACGTCTATGTCTCGTCGGTGGTTCTGGAGTTCGACGCCGGCCGTCGGTTCGACCAGTTCGTCGCAGGTCTTCAGATGGTCATCGACCGGCATGACGTCCTGCGTACGGCGATCATGTGGGAGGGGCTGCGCGAGCCCGTGCAGGTCGTTCAGCGCGGCGTCGAGCTCACGGTGAGGGAGGCCGAAGCCCCGCGCGCGCCCACCCGGGACGTGCTCATCAACCGGCTGCTGTCAACCTACGACACCGGCATGGACATCTCGCGGGCGCCGCTGCTCCGCCTCCACGCGTGCACGGACCCGGAGACCGGCCACCGGCTCGCCGTGCTGCAGACACACCATCTGATCGGCGATCAGACGACCATGGCGACCTTGATGGACGAGATACGTGCCTTCATGGAGGGACGTGCGGCTGAGCTACCGGCTCCGCTTCCGTTCCGCGACTTCGTCGCGCAGACGCGGCTGGGCGTTCCCCGCGAGGAGCACCGGGAGTTCTTCGCCCGTCTGTTGCGTGGTGTCGAGGAGCCGACGGCCCCGTTCGGCGTCGCCGATGTTCACGGCGATGGCCGTAACGCGGTGGAAGAACGCTACGAGCTGGACGCGAAGCCGGCGTTGCGTCTGCGGGAGCAGGCGCAGCGGCTGGGGGTCAGCGCCGCGACCTTCTTTCATGTCGCGTGGGCGCGGGTGGTCGCTGTCACGTCCGGCCGACGGGATGTGGTCTTCGGCACTGTGTTGTCCGGCCGGATGGACGCCGGCGCGGGATCGGACCGGATGCCGGGCCTGTTCATCAACACCCTTCCCGTCCGCACCGACACCGGTGCCGCGACGGTCGTGGAAGCGGTTCGGGCGATGCAGGAGCAGTTGGCCGCACTGCTCGTACACGAACACGCTCCCTTCGCGCTGGCCCGGCAGGCCAGCGGGATCGACGCGCGGACGCCGCTCTTCACCTCGCTGTTCAACTACCGTCACGGCATCGTCGCGTCCCAGGAGCACGGTCTCGGAATCGACGGCGTCGAGGTGCTGACGGTATCCGAGCACACCAACTACCCCTTGTACGTGAGCGTGGACGATGTCGGCGACGGATTCGGCGTCACCGTCCAGGCCGTCGCGCCGATCGATGGCCGGGCGGTCTCCGCGCTCTTCCTCACGGCCGTTCGAAATCTCGTGGACGCGTTGGAGACGGCGCCGGGAACGCCCCTGCACCGCGTGGAGGTCCTGGACGAAAGCGAACGGCGGAAGGTCCTCGCCGAGTGGAACGACACGGCCCGTGCGCTGCCCGACCTGACGCTCCCGGAGTTGTTCCAGGCACAGGTCGCACGAGACCCGAGCGCGGCCGCGATCGTCTTCGAGGAGACCACGCTCAGCTATGCCGAGGTGAACCGGCGGGCGAACCGGCTGGCGCGGCTCATCATCGGACACGGGACCGGTCCGGAGGACACGGTCGTGGTCATGATGGGTCGTTCCCCCGACCTCGTCATCACCCTCTTGGCGATCGCCAAGGCCGGCGCCGCCTATCTTCCGATCGATCCGGATCATCCCAGAGAGCGCGTCGCGTACCTCGTCGAGGACGCGCGTCCGCTGCTCGTCCTCACCGACTCCCGTACGGTGAGCAAGGTTCCGGACGCGGTGCCCCGCATCGTCGCGGACGATCCGCGGACCATCGCCGCGCTGGGGCGCCTGGACGACGGCGACGTACTCGGTGCCGAGCGAGCCGGCCGTCTTCTGCCGCAGCATCCGGTGTATGTGATTTACACGTCCGGTTCCACCGGTCGCCCCAAAGGGGTCGTCGTCCAGCACCGAAGTCTCGTCAACTATCTGACGCAGGTCACGCGGAGATACCCGAGTCTGGGTGGGTCGACGTTGCTGCACACGTCGATCGCGTTCGACCTGGGCGTGACCGCGTTGTACGGGACGCTGGTCAGTGGCGGCTGTCTGCATGTGGCAACGCTGGACGACGGCCTCGATACCGTCTTGGGGGGACGGAAGCTCACCTATCTCGAGGTGACCCCCAGCCATCTGTCCTACCTGGATTCGCAGTCCCGCCACTACGCCCCGACCGGTGACCTGGTGGTCAGTGGCGAAGAGGTCGACGGGCGGCTGGTGCGCGACTGGCATCGCCGGAACTCAGAAGTCTCAGTGAACAATGAGTACGGCCCGACTGAAGCGACGGTGGGTTGTACCTACTATTCCCTGGCCTCTCACGACTACGAGCAGGGGCGAAAAGTCCCGATCGGCCGGCCGTTGTGGAACACGCGGGTCTATGTCCTGGACACGGCGTTGCAGCCGGTTCCCGTCGGGGTAGCCGGTGAGTTGTACGTCGCCGGTGTCCAACTCGCGCGGGGCTACTTTCGTCGGCCGGGACTGACCGCCGAGCGATTCGTCGCCGATCCGTACGGACCGGCAGGTGAGCGGATGTATCGCACAGGTGATCTAGCGCGCTGGAACACCGGCGGACAGCTCGAATACCTGGGGCGTACGGATTCCCAGGTCAAGATTCGCGGTTTCCGGATCGAGCCCGGTGAGATCGAGGTGGTTCTGGCGGCTCATCCCCAGGTGGCGCGGGCCGCCGTCATCGCCCGCGAGGATCGGCCCGGCCATCCCGCGTTGGTCGGCTACGTGGTCTCCCGCCACGGCGCTGATCCCATCGACTTCGCGGGCCTGCGTGCACATGTGTCGGGCGTGCTGCCGAATCACATGGTGCCGTCGGCGTTCGTACGGCTGGACGAGCTGCCGTTGACGTCGAACGGAAAACTCGATCGCCAGGCCCTCCCGGCCCCGGAGCGGGCACCGGGTGATGGCCGGCCGGCCCGGACGTCTCTCGAACGATCGCTGTGCGCCTTGTTCGCCGACGTGCTCGACGTCGCAGACGTGGGCATCAATGACGATTTCTTCGAACTGGGCGGACAGTCCCTCCTCGCGGCTCAGCTGGTGGGCGGTGCCCGCACGAGACTCGGCGTCGAGCTTCCGGTACGTGCGGTCTTCGAAGCGCCCACTGTCGCCGGTCTGGTGCGACGGCTGGAAACCGCCCATGCGGCCACGACACCTCCTCTCACGTCCCGCGCTCGCCCGCACGACGTACCGCTGTCGTGGGCGCAGCACAGGTTGCGGTTCCTTACGGGGCGCGAGCGGACCGAACCGACCTCCATTCCGGCCGCGATCCGGATGGCCGGCCCCCTTGACGCCGAGGCGCTGGAAAACGCCGTTCGTGACGTCGTCGAACGGCAGGGAACACTGCGCACGGTCCTGCCGGAGACGAACGGGGTACGGCATCAGCGGCTACTCCCCGTGGTCGACTACACGCTGCCGATCATCCGGTGCTCGCCCGAAGAACTGGACGGCCGGCTGAGGTCGCAGAACTCCGCCGCCTTCGATCCGGCGCACGACCTCCCGTTCCAGGCCGCTCTGTTCGAACTGGGAGAGAGCGAGCATGTCCTCTTCTGCAAGATCTTCCACACGGCGGCCGACGGCCCGTCCATGGCGATCTTGCTGCGCGACCTCTCGGCCGCCTATTCCGCCCGCGCCGCCGGCGACAGGCCGGACTGGCCGCCGCTCCCCGTGCGATACGCCGACTTCGCGGCGTGGCAGCGGGAGTCCCTGGGTGAACTGGAGGACCCTGGTAGCGAGATCTCCCGTCAACTCGCCCACTGGACGAATGCGCTACGGGACCTCCCGCCGGAGGCGACCGTTCCGTCCGACCGGCCTCGCCCGGACAGGCCGACGTTCGACGGCGACTCGGTGCCCTTCACGATCGACCCGGACCTGCACCGCGACATCGTCGGCCTCGCCCGCCGCACCGGCACGACCGTCTTCATGGTCATGCAGGCGTCCCTGGCGGCCCTGATGAGCCGGCTGGGGGCGGGCGAGGACGTGCCGATCGGTGCCCCGGTCTCCATGCGTACGCTCAGCGAGCTCCACGACCTGGTCGGCTTCTTCGTCAACGTGGTGGTGCTGCGGACCGACGTCTCCGGTGATCCCAGCCTCACCGAGCTGCTACGCCGTGTCCGGGACACCGATGCCACCGCATACGCAAACCAGGACATCCCCGTCGAAATCCTCGCCGAGCGGCTGTGGCCGCACGGGGACTCGTCGGCCAGTCCGCTGTTCCAGGTCATGCTGGACGCCGACGTCACCGGCACGTACGCGATGCCGGGCCTCACTCTCGAGAAGCTCGATGCGGTGAAGTCGCCGTTCTCCTACGACCTGATCCTGGACCTGCTGCAGGAGGACGACCGTCACGGGCTGGCGTGTTCGTTCCGCTACGCCACCGATCTTTATGACCGGAAAACCGGCGAAGCACTGGTCACGAAACTGACGATGCTGCTCCGCGAAGCCGTCGCTCATCCGGATCGCCCGATGTCCACGATGAGAATCGGCGACTGAGTCCGTCCGGCTGATCCCTTCAACGTCGTGCTTTCCCTATTGGAGGCCGCCATGCAGAACCCATTCGAAGATCAGGACCGCGATTACCTCGTCCTCATCAACGTCGAGGAACAGTACTCGCTGTGGCCGTCGGACCTGGACGTACCCGATGGCTGGCGGACCGTCTACGGCGAAAAGCCCCGGGCCGAATGCCTGGAACACATCGAGGCGCAGTGGAAGGACATGCGGCCGGCGAGCCTGGTGAAAGCGAGCGATGCCGCGCACAGAGGAAGATAGAGCCGGAAGCCGCGACTTCGCGATCTACTGGCTGAGCCAGTCCGTTTCCATGCTCGGCGACGCGTTCGCGACGGCCGCTTTCCCGCTCCTCGTACTCCAGACCACCGGATCGGTCGCGCAGATGGGCGTCACGGCGGCCATCGGCGGTGTCAGCATGATCGTCTCTGGGTTGTTCGCCGGATCGCTGGTCGACCGGACCCGACCACGAACGGTCATCATCGCCTGCGACGTGTTCCGCGCCGCGCTCTACCTGGCCATCCCGCTGTGCTGGCTCGCCGGTCCACGGCTGTGGCCGCTCTACGCGACCGCGGCGCTCGGTTCCGCCTCCGCCGTGCTGTTCCAGGCCGCCCACGCGAGCGTGCTCACGGGGCTGGTCGGGCGAGAGCGGCTGACCGCGGCGAACGGCCTGTACGAGGCGGGTGGCGCGACCGCGTTCGTGGTGGGACCTCCGCTGGCCGGTGGCGTCGCCGCGGCCTTCGGGGCCACGGCGGCCATCGGGCTGGACGGCGTGAGCTTCGCCCTCTCCGCCGTCGGGATGCTCTTCGTCCAGGTGTGTCCCTCCCGCGACCGGCACCACGACGGCGCGGCAGCCGTGCCGAAACCCTCGCATGACCTGCGGGCCTGCCTGTCGTTTCTCTGGCATCGGCCCCCGCTGCGCCGGCTGCTGGTGCTGATGGCCGTAACGGCGATTCCCACGTACGGGCTGGTCGACCTTTTCATTTACCACGTACGGCACGACCTCGGGCAGCGCGACGGGACAGTGGGCCTCGTCCTCGGTGCGGCCGGTGCCGGAGCCGTCGCCGGTGCTCTCCTCGCCGACCGCATTCGCAGGAGATACGGCTTCGCCGCCTGCATGGTCGGTTCCTACGTCCTCTCGGGGTTCGCCACCGCGCTACTGGGCGTCGTCACCGACCTGGTGTCGGTCGTGGCGATCGCCGCGGCATACAGCTTCGGCGCCTCGCTGGCGCTGGTCTGCGCCACTTCCGTACGGCAGGAGATGACGCCCGATGGCCTCATGGGGCGTGTCACCTCGGTCTTCACCACGGCTCAACTCGCGTTGGGAGCGGCGGGCGCGGTCGCTCTGACCATGGCGTCGGCCAGGATCGGCGTACGCGCCGTCGCCCTCGTCGTCGCCGCGCTCCTCATGTCGACCGCCGCCATGGCTCTCCTCACAGGGCTGGTCAGGATGTCGAGCCCAGATCGCTGAAGATCGGTCCGGTCATGCCTCTGCCGGGGCAGGATGAGGTCCACGCCGAAGCCCGTCCCCACTGACCACCACCGATAGGTCGCATCTCCATGACCGATTCCCCGGCCCGCCTTCCACCCGCCGACCCGGCCGACGTCACCCTCACCTACCAGCACCGTCACCACATGGGGGATGACGCCGACACCGCTCCGGAGACCTGGCGGGTCTACGCCGACATCTACGACGACGGCACCAAGCCGGTGGAACACGTCGCCGACATGGACATCGTGGCCGTCGACCTCTATGACACCCGCGACCCGTTCGGTCTGCTCGATGACGAAGAGGCCGACCTGGGCCTTGTCGCCGGAGCCATCTTCAACGTCCGCAGCGGCCGGCTCGACCAAGAGCTCGACGACCTGATCGAACCGCTCGGCAGCCGTATCCTCATCCTCAACTCCGTACGACTGGCTCCGCGATGGCGCGGCTTCGGCCTTGGTGTCCTCTTCGCCGGAACCGCGATCAGGAAACTGTCCGGCGGAGCCAGAGCCGCCGTGTGCTACCCCGCCCCGCTCGGCGAAACAGACGAGGGCGAACTCAGCGAGGCCCGGCGCGAACGGGCCGTCAACAAGCTCGGCAAGGTCTGGGCACAGCTCGGATTCGAGCACTTCCGAGACGGCGTCCATGTCCTCGACCTGAACCTGGCCACTCTCGAGGAGAGCCTCGAACGCCTCCATGAGAAGGCCGCCCTCTATCGGACCCCATGACGGTGCGCGAGCAGACCCGCCCTCTTGAGGCGAGTCGCCACCCTCCCGGGCGTACGTGGAACGCCGTCACCGGCCACGGTGCGCGCCGGTCAGGAGGGCGGTTGGTCCGGATCGCCGATGCCGAGTTTCACGCGCAGGCGGGAGACGCCGGCGTGCAGGACGGGGGGCACGGTGATCAGGGTGAGCGCGGCGTCGACGACGCTCGTCCGGGCGGCCGCCGCGACCATCCAGCCGAGCAGGATGGTCAGTGGGGTCCAGGTGCGCAGGTCCGTTCGCAGGATCCAGCGGAGGACGGCCAGGAGGCGGCCGGTCAGCGTGTCTCGTGCCGGGCCTCGCAGAGTTGAGGCCAGAGCCGGCATGGCGAGTGTGAGCCGCAGCGCGAAGCGGGCCCGGGCGGAGCGGCTCGGCAGGACGCCGAGCTCCCCGAGCCATTCGTCCAGATAACGTGACCTGGCCACGGGCGGGAGGAGCAGCGCGGCCAGCGCGAGCGCCCGGTGGGTCGCGCCCGCGTCCCCGGACAGGAGCGTCAGGCGATCGCGAGCGATCGACTCGAGCTCGTCTGAGACGTCTCGCAGGCCCAGACGCCTGGCGAGCGGCGCCATGACGTCCAGTGTCTGCCGCGACTTCAGGCGCTGCCTATCCTGGTCGAGGTAACGCAGGGTGCGCATGTTGTGCAGCCGGTCGAGCACCTTGAGCGTGAGCGCGCGGTCGTCGGCGGCGTCGACGGCCGCCTGGTCGTGGCCGCGGTCGAGTTCGGTCGTGTGCTGGACCAGAGTGGTGATCTCGTCGCCGAACTCCTCGCGGAGCCGGGCGGCGTCGCACCCGGTGTCCTCGATGACGTCGTGCAGCAGAGCGGCGCAGACGGTCGCGCCGTCCAGGCCCGAGTCGATGGCGATCTCCGCGACCGCGACCGGGTGGGTGATGTACGGGTCGCCGCTCTTACGGAACTGGCCCTCGTGGTGGCGAGCTGCGAACTCATACGCGCGCCGGATCCTGTCGCGCTCGATGGCCGGGACGCCGGCGGGCAGCCGGGCCAGCAGCGACTCCAAGAGCGTGGTCATGAGGTCGCCGGCCGCAGGTTCGCGGCCGCTCCGCGGGATCGCCGGGCCTGGTCGAGGGCGGCGCGTGCACGTACGGCGCCCTCGTCGGTGAGCGTGTAGTAGTAGCGGGCGCGCCGCCCCTCTGCCAAGTGCTCGGCCGCGGACTCCTTGTGGCCTTCGATCCAGCCGAAGTGCTCCAGCCGGGCCAGGATCGGGTAGATGGTGCCGCTCGGCTGGCCGGTCTCCGCGCACAGCTCCAGCCCGAAGCGCCGCTTGGCCGGATCGGCGAGCATCGCACGCAGAACGAGCATCGTCTGCAGGGTCATCCGGGGGGCATTCGCCATATATCGGACTCTATACATCCAACGCGGAACGTGACATTGCTTCAAAGGTGACACCCACCTGACCGGCCATCACTTCGGGTGGTGGCCCGCCAGCCCGCGGTAGGTGACGATGGCGGCACCGGCCACCGACAGCGCGACAGCGGCCTTGCGCCCGCGGCCGGTCATGCCCTCTCGCGCGACGCTCGGCGCGCGTGCGGGGACTGGGTCGCCGATGTCCGTGGCGATCGGTGGTCGGGTGTCACCGGTGCGGCGCGCGGCCGGCGGCGTATCCGCCGGTACGTCATCACGGCGCCGTACGCCGCGACCACCGCGACCGCGAGCGTCTTGACGATGTCCACCGTCAGGTTCTCCCACCCGGCACCGGAGACATCGGAGGGGTCGCCGGGCGAGTAGCGGATCTTCGAGGTGTCACCGGTACGGCCCACCTCCGATCCGCCGATCCGCGTACGGACCAGTTGGCCGTCTTCGGTGGTGAACTCGATCGTGGCCTCACCGCGCGCCGTACCGCCTTTGATCACGGTGGCGGACGTCTCGACGCCGTGGGCGAACGATGAGTACGTCATGAGCGCGCCGAGAACCGCGCCGCACCCGAAGATCAGTGCGATGAATCCGTAGGCGCCCACGGCGCCGACCGTCGTCTTCGGGGTGTATCCCACGTCGGTTGGACGCGTGAGGTGCCCGAAAGGTTTCGCGGCGTCTCAGGCGTCGGCTTTGTAGCGCCAGTTGTCGAGCCAGTCGCCGGCGGACCATTCGTCCGAGACCATCGTGAAGCGCGGGTTCAGGAGGTTGCGGTTGGCGTCGAGGGTCTGGGTCTCGTCGAAGCATTCCACCGCCAGGGCCCCCGCCTCCGCTGCCATGCTGTGCACCGCCTCGGACTTCGCCGAGTACCAGGAGCGCATCTTCCAGTACAGGATCGCGACGTTCGTCGCGAACAGCGTGGCAGCCGCGATCGAGAACACCAGCCGGTACGGCAGCGGGATCAGGTTGAGCGCCAGCAGGTGGATCGAGGTCTTGATGAGCAGGGCCAGCCACTGGTGGTTGATCTCGTCCATTCCCTTGGCCATCTCGTCGCACAGGTCGCCCATGGACTCGGCCACCGACACGAAGCGGTCCAGCACCGGCAGGACGTTGTAGAGCATGTGCGCGTCGAAGCCGCTCGCCGCGTCGCCCTCCCAGTTCCGCAGCGGCACCAGGGCGTCCAGGTCGCTCAGCAGCGGCTTGATGTCCGCGATCGAGCGCCAGGTGTCGCGGGCCTCGCGGAACGGACCCGACTCCCGGATGTTGGGCTCGATCGTCGTGGCGTCCACGGCGAGGAAGTACGGCAGCAGGCCCGTCGCACGGGCGGAGGCCTTGACCGACGACCGGGCCTGGGCCAGCACCAGGAGGATGGCGATCGCTCCTTCGGTCACCGGCATGGACAGGCGGGCCCCGTTGTTGAGAGTCAGCCTCGACCCGGAGTTCGGGGAGCCCACGTTCGACGGGGCGGACGGGGTGATCGACGAGTGGTACTCCGCGCCGGCGTAGTGCCTGGCCACAGCGTCGAGGTTCAGGGCCGTCGCCTTGCTCGCGTCGCTGACCGCGCCTGCGGCCTGCTCCGCGGTCGACGACGCGCTCTTGTACGCGTCGGCGGCGTGCCAGCCCGCGGCCGGCCAGTTGCTCGTCGCGATCCGGGTGTCCGACACCAGTGTCTTGATGCCGGCGAAAGTGGTGCCGACCTCGGCCAGATCGTTCGTCATCGTCACGAGATCCCGGATCTCGACCTCAAGCGTGGGCGCCATCGCAGCTCTCCAAAGGATCGGCGGATCGCGCGTGGCCGGACACCGGATGACCAGCTCAAAGGCCCACAGACGATTTCCCCGGCAGGCTATCGGAACACGACACCGTACAGAAGCCGAACAAAAGCGAAAGGCCGGGGGTACACCAGCCCCCGGCCCTCCGCGGCAGGGATCAGCCGGCCGCTATGGCGAAAACGCCGATGGCGCCCTGGCTGAGAGAAGGCGGCAAGGTCACCGAGGTGACCGTCTTACCGCTCGTGATGGGAATGGTCTCGGCGAAGACGTACGTCTTCACCTGGTCCTTTCCTGAGGTGAAGTTGCGATAGGGAGTGGAGGCGGTGATCACGTTGCCGAAGCCGGGAGTGCCGCTCCCGGCCGACAGGGTCCAGTCGCTGAAGCCCATCGTGGCCGTCGACGTCGACCCGTCGGTGTAGGTGATCGTGGCGGTGCCCGACGACCCGGCCGTGCCCGCGTTGTGGGCGCTGCCGAGGAAGCCCAGCTTGGTGGCGCCGTCCGGCGCGCTCACCGGGATGGTCTGGCCGCCGACCGAGACGTTGTCCGCCTGCCCTGCCGGGACGTTCGGCCAGGTGTAGGTGATGCCGCCGGACGTCACGGACGCGCCCGGGGCGAGGCCCGCCGCGGTCAGTGCCTGTTGCGAATAGCTCCAGCCGCCGCCGTCGTAGTTCGCGCCCGACGGAGCGCTGTCGTCGCTGATGCCCGCGTTGTCATAGAACGGCGCGAGGTCTCCCGGTCTGGCGACGATCACCGACAACGACACCGGGAGGATCTTGCCCGACGCGCTGGTGAGAGTGAAGTTGACCGGATGGCTCCCGTCGGTGTCGCCCGCGGTCACCGTCACGTCGGCGGTGGCCGTCCCGTCGCCCGACACGGCCAGCGTGCCGCTCGCCGGACTGACGGTCACCCCGGAGGGCGCCGAAGCCGCCCACTGCACCGACTGGGAGCCGGAGGTCAGCGACTTCACCGACAGCGTGGTCTTCGACGACTCCCCCGGCTGGAGGATCAGCGACGACGGGCTGAGTGCGCCCGTCGCGGCGAACGTCGGCCCGTACGACGGAGGCGCGTCCGAGGCGCCCGTGCCCCACGAGGTCGCCGTGCCGCTCATCGTCCAGTCCAGGGTCCCGCCCTTGGCGAGGGTGGAGTACGGGACGTACAGCTTGGTGTTCGCCTTCCCGTTCAGCTTCATCGACTTCACGTAGTACGACGACGCCGAGGCACCCGGAGCGTTGATCTTGATGGTCTTCCCGCTCGGCAGCGAGATCGTCGCGTGCGGGAAGCCGGGGCTGCCGAAGACCAGCGTGTCGCTGCCCGGGTTCTCCGGGAACATCCCCAGCATCGACCAGACGAACGCGGAGCTGTTCGCGCCGAGGTCGTCGTTGTCCGGCAGGCCCGACGGGCCGGGCAGGTAGAGCCCGTACCGCAGGGTGTTGACCGCCTGCTGCGTGCCGGCCGGGTCGCCCGCGTAGTCGAGGGCGTACTCCTCGCCGGAGCCGAACTCGTTGGAGAGCTGGGCGTACTCGCCGTACCCGTCCGGCCTGGACAGGAACTTCCGCAGCGCCGGCTTCACCTTCGACGGGCCGCCGAGCAGCGAGAAGAGTCCCGCGTAGTCGTTCGGCACGTCCCACAGGTACTCGTACGCGCTGCCCTCGATGTAGTGGCTCGTCGTCGAAGGCGTGATCCCGGTGAGGAAGGCGCCGTTCTGCAGCCGCGGCGTCAGCAGCCCGGTCGAGGTGTTGAAGACGTTCGCCCAGTTGTTCGCCCGGTCCTGCAGTTTCGCGGCGTTCGCGCTGTCCCCGAGAGATGCGGCGAAGCGCGACAGCGCGAAGTCGGCGTTGTCGTACTCCAGCAACGAGGACACCTGGTTGTGCGGGTTGCAGCAGCCGTACGTGCCGTCCTCGGGGAGGTAGCCGTACTTCTCCTCCAGCGCCGCACCCGGCCGTACGTCATTGACCGAGTTCGCCTGTTTCAGCATGTCGGCGAGGGCGGACTTGGTGTCGAAGTCCTTGGCCCCGAACGCGTAGTAGTCCGCGATCAGGGCCGTGCCCGGGTCGCCGGCCATCACCCAGTTGTCCAGGTGCAGGTAGCCCCACTGCTGGATGATGCCGTTCTCGGCGTAGTAGTTGACCTGCGACTGGGCCTGGTCGCTGGCTTCCTTGGGCGTCAGCATCGCCTGCAGTTGCGCCAGCGAATGGTAGGTGTCCCAGCCCGAGTACATCCCGTACTGCTGTTTCTGCGTACCCGAGACCGAGTGCACCTTGACGTCCGAGCCCATGAACTGCCCGTTGACGTCGCTCGTGATGTTCGGCTGGATGAAGTCCTTGTAGAGCAGGCTGTAGAACTCCTGCGTCGTCGAGGCCTCGCCGCCCGAGACGGCGATCCGGCCCAGCAGCGTGTTCCACGACTTCTGCGCGGCCTTCTTGACCGAGTCGAAGTTCCAGCCGGGGTTCTCGGTCTTCCAGTTCAGCGCGGCATTGTCGGCACTCACGTACGAGATGCCGACCTTGGCCTGGACCGCGGTGCTCTTCGTGGTGTCGAACGTGACCGAGACCGCGGACGGGCTCTTGTCACCGGCGATCACCTTCGACGCGGTGAACGGACGGTCGAAGACGATGTCGTAGTACAGCGTGTACTGGTGCGAGTCGCCGCAGAAGCCGCCGCTCGTGTCCGAGCCCTTGATCTCGTTGGTCCCGACGATCTGCGCGCTGGACGCCGAGTCGCCGTTCTGGCTGTCCATGAGCTTGACCAGGAACCCGGCCTGCGTCGTCGCGGGGAACGTGAAGCGGCCCATCGCGCTGTGCGGGGTCTCGGTGAGCTGCGTGGTGATCGTGTCGGGCAGGTTGCTCTGCGCCGAGTAGTAGCCCGCCTGCGCGACCTCGCCGGCGTTGGTGAACGCGGTCGTCGCGTCGTTCGGGTCCCCGCTCGGCAGGTCGCCGGTGACCGGCAGGATCGGCACGTCCTGCGCCGCGCCGCAGCCGGGGCCGCTGACGTGCGTGAGGCTGTAGCCGGTGAGCTCCTCGTCGCCGTAGTTGTAGCCGCCGCCGGCGTTCCGGTGCGGCATGGTGTCGGGGCTCCACTGGACCATCCCGTACGGCACGTCGGCGCCGGGGAAGGTGTTGCCGCCGCCCGTGGTCCAGGTACGCGTGTCGACGAGCGTCGCGGGGTCGCTCACGGTCGCGAGGGTGGAGGTGTCCTTGGCGGCCTTCGGCAACGCCTTGGCGGCGAGGGGCTTCGGACAGTTGGTCAGGCGTCCGTCGGCGTCCTTGACGCAGGTGGCCGTACGGGCGCGGGAAAGCTGTGATCCGTGGCTGGGCGTAGGGGTGGGGACCTGCGCCATGGCGGGGGAGCCGCTGCCGAGGAACGCCGCCGTGGCCAGTGCCACCGCGGACGCCAGGCGCGCCGCCGGTCGCCTCATACCGTCTCCGTTCAACGAGGGGATGACAACGTTGTCACGCCCAGGCATCGTGACCTTCGGGCCGAATGCGGTCAATCCAAAAGGGTTAAAGACTCGCGCGGCGGCCTGAAGCGGACACGGGCTGGACAAGACGGTCAAGAGAGGTATAGCCGGGTGTCAGGGATGCCGCCGTGGCGCCCGGGGCCGGAACGACCCCGGGCACGGTCGCGTTCCACGTCGCCGGCCACGATCCGGTGGAGCCAGGTGACCGGATCCCGGCTCACCGTACGGGGAGGGACGTTCCGGAAACGACACGAGGCGGATTTCGGTCAACGGAGAGCGCGACGAAATAGGTCATGCTCCACATTTCCCCGACGCCATGCGGCCCGCCGAGATCTTTTCGAAGTCAAAGACCGTCCATTGATGGACCGAGCGCCACCAGGGGGCAAATATCGTCAAAACCCGCCATAATATACATATCGTTCGAGACGCATGACGGGGAGGCTCGGCGCGTGGGTTCATCGTTTCCTTTGGTTCCCTCGGGAACCAATCGCCCCGAGGGGCGACATGACGGCAGACTGGTCCAGGCGAACGGACCAGGACGATTAACGGAACAGCCGGTCCAGGTCGCTCTCCACGCCCCAGGACACCTGGGTCTTTCCGCCGTTGAGAAATCTCGTGAGGAGTGCTGGCGGAACATCGGCTCACGTGTCCGGAGCCGGCTGCTGGAACACGCCGGCGCGGTCATCGAGTGGACCGCGCACCGGGACGGCTCCAGTCCGGACGGCCGGTCCTATGCCGTGGTCTTCGGCGATCGGGGCCTGAGCCTGGCGGATCCGCGGCTCAACGCGCAGCTCCGCCCGGCCTATGCCATCTCCGCGTTCGCGTTCCTCCCCGGGTCGTTACGGCACGTACGTGTGGACCACCGCCCTCCGCCGTACGCGTCCTCCCGGTCGTCCGGCCCGGCTCCGTCGCCCGGTCCCGCCGGCCCGCGGTACGTGAACCTCGGTCTCGGCGCCGATATCGAAGGCGTGCTCGGTAACCTCCCGCCGCGGGCGCAGGAGTTGCTCCAGGCGCCTTTCGTCCACGGGCAACGGGTCCTCCGGTACCAGTGGGGCGCCGAAGGGTCGGAGTACGGCCTGTCCATGTTCCTGCTGTATCTGGCCGGCCCGAAGGATGTCACGGTCGCCGTCGGCACGAGCACGATCCCGTCGGGCCACACGACCGCGACCGCGCACTGGTCGGTGACGTGTTACCGGGCCGCGGTCGCACGCCGGATCGGCGGGTAGCGGTTCCCGCGGAGTTCTCCGAGCTCGCCGGACACGACGCGTACGACCTGCTCGGGGTGGACCCAGATGCCTCGGATGAGGAGGTTCGGCGCGCCTACCGGGCCTTGGTCAAGGTGAGTCACCCGGACCTGTTCACCGACCAGCCGGCCAAGGGCAGAGCCGAGGAGAGGATCCGGCTTCTCAACGCGGCCCGCGACGTCCTGCTCGGCCGTCGGGCCGCCTACCGCCTCTTCCGGTCGGCATCCGGGAGTAAGCGACGTACGGAAGCCCGGCACGGGACGGAAGCCGCGGCCGCTCCCCCACCGGACCCGTGGGAGAGGCCGGAACCGGGGAGCGCTCCCCCACGGGACCCGTGGGCGATGTCGGACCCGTGGGAGAGGCCGGAACCGCCGAGCGCTCCTCCACCGGGCCCGTGGGTGACGTCGGACCCGTGGGAGAGGCCGGAACCGCCGAGCGCTCACCCACCGGACCCCTGGGCCACCTCGAACCCCGGCCACCCGCTGCCGCCGAAACCGATCTACGCGCCGGCCTCGCACCGAAAGTTCAACCTGATATTCGTCTGTGTCTCTGGCTTCGCCCTGGCATCGGCGATCTTGATGGCACAGGTCAGCGGGTCTTGTTCCGTGCCCTTCGAGGAGCAGGGCCCGCAGCCGTCCGTGTCCGTACCTGAGCAGTTCGCCGGCGACTGGAAAGGAACGGTCAGGGCCGCCGGAGATGAGAAGGCTCACTGGAACGTCGAGCTCAGGCTGCGAGCCGGCAGGCACAACGGTGACGTCCTCTATCTCGAAGCCAAGTGCGCCGGAACGGCGGTGCCGATCGGCCTCAAGGCGGACCGGCTCACCGTGAACACCGATTTCCCCGAGGACATGTCGGGCTGCGACGTCGGAGACATCCAGATCGTGCGTGAGGGCGACACGGTCGTCGTCACTTATCGCGACGGCAAGGACAAGGTGACGGTGTCGGGAACGCTCGGCCGGGAGTGAACGCACCGGACGGTCAGGGGCTGCGGCCGAAGGTGATGCGGTAGTCGCAACTTCCCTTGCAGGTGAATACGCTGGTGGCGTCGTCGTTGACATAGGAGTACGCCGCCGGTTCGGCGTGTTTGAACAACGCCGCAGAGTCGATCGGCCACTCCGAGGGCCTGCACCGTGACCGGGGCGCCCACTGGCCACGGCAGCAGGTCTGGTCGGTGTTCAACGCCACGCACGCGCTGCGGCACGCGACCACCGCGCCGTCGTGGGTCACCCGCAGCGTCCGCGGGCACGTGTCGTTCGCGTCCTTCGTGCAGCCTGCGGACACGCAGCCGGTGGAGCTGATCTTGTCGGGCGTGCCGCCGGTGTGGTTGATGTACATCGGCAGGTTCGAGCCGTCGACCAGGCTGACGTCGTAGAAGTCCATGTCCTGCCAGGCGTCCAGGTTGAACTCGCCCAGCGTGGCGGGCAGCGCGCCCCAGCGGCTGCCGCACTGGAACCGCCCGCCGCAGTCGCCGGTCACGCAGTGGCCCCGGCCGGCGGAGTCGAACGAGCAGCCGGTACGACCCCAGACGCGGGCGTCCCAGTGGGCCGGCAGCACGACGCTGACGCGCGCGCCCGGCTCCAGCCGCCAGCCGGTCGCGGCGAGGTGGTGCTTCGGGTCGTTCGCCACCGCGGGCCAGATCGTACGGGCCGTGCGGTTGACCAGGGTGAGCAGCCGTTCCCCGGCGCGCCGGTCGGGCTTGGGCGTCTTGCGCGGCCTGGGCGGCGCGGACCTGACCGACAGGGTGAGCGGCGCGTCCGCCGGCGCGGAGGCCGAGGCCGAGCCCGAGGGAGCCTCCGCGATGGGCTTCGACGCGGCCCGGTCTCCCCGGACCGGGCCGTCGAGCAGCAGCGCGGCGGCCAGGCCGAGCGCGCAGACGGCGGCGGCGAGGAGGGCGGCGGCGCGGCGCGGGTTCTTGCGGTGCACGACGGGTCCTCCCCTCAGCGCTTGGTACGCGGCAGGCCCTGGAAGGCCCTGCCGACGGTGTTCGGCGTGCCCGCCTCGGTGAACAGGCCGGTGCCGCTGCCCTTCGTGGCGGGCAGGCCGAACCACGCGTACCGTTCGACGCCCTTCAGGCCGGCGAGCATCGTCGTCGACGCCTTGAGGAAGGCCGCCTGCCGGCTCTGGGACGGGTACGTCGAGGTGGCGCCGAAGCGGATCAGCGCGTACTCGGTCAGCCAGATCGGCTTGTGGTAGCGCGCGTACACCGCCTGCACGTACTGGCGGAGTTGTGCGACCGCGCGCGAGCTGTCGAAGTCCGAGCCGTACCAGTGCAACGTGATGAAGTCGACCCGGTAGTGACGCGCGGCGGCGCCGCGCATGAACCGGTCGAGCCAGCCGCCGGCGGTGGCGCCGTTCGCCGCGACCGCCGGGCTGCCGATCCGCATCCCGGTCGCCGTCAGCTTCGGCCACAGGGCGAGCGCCTGGGCCGGCGACATGTTCGCCTGGGCGGCCATGTCGGGCTCGTTGAAGCCGAGGAGCGTACGGCCGCGGGCCTTGGCCTGGGCGAGCGTCGCCGCGGTGACCGACTTCGATCCCCAGATCATCGGCACGAACTCCACGCCGGACGGCTTGGTGATCCCCGAGGTCTCGGCGGCCCAGTCGTAGTACCAGCAGGCGCCAGAGGACTTGAGCGCGGTGCTCGCCGCGCCGAACTTCCAGGTGGCGACCCCCTTCAGGCACGAGCTCGCGGCGGCGCTTACGACCGGGGGGTGACCCTTGGCCATCAGCGTAGGCGCGGGCGGCGTCGGGACCGGCGAGCGCGACGGGTCGCGTACGGCCGGCGAGGTGGCCGGCACGCCACGCTCGGTCGCGGCGGCGGGGCGTTCCGCGCCACCCCGGCCGAGCGTGGCGTACCCGACGAGACCCGCGACGGCGGCCCCGGCGAGCGGTACGGCGACGAGCGCCTTCGCCGGCAGGTGCAGCAGTTTCCCGGCGTGCCGGGCGTGCGCGGCGGCGCCCGGCACGGCCGCGCCGTGGGCGAGCGCCAGAGGCACGGGCACGAGCGGAAGGGACGCCAGCAGCCGCTCGGCCGGGATCAGGTCCGACGAGCGGGCCGAGCAGGCGGCGCAGTCGCGGATGTGGCGGGCGAACCGCTTGCGCCACAGCGGCGCGGGCCGCCCGTCCCAGTCCGCGAGGAGCGCGGCGAGCCCGGCGCACTCCCCCGGGTCGGCGAGCACGCGCACCACGGCGCGCCCGACGTCGAGCTGCCGCTTCATCCGCTGGACGCGCACCGCGACGTGCGGCCCCGGCAGGTCGAGCGCGGCCACGAGGTCGGCGCGTTCGAGCTCGCCCCCCTCCTCCAGCCACCACAGCGCGAGGAGCTCGCGGTCGTCCTCGTCGAGCCACCGGGTCGCCTCGGCGATCTCCTTGCGCTGGCCGGAGAGCCTGAGCCGCAGGATCGTGACCTCGGCGAAGTCGGCGCCGGGATCGGCCACGTCGGGGACGTCCTCCAGGGGCGTCGAGCGCGGGCGAGACCGGTGGTAGTCACGGATCTGCCGGATCGCGACCGCGACCAGCCAGGACCGGAAGGAGGACGCCTGCCGGAGCCCGGAGACGCCGCGCAGCGTGCGCAGCACCGTCTCCTGCACGACGTCGTCCACGTCCGGATGGCCGTTCAACGCCCGGCCGACGATGTTGTAAAGGAGGGGAAGGCAGCCCGACGCGAGGTCCGCGAGCGCCTGCCGGTCACCGCGCTGGGCCGCGCGTACGGTCCCGACGCCTGGCATGGGGGTTGCCACCACGGCACTGAACTCTCTCACAGTCAGGAGACGCGGCCGCCGGTCGCCGGATAACACTTTTTCCGGCGGCCTTCTCGCGACGACGGCAGGCCGCTTGTGGTCATGGCGCCGGGTCGGCAGATCCCGCCGATTCCGGCACCGCCGATTTGGTGGAATCCCTCACCGCGCGCCATTTCCGTGACCAGCCGCCTACCCATTGTTCGGCAAACGGCCTGCGGACCGTCCTAACCAGCCGGAACGGACGATCCGTTCGCGAGAAATACGCTCGCTCGCCATTTCGCCGCGGTGGCCGCCCCAGCATCATGGGGGCCGACAGACATCGGTCATCGGAGGGTCTCTTGCGCGTCCATGTGAAGTTCGGGCTGACGAGGGCGACCGCGGGTGTCGCCGTCGGCGGCCTCGCGCTCGCCGCCGGAGTCGCCGTCGGCGACGCGCCGGCGTCCGCCACACCGGCGACGTCCGTGGTGGTCAACGAGGTGTACGGCGGCGGAGGGAACTCCGGCGCCACCTACACCAACGACTTCGTCGAGCTCACCAACCGGAGCGGCGCCGCCGTGAGCCTGGACGGCTGGTCCGTGCAGTACCACTCCGGCGGCGCGACCGGCACCTGGCAGGTCACCGCGCTGGGCGGCTCGCTCGCGCCCGGCGGCTTCTACCTCATCGGCGAGGCGAAGGGCGCGGGCGGCACGCAGGCCCTGCCGGAGACGCAGGCCACCGGCACCATCGCGATGTCCGCCACCGCCGGCACGATCGCCCTGGTCCAGGGAACGACGGCGCTGACCTGCGCGGACTCGGCGGCCTGCCAGAGCGCCTCGACGGACCTCGTCGGCTACGGCACCGCCGTGCTGAACGAGACGGCGCCGGCCGCCGGCGCGTCCAACACCGCCTCCGTACAGCGCAAGGACGCGGCGGACAGCGACGACAACTCCGCCGACTTCGGCGGCGCGGACCCGACGCCCGGCGCGGCGAACACCGTCGGGGGCGGCGGAGGCGGTGGCGGCGGCGAGCCCGGCCCGCTGCGCATCCACGACATCCAGGGCGCCGGCTGGCTCTCGCCGCAGGACGGCCAGCACGTCACCAACGTGCCCGGCATCGTCACCGCGATCCGGTCGGCGGGCAGCAGCAGGGGCTACTGGATCCAGGACCCGGCCCCGGACGCGGACCCGGCCACCAGCGAGGGCGTCTTCGTCTTCACCTCGTCGCCGGGCGTGGCGGTGGGCGACTCCGTCCTGGTCACGGGCACGGTCAAGGACTACTACCCCCTGGCCAGCGGCGACACGCTCCCGGCCACCTCCAACCTGTCGGTGACCGAGATCGGCGGTCCCAGCGTCTCGGTCCTGTCCCACGGCAACGCGCTGCCGGCGGCCGAGGTCATCACCCCGGACACGGTTCCCGCCGCGTACGCCCCCGACCTCGGCGGCGGCGACATCGAGTCCACGCCGGTCACCCCGGCCCGCTCGGCCCTGGACTTCTGGGAGTCCCGCGAGGGCATGCGCGTCGAGGTCGACGACGCGCGGGTGGTCGGCCCGTCGAACAGCTTCGGCGAGCAGTACGTCACCACCAAACCGGCGCAGACGCCGACGTACCGCGGCGGCACCGAGCTCCTCGCCGAGAACGCCGTGCCGTCCGGCCGCGTCGAGGTCGTCCCGGCCGACGGCAGCGACCCGGGCGTCTCGGTCGGCGACGTCTTCCAGGGCGCGACCGCCGGGCCGGTCGACTACTCCCTGTTCGGCGGCTACACGATCGCCGCGACGCAGGTCGGCGCCGTCCAGCACAAGAATCTGCCGCCGATCGTCGCGACCCCGCAGGACGCCGGGCAGCTCGCGGTGGCGACGTACAACGTCGAGAACCTCGCGCCGGGCGACCCCGCCACCAAGTACGCGCGGCTCGCGCAGGGCATCGTCACGAACCTCGCCAGGCCCGACATCGTGGCGGTCGAGGAGGTGCAGGACAACACCGGCGCCACCGACGACGGCGTGGTCGCGGCCGACCAGACGCTGACCAAGCTGACCGCGGCGATCACCGCGGCCGGCGGCCCGAAGTACGACTGGCGGGAGATCGACCCGGTCAACGACCAGGACGGCGGCCAGCCCGGCGGCAACATCCGCGTGGTGTTCCTGTTCAACCCGGCACGCGTGTCCTTCGTGGACCGCGGCGCCGCGTCGGTGAACCGCTCGACCACCCCGACGTCCGTCGAGAGGGTGCACGGCAGGCCGGCCCTGAGCCTGTCGCCGGGCCGGATCGACCCGGCGAGCACGGCCTGGAACTCCAGCCGCAAGCCGCTCGCGGGCGAGTTCCTGTTCCGGAACAAGCCGGTGTTCGTCATCGCGAACCACTTCGCCTCCAAGCTGGGCGACCAGAACGCGGACGGGCGCTACCAGTACCCGGCGCAGTCGTCGGCAGTGCAGCGCGCGAGCCAGGCCAAGGAGGTCCATGACTTCGTCGGCCAGATCCTGAAGAAGGACCTGCTGGCCGACGTCGTCGTGCTCGGCGACCTGAACGACTACCAGTTCAGCCCGGCGCTGGCGGCGCTGCGGACGGGCTCCACCAGCGGGCGCGGCCTGCCGATCCTGACCGACCTGATCAGCACGCTGCCGCGCGACGAGCGTTACACCTACGTGTACGACGGCATCTCCGAGGTGCTCGACCACATCCTGGTGTCCCCGCTCGTACGCGGCGTGCGCTACCAGGTGGTGCACGTCAACGCGGAGTACACCGGCCAGACGAGCGACCACGACCCCCAGGTCCTGCGTCTGACCCCGTAGGAACCGGCGGCGGGCTGGGTCTCCCCCGCCCGCCGCCGCGTTTCCCCTGCGTGTCTCAGCCGCGCGTCAGGACCTGGGAGAGCACGGACGGCAGGGCGTACCAGTCGCACGAGGCGATCGACGCGTGGTCCCGGGCAAGCTGGGCCACCCGGTTCTGGGCGTCGGCGACCGGCGGATTCGTGTCGTCCAGGGCGGGCGGCACGTTGTGCGCGTCGGTCATGGTCAGCAGGTAGTGGTTGGTGTCGTACCAGGAGGTGTCGACGCCCGCGACGTACGTCGCGGCGTCACCGTCGAAGACCACGAACCAGGGCCGGATGCTCGCGTCGGTGTACTGCGCGCGGGGGTCTCCGGTGAGCGCGCCGAGCACGGTGGGGAAGGTCGTGGCGGTGGCGAGGTTCCCGGCCGCCTTGAGGTTCTTCAGGTACGTGGCGTACTCCACGTCGGTGTGCAGCTTGTCGGTCGGGTTGGCCAGCTCCACCGTGCCGGGGATGACGTACATGATGACCTTGCCGGCCAGCGACGCGCGGCTCGGCCAGTCGTTCGCCTTCGCCGCCTCGTCCAGGCTCGCGTGGCCGCCGAGCAGGTCGGCGGGGCGGTACAGCACGTTCCCCAGGTGGGCGTTCACGTCCGCGTCGAACGCGGCCGGTCCCATCCCGTAGTTGTTCTGGAAGCCGGCCTTGAGCTCGACCTTGACGAAGATGGGGCCGGACGACGGGTGCGCGGCGAGCCAGTACTTGATGTCGTCCAGACAGGAGCCGAGGTCCTTGTTGGCGCTGCCGGTGTAGATGTCGGCCGGGCCGGCGGCGTTGACGCAGTTGTTGTCGTTGCTGGTCGGCTTGTCGTGGCTGACCTTCCACTCGCGGGTGAAGATGTCGTCCCACGCGTCCAGCTCGACCATTGACGCGCCGGCGTCGAGGGCCTTGGCCAGATACGGGAAGTCCGCCTTGGTGTAGGCGTTGTGAATTCCGACGACGGTGGATTGCGCCACGGACGGGGTGGCCGCGAGCGCCGGCATCCCCAGGCTCGCCAGTACGAGGGCCGAGGCGGCCGTCATGCTCCAGCGAATGCGACGGCCGATCCGGTTGAACAGCATCAAGCCTCCCAATGCCTGCGGTGAATCCGCGGGTCGATTCACGCACCGGGGACGGTAAACGGCTGCGAGTGTGATGTGAAGCACTTTCCGATGAACGATTTGTTATCGATTGTTGACAGCAGTCAGACAACAGGTTCGGAACCTTTCGGAGTGACGGGGCCGACACGGGCGGGTCCGGGGAGCCCGCCCGTGCGTCAGATCCGTGGGGAAAGATGGGTGGATCGGACGGACGGGGCGCCCAAGATGGACGACATGAACACCCGCGAACGGATCGGGCGGCTGCACGACTACCTGAGCGCGCTCGCCCAGGAGGTCCACGCCAAGCCGGTCCGCGACGTCGCGGACTATGACGTGACGGTCGCGCCGTCCGACGTGCCGCCGCACCCCTCCGTGAGCCTCGGCGCCGGGACGACGTGGCTCCGGGTGGCGAAGGTGCCCAGGCCGGTGCCGCCCCCCGTACCCGAGGCGCTCGCGTCCTTCCTGGACGGCGTGCCGGTCGACGACCCGCACTTCACGCCGCTGCCGCCCGACGACGACCCCGACGCCGAGGCCGCCGTGCTGGAGTGGATGACCGAGGTCTGGGAGCCCTGGGCGCACGAGGCGCGGCCCGCGGTCGCCGCGCGGCGGCTGTACGAGACGCTGTTCCGGCTGCGGCAGCGGATGCGCACCGACGAGGCGACGCACGAGCTGGTCTGGGGCCACGGCGTCCTCGGCTGGAACTTCGCCGGCCGGCGGATCCGCCACCCGATGGTGCTCACCCCCGTACGGATCGTCTTCGACGACGAGTCCGGCGACCTGTCGGTCGTGCCCGACGGCCTGCCCGTGCTGGAGCTCGACTGCCTGCAGGGGCTCGGCGTGCCCGACCTGGAGCGGCTGGGCCGGATCGGCGAGGAGCTCGCCGCCGAGCCGGTCGACGTCTGGTCCGGCGAGGCGCGTGCGCTCTACCGCCGGATCGTGGCCCCGCTGGGCCTTGACGACCGGGTCGACGAAGGCCCGGAGCTGCCCGAGACCACCGAGGCCCCGGTGATCGTGGACACGTGGCGGCTGGTCGTACGCCGGCGCCGCGTGATGTTCCTGAAGTTCTTCGAGCAGCTCAAGCTCGCGATGGCCGACCGGCCCTCACTGCCCGCCCCGATGGTCGCGCTCGCCGCCGGGGAGGACGACGCCGCCGCCCTGGACGCCGAGGACTGGGCGCCCGTGGCCGAACAGCTCCTGCTCCCGCTGGCCGCCAACGACGAGCAGGTGCAGATCGCGCGCAAGCTCGCCACGCACAGCGGCGTCACCGTGCAGGGCCCGCCCGGTACGGGCAAGAGCCACACGATCGCCAACCTCGTGTCGCACCTCGTGGCGCACGGCAAGCGCGTGCTGGTCACCGCGCACAAGGACCAGGCGCTGACCGTGCTGCGTGAGAAGATCCCGGACGACCTGCGCGACCTGTCGCTCGCCGTGCTCGGCTCGTCCTCGGCGCACCTGACGGAGCTGCAGCGGTCCGTCCAGGCCATCACGTCCGCGGCGGACAGTGTGGACGAGGAGCAGGAGAGCCGGGCGGTGGCCGGGCTCCGCCTCCGGCTCGACGAGGTCGAGGCCGAGGTGCTCCGGCTGCGCAAGCGCCTGCGGACCGGCCTCGAACGCGAGCGGGAGAGCCTGGAGGTCGCCGGTCATCCGCGCCGCGCCGGCGAGGTCGCCGACTGGCTGGTCCAGCACCAGCACGACCTCGGCCGGATCCCCGACGCGCTCTCCTTCGGCACGGAGTGCCCGCTGACCCCGGCCGAGCTCGCCGAGCTGTACTCCCTCCTCCAGCGCGTCGGCCCCTCGGACGCGATCGCCTGCACCGCCGACATGCCGGTCGCGAGCGAACTCCCGACCGGGGAGCGCCTGGCCCATGACACCGAGGAGGTACGCCGGCTCGGCCGGATCCTGGCCGGTCACGACGCCGACCTCGCGCGGATCGACGCGCTCGGCGACGCCGAGCTGGCCCGGCTCTCCGACGACGCCGCGCGGGCGGCTGACGGCCTGACCCTCCTGAGCGAGGAGTGGCTCGTACGGCTGCGCGCGCAGGTCGCGCAGGAGCGGCAGTGGCTGGAGCTGTGGTCGGGGCACGCCGAACGGCTCCGGCAGGGCGCGCACGAGTGCGCGGCGATGCGCTCGGCGTTCGCCGGCTCCCGGATCGAGATGCCCGACCGGCCCTACCGCGAGAACCTCGAGATGCTCGACCAGCTGCGCCGCCGCTACGCCGAGCACAAGAAGGTCTCCTCGCTGGTCAACCGCGACCTCGCGCAGTTCGTGAAGTCGGTCCGCATCGACGGTGAGCCGCCGCGTACGGCGGGGGACGTCGACCGGGTGACGGCGTGGCTGCGGCTGCGGCGGCTCCGCGAGTCGCTCGCGGCCCTGTGGGCCGATGAGTTCGTCGTGGCGCTCGCGGCGCCTCCCGTGCCCCCCGGCATCTCCGCGGTCGAGACCTGGATCGGCGAACACACCCAGCAGGTCGTCGCCGCCCTGCACTGGGAGACCGTCGACTGGCCCTGGCTGCGCGACCGCGTCGCGTACGTCCTGCCCGCCCCGCCGAGGCCCTCCCCCGACGACCTGCGCCTGCTGTCGGAGGTCCTCGACGGCCTGCGCTCCCGGCAGCGGCAGCGGTCGCTGCAGTCGGACCTGACCCGGTTCGGCGAATGGCTGGCGGCGGCGCGCACCCGCCCCGAGGCGAGCTCGCTGTGGGACGACCTGCTGGACGCGCTCAACTCCGCGGACTGGGGGCGCTGGAACTCCGCGGTCGCGACCGCCGCGCGCCTGGGCGCCATGCGCCCCGCCGTCGTACGCCTCGCGTCGCTGTACGACCGGCTCGCCGAGGTGACGCCGCGCTGGGCCGAGCTGATCCGCTCCACCGGGGGCCGGGCGATGCTGGCCGGCGACCCCGCCCAGCTCGACCTGCTGTGGCAGTGGCGGCAGGCCGAGACCTGGCTGTCGGGCATCATCGGCGCGGACGACGTCGCCGAGGTGCAGCGGCGCCTGGAACGTACGCAGGACGAACAGCGCGCGCTCACCCTGGAGCTGACGCGCCGGTCGGCCTGGCTCGCGATGAAGCGCAACCTGGGCCACTCCCAGCGGCAGGCGCTGGTCGGCTGGCTGCAGACGCTCCGCAAGATCGGCAAGGGCACGGGCGTGGCGGCCAGCAAGTGGCGCGCCGAGGCCCAGCGGCTGATGCCGCACGCCATGGGCGCGGTGCCGATCTGGATCATGCCGTACTACCGGGTCGTGGAGTCCTTCGACCCGGCCGCCGCCCCGCCGTTCGACGTCGTGGTGGTCGACGAGAGCAGCCAGTGCGACACGTTCGCGCTCGGCCTGCTCGGGCTCGGCTCCAAGATCGTGGTCGTCGGCGACGACCGGCAGATCAGCCCGTCCGCGATCGGCACCGAACGCGGGCGGGTCGACGAGCTCATCCGTACGCACCTGGGCGAGTTCCCCAATGCGCTGCTGCTCGACCTGGAGTCGAGCCTGTACGACGCGTCGGCCCGGCTGTTCCCCGGCGTCGTACGGCTGCGCGAGCACTTCCGCTGCCTGCCGCAGATCATCGAGTTCTCCTCCCAGCACTACTACGGCGGCGAGATCCAGCCGCTGCGCGAGGAGACCACCCGCCTGCCGGGCCCGGTCGTACGCGCCGTGTACGTCGAGGACGGCGTACGGCAGGACCTGGCCGTCGGCGAGGTGAACGAGGCGGAGGCGCGGGCGCTGGTCGACGCGCTGGTCGAATGCTGCGCCGACCCCGCGTACGAGGGCCGGACCATGGGCGTGATCTCCCTGCTGGGCACGAGCCGGCAGGCGCAGTTCATCGACGCCGCGCTGCTGCACAAGCTCGGCCCGGAGGAGTACGAGGCACGCCGGCTGCGCTGCGCCGACGCGTACGGCTTCCAGGGCGACGAACGCGACGTGATCTTCATCAGCGTCGTCGCCGACGACGCGCGGAGCGCGGCCACCTCACGCGTCTTCGAGCAGCGGATGAACGTCACGGCCAGCCGCGCCCGCGACCAGATGTGGGTGTTCCACAGCGTCCAGCCGGACGCGCTGCACCCGGACGACCAGCGCGCCAAACTGATCCGCTACGCCCGCGACGGTCAGCGCTCCCCCGCACTGGCCCAGGATCTGGAGTCCCGTTGTGAGTCCGACTTCGAACGCCGCGTCCTGCGCCAGCTGCTGGCGCGTGGCTACCGGGTCACGCCGCAGCACCCCGTGGGCAGCCTGCGAATCGACCTGGTCGTACGGGGCGCGGGGCGCAAGCTCGCCATCGAGTGCGACGGGGACAGGTATCACGGCCCCGACCAGTGGGAGGCCGACCTGCGCCGCCAGCTGGTCCTGGAGCGTCTGGGCTGGCGCTTCTGGCGGGTCCGGGGCAGCGCGTTCTACCGCGACCCCGACAAGGCCATGGCGAGCCTGTGGCCCCTCCTCGGCGAGCTCGGCATCCACCCGGAGTCGTAGTCATCGGCAGGTCCTGACCGGGTCGTCGTGGGCGAGGGCGCAGACGATGAGGTCGCCGCGCCCGGGATAGGCCTGGCGTACGGCGGTGGCGAAGTCGCGCCACTGGCGGCGGGTGTCGTCGACGGCCCCGCGTACGGCACGGGCGAAGTCCTCACCGGCCTGCCCGCGCGAGGTGCACACGTTCTTGTCGTTCTCCACGCACGAGGCGGCGCCCGTACGGGGGTCGATCACGCCGTGGTCCTTGTTGATCCAGGCGTGCTTGAGGCGGGTCCGGCCGTCGTCGGTGCACCCGGCCCGTTCGCCCGAGATGGCGGCCTGGGCGTCGAAGCAGCCGGTGGTCAGCCAGCCGGGTACGTCGGACGGCTCAGGCCCGAAGAGGGCGAACAGCGGGCTGATGTCGTCCTGCCGGCCGCCGGGCGGGTTGCGCACGCCGATCGGCCCGGGGGCGGCCTCGTCGGCCCAGTTGCTGTGGGAGTAGAAGTCCTGCATCGCGTGCAGGGCACGGCCGAACTCCTCGATGACGTCGCACTTGACGCGGCCGCGTACCCGGTTGAAGGAGCAGTTGGCCGGGTGCGGCGGGATCACCGAGAATTTGAGGCTGACCTCTTCGGGCTTGACGCGGCCCTGGGAGTCGAGGACGTCGGCGGCCCGCCGGACACCGGCGCGTACGCGGGCGCGGGCGTAATCGACGCAGTCCAGAAGGGCGGCCGTGGCCCGCCGGCGGTCCTCTGGGCGGTATTCGGGGCCCTCGACGTAGTCGGCGTTGTCGCAGTGCGCCGCCGAGGTCAGCATCTCCCCGGTCAGCGGGTTGTCCGGCGAGCCGACCGCCCCGAAGGTGCCCTTCATGCCCGCGACCTGGTCCAGCGAGCGCGGTTCGACGCAGTCGGGGCCGCCCCCGGGCGTGCCGCACGCGAGTGCCGCCCGGGTGATGTGCTCGTGCTCGGCCAGATGCCCGACGGTGCCGAAGGCGTGCGCCGCCCCCGCCATGAGAACCGAAGCGGCCGCGACCGCCACGGTGGCCGCGGCGATGGGCGGGACCTTCGACCTCATGCCTGTCTCCTTTCGTATGCTCGGACTGTAGTGGAACCGTGACTCACCGTGTTCGCAGGTTCGCGAATATCCACCGGTTGGCGGCCAGTGCGTCGGGGCGGTCGGGCTGGGGGCGTGGGCCGCGTCCGTGGTGGCGGGAGAAGTCGAACGCGGTGTGGACCGACGTACGCCAGCCGCGGGCGGCCAGGTCCCCGGCGGAGTCGGGCCGCGGGTCCCGGTCGAACAGGACGAGGAAGTCGACGCCGGCCTGCCGCCTGGCCTCCGCGTAGATCGGGCTCTCGCGGACGTCCGCCGACTCCACGCCGAGCTTGACCTCGTAGGCCAGGGCGCTCCCCGCCGCGCTGAGCCTGTCCACGGCCGCCATGAGGGCGCGTTCGGCGAGACGGGGAACGTAGAGCAGCACACCTTCGGCGAGCCAGGCGGTCGGCGCCTCGGGGTCGAAGCCCGCTCCGGTCAGCGCCTCGGCCCAGTCGCCGCGCAGATCGACCCCGATCGCGACCCGCTCGGCCTTCGGCGCGGCCCGCAGCCCGCCGAGGACCCGCCCCTTGAACGCGAGCACGCCCTCCCTGTCGATCTCGAAGACCCGGCAGCCGGGCGGCCAGTCGAGCCGGTACGCCCGCGTGTCCAGCCCGGCCCCGAGCAGGACGACCTGCCGGACCCCGGCGCGCGCCTGCCGGAGGAGGAAGTCGTCGAGCACCCGCGTCCGCAGGCCGAAGTAGCGCCCGAGCCGCCCCCACAACGGATCGGCCTCACCCCCCGGCACCTGCCGAGGCCGCACCGGCCAGCCGACGGACACCCGCGCCGCGCGTACGAAGTGCTCGGCGTAGACGTCACGGGCCAGGGCGTCGTGACGGTGCGTCTCGATCGCCCGCGCCGCGGCCACCACCAGGGCCGTCGACCCGACCCCCTCCTCCACGCCGACGCCATCGGCCATGAGTCCTCCTTCTCCCCGCCGCCACAGCGGAGCGGCACCACCCGGCACCCGCCCGCCGGGATGCCACCGGCCACCCGTAGACCCGCGCCGCACACACGAAGCGCTCCGCGCGGGCATCTGACGGCGCGTTGCGGCGCGGCGGCCTGCGCCACGGCCGCGGCGTTCTCGGCGAGGTGTGGTGGTGCTCGGTCGCGAGTTCACCGGCGCGGTCGCCGCGGTGGACGGTTTCGTCCCCGGCGGCCAGGGCCGTCGGCCCGGCACTGGGACGGACGGACGCTCCCGGCCGACACCGGCCGGGGTCAGACCAGGGTGTCGCCGACGGGATGGCCGCCTCGGGACAGGAAGTACTCCTCGATGGCGATGCGCCACTCGGTCGTGGCGACCTCGCCGGTGCCCTGGGGGTCGAACGCCTTGAAGAGGGCCTCGACGTTGTCCGCGGGGAAGCCCACCGCGGACATGCCCCGTACGAAGTCCTCGCGCTGGACGAAGCCGTCGTCGTCCCGGTCGCAGATCGCGGTGAGCGCGTCCGCGTACGGCCGGACGCCGTCCTCGAACTCGCTCGGCTCGTGGAAGCGGGCGTACTCCTCGGGGCTCAGCCTCCCGTCGCGGTTCTCGTCGAGCGTCTCGACCAGGCCTTCCCAGTAGCCCCGGCAGCTCGCGTGGAGCGCCTGGGCCTTGGGCGAGCTCTCCGCCACGCCCAGGGCCTCGACGATCCGGTGCCCGAGCCGGTCGAAGTCGTCGGCCTCCAGATAGCCGTTGGAGTTGGTGTCCAGAGCGTCGAATGCGGCGTTGATGCGATCCAGACGTGCGTCCACCGGGGGAACCTCCGAGGAGAAACTTGCAGATACGTACGGTAGTACTATCACCACATAGAGTGATCAATCAAGGCCTGTCAAAGCGATCGGCCGGCGAAGAGCGCCGTCTTCGTGACTCAGCGCACCGGGGCCGCGGGTGCCCGAGCCGGCCACCACGCGCCGCCGTGGCCGAACTCACCACCGGGAAGGGCGTCGGGCGGCCATGATCGTCGCGGACACGCGCAAGGTGAGGACGGCGCCGGCGAAGATGGCCGGGATGACCCAGATGGCGGGTCTCCAGTCGTGGAAGGACGTGAACACGATGACGCCGCCCCACCAAGCGCCGATCACGATGGGCAGCGGGACGCCGGCCAGCGACAGGCCCCAGCCGGCGATCAGCATCACGCCGATCCAGGCGAGGACCCAGGACAGGCCCAGCGACCAGTACGACCACTCCTCGTGACTGTCGGCGCCGATTCGCAGCCGTCTGACGTGGCCGTGCCAGACCTCGGCCACCCCGGCCGTCCCCGGTTTCGCCGCGTCGTAGACGGTGTGACCCACCGCGTACTTGTGCCGCGCGCCGTCCTCGGTCCGTACGGTCAGTTCGTAGTGGACGGTGTCCGACATCGGGAGGGAGGCCAGCATTCCTCCCACCGCGGGGGCGATCCGGAACGGTCCCTGGAACGGCGGTGGCATCGGAGGGGGTTGCGGCGGTGGCTGCGGAGGGGGCCAGTCCGGATCGGGGTCGTGGGTCGTGTACGTCGACTTCGACACAACGGTCATCCGCATTCGCGCGATGCAGCCATCGGACGACGTCGATTCGCCGCAGTAACCCGCCTTCTCGAACGCGCGGCGGTCGTTGTACGGGCCGGCGCCGAGCGCGACGCCACCGGCGGCTAAGGCCAGGCCGACGATCGTCACCGCCCAGCGTTCCCACGGTTTCGGGCCCATGCTCCCCAGCATGGCCTGCCGGTGGGCACGGCGCGAGGCGATCACGCCACTGATCCGCGCGGGCGGTTTCGACCGTTCTGGAACATAAGCAGGTCGGCGAGGTCGCCGCCTCTCGCGCACCACTCGACATTTCGCGCAGCAAAGGCCACACCGGTACTCTCGGCACATACCCGAGAGGGGCCATATCGAGGCGGATCAAGAGTCGAAGGGGACACTGGTGCCAGACGAGGAGATCCCTCTGGATCTGCGTACAAATAGGCCGACACCGGCCCGAATGTACGACTACTACCTCGGGGGCAAGGACAACTTCGCCGTCGACCGCGAGGCGGCGGAGCAGGTGCTGAGCGCCGCTCCCGAGGTGCGGATCCTGGCCAAGGAGAACCGCGCCTTCCTCGGCCGGGCCGTACGGTTCCTCGCCGCCGAGGCCGGCATCCGGCAGTTCGTCGACGTCGGCACCGGGCTGCCCACGCAGGGCAACGTGCACGAGATCGCCCAGGCCGTCGACCCGAGCGCGCGCGTCGTCTACATCGACAACGACCCGATCGTACGGGTGCACGCGAAGGCCCTCCTGCCGAGCGACGGCACCACCGCCGTCATCGAGGCCGACATGCGCGACCCCGAGTCGATCCTCAAGCACCCGGACCTGCACCGCCTCATCCGCTTCGACGAGCCGGTCGCCGTGCTGTTCATGTCGGTGCTGCACTTCATCGCCGACGAGTACGACCCGTACGGCATCGTCGCCGCGTTCCGCGACCTCACCGTGCCCGGCAGTCACCTGGCGCTGTCGCACATCACCTCGCCCGCGCAGAACACCGGCGCGGCCGAGGCCGCCGCGGACGTCTACAAGAACCGCGCCACCTCACCCGCGGTCCTGCGCTCGCCGAAGGAGATCCAGGCGCTCTTCGACGGGTACGACCTCGTGGAGCCCGGCCTTGTGTACCTGCCGCAGTGGCGCCCGGACACCCCCGGGACCGCGCGGGACGCCGAGTCGGTCTGGATGCTCTCGGGGGTCGGGCGCAAGATCTGACGAGCCCCCGTGGCGGCGGCGCACGGAGGTGCGGCGATACTCGACGTAACGCAGCCGACGTGAGGAGAGCGGGTTCATGAAGACGCGCGAGGTTCATCTTGCCGCACGGCCGAAGGGCTGGCCGACCCCCGAGGACTTCGCCGTCGTGGAGGCCGACCTGACCCCGCCCGAAGACGGCGAGGTGCTCGTCCGCAACCTCTTCATGTCCGTCGACCCGTACATGCGCGGCCGGATGAACGACGCCAAGTCGTACGTGCCGCCGTTCCGCCTGGACCAGGTGATGACCGGCGGCGCCGTGGGCGAGGTGGTGGAGTCGCGCCACCCCGGGCTCGCCGAGGGCGACGTGGTGCTGCACGACCTCGGCTGGCGTGAGCTGGCCAAGGGGCGCGGCAAGTGGTTCCGCAAGCTGGAGCCGGTCGAGGGCGTGCCGCTGTCGGCCTACCTCGGCGCGCTGGGCATGCCGGGCCTGACGGCGTACGTGGGGCTGCTCGACATCGCCGGGATGAAGAAGGGCGACACCGTCTTCGTCTCCGGCGCGGCGGGCGCGGTCGGCTCGCTGGCCGGGCAGATCGCCCGGCAGCGTGGCGCGGCGCGCGTCATCGGCAGCGCCGGATCGGCGGAGAAGGTCGCGTACCTGAGTGAGCGGCTTGGCTTCGACGCGGCGTTCGACTACAAGTCGGGCAAGGTCTGGAACCTGCTCGCCGAGGCCGCCCCGGACGGCATCGACGTCTACTTCGACAACGTCGGCGGCGAGCACCTCGAGGCCGCGATCGACTCCTTCAACCAGGGCGGCCGGGCCGCGCTGTGCGGTGCGATCTCGGCGTACAACGCGACCGAGCCCCCGGCCGCGCCGCGCAACCTGATCTCGGTCGTCGGCAAGCGGCTCACGCTGAAGGGCTTCATCGTGAGCGACCATGGCGACCGGCTCGCCGACTTCACCGCCGACATGGGCGCCTGGATCCGCGACGGGAAGATCACCTTCGAGGAGACGGTGTACGAGGGCGTCGACAACGCCGTGGACGCCTTCCTGTCGATGCTCGGCGGCAAGAACCTGGGCAAGATGCTCGTCCGTCTGTGACCCGGGCGGTCAGCGTTCGATGTAGCGCGTGACGAGCGCGGTGAGCTCGTCGACCATCCGCTCGCGCGGGATGCGCGGGCGGTCGAGGACGTAGCGCGCCGAGAGCAGACCGGTGGTCTCGGCGAGGATCCACACGGCCGTCTCGACGTCCAGGTCGGCGCGGAACCGCTCCCGGTTGAGGATGACGTACATGCGGACCAGGTCGCTCATCCGCCGGCGCAGGGCGTCGAGTTTGTCGACCGAGCCGAGGCGCGGGACCCGCTCGACGATGATGCGCAGCAGCTCGGCGTTCTCCTCGAACAGCTCGATCTGCGTGTCGAGCAGCGCCCGCCCGGCGGCCTGCCACGGCTCGGCCATGACGGCCTCGAGCCGGGCGCCGACGTGGTCGGCCAGGTCGTCGGCGAACCGGTCGAGCACGGCCACCACGATCGCGTCCTTGTTCGGGAAGTACTGGTAGAGAGAGCCGCTGCTGATCCCGGCCTCGGCCGCGATGCGGTTGGTCGAGGCGCCGTCGTACCCGTGCTCGGTCAGAACGCGAGTGGTGGCCTCGACGATGCGCTCCACCATCTGCCGGGAGCGCCGCTGGCGCGGGGTCTTTCGCGGGGAAAGGTCAGGTGGGCGGGGCATCGGGGGCTCCCCCTGAGAACGCGTCTTGTAAGCGAGTACTTATATGCGGTCAGCTTAATACGAGAGCGTCTCGAAGGGAGTCCGCACATGACGGCGACGGAAGAACAGGCGGCCACCCGGCCCGCGCGGCCCCAGCCGGAACCGTTCGGCCCAGGTTCGATCCTGTGGGACCAGATGGGCCTCTACACCTCGGCGCTGGCGGGCAACTGCGCCTTCGTCCTCCAGGTGATGCATCCGGCGATCGGGACGGTGGTCGACCAGCGGTCGAGCTTCCGCACCGACCCGGTCGGCCGCGCGCTCCGCAGCTTCGCCTCCGTGCAGACCTGGGTGTACGGCGGCCGTACCGCGATCGAGGAGGGCGAGCGCCTGCGCAGGATGCACGCCACGATCAGCGCCGAGGACCAGGAGGGCCGTACCCACCATGCCCTGTCCGCCGAGCCCTGGGCGTGGGTCCACCTGACCGGCTTCTACGCCGCCGTGTCGGCCGCGCGCTACTTCGCCACGCGTGAGCCGGAGCCGGGCGAGGAGCAGCAGGTGTTCGAGGAGTTCCTCCGGCTGGGCCGGATCCTGCGGGTCCCCGAGAGGATGCTCCCGGCCACCATCGCCGACTACTGGGCCTACTTCGACGACATGGTCGAGAACACGCTCGTCGGCCACCGGGTGGCCCACGACGTCCTGAGGATGATGGACCGCGTGCCGCCGGGCACGCCGGCCCTGCTGCGCCCGGCCGTGGCACCGCTGAGCGCCGTCGCCGGGCGCGTCGGCCGGTTCGTCGCGATCGGCACCCTTCCCCCGGCCGCCCGCGACAAGCTGGGCCTGAGCTGGAGCGACGCCGACGAACGCCGACTGCGCGCGCTCGGCCGTTCCATCGCCCGCGGCAGCGCCACGCTGCCGGAACGCCTCCGCTACATGCCGATCGCCTACCGCGCCCGGCAGGCCGCCCGCGCCCGGGAACGCCTGGAGAGGGCGCTCGCCGAGCGCCCCGTATAGAAGGAGCCGCGACCGCCCCCGTACGGGTCGGGCCAGGGTGTGGCAGAGGTTCTCCACGCGGGCGTGGAGATGGGGCAGGTCGCGCCTCTGCCCGCCGCTCCCGCGATCGGGGCGGCCAGGGTCACCGTGATGCCGGTGACCGCGGCACAACAGACCGACATGGTGAATACTCGGCGCATCGCCTGCCCACGCTCTGGACGCGGGGGCCGGCCGACCGCGACGGTGACGCGTGGCAGACCCTCGAGGCGGCGTGGCGCTCGCCGGGGTGTACCCGGGCTCACGCTGGACCGGCACCACGCTGGAGGTCGACGTACCCGAGGAGTCCGAGCACGCGCCGGCCGGGCGCGGCCTGACCCTGCTCCCGTCGCCGTTCTGGACCGGCCGCCCGATGATCGGCACCCACTCCGACGGGTCGATGCTCCTGCTCTACCCGTCGCTCACCCCGCTTCCACTGGTCGGCCCCGAGCCGGCCGGCGCCCTCGCCGCGCCGCTCGGCCGTACGCGCGCCGCGGCCCTCGAAGTCCTCGTCGAGCACCGGACGACCACCGAGCCGGCGGCCGACCTCGGCATCAGCGCGGCGTCGGCCCACGCCAAGACCCTGCGCGCGGCGGGCCTGGTCGTCACGCGCCCTACGGGCAAGGCGGTCAGCCACGTGACCACGCCGCTGGGGCCGCGGCTGCCGTCGCCGCGCCGGCCCTGCGGCCGGCGCGGCGACCGTTCGCTCAGCCCAGGCGCCACTGCTGGTTGGCGCCGCCGTTGCAGGTGTAGAGCTGGATCTGCGCGCCGTTCACGTTGCCCGAGGACTGGTCGCCGTGGGCGACGTCGAGGCAGAGCCCGGACTGGGTCCCCACGATGGTGCCGTCGGGCCGCAGCTCGAACCGCTGGTTCGCGCCGCCGTTGCAGGTCCAGAGCTCGACCTTCGTCTCCGGCGCGGTCTGGTTGTTGTACGCGTCCAGGCACTGCGTTCCGCCGTACACGCGCAGCTCACCGGCCGCGGTCGGCGTCCACCCCTGGTTGGCGCCGCCGCCGCAGTCCCACAGCTCGACCTTGGTGCCGGGCGTGGTCTCGTTGTCGAAGACGTCCAGGCAGCGGTTCGCGGACGCGGCGACGAGGCGGTGCGTGGTGCCCACGGTGCTCCCGCTGCCCTGCGACACGCGGTACATCACCGAGCCGTGCGCGGGCACGGTGGCCGAGATGGCGCCTCCCGTGCTGGTGACGACGTGCGACCAGAGGTTGTCCAGCTTGTACGAGGACGAGGAGGGCAGCCCGACCGCGGACGCCGTGGTCGAGATCGTGGCGGCCGAGCCGTTCTCGTTGAAGAGCACGACGGAGACGTCGCCGCCCGCCAGCGGTTTGGCGAGCACGTCCAGGCCGCCGGAGGAGGACACCTGGGTGCCCTGCCTGCCGAGCGTGTCCTGGTCGACCGCGACCACGTCGCGGTTCGTGTAGAGCGACAGGGTGGCCGGCGAGGCGTTGCGCAGGTCGGTACCCGAGATCAGCGGCGCGGCCATCTCGGCCCACAGGCTGAACTCCGAGCGGTCCTCGGTGAACGACATGCCGTTGCCGACCTCGAGCATGTCGGGGTCGTTCCAGCCGCCGGGCCCGGCGTACTGGGCGAGCTTCACGTTGGCGTGGAAGATCGACAGCATCGAGCCGTACGAGGCGTTGATGTCGCCGGTCGTACGCCACAGGTTGCCGGTCGCCGAGCCCCAGGTCCAGACGCTGTCCTCGCCCCACTCACAGAGGCTGTAGACGATCGGCCGCCCGGTGCGCGCGAGCGCGTCGCGCATCGCGTTGTACCGCTGCTCGTGCGGCACGCCCTGGTTGTTGCAGTTGTCGTACTTGAGATAGTCGATGCCCCAGGCGGCGAAGCTGTTCGCGTCGGTCTGCTCGTGATTGAGGCTGCCGGGGTACCCGGCGCAGGTCGCGGTGCCCGCGCTCTCGTAGATGCCGAGCTTGAGCCCCTTGGAGTGGACGTAGTCGGCGGTCCCCTTGATCCCGTCGGGGAACTTGGCCGGGTCGGGAACGAGGGCGCCCGCGGAGTCCCGGCTGTGGGTCATCCAGCAGTCGTCGATGTTGACGTACTGGTAGCCGGCGTCCTTCATGCCATTGGCCACCATCCGGTCGGCGGTGTCCTTGACGAGCTGCTCACTGACACCGCAGCCGAAGGCGTTCCAGTCGTTCCAGCCCATCGGCGGTGTCTTGGCCAGCCCGTTCCCGAGGGCCTCCGCCGGTGACGCGGTCCCGGTCACGGCCGCCGCCGGGGCGAACAGCGTGACCAGAGCGAGGATGACCGCAGCCTTGCGCATTGCGCCTCCACAGGTCGCGCGTACCGCGGCGGCGAGCCCCCAGAAGCACCGGCATCGGACCGGCGCCCCACCGACTGACGCGGACGCTAAGGAGGTTCGTAACATTCCGGACATATAGCGTCAACAACGATCTGACCATGGCCGTGTCAGGCCACGGTTTCGATCCACTTCGGTCGACAACGACCAGAGCGGCGACCAGGTCGCCTGGGGCGTGCTTGTGGATCCTGCGGGCGGGCGAACTCCGAAGACACGCCTAGCGGGCGGGCTCGCCGACGAGGCGGGGCAGGACGTCCAGAGTGATGTGGAGGAGGGTCTCCTCCAGCAGGAGCTGGGCCTGCTGGCGCGTCAGGCGTCCGCGTTTCAGCCACTCCAGCGAGACCGCCTCGGCCAGCCCGCTGTAGCCGCGCAGCACCGCGCGCACCTCGGGGTGCCGCGCCGCGAGGGCGCCGACGCCGACGACCTCGTTGATGCGGTCCACGGCGCGTTCGCGGGCCTCGTCGAGCAGCGAGCCGAGCCGCGGGTCGCCGCCGGACGAGGCGCGCTCGACCGCGGCGAGCCAGGTCTCGGCGTTGCGCTCGAGGAGTTCGAGCCAGCCGTCGATGCTCTCGGCCACGCGGTCGCGGACGCTGGCCCCCGGGACGTAGGCCGGCACCGGGATCGGGGGGACGTGCAGCATCTGCTCCACGGCGGCGAGGTACAGCTCGCGCTTGGTCCCGAAGTAGTGGTTGAGCAGCCCGCGGCTCACGCCCGCCGCGGCGGCGATCTCGGTGTTGGAGACGGCCTCGTACGGACGCTCGCGGAACAGCGCACGCGCGCACGTCAGGATCTGTGCCCGGCGTTCGTCGTGGTCCTTGCGGACGCGCGTGGGCGCCCGTTCGATGCTCTGCTCGCCCATCTCGACCTCGCTGTCGCCGGGCACGACCGCGCCCTCCCGCCGGTAGGTCGCCGGCCGCGCCGGCGCAACATCACTCTTAGGAAGGTAGCGCGTTCACGGAGTGGCCACGCCCGGCCGCGACGCCGATCAGCCGGGGTCCGAGGTGGCCGTCGGACCGGGCGTGACCGTCGTGCCGTCGGGCTTGGTGAGGCTCTCGTTGATGGCGCCGATGGAGTTCACGCTCTTCACGCGCCACTGCCCGTGCTGCCGGACGAGCTCCATCTCCAGGTAGGAGCCCAGGACGCGGCGGGTACCGGCGGTGCTCTTGACCTCCGAGTCCATGACGACGACGGCCTTGGCGTCGTCTCCGCCGACGTCGCCGACGTAGACGGTGCGGACGGTGGCCTTCGCGTCGGCCTTCAGCTTGGTGATGATGCCCTGCAGGCCGTCGGTGAAGGCCACGTCGTAGGTGCGCCCGAAGTCGTCCGTCGTCATGCCGAGCACGCGCTTGCGCGCCGCGTCCGGGTCGGAGTGGTCATAGCTCAGCAGCGCCTGGCCGAACTCCCCGGCCCGCGTGCTGACCTGCCGCCGCGTGTCCTCGCGCGCGGACAGCCGGCCGGCCTGCCGCCACTGCAGGAGCGCGGTCGTGACCGCGGCGGCCAGGACGACGAGGACCATGACGCGCGTGAGCAGCGCGGCGGTGAGCAGACGCCGCCGCTCCGGCGACGGCTCCTCCGAAGGCGACGGCTCCTCGGCCTCGGGCTCGGCGGCCTCGCCGGGCCGGTCCTCATCCGTGGTCCGCTCGTCCGCGGCCTTCTCGGTTTCGGTGGGCATCGGTTATCTCCAGTCTCCGGTCAGTCGTGCGGTCGTGATCGGCCGGATCGTGTACGGGCGACGACGCGCACCGTGTTGGCGGCGACGGCGAGCAGGACCACGGCGGACAGGATGATCGGCAGTAGCGGCAGCAGTCGTGCGGTGGCCGGCTCGCGGGAGCTCACCGGCCGCGCGCCCAGCTCGGGCACGGAGTCGCCGGATGGCGTGGACGACGGGGTGGCGGAGGACCCGGGCGCGGCGGGCTCGGCCGGCGCGGAGACGGCGACCGAGCCCGTCCCCCGTGATTTCGCGCAGCGTGGCACCTCGGGCGTGACGGGCTTGGCCGTCGGGTCGTCGTACTCCTCGGCGGCCGTCGGGCCGGCGAGCGTGATGACCGGCCGCGCCTTGAAGTAGGTGACCCCCGAGGTCGTGACGGTGATGTCGTTCACGAGCGCCTGCAGCGTCGGGATCACGGTGAGCAGGTGGTGGATCCGCTCGGTCGCCGCGGAGGTGAAGACCGGCGGCCCGGGGACCGCGGCCGCCGTCAGCAGGCAGTCGAGGCCCGGCCGCGAGGTCTCCAGCAGCGAGTCGACCTGGTGGAGGAAGGTCGGCCCCTTGGTGAGCATGGTGTCGAAGTCCTGGCGTGAGGACCTGAGCGAGGCGGTGAACGCGGCGAGGTCGTCCGCGCTGGAGGCGATCTGGCCCCGGTGGAGGGCGAGCGTGTGGGTGAGCCGCGTCAGCCGTACGGACAGGTCGTCGAGCAGGCCGGAGTTGGCGGCGAGCGTCGCGGTGAGCTGGTCCGTGTCGCCGATGATGTCCCGGATCGACTCCCCGCGCCCGTCCAGGCCCTCGGCCAGCTCGTGCACCACCGTGTGGGCGTCCTGCGGGTCCACCGCGTCGAGCGAGCGGCCGAGGTCGTCGAACACCCGCCCGTAGTCGATGGTCGTGGACGTACGGGACAGCGGGATGCGGCCGCCCTCACGGAGCGGCGCGGCGGGCGTCCCCTTCGGCAGCGACAGGTCGACGTACGGCTCGCCGATGACCGACTTGCGCAGCACCTGGGCGCCGACGTTGGACGGGACCCGTACGCCGTGGTCGAGGTCGAGGCGCACCGCGACCCTGCCGGTCTCCAGCCGTACGGTGCCGACCCGGCCGACGGCCACGCCGAGGTAGGTGACCTGGAGGTCCTCGTGCAGGCCGGGCGAGGAGGTGAAGTCGGCGGTCACGTGGAACGGCCGGTCGATGGCGTCGATCCGGATGAGGGTGCTCGCCGCCCAGACCGCCAGGACGGCGCCCAGGAGGGCGAAGAAGGCCAGGTTGATCAGGATGCGGGGCCTCATCGCGGTCCCGCGATCGTGTCCAGGTCGGGGAGGATGCCGCCCGGGACGGGCGTGGTCTTCGGCGCGGGCGCGGGCTTCGCCGCCTTCGGCAGGGTCGCGGGCGTGCCGGACGACGGCAGGAACCCCTTGAGCCACATGTAGATCAGCGCCTGGCCGCCGTAGGAGACCGACGGGCCGTTCAGGAAGTTCAGCACGGTCTCGGCCAGTTGCTTGAGCTCCTCGCGCCCGCGTACGGCCGAGGCCAGGATGGCGTTCGCCCGCCGCAGCAGCGCGGTGAGGCGTGCGGCGTGGCGTTCCTGGATCCGCACGTTGAACGACCGGGCGAGCGAGGTCAGCCGCTGGATGCCCCGCTTGAGCTGAGCCCGGTCCGCCTTGAGCCGCGAGGTGGCGAGCACCACGTTGCCCGGCAGGCGGTCGAGCCGCTCACTGCCGGACGCCAGGGTGCGGCCCAGCCGGCCGAGCGCGTCGATGGTGCGGGCCAGGTCCGCGCTCGCCGCGGCGTAGTCCCCGCTGACCGCGCTCGCCCGCTTGATCAGGGAGTTCAGCCGCTCGCCCTTTCCGCCGAGGGCGGCGGCCGTCTCGTCGATGACCGTGGCCACGTCCTGGCCCGCCAGCGCGGCGAGCAGCGGCCCGACCTTCTCGGTGATCTGCTCCAGGTCGGGTGCGACGCTCGTCTTGGTGATGGTCGCGCCGGCCGGGAGGTACGGGCGGGAGTTCAGCGCGTGGCCGGGCGGCAGGTCGAGCCGGACGTAGTTCTCACCGAGCAGCGACGTCTTGGCGATCACCGCCGTGGTGCCGACCGGGATGTGCCGGCCGTCCTGCAGCGACATCGTCACGCGGGCGCGGTAGCCGGACAGCCTGATCTTGGTGACCGTGCCGATCCGCACGTCCGAGACCTGGACGCTGTGCCCGACGACGAGGCTCTGCACGTCGTCGAAGGTGGCCGACAGGGCGATGTGGCCCTTGGGCGCGCCCGCGGTCTGGATCGAGCAGGCGGCCATGTTGGCGAAGATGACGGCGACGATGACGACCGCGAGCACGCCGGCGGCCGGCCGGCGCGTCACTTCGCGCCCTTCGGGCAGTTGGCGATGTTCGGATCGCCGGACAGGCACGGGACGCGTCCCCAGCCGAGCGCGGTGAACAGCGGCTGCAGCCAGACCCGTACGGTCGCGTCGAGCACCAGGCGGATGACGGCCACATGGTTCTTGCGGTCCCAGGCCTGCACCGCGACGTCGGTGAAGCGCGACAGCGCGCCGATGACCTGGTTCACCGAGCCGCTGCCGGCCTTGAGGGACAGCACGATGTTGGACAGGCCGGCGACGGCGCCCGGCAGCGTCTCCTGGTAGGAGACGAGGAGGGCCCCGCTCTTGCGGATCATCGCCACCATGCCGGCGATGAAGTTCTTCAGCTCGGTGCGCTCGCCGGCGAGCGTGCCGGTCGCGGCGGCGACGTCGTCGATGGTTCCGCCGAGGTCGCGGTCCTTGCGGTTCAGCCCGGCCGCGAGGTCGCGCAGCCCCTTGGCCACCCGGACGATGCGCTGGTCCTGGCCGGCGAGGTCGCCGGTGAGGCTCGCCGTGGAGCGCAGCGCCTGGTTGATGTCGTCGCCCCGCCCGTCCAGGGAGTCGGCGCCGGACTTGATGAGCTGGTGCAGGCGGGCGGGGTCGATCGCCTCGTCCAGCTTCGTGAACGCCGCGAGCGCCTGGTCGATCTCCGCGGGCAGCTCGGTACGGTTCTGCGGGATGACCGCGCCGGGGGCGGCTCTGGCCATGCCGGGGCGCCACGGCGGGTACAGCACGACGGTGCGCTCGCCCAGCGTGTCGACGGCGGCGATCGCCGCGTGCGCGTCGGCCGGCACCGGGACGTCGCGGTTCACCGCGAGGTCGACGCGCACCCGCGAGCCGACCGTACGGATCGAGGTGATGGTCCCGGCATTGGCCCCCATCACGGTCACCTTCGACTTCTCGTACAGCGAGGGTGTCCGCGCGAAGTACGCGGTCATCCGGTAGGTGCCCGGTGAGCCGCCGACGACCGAACACCCGCCGGTCGAGGCGGCCAGGGCCAGTACGGTCACGGCGACGGCGGCCCGCCTCGCCGGCCGGCCGGGACGGTGGCTCATGGGCGTCCTTTCACGAGGGCCGCCAGGTCCTGCGGGGACAGGGGGCCGAGGCCGGTGAAGACGATCTCGAGCCACGGCCCGTAACCGCCGATGCCCGACAGGCCGGTGAGCGTCGGCCCGGCCCAGGCCAGGACGCTGTCGAGCGAGTCGAGCCGCGGGCGCAGCGTCGTCAGCGTGGTCCGCAGGTCCGCCATGATCGCGGTGAGCTGGGACTGGTGCTCATCGATCAGCGTGCCGATGCTCCGCACGGCCGCGCTCCCGCTGCCGAGGATCGTCGTCAGCTCGGTGCGGCGGCGCCTCAGCTCGGCCAGCAGCGACCGGGCCTGGGCGAGCAGCCGGGACAGCTGGCGGTCCTTGGACGAGGCCAGGGTGAGGATCTTGTCGCCGTTGTCGAGGAGCTCGTGGATCTGCGGGTCGTTGTCGTCGACGGTCTGGGCGAGCGCGGTGAGGTTCTGGAGCGAGCGGCCCAGCCGCCCGCGGTTCTTCACCGTCAGGCCGCTGAGCTGGTCGAGCACCTTGTTCAGGGAGGCGGTGTCGAGCTTGGAGACCGCCTCGGTCGAGTCCTTCAGCACCTCGTTGACCGAGACCGGGGTCTTGGTACGGCTCAGCGGGATGCGCCGCCGGGAGGCCGGCAGGTCCCGCATGTACGGGCTGGAGACCGGCCCGGACAGCCGCACGTACCGGCCGCCGAGGATGTTGGCCGTCTCGATCTCGGCACGCGTCCCCGCGCCGAGCCGCACCTTGCTGTCGACCTTCCACGTGATGATCACGTCGCCGCGGCCGAACTCGGGCTCGACCGCGGTGACCTCGCCGACCGGGACGCCCGCGACCCGTACCTCGTCGCCCGTGCGGATCGAGCCGGTGTCGGCGAAGACCCCGGACATGGCGTACCGGTCCTTCAGGAGGCCGAGGGTGCCGGTGAGGAAGACGGTCACCACGGCCAGCGCGAGGACGGTGACCGAGACGACGCCGACGGCGATCGGGTTGCGGTCGCGGAAGGACTTGAGCGCCATCACTTCACCCCGATGAGCAGGTGCCGCAGGGCCTTCGGCGAGTCGATCGGGCCCTCGCCCTCCTGCGACCCCGGCAGGCGCGTCTGGTACGGGCAGGGCGGCCCGGACAGCGCGGCGCAGGGCACCGCCGCGTCGGCGAACCGCCCGTTGTCGACCGCGGCGAAGATGTGCTGGAGCTTCGGCGTGCCGTTCGCGAGCACCTGCGCGACCGTCGAGGTGTTGCGGCGTACGCCTCCGGTCAGCACCGACAGCCGGGCGACGAGGGTGCTGAGCTGACCGGCGTTCCTGCCCAGCACGTCGTTGGCCGTGTGCGTCATCCCGGACAGCTGCACGAGGGCGTCGTCGACGAGCGCCTGGTTCCGGGTGAAGCCGTCCCCGAGCGCCACCAGGTCGTCGATGGCCTGGCCGATCTGCTTGTCGCGCCTGGCCACCACGCGGGTGACGGTGGCGTAGTCGGCCAGCATCTGCGACAGGGTCTGCCGGCGCGCGGCGATGGTCGAGGTCAGCGTGTCGACGTTCGTGATGAGGCGGGTGATGTCGTCCCCGTTGCCGTCCATCGCCTGCGCGAGCGAGACGAGCAGCGCGTTGACCTGGCCGGGGTCGAGGCTGCGGGTCAGGGGCGCGAGCCGGTCCAGGAGCTCGCCCGCGTCGACCACCGACCGCGTACGGCTGATGTGGGTGCCGGGCCGCATCCTGCGCGGGCTGGAGCCGGGGACGAGGTAGATGACCCGGCGGCCCATCGCGTCGCGCCAGCGGATCGCGGCCTCGCTGTCGGCGGGCACGTGGACGCCGTCGTCGACCGTGAACGCGACCCGCGCGCGGCCGTCGACGACCGTGACCGAGTCGACGCGTCCCACCGGCGCACCGGCGATCTTGACCTGGTCGCCGGCCCGCAGGCCGCTGACGTCGTCGAACGTCGCGGTCAGCCCGTACCCGCCGCCGAGCCCGACCCGGGCGATCTGCGCCGCGATGAAGAGGGTGAGCGTGACCGTCACCAGCAGGAACAGCCCCAGCCGTACGAGCAGGCCCTGCCGGGCGCGGGTGCGCTCGGACCACCGCGCCATGTCAGCCTCCCCCGCCGGGGCACAACCCGATGAGCAGCTCGCACGGGTTGCTGGGCAGGAAGACCTGCGCGGCGACGTAGTGCTTCCCGCCCGGCCCGGGCACCTTGGTCAGCGCCCCGTAGACGGGCAGGAGCCGGTTCGCCGACCGTACGGCGTCGCCGTACAGGCCGAGCTGGGAGTAGATCACGGAGGTGGCCCGCTCACCGGTGCGGAAGGCCTCGCCGAGCTGGTCGCCGCGCTTGTCGAAACCATGCGACAGCAGCGCGGACACCTGCGCGATCTGGTCGGCGAAGTCGCCGAGCCGCCCCTCCCTGCCGTCGGCGAGGGAGGCGATGACCGCGTTGGTGTCGCCGCTCACCGCGACGATGTCGCCGGCCGAGCGGGCGAGCGTCTCGGACAGGTCCGCACCGTCCCCGAGGAACTCCCGGGCCTCGCTCCTCCTGCGGTACGCGACCCGCAGGATCTCGTCGGTGTGGTCGATGGTCGAGCGCAGGCGCGTGCCCTGGCCGTCCAGGCCGACGGCCAGGGTGTGCACGATCGTGGACACGTCGGCCGGGTCGATCGCCCGGACCGTCGCGTCCGCGCTGCCGAGCAGGTCGGCCAGGTCCTTCGGGTCCGACGTACGGGCGATGCGGCCGCCGTCCGCGAGGTACGGGCCGTGCGCCTCGCCGGCGCCGGGGACGAGGTCGACGAACTTGGGCCCGAACGCCGAGGCCGGTTCGATGGCGGCGGTGGCCGAGCCGGGCACCCGTACGCCCGGCCGCAGCCGCAGCGCGACGGTGACCCGCCCGTCGTCGTCCAGCCGGATCGAGGACACCGTGCCGACCGTGACACCGCGGATCTTCACCGGCGAGGAGGAGTCCAGCCCCTGCCCGGCGCGGCCGAACGACCCGGTCACGCGCAGGCCCTCCGTACGGAACGGCTTCGCGACCAGGACGTACAGGCCGGCCGCGAGGAGCAGCACGCTCGCCGCCGTCACCAGCAGCCGTCGCCGCCACGACATCTCGAGGTTCATCCGCTCAGCCTCACCGTGCCGCCGCTGCCCCAGAAGACGTAGGAGAGCAGGAGGTTCAGCGAGACGATCACGACGATCGAGAGCCGGATGGCGCGGCCCGCGGCGCGCCCGACCCCGGCCGGGCCGCCGGTCGCGAAGTAGCCGTAGTAGCAGTGGATGACGATGACGGCGAAGGAGAAGATCGCCACCTTCACGCAGCTGTAGACCAGGTCGATGGTCGGGAGGTACAGCCGGAAGTAGTAGTCGTAGACGCCCGGCGCGAGGTCGAAGAAGCTCGTGCTGATCCACCGGGTGGCGAAGAAGCTGGCGAACAGCGCGATGAGGTACAGCGGGATGAGCGCGATGAGCGCCGCGACGACGCGCGTGCAGATGAGGTAGGTGAAGGCGCTGATGCCCATCACCTCCAGCGCGTCGATCTCGTCGGAGATGCGCATCGCGCCCAGCTCGGCGGTGAACGCCGAGCCGCACTGGGCGGCCAGGGCGGTGGCCGCGATGACCGGGGTGATCTCACGGACGTTGGCGAAGCTGCCGACCACGCCCATGAAGGACTGCGCGCCGATCGACTGGAGCCCGGTGTAGCCCTGCAGGCCGACCTCGGTGCCCACGAAGAACGCCATCGCGAAGACCACGAAGATCATGCCGCCGCCGACGACCGTGGCGCCGACCCCGACGACGATGTCGCTGACGTGGCGGACCACCGTCTTGCCGTACTTCAGCCGCAGGATGACGTCGCGGAAGCTGTAGAACAGCACCTTCCCGATGAAGACCGGCCAGTCCGCCAGGCCGCCCATCGGCGGGAGGACCCGGTCGAGCACGAGGGTCGTACGCGTGGCGAGGCGGCGCGCCTCCGGGAGCGTCGCCATCAGGCTCTCGGGGGGTACGCGACGAAGTAGATCGTCGTGATGACGTAGTTGAGGGTGAAGACGAGCATGAAGGTCACCACGATCGCCCGGTTGACGGCCCGGCCCACGCCGACCGGGCTGACCGCGCAGGTCATCCCCATGTAGCACGCCACGTTGGCGGCGATCAGTCCGAACAGGAACGCCTTGAACAGCGTCACCAGCAGGTCGGAGGTCTGCAGCAGCGACAGCGCCCCGTCGAAGTAGGCCCCCGGGGTGACGTCCTGCAGCAGGACGTTGAACACGAACCCGCCGCCGGCTCCCGAGAGGATGACCAGCGAGGCCAGCAGCGTCCCGATCGTGCCGGCCGCCCAGAGCCGCGGGGTGACGAGCCGGTGGATGGGGTTGACGCCCATCACCTCGAGGGCCGACAGCTCGTCCCGGATGTGCCGGGCGCCCATGTCCGCGGCCATCGCCGAGCCGCCGGCGCCGGCGATGATCAGCGCCGCCGCGATCGGCGCGATCTCCCGTACGAGGCCCACGACAACCGCTCCCCCGGTCGCCGACTGGGCGCCGAGCTGGCCGGCGAGCTGCCCGACCTGCAGCGCCACGGTCGCGCCGAGCGGGAGCGCGACCAGGATGACCGGCAGGCTCGTCACCTTCGCGAGGAACCAGCACTGCTCGACGTACTCCCAGAACCAGGAGCGGACCGCCCAGCTTCGCCGCAGGCCCTCCAGCGCAACCACGAACAGGTCACCGACCTCGGTGAGCAGTCCGCGCACGCGGACGGGCATCTGCACAGCGGTCACCGGCTCCACCTCCCGAGCTATGGACATTTGTTACAATAGCCACATATTGGCAACACGCCAATGCTTATTGGCGGTCCGTCAGTACAGATGGCGGCCACGAGTGATCTCTTGCCACCCCCGGCCTCGCGAGGGACGATCACTACTGATCGACGGATCAGTAGGAGGTCGCCCGTGTACGACATCGTGGTGATCGGAGGCGGGCACAACGGCCTGGTGGCCGCCGCCTACCTGGCGAAGGCCGGCTTGCGCGTGTGCGTCTGCGAGGCGCGTGAGGTGGTCGGCGGCGCGGCGGTGAGCGAGCATCCGTTCGGACCCGGCTACACGGTCACCTCGCTGTCGTACGTGGTCAGCCTGCTGCCGCCCGCCCTGGTACGCGACCTGCGGCTCGACCGCCACGGCTACCACGTCTACCCGCAGGGCCCCTACTTCGCGCCGCGCGCCGACGGCGGGCACCTGCGCCTGCCGGAGGACCGCGTACGGCGGCGAGAGGAGATCGAGCGGTTCTCCTCCAAGGACGCCGCGGCGTACGAGCGCTGGGACGCGTCGATGGGCGAGCTCGGCCGCATCCTCGGCCCGCTGCTGGAGCAGATCCCGCCCAAGCTCGGCTCGCGCCGGCCCGCCGACCTGCTCGGGCAGGCGCGGCTGTTGCGTTCGCTGCGCGGCGTGAACGTCCGCTCGGCGGTCGACGTCGCCCGCGTCCTCACCGACAGCATCGCCGACCTGGTGGAGGACCACTTCGACTCCGACGCGATGCGCGGGGTGCTCTCGGTGTCCGGGGTGATCGGCACGTGGGCGGGCCCGCGCTCGGCCGGCACCGCGTACGTCATGCTGCACCACCACGTCGGCGAGACCGCGTGGGGCTTCCCGCGCGGCGGCATGGGCGGGGTGACCCAGGCCCTGGCCGCGGCGGCGCGGGAGTTCGGCGCGGAGATCCGCACGTCCGCGCCGGTGGCCCGCATCGGCACCTCCGGCGGGCGCGTCACCGGCGTCACGATGGAGTCCGGCGAGGAGCTGACCGCCCGTACGGTCATCACGACCGCGCACCCGGCCATCTCGTTCCTGCGGCTGCTGGACCGGCGCGACCTGCCGGAGGACTTCGTCCGCGACATCGAGCGCTGGAAGACCCGCAGCGGCACCGTCAAGATCAACCTGGCCGTGGACCGGCTGCCGGAGTTCCGCGGGATCGACGGGTTCGACCCCGAGGTGCACGGCGGCACGATCGTGCTGGCCGAGTCGCTGGACGACGTCGAGGGCGCGTTCCAGGACGCGGTGGCCGGCCGGGCCGCCGCGCTGCCGTTCGCCGACGTGTGCATCCCGAGCGTCTTCGACGACTCGCTCGCGCCGGAGGGCCACCACATCGTCTCGATGTTCACCCAGTGGGTGCCGCACACCTGGCACGACGCCCAGCCGGCGGCGGAGCTGGAGGCCTACGCCGACCGGGTGGTCGCCCGGATGGAGGCGGTCGCGCCGGGCTTCACCTCCTCGGTGCTGCACCGGCAGGTGATCGGGCCCTACGACATGGAGCACGAGTACAACCTCATCGGCGGCAACATCTTCCACGGCGAGCTGACGCCGGGCCAGATGTTCCACGCGCGGCCGGCGGCGGGCTACGCGGACCTGCGCACCCCGATCGAGGGGCTCTACCAGGCCGGCTCGGCGACCCACGGCGGTGGCGGCGTCACCGGCGTGCCCGGGCGCAACGTCATCCGCCAGGTGCTCAAGGACCGCCGGAGACGCCGGTGAGGTCAGAGTTCGGCGAGCCCGAGCTCGCGGGCGGCCTGGTCGTAGGCCCAGGTCTCGGCCCGGTTCCGGGTGAGCACGCCGCGGTGCACGGTCGTCTGGACCGAGAGCCCGTCGATCAGCGCCGTGATGCGCCACGCGGCGGCCTCGGGGTCGGCGCAGCGGAACTCCCCCGCCGCGACCCCTTCCGCGATCAGCGCCGCGATCGTGTCGCGCCAGCGCAGGTCGAGCCGCCGGCAGACGCGGCGCAGCTCCGGCTCGCGCAGCGCGGCCGACCAGCCGTCGATCCACAGCCGCCAGCCCGGCGCCGCGGACCCGCTGGGGTGGTACAGCCGCAGCGCGCGGACCAGGCGGTCCCGCGCCGTGCCGCCGGAGGCGGCGACCGCGGCCAGCCGGTCGAGGTCGCGCCGGGCCGCGTAGCCGAACGCCTCGGCGACCAGCCGGTCCTTGGAGCGGAAGTGGTAGAAGACGAGCGCGGTGCTGACGCCGAGGGCGGTGGCCACGTCGGCCACCCGGACCGCGGCCACGCCCCGCTCGGCGATCTGCGCCACCGTGGCGCGCAGGATCTCCTCGCGCCGGTCGGGGGCGGTCAGCCGGGCCACGCGCCGACACTATCCCGGCGCGGCCGCCCGGCATGAGGGCCTGGCCGCCCGCGCCGCTCACCGAGGCCGAGCTGGAGGGGGCACTGCGGCCGTTCGGCGCGGCGACGATGCTGCCCGCGACCGCGTACACCTCAGGAGAGGTGCTCGCCTGGGAGCGGCGGCACCTGTTCGCCGGGACGTGGAGCTGCCTGGGCCGCGCCGACGAGCTGCTGCCGGGCGGGGTCACCCAGCGCGCGGTGACCGTCGGCGACGTACCGGTGCTGCTCACGCCCGAGGGCGCGTTCGCCAACACCTGCCGGCACCGCGGCCACGAGCTGCTGGCCGAGGGGTGCACCTCGGCGCGTGACCTGGTCGTCTGCCCGTACCACGCGTGGGCGTACCGGCTCGACGGGACCATGCGCGCCGCGCCCGGGTCCGCGATCCGCGGGCTCGGCCTGCCCGCGCTGCCGCTGACGGTCTGGCACGGCTGGGCGTTCGTCAACGCCACCGGCGACGCGCCGCCGTTCGCCGGCCACGCGGGCGCGCTGACCGCGCTGGTCGGGCCGTACGCGCCGGAGCGGCTCACGCTCGCGGCGCGGCACGAGTACGACGTGCGGGCGAACTGGAAGGTGATCGTCGAGAACTACCACGAGTGCTACCACTGCCCGCTCATCCACCCGGAGCTGTGCGCGGTCTCGCCGCCGTCCAGCGGCGACAACTACGAGCTGCCGGGCGCCTGGGTCGGCGGCTCGATGGACCTGCGCGAGCACGCCGAGACGATGTCGCTGGACGGGCGGTCCGGCGGAGCGTTCATCCCGGGCGCCGAGCGCCGCCGCGTGCACTACTTCGGGCTGCTCCCGGACCTGCTCATCTCGCTGCACCCGGACTACGTCATGACGCATCGGCTCCGGCCGCTCGCGCCGGGACGTACCGGGATCGAGTGCTCCTGGTACGTCCCGGCGGGAGTGACCGACGCGGGGTACGCCGTGGAGTTCTGGGACCGGACCAACCGCCAGGACTGGGCCGCCTGCGCGTCGGTGCAGCGCGGCCTGGCCTCGCCGCACTTCCGGCCCGGCCCCTTCACCCCGGGCGAGGACGCCGTGCACCGGTGGGTGCGGACGGTCGCCCTCGCCTACCGCGGCGAGCCTCCGGTCAGCGGGGCCTGATGAAGACGGCCGCCACGGCCAGCGCCACCAGCGCGAAGACCGCCGCCACCTCGAACGCGACGCTCACGCCGTGGACCGCGCCCCCGTGCCGGCTCGCCGTGCCGAACACCGAGACCAGGACGGCCATCCCGAGCGCGCCGCCGACCTGCTGCGTGGTCTGCAACATGCCCGAGGCGGCCCCGGAGTCCTCCCGCCGCACCCCGGACAGGATCGTCAGGGTGAGGGGAAGGAAGACGATCCCGGCGCCCAGCCCGAACAACAGCATCGGCCCGAGCGCGCCCGAGGCGTACCCCGAGGTGGCGGACAGCCGCGTCAGCCACAGCATCCCGGCCACGATCAGCGGCAGCCCGGTCAGCATCATCCGCCGGGTCCCGAACCTCGGCACGAGCCGGGGCGCCAGCCGCGCGACGCCGAACAGCAGCCCGGTCATCGGCAGGAACGCCAGCCCGGCCTTCAGCGGGCTGAAGCCGAGGGAGTTCTGCAGGAACTGGACCAGGAAGAAGAACATCCCGAACATGGCCGCCGCGAGCAGCAGCATGTCGAAGTAGGACCCGGACCGTGCCCGGTCGGCGAACAGCCGCAGCGGCACGACCGGCTGCTCCGCCCGCGACTCGACCGCCACGAACGCCAGGAGCAGGACCACCCCGGCGGCGAACGCCAGCAGCGTCACCGGGTCGCTCCACCCCGCGTCGGCCGCGCGGATGAAGGCGTACACCAGCGCGACCATGCCCGTGACGGACGTGGCCGCCCCGGCGAGGTCGAGCCGGCCCCGGTGCCGCTCGGTCTCCGCCAAGAACACCGGCGTCAGCAGCAGCACCGCCGCTCCGACCGGCACGTTGATGAACAGGACCCAGCGCCAGGAGGCCCAGTCGGTGAGCACGCCGCCGAGGATCAGGCCGACCGACGCGCCGGCCGAGGACGTGGCGGAGAAGATGCTGAGGGCCCGGTTCCGTTCGGATCCCTCGGCGAAGTTGACCGCGATGAGGGCGAGCGCGGCGGGCGCGGCCAGCGCCGCCCCGACCCCCTGGACGGCCCGCGCCGCGAGCAGCCAGCCCGAGGAGCCGGCGAACCCGCCGAGCAGCGAGGCGAGGGTGAATATCGCGATGCCGGTGGCGAACACCCGGCGGCGGCCGAGGATGTCACCGGCCCGGCCGCCGAGCAGGAGCAGGCCGCCGAACGTGAGCGAGTAGGCGTTGCTGACCCAGGACAGCCCGGTCGCGGAGAAGTGCAGGCTCTGCTGGATCTTGGGAAGGGCGACGAAGACGACGGTCGCGTCGAGCACGACCATCAGCTGGCACGCGACGATGACGGCCAGGGAGATCCCCGGATGACGCGTATGTCGCGGCGGCGCGCCGGAGGCCGGCGCGCCCCGCGAGGGGATGGTCTGCTGGGACATGAGTCATAGACTCCTTGTTGCTGGAAGAGTGCCGGGCGTCCCCCGAAGTGGCTGTCGGAGCCGCCCGGAACCTAACCGGAGGGTTCCTCCGCTACGATACGGAGGTACCCTCCGGTACGCAACCGTCCCGGGAGGAGCGATGACGACCACCGGGGACCGCCCGATGCGCGCCGACGCACGCCGTAACTACAAACGGCTGCTCGGCGAGGCGAAGGAGGCGTTCCTCGAGCACGGCGCGGAGGCTCCGCTCGAGGACATCGCCCGGCGCGCCGGGGTCGGCATCGGCACGCTGTACCGCCACTTCCCCACCCGGCTGGCGTTGCAGGCCGCGGTCTACCAGGACCAGGTCGACGAGCTGTGCGTCAAGGCCTACGAGCTGCTCCGCACGGGCCCGCCGGGCGACGCGCTGGCGGCCTGGATGCGCGCGTTCGCCGAGTACGCCACGAGCAAGCGCGGGCTGATGCAGACGCTGAAAGAGGTCATCGACGTGCGCTCGGACCTGTTCGACCGCTGCCACGACGAGATCCGCGGGGCGGCCGCCGCGGTGCTGGTCCCGGCCCAGGAGGCCGGCAACGTACGCCCCGAGGTCACGGTGACGGACCTGCTCCGCCTCACCCACGGCCTCTCGGTGGCCACCCAGCACGCCCCGGAGACCGCCGACCGGCTCCTGTCGTACCTGATCGACGGCCTGCGCCCGCCGCACTGAGCCGCCGGTGACGGCCGGCCCGCTCGTCTGGTTGGATTGCGGCATGGAACGTGTGCTCGGAATCGGCGGACACTTCATGCGGGCCGCCGACCCCAAGGCCCTGAACGCGTGGTACCGCGACTGCCTGGGCCTCGACGCCGACGAGAACGGCCTGTGGAGTCAGGAGGCCGGGCCGACGGTGTTCGCCGCGTTCGACTCCGCAACGGACTACTTCGGGTCCCCCGCCCAGCAGACCATGCTCAACTTCCGCGTCCGCGACCTGGACGCGATGCTCGCGCAGCTGCGCGCCAAGGGCGCGGACGTGGCCGATGACGTCCAGGAGATGGACGGCGTCGGCCGGTTCGGCTGGGTCACCGACCCCGAGGGCAACCGGATCGAGCTGTGGCAGCCCACTGAGCCCTCCGGCTCCTAGGACCGCGCTTCAGGAGAGCAGGCCGCGTTTGTACGCCTCGCCGACGGCGGCGGCGCGGTCGCGTACGCCCAGCTTGTCGTAGATGTGCAGCAGGTGCGTCTTGATGGTCGCCTCGCTGACGAACAGCCGCTTGGCCGCCTCGCGGTTGGTCGTGCCGTCCGCGACGAGGGCGAGGACCTCGCGCTCGCGCTTGCTGAGCGAGGCGTCGGCCGGCCGTCGTACGCGGCCCATCAGGCGGCCCGCGACCGCCGGCGACAGCACCGACTCGCCCCGGTACGCCGAGCGGACCGCCCGCAGCAGCTCGTCGCGCGGCGCGTCCTTCAGCAGGTAACCCGTGGCGCCCGCCTCGATGGCGGGCAGCACGTCGCTGTCGGTGTCGAAGGTCGTCAGCACCAGCACGCGCACCTCCGGGCACGTCTCCCGCAGCCGCTTGATGGCCTCCACCCCGCCCATGCCCGGCATGCGCAGGTCCATCAGCACCACGTCGGCCGACGCGGCCCGGCGTACCGCCTCGGCGCCGTCGGCCGCCTCGCCGACCACCGTGAGGTCCGGCTCGGCGGCGAACACGCCGCGCAGGCCGTCGCGCACGATCGGATGGTCGTCGACGATGAGTAGGCGGATCATGCTCCTCCTCCGGCCGGGAGGGCGGGGACGCTCGCGTTCACGGCGGTGCCCTCCCCGGGGCCGCTCTCGATGGCCAGGCTGCCGGCGACGCGCAGCAGCCGCTGCCGCATCGAGGACAGGCCGAAGCCGCTCTGTCCCGCGAAATCGATGTCACGAGGCTCGAAACCGATGCCGTCGTCGCGTACGTCGAGCAGCACGACGTCCTCCATGTACGACAGGGTCAGCCCGACGCGTGAGGCCTTGGCGTGCTTGGCGACGTTGGTGAGGGCCTCCTGTGCGACGCGGAACAGCGCGACCTCCACGTCGGCGAGCAGCGGCCTCGGCTCGCCGGTCGTCTCGACGCCCACCGCGACGCCGGAGGTCTGCGACCAGCGCTCACTCATCCCGGCGATCGCCTCGGGCAGGTGCGCGCCCTCGAGCTGCCCGGGGCGCAGCGCCGCCACGGACCGCCGCGCCTCGGCGAGGTTGTCCCGCGCGAGCGCCTGCGCCTGGTCGGCGAACCGGCGCCACTGGCCGGGGTTCTGCCGGGCGGCCTCGAGCTGGGCGACGATCCCGGTGAAGCCTTGCGCAAGGGTGTCGTGGATCTCCCGCGCCATGCGGGCGCGCTCGTCCAGGACGCCGGCCTCGCGGGCCTGGGCCAGCAGCTGGGCGTGCAGGCCGGCGTTCTCGGCCAGGGCCGCCTCGAGCTGGGCGTTGGTCTCGGCGAGGTCGCCGAGCATCACGCGCTGCCGGGCGTTCTGCCGGCCGATCATGGTGTTGAAGAACAGGAACCCGCCGCCCAGGGCGATGCCCGCCGCCGTGAAGACGCCGAAGATGACGGCTCCGGAGCCCCGGACGTTCTGGACGCCGCCGACGTAGGTGGTGGACACGATCGCCGCGGTGGACATCACTCCGGCCCACTTCCAGCGGCCCGGCAGGGACGTCACCTGGAGGTAACCGCTCCACGCGAAGAAGCCGTAGAGCGGGCTGAGGAAGACCAGCGCCGCGGACAGGGCCGTGAACCCGGCGAAGAAGACCGCCCTGGCCGAGGGACGCTGCGTCCAGGCGGGGCCGAGGCCGTTCATGAACAGGGACCAGGACGAGGCCGCCAGCGTGAGGCCCACCATGGCCTGCAGGTGCGCGAACGAACCCGCGCGGTCCAGCAGCACGAGCACCAGCGAGACGGCCAGCGCGCAGTGCGGAACGACGCGAAGCATCACGGCCTCGCGTCGTTCCCATCCGCTGAGCGGCAGCGTCACGGTCGTCCCCAGCGGCAGCGTCACGGTCATTCCCACCTGAAGAGCCTGGTCGCGGCCAGTCCGGCGGTGGCAGCGTACGCGGCCATTATCGCCATTTGCGCCGCCCGCGGCTCCGTTCCCATCCAGGCGTCCCGCATCGTCTTCAGCGTCGCGCCCAGCGGAGAGTAGTCGCCGATGCTCCGCAGGACCGACGGCATCGTCTCGCGGGGAATGTAGACGCCGCCCAGGAACAGGCTCGGGAAGAACAGGACCATGCCGATCGCCTGACCCGCCTTGCCCGTCGGAGCCACCGCCGCGACGAGCAGCCCGATCGCGAACATCGCGGCCATGCCGAGCAGCAGCGCGCCCACGAAGGCCGGGAAGTCCTTCGGGACCGGCGTGCCGAACAGCACGTCGCCGGCGACGACCAGCACCGCGACCGTGAACAGCGCCCCGGCCGCGTACAGGACGAGCTGGGCGGCGAGGAGGTACACGGGCCGTACGGGCGTGGTGGCCAGGCGCCGCAGCACGCCCTTCTCCCGGTACCCGGCGAGGGTGGCGGGCAGCACGCTCAGCCCGATGATGGCGAGGGCGATGCCGGCCCCGATCGCGGCGATGTACGCCGCGCCGGTCTGGCCGCCGAGGTCGGCGTTCGCCTTCCGGCTGCCGGGCTGGAACCCGAAGCCGAGCAGCAGTGCGACCGGCAGGACCAGGACGAACAGCGGCACGACGAACTCGCGCATGGTGAGCTTGAGCTCCATGAAGGTGAGCCTGGCGAGCATGTCAGTTCTCCTGGTCCAGAGTGCGGCCCGTGAGGGCGACGAAGGCGTCGTCGAGGCTGGTCTGCTCGACGCGCAGGTCGGCGGCGATGACGTTGTTGCGGGCGAGCGTCGCGGTGACCGCCTGGAGCAGGCCGTCGGTCCCGGTGACCGTGAGCACCTCGCCGGACCGGGTCACCGTGTGCACCTCGGGCAGCTCCTTGAGGAGGCCGTCGTCCAGCGACGGAGAGGGGCGGAACCGGATCCGCTGCTCGGGGTCGACCCGCGACACGAGCCCGGCGGGCGTGTCGATCGCCGCGACCCGGCCGGAGTCGATCACCGCGATCCGGTCGCAGAGCCGCTCGGCCTCCTCCATGAAGTGCGTGACCAGCACGATCGTCACGCCGCTGGCGCGTACCTGCTCGATGAGCTGCCACGTGTCGCGGCGCGCCTGCGGGTCCAGACCGGTCGTCAGCTCGTCCAGGATCGCGATCTCCGGGTTGCCGGCGAGGGCCAGCGCGATCGACACGCGCTGCTTCTGGCCGCCGGACAGCTTGCCGAACCGGCTGTTCGCCTTGTCGGCGAGGCCGAGCTCGTCGATGAGCCGCCGCCAGTCGGCGGGCTCGCGGTAGAAGGAGCTGTAGAGCGCGAGGGCCTCGGCGACCTTCATCTTCTCCGGGAGCTCGCTCCGCTGGAGCTGCACGCCGACCCGCTGGGTGAGTTCGGCGCGATCGCGGCGAGGGTCCAGGCCGAGCACCGAGACGGTGCCGCCGCCGGGTTCGCGCAGCCCCGCGACGCACTCCACCGTGGTGGTCTTGCCGGCGCCGTTCGGGCCGAGGACGCCGAAGATCTCGCCTTTCTCGACGCTGAACGAGACGTCCTCCACGGCGACCGTTCCGCCGTAACGTTTGTGCAGGTTGGTAACTTCGATGACCGTCATGACCGCGCTCCCTGGTTACTCCGGGTACGGTCACGATCATCATTCGCGGCGGCCCCGCCGCGGATCGACCGGCCGGCTGCGCCGAGGTGGATCGCGCATCAGCCGATCGGTTGATCCACTTCACTCCGCGTGGTGGTGTCCCCTGGTCAGCGCGGCGAGGACCAGGACCGCCGCGGCGGTCGAGCCGGCGATCACGATCGCCATCGGCACGGCCGAGTCGGAGCCGGCCAGGCCGACGAGCGGCGCGGCGGCGGCGCCGACCACGTACTGCAGCAGGCCGAACAGCGCCGAGGCGCTGCCCGCGACGTTGGCCGGCCGCCCGGACAGTGCCAGGGCCACCGAGTTGGGCATCGTCAGCCCGATCGCCGCCACCACCAGGAACAGCCCGGGAAGCACGCCGGCGAGCCCCATGTCGGTGAACGCGCTGACGAGGAGCAGCACGCCGCCGGCGAACGCGACCAGCAGCCCCGTACGGAGCAAAGTGATCATCTTGACCCGGCCCGCCAGCGCCCCGCTCACCTGGCCGAGCGCGACGATCCCGAGAGAGTTGACCGCGAAGACCAGGCTGAATGCCTGGGGGGACATGCCGTAGATGTTCTGCAGGACGAAGGGCGAGCCGGAGATGTAGGCGAACATGGCCGCGAACGCCAGCCCACCGGCCAGCGCGTACCCCATGTAGACGCGGTCGGCGCACAGCTCGCGGTAGATCCGCAGGGCCGCCGGCAGGCCGCCCGTACGGCGTTCCTCGGGGCGCAGCGTCTCGCGCAGCCCGAACAGCGAGAGCGTCATCAGCACGCCCAGCAGGGTCAGCACGACGAACACGCCCCGCCAGGACGTGACCCGCAGAACCTGCCCGCCGATCACCGGCGCCAGCACCGGCGCGACCCCGTTGACCAGCATCAGCAGCGAGAAGAACCGCGCCGCGGCCGGCCCGTCGTGCATGTCGCGCACGACCGCGCGTGAGATCACGATGCAGGCCGCGCCGGCCACCCCCTGGACCAGCCGCAGCGCGATCAGCAGCCCGACGTCGGGCGCGACCACGCAGGCGAGGGAGGCGAGCGTGTAGACGACGATGCCGACGAACATCGGCCGCCGCCGGCCCCACATGTCACTGATCGGACCGGCGATGATCTGCCCGACGGCGAGACCCACGAGACACGCGGTGAGCGTGAGCTGCACGAGGGAGGCCCCGGCGCCCAGGTCGTGGGTGAGCTTCGGCAGCGCCGGCAGGTACATGTCGATCGACAGCGGCCCGATGGCGCTGAGCGCGCCGAGGATGAGGAAGACCCGGAACCGCTCCGCCCTGCCTGCCGTGTACGGGGTGCGCTCGGCGGCCGCCGTCACCCGATCCCCTCCCTGGTTGATGACCACAGAGGTAACGGATCCGCTCAGGCCGGGCATTCCCGGCGAAGCACCCGGCACTGGCGGCCGATCAACCGGCCGGCGCCCCGTCTAGAGCATCGGGGCGCCCTCGGGGATCTCCGCGTACGCGGTCGCCCGCGGGTTCGAGCGGACCCACGCGTCGAGCTCGGGGCCGATGGGGCCATAGAGCTCCACGTAGATCATCTCGGCGTGCCGGGACGCCCGTTCGAGCAGCTCCGCCCCGCGTTCGTTGTGCGCCAGGGCCGCGGCGGCGTCGGCGTACTCCTCCAGCACGAGACAGCTCCCGGCGTCCGCCGCGAACCAGCGGTAGGCGAGGGTTCCGGGCTCGTCCTTCACTTGTTCGCGCAGGGCGTGCACCACCTGCTCGAAGGCGGCCGGGTCACGGACGTCGAACCGCGCACGTACGAGAATGGTCATACCCACCAGATCGTACGCACCGGGGTCAGGCGGCGCCGACGCCCGTGGTGGCGCGGGCCGAGAGTTCGGCGAAGCTCTCCGGGTCGGGCCTCCGCCGGCTCAGGTACGTGCCGGCCACCGCGAACAGGAAGCCGGCCGGGATCGAGACCAGTGCCGGGTTCTCCAGCGGGAACCAGGCGAAGTCCACACCCCGGGGCAGCAGCGACCGGCTCGCGCCGGTCAGCGGATCCACCCTGCCGGACACCACCGGCGAGAACACGACCAGCGTGAGCGCGGTGGCCAGGCCTCCGTAGATCCCGGCGACCGTCCCGGCGCCGTTGAGCCGGCGCCAGAGCAGGCCGAGGACGATCGCGGGGAGGTTCGCCGACGCCGCCACGGCGAGGGTGAGCCCGAGGAGGGACGTCACGTCGAGGTCGCCGGCGAAGGCCGCCGCCGCGATGGCGGCCGACCCGACGAGGACGGCGGCGATCCGCGCGACCGCGACCTCCTGCCGCTCCCCCGGGCGCCCGGCCATCAGCACGTGGCCGAACAGGTCGTGCGCGAGCGAGGTGGCGGCGGCCATCAGCGGACCCCGGCGGCCGCCGGGACGGCCGCGCAGGCCACCGCCGCCGCGAGGACGAGCGGTGCGTCGCCGCCCGTCCGGCCCGCGAGATGTTCGCCGAGGGTCAGGGTCATGAGGAGGAGACCGCCGGCGAGGGCGATCGCCCAGTTCACCGAGGTGCGGGCGGTGCGGGCGTCCGGCACCGTGAGGATACGGCCGGCGACGTGCGGGAGACCGGCCGTACCGAGCGCCAGCGCGAGGGCGAGGCTGACGAGGTCGAGCCGGCCGGCCAGAGTCCCGGCGGCCTCCGGGCCGGGGCCGGGGCCGAGGCGGCCCGGCGCGAGCCCGGTCATGACCACGCCCGCGGTCAGCACCAGCGCGGTCGTGACGATCTGCGCCCGGGTGACGGCCCTCATCCCGCCGGCGGCGACGCAGAGGACGACCAGCGCGCCGGCGGCGGAGATCGCGGCCACCCGGGCGGGCAGGCCGGGGAACACCGTGCCCGGCCCGATGCCCGGCAGGAGCGAGACGAGCGCGCCCGCGCCCGCGAGCTGCGCGGTGAGGTACAGCACCGAGACCGCGGCCGTGGAGACGGCGCCGGCGACACGGACCGGGGGGCGGCGGCTCAGGCGGTACGCCGGCACGTCGGCCAGGGTGAACCGGCCGGCGTTGCGCAGGGGCCCGGCGAGCAGCAGCACCGGCACCCAGGCGACGAGGGAGCCGACGGACCACAGGGACACCTCGTGGCCGGAGAGCACGGCGACGCCGACGGCCGGCAGGTGGCCGCCGGCGAGGGCGAAGCCGTTCTGGCGGGCGGAGAGACCGCGCCCGCCCGCGAAGAAGCCGACGGTCCCGCCGGTGTGCCTCCGCGCCCGGACCGTGACGCCGGCGGTGACGCAGGCAAGGACCGCGAGCAGCGTGACGGAGACCGCGCCTGCCGCGGCCGGCGTCACCGCCCGGCCGCCCGGGGCTCGCTGTCGGCGACGACCTGCGCCCGCAGCGGGTCGAGCACCTCGCGGGAGTAGCGGGCGTAGCGCCGGGCGAGCAGGAACGTGCCGGCGAACTCCAGCAGGCCGAGGACGAGGGTGACGTTGACGTCGCCGGCCAGCCGGTGCCGCATGAGGCCGCGGGCGAAGACGGCCGCGATGACATAAAGGAGATACCATGCCGCCATTAATGACGCGACTAACAACGTTGACTGCCCGCTTTTGCGGCGTAGTACAATGAACCGTTCATCCTGGCTAATCGCGGCATAGCGCGCACGATCCTGAGAATTCGTGACATGCCGCGACGATGGCGGCGACCCGGCGACCACCACGCACCTCTTTTCGCATCGGCGGGAGGGGCACTCCGTTATGAGAGCAGAAGTCGGCGACGGGCATTCGGCATTTCCGCGGAATTCCCGGCGAGATCGCGCATCCAAGATCGTTTAGTGTCACGGCCCGCCGGATGGGCCGATTCCGGACGCGCCATAGACTGACCCGGCCTGTCCGTAACGACCCTCTGGAGAGCGTGTGCGCGTCCTCGGCCTGATATCCGGCACGTCCTTCGACGCGATCGAGGTGGCGGCGGCCGATCTCACCGCGGACGGCGAGGAGCTGTCCCTGCGTCCGCTGGGCGCGCTCTCGGTGCCGTACGCGCCCGCGCTCACCGACGCCATCGCCGCCGCGCTGCCGCCGGCCGCCACGACCGCCGGGGAGATCTGCTCACTCGACACCCTGGTCGGGCAGGCGTTCGCCGAGGCGGCGGCACGCGGGATCGCCGAGATCGCCGGCGGCCGCGCCGACCTGGTCGCCTCCCACGGGCAGACGATCTTCCACTGGGTCGAGGACGGCCGCGTCCTCGGCACGCTGCAGGTCGGGCAGCCCGCCTGGATCGCCGAGCGCACCGGCCTGCCGGTCGTCGCCGACCTGCGCGTGCGCGACGTCGCCGCCGGCGGCCAGGGCGCACCGCTCGTCAGCGTCTTCGACACCCTGCTGCTCTCCGGCGGCGAGCCGCGCGCCGCGCTCAACCTCGGCGGCATCGCCAACATCACCGTGGCCGGCGCGGGCCGTGACGCCGTCGCGTTCGACACCGGACCCGCGAACGCCCTGCTCGACGCGGTCGTCGCCGAGGCGACGGGCGGCGCGCGCCGCTACGACGCCGACGGCGCCGGAGCGGCCGCGGGCACCGTGCACGAGGGCCTGCTGGAGATCCTGCTGGCCGAGCCGTACTACGCCGCGCCGCCGCCCAAGACGACCGGCAAGGAGCTGTTCGACCTCGCGTACGTGCACCGGGCCCTGGCCGCCTGCGGTGAGGTCTCACGCGAGGACCTGCTCGCGACGCTGACGCGGCTCACCGCCACGACCGTCGCCCGCGCGGTCGCGCCGTACGGGGTGGACGAGGTGGTGGCCTCCGGCGGCGGCACGGCGAACCCGGTGCTGATGGGCGATCTCGCCACGGAGCTGCGCCGCGTCGGCGGCGCGACGCTGCGGACGATCGACGAGCTGGGCGTCCCCTCCGGCGCCAAGGAGGCGTACGCGTTCGCGGTGCTCGGCTGGCTGACCGCGCACGGCCTGCCGGGCACCGTCGCCTCGTGCACGGGCGCCGCCGGACCGCGCGTGCTCGGCTCGGTGGTGCCGGGCGCCGACGGGCGGCTGCCCGCGCCGGCCACTCCCCCGCTGCCGCCGCGCCGCCTCCGCGTCGTCGCCTGAACGCCCCTCTTTCTGCCGTCTTCACCTTCCGTCATGTCAATTCGTTCACCCATTGGAAACGTGGGATTAACCTCTGGACGAACTTTCGGCGTACGGCCGCTAACCATTCGCGAAGAATGGATGAACTGCCCTAGATTCGACCTGATGCTCCCTCCGCGAACGCCACGCTCGTAGGAGGTCGGATCACGTGTCGAGCGCCGGACAGGAGAGGCCGTGGGGGCTGGGTACGACGTGCGCCCGGAGACGTGGAAGACCTCCGGACGCGGCGTGGTGGACACGTCGGAGTCGCTCGGTTCGGCGGTCGACGATCTGTGTTACGGGCTGGCGGCGATGGGGGCGTGCTGGGGCGCCGACGACATCGGCCGGGCCTTCTTCAACGGCGGCGACGGGAACGTGGGGTACGGGAAGGCGCGGGACTCGCTGCTCGGGGATCTGGCGGACATGGTCAGCCTGGTACGCGCCACGGGCGGGCTGCTGATCGTCTCCGGTCACACGTATCAGGTGGCCGAACAGGCCTCGACGCTCGGGAACGTCGACGTGACGGACGAGGTCCCGGTGGAGATACCGTCGCCGTACGCGCTGCCGACGGTGACGGAGGGCTTCGTAAAGTCGGACCCACCGCCGGCCGCGTTGACCAGGATCCTGGCCTTCGTGGAGACGCTGGTCGGCGGGTGTTCGTGGCCGGACGGGAGCCTGGGCGACCTCCTGACGCTGGCGCGGCTGTGGCGGGGTGCGGCGGCCGCGACGCGTACGGCGGCGAGTGAGGTCGGCGGTCACGCGCGGGTGGTGACGGCGAACAACGCGGGTGAGGCGGCGGAGAGCTTCGCCTCGTTCGCGGCGGCGCTGCAGGGAGGCGGGGACGAGGGCGGGCTGTCGTGGCTGGCGCGCGCGTGCGAGGGAATGGCCGAGTCCGCCGAGAACCTGCTCGCCCAGAAGAACGCGGCACGGATGCAGTTCGTGCTCTCGCTGGAGTTCCTGCTGGCGACGTGGGCGCTGGCGTCGACGCTCTCGGTGCCCACGGGCGGCGGGTCGATCGCGGCGGCGACGGCGACGACGCAGGCGGAGGGACTCGCGCTCAAGGCACTCCTGCGGTCCGTCGTGAAGGCGGTGCTGATGGGCATGTGGTTCTCGGGCGGCCTGGACGCGATGGGCCAGTACTCCCGCGTCCACTACGGCCTGCAGAAGGGCTTCGACTCCGGCGAGCTGCTGAAGGCGGTGGGCGAGGGCGGGGTGGCCGGCGGGGTGATGGGCGCCGGCGGCGCGTGGGTCGGGATGGGCCGCAACCGGCTGACCCAGACGCTGTCGGGGTGGATGGGCTCTCCGGGTTTCGAGGGCGCGAGCACGCGCTTCCTGGTGGCGGGGACGACGGCCACGGCGGGCAACGTGGCGGCGCAGGCGGCCTTCGACAAGGGCCACGTCGACTGGACGCAGGCGGCGGAGTTCGGTTTCGGCATGGCGGGGATCGAGGCGGTCAAGGAGGCCGTTCGTCCTGCCGCGACAGGAGGACTGGACCCGGTCTCGTACGCGGACCAGGGCTCGGGCCCGGGTCACACGCCTCCGGGCGGCGGGCAGGGGGACGGGCGAGCGCTGCCCACCGCCCACCCGGCGGTGTCCCAGGACGGGATCCCCAACCCCCGGATCTACCCGCACTACTCCGACCGCGGCGTGGGGTACGACCTGGAGGCCCAGCCCGGCGACTACCACTGGAACGATCCCAACGGACAAACTGCCCATCCCGCGACAGAGCAGCCCGTGCGCCCTGCCACCACCGACCTCGCCACCGAGACGCCGCCCGCGGCCGGCCACGGAGTGCCGGGCGCGCACACCACCGGCGGGGAGCGCCTCCCCGCGCCGCAGGTCGCCGGCCCCGTACACGAGACGCCCCGGGCGGCGGACCCCGTGCCGGCGGCCCCCGTGCCGATCGCCGACCTGCTCAACGCCCCCCGGCCCCGTACGGCCGTCCCCCTCGGCCACACTGTGGAGCCGGTACGGGCGATCACCGCCGAGGCCGCCCCCGCTCCACCGCCGGAACCCGAGCTGCATCCGCCCCGGTACGTCGAGTCGGGCGCGCTCGGCGAGACCGCCGTGCACAGCGTCGAGATCCCCGCCGACCCGCGGGAGGCGGCGCGGCAGTGGGTCGAGGGCCTGCCCCGCGACCTCGGCCCCGAGGTCTCGGGCGCGATCAGGACCTGGCTCGCCGAGAGGCTGACGGACCCGAACCGGGAGAACTGGACCGACCTGCTCCAGAGGGGCGCGGTGTTCAGCGTCGGCGACGCCGTGGTGTACCTCAAGCCGGACCTGCACGGCTTCTCCAACGTCGAGGCGCTGGCCGGCCCGCGCAACTACCCCGTCTCCTTCGGCGGCGACGGTGTGGAGAGCCGGCGGATGGGCGGCTCCGACTCCGAGCTCACCGGCGGTGTCGTCAAGATCTGGGACACCTCCGACGAGGTCGAGACCCTCGGCCTGCCCGGGCTCGGGATCAAGACGGCGCAGCGGACGGGCGACGCGGCCGGCCTCGACATCATGAGCGGCCGCAAGACGGTCGCCGTCAAGCACGACTACTTCGACGCGCGGGTCTCCTTCCGCGTCTTCCGCAACGGCGCGGAGATCCCGTACGGCGCCGACGTCCCCGGCCTGCACGTGGTCGTCCCGTTCCCCGAGGAGTTCCACCGCGTCGGGCCGCTCGCCGCCGGCGACGGGCCGCCGCTGCTCCCCCGGCACGAGGTCCCGCCCGGCGCGGCGGCGAAGGTCACCGACCACGGCGTGCTCGTCACCGCGGTGGACACGACCCCGCTCGCGCTGGAGATCCAGCGCCGGGCGCTGGAGGCGGGCGTTCCGTCGCACCAGGTCGCGACGATGCTCGATGACCTGCTGTCCACCGTGCACAGCGAGCAGGGGATGAAGAACCGCAGCCAGTGGTGGCTGACCAGCGGATCGGCCTCCGAGCCGGCGAGGTACCACCCGTCCGCGCTGCGTTCCGCCGAGGACGCCGTCCGTGTCACGTCCAGCGTCCTGCGCCTGGAGCCCGTGCACGAGAGCAACACGCCCCCGATCGAGACGCGGGTCCGTGACGACATCGGCCGCCGCACCGACACGAGCACGTCGGACCAGACGGGCCGTACGCTGAACGCCTTCGTCGGCGTCAAGCTCGGCCTCGGGTCCGTCGACAAGATCTTCGCCAGGGTCGGCGGGAACATCAAGGTCGGCAAGGTCCACCTCGTCTCGACCTCGCGCATGGACCTGCCCAAGGTCACGCTGATCAAGACCTCCGAGGTCAGCCGGTACGACGCGGTCGTACGGCTCCACGTCGCCACGGACCGGATCGGCTCCTTCGACGTCGACGTCCGCATGGAGCTGGCGCTGCCCGCGGCCGACGCCGGCCGCTTCGAGCGCGACGTCTTCGGCCACGGTCTCGGCGGAGCCGCCCGCACGTCCGGGGAGATCGAGCGCTTCGAGGCCCACCGGCAGCCGCCGGCCCTGGCGGCGGGGCGCGGCCCGGGCCTGGGCACCCTGTCCCGCATGCCCGGGAGCGAGCGGCTCGTCACCGAGCTCCGCGACGCCGTCACCGCGGCCGTACCCGACGAGAAGGCGCTGCGCCAGGTCCTGCGGGACCTGGACGCGCACTTCGGCCGCCCGGCGCTGGAGGCCGACCTCACCCACCTTCTCAACGGGATCGACTACCGGACGACGGCCGGCCACTACTCCATCGAGGTCTCGGCCCGCGGCTCCCTCGACGCCGTGCGCGGGGTCGACCAGTTCCCGATGACGGTGAACGAGCGGAGGGTCGCCGGGGCCGGGGTGAGCACCGGGTGGACGAGCACGGCCGGAGGCGGGGTGGAGGCCGCCGCCAACGCCCGCGTCCAGGCCGGCAAGGTGTTCGGCGTCGACTTCCCCAAGGCGCACGTCGGCGTGGGCGGCGGGATGACGAAGAAGACCGTGTTCGCCTCGGGCTACACCGTCTACTACCGGACCGAGACGGCCGGGCGCGTCGTCGCGTTCGAGCGGGCGGTGCCCATCGACGTCGAGGTCCGCGTCACGCGGGGCGGCAAGGAGGTCGTGCACCGGTCCTGGCAGGTGGACGGCGCGAGCGCGGAGGTCGTCGTGCCCCAGGAGCACCTGCCGGACCGTCCGGTGAGCACGGCCGACGTCGGCCGCATCGAACCGCTGGAGCACCGGCCGGGCAACGTCGTCGACCTGAACGGCCGCCTCGCGGGCATCATGCGGATCGGCGCCATGCCCGAGCTCGCCCTGGAGGTCGGCCGTGCGCACGCCGGGTGGCTCGGGTTGCCGGAGCCGGTGACGCGCCGGGACGTGCCGATGGAGATCCTCGAGCTCACCCGGCCCTCGTTCCTGGAGGCGCACCTGCCCACCCTCACCTCGGGGGACGGCATGACGATCAAGATGCCGGACCACGGAAAGCAGCATCAGGCGCTGCACGTGAAGGTCACCGTGGCCGGTCTGGAGCACACCAGGTCGGGCTCGGGAGTGGAGTACGAGCAGTACACGAACGCGAGCTCCCGGGTGGTGACCGGCACCGGCAACAGGTCGGAGGTGTCGGCCCAGATCCAGGCCGGCATGCGCGCCGGCCTGCGCGAGGCCGACGACGCCGAGACCGAGAACAAGATCGTGGCGACGGTCGGCGCGGCCTTCTCCGGCGAACGCGGCCGGAACGAGAGCTCCTACGAGGGCGGCATGGACGTCGCCCGCGGCACGTACGGCGACGACGCGCACTGGTACCGCGGCGACCTCGTCCTGGAGACGACCCCGGTGCGGTGGAAGGAGGGCGCGGTCGAGCAGGGGCCGACCACCCGCCTGCGGGTCAGCCAGATCATGGACCTGGTCGCCCCGGACCAGGTGGCCCGCCACCTCGGCCTGGAGGGCCCGGCGCCCGGAGTGCCCGCGGTCACCGAGCACCGCGGCTACGTCTCGCCCGAGCTCGCGATGACCTCCGGGTACGTCGAGCGCCTCGACGCGGCGACGGTGCTGCCGGAGATCGTCGCCATGCTCCACGAGCAGCGCCTCCTGTTCCCGGGCGAGGAGATCACCGCGAGCCCGGTCATGGAGGTCCTGCGCGCCCGGTACGGCGAGGAGCCCCTGTCGGCGAGCCTCGTGGCGCTGCGCGACGGCGTGGTCACCTGGCTTCCCCTCAAGCGCGCGTACGGCTTCAGCGACTACGTCGGCGTCCGTGTCAGGGCCGTCGTGGCGGACGGTGCGCACACCGCCGAGCGTCCCGACGTCAAGCTGATGCTCCGCAGCGAGCACATCCACGGCGACAGCGCCGTACGCGAGACGGGTTCCGGCCGCGGCGCCAAGGCCCTCGCCCGCTACACCCACTACGCCGGCGAGAACGTCAAGGGCGGAGAGGTGGCCGCCGGGCGCGTCTCCCAGTCCAGCGCCTCCGACAGCCGCGGCACCGGGGTGAAGGACATCAACCGGGTCCAGACCTACGACTCGTCACACGAGTTCACGCACCCGGTCCGGTACGAGATCGAGGTGGTCCGCAGCCACGAGCCGCCGCCGGGGCTGGAGCACGTGCGCCGCGGCTCCCGCGAGGCGCTGCGCAGGTTCGCGGAGCTGACCGGCAACGACGCGGCCGGCCGGTTCTGGGACGAGCACCGCCGCATCTCGACGGCCACGCGGACCACGGACGGCAGCCTCCGGCTGATCGTGCCCGAGCATCTGACCGTCACCGTCCCGGAGCACACGCCGGTGCCGGGTGCGACGGCCGTCGTCGCCGAGGCGCCGCGATGGGCGGCCCCGGTCACGCCACTCTCGGTCAACGCGACGCTGAGCGAGATCGCCAACCAGGTCGCCGTCCCGGCGGCCACGCTGGTCGACCGGTGGGCGCCGGTGGCCGCCGTGCCTCCGAAGCTACGCGGGCCGGTACCCCTGGCGACCGACCGTCCTCTCGGGTACGAGATCAGCCTCCCGCGGGGCGTGGCCCTCGGCGAGGCCGGCAACCCCCGCACGATGCGCGCCCAGCTGCAGGCCCTGCTCGCGCACGAGCACACGGTCCCGGGCCTCGGCGGCGACACCATCCGCGTCGGCATCAACGTCCACCGCGCCACCCAGGTCGCCGAGGCGGCGGTCAAGCAGCGCGTCTACTCCCAGACCATGACGACGTCCGGGCGCGGCCGTGGCCACGCCACGGACCGCTCCGGCCGCGGGGGAGGGTCGGCCGGGCTGCCTCTCGGAGGCCCCCAGGGCACCTCGGGCACGGGCCGCGGCCGGGAGTCCGGCGGCGAGACGGGCTCGCGGAACAGCAACATCCGCGAACGCAACAAGGAAGCCGGCACCGACAACGCGTACTACCGGTGCGCGATCAGCCTGGTCTTCCACGGCCGGGGCAGGGACCTGGTCCTCGACGTCCCGGAGGGCCTGTACATCCGGCTGTCCCCCGAGGACGTCGAGCGGTTGAACCGCGAGCACCCGGGCTTCATCCTGTGACCTCTACGGTGCGCTGTGCAGGCGGCGGAAGTCCTCGAGGCTCTGCTCGCAGAAGGCGATGTCGGTCCGGATCCGCTCGCGCGCGAACCGCTCCGGGGACTCCTCGCGCGCGCTCGTGCCCATCTGTGTCCACACCGCCGTGGCCGGGATCTCGTCGCCGTCGGCGGGCAGGAACTTCGCGGCCTCGATCGTCGCGTCACGGGCGAGTTCCCACCCGTCCACGATGGACAGGAAGCGTTCCTCGCCGGTCGGGTCCTGGGCGAAGAACAGGCCCTCGCGCAGTGCGCGGCGCGCGTACACGGCGGCGATCTGGAGCCACTGCCCGGCGTCGATCAGCGTCGAGACGCCGGGGCCGAACCTCAGGTCGTCCTGCCGCGCCTCGGCCTCGGTCGCGTGGCGTACGAGCACCTCGACGCCGGCGCCCGCGTGGCGCAGGGTCCACGTGTCCGTGCCCTCGGTCAGCGTCGTCTCCGCGTGTACGTCGCGCGGCGCGTCCTCGCCGATCCCGGCCGCGGACGCCGTCAGGCTGACGTAGAGGTAGGCCTCGACCAGCGTCCTGGCGTATCGCTCGGGCTCACTCACGCTTCGACGCCTTCTCCGCCGGGTACCTTTTCGCCTGCTCACGATAGCCCGTCCGGGCCGCCAGCAACTCCTCCAGGGCGAACCTCGACGGCGAGGCGTCGTAGACCTGCCGCCCCTGCTCGGACCAGAACGCCTCGCCCGGCACCGCGTCCGCGCCGGGCGGGACGAACTTCAGGACCTCCTCGACGGCCGCGCGGGCGATCGCCAGTGAGCGCCGCGCCTCGGCCGGGTCGTCCTCGGGCACGTTGCCGGCGGTCAGGTCGGCCACCCAGCGCCACTGGCCCGCGTCGAGCAGAGCCGACGGCTCCGGCCCGCCGAACGCCGGGTACTCCGCCGGCACCACCCCGCGCTCCGGCAGGCCGAACCAGAACTCGCGCCGGACGCCGCAGCCGCCGCACGTTCCCGCGTAACGGTTGGCCAGCTCGCCGTCCGCGGGGACCAGCGCGCTCTCCCAGGTCGTGTCGACCGAGCCGCATTCGTCGCACGGGTGCAGGTCGAGATAGAGGTGCGCCTCGTCTCTGGTACGTGCCGTCGTGAACGGCATCGGATCAGCCTCCCCCGCCGCCGAAGCCACCGCCGAAGCCACCGCCGGCGGAGATGCCCTCGCCCGGGAGGCCGCCTCGCCACGGACCGTGCGGGCCGCGGTCGAGGAAGTCCGAGGGCCGTCTGCCTCCGGCCTCCGGGGGGAGGGTGACGCCGCGGTTCATGAGCTCCGCGCGGACCTTGTCGGCCAGGGTCCCGTCCACCGGCGACCGCTCGAACACCTGGCGCAGGTTCAACCCATGCTGGTCGGCCAGGGCCCGGAGCGTCTCGTGCAGGCCCTGGAAGGCGTTGGCGAACCCGCCGTCGGTCCAGCCGTCCCCGTTGAGCAGCGTGCCGTCCGGCAGCGCACGGTAGCGGTGGGGCTCGCCGCCCTCCGTGCGGACCTCGATGCGGATCTCGCGGTTGGCCAGCCGGGCCTCCATGAGCGCCTGGGTGAGCGCGGCCGACGGCCTGGCCGGGTCGGCGTCGACGACGTTCCACTTCTCCCGGGTGAACGGACGCCAGCCGTCGTCGTGCCCGGTGCCGAGGTCCCAGGTCGCCCCGCGTGGGTCACCGGCCTCCTGCGCGGCACGCGCGGCGTCGAGCTCGGGTCCGGCCATGGTCAGGTACACCTCGCCGTGCGCGACGTGGTGGACCTCGCGGCGCCCCGACGTGAAGTCCATGCGGAAGGCGGCCTCGGCCTGGACCGTCGGGGCCCGGTTCACCTCGCTGAACCGGCTGGTCTCGATGCGGGCGCCGCTGTTGTCGGAGACGGACTCGGACGCCTGGGCGCCGCTGCTCTGCTTGGTCCCGAGCCCGGTGACGCCGTCCTTGACCTCCACGCTGCGGCTCAGCGGGGACACGTGCCCGACCGAGGCGGACCAGGCGGTCGTGTGCTCCGACCGGTCGACCTCGCTGATCTCGGCGCCGCCGACGTCGCCGACGCGCAGGTCGGACATGTCGAGGTGGACCACCACGGTGGCCTCGCGGCTCCCGAACCTGATCCGGATCGGATAGCCGGCTTCTCCGGCCATCCGCTCGAAGTTGTACGGCGAGTGCCGCGCCAGCGCGGACCACTTGCGCGCGAGCTCCCGGGCGACCACACGGTCGGACCCCTCGCCGAGCAGGTCGACGAAGGTCTCGTGCATGACCTCGTGGGCGAGGGACCCCTCGACCCACTCCACGTAGTACCGGCTCCCGGGAATCTTGATGGGCCGCGAGTCGGGGACCGGGAGCGGGTCCTGGTGCCCGGACGCCGGAGCGAGCTCGGCCCCGGTGGAGGGCGCCTCCACGGGCCGGACCGTACGGGCGGGCATCATGCGGACCACGTGCCCCGTCAGCTCGACCGTGACGGGCCGCGGGGTGTGGGACCCGTCGACCTTCGTCGTTCCCGGCAGGAGCGGCAGCTGGTCGACCGTGATCTTGACCGTGACCGACTGCCTGACGCTGACCGTGCCCTTCGCCTGGGCGTTCGCGGCCGCGGCGTCGAACCAGCGCAGCCGCTTCAACCGGGTCAGCATGTGCCCGTCGGTCCCGCCGACGGACAGGTTCTTCGCGGTACCGACCGACCCGTCAGCGCCGGGCCCGGCCGAGCCGTCCGCGCCACCGAGGTCGCCGCCGACGACGCCGCTGGAGGACTCGACCCTGTTTCCGCCCCTGTAGCCGTAGTCCTGGAAGATCGGCACCACGTGATCGGTGGTGCCGATCACGACCGCGTCGTCACCGAACTCCATCTGGGCCCGCACGCTGAGGACCTCGCTGCGGCCGTCGGCGTCGACGCGTACGCGCAGGTCCCGGTCGAACCCCCCGGGATCGAGCATGCCGTCGGCGAAGCCCTCCCAGCGCGGGAGGCCGAGCACGGTGTTCAGGCGCTGCCGGATGCTCGGATCGTGCTGCCAGGCCGCCGGCGAGCGCTCCTGCGTCGCCTGCCGTACCCCGTCGATGATCTTCATCGGGGTTCCGTCCGGCCCGGTGAGCTCGAGCTCGTCGAACAGGCTCGTGGCGATGGAGTGCTGATACTGGTCGGCCACCGCCACCGGTTGTTCCAGCGGCGCCAGGGCCTCGGCCGGGGGAAGTTCGCGGCCCGCGCGCTGCTCGGCCGCGCCGTGGCCCGGGTCCGTACCGACGTCCGCCTGCGCCAGCACCTTGTCGAAGAAGGCCTCCGGCGTGTGGCCGGCGGCGAGCCTGGGCAGTGGCTCGTTGTTGTGCGCCGCCTCGGCGACGCGCGCGAGGTAGGGAGCGACCAGGCGGGCGACCGTTCTCTGGTCGGTGAGCAGGTTGCCGTCCAGGAAGCGCTGCATCACGTCGGCCATGTGATGCAGCGGCAGGGGCATCTCACCCCGCGAGTGCAGGTCGAGAGCCGCGCTCTCCGGCACCGTGTGGATCATCGGGGCGTTCACGGTCACGTGCTCGCTCGTGCCCGTGGCCGGGTCGCGGATCTCGACGTCCAGGTACGCGACGGCGCGGTGGATGAGCTTCGGGTCGACCCGGATCGTCAGTCGCTCCCGGCCTGAGCTCTCGCTTTCCGAGGTCGAGGTCGAGGTGCTCTTCCCCTTGTAGACGTCGCCGCTGCCGCCGTCGGTCCGGGCGCCGTCGGCGCCGTGGTGGGCGGCCCCGCCGGCCGAGCCGGTCGCCTTCCAGCCGCCCGACCGGCTCTCCGTGGACGTCGCACCCTCGATCGTCAGGTTGATCTTGCCGTCCACCAGGTCGACGGCCTGGACGAACTCCGACGGCCCCACGACGCCCTTGACCACGAGCGTCAGCCGCCGGGGCTGCAGGCCGTTCGGGTCGATCAAGACGGACGTCTCGTAACCGTGTCCCCGCCACTCGTCCATGTGCGTGCGCAGGCCCTTCTCGCTCAGGAACGACCTGACGCCGCCGGGCAGCCGCATCCCCTCGGGCAGCTTGTCCCGCACCTGTTTGAGGATGTCACCGACGTCCATCTCCTGCGCCGTCGCCCGGTCGAGCACCTTGTCGGAGGTCCGCTGCGCGGGCCCGATGGACGCCGGGTGGGCGAGCGGGATCTCGGGGTTGTCCTCCGGCAGCCAGTCGGCCGGGGTCTCGATGGTCGCGAACCCCTTGCTGGTGGTGTGCGCGACCTCGTTGCCCGCGGCGTCCGTCAGCACCTGGTGGACGGTGACCGGCACCGTGCCCTTCGACAGCGGCCCGGTCGACTCGGAGATGTCGACGTTGTTCCCCATGTCCGTCCGGGACTCGCTCGTGCTCGACGTGTGGTTGCCTCCGCCGTCCGCGCCGATGCCCTCTTCGGCGCCGGACTCGTGCGCGAGGGGCTTGTGGGTGAGGGACACCCCGCCGCCGCCGTTCCAGGTCACGGCCTCGGTGGAGGTCTCTCCGTTCGACTCCGACGCGATGCCCAGCTTGATGACCTGTTTGACGTTGTCCACTCCCTCGTGCCCGTACCCGCCGAAGTCCTGCTCGACATAGGTCCGGAGGTGGTACGTCTTGGGCGTGCCGTGCAGCCGCAGGTGTTTCAGCTCGGTGGGGATGCCGCTCTCCTGCGTCGCCTGCCCGTAGTCGGCGAGCAGCCGGCCGGGCAGCTCCTCCAGCTTGCGCCGGGCGGAGGTCTGGCCGATCAGCTCCATCCGGTCGGGATGCCGCGAGGCCGGCGCCGGCAGCCCGTTCGCGTCGACCGGGGACACGATGCCGAGTTTTTTGAACGTCGGCTCCATCTTGCCCAGGCTCTCCTCGACGCCGGTGACCTTCGACACCCACGTATGGCCGGACCCGCGGAGCTGGCCGGGCTCGTCGCCGTTCCAGGAGGGCAGTCCGGCCTTGCGTCCGGGCGGTGCTCCGGGCACGGGGTCATCGCGCAGCACAACGGAGCCGTCGGGGCGCCGGACCGGCTCGCCGGTGGGTTCGCGCCTGATCGCCGCGTCGTCGACCGGAAACCCGTAGTCGTGGGCGTCCGACTCCGCGAAGCGGAGCTCACCGGACACCTCCTGGACGACTGGGGACAGTACGCGGTTCTCCTTCAGCGAGTAGAAGTGGGCCTCGATCACCACGCCGCCCTCGTGGAACACCACGCTCTGCGTGTGCCCCACGTGGCGGGCCACCGTCACCGGGATGACCACTCCGCCGACGTTCACCGTCTCCGTGTGCGTGACCGAGCGCGATCCGGTCAGCTTGACCGCGGGCCCGACGTCGAAGTGCTCATGGCCCGGCATGAGGTCGATCAGCTTGGAGAAGGGGTTGAGCGGGAACTGGGAGGAACCGGCGGTGGAGACGTTGTACGACTCGCTTCCGGTCGTCCCGATGAAGCCGACGTCGACCCGTTCCATGAAGTCCACGGTGCTGGCCGCCCGCACGTCGACCTGGTTCACGTCGACCCTGGCCTTCAGCCGTACGACGAGGTCGGCGCCGGGAATGACGCGCGGCAGCCCTCTCTCTCCGGTCATCGTCTGCAGGTGGAGCTTGGCCTCCCGGGTGAGGATCTGGCGCAGCTGTTCCCGCGCGCCGTCGCTGAACGTGACGTTCTCGGCCTCGAGGGAGTTCAGGGAGTTCTTGTACAGGTCCTCCAGCCCGTGCACCTCGGTGACCGCGTGATCGGGCAGCGGCACCCGCTGCCGCTGGTCGGGAGGCAGCTGGGCGAGTTTCTCGGGAGGCGGGAGCGTGTGGGCGTCCGACACCAGCACCTGGGCGCTCGTCGCGTCATCGTGGGCCGCCATGTCCACGCGTGTGGCCGCCGTCTCGCGCCCGTCCGGGAACACGACGGAGACCTCGTACACGGGAACGCCCTCGACCACCGTCATCCGGCCGTCCCTGATGTTCACCACGGTGCCGGACCGCGCGTCGTACAGGTCGTTCGCGCTCTCGGACCATCCGCTGCCGCGGTCGCCCTCGATGCTCGGCCCGAACAACTTCAGCGCGCCCTTGATCGTCGTGACCGTCGGGTTGAGGTCGGGCACCAGCTGGGACAGCTTCGACAGGTCGAGCTCGTACGCGCTGTTCAGCGAGTGGTTGGCCGTGGCCCCGTTCCACTGGCCTCCCTCGGTGAAGCCGCCGTTGATCGTCTCGGCGGGCCGCATCTCCGGATTGAGCACCTCGACGAGATGGCGGAGGCGCAGCCGGACCCGCAGCCGGATCCCGTCCCGGCCCACGGGCAGCAGGGCGCCGTCCCTGGAGAGCGCGTTGCGGGACTCCGCGCGTATCCAGTTCTCCATCCCCTCGGCGGTGAACGTGTGCTGGACACCGGTGTCGGCCAGCACCCGGTTGGCCGTCCCGGTGAGCTCGGACCGCAGCGGCACCCGGCTGGTGAGCACGGCGTCCGGCGTCACCACGTCCTCCGGCAGCGCCTTCTCCAGCGCCGCCTCGTACCCGGCGAACTGGTCCCGCCCCTCGGTGGCGAGTATCACGTCGCCGTCGGCGTACACCTGCGCCAATGCCTCCGTGAGCGGTTGCGCCTCCGCCCGCTCCAGGCTGGCCAGCAGCGCCCGGTAGGTGATCCGCGACTTGTAGGCCTCATTCAGCGCCTCCTGGTACCTGTCGGCGATCGCCCGGTGACGTTGTCCCTCGCGCTCCTGCGAGTCGACCTGGTCCATGGCGTCGCGGGCGCGCTTGTACGCGCCGCGGTCCTGCTGGCCGGCCGCCGTCGTCGCGCCCTCCCGCGCCGCCTCGGCGGCACGATCCGCCTCCAGGGCCTTCGTCGTGTGCGTGGCCACGCGCTCCTGCAGGGCGGCGACGTCCCCGCCCAGCGAGTCGACGAGTCCCCGTACCTCGTTGATCAGCTCCGTACGCGGGGTGGGGACCTCGCGTCCTGGAAGGACCCCGTCCGCGCCGCCGACCCACGGTGGCTCCGGCGGCGTCTGACCGGCCGTCCGCAGGTCCTGCCCGACCTGCCGGATCCGCCGGGCGAGGCTCGCCCGGTCGGCCGGGTCCGTCGCGTCCCGCCATTCACGCGTCAGGTACCGGTGGTCGTTGAAGAGCCGGTGGACCTGCCCGTCGTTGCGTACGGCCGACCGCACGCCGGAGACGAGCCGGCGGACGACGCCCTGCCCGGAGCGGGCCTCGGCCGCCGCCGCCCGTTGCGCCGTGTCGGTGATCCCGTGCAGCAGCACCTGGGGCAGCACTTCGCCGGCCTGGCGGACCTCGGCCGGGGACAGCCGCCCCGACTCCGCGGCCTCGCGCGACATCGCCCACGGCGCGATCGTGAGCCGGCTCGGCTCGCCCTCCGCGCCGTGCTCCATCGCCGAGAGGGACTCCGGCATCTCGGCGATCACGATCTGGAGGTCCCGCGTCCCGAACGCCTCGGTCTGCACGTGCAGGGTCGTGCCGTCCTCGGACCAGCTCCAGCCGGTCACGCCGCGGCCGAGGTCGGAGGGCCGCAGCCGCTCAAGGGCCGACCGCACCTCCGCGTAGCCGAGGGCCTCCTGGTGCTCGGGCCGGGCGAGAACGCCGCCGGTGGGTCCGTGCCCGTGCGCGGCGGCGGCCTGGTCTGCGGCGAGGCCCTCCGCGCGCTCGACGATGTTCCGTGCGACCCCGTCGTTCAGATGCGGCCGCAACGTCGGGTCGGCCGGCGACGGGTGGTCGGCGGGGTGCGGGCGCCGGGTGGGGTCGGCCCCGCGTACCTCGCGGCTCAGCTCGGCCGCGGCGGCGACGTTGTCCGGGGAGTGGTCGCTGAGCTGGCCGAGCGCGTCGAGCGCCCCGTCCGCCGGTGGCTGGTGACCGGTTCTGGCGATCTCCGCGCCCACCCAGGCGGCGGCCTCGGCGCGCAGGCGTTCGACGGTGGCGCCGTCGGCGGCGCGGCTCGTCAGCCGCTGCTCCGCGTGGTGGAGCACGTCCTCGGGGAGGTAGATGGTCCGCCCGTTCCGGTCGGTCAGCCGTACGCTGCCGTCCTGCAGCAGCAGGCCGTCGGGGGCCACGATCTGCCGGGCCTCGGTCAGCGCCCGGTGCGCCGTCTCGGCGAACTCGGCACGGGGGGTCACCGGCGTACGGGCCGGTGTGGCGGGGGCCGGTGTTCCCGAGCTCAGTTCGGCCGGCGGGACCGGGCGTCCGTCCGGGCCGCCCGCCACCGGTCGCCCTTCCTGGCCGCGGACCGGAAGGGCGGGGCCCTCGGTGCGCGCGGGTACCGGCGTCGCCGCGTCGGGGACGGCGGGGACGTTCGGCCGTGAGCCGCCCGGCGGGGCGGCGTTGTCCATGCCCATGACGACGGCCGGGGTGGGACCGGGAGCGGCCGTGTGGTCCGTGCCGACGGCCGGGACGTCCCGGCCGACGCTGGTGATGTCGTAGTGCGGGATGTTCTGGGCGGCCGGCGGGGCCGGGTGGTCGGTGGCGAGTTCGGTGGTGGGGATATGACCGGCCGGGGGTTGTTCTGTAGTGGGATGGGCGGTCTGTCCGGTGGGATCGTTCCAGTGGTAGTCGCCGGGCTGGGCCTCCAGGTCGTACCCCACGCCGCGTTCGGAGTAGTGCGGGTAGATCCGGGGGTTGGGGATCCCGTCCTGCGACACCGCCGGGGGACCGCTCGGCAGCGCGTTCCGGTCCCCCTCGCCCGGGGGCGTGTGGCCCGGGGGCGTCTCGCCCGGAGGTGGGTTCGACCCCGTCAGGGCGCGGCGGCCGACGTCCTTGGCCACCTCGATCCCCGCCATTCCGAAACCGAACTCCGCCGCCTGCTTCCAGTCCACATGGCCCTTGTCGAAGGCCGCCTGCGCCGCCACGTTCCCCGCCGTGCCCGTCGTCCCCGCCACCAGGAACTTCGTCCCGAGCCCTTTCAGCCCCGGAGAGCTCATCCACTCCGACAGCGCCTTGGTGAGCTGGGTGCGGCCCATGCCGATCCACGCCCCGCCGGCGCCCATGACGCCACCGGCCACGGCCCCCTCACCGAGCGCCTTGACGAACTCCCCGCGGTCGAAGTCCTTCTGCAACCCGAAGTGAATCCGCGCGATCTGACCCGCCGCGTCGAGCCCGCCGGAGAACCACATTCCCGCGAGCACCGCCTTGGCCACCGACCGCAAGAAGGCCTTCAGCGCGAACCCCTCGGCCTGCGTCGTGGCCGTCGCCGCCGCCACCGATCCCCCGCCGGTGACCAACGAGAGCGCCGCCGCCAGCGCCCAGGTCGCCAGCAGGAACTCCAGCGACAAGACGAACTGCATCCGCGCCGCGTTCTTCTGCCGGATCAGGTTCTGGACCGCGTCCGCCAGCCCGTCACACGCCGTCGCCAGCCACGACAGCCCGCCGGCGTCGCCGCCGCCCTGCAGGGCCGCCGCGAACGAGGCGAAGCTCTGCGTCGCCTGACCGGCGTTGTTCGCCGTCACCACACGCGCGTGACCGCCGATCTCCTCGGCCGCGGACCGGACCGCGTACGCCGCCGTCCGCCAGGCCCGGACCATCGTCATCAGGCCGTCGAGGCTTCCGTCCGGCCACTCACACCCGCCGACCAGCGACTCCATGAAACGCAACATCGCCATCAGCCCGGAAGGCGCCGGGTCCGAGTGCGGGAACCCCTCCGTCACGAGCGGCAGCGAGTACGGGTGCGACGCCGCCTTCGCCCCGCTGTCCGCGCCCTCCGGCAGGGCGGATCCGATCGTGGAGGCCTCCTCGGCCACTCGATACGTATGACCGGAAACGATCAGCAGTCCGCCCGTAGCGCGGACCAGGTTGACCATGTCCGCCAGACCCGCCAGCACCGAGTCCCGTGACGCCCCGTACCCCGCGTTCTCCCCGCCACCATTGAAAAAGGCCCGACCGATTTCGTCGGACCCCCAACACGCTCCCGCACCCGCGAGCCCATGACACAGCGCATCGACCGCCAAGCCCAGCGACTCCGATGTGCCGACCACCCCGCGACCGGAACTCACCCACGTGTCAGGACGAGCCTCGTATCCCGCTGCGGTCATCGGCCATCGCTCTCCAGCGTCGCTATGCGCGGTTCACACGTCAGCAACACGGCGAAGCCTCCTTCCCGTCGCGGACCGGGTCTACGGTTCCTCCGGTGGGAAAGCGGCGGTGTCCCGCGCTCAGCTGCCCCTTTCTCGCTCGCCTGAGCGTCAGTCGATTCACCTGATCGCCGCCAAGAGTTCACCGTCGTCTTCGGAGGCTACCGCGCAGGGGCGATCTTGGGCTATATGTGAGCTACGGAAAGGTAACGTCCTTAACATCCCGTTCACCGGGCACGACGTCGGCGGGCCTCCAGCATGCGCCGGGGCGATTCACAGGTCAATCGATGTCCGCGCCGGCCTTCCCGACCCGGGCGGCATGGTCGAGCCGGCGGCAAGGGAGGCACCCGGCCCCCTGCGGGCTCGGCCCCTGAGTGCCCCGGCATGCGAGGTCATCCGGCCGGGGCGTCGGCGGCGACGTGGCAGGCCGCCCGGTGCGACGGGCGGAGTTCGAGCAGCTCCGGCTCCGTCGTGCGGCAGCGTTCCTCCACCAGCGGGCAGCGGGGATGGAAGCGGCAGCCGTCCGGCGGGGCGGCCGCGTTCGGGACCTCGCCGCGCAACGCCGGCGACGGGGACCGCAGGCCCGGGTCCGGAACCAGGCCGGCGTCGCGCAGGGAGCGCGCGTACGGGTGCAGCGGCTCGTCCGACACCTCGCGCCACGGGCCGAGTTCGGCGACGCGGCCGAGGTACAGCACCAGCACCCGGTCGCTGATGTGGCGGACCATCGCCAGGTCGTGGGAGATGAACAGGTAGCTCAGGTTCAGCCGCTCCCGCAGCGCCACCAGGAGGTTCATCACCTCGGCCTGGACCGAGACGTCCAGCGCCGACACCGCCTCGTCCAGCACGAGGATCTCCGGTTCGACGGCGAGGGCGCGCGCGATGCCGACGCGCTGCCGCTGGCCGCCCGACAGCTGCACCGGGAGACGGTCGCGCAGCCGCGGTGGCAGCCCGACCATCTCCATCAGTTCCGTCACCCGTGCCGCGCGGGCGGCGCCGCGCGCGGCGAGGCCGTGCACGCCCAGCACCTCCGACAGCGTCTGGTCGACCGTACGGCGCGGGTGCAGCGAGGCGTACGGGTCCTGGAAGACGAGCTGGACGCGCCGGCGGTACGGCCGCATCGCGCGCGGGCCCAGGGCCGTCAGGTCGGTGCCGCCGAGCAGGACGCGGCCCGACGTGGGGTTCTCCAGCCGTACGAGCAGCCGGGCGAGCGTCGACTTGCCGCAGCCGGACTCCCCCACGATGCCGAGGGTCTCCCCCGGCGCGACGGTGAACGACACGCCGTCGAGCGCGTGCACGAGCGTGCCGCCCGGCCCCTTGTAGTGCTTGACGGCGTCCTCGACCGTCAGCTCCGAGCTCACGCCGACCACTCCTCCGGGGGTATGTGACAGGCCGCCCGCTGCGGGCCGCGGTCGAGCAGGGCCGGTTCGCTCGCCGAGCAGACCTCGCGCCGCTGCGGGCAGCGCGGCGCGAACGGGCAGCCCGGCGGCAGGCCGGCCAGGTCCGGCGGCAGGCCGCCGATCTGGACCAGCGGCGGGCGCTCGGCGCCCCGGTGCGCGGGCAGCGACCGCAGCAGCCCGGCCGTGTACGGGTGGGAGGGCCGCGCGAACAGCTCCGCCGTCGCGCCCTCCTCCACGACCCGTCCGGCGTACATCACCGCCGTACGGTCGGCGATGTGCGCGACGACGCCGAGGTCGTGCGTGATCCAGACGACGGCCATGCCGTCCTCGCGGCGCAGCTCGTCGACCAGGTCGATGACCTGGCGCTGAATGGTGACGTCGAGCGCGGTCGTCGGCTCGTCGGCGATCAGCACCCGCGGGTGCGGCGCGACCGCGACGGCGATCATGGCGCGCTGCCGCATGCCGCCCGAGAGCTGGTGGGGGTAGGCCCGCAGCGCGCGGTCCACCGGCAGCCCGACGCGCTCCAGGGTCTCGGCCGCCCGGGCCCGCGCCGCCTGCGCGGCCATGCCGTGCGCGGTGAGGCCCTCGACGATCTGCGGGCCGACGCGCATGAGCGGGTTGAGCGCGGTCATCGGCTCCTGGTAGATCATGCCGACCCGCGCGCCGCGCACCGTACGGCGCTCGGACTCCGGCAGCGGGACGACGTCGCGCCCGTCGACGCGCACGGAGCCGGACCGCAGGTGGATGGCGTCGGGCAGCAGGCCCATCACGGCGAGCGCGGTCATCGACTTGCCGGACCCGGACTCGCCGACCAGGCCGAGCGTCCGCCCCGGCTCGACCGCCAGGTCGACGCCCCGTACGAGATCGGTGGCCCCGGCACTGACCGTGAGGCCCTCGACGGCGAGAGCGGTCATGGGCGGTTCTCCGCGGGGTCCAGGGCGGCGCGCAGGCCGTCGCCGAGCAGGTTGAGGCCGATGACCAGGACGACGATCACCGCGGACGGGGCGACGAGCAGCCACGGCTCGGTGGTGAGGTACGTCCGGCCGTCGGCGACCATCAGGCCGAGCGAGCTCTGCGGCGGTTGCGTGCCCAGGCCGAGGAAGCTGAGGGCCGACTCGGTGAGCACCGCCCACGACAGCGCGAGCGTGGTCTGCACGAGGACCGGCGCCGCGACGTTCGGCAGGACGTGCCGCCCGACCAGCCGGGGCGAGCCGAACCCCAGCACGCGGCCGGCCTTGACGTACTCGGCGTTCCGTACGGTCAGCGTCGGCCCCCGCGCCGTGCGGATGAAGATCGGCAGGTAGACGATGGCGATGGCGAGCGTGGTGTCGGCCCAGCCGCGGCCGAGCGCGGAGATCACGGTCAGCGCGAGCAGGATCGCGGGGAACGCGAACAGCACGTCGGTGAGCCGCCCGACGATCGCGTCGGCCCAGCCGCCCGCGTATCCGGAGACGACGCCGATGGCCGTGCCGAGCACGCCGGCCGCCGCGACGGAGACGACGGCGACCCGCAGCGAGGCGAAGACGCCGGACAGCACGCGGGAGAAGACGTCCCGCCCGAACTGGTCGGTGCCGAAGAGATGGCTCGCCGAGGGCGGCTTGAGCCGCACCGCGACGTCTTGGGCGACCGTGTCGTACGGGAGCAGGCCGAGGAGGCCGGCCAGCCCGCCGAGGACGACGACGGCGGTGACCACCACGCCGATCCGGCCGTTGCGGTCGGCCCAGAGACGGTGCGGCACGCCGCGCCGGCCGGTCGCCCGCGGCGCGGTCTCCAGGATCACCGGCGCGGTCATGACTCGGCCGTCCTCGGGTCGAGGGCGCGGTAGATGAGGTCGACGGCGAGGTTGACGACGACGAAGGCCACCGCGATGAGCAGGACGGCGGACTGCACGACCGCGTAGTCGCGCTGCAGGATCGCGTTGAGGAGCAGCCGGCCCAGACCGGGGAGGGCGAAGACCTGCTCGATGACGACCGTGCCGCCGAGCAGGTAGCCGAACTGGATGCCGACCATCGTGACGATCGGGACGCTGGAGTTGCGCAGCACGTGCCGCCAGCGGATACGGCGCGGGAACAGGCCCTTGCCCCGCGCCGTGCGCACGAAGTCCGAGCGCGCGACGTCCAGGAACGCCGAGCGGGTCGTGCGCATCACCGTGGCGGCCAGGCCGACCGCCAGGACCAGCGCCGGATAGATCATCTGGCTGAGGTTGCCGCCGACCGAGTGGGTCAGCGGCACGAAGGTGCCGGCCGAGGGGAAGTACCGGAAGACCGCGCCGAGCACCGCGACCACCACCGAGGCGAGGATGAACTCCGGCAGCGCCAGGCCGAGCAGGCCCGCGGACTGCACGCCGAGGTCGCGCGCGCCGCCGGGCCGGCCCGCCGCCAGCACGCCGAGCACGACGCCGAGCGGCGCGCCGATGAGCGTGGCGAGGACGGCGAGCTCGACGGTCACCGGGATGGCCGAGCCGAGCAGGGTCGTGACGTTCGTGCCGCTGTTCACCGAGACGCCGAGGTTGCCGTGCAGGAGCTGGCCGATCCAGGTGACGAACTGGTGCGGAATGGACTGGTCGATGCCGTAGTACCGCTCCAGCGAGGCGTGCTGGGCCGGGGTGAGCAGGCCCGCCTGCGTGCCGAGCGCCGCGTCGATCGCGTCGCCCGGCAGCAGGCGCAGCAGCACGAAGACGACCACGGCGACGCCGAGGAGGGTGCCCGCCAGCCCGGCGAGGCGGCCTCCGGCGGCGCGGAGCGTCACGGCCGTCACCCCTTGGCGGTCTGCTGCAGCGAGCGCAGGGAGTCGTCGGCGGTGATGCCCAGCCCGGTCACGCCGGACCGCATGGCCACGACGTTGTTGTCGGTGAACAGCCAGACCCAGGGCGACTGCTGGAGCAGCGTGCGTTGCAGCTGCGCCACCGTCGCGTCGTTCGCCCGCCCGTTCGCCGGGTTGACCTGGCCGAGCAGCGCGGCGATCGCCGGCGAGTCCAGCCCGGCGGGCTTGGCGAGCGAGGCGCCGTCGGTGAAGTAACGGGCGTACATGAGGTACGGCGAGGAGTTGCCGCCGTTGAGCGCGAGGGTGACGTCGTAGTCCGCCTTGGTCCAGCGCTTGACGTAGACGTTGGTGGGCTGCTGGTCGATGCTCAGCTTGACGCCGATCCTGGCGAGCTGGGCCTGGATGTTCTGCGCCTCGTTGACCGCCGAGGCGTAGCCGCCGCTCATGACGAGCATCTTGAGTGAGACCGAGGCGCCGCCGAGCAGCTTCTTGGCCGCGGCCGCGTCGCCGGGAGCGCACGGCAGCCCGTCGGTCGCCGAGAGGCGGTAGCCGGGGCTGGTGATCGGCCCGGTGACCGTGCCCTGACCGGCCACGGCGGTGTCGATGACCTGCTTGCGGTCGATGGCGCAGGCGATGGCCTGGCGTACGGGGAGCTGGTCCAGCGGCTTGCGGCGCCCGTTCAGCATGAGGGTGTGGTACGCCAGCGACGGCGTCGAGGCGACCTTGAGGCCTCCGCCGTGCACCTGCGCGACGACGTTCGGGTCGGTGAGCACGCCGGCGTCGAACGAGCGGGCCCGCAGGCCCGCCAGGATCGAGGTCTCGTCCGGGATGACGCGGAACTCCACGCCGGGCAGCTTCGGCTTGCCGCCGAAGTAGGCCGCGTTGGCGGTGAGGTCGGCCTTCTGGCCCTGCGTACGGCCCGCCAGCCTGAAAGGGCCGGTACCGTTCGCGCTCTTGGCGATCCGGCCCGCCTTGATGTCGGCGGGGTCCAGGATCGCGGTCCCGGTCAGCGTGAGCGTGTTGAGGATGGAGCCGTCCGGCTTGCTCAGCTCGACCACCGCGGTGGACGCGTCCGGCGCGCTGACGCCGGAGACGTTCAGCAGGTTCGAGCGGACCACGGAGGCGGTGGCCTCGTCCCGTACGCGGTCGAGCGTGGCGACGACGGCGTCCGCGGTGAGGGCGTCGCCGTTGTGGAACTTCACGCCCGGCTGGAGATGGAAGGTGTAGGTACGGCCGTCCTTGCTCGTGTCCCACGACTTGGCCAGGCCGGGGACGAGCCGCCCGTTCGCGTCGGTGCGCAGCAGCGTGTCGAAGACCAGCTGCAGCGTCTGGATGCTGCCGAAGGCGGTGGCGACGGCCGGGTCGAGCTGGTCCAGGTCGACCGTACGGGCCACGACCAGCGGCCCGCCGGAGCTCTTCTCATCCCCCGAGCCGGCCGGCGAGCAGGCCGCGACGGCGGCCGATACCGCTCCGGCCAGCGCGAAGGCCCGCAGGAGACGACGTCCGTACCTCGGCATGTGGTCCTCTTCTCGCCCGGGAACAACAAGATGTACCACTATGGACCACACTGAGGTAAGAAAGTAACATCAGGCCGCGAGTCTTTACCGGAGGTCCCTGGTGTCCGAGTCGTGCGGGCTCCGCGACGCCGTCACCAGCGCCGTCGACGAACGGGCGGGCCCGACGGCCGTCGTGCTGGCCGTGGCCGGCGCGGGCCCGGCGGCCTCGTACGCGGCCGGCCGTACCTCTCTCGGCGGTGCGCCCGCCGGGCCGGGGACCCGTTTCGACCTCGCCTCGGTGACCAAGGTCGCGACGACGCTCGCGGTCATGCGCCTGCGCCGGGAGATCGACCTGGACCGGCCCGTACGCGCGGTGCTGCCCGCGTTCGCCGGAGGTTCCAGGGACTCCGTCACCGCGCGCGACCTGCTGCTGCACCGGGCCGGGCTGTGGGAGTGGTGGCCGCTGTACGCGGACGCTTCGGACGGTCCGGCCGTGCTGGGCGACCCGGACGCCGCCGTGGCCCGTGCCGCCGCGCTGCCCCTGCGCTATCGGCCCGGCTCCGGGCGTCACTACTCCGACCTGGGGTTCCAGCTGCTCGGGGCGATCGTTGCCGCGGTGCACGGCACGGATCTTCGTACGGCGGTCGCCTCCCTGGTGACCGGGCCGCTGGGGCTGCGGGGCTACGGGCCGGACGTGGCGGCGACCTCGTACGGGGACTCCTGGGAACGCCGGATGATCGCCACGGGCACACCGTACCCGGTGTCCGTCCACGGCGTGCCCGCCTCGCGCCGGCACTGGCTCGTCGGCGAGGCCAACGACGGGAACGCCCACCACGCCTTCGGCGGCTTCGCCGGGCACGCCGGCCTGTTCGCCACCGCGGAGGAGACGGCGGGGCTGGGCGCGGTGATGCTCGGCGGGCATCCGCTGTGGCCGTCGTCGGTCGTGGAGGAGTTCGCCGCGCCCGGGCCCGACCCGGAGCAGGCGCTCGGGTGGCGGCGCTGGGAGGTGAGGGCCCCCGGCGGCCCGGTGACGGTGCTCGGCCATCCCGGGTTCACCGGGACGGAGGTGGCGGTCGCGCCCTCCCTGGGCCGGTGCTGGGCGCTGCTGACCAACCGGCTCCATCCGACCTCGTCCCCGGTCGACGTGACCGCGCTGCGTGCCCGCGTCGCGCGGCTGGTCGCCCGACTTTGACGGTTTCGTCCCGTACGCTGCGGATGCACGCCGGCCGGCCAGATGGAGGAGCTCATGCGCGTCGGACTGCTGGGGACGGGACCGTGGGCGGAGATCGCGTACGGGCCCGCGCTCCGCGACCATTCTGAGGTGGAGTTCGTCGGCGTCTGGGGACGCCGTCCCGAGGCTGCGGCCTCGATCGCGTCGGCCTTCGGCGGCCGTCCGTACGCCTCGGCCGATTCTCTGATCGACGACGCCGAGGCGATCGCGATCGCCCTGCCGCCGTCGGTCCAGGCCCCGCTGGCCGCCCGCGCCGCGCGGGCCGGCCGCCATCTGCTGCTGGACAAGCCACTGGCGATCGAGGTCACGGACGCGCGTGCGGTCGTGGACGCCGCCGCCGAGACGGGCGTCGCGTCGGTCGTCTTCTTCACGAGCCGGTTCACGGACGCGCCGCGGAAGTGGATCGCCGAGCAGTCGGGGCGGGACTGGTACACCGGGCGAGCGGAGTGGCTGGGCGCGCTGGGCAGCGGCGACAGCCCGTTCGCCGACTCACCGTGGCGCTGGGAGAAGGGCGGCCTGTGGGACGTCGGCCCGCACGCGCTGTCGGTGCTGCTGCCGGTGCTCGGCGACGTCGAGGAGGTGCTGGCGGCCGCGCCGGGGCGTGAGGACACGGTTCATCTGGTGCTGCGGCATAGTCGCGGCGCTTCGAGCACGGTGACACTGAGCCTGATGGCACCGAAGGAGGGCGCGGGCAACGCGGTCGAGCTTCGCGGCGTGTCGGGCGTCACGTCGATGCCCTCCGAGGAGGAGGACCCGGTCACGTCCCTGAGCCGGGCGATCGACGCGCTGCTGGAGGCGGCCGACACGGGCCGCGCCCACCCCTGCGACGCACGCTTCGGCCTGCGCGTCGTGGAGATCCTCGCCACGGCCGCCCAGCTGCTCGGCCGCTGACCTGACGCCACCCGGTTCTCTCGGCCGGACAGAGACAACAGATGAGGCGGACGGGCTCCGCCCGTACCTTCCGCCGGCCGCGATCGGCGCGCGGCGGCTCTCAGCGGCGGCGGGTGTTGGTGCGGCGGGTCGGTTCGGCGTCGGCGGGGTTCTCCGGCCAGGGGTGGCGTGGATAGCGGCCGCGGAGTTCGGCGCGTACGCTCCGGTAGCCCTCGCGCCAGAACGAGGCCAGGTCTGCGGTGACCGCGGCCGGGCGGCCGGCGGGTGAGAGCAAATGGATGACCAGGGGTACGCCGGCGATCAGCGGGGCGCGCTGCCAGCCGAAGAGTTCCTGCAGCTTGGCGGCGAGTACCGGCTGCTCGCCGGCGTAGTCGATCCGGATCTTCGAGCCGCTCGGGACGGTGATCCGCTCCGGTGCGACCTCGTCGAGGCGGGCCGCGCACTCCCACGGGAGCAGGCCGTGCAGCGCGGCGCGTACGTCGAGGCGTTCCAGGTCGGCGCGTCGCCGCGCGGTACCGGACAGATCCAGCGACTCCAGCAACGACGCGTCGTCCATCGCGGGCCAGGGCGGGCCGAGGGCTCGGTGGCAGAACGCGAGCCGCGCCCGCAGCGCCTCGGCCTCACGGGTCCACCGCAGCAGGCCCAGGCCCTCCTTCCGCAGACCCTCGCGCAGGGCGGCGCGGACCAGGTCCGGGTCGGGGTCGGTGAGCGGGGCGGCGGTCAGTTCGATGGCACCGAGCCGTTCGACCCGGCGCGCCACGACGTCGCCGTCCCGCCAGGCGACCTCCTCGGTCACGATCGGGGTGACGGCGAGCCGGGCGGTCTCCTCGTCGATCGGCACGGCCTGCCGGATCCGCGCGGACGCCGCGCCCGCGGGCCGGTCGGCGACCGCGATGGCCAGCCACTCCGCGCCGGTCAGGCGGGACCCCTTCGCCGGTTCGGCCGCGGTCCCGGAGGCCATGAGATAGCCGCCGTCCCGCGCCCGCGCGACCCGCTCGGGGAACGCGAGCGCGACCACGATCCCGGCCGCCGTCTCGTCGTCCACGCCCGGCCCACCGCCGACCGCACCCGAGACCCCGCCCGCACCGGCAAAGCCCGGATCGCCGGAAGACACCGAACCTCGCCCCCTCCCCGACTCACCGCCCGCGCCCGTACCAGACGATCCCGAACCGCCCGGCACGCTCGAACCGCCGGACCGCGCCGAACCGCCTACCGCACCCGAAGCCCCACTCCTGCCGGATGGTCCTGAGCCCCCCGGCGCTCCGGGGCCGCCGAGGTGCGCCGCGGCCTTCCCCGAACCGCCTCCCGTGTCCGGGAGGGCGCGGCGCAGGCGTCGTACCTCCTCGCGCCACCGGCCGTCCCGGCGGCGTGAGTGCCACTCCGCCATCAGGTCGTCGCCCGTACGCCGGTCGTCCGACAGTAGCGCGACGACCTCCGCCGCGCGGTCGCCGACCAGTTCGCCGCCGTCCAGGAGGGCGCGGGCCAGCCGGGGGTGGACGCCGGCACCCGCCATCCGCCGCCCGCGTGCGGTCGCGCGGCCCTGGTCGTCCACGGCGCCGACCGCCCGCAGCGTGTCGCGGGCCGCGCGCATCGCCGCCTGGGGCGGGGCGTCCAGCAGTGCGAGCCCGGCCGCGTCCGGATCGCCCCAGCACGCCGTCTGGAGCGCGAACCCGGTCAGGTCGGCCAGCTCGATCTCGGGCCGCGGCCGTTCGGGAAGCCGCGCGTTCTCTGCCTCTGACCAGCAGCGATAGACCCGTCCGGGCGCCTCGCGTCCGGCCCGTCCGGCCCGCTGGTCCGCCGTCGCCCGCGAGGCGCGTACGGTCGTCAGCGCGCCGAGGCCGCGGGCGTGGTCCATGCGCGGCTCGCGGGACAGGCCCGCGTCCACCACGGCGCGTACCCCCGGGACCGTCAGACTGGACTCCGCCACTGAAGTGGCGAGCACGACCCTCGGCGGCCCGGTCTCCCGCGGCCGCAGCGCCGTCTCCTGTACGTCGGCGGGGGCGCGGCCGTGCAGTTGCAGCACCTCTACGCCGCCGAGCGCTCCGGCCACCCGTCCCAGCTCGCGCGCGCCGGGCAGGAAGCACAGTACGTCGCCGTCGCCGTCGCCTTCGGTGAGCGCGAGCCGTACGGTCCGGGCGACGTGGTCGAGCAGGGCGGGGTCGACGAACGTGCCGTGCGGCGGCCGTACGGGGCGGGAGGGCGGAGCCCAGATCATCTCCACCGGATGCGCCGCGGCCGAGGCCGTCACGACCGGGGCGTCGTCCAGGAGCCGCGACCACGGGCCGGTGTCGGCGGTGGCCGACGCGGCGACCAGGCGCAGGTCGGGGCGCAGCGTGGCGCGTACGTCGAGGAGGAAGGCGAGCGCGGTGTCGGCGTCGAGGTGGCGCTCGTGGCACTCGTCGAGGATGACGACGTCGGCGCGCAGGTCGGGATCGTGCTGGAGCCGTTGCAGGAGCAGGCCCGTGGTGACCACCTCGACCGCGCTGCCCGGCCGCCGCTCACCGCGGATGGCGTACCCGACGCGCCGGCCGACCGGCTCGCCGAGCAGCCACGCCATCCGGCGCGCGGCGGCGCGGGCGGCCAGCCGCCGGGGCTCGGCCACGATGACGCGGCGCCCGGTCTCGGCGAGGGCCAGCGGCACGAGCGTCGTCTTGCCGGTGCCCGGCGGCGCGGCCAGCACGGCCGCCCCCGACGAGTCGAGGGCGGCGTGCAGCGCGGGCAGCGCCGAGGACACCGGCAGATCGAGGGAAGGCACCGCCCCAGTCTGGCCGACGGGTCAGCAGACCTTGTAGCCGGACTTGGTGTGCTTCCAGGAACAGGTGCCGGCCGAGGTCCCGGCGGCGGTGCGCAGGGAGACCTTGTCTGCGGTGTTGTTCCAGACGTACCAGCCCTTGTTCTGGTAAACGTTCGCGCTCGTGTTGGTGCCGTGGCCGGTGTGGATGTAGACGTACTTCCCCGGCTTCAGGGAGAACGTCCCGAACGTGTACACGTGCTTCTTGGTGTCGCGTACGGTCCAGCCGGTCAGCTTCACCGTCTTCTTGCCGCCGTTCTTCAGCACGACGTACTCCCGGTTGAGCTGGGAGTTCGCGTGCGTGTCCGAACCGGAGGGGTCGTAGACGACCTTGTAGAGCCGTACCGTCGAGGTCGCCGCGCCCGCCGGCTCCGCCGCCACGACGGCGAGCGCCGCGACGCCGAGCGACCCGGCCGCGACAATCCTGACCATCCCCATATTCGTCTCCCCGCCTACTACACCCCGAAATTGTGTGACATAGCGATAGACGCGGGGGAAGTGAGACTCGCTTACCGGCGTACGGTCACCGTTGGGTAACGCGGTGTCGCCGGGCGTACGGCAGGCGTCGGGTCAGGCGTACGGGTCCGTACGCCGCGGCTCGGGCACCGCCGGGTCGACGCACCCGAGCGCCCGGTCCGCCTTCACCCGGGCGAGGGCGTCGTCCCGGCGGCAGGCGGCGGCGCGGACCGCGAACGCGGCGTTCCGCAGCCGCCCGGAACGCCACTCGCGGTCGAGGAGCCGCGTGAGGGCCAGCAGCAGGTCGGCGGCCTGGACGAGCGGTCCGCCCGGCTCCTCCGCGGCCCGTTCGACCGCGGTGAGGATCGCGTCCTGCTCCACGAAGAGCCAGGTACGGGCGGCGTCCGGGGTGCCGAACGCCGACGGGCCGGTCCCCCCGAGGACCGCCGCCGCGGCGTGTGCGGCGGCGAGGTAGTGCTCGAGCAGGCCGCGCAGCGCGGGGAGCCGTTCGCCCGAGCGGGCCGCCCGGCCGAGGGCGAACAGCCGCAGCAGGTCGTGGAAGCGGTACCGGTCCGGGGCCAGGCACTCGACCAGGCTCAGGTCGGCCAGGGTCTGCAGGAGATCGTCGGCGTGCTGGCGGCGCAGCCCGAGCGCGGCGCCGGCCGCCCCGGTGGAAAAGCCCGGCCCGTCGGCCAGCGCCAGCAGCCGGAACGCCCGCGCCTCCTCCCGGCCGAGCAGGTCGTACCCGAGGCGGAAGCACGCGACGGCGGAGGGCAGTTCCTCCACGCGGCCGCACATGAGGTGCCGCGCCAGGACGCCGATCCCCAGCGCCGGCCGGGCGGCCAGCCACGCGCCGGCGCCCCGGATCGCCAGCGGCAGGAAGCCGCACGCCGCGACCAGGTCGAGCGCCGCACCGCGTTCGGCCGCGACCCGCCCGGCCCCGGCGACGCTGGTGAGCAGGGCCATGGCCTCGTCCGGTTCGAGGACGTCGAGGTCGAGGTGGCGCGCTCCGGGCAGGCCCGCCATGGTCGTCCGGCTCGTCACCAGGACCGCACTGCCCGGCGCGCCGGGGAGCAGCGGGCCGACCTGGGCGGGACACCGGGCGTCGTCGAGCAGCACGAGCATGCGGCGGCCGGCGAGCTCGGAACGGTAGAGCGCGGCGCGTTCCTCGGGCGCGTCCGGCACGTCGCTCCGCCCGAGCGCGCGCAGCAGTCCGCCGAGCACGGCGTACGGCTCGGCGGGCCGGTCGGCCATCCCGCGCAGGTTCACGTACAGGCGCCCGCCGCGGAACCGCTGCCGCAGGAGATGCGCGACGTGCACCGCGAGCGTGGTCTTCCCGACACCGCCCATGCCCCCGACGGCGGCCACCGGCACACACCGGCCGGACGTGAGCGCGCCCGTCAGCTCGGCGACGGCGCCGCTCCGCCCGGTGAAGTCGCCGGTGTCCGGCGGCAGCCGGTACGGCATGAGGGCTCCTCCGGACGAACGTAGCGAAAATAGAGCCCTGCACCGGTCCGTCACCTCCGGTGCAGGGCCCTTGGCACCCGGCCGGTCCGGCCGGGACACCTCCCCCGTCCTCACCCGGCAACGCAGCGGCACTGCTCTCCGGGCGAATGTCCGGGCCCTTACCCCCTGGGCCCGTCCACAAGAAGGATTCTGCGCCCCGGCGATCAACATCGGATCAACGCCGGATCAACGCGACGTCTTCACAGGTGAGAGCCGCTTTCAGCGGGAAGGAACCGCCGTCACAGGTAGAAGCCCGCGTCCGAGGACGGGGCTGGGATGACGGCGGCGCGGCCGTCGCGTAGGGCGTACAGCTCGGCCAGTGTCGCTCCGCCCTCGACCGCCTCCGGGCGGCCCAGCCACGCCGCCGCCTCCGCGGCCGACAGGCGTCCCATCTCGATCTCGGCCAGGCAGCGGCCCGGCCGTACGACCGCCGGGTGCAAGGCCGCCAGGGGCTCGTTCGTCGTGATGGCCACCAGGACGTCACGGCCCTGGCCCAGCAGGCCGTCCGTCAGGTTGAGGAGCCGCGACAGCGCCTGGCCCGTCGCCGACTTCGCCTCACCGCTGATCAGCTCGTCGCAGTCCTCCACCACGAGCAGCCGCCAGCGGCGGTCGTCGTCGTCCTCGCCCACCGCCACCTCCATGAGGTACGCCGGGTTGGCGAACAGCTGCTCCGGGTCGAGCACACAGTCGAACTGGCACCACTTGCCCCACTCGCGGGCCAGCGCCCGCAGGGCGGTGGTCTTGCCCGTGCCCGGTGGGCCGTGCAGGAGGACCAGCCGGCCGCCGATGTCGTCCGGGGTCACCGCGGTGAGCCGGTCGACCGCGGTGGCCGCGCTCGCGGTGTAGTTGTCGCGGATCTCCGGCCACGTCGCCGCCGTGATGGACCGCTGGCTGCGGGACGCGCCGTGGGCGCCCATGTGCCAGAAACCCATGTCCACCCGGTTCTCCTCCGGGGGCGGCGGCTCGATGGCGTCGCGTACGGCCTCTTCCAGCACCGAGGCGCACAGCTCGTCGGTCACGGCGGTCACCTCGACCATGCCGGAGGCGCCGCGCCAGCGTACGGACCGCAGGGTCCAGCCGTCTCCGCAGGCCAGGACCGCCTCGCGGTTCTCCTCACGGGAGGTGCGCAGAACCCGCGACCCGGTCGGCCGCAGCGGCGCGTCGGGACGTACGCGCTCCATCCGCTTGGACCGCGCGAACGGCTGCCGCCCGGTGGCGAACGCCTCCATGGCCAGCACGTCGATCACGTCGCCGACCGTGTCGGTCGTGTCGAGCTGGAACGTCACGGGTGGCTCCGGCTCGGCGCCGTCGAGCAGGAAATCGGACATGAGGTCAATGATCAGGTCATGGACGTATCCGCGTCCACTCGATTAGCAACCGGAAATCCCCGCGGGCCTTCGCCGAGGACCCCTTATTTCCAGTACTCGTCCTTCAGCAGCCGTTTGTACAGCTTGCCCGTCGGATGCCGGGGCAGTTCGGCGCGGAAGTCGACCGAGCGCGGGCACTTGTAGTGCGCCAGGCGTTCGCGGCAGTGGTCGATGAGCTCGCGTTCCAGCTCCGGGCCCGCCGCAGCGGGGTCCATCGGCTGCACGACCGCCTTGACCGCCTCGCCCATCTCGGCGTCCGGGACGCCGATCACGGCCACGTCGGCGACCTTGGGGTGGATGGCGAGGAGGTTCTCGACCTCCTGCGGATAGATGTTCACGCCGCCGCTGATGATCATGTACGACAGCCGGTCGGTGAGGAAGAGGAAGCCCTCCTCGTCCACGTACCCGACGTCGCCCAGAGTGGTCCAGCCGCGGCCGAGCGGGTCGCGCGAGGACTTCGTCTTGCCCGGGTCGTCGTGGTACTCGAACTCCGGCCCGCCGGAGAAGTAGAGCGTGCCCGTACGGCCCGGCGGCAGTTCGGCGCCGGACTCGTCGCACACGTGGATCTCGCCGACGAGCGGGCGGCCGACGGTGCCCGGATGCTCCAGCCAGACCTTGGAGTCGGCGTAGACGAAGCAGTTGCCCTCCGTGCCCGCGTAGTACTCGTGCAGCACCGGCCCCCACCAGCGGATCATCTCCGCCTTGACCTCGGTGGGGCAGGGCGCGGCGGCGTGCACGGCGTACCGCAGGCTCGACAGGTCATAGGCCGTACGCGACGGCAGCTTGAGCATCCGGATGAACATGGTCGGCACCCACTGGCTGTGCGTGACGTGGTACCGCTCGATCGCCCGGAGCGCCTCCTCGGCCTCGAACCGCTCCATGACGACGACGGTCGAGCCGAAGCGGTGGAAGGTGAGGCAGTAGCGCAGCGGAGCCGCGTGATAGAGCGGCGCCGGCGAGAGGTACACCGAGTCCTCGTCCGGCTGGAACAGGAAGGACACGAGCTGGTAGAGCATGTTCGGCGTGCCCATCGGGGCCAGCGGCAGCGCCGGCTTGACGCCCTTCGGCCGCCCGGTCGTGCCGGAGGAGTAGAGCATGTCCGCGCCCTCGCACTCCTCCTCCAGCGGCGTGGCGGGCTGCCCGGCGATGCGCTCCTCGTACGAGGCGAACCCCGGCGCGGCGCCGTCGAGCATGAGCCGCAGCCGTACGCCGGGCGTCCGCTCGGAGACCGCGACGGCGACCTCCGCCAGCTTGGCCGAGGAGATGAAGACGCGTGCCCCGCAGTTGTCGACGACGTAGGCGAGCTCGTCGGCGCCCAGGCGTGAGCTGATCGCGGTGTAGTACAGCCCGGACCGCTGGGCCGCCCAGGCGACGGCCAGGAACGAGCGGTGGTTCTCCAGCATGAAGGCGACGTGGTCGCCCGGGCGCAGCCCTTCGGCGCGCAGCAGATGGGCGAGCCGGTTGGACTCCTCGTCCAGCTCGCGGAAGGTGATGACCTCGCCGGACCCGGCCATGATCACGGCCGGTTTGTCGGGCGTCAGCGCGGCGACCTGTCCCAGATGCACGAAACCGAACGCTACTCGGTTTGCTGCGGCGACGGAAGCCGCGGCTCAGACCAGCCAGCGCCCGTCGCGCATGAGATCGCGGCCGGCGATCTCGTTCGCCTCGCGCCAGGCCTGGATCCGCTCCGGCCGTACGCGGTAGTAGGCGTAGCCGTCCAGCCCGCGCGGCTCGAAACCGGTCCTGGCCGCGAAGGCGTCGCCGAGGTCGCCCGTGACCTCGGCGATCACTTCGGCGGCGCCCTCGACCATCACGACGTCGCGGGTCGGGCCGATGCCGAGACGCGCCCGCCCCGACTCCCGGAGGTTCCGGCCGGTCGGCGAGGACGACGGCGTGGCCAGCACGAACGTGACTCCGTCCCAGAGGAAGGACAGCGGCACGAGGTGCGGGCCCCCGTCGCCGGCCGTGGCCACCCAGGCGTCCTCGTCGCGCTCGAACCGGCGCAGGGTGTCGTCTCTGCGCTGTCCGGGAGTGCGGGCGGGCGGGGCCATTCTCAGGCGTCCTGCAGCAGACCGATGACGTTGCCGTCCGCGTCCTTCACGGTGGCGATCAGCCGGCCGCCCCCGACGTCGCGTACGTCCTGGTCCGCCTGCGCCCCCGCGTCGAGCAGCGCCTGCAGTGTGGCCTTGATGTCGCCGACCTGGTGGTAGCCGACCGGTCCGGTCATGCCCTGCCCGTGCCCGTTCGGGTCGAGGCCGATGTCCTGGCCGCCCGCCTTGAAGCCGACGTAGTAAGGCGTGTCCGCGTACGGCTCCGCGCCGAGCAGCGCGGTGTACACGGCCTTCGCCGCCGCGACGTCGCGGACCGGATAGATGATCGTCTTGATGCCTTCGCTCATGGCGTTCTCCCTGGTGGTGACCGGAGCTCTCCGCTCCATGCCCATCACGCTACGGACCGCCGGGCCGTCCGGGCTTCTCGATTCCTGACCGATGCCCGGCCGGTCAGATCGCCTTGTCCTCGCCCGACCAGTAGGGGTCGCGGATCAGGCGCTTGTAGAGCTTGCCCGTCGGCGTACGGGGCAGGGCGTCGAGGAAGTCGACCGACTTGGGCGCCTTGTACCCCGCCAGCGCACGGCGGGTGAAGGCGATGAGTTCCTCGGCGAGCGCGTCCGAGGCCTCGTTGCCCTCCTCCAGCTCGACCGCGGCCTTCACCTGCTCGCCGAACTCCGCGTCCGGCACGCCGAAGATCGCGACGTCGCGTACGGCCGGATGGGTGATGAGCACGCCCTCGATCTCGGCCGGGTAGATGTTCACCCCGCCGCTGATGATCATGTCGATGACCCGGTCGGCGAGGAAGAGGTAGCCGTCGGCGTCGAGGTAGCCGATGTCCCCCGTCGTGAACAGGCCGTCGCCGCGGTGGATGCCGGCGGTCTTGTCCGGGTCGCCCCAGTACTCCACGTCGTCGCCGTTGGTGTAGCGGAACCACAGTTGCCCGCGCTCGCCCGTATCGGCCGGCGAGCCGTCCTCGCGCAGCACGTGGAGCTCGGCCGTCGGCAGAGCCTGCCCGACCGTGCCCGGCCGCTTCAGCCACTCCTCGGAGGAGACCACGGTGATCACCGACGCCTCGGTGGAGCCGTAGTACTCATGGATGACCGGGCCGAACCAGTCGATCATCCGGCGCTTGACCTCGGGCGAGCACGGCGCCGCGCCGTGCCACACGGCGGCCAGGCCGGACAGGTCGTAGGCGTCGCGCGTCGCCTCGTCCAGCCGCAGGAGGCGGACGAACTGCGTGGGCACCAGGTGGACGTTCGTGATCCGGTGCTCCTCGATGAGACGCAGCGTCTCCTCGGGGTCGAACGTGGCCCGCATCACGACCGAGCGGCCGGCGCAGAGCAGGCCGTGCGACCACAGCCACTGCGCGGAGTGGTAGACGGGCCCGACCAGCAGCGACCGCCCGCCCTCCGGAATTCTCAGCACCTGCGCGAACGTCGTGGTGATGAGCTCCATGGTCTCGATCGAGGCGCCGGTGGTCACGAGCTTGCGCCGTACGCCCTTGGGCCGCCCGGTCGTACCCGAGGTGTAGATCATCGGCCAGCCCATGACCTGGTCCTCGGGCTCGCCGTCCGGCCCCCCGGCCAGGAACTCCTCGTACGGCGTGAAGCCCGGCACCTCGCCGATGCCGACGCGCAGCGGCAGCTCCCCGGACGCCTCGACGGCGATGTCGGCGAGCCGGTCCTCGGAGAACAGCGCCTTGGCCCCGGAGTCGGTGAGGACGTAGGCCAGCTCGTCCGCGGTCCAGTGCCAGTTGACCAGGACGTAGCGCAGCCCGACGTGCGTGGCGGCGCTCATCAGCTCGAAGTACTCCCGGCGGTTGCCCGAGTGGATGGCGATCGCGTCGCCGCTCACCAGCCCCGCTCCGCGCAGCGCGCCCGCCAGCCGGTCGACGCGGGCGCCGAACTCACGCCAGGTCGTACTGCCGCGCTCGTCGGTGACGGCGGCTTCGTCCGGCCGTGCCTCGACGTACGGGCGGAGCAGGTGGGCCATGGCGACCTCCAGGTCGTGTCATTCGGTCCGTGCCCCCGCCATGCGCAGTGCGAGGCCGATGTAACGCGCCTCCAGGTCCGTATGGCTGAGGGGCCGATGCTCATGGAACCATTCGCTGATGTGCACGCACATGTCGAGGATCGGAATCGCGGTCAGCACCGCCGCCGCGCGGTCCTCGCCCCCGACCAGATCGAACACCTGTTTCCGCTGGCCCGCCAGTAGCACGTCGACCACGCTGTCGCGCAGCCGCCGGCGGATGGCGACGACCTCGTCATAGCGCTCGCCCGAGAGCAGGGGGAACTCCCGGTTGGCCACCCGCGCGGTCTCGCGGTGGTCCGAATGCCGTGCGACGTAGACCTTGACGATCGCGCTGAGCTCGGCGACCGGGTCACCCGCCGCCTCGGCCAGCGCCGCGTTCAGCACGCTCTCCAGCCTCAGGTGGATGTCGCGCACCACGACGTACAGAAGCTGGTCCTTGGAGTCGAAGTGGTTGTAGAGCGCGCCGGGCGTGAGACCGCACGCCTCGGTGATCTGCCGTACCGAGGTCGCGAGCGCGCCCTGCCGGTAGAACAGCTCGACGGCCGCGGCGGCGAGGCGCTGCTGGAGCGGCGAACCACCGGCGGGCAGGCCTGACTCGGTCACCGCTCGATCCTCTCTCTTGACACGTCGCTTAAGTCGAGCGTACTAATGTTTCCATCATGTGAATGAACGCTTATTCACCCATGATGTCACAGGTCATCCGGCACATCAGCCTCGGGGGCGGGGCGTCGACCGGCGCTTCGGAGCAGTCCGCCCAGATCCGAAAACGAGGAATCGATGGCCCCTTCGAATCCGACGGCCGCCCCTGCGGACGGCTTCACGATGGACCGGCTCTGGCGCCGCGGTCTGGACCGCTATCCGAGCTCCGGAGCCCGCTACTGGTACCTCGCGGTGGCCGTGTTCGTCACGATCATCCTGTATTACGAGCTGTACGTGACGGGCGGCGTCGCGCCGCTCGTCCTCGAGCACTTCAAGATGTCGTTCATCTACTACGTGAACATCCTCGTCATCTCCAACCTCGTCGGCGCGTTCGGCTCACTCGCCGCCGGTCTCGCCGACCGCTGGGGCCGCGCCAACCTGGTGACGTACGGCCTGCTCGTCACCGGGGTGCTCGTGCTGATCACCCCGCTCGCGCCGAACAAGTTCGTCTTCGGGCTGTTCCTCGTGCTCGGCGGCATCGTCGAGGGCATGTGCCTGGTCGCGACCCCGGCCCTCGTACGGGACTTCTCACCGCAGATCGGCCGCGCCTCCGCGATGGGCTTCTGGACGCTCGGGCCGGTCGTGGGCAGCCTGGTCGTCAGCTTCGTGGCCAACCGGACGCTGCCGCACTTCGACAACTCCTGGACCAGCCAGTTCTACATCGTCGCCGTGGTCGGGCTCATCGCGTTCGTCATCGCGCTGTTCGGCCTGCGGGAGCTCAAGCCGGGCCTGCGCGACCAGGTGATGGTCAGCCCCGCGGACCGCGAGCTCGTCGAGTCGCGCGCCGGCCAGGCCGAGCGGCAGGTCGACCTGGAGAACCCGTGGCGGCAGATGCTCCACATGGACATCCTCGCGCCCGCGCTCGGGGTCAGCATCCTGCTGCTGATCTACTACACCGCGGTCGGGTTCTTCACCGTCTACCTGACCTCCAACTTCGGGTTCACGACCTCGAAGGCGAACGGCATCAACACCTGGTACTGGGGGATCAACGCGGTCAGCCTGGTCGTCGTGGGCGTCCTGTCGGACCGCCTGCGGGTGCGCAAGCCCTTCATGGTGGCCGGCACGGTGCTGGCGGTCGTGATGACGTTCGTCTTCATGACCAAGACCACCCATCCGCACACGAGCGCCACCACACTGATCGTGATCATCGCGCTGATCTCGCTCGGGCTGGCCACGGCGTACGCGCCCTGGATGGCGGCGTTCACCGAGACCATCGAGAAGCGCAACCCGGCGCTGACCGCGACCGGCCTGGCGATCTGGGGTTGGATCCTGCGCATCGTGGTCTGCGTGGCCTTCTTCGTCCTGCCCTACGTCGTCACCGCGATGAACAAGCTGGTCGAGGCGCCGGCGGTGCTCGCCCAGGTCAAGGCCGCGGGCGCCAACCCGCCCCCGGCGCTGCTCGCGGAGGTCGGCAAGATCAAGGCCGCGGCGGCCGACGGGCCGCACCAGTGGCAGACCTGGTGGTGGGTGTGCATCGTGGCCGAGATCCTGTTCCTCGGGCTGATGCTGCCGCTGGTCGGCCGCTGGAGCCCGAAGGCGGCCAAGGCCGACGCCGACGAGCACGAGCGTGAGGTCGCGCGGCTGACCGCCGCCTCCTGACGGAACCTCATCGGCCGCCCGGTCGTCGCACAGGGGTGATCCTCACTTCTGAACAGCGCGACCGGGCGGCCGGCGTACTCCTCGGGGCGGCCTGCGGCGACGCGCTCGGCGTGCCGTACGAGTTCGCCGCGCAGCCTTCCGGTGCTCCGGAGATGGTCGGCGGCGGGCTCGGGCCGTACGAGCCGGGCGAGTACAGCGACGACACCCAGATGCAGGCGTGCGTGGCGGAGGTGGCGGCGCGCGGTCACGGCCTGCTGTCGGAGCTCGCGCTGGACGGCATCGCCGTACGGTTCATGCGGTGGTACCGCGAGGGCGCGAGCGACATCGGAGCCCAGACCCGGCAGGTGCTGGAGGCCGTCGATGCCGGGACGTCGTCGGAGATGCGCCGGGCCGCCGCCGCGGTGCACCGCCGTACGGGCCGCAGCGCGGGCAACGGCTCGCTGATGCGCACCGGCGTCGTCGCGCTCCCCTATCTGGACGACGTCGCGGCGATGGCCGAGGCGGCGCGGCTGGTCAGCGGCCTGACGCACTTCGACGACCTGGCCGGGGACGCGTGCGTGCTGTGGTGTTCCGGCGTACGGCGGGCGGTGCTGTCGGCTCGCTTCGACGGCGTACGAGAGGGGCTCGCCCTTCTGCCGCCGGACCGGCGCGACCGGTGGGCGGCGTGGCTGGACGAGGCCGAGGCCGCTCCCCCGGACCGCTTCAGCCCGAACGGCTTCGTCGTGCCGGCGCTGCAGGCCGCCTGGTCGGCGATCCGCCGCACCTCGACACTGCCGGACGGACTGGTCGCGGCGGTGCGCGCGGGCGATGACACCGACACGGTCGCGGCCATCGCGGGCGCGCTGCTCGGCGCCCGGCACGGCGCCTCGGCGGTACCACCCGAGTGGCGCGCGGCCGTACACGGCTGGCCGGGCCTGACCGCCGACGACCTGGTCGACCTCGCCGTACGCGCCACGGCTTAGGGCACGTCGCGGCGTACGGTGTCGGGCTGGTGGGAGTCGTCGTGCCGGTGCGCGATGCGCACGGCGTACTCCCTCGGCGACACCCCCAGCTGCCATGAGCAGACCGAACAACTCAGGTGGTCGTGGGTGGTCCGCTCGTCGTGTTCGACCTCGACCACGCCTATCCGCAGGTTCTCCACGTGGCAAAACCGTACACGTAGCGTAGCCATCACCTCCACTCCTGTGACGAGCGTGTCCCGCTAGTTGCAGACGCGTCCGGCGTAGGAACCGGCCAGGAGCTCGTCGACCGCCCGCAGGCCACGCCAGGCCTTGGTCATGCCGTACTGGGCTCCGTCCGCGTCCACGTCGTGGCGCTGGCCGGTGGGCCCCGGCAGGCCGTCCTCTCGCTCGATCTCGGTCCGCCGGTCCAGCGCCGCGAGCGCCGCCGGATAGCCGTTGTCGTAGGAGATGAACCGGAGCATCTCCCGCAGGTCGCCGGCGTCCACGCGCCGTGGTCACGTGCAGCTCGAACGGCGGCCCGAGCGTCCGCCGGCTCTCCGGCCCTCGTAACCGGACACCCGTTGTGCTACAACTGTAGTGTAACCGAGCGCGCGACTACAATGGCCGGCCATGAACGCGCCTTCGCCGTCCCGCGGCCGCAACCCCCGCGGCCAGGGCGAACGCCTGCGAGACGACATCGTGTCCGCCGCCCTTCAGATGCTCGACGACCTGGCCGACGACCAGGCCCTGTCCCTGCGCGCGGTGGCCCGCGAGGTCGGCATCGCCGCGACGTCCGTCTACATCCACTTCGAGGACCGGGACGCCCTGGTGCTCGCCGCGCTGGAGCGCTGCCACCGTGAGCTGACCGGCGGCATCGAGCAGGCGGAGGCGAGCGGCACCGACCCGACCGCCGCACTCCGCGCCCGTGTGCTCCTGCCGGGCTCGTGGGCCCACGTCCATCCCGGCCTGTACAAGGTCATGCACGAGAGCACCCTCAACCGGCGCACGTCGATGGCCTTCAAGGAGGACCAGGCCGAACGCACCACGGCGGCGGTCCAGCGCTGCATGGACGCGGGCCTGGCCCCGCCCGGCGACGCCGCGACGGTCGCCCTGGACCTGCGCGCGGCCGTCCACGGCAGCGTCTCGATGCGCGTCAACCAGCCCGACCTGCCCTGGCCGCCCCTGGAGGAGCAGGTCGACCGCTTCCTCACCAAGCTCGTCGGCGTCACGCCGCAGACGGCGGACGCCGACCCGGTCGAATAGAGCACGGGACTTCCAACTCGCTCAGCGGCCAGGTCGACGGCGTCATCGCGCTCATCGACGAGCTGGGCATCGGCGACGCCGTGCTGTGCGGGTACGACGTGGGCAGCTTCACCGTCCAGACCATCGCCGTGAGGCGCCCTGACCTGGCGCACTCCCTGGTCGAGCTCCTCGACCACCTCACCGAGAACCACTCGGCGCCCGGCGCCTTCCTGGCCGGCGTGATGTGGTTCCGCCACCCCGAGGGCAACCCCATCACCTATTACGCCAACGAGACCAGACCGGCGCCGGGTGACAGGTTCTCCAAGAACGTCACCATCCTGTGGCCGGACGGCGACGCGCTCTTCCCCACGGAATGGAGCGACACGCTGGACGACCACTACAGCGATTACGACCTGCACATCATGGAGAACACGGGACATTTCAGCCCCGTGGACTCCCCCGAGACGTGGGCGGAGCACATCCGCGACCACGTACGGGCCGCCTCCTGAGGCCCGACGGCATGTCCGGCATCCCGCTTCACCAGGCGCTCGCGCACGTTCGACCACCGTTCCGACAGCCGTACCCGGTCAGGCCGGGGCGATCCGCGAGGGACGGGGCTTTGATCATGCTGAGGACCCCGGCGACGAGTGCCGATGCCGGCGATCCGGAACGCGATGAGCGCCCCGAAGACGGCGTGCCACCACCAGCGGGCCGTGAGCACTATCAGCAGCCCGAACACGACGGTGAACGCGATGCCCGGCGGGAACGCGGCGCCGAAGGGCGCGTCGTCGAACGTGGACGGGTCGGCGGCCCACTGGACGGCCGCCGGACCAGCGCCACCGCCACGGCGAACGCGAGGTCGATGAAGGGGCCGGGCTTGTCGTGGCCGGGAGCCTCGTCGCCGGCGGCGGTCAGGACCAGCGCCGCGCACGTGGCGCTTAGGAACACCCGGTGCCGGCCGTGAGCGCGGCCGATCGCGGTCCGCGCCGGCCCGCCACCCCGCCACGTCACGGCGGATCCGGCGACCGTCGGGCGGCGTCACGAGACGGTTCCAGCGATGGAGAGGCTGTTCATGGTTCCTTCCGAGGCGGTGACGTCGCACCATCCTCGGAGGCGGTCACGGCCGCCGTCGTCCGTCACGGAAGGCCTCCCGCCTGCCCCCTCTCGGCGTAGCCGGGTCAGGCGCCGCGGTCGCGTTCGGCGGCCAGGCGGCGGGTCTGGGGAGACAGCGGGGCGAGCAGTACGGCGGTGACCAGGTCGACCAGGTGGCTGGCGAACAGGCGGTCGTCCGTGTGCGGGCCGGACTGCGCGCGGCGGGCCAGCTCCACCATCGTGAAGCGCACCGCCACGAACCTGCGGTGCAGGCGGGTGGCGTCCTCCTCCAGCAGCGGGCCGGTCAGCTCGCGCCAGCGGTACGTGCTGTCCGCCGGGTCGCTCACGCTCGCCCGGCCGATGACCGGCTCCGGGCGGTTCACCAGCTCGCCCAGGATCTGGAGGTACGCGCGGCCGCCCGGATGGGCGAGCTTGGCCGCCAGTGGGCGCACCAGGGCCCCGGACAGGGCGTGCACATCGGCCTCGCCGCCCGCCTCGTACGCGTCGAGCAGCGTGTGGCGTGCCGTCTCCACGTCGCGGTGATGCCGTTCGAGCACGGCGCGCAGCAGGCCCCGGCGGTCGCCGAAGTGGTACTGCAGGGCGGTCACGTTGCGGGCGCCCGAGGCGCGGACGATCTCGCGCAGGCTGACGCCGTTGACGCCTTCCGTGGCGAAGAGGCGTTCCGCCGTCTCGATCAGACGTTCTCGCGTCTCACGCCCGGCCGCGCCCACGCGGGAAATTGAACCACATTGACCTTTAATGCAGCTGAATCATAAGCTCACGGCGCGGAGGTTCCCCCTGGATGCAGCCTGATCACATCGACGCGGCACTGGTCGACTTCGGCGTTCTGGCGGACTGGATGGACGGACGGTCGCTGCCCGGTGGCCCGTTCGAGAGGGTCGAGCGCCTCGGCGGCGGCACGCAGAACATCCTGGTTCGCTTCTGGCGCGGCGACCGTGAGTACGTCCTGCGCCGCCCGCCGGCGCACCTGCGGCCCAAGAGTAACGACGCGCTGCGCCGTGAGGCCCGCGTGCTCGCCGCGCTCGACGGCACCGGCGTACGCGCTCCGCGCCTGGTCGCGGCCTGCGACGACGAGAAGGTCATGGGCGGCGCGGTCTTCTACCTCATGGAGTCGATCAGCGGCTTCAACCCCACGACGATGCTGCCCCGCCCGCACGCCGCCGACCCCGCCATCCGTCACCGGATGGGCCTGGAGGCCGCCGCCGCGCTCGCCGAGCTCGGCGCGGTGGACCACACGGCCGTCGGGCTGGGCGGCATGGGCCGCCCGGAGGGCTTCCTCGAACGCCAGGTCGGCCGGTGGCTGGCCGAGCTCGACTCCTACAGCGCGCTCGCCGGCTATCCGGGGCCGGACATCCCGGGCGTCGCGGAGGTCGCGGCCTGGCTGGAGGAGCGCCGCCCGCGCGAGTGGCGGCCCGGGATCATGCACGGCGACTACCACCTGGGCAACCTGCTGTACGACTTCGGCGGCCCGCGGGTCGCGGCGATCGTCGACTGGGAGATGTGCACGATCGGCGATCCGCTGCTCGACCTCGGCTGGCTGGTCGCGACCTGGCCGGGCGGGGAGACCGACAAGCTCGCCGGCGCGATCGGCGCGGTGGGCGGCCTGCCGGGCACGGACGAGCTGGTCGAGGTGTACGCCGCGCGTACGGACCGCGACCTGTCCGCGCTGAACTGGTACGCCGTACTCGCCTGTTTCAAGCTCGGCATCGTGCTGGAGGGGTCGCACGCCCGCGCGTACGCCGGCAAGGCGGCCAAGGACGTCGGCGACCTGCTGCACGCGACGACGCTCGGGCTGTTCGCCCGTGCCCGCGTTTTCATGGAGGCGTGAATGTGGGACTTCTCGACCGAGCCTGAGTTCCAGGCCAAGCTCGACTGGATGGACACGTTCATCCGGGACGAGGTCGAGCCGCTCGACCTGGTCTACGGCGGTAAGGCCTACGAGCCGCTCGGCGAGGAGCTGCGGGCGATCGTCGAGCCCCTGAAGGCCCAGGTGCGCGAGCAGGGCCTGTGGGCCTGCCATCTGGGCCCCGACCTGGGCGGTCAGGGGTACGGCCAGCTCAGGCTCGCGCTGATGAACGAGCTGATCGGCCGCTCGCCCTGGGCTTCGGTGATCTTCGGCTGCCAGGCGCCCGACACCGGGAACGCCGAGATCATCGCGATGTACGGCACCGAGGAGCAGAAGACGCGCTACCTCAAGCCGCTGCTGGACGGCGAGTGCTTCTCCGGCTTCTCGATGACCGAGCCGCACGCCGGCTCGGACCCACGCCTGTTCCGGACGCGCGCGGTACGCGACGGCGACGGCTGGGTCATCACCGGCGAGAAGTACTTCACCTCCAACGCCGCGAACGCCGCGTTCCTCATCGTCATGGCGGTCACCGACCCGGACGCCCACCCGTACCAGCGGATGTCGATGTTCCTGGTGCCGACCGACACCCCGGGCGTGGAGATCGTGCGCAACATCGCGACGATGGGCCACCGCGGCGACGGCGGTCACGCGCACATCCGCTACAACGACGCGGCGGTCGGCTCCGAGGCGCTGCTCGGCGAGGTCGGCGGGGCGTTCGCCATCTCCCAGGCACGCCTCGGCGGCGGCCGGATCCACCACGCGATGCGTACGGTCGCGGCGGTCAAGAAGGCCTTCGACATGATGTGCGAGCGGGCGCTGTCACGCGAGACCCACGAGGGCAACCTCGCCGGCAAGCAGCTCGTCCAGGCCGCGATCGCCGACTCCTACATCGAGATCCAGCAGTTCCGGCTGCTGATCCTGCACACGGCCTGGCTGATCGACCAGTCCTCCACCCGGGAGGCGCGGACCCAGATCGCCGCCTGCAAGGTCGCCGCCGCGCGCGTCTTCCACGACGTGGTCTACCGGGCGATGCACATCCACGGCGCGCTCGGCGTCTCCGGCGACACTCCCCTGGCGCGGCTCTGGCAGGCCGCGCCGCTGATGGGGATCATGGACGGCCCCACCGAGGTCCACCAGTCCTCGATCGCGCGCCGGGTGCTGCGGGGGTACGAACCCTCTCCCGGGCCATGGCCCACCGAGTACCTGCCGGACAAGATCGCCGCCGCTCGCGAGAAGTACGGAGTCGAATGATGCTGAGTCTGGAAGAGGCACGCGCGGCGGTGACCGCGCCGGGCCGGTTGTTCGAGATGGACGAGGTGGAGATCCACGGCGTCCGTACGCGCGTCTGGAAGAACGCCCTGCCCACGCTGCGCTCGCTCCTGGAGATCACCCGGTTTCACGGCGACGCGACGTTCCTGGTGTACGAGGACGACCGGCTGACGTTCGAGGAGCACTTCCGGCGCGCCTCGACCTTCGCCCGCCGCCTGGTCGAGCGGTACGGCGTGCGCAAGGGCGACCGGGTCGCGATCGCGATGCGCAACTTCCCCGAGTGGTCGGTGGCCTTCTTCGGCGCCGCCGCGGCCGGCGCCGTCGTCGTGCCGCTCAACGCGTGGTGGACCGCGCCGGAGCTGGAGTACGGCCTGAAGGACAGCGGCGCGACGCTTCTGGTCGCCGACCAGGAGCGGGTCGAGCGGCTCGCCGGCGTGCTGCCCGGCCTCGGCGTCCCCACGATCGTCGTACGCGGCTCGGGCACGCCGCCCGAGGGCGTGGAGGCGTACGAGTCGGTGCTCGGCGAGGTCGGCGACATCCTGCCCGACGTCGCCATCGAACCGGACGACGACGCCACGATCTTCTACACCTCCGGCACGACCGGCCGGTCCAAGGGCGCGCTCGGCACGCAGCGCAACATCACGACCAACCCGATCAGCCTCGCGTACGCGATGGCGGCGGCCGGTCTGCGTGCCGGCGCCGACTTGGAGGAGGTCATGGCGACCACACGCCGGGTGTCGCTGCTGAGCGTGCCGTTCTTCCACGCGACCGGCTGCCACTCGGTCCTCGTGGCCAGCGCCCTCGCGGGCAGCACGATCGTCTTGATGCGCAAGTGGAACCCGGAGCGGGCGCTGGAGCTCATCGAGCGCGAACGCGTCACGATGTTCGGCGGCGTGCCGACCATGGCCTGGCAGGTGCTCACGTCCCCCGCCTTCGACAAGTACGACACCTCCAGCCTCACCGGGGTCACCTACGGTGGTGCGCCGGCGCCGCCGAAGCTCGTGGAGAAGATCAAGGAGCTGCTGCCGGAGCGCGTCCCGGGCAACGGGTACGGGCTGACCGAGACCTCGTCGGTGACGACGTACAACTCCGGGGTGAACTACCTGTCCCACCCCGACAGCGTCGGCCCGCCGGTGGCGGTGTGCGACGTGAAGGTGGTCGGTCCGGCGGGCGACGAGCTGCCGGTCGGCGAGGTGGGCGAGCTGCTCATCAAGGGACCGAACATCATCCGCGGCTACTGGAACCGCCCCGACGCCACCGCCGAGGCCTTCGCCGGCGGCTGGTTCCACAGCGGCGACCTGGCACGCGTGGACGACGAGGGGTTCGTGTACATCGTCGACCGGGCCAAGGACATGCTGATCCGCGGCGGGGAGAACGTCTACTGCGCCGAGGTCGAGGCCGCGCTGTACGAGCACCCCGCGGTCGCCGACGCGGCGGTCATCGGCGTCCCCCACGACGAGCTGGGCGAGGAGGTCGGCGCGGTGGTGTGCCTGCGGCCGGGGACGTCGCTGGAGGCCGATGAGCTGCGCGCCTTCCTCCGCTCACGGATAGCGGCGTTCAAGGTCCCGGCGCACGTGTGGTTCCGCGACGGCGAACTCCCGCGCAACCCCGGCGGCAAGATCCTCAAGACGCGCCTCCGTACAGAGATCCTCGGCTGAGGGGATCAGCTTCCCGTGGCGGAGAGGGGGTGAACGGCGTCGGCCAGGACGGAGGCGCGGCCTCGCGCCGGGACGTACGTGGCGACCTCCCAACCCCGTTCGCCGGAGAATCGCTGGTAGTAGCGCTCGGGGCCGAGCCCGAAGAAGCTGCTGTCGGGACGGAACCAGACGTTCGGCCCGGTCGCGGCATAGGTCTCGGACTGGTTCGCGGCGTCGATGACGAGTGTGCCGCCGTCGGCCGTCTTCAGCGCGTAGACGGGCTCGGCCCGCGGCGTCCACTTCACGCCGCCGCTCCACCGGTGCCCGCCGTTGGTCCTCCTCACCGAGGCGGCCCAGCCCTTGGCCAGCGGTGTCGTCAGCGGCCCGGAGGCGAGCCCGCCCGGGGCGCGCCGGCCGGCCGCGACGGCCGTGAGGTAGGTGGCGTAGCGGGTGCCGATCTTCAGGGCCGGCCCGGCCGTGACGGCCGTGGCGGAGCCGTCCGCGCCGCGGGCGATGGTCGGTGCCTTCTGTCCCTTGGCGAGCCACGGGCCTTCGGCCGCCTTGTACGCGCCGCCGCCGGCGTCGACGAAGACGAGGAACTCCGTACCGCCGCTGGTCGCGACGGCGGTCGTCACGAACCAGGCCGGGCTGACGCCGCGCGGGATGAAGAACTGCGGCTTGTGGTAGACGAACGGCTTGATCTTCTTTTCCTTCTTGGCCCGGATGCGCTTGTTGGCCGCCAGGTCGGCCTCGAGCATCGGCCCGGTCTCGTTGGAACGCAGGAGCGCGTCGGAGACCTTGGCGTTCGCCTGGTTGTTGACCTTCTCGTAGTTGCCGAGCACGGCCTGAGCCTGGGCGAGGGTGAGCGTCTTCACCGCGGGCGTGACCTTCACCGACGGGCCCTGCGCGGGCGTTCCGCCGTCCTTGCCGCATCCGGCGGTGAACGCGGTCACGACGACGGTCGCGACGACAATTCGGGAGAACATCTTCTCGCTTTCCTGGGGCCGTTGGGGCCGGCCAAGAGTCGCAAGAGAGCGCGAGGAACACAATTCGGAAGTCGCGCGGTTCGTCCCGTCGACGGGACACCCGTCGGCACCGTACGGCCTGCTCCCCGAACGGGGCAAATGCGCGTCGTCCTCATCCCCGTTCCTCGGGGGATTCGGGCAGACGACAGGCTCGCGTCAGAGAACTCCACCGCGCGATTGACCGATCCGGGCGCGGGACGGCTCCGCGCCCGGATGCTCGGCGGATCAGTTCGTCGCGAGCGCCTTCGGCCGCGGCTGGAACGGGAGGAAGCGCTCGGCGCGGTGAGGGCGGGCGGGGATCTCCGTGGCCTCGACCGCCAGCATGCGGTCGAAGCGGAAGGCCCGTACGCCCTTCCGGAGGCGGCACCAGGCCACGAGGTACCAGTGGTCGCCGTGCACCAGGCAGGTCACCGGCTCCACCTCGCGGATCGTCACGTCTCCCCGCGCGTCGGCGTAGTGAAGGCGGACGACCAGCCGTGCGGTGATGGCGCCGGCCGCGGTGCGGGCCCGGCGTGCGGTCGCCGGGTCGAGAGGGCTCGTCAGCGTGGCGAGCGTGGTCGCGATGACGTCGGTCGGCGCCTCCATGTCATCGAACAGGTGCCGCAGTGCGCGGCGTGCGGTGGCGGACTGGGGGCCGGCGCCCAGGTGGGCGAGCGACAGCCCGAGGGCGGCGATCTCGGCGGCGGTCAGGCTCGGGAGGGTGCGGATCGGGAACAACGCGTTCTCGGCCATACTTCGATAATACGTTCGACCACTGACACTTTGACGTGCCGCGACGGCCACTTCTCAGCTACGTTCGCGCAGGATCTCCAGGGCCCGGTCGGCGTGCACGCTCATGCGGAACTCGCTCGAGATCTCCTCCAGCAGACGCCGGTCGGTGTCGATGACGAAGGTCCTGCGCCGGGTCAGCAGCGGGCCGAACTTCCGCCGTACGCCGAACTGCCGGGACACCGTGCCATCGGGGTCGGACAGCAGCGGATAGTCGAACGAGTGCTTGGAGGAGAACTCATGCTGCTTGTCGACCTCGTCCGGGCTGATCCCCACGCGCTGCGCGCCGAGGTCGCCGAACTCCTTGGCCAGGTCGCGGAAGTGGCAGGTCTCGGCGGTGCACCCGCTGCTCAGCGCCGCCGGATAGAAGAAGAGGACCACCGGTCCCTTCGCGAGGTAGCCGCTCAGCGTCTGCGGCGTCCCCTCGTCGTCGAGAAGTTCGAAGTCCGGAACCAGGTCTCCAGCTTTCATCCTGCCGTCCTCTCCGCCCATGAGCGTCAACGCGGATGAGCATAACGATGCCGGACAAGGCCCCTCTGAAGCAGCCGAGATTTTCTACAAATCCTGGACGCAGCTCGATGGAAGCTTAGAATGATTCCCAGCGAGGAGGATGCCATGCCCGGCTCACAGCCACCGGTCTCGTTCCAGACCCGGCCCGACCTGTACCACCACTGGCGCCTGGAGTTCGACGGTGACGTCGCGACGCTGGTGATGGCCGTCGACGAGCGGGGCGGCCTGCGCCCGGGCTATGAGCTGAAGCTCAACTCCTACGACCTCGGCGTCGACATCGAGCTGTACGACGCCGTGCAGCGGCTGCGGTTCGAACACCCCGAGGTACGCGCGGTCGTCATCACGAGCGGTGACGACAAGGTCTTCTGCGCCGGCGCCAACATCCGCATGCTGGCCGCGTCGAGCCACCCCTGGAAGGTGAACTTCTGCAAGTTCACCAACGAGACGCGCTGCGGCATCGAGGACGCGACCGAGCACTCCGGCCAGACCTACCTCGCGGCGGTCAACGGCACCGCCTCGGGCGGCGGCTATGAGATCGCGCTGGCCTGCGACCGCATCCTCCTGATCGACGACCGGTCCGCGGCGGTCTCGCTGCCGGAGGTGCCGCTGCTCGGCGTGCTGCCGGGCACGGGCGGCCTGACCCGCGTCGTGGACAAGCGCCGGGTCCGCCGCGACCGCGCCGACGTCTTCGCGACCCGGCCCGAAGGCGTCAAGGGCCGCGCCGCGGTCGAGTGGCGCCTGGTGGACGAGGCGATCCCGCGCAGCCGGTTCGAGGAGACCGTACGCGAGCGGGCCCGTGAGGCGGCCGCCGCGTCGGCCCGTACGGGCGAGAACGGCGTCGCGCTGCCCCTGCTCGAACCGGAGATCACCCCGGACCGCGTCGCGTACACGCACGTGACCGCCGAGCTGGGCGAGGACCGTGTCGACATCACGATCCGCGGCCCGCGCGACGAGCCGCCCGCCGCGATCGACGCGGGCTTCTGGCCGCTCGCGATGACCCGTGAGCTCGACGACCTCATCCTCTGGCTGCGCACCAACGAGCCGGAGCGCGGCACGTGGGTGTTCCGCACCCAGGGCGACGCCGACGCGGTCCTCGCGTACGAGGAGTCGATGACCGGCGGCAAGGACTGGCTCACCAACGAGATCCGGCACTACTACAAGCGCACCCTGAAGCGGCTCGACGTCACGAGCCGCAGCCTGGTCGCGCTCATCGAGCCCGGAAGCTGCTTCGCCGGCCCGCTGCTGGAGATCGCGCTCGCGTGCGACCGGCAGTACATGCTCGAAGGCGCGGCGATCGTGGTCACCGACGCCAACTTCGGCGCGTACCCCATGGCCAACGGCCTGACCCGGCTGGCGTCGCGCTTCTGCGGCGAGGACGAGCCGCCGCGCGACGTACGGGGACGACGCCTCGATTCGGCGGAGGCCGACGAGTACGGCCTGGTCACGCTCGCCCTGGACGACATCGACTGGGAGGACGAGATCCGGATCGCGCTGGAGGAGCGTGCCTCCCTCAGCCCGGACGCCCTCACCGGCATGGAGGCCAACCACCGGTTCGCCGGCCCGGAGACGCTGGAGTCCAAGATCTTCGGCCGTCTCTCCGCCTGGCAGAACTGGATCTTCACCCGGCCCGGCGCGGCCGGTCCGGACGGCGCCCTCAGCAAGTACGGCACCGGCAAAAGAGCGACTTTCGACCGTAAGAGGGTCTGACCGATGAGCACAGCGGACTACCAGGAGAAGATCCCGAACAACGTCGGGCTGGCCGACGACCGGCGGCTGCAGCGGGCGCTGGAGTCCTGGCAGCCGGGGTTTCGCGACTGGTGGGCCGAGATGGGCCCCGAGCTCCCGACCGAGGACGTCTACCTGCGTACGGCGGTGAACGTCGGCCGTGAGGGCTGGGCGCACTTCGGCCACGTGCCGGTGAGCGAGTACCGCTGGGGCGTCTTCCTCGCCGACCCGCGCCCCGACCGGCGCATCGCGTTCGGCGAGCACAAGGGCGAGCCGGCGTGGCAGAAGGTGCCCGGGGAGTACCGCTCGGCGCTGCAGCGGCTCATCGTGATCCAGGGCGACACCGAGCCGGCGAGCGTCGAGCAGCAGCGCCGGCTCGGCCACACCGCGCCGAGCCTGTACGACCTGCGCAACCTCTTCCAGGTCAACGTCGAGGAGGGCCGTCACCTGTGGGCGATGGTCTACCTCCTGCACGCGTTCTTCGGCCGCGAGGGCCGGGAGGAGGCGGGCGAGCTGCTGCGCCGCAACTCCGGCAGCGAGGACTCCCCGCGCATCCTGGGCGCGTTCAACGAGGAGACGCCGGACTGGCTGTCGTTCTTCATGTTCACCTACTTCACCGACCGGGACGGCAAGTACCAGCTCGGCACGCTGAAGGAGAGCGGCTTCGACCCGCTGTCGCGCACGTGTGAGTTCATGCTCAAGGAAGAGGCCCACCACATGTTCGTGGGCACCACGGGCGTCGACCGCGTGGTGGCGCGCACCGCACGGCTGATGGTCGAGCACGACACCGACGACGCCGGGCCGCACGGCGCGATCCCGCTGCACGTCATCCAGAAGTACCTCAACTTCCACTACAGCGTGAGCCTGGACCTGTTCGGCGGCGAGACCTCGACGAACGTCGCCAACTACTTCACCGCCGGGCTGAAGGGCCGCTGGCAGGAGGAGCGCCGCAAGGACGACCACCGGCTCACCGACGCCGGCGCGTACGTCGACACGGTCGAGGACGGGCGGCCGGCCAGGGTCGAGGTGGAGGCGCTGACCGCGCTCAACACCGACCTGCGCGAGGAGTACGTCACCGACTGCGAGAGCGGCGTCAAGCGCTGGAACCGCATCCTCGAGGAGGCCGGGCTCCCCCACCGGCTCGCACTGCCGCACCGCGCCTTCAACCGCTACGTCGGCGCCTTCTCCGCGGTCAACGCCTCGCCCTCCGGCGAGATGCTGACGGACGGCGAGTGGAACGCGCGCAAGAGCGCCTGGCTGCCGACCGGCACGGACAAGGCGTTCGTCGCTTCTCTCATGCGCCCCGTGTACGAGCCCGGTAAGATCGCGAGCTGGCTCGAACCCCCGCGAAACGGCATCAACGGCAAGCCGTTCGACTACGAGTACGTCCACTTCCTCTAAAGGGCGTGATGCGGTGTTCAACGCCTGCACCTACCTCGTCGACCGGCACGTGGAGTCCGGGGGCGGCGACCGCACGGCGGTGACCGGGCCCGGCGGGACCCTCACGTACGCCGAGCTGCTCGAACGCGTGCGCCGCATGGCCTCGGGCCTGCGCGGCCTGGGCGTACGGCCCGAAGAGCGCGTCCTGATCTACATGCCCGACTCCCCCGACATGCTCGCGCTCATCCTCGGTGCGATGCGCGCCGGCGCGGTGCCGGTGCCCGTGTCGACCATGATGACGGCCAAGGACCTCGCCGAGGTGCTGCGCGACTCGCGCGCCCGCGTGCTGGCGGCCGGCGCGGAGTTCGCCGCGGCGGCCGAGGAGGCCGCGCGGCTGGCACCCGACCTGGCCGCGTTCCTGCTCACCGGCGACACGCCGCCGCAGGCGCCGGAATGGGCGCAGAGCCATCTGCTCGCCAAGGTCGCGGACAACGACGGCATCGGCGACCCGTACCCCACGAGCCCCGACTCCAGCGCCCTGTGGCTCTACACCTCCGGCACGACCGGCCTGCCGAAGGCCGCCGTCCACCGGCACGCCTCGATCCGGTCGGTCTATGAGACCTACGGCGCGCAGGTGCTCGGGATCCGGCCCGGCGACCGCTGCCTGTCGGTGCCGAAGCTGTTCTTCGCGTACGGCATCGGCAACTCCTGCTTCTTCCCGCTGGCGGCGGGCGCATCGGCCGTACTCGAGCCGTCCCGTCCGACGCCCGCGCTCATCGCCGAGCGTCTGTGCCCCGATGACCCCGCCGAGCGGCCGACGCTGTTCTTCGGTGTCCCGACCTTCTACGCCGCGCTGCTCGCCGCCGACCTGCCGCCCGAGACGTTCTCCTCCGTACGGCAGGCGGTCTCGGCCGGCGAGCCGCTGCCCGCGCCCATCTTCCGGCGGTTCGGCGAGCGGTTCGGCGTGGAGATCCTGGACGGCATCGGCGCCACCGAGGCGCTGCACATCTTCGTCTCCAACCGCCCCGGCGCGGTGCGTCCCGGCACCACCGGCACTCCGGTCCCCGGCTATGACGTGCGGATCGTCGACGACGCCGGCGCCGAGGTGGCGCCGGGGACGCCCGGTCACCTCATGGTGCGTGGCGACTCGATCGCCACCGGCTACTGGTGCCGTACGGAGGTGACGCGGCGGGTGTTCCAGGGCGAGTGGCTCCGTACGGGCGACACGTACGTCGACGAGGGCGGCAGCCTGCGCTTCCTCGGCCGCTCCGACGACATGATCAAGGCGGGCGGGATCTGGGTCTCGCCGAGCGAGGTCGAGGCGCGGCTGCTGGAGCATCCGGGCGTCGCCCAGGCGGTCGTGGTCGCGGTGCCCGACGGCGACGGACTGGACAAACCGGTCGCCGGGATCGTACGGGCCGGGGGTTCCTCGCTGACCGAGGATGAGGTCATCGCGTTCTGCCGCGAGGGACTGGCCTCGTTCAAGCGCCCGCGCGCGGTGTTCTTCCTGGACACCCTGCCGACGACGGCGACCGGAAAGATCCAGCGCTACATCCTGCGTGACGCGTTGCGGGAGAGCGGCGTGACCTCCTGAAAAGAGCCCTCCTGACCGTGCCCGACGTTTGAGGCCCTCCCTGTGGGGGATCTGGGTGCAGACTTCAGGAGGTACTACCCATGACCGCTCAAGGTGCGCGTGCGAGGGCCGCCGGCAACGGGGTGTCGCACCGGTCGGCGATCCGGATGCTCGGCCGGGCCGGGCTGGCCGCGCGTGGTGTGATCTACATCCTCGTCGGGGCGCTGGCCGTCCAGATCGCCTTCGGCAAGGAAGGCGGCAAGGAGGCCGACCGCCAGGGGGCGCTGCAGACCGTCGCCCAGACACCGGGGGGCACGATCCTGCTCTGGCTGCTGGCCGCCGGGCTCGCCGGGATGGCGCTGTGGAGGTTCAGCGAGGTCATCTGGGGCCAGGCCACGGAGGACGGGGACAAGGCCACCAAGCGCCTCATGTCCCTGGTCCGCGGGATCTTCTACTCCGTCGTCTGCGCCAGCACGGTGGCGTTCATCATCGGCGCGGGCGGCCCCGGCTCCAGTGACAAGAAGTCCAAGGACTGGAGCGGCAAGGCGATGCACGACATCCCGCTGGGCCGCTGGCTGGTCCTGCTCGTCGGGCTCGGCCTGATCGCCGGTGGCGTCAGCATCGCCGTACGGGCCATGCGGACCAAGTTCGAGAAGAAGCTGAACACGCACCAGATGAGCCCGGCCGTCCAGAAGGCGGTCAAGACGGTCGGCGTCATCGGCCTGACGGCACGCGCGGTGGTCTACGCCGCGGCCGGTGTCTTCCTCGCCTACGCCGGGTTCACCTACGACCCCGACAAGGCCAAGGGAGTGGACGGCACCCTGCGGGAGTTCGCCCACACCGGCGCCGGGCCGCTGCTGCTGGTCCTGGTCGCCGTCGGCCTCATGGTCTTCGGTCTCTATTCGTTCTGTGAGGCGCGCTGGCGCCGCGTGTAGAGCCGTTGACGTGGCGGCCGTCCTGGTCCGCATCGGCAGTCCCTGGGCTGACCGAAGCCGATGCGACCGGGACGGCCGTCACTCGCGTCTGAGCTCGCGCCAGCGGCGCAGCGCGCCGGGCGCCCATTCGGCGTGCAGCTCGGCGAACAGCTCGCGCGCCCGGTCGCCGATCCAGGCGTCGGGCAGGAGCTCGGCGGGCAGCCGCGGGTCCAGGAAGGGAAACCGGCGCCACTCGTGTACGAGGCGGCTCTGGGCGAGCATCGTGTCGTGCGCCGTCGCCGGGCGCAGGTCGCCGAACGTGCCGACGAAACCGGCGTACTGCGCGGCGACGGCGTCGAGGTCCCAGGCCCGGCCGACCATCTCCGGCTGACTGCCGACCGCGGCGAACCTGGCGGTGAACGACATGGCCCCGCCGCCCAGGCCGAGCCCCTCGACCACGGCGAGCGCCTCGGCCTCCCGCTCGGGCAGCGGCGAGATCCACATGCCGGGGCCGGGCGAGCCGAACCCGGCCCAGGTCAGCTTGGTACGGAGCTTGTGCCGCAGCCGCCGCTTGGACTCGGGCACCGAGACGTACAGGATCAGCCAGAGGCCGTCCCAGGCCGGCCGGGGCGTGCCGAAGGCGTAGATGCGCTCCGCGCCCTCGGTGAGCAGCCGGCGCCCGGAGGGGGTCAGCGACCAGCGGACGCTGCGCCCGACCCGCTCGGAGGCGAGCCACCCGTCCGCGGCCGTACGGGCGAGGGCCTGGCGGGCGGACTTCTCCTCCACGCCCAGGTTGTCGAGCACCTCGACGATCGTCGAGGTCCAGACCGGCTCGTCCTCGGGCAGCACGAACTCGCCGAGAACGGTCAGGAGAAGGGAACGTGCGCTCGTCTCCCCCACGGCGTGCCGTCTGGTCAGCGTGGGGCGTACGGCGGTCACGTGTTTCACTCTACATATCCCTGGTGCACCATGGCCCACGAGTAGAACAATGGTGGTCGTGCTCGACGGTCATCTGCTCGTGGACGCCCACACACACCCGGCCCGCCTGCCGACGCTGAAGCCGGCCTGGCATGAGTGGGCGGCCGACTTCGGCGACCGTACGGCGATCGAGCGGGTGTACGACGCGGACGGCACGCCCGTACCGTCCGGTTTCGGCGCCTTGCTGGACGACGAGGGCGTCGACATCGCGCTGATGCTGTGCGAGTACAGCCCGAAGGCCACGGGCATCCAGCCGATCGAGGACCTGCTGCCCTTGGCCGCGCACGACCCGGGCCGCATGCGGCTGGTCGCGAACCTCAACCCGCACCTGCACTATCCGGTCGGTGACGAGGTCGAACGCCAGCTCTCTCTGGGGGCGGTGGCGCTGAAGCTCCATCCGGTGCATGGTGGCTTCGCGGCCAACGACCGGGCGCTGTACCCGGCGTACGAGGTATGCCGCGCGCGGGGTGTGCCGGTGGTGGTGCACTGCGGGACGAGCAGCTTCCCGGGCTCGACGAACGGCTACGCGGACCCGGTGCTGCTGGACGAGGTGCTGCGCGACTTCCCGACGCTGAACGTGGTGCTGGCCCACGGCGGGCGGGGCTGGTGGTACGACGCGGCGGCGTTCCTGGCGCTGTCGAGGGAGACGGTGTGGATCGAGCTGTCGGGCCTGCCGCCGCGGAGACTGCCGGAGTACTACGCGCGGCATCCGTTCGGGCGGCTGGCGAGGCGCTTCATCTTCGGTACCGACTGGCCGGGCGTCCCGGGCATCGCGGCCAACGCCCGCGCGGTCGCCAAGCTGTGCCCGGACGAGGAGACGGCCGGCCTGGTCCTGGGCGGCAACGCGACCCGGGTCTACAACCTCTGACTAATTGGGCATTACAGTCATTTTGGATAAGGTCATTTCCGATATTGTTTTCGGTTGACCCTGGTTATCAAAATCCCTATTCATGTCGGACTTGAGTGCTACGGTGGCGACATGGGCTCTCCAGCCGGACAGGTCAGAAACCGATTCATTCAAGTGAATAGTCGTACACTGACGATCAGCGAGCCCCCCGAGGCCTACCAGCTGCACAACATCGCACGGATCAGCGTGTTCACCTGGAACCCGAATTTCCGATCCGCGTTCAGCGTGTTACGGAAATTGGCCCTCTCTTTGTTCTCGGCCATATCGACGTTCACATTCACCTTCGCATTCCCTCCTCTGATCTTCGTCTCTTTCATGCTGTTCGCGTTGACCTTCTATTATGTCGTACAGCTGATCCAGATCCTGAGCCGGAAGCGGAAGTTCATTCTTCTCCTGGAGAGCACCGGGGAGCCGGTCTTCGCGGTGTCGAGTGAATACTGGGATCCGATCTTCAACCTCTACAACAGCCTCGTCGCCGCGATCGACAACCCGCCCGATCGGCCGGTCGTCTATAGCATCAGCCACCTGAGCCAGGTCGAAGGCGACCAGATAAACGTGCATGGATCCAACAACACGGGAAAGCGGGTGCTCTAAAGTGGGCGACCACTTCGGCGGCGACCAGATCAACGTGCACGGCACCCACAACACCGGCAAGATCGTCAACCAGGGCCTCTCGGCCGACGTGGCCCGTGAGCGGGACTTCCTCATCCGACAGTTGCAGGCCAAGGGCTTCATGTCGGAAAGCGGTGCCATACTCGACGCACGGGGAGCCGACGAGGAGATCAAGAGCCAGCGAGGACATCTTGGACGGCTCGAACACATGATGAGGACAGGCGCACCTGAGGTTGTTCGAGAGATCATAGGCAGCACGCTGGCCAATCTTCTCAGCGCGGCTTTTCAGTGACGTCCACGACATCCGCCGCCCGCCGACATCGCCGGCAGCGGACCGTACGCAATACGTCGGCCTGAGCCCACCCGGCAGATGGCGAGAGCCCCTGCCATCTGCCACAGGGAAGGATTTACGCCGGCCGGGCCGGCGACCCACGGGCGGCGGCCGCACCCGCGATCGTTCCTCCAGAGGGAAGACATCTCCACCTCCGAGAGTTGAGGTGTAATGATGTAATCATCTGGAGGTGTGATGTCCAGCGAACCTCTTGACGCCTACTCCCAGGTCGTCTCCTCCGTCGCCCGGGACCTGACTCCGCGGGTGGCGAGTCTTCGTGTTCGGCATGGTGGGCGTGAGGGCACCGGCTCGGGCGTCGTGTTCACCGACGACGGGTTCCTGCTCACCAACGCGCACGTCGTCGGGGGTGCTCGTGAAGGCTCGGCCGCGTTCGCCGATGGGGACGACACCTCGTTCACCGTCGTCGGGGTCGACCCGCTCTCCGATCTCGCGGTCATCAGGGCCAATGGGGACACCCCGGAGCCCGCCGCTCTCGGGGACAGTGCCGGGCTCGTCGTCGGGCAGCTCGTCGTCGCCGTCGGGAATCCCCTCGGGCTCGCCGGGTCCGTCACGGCCGGGGTCATCAGCGCGCTCGGGCGGTCGCTTCCGGCCCACGACGGGGCGGCCACGCGGCTCATCGAGGACGTGATCCAGACCGACGCCGCGCTCAACCCCGGCAACTCCGGCGGCGCCCTCGCCGACGCCGGCGGACGCGTCGTCGGGATCAACACGGCGGTGGCCGGGATCGGGCTCGGGCTGGCGGTGCCGATCAACGACACCACCCAGCGGATCATCGGCGCGCTCATGCGGGACGGGCGGGTTCGGCGGGCCTACCTCGGGCTGGTCACCACGCCCGCGCCCGTACCCAGCCCTCTCCGTGCCCGCACGGGCGTACGCCGGGCGCTGCGGGTCGTCGAGGTCGCGCACGGCAGCCCGGCCGCCCGCGCGGGGCTGCGCGCCGGTGACCTGCTGCTCAGCGCCGGCGGTAGCGCGACGACCGACGCGCGGAGCCTGCAGCGGCTGCTGTTCGCCTCCGCGATCGGCCGGCCGCTGCAGCTCACCGTCCTGCGCAACGGCGCGATGGTCGACGTCATCGCCGAGCCGGTCGAGCTCACCGGCGTACGCGGGTGAGCATCGGGCGCTGTGGGCTCTGACCGAGGTAGGTCGATGTCCAGGCCTCAGCGCGTCGGCACGGTGACCGTACGCCCGGCGACCTGTTCATAGGTGAACACCACGGGAGCCCGGCGGCCCACCACGACGCGGTAGAAGTCCTCGCGTGGCACGCCCGCCACCGCGAACGCGAACCGGCAGGTCTGCGCGTTCCCGTCGATCAGGTCGCCGCCGACGCCCTCCTCCAGCCATCCGCTCGCGACGATCTCGTCGGACGGCGCGCGGACGACCACCGCCGCGCCCTCGATCAGGTCCTCGTCGCCCTGTGCCCCCAGGCACGTCCGTCCGCCGACGACGTTCTCGGTGATGGTCACGGTCCCTCTGACAGTGATCGACCGGCCGGCGTGGACGAAATAGGCGATGCCGGCAGCGCAGGCCACCGCCGCCGCCGCGGTGACGGATACGACCCGCCGCCGGCGTGGCCGCTGCGTCGAGGGAGCGGGGACGGCGTCGATCTGGGTCATGGGCGAGAGTCCTCTCCGGTCGAGACAACGGTTCACGCCATGAATGCCTCGACCGCCGTATCAGGTTGCACGAGAACGGCCGTACGGCCTGATATGACGGCATAATCGCGGGCGACGGAAGGAACCCCGCGTGATCCAGACTCCCCCGCGGCGCCCCGCGAACGTCGCGCTGATCGTCGTACTCGGGTTCTTCCTGAGCGGCCTCCTCGAATTCGTGATCGACCTCGTCCTCGCGTTCGGCGAGCTGATCCACTCCCGGTCGACCTCGGACGTCGTCAGCCTCGTCCTCGCCCTGCTGATCGGCGGGGTGGCCGGCGGCGCGATGTTCCTCACCCGGCCGCGCCACTACGGCCTCGCCGCCGTCGCGGCCGTCTCCGGCGTCGTCTCGGGGATCATCGCCGACGAGCTCGCCGTCGCCGTCTACTTCGTGGCCAAGGACCTGCCGCTCAGCGTGCACCTGTTCACCGGCTACTTCACCGGCGCGCGAACGATCTTCTGGGTCAACGTCGTCATCGTCATCGTGGTGGCGGCGGGCCTGACCGCGATCCGCGTCGCCCGCGTACGCGCCGGCGATCCGCCCGGCGGCCCGCCGCAACCGTGGGGCCCGCCACCCGGTCAGTGGAACCCACCCGGTCAGTGGAGCCCACCGGGTCAGTGGAGCCCACCCGGCTACGGCCCGCAACCAGGCCCCTACGGACCCGGCCCGTACGGGCCGAACCCGCCTAACCCACGCTGAGCAGGCTCGCCGGGTCGTCCAGGACGCGTTCGACCACGAGTGACGCCGCGCCCAGCGCCGCCGCGTCGCCGCCCAGCCGGGACACCGTGATCCGCGGCGGCGAGTCCCGTACGAGTCCGGCGCCGCTCGCCAGCGCCGCCTCCGCCGCCGGGCGGGCCCACGGCGCGAGGCCGGAGAAGATGCCGCCCAGCACGATCGTGTCCGGGTCGAGGAGGTTCACCGCCGCGGCCAGGGCCTGGCCCAGCGACTCCCCCGCCCGGCGTACCGCCGCCAGTGCCCGCTCGTCGCCCTCCTCCAGCCGGGCGACCAGCGCCGACAGCGGGCCGTCCGGGCTCGCCGAGGACGTCGCCGTCGCCGAGGCCATGCCGGCGGCGCGCAGGATCGCCTCCTGCCCCGCGACCTGCTCCAGGCAACCGCGGCCGCCGCAGGCGCACAGAGGGCCGCCCGGCGACACGACTATGTGGCCCAGCTCCCCCGCGAAACCGTGCGCGCCCCGGAAGATCCGCCCGTCCACGACGATGCCCGCGCCGATGCCGATCTCTCCCGAGACATGGACGTACGAGCCCAGCGCCGGCCCGTCGCCGAACCACAGCTCGCCCAGCGCGGCGAGGTTGGCCTCGTTGTCGTAGTCGGCGGGCAGCGGCAGCGACGGCAGGCCCGCGCTGAGCAGATCACCCGCGGCGACGTCGCTCCAACCCAGGTTGGGCGCGGTGCGCAGCCGCCGGCCGGAGCGGTCGAGGGCGCCCGGCAGCGCCACGACCGTGCCCGCCACCGACAGCCCCTGCGAACCCGCCGCGGCGATGGCCTGGGAGGCGAGGCCGGTCAGCGTGGCGATGACCTGCTCGGGCGGGCGGCCCCGGTTGTCCGCGGCGACGATGTGCCGGTGCCGGATGCGGCGGCCGAGGTCGAGCACGCAGGCGGCCAGGTAGTCGACGTTGATCTCCAGGCCGAGGCCCGCCACCCGGTCGCCGTTGAGCGAGACCGCCGTGGCCGGCCGGCCGCGCTCCCCGTCGCGTACGGGCCCGTCCTCGCGGACGAGTCCCGCGACGGACAGGGAGGCGACGAGGCTGGAGACGGTGGTCTTGGTGAAGCCGGTCGACTCGGCCAGGCGGGCGCGGCTCACCGGCTGGCGGCGGGAGATCTCACCGAGCACGACGGCCAGGTTGCGCTCGCGCATGGTGCCGTGGCGTACGGGGATCACCTCATGGTGCATCGAAACAGACTAAACCTGCAGCGGCCCCCGTGTTGACACCTCGGGCCTGCACGATTTAATTAGTCCAGGTTGCGTACGAATTAAGGAGACGGCATGTTCCAGCCCACACGCGAGGACAAGTTCACCTTCGGCCTCTGGACGGTCGGCTGGCAGGCGCGCGATCCCTTCGGCGACGCCACCCGCCCGCCGCTCGACCCGGTAGAGGCGGTCCACCGCCTCTCGGAGCTCGGCGCGTACGGCGTGACCTTCCACGACGACGACCTCCTCGCGGTCGAGCCGGACCGCGACCGCGCGATCGCCTCCTTCCGCAAGGCGCTCGACGAGACCGGCCTGGTCGTGCCGATGGCCACCACCAACCTGTTCACCCACCCGGTGTTCAAGGACGGCGCGTTCACCTCCAACGACCGCGACATCCGCCGCTACGCGCTCCGCAAGGTGATGCGCAACCTCGACCTGGCCGCCGAGCTGGGCGCCGAGACGTACGTGTTCTGGGGCGGCCGCGAGGGCGCCGAGACCGACGGCGGCAAGGACGTACGGGCGGCGCTCGACCGGTTCCGCGAGGCGATCGACACACTGGCCGGGTACGTCACCGACCGCGGCTACGGCATCCGGTTCGCCCTGGAGCCCAAGCCGAACGAGCCGCGCGGCGACATCCTGCTGCCCACGGTCGGGCACGCGCTGGCCTTCATCGGCTCGCTGGAGCACGCCGACATGGTCGGCCTCAACCCCGAGGTCGGGCACGAGCAGATGGCCGGGCTCAACTTCGTGCACGCCATCGCCCAGGCGCTCTGGCACGGCAAGCTCTTCCACATCGACCTCAACGGCCAGCACGGCAACAAGTACGACCAGGACCTGGTCTTCGGGCACGGCGACCTCAAGAGCGCGTTCTTCCTCGTCGACCTGTTGGAGAACGGCGGCTACGAGGGCCCGCGCCACTTCGACTACAAGCCGACCCGTACCGAGGACATCTCGGGCGTGTGGGCCTCCGCCGAGGCGAACATGCGCACCTATCTGATCCTGAAGGAGCGGGCGCGGGCGTTCCGCGCCGACCCGGAGGTGCAGGAGGCGCTCGCGGCCTCGCGCGTCGAGGAGCTGGCCGTGCCGACGCTCGCCCCCGGCGAGACCTACGACAACCTCGCGGACGACACGTTCGACCTGGATGAGGCGGCGGCCCGCGGATACCACTTCGAGCGGCTCGACCAGCTCGCGCTCGAGCACCTCATCGGCGCGCGGGGCGGGGAGTGAGCCGGACGCTCGTCGCGGGGGTCGACTCCTCCACCCAGTCGTGCAAGGTGGTCGTCGCCGACGCCGAGACGGGCGCCATCGCCCGTACGGGACAGGCGCCGCACCCGGACGGCACCGAGGTCGACCCCACCGCGTGGTGGACGGCGCTGAACACGGCGCTTGAGGCGGCCGGGGGGCTGGACGACGTCGCGGCCCTCGGCGTGGGCGGGCAGCAGCACGGCATGGTGTGCCTGACCGAGGACGGCGAGGTCGTACGCCCGGCGCTGCTGTGGAACGACACGCGCTCGGCCGGCGCGGCCGAGGACCTGGTGGCCGAGCTGGGCGGCCCGGCCGCGTGGGCGACGGCGGTCGGCAGCGTGCCGGTCGCGTCGTTCACCGTGACGAAGCTGCGGTGGCTGGCCCGGCACGAGCCGGACGCGATCGCCCGTACGGCCTCGGTGTGCCTGCCGCACGACTACCTGACGTGGCGGCTGACCGGGTCGTTCACGACCGATCGCGGCGACGCCTCGGGCACCGGTTACTGGTCGCCCGCCTCGGGCGAGTACCGGCCTGACCTGCTGGAACTCGCCGCCGATCGCGTCCCGGCGCTGCCGCGCGTCCTCGGCCCGGCCGAGCCTGCGGGCCGTACGCCGTCGGGCACCCTCGTGTCGGCGGGTACCGGCGACAACATGGCCGCCGCGCTCGGCCTCGGCCTGCGCCCCGGCGACGTGGTCGTGTCCCTCGGCACGTCGGGCACGGTCTTCACCGTCGCGGAGCAGCCGTCCGCCGACGCGGCGGGCGAGGTGGCCGGCTTCGCGGATGCGACGGGCCGCTACCTGCCGCTGGTGTGCACGCTCAACGCCGCGCGCGTCCTCGACGCCGCGACGCGTCTGCTCGGCGTGGACCACGAGGAGCTGTCCCGGCTGGCCCTGTCGGCGCCCCCGGGCGCGGACGGCCTCGTGCTCGTGCCGTACCTGGAGGGCGAACGGACCCCGAACCGCCCCGACGCCACCGGCTCGGTGCACGGCCTGCGCCTGGACACCGCCACCCCGGCCCACCTGGCGCGCGCCGCGATCGAGGGCATGCTGTGCGGCCTGGCCGACGGCCTCGACGCGCTGCTCGCCCAGGGCGTACGGGCCGAGCGGATCCTGCTGATCGGCGGCGCGGCGCGCTCGGACGCGGTACGCCGGATCGCGCCGACCGTCTTCGGCCGGCCGGTGCTGGTGCCCCCCTCCGGCGAGTACGTCGCGGAGGGCGCGGCCGTACAGGCCGCGTGGGCGCTGTCGGAGCGGCCGGAACCGCCGCGCTGGACGAGGAAGGGGCTCACGACGTACGAGGCCGACCCGGCACCCGCGATCCGCGAGCGGTACGCCGAGGCGCGCGAGCACGTGCTGCGCCGCGGTTAGGCGCGGACGTCCGGGAGCCTGACGGGCGCCGCGTCGTGCACCTGCTGGAAGATCACTGACGTGCGGAAGCCCGCGATCTCCCGGCGCTTGCTGAGGCGGTCGAGCAGGAAGGCGTGCAGGTGGTCGAGGTCCTGGACGGCGACGTGGAGGAGGAAGTCATCGCCGCCGCCCAGGACGAAGACGCTGAGCACCTCGGGCATGGCGCTCGCGGACTGCTGGAAGGCGTCGATGACGGTGCGGCTGAGCGGGCGTACCTGCACTGACACCATCGCCTGCACGCCGCGGTTGAGCGCGGCCGGGTTGATCTCGGCGTGGTAGCCGCGGATGACGCCGCGGCGGGTGAGCGTCCTCACGCGTTCGAGACATGTGGAGGGCGCGACACCCGCCTTGCGGGCGAGCTCGCGGTTGGACTGCCCGTATGTCCCCCCTCGACCACGAACAGGTGCTGATCCGCAGGGGATCGCGCTCCGGCCTGCCGGTCATCGTCGCGGTCCACTCGTCCGCCCTCGGCCAGGCGGTCGGCGGATGCCGCCTCTGGCACTACGCCTCCTGGAGAGAGACGGCCTCACCGACGCGCTGCGGCTGTCGGCCGGGATGACCGCCAAGTGCGCGGTGGCCGGCCTCGCCGACGGCGGCGGCAAGACGGTCGTCGCCCTGCCCGAGGGACTCGAACTCACCGCGCCTCTGCGCCGCGCCGTCCTCGACGACGTGGGGGACGTCATCGCCTCTTTGGACGGCCTGTACGCGGCCGGCCCGGACGTCGGGACCTCGCCCGCCGACATGGCGGTCATCGGCGCGCGTACGAGCCACGTGTTCTGCAGGCCGGAGGCCGAGGGCGGGAGCGGCGACTCCTCACCGCACACCGCGGTCGGGACGCTTGCCGCTCTTCGCGCCGTCGGCCGACGCTTGTGGGGCACGCCCGACCTGAGGGACCGGCGCGTGGCCGTGGTGGGTCTGGGCAGCGTCGGCGCCCGGATCGCCCGTCTGCTGCCTCGTTCAGGAACCGTTCTGACGCTGAGCGACATCGACCCGGCGAAACGGGCGCTGACCACCACGTTGGGCGCCACCTGGAGCCCGCCGGACGAGGCGCTGACCGCCGAGGCCGACATCGTCATACCTTCGGCCCTCGGCGGCGTGCTCATCGAACGGGCCGTGCCGTTGCTGCGCTGCGCCGCCATCGCCGGGCCCGCCAACAACCAGCTCGCCACTCCTTCCGTGGCAGCCCTGCTGCACGACCGCGACATCGCCTGGGTGCCGGACTATGTGGTGAGCGCGGGCGGGGTCATCCACGCCCTCACGGTCGAACTCCACCACGGCACCGCCGAGGACGCCCTGGCCCGCGTCCGGGCCATCGAGGACACCGTCTTCGATCTGCTGACCGCCGGCACCGTCCCCGCCCTGGCAGCGGACGAACTGACCCGCCACCGCCTCACGAACGCCACCCGCGAAGCGGGAAATCGACGGCGTACGTTCGCGGCGGCGGTGACCACTCTTCGTCCCCCGACGACGTATTCCGCGCATTCTCCGGATCTTGCGGATAATCCTTCTGTGGAAGAGGTCGCTGAGCAGCTTGGCCATGCGGTGTACCACAACGATGTCGTCACTGTGCGCAGACTCCTTGCCGCTGGTACCGACCCGAACGGGGTCGACGAGTTCGACATCCCGTTCATGGACACCGCGGTGACGCGCGGCAGCGTCGATGCTCTGCGGGTGCTGGTCGCGTACGGGGGGCGCCTTGACGGCGCGGCCAGCGGTGGTTCGCCGTTGCTGTACCACGTTGTCGCCGGTTGCGACCTCCCCGCAATGTTGCCGGTCTTTCTGGAGCTGGGCGCGGAAGTGCAGCAGCCCTTGAACTCGCATGGCTGGACGGCCCTCCACGTTGCTGCCGCCTACGGCTATGCCCGCTCCGCAAGGTTGCTGCTGGACACGGGTGCGGATCCGGCCGCCCGGACATCCGACGGGCTCACGCCGGCCGAGATGGCCAGGGCGAACGGCCAACACGATCTAGCAGAGATCCTCGGCGTTTCATGAGGTCCAGAGCCGATTCGCGAAAGGACCTGCACGGATCCGCCCCAAGGCCGCAAGAGCGGGTCGTGGTCGACCGATCTCCCTACGGCGGCCACTCCGCCTTTCGCCGTAGCTCCCGCGTGCTGAGCGGGTGACGGGAATCGCCCCCTACCACTTGGGCCCCACTTGGTCGTCTCGGACAGAGAAGGATCACCTCGCTCCACTCGGGTCAGCGCCTCCGTGATCTCCGGTCTGGAGGGACCTTTGGGCGATGTTCACGCCGATCGAGTTGTTCTGACCGGTGATCGCGTTTGCCACGGACCGGTCCGGCCCTCTTGGGCTCTGCCGTGGCGTGGGAGTGGCACCGACGCGCCCGACGGCCACGCGAATCGGGAAGGCGCCGACCGGGATGGTGGCGATCACGGCGTTGGTCGCGGTGTCGATCACTGACACCGTGGTCGAGCCGAAGTTGGCGACATAGACGCGTGTGCCGCCGGGACTGATCGCCACACCACGCGGATTGGCACCGACGGGGATGGTACCGATCACCGTGTTGGTCGCGGTGTCGATCACCGACACCGTGTTCGCGTTGAAGTCGGTGACGTAGGCCGGTGTCCGCTGTCGCGCGGCGGTCACGATCTTGGGTGCCGTACGCGAGACGGCATTGGCGACATAGCCCGCCGCCGACGGTTGGGAACCGGGCTGAGCCGGAGCGGGCGAGGCCAGCATCGTCACCAGCCCCGCCACTACCGCTACAACCGCCAGCGCCCGCCGGATAGGCGACCACTGATCCTCAGGTCCAAAACTGCTCGAGAAGCCGGAATGGCGACTCTCCTCTATTTTCTTGGAAGAGAGAGAACCATAAGAAACCTCTGTCGGAGCTTGGCGAATAAAAGGACTTCCTCCTCCTACCCGACGAGGCTTCGCCGCGGCCGACCCGGAAATGCACGTACCAAGATTTGGTCCCAGCACGTTGCCAGCCGGTCTCGCGTTGCTCGTCCCATAGCAGGATCTTTGCCACGGGTCGGCCCGTGAGGGCCCGGAGAGTCACCCCTCCGAGCCGGCACCCCCGAGGCGGGCCAAGACACGCTCGGTGATGGTGCTCAGCGTGGCGATCTCGCCTTCGGTGAGCAGGTCGATGAAGTTGCGGCGGACCGACTCCACGTGGGCGGGCGCGGCCTCCTCGATCGCTCTCAGGCCCTTCTCGGTCAGCGCCACGACCGCCCCCCGGCCGTCGTCGGCGCACTCCTCCTTGACCACCAGACCCCGGGCCTGCATGCGCGTGATGTGGTGGGACAGCCGGCTCTTCGACCAGAGCATGCGGGCGGCCAGGTCGCTCAGGCGGGCGCGGTGCCGTTCGGCGTCGCCGAGGTTGGACAGTACGTCGTAGTCCGCCTCGGACAGGCCGGAGTCCTCCTGCAGATCGCGGGCGATGCGCAGGTCGAGACGGCCGCGCATGCGCCGGTAGCCGATCCAGGCGCGGTACTCGGCGTCGTTCAGCCATCGCTTCTCGTCCACGACGCCCACCCTATCAACTTGTTGACATGTCATCTAGGTGCGCCCTAACTTAGGTGACACGTCAACAAGATGGAGCGAACATCATGACCGGCACCCCGCGCCCCGTGCGCGTCCTCGTCCTCGGCGCGTCCCTGCGCAAGGAGTCGTTCAACGTGCGGCTGGCGGGGCTGGCCGCGCGTACGGCCGCAGCGCACGGCGCGTCGGTGACGACCGTGGACTACGCGAGCCTCGCCGTACCCCCGCTCGACACCGACCTGCTGGAGACCGACGGCGTCCCGGAGGGCGCACGCCGGTTCGGGGCCCTGCTGAACGAGACGGACGGGTTCATCCTGGCCGCGCCGGAGTACAACTACTCGGTCTCCGGCGTGCTGAAGAACCTCATCGACTGGACCTCGCGGATCCGCCCCTGGCCGTTCATCGGGCGGCACGCCCTCCTGCTGTCCGCCTCGACCGGGGCGGTCGGCGGCGTACGCGGCCTGTGGGCGCTGAGAGTGCCGCTGGAGGGCCTCGGCACGCACGTGTACCCGGACATGTTCCCCCTCGCCGACGCCGCCAGCGCCCTCACCGCGGGCGACGACCTGGCCGACCAAGGAATGGGCGACCGCCTCAGCCGGATCGTCGGCGGCTTCCTCGACCTGACGGAGGCGGCGCACCAGCACGTACCGGCACGCCGCCGGGGCCGGACGGAGTGACCGCGACCCTGACGTTCACCGGCGTGGCGGCCGGGCTGATCGTCGCCCCGGGCGTGGACTTCGCGGCCGTCGCGAGGAACGCGATCGCCGACCGCCGGGCGGGCGTGTGCACGGGCCTGGGCGTGGCCGCCGGGTCCCTCGTGCACACGGCGGCCGCGGTGGCGGGCGTCGCGACCATCCTGGTCGCCCACCGGGGCCTGTTCACCGCTCTCCAGCTCGCGGGCGGCTGCTACCTGGTCTACCTGGGCGTACGGTCACTGCTGCAGCGCGAAAAAACGGCGGAGGACCCGGAAAGGCCGCCCGCGCGAAGCTCTCTGCGAGCGTTCCGGCAGGGGTTCGTCGTCAACGCCTCGAATCCGAAGGCGCCGGTGCTCTTCCTGAGCCTGCTCCCCCAGTTCATCCCGCCCGGCGCGGACCCGGTGACCCGCTCACTCCAGCTCTCGCTCATCGTCGTAGGCTGCGCGCTGGTCTGGTTCCCGGTGGTCGCGCTCGCCGTGCACTCGGTCGCGGCCCTGCTCGGCGGGTGGCGCGTCCAGCGGGTGCTCACCCTCGTCACCGCGCTCCTCCTGCTCGCCCTCGGCCTCCGCATGCTCCTCTTCGGCTGACCGCCGCAGGCCCTCCAGAGTCTCCGCGACCTCCGAGCACGGCACGCCGAGGTCGTACCGGCTGAACAGGTGCAGCGACTCCCCCGCGTCGATCTCCAGCACCTCCGAGCGCAGGCCGAGGCTGCGATGCTCGCCGAGGCCGACGTGCTCGACCTCGCGCCACGGGATGCGGCGATGCCCCGCGTACCCGCTCACCACGGTCACGCCCTCGGCGTCGGCGGCGACGCGCACCGGCGCCAGGAGGTCGCGCAGCCCGTACGCGCCGAGCGCCAGGGCCGCGACGCCGGCGAGCAGGAGCCGCTCACGCTCGGCGCCGGAAAGGGCTGCGACCGCCGCGAGCAGAAGGGCTCCGGCGAACTTCAGGAGCGTTGGGGCGGGCGCCACACGCCAGCGCGCCGGGGACGGAGACATCCCTCCAGCATGGCAGCGGCCTCCGGCACGCACACCGTGGTCACGCCTCATGAGCCCGGCGACGAGACGCGGGCGCGCGACGTGCGGGGCCGGCTCACCAGCCCGGGTCCCACTCCACCCTCTGCCACGGGCCGTCCGCCGCCCCCGCGAGGAGCCGGTGCGCGGCGAGCGCCTGGGCGTACGCCCCGCCGCCGGCGCGCAGCACGCGGCCCAGTGCGTACCCGGCCGACAGCGCGGCCCACGAGTCGTAGTGGCGGCGGCAGGCCTCGCCGGCGCCGATGACGAGGCGCTCGGCGGTGGCCTGGTCGCAGAAGTGCGCCTCGCGGCCCCAGCGTGCCATGTTCACCGCCCGGCCGAAGTCGTAGGCGGCCACGCTGTGCACGTCCCCGTCGGCGGGCAGCAGGCCGTCGGCGCGGAACCGCTCCTCGTACCGGCAGATCGTCCCGGCGAGGTCGAGCAGCGGGGCCGCCGGCACGTCGTTGTCGCGGCACCAGGCCTCGACCGTCGCCCGCCAGCCGTCCTGCCCGACCCGCCGCCCGGTGCGGCGCGACTCCTCGTGCCGCAGCGCCAGGACCAGCGTGGCGCGTGGGTTGCTGCGCTCCTCGCCGAGCAGGTGGTTCATCGTCACGAGCCACTGTTCGGCGTCCGTGACGCCCCAGCGGTCGCGCAGGGATCGCATCCGCTCCAGGTAGTCGCCGTAGACGGCGCCGATGTCGTTCCACGGCGCCCCGCTCTGGACGGCGAGCATCGCCCCGCACCCCAGCCCGAAGGCCAGCGCCTCGTCGTCGGGGCCGTCGATCCTGGTCAGGAGCCTGATCCCGGCGAGAGGCTCCGCCGCGAGGTCGCGTGCCGCCCGGGTGATCGCCTCGTACGGGAAGGCCCATTCGAGGGCCGGCACGCCCCGGTTGAACAGCACCCGCCACTCCGGGTCGGGCCAGTCGCCGGCGAGGGCGGCGATCGACTTCATGAGGTACACCGAGTCGGGCTGGCGCGGGATCGCACCGCGGGTGAAGACCTGGGCGTGGTCGCTGCCGTCGACCGTGCGGACCAGCCACTGGACGACGTCGTGCCGCCCGCCGACGACGTCGTCGGCGCGTCCCTTGGGCGCCAGGACGAACAGGTCGAGGCCGGCGAGCAGCCGGAGGTACGCGTCGGCGTCGCCGCGCTCCTTGGCCTCGGCGAGGCGTTCCTCCACCGCGTATCGCGGCTCCCAGGCCGGCGGGCGCGCGTCGTCGAGGTTGAAGCGGACCTTGCGGGTCAGCTCGTGCTCGGCGCCGAGGGCGCGCTCGCAGTCGGCCAGCGTCTCCTCGTACAGCGCGATGGCCTCGTCCATCGCACCCGACTCCTCGCACACCAGGGCGAGGTGGTTGCGCGAGCGGAGGCTGTCGACGTGCTCGGGGCCGAGCACCCGCCGCCGGGCCTCCACGACCTCGCGCAGCAGGCGTACGGCCTCGTCCAGGCGGCCCATCTCGCGGTAGGTCAGCGCGACGTTGCTGCGGGAGAGGAGCGTCGCGGGATGCTCGGGGCCGAGCACGCGCTCGCGGTCGGTGAGCGTGCGCTCGTAGGCCTCGACGGCCTCGCTCGTACGGCCGGCGTCGTCGTAGGCCAGCGCGAGCAGGTTGCGGACCGCCATCGTCTCGCGGTCGTCCGGCCCGAGGATGCGTTCCCAGTCCGACAGCACGCGCTCGAACAGCGGGACGGCGTCGTCGGGGCGGCCGGCCTCGCGGTAGGCGTCGGCGAGGTCGCGGCGGCAGCGGACGGTGTCGGGATGGTCGGCGTCGAAGAGGCGCTCGCAGCCGGCGAGGGCGTCCTCGAGCAGCGCGATGCCCTCCTCGCGGCGCTCCGCGGCGGTGTAGACGAGCGCGAGGCGGATGCGGACCCGCAGGACGTCGCGGTGGTCGGCGCCGAACAGCCGCCGCAGCCCGGCCAGGGCCGCCTCGGTCAGCTCGACCGCCTCGTCGATGCGCCCGGTGTCGCGGTACATCGCGGCGAGCGTCGCCCCGGACATCAGGGTGTCGGGGTGGTCGGCGCCCAGCACGCGCGTGCGGTCCTTCAGCGCCCGCTCGTACGCGTCGACGGCCTCCATCGTCCGGCCCAGGTCGTCATAGAGCGACGCGAGGTTGGACCGCATGGTGAGCACGCCCTCGTGGTCGGCGCCCATCAGGCCCTCGGCGGCCGAGAGCGTGTCCTCGAGCAGCGCGACCGCCTCGTCGAGCCGCCCGGCGTCGCGGTAGGCCAGCGCCAGGTTGTTGCGGGCGCCGAGCGTCTCCAGGTCCTGCGGCCCGAACAGGCGCTCGCGAGTCGCGAGGACCTCCAGGAGGAGCTCGATGGCCTCCTCGATCCGCTCGGCGGCCGAGTACGCGTCGGCGAGGTGGTTGATGAGGGTGACCGACATCGGGTCGTCGCGGCCCAGGCTGCGCTCGGCCTGGATGAGGGCCTGGATGCAGATCGCGATCGACTCGTCCAGGCGGCCCGCCTCGCGGTAGGCGGAGGCGAGGTTGTTCCCGGCGATCAGCGTGTCGTGGGCGTCGGGACCCAGCAGGCGCGTGCACTCGCCGAAGGCCTGTTCGCCGAGGGCGATCGCCTCGTCGACGCGGCCGGCCTCGTAGTAGGCGTGGGCGAGGTTGATGCGGCAGGTGAGGGTCTCCGGATGATCCGGTCCGAGGGTCTGCTCGGCGGTCGCCAGGGCCTCCAGGTCGTCGAGGACCGTATCGTCCAGCTTTCCGCCGGTCCGATAGGCATTCTCGAGGATCTTCTGGAAGTCGTCGTCCGCCACCTGTGAACCTCCGTCGTACGGCCGCGGCCGAAACTGGTCAATTAGCCCACAACCGTAACGGTCCCGCCGGAGTCAGGCCGGACGAACCCGTACGGGTATGCCGTTGAGGACGGCATTGCCCGACAGCGGGTCGAGGGCCAGCGGGTCGGTGAGGGTGTTGGCGCTCACCCCGGCGTGCGCCGCGGCCACGGTGCCGCGCGTGCCCGGCCGTCCGTGCCCCCAGCCGTGGGGGAGGCTGACCACGCCCGGCATGACCTCCTCGGTGATCTCCACCTCGACCTCCACCGCGCCCGTGCCGCTCGTCACCTCGGCCGGGCGGGCGTCGGTCAGGCCGAGCCGCTCCGCGTCGTCGGGGTGGATCTGGAGCGTGCAGCGGTTCGAGCCGCGTACGAGGCCGGGCAGGTTGTGCATCCAGCTGTTGTTGGAGCGCAGGTGGCGGCGGCCGATCAGGACGAGCCCGGCGCGGCGTCCGGCCAGGCCCTCCCGCAGGCGCGTGACGTCCTCGGCGATCTCCGGCGGGCACAGCTCGATCCGGCCGGACGGGGTCCGCAGCACGTCGTCCAGCCGGGGCCGCAGCGGGCCGAGGTCGATGCCGTGCGGAGCGTTCCGCAGCGCCTCCAGCGACAGGCCGCCGGGCGCCGCGCCGAACCCGTCGCCGTACGCGCCGAGCCGGAGCATGAGGTCGAGGCGCCTGAGCGCGGGGGTGTCGCCGGTGAGCCGCCCGAGCAGGTCCGCCGGGTCCTCGCCGTGCACTGGCGAGGCCGGGTCGGCGGTGGCCGCGCGGACGAGACGCGTCATGATCACCTCGTCCACGTCGGCGTCCTTGCCGGAGGCGATGCGGGTGAGCCGGGCGAGGATGGCGCACTCGTCCGGCTCCCCGTCGGCGAGCGGCAGGACGGGCGGGGAGTAGCGCGCGGTGTTGCGCACCGCGAGGTCGCCGAAGGCGATGTCGTAGTGGCCGGACCGGCTGGGCGGGGGCGGCGGCAGGATGACGTGCGCGTGCCGCGTCGTCTCGTTGAGGTAGGGGTCGACGCTGACCATGAACTCCAGGTCGCCGAGCGCCTCGCCGAGCCGGTCGCCGCCCGGCGTGGACAGCACCGGGTTGCCCGCCACGGTGACCAGGGCGCGCACCTGGCCCTCGCCGGTCGTGACGATCTCGTCCACGAGCGTCGCCGCGGGCAGCTCGCCGCGGATCTCGGGCAGCTTGCGGACCCGGCTGTGCCAGCGGCCGAGCCGGAAGCCGCGCCGGGAGCGGGTGCCCGCGGGCCGGTGCGGCGCGAGCGGGAACATCGCGCCGCCGGGCCGGTCGAGGTTGCCGGTGAGGATGTTGACGACGTCGACCAGCCAGCTCGTGATCGTGCCGAACTCCGCCGTGGACGTGCCGATCCGCGCGTACACGGCCGCGCTCGGCGCGGCGGCCAGCTCACGCGCCAGCCGCCGGATCTCGGCCGCCGGCACGCCGCACACGTCCTCGACCGCCTCGGGCGCGAAGCCGCCGCTCAGCCCCTCCACGTCGCCGGCGCCCTCGGGGCGCTCGGCCAGGCCCTCTTCGAAGAGGGTGTGCACGATGCCGAACAGGAGGTAGGCGTCGGTGCCGGGCCTGATGCCGAAGTGCCGGTCGGCCAGGCGGGCGGTGCGCGTACGGCGCGGGTCGACCACGACGAGCGTGCCCCCGCGGGCGCGAAGGGCCTTCAGCTTGCCGGGGAAGTCGGCGGCGGTGCAGAGGCTGCCGCCGGAGTCGACCGGGTTGGCGCCGAGGATCAGGAGATAGGACGTGCGGTCCAGGTCGGGGACGGGAATGGCGAGCGAGTCGCCGAACAGCAGGCCACTGGAGACGTGCTTGGGCATCTGGTCGACGGTGCTCGCGCTGTAGACGTTGGTGCTGCCGAGCGCCTTGGCGAGCCCGCGCGCGTAGAGCCCGCCGGCGAGCGTGTGCGCGTTGGGGTTGCCGAGGTAGATCGCCCGCGACTGCGGCCCGTGCCGCTCGGCCACGCCGGTCAGCTCGCGCTCCACGACGGCGAACGCCTCGTCCCAGGTGACCTCGCGCCAGTCGGCGCCCGTACGGACCATGGGCCGGCGCAGGCGGTCGGGGTCGTTCTCCAGCTCGTCGAAGGTCGCGCCCTTGGGGCAGATGAAACCGCGGCTGAAGACGTCGTCCTTGTCACCGCGGGCCCCGGTGACCCGGCCGTCGGTGATCGTCAGCTCGAGGCCACAGGTGGCCTCGCAGAAGGGGCAGATCCGGTATGCGGTCGTCATCGGCGCTCCCACATTCGGTGTCGGGGTGAACTCTAATCCCGTCCCGGCCGCCGTTGGCCTTCTCGGATCAGGTGGTCGCACTCTTCCGCGGCGCTCTCGTAGCCGTCCCGGAGAAAACCGTGGATCGCCGCCAGCTGATCGTCGGAGAAGGCGGCCACCGACCGGCGGCAGCGGGCGTCCATTCCCGTGTAGAACGCGGCGATCCGTTCGAGCGCCGGGGCCGAGGCCTCGACGAGTACGCGCCGGCGGTCGCGCGGGTCCGGCTTGCGCCGGACGTATCCCGCCTTCTCCAGGCGGTCGATCATGTGCGTGACCGCGCCGGTGGTACGGCCGAGCCGGGCGCCGAGCGTGCCGGCGGTGGAGGCTCCGGCGCGGTTGAGCACGTGCAGGCAGAGCAGGTCGGTCTGCGCGATGCCGAGGTGCTGGGCGATCAGGTCGTTCAGGCGCCCCAGGGCGCCGGCGAGGTCGGTCATGGCAGCGATGATCAGGTCGGCCGGTCCGGCGTCGTCCTGCGGTTTGACGAGCATGATTTACCTTCATCATTAAGATACTTTGTGATGCAGGTATCGTATCCGAGGTGAACGGGGAGGGTCCTGGTATGGACGGCTGGTACGTGGACGACCGCTGCTTCGACTGCGACGTCGCCCGGCAGCTCGCGCCCGGCCTGATCGGCGAGGGGGACGGCCGGTCGCGGATGCTGCGGCAGCCGGACGGCGAGACGGAGACCAGGCGGCTCGGGGCTGCCGCCTTCGCCTGCCCCACGCGCTCGATCCGCCCGGCGTCCGGGCACCTGGACCGGGCGCTCGACCCCTTCCCGATGCCCTTGGACGACGGCGTACTGCTGTGCGGGCACAACTCCCGCGACACCGCCGGGGCCAACTCCTACCTGCTGCCGCGACCGTCCGGCGCCTCGATGATGATCGACACCCCGCGCTGGAGCCGCGAGCTCGCCGAGCGGTACGGGCCCGTCACCGACGTGCTGCTCACGCACCGGGACCACGCGGCGCACGGCCGCCGGTACGCCGACCACTTCGGCGCCCGCCTGTGGATCCACGAGGGCGACCTCGACGCGGCGCCGGACGCGGACGAGGTGATCCGGGGCCTCGAACCCGTGGAGGTCGGTGAGGGGGTCACCGTCCACCCCCTGCCCGGCCACACCCGCGGCAGTGTGCTCTACCTCGCCGACGACCGGTGCTGCTTCAGCGGGGACAGCTTCTACTGGTCGCGTACGACCGGTGACCTGGAGGTCGTGGAGAACGTCACCTGGTACTCCATCGAGGAACTGGCCGCCTCGCTGGCTCGTACGGCCGGGCGGCTGAGGTTCTCGTGGGTCCTGCCGGGCCACGGCGACCGCCGGTGCCTGCCGGCCGACGAGATGTCCCGGCGGCTGCGTTCGCTCGCGGAGCGTGCGCAGGCGCTACGGCCCCGGCCGATCGACTTCACGGCCACCCGCTGGTGAGTCACGCCACCGGCCGAGGACGCGGTCGACGTCTTCTCTGATCCGCTCGCGGGCCTCGGCTCGCGGCACTCCGGACATCAGCAGGGCGTCGTAGTCGGTGTCCTCGTGCCGTACGGAGGCCACGACGGCGGCGCGTACGGCGGTCTCGTCCAGGGCACGCCCGGCGGCGGACCGCCCGACCCGGCCGCTGCCGCGCGTGCCGGTGTGGCGGGCGATCGCCGCCGCCCGCTCCTCGGGGCAGCCGGGGAACATCTTCTGGATCTCCCGCGCCGTACGCTCCTGGAGCTCCAGGTCCTCATCGGCCCGCCGTTCGCGGTCGCGCTCCCGGCGCCGCTCGCGTACGTCCTCGTCGGCCAGGCACTGGGCCTCGGCCTCCTCCAGCGCTGACTCCTCGACGAGCAGGCCCTGCCGCTCGTACCGCTTGCGCCGCCGGTTGAGGCGCATCACCACGGCCGACAGGCCGCTGGCCTTCTTGGCCCGGCGGGTCAGGGCGGCGTCGCCGGCCGCCAGGAAGACCAGATGGTCAAGGTCGGCGCAGGTCAGGCAGGTCGAGACGCCGTCTTCGGGGATGAGCAGGTCGCCGGTGCCGTGACAGGAGGAGCAGGTCCAGTCCTTGAGCGGGACCGAGACGATCAGGTCGGGGGCCTTGCTCTGCCGCTCGATCAGCCGCTCGCGCCGTGCCTCGGACAGATCCGGGGAGATCCAGTGCGTACGGTAGGCGCGCTCGGCGGCCTCGTCGCCGCCGGCGGTGAACCGCAGCGGCGCGCGGTCGCGGGTCGCCGACGCGTAGGGCATCTCGCTCGCCAGCAGGTTCAGGTCCTCGGCCCAGCGGCGCAGGGCGGTCCGGACCGCGGCGAGCCGGTCGGGGCGCGCGGTGAGCGCCTCTTCGAGGTGGCCGAGACGGCCCTGGCGCCACTCGTCGAGCTGCCGGGCGCGCAGCCAGCCGAGGCCGGTGAGGACGTCGACGGTGGAGACCGAGGAGGAACGGGCCAGCACCGCCTCCGCCGCGGCGGCGACCCGCCGCTCCAGGTTCGAGGTGGTTCTCCCGCTCATGGCCGGCATCAAGCTACCGGACGCTGTGCCGGCCCGGGGGGCGACCTCCGGAACCTCCCGGTGTGGGGGCTCCGCCCCGCACGGGCCGGGGTCGGCGGGATCGCTTTCAGGCTGCGGCGGTGCCGTCGCGTACCGGACACCGCCGTCAGGCTGGAGGGATGTCGCCGACCCCGGCGCGCCGGCCAGGCAGCCCGCGCGCCGGGGGCCGCTCGACGACCTCCGTGCCCTCGCCCACGGCGCGACCTTCTGTTGGGCACAGTCCCGCCGCGACGTGGGCGTCAGCTCTGCTCGGAGCCCAGTACGCGGGCCAGCATGTTGCGTGCTCGTGTCTCGCCGACCTCATTGCCCAGGCTCCGGTAGATCCGCAGGCCCTCCTCGGCCGGCCCGCGCGCCTCCGCGGGCCGGCCCGCGTCGGCCAGGATCTCGGCGAGTGTGCGCAGGCAGCGGGCCTGGAGCCATCGGTCGCCGAGTTCGTGGAAGACCGCGGCGGCGTGGCCGAGCGCGGTGACCGCCTCGTCGACCCGGCCGAGGCGGTTCAGCGCGCGGCCCTCCGACAGCTCCGTGCGCGCGACGCCCCACGAGTCGCCGAGGCCTTCGAGGGTGCCCATCGCGCGGCGGACGAAAGTCAGCTCGCGCAGGCCGTTCTTGGGGTCGCCGACCTCGCCCGCGGCGCGCAGGCAGCGCGCCTCCTCCCACTGCTCGTGCCGCAGCCGGAACATTTCGGCGGCCCGCTCCAGCACCTGCGCCGCCCGGTTGTAACCGGCGTCGCCGGCGAGAATGTCGCCGCGCGCCCGCAGGTCCGCGGCCTCGGCCGCGCTGACCTCGCCGAGGACGCGCAGGGTCTGCGCCTCGGAGTAGCGGTTACCGTCGCTCTCGAAGACGCCGAGGGCCTCGTCGAGCAGCGCGCGTGCCTCCTGGTGACGGCCCTGGGCGAGCCGGAGTTCGGCGAGGTTGCGCTGCGTACGGGCGTGCCACCAGCGATCGCCGACCGCCGCGAAGCCCCCGATCGCGGCCAGCAGGTGCCGCTGGGCCTCGTCCAGGTTGCCTGCGTCGCGGAGGGTGACGCCGACGGTCCGTTCGGCCCGCGCGGCCCACCAGGGCTCGCGCAGCTCCTCGAAGACCGCGAGCGCCTCCTCCGCGCTCCTACGGGCCAGGTCGCCCTTGCCGAGGCCGCCGGAGGCGGCGGCGCGCTCCATGAGGGCGATGCCGATCGAACGCGGGTCCTCCAGCCGGGAGGCGGCCCGCAGCGTGGTCTCGGCCACCGCGTGCCACTCCTGCCAGAACAGCCGCATCGAGTGGGACAGCGAGCAGAAAGCGCGGCCGACCCGCCACGCCTCCTCCCACATCTCCAGGCTCGCGGCCTGCTCGACGCAGGCGAGCAGCGTGAGGTGCTCGGCGTAGAACCAGGGCTCCGGGGCGATCTCACCGGAGTCCTGCTCGCCGCGCCGCGCGTGGCGGCGCCAGTCCTGCGGCCAGCGCACGGCGGCGGCCAGCTCGGCCCGGCGGCGGTAGCCGGCGAGGATCCGGTCCACCGTGGCGCGGCGCTGCTCGTCGGTGTCCTCGCGGTCGGCGCGCTCGCGGGCGTAGAGCCGTACGAGGTCGTGCAGGCGGTAGCGGCCGGTGTCGGTGGGGTCCTTACCGGAGTACTCCATGAGCTGGGCGTCGACGAGCGCCTCGAGCTGGTCGCCCCCGTCCGGCTTGGACGTGCCGAGCAGCGACCCGGCCGCCCACCCGGGCAGGTCGGGCACCGACAGCAGCGCGAACGACCGCAGCAGGCGCCGCTGGAGATCGGTGCAGTCCTCGTAGCTGAGCCACAGCGTCGCGCGCACGCTCTTGTCGATCTGGTCGTCGGTCTCCAGCTCGTCGAGCCGCCGGCGGCGTTCGTCGCCGAGCCGGTCGGCCATCTCCTCCAGCGACCAGGTGCGGCGCGCGGCCAGCCGGCCGCCGCAGATGCTGACCGCGAGCGGCAGGCGGTCACACAGCTCCGCGATGCGCACCGCCGACCGGTCGTCCTCGGCGACGCGCTCGTCGCCGGCCAGGCGGGCCAGCAGTTCGACCGCCTGCAGCTCGGTGAACTCCTGCAGCCGTACGTCCAGGGTGTTGCGCAGGTAGAGCGGCTGTCGGGAGGTGACGAGCACGGCGCAGCCGGCCTCGGGCGGCACGACCGCCTGGACCTGGTCGGCGTGCCGCGCGTTGTCGAGGAAGATCAGGACGCGGCGGCCCTTGAGCCAGGTCCACCACAGCTTCTGCAGGTCCGGCAGGCCGCCCGGGTCGGTGGTGAGCCGGACGCCGAGGGCGAGCAGGAAGCCGGTGAGCACGTCCTCCATCCGCACGCGCACGTCGCCCGAGCCGCGGAGGTCGCAGTAGAGCTGCCCGTCCGGGTAGTGCCCGGCCACCTCATGCGCGAAGCGCGTCACGAGCGCGGACTTGCCGACGCCGCCCGGCCCGTGCACCGAGACGACGAGAGATCCGCTCCATTCTTCTGATCTCTTATCCTCCTCCGTGAACACGTGATGAAGCCTGGCCAAATAGTCGGCGCGGCCGGTGAAATGCGCGATTACCGGAGGCAACTGGGCGGGGGCGGCAACGCCGTCGGACCGCGGCGCGCCCTGCGGCGTGAAATGACGTACGCCGCGCTGTGAAACCAGCGCGATCAGACCGGCGAGCACGGACCCGCCACCGACGATCGCCAGGCGCGCGGCCACGGGCAGTTTGAACGCGTCGAGAGTGGTCGTCAGGGCCGTGACCAGTACGGTCAGGGCCGCGACCGCCAGCGGGGTGGCCAGCCGGACCGCGGCGAACCCGCGCATGCGACGAGGCGTGCCGGTCGCCCCCGACCGCCGGCGCAGATCGTGCATGAAATCGCCTCTAGCTGTTTTCGTTCCACCGAATAATCGGCATCGTGCCCGTGTTCGCGGCATTGGCGCAACCGCGTACCCGGCCGGAGGTGATTTCGGCCTGGACGGCCGAACGGAAAACCACCCTTTACCCACTTCGACGTTGTCCCGGGACCTCCCGTTCCCCGCGCGCGGTGCGGACCAGGGCGCCTGCACGCCGGCTCAAGTGTCGACAGTAAGCCGCAAGTGTCCACAGATCGCCGCACGGCCACACGGCGACACCACCCGCCACCGGCGACGCGACAGGGCGCGCCAACACCACGAAAACCCTCTGTTACCTGTGCTCAGAGCGTACCTGGACCCTCACCGGAGGTCGAGAACCGGCCGTACGAGGCTATTGACACCCCCGGAGACCCGGACGTAACTTGTCGACACTTTTACATCGGGGAAACACCGACGACCCTCTACGGCCAGTACGAGGAGCAGTAGTGATCAAGCCCTACAAGGCAGCGCTCATCCAGCAGGAGACCCACGTCATCGTCGACCCCAGGACCCGGGACGAGATGATCGAGAAGAACCTGAACCGGATCTTCGAGCTGCTGCACTGGACGTTCAACCGGGTCGGTGAGATGCGCCTGGCCGCGGTGTCGGAGTACAGCCTCATCGGCCAGTTCCGTCCGCGGAGTGTGGACGAGTGGCTGGAGCTCGCCGAGACCATCCCGGGCCCCGTGACGGACCGGATCGCGGACAAGACCCGTGAGCTGGGCTGTTACTTCGTCGGCAACCTCTACGAGCGCGACGACGAGTGGCCCGGCCGGCTGTGGAACACCAACTTCATCATCGACCCGCACGGCGAGATCATCCTGAAGTACCGCAAGAACAACGGCCCGAACAACCTCAACACCGTCTACACCGGGCCGGGCGACGTCTTCACGGAGTACACCGAGAAGTACGGCGACCTCAGCATGTTCCCGGTCGTCGACACCGAGATCGGCGTCCTCGGCACTCTCACCTGCACCGACATCATCTTCCCCGAGATGGCCCGCGCCCTCGCCCTGCAGGGCGCCGAGGTCCTCATCCACCCGACCGCCGAGCCGTGGTCCGACGTCGACGCCAAGTGGGACGTCTTCCGGCGCTCGCGGGCGTACGAGAACCTCGCGTACTTCCTGTCGGTCTGCGCCGGCGGCTTCCTCGGCTCGGACCGGCCGCGCTCGGGCTACCGAGGCCACTCGCAGGTCGTCGACCACCTCGGCAACGTCCAGTCCGTCGCCGCCGGTCCCGGCGAGGCGGTCTGCGTGGCCACCATCGACGTCGACGCCGTCCGCGAGATCCGATCGCGCAAGCCGGGCGACAGCGGTCATGAGTGGAACCAGCTCGTGGAGCTGCGCACCGACCTGTTCGCCGAGGTGTACCGCCAGGCCAAGCGGTGGCCGAACGACGAGTGGTCCGACAAGCTCCTGAAGTCGACCACCGAGACCCGCGCGTACGCCCGGGACATGATCGACCGGCTGGTCTCCACCGGGCACCTCAAGCGGTCCAACATCGACATCTTCGAGAACGGCGCGTGACCATGCCCTCCGACGCACTGCTCGAGGCACGGGGCCTGCGGCTCGGGCACCGCAGCCGCCGCAAGGGGACGCTCACCCTCGCCGTCTCCGACCTGAACCTCCAGGTCATGGAGCACGAGTTCGTGGTGATCGTCGGCCCGAGCGGCTGCGGGAAGACCACCTTCCTCGAGTCGGTCGCCGGGCTCGTCCCGGTGGCCGGCGGCGACCTGGAGCTGGCCGGCCGGCCCATCACCGGGCCCGGCCCCGAACGCTCGCTGGTCTTCCAGCACGCCTCGCTGTACCCCTGGCGGACCGTGCTGTCCAACGTACGGTTCGGGCTCCAGGTCCAGGGCCGGCTGAACGCCGAGACCCGGCAGCGGTCCGAGGAGCTGCTCGACATGGTCGGCCTGCGCCACGTCGCGGGCAAGTACCCGCACGAGCTCTCCGGCGGCATGCGCCAGCGGGTCAACCTCGCCCGCGCCCTCGCCACCGACCCGACGCTGCTCCTGCTCGACGAGCCGTTCGGCGCCCTGGATGCGCAGACCCGCGACGTCCTCCAGGAGGAGCTGCTGCGGATCTGGCAGGCCGACACGGTCGGCGGCCGCAAGACCGCCCTGTTCGTGACGCACGACGTCAACGAGGCCGTGCTCCTCGCCGACCGTGTCATCGTCTTCTCCCCCGGGCCGGGGACGGTCGCGCACGTGGTCACCATCGACACGCCACGGCCGCGGAGCGTCGACTGGCGCCGCAGCGCCGAGTTCATCGCGTACGGCGACGAGATCCTGGCCGCCCTCCACCAGCAAGCACCGACGACCCCAGCGAGGGACCATGTCAACGGCGACCCGGCCACGGCCGACCACACCGAAGAACACGCCGGCGGCGGAGAGGGGCTCCGGCTGGGCCGCGCGGCACAGTAGCGGCCTGCTCGGCACCGCCGGCATCGTCATCGTCCTGCTCGCCTGGCAGATCAGCACCTCGGCCGGGCTGGTGGACGTGACCTTCAGCAGCAGCCCGTGGCGTACGGCCAAGGCCGAGGTCACGCTGTTCCGCTCCGGCGACATCTACCCCGTGCTCGGCGCCACCGGCTACGAGCTGCTGTGGGGCCTGCTGATCACCTTCGTGGCGGGCATCCCGCTCGGGCTCGTGCTCGGCCGCAGCAAGGTGCTGCACGACATGACCGAGCCGTGGGTCAACATCCTCTACTCGGTCCCGTACGTCATCTTCATCCCGATCATCATCTTCTGGTTCGGCATCAGCAACACGTCCCGCGTACTGATCATCGTCTGGGCCGGCATCCTGCCGCTGATCATCAACGTGACCACCGGCGTCCGCAATCTCGACAACGACTACAACCGGGTCGCGACGGTGTTCTGCACGCCGCGGCTGACGTTCTTCCGCACCGTCGCGCTGCCGGCGACGCTCCCGTACATCCTCGCCGGCATCCGCCTCGCGGTCGGCCGCGCGCTGGTCGGCGCGATCGTCGCGGAGCTGTTCCTGGCGAGCAAGGGCCTCGGGTTCTTCGTCCAGAACCAGACGTCCAACTTCAACATGGACGCGGCCATGGCCGGGATCGTGATCCTCGCCGTCGTCGCCCTCATCCTCAACTGGACCGTCCGCCTGATCGAGCGGCGCTTCACCCACTGGGCTGGTGCACACTGATGAGAACGCGACTCCTGCCGGGCATGGCGGCCGCCGCCGCCCTCCTGCTCACCCTCTCCGCCTGCGCCGGAAGCACGAAGAAGGTCAAGGCGGACGCCAACGGCCTGCTCCCGGTCAAGATCGGATACACCGCGCTCGGCGCGGGCTACTCCGACCTCTACGTCGCGGCCGACTACGGGATCTTCAAAAAGCACGGCCTGAACGCCCGGATCGTACGGCTCAACGACAGCTCCCAGCTCGTCCCCGGGCTCGCGAGCGGCAGCGTGCAGATCGGCGTCGGCGTCGCGCAGGACAGCGCGGCGGCCATCATGCGCGGCTCGGACCTGCGCTTCGTCGCGATGTCCGAGCCGCACTACAACCTGGAGATGTGGGCCGGCCCGAACATCACGACGTTCGCCGACCTCAAGGGCAAGAAGGTGGCGATCACCTCGCCGGGCTCCGAGAGCGACTACGGCCTCACCGCGCTGCTGCAGAGCAAGGGCATGAAGCGCTCCGACGTCACGTCCATCTTCGTCAAGGGCATCCCGGCCGAGGTCGCGGCCCTGGAGAGCGGCGCGGTGTCGGCGATCCTGACCCAGCCGCCGAACGGCACGCAGAGCCGGGAGAAGGGCGCGCACCGGCTGGCCACGCTCGCGAGCCTGCCCTTCCCGCTCGGCGCGTACACCGTGCAGGCGAGCTACCTGAAGAACAACCGCGAGGTGGTGAAGCGGTTCGTCGCGGCCGAGGCCGAGGCGCTCCAGTTCCTGCGCTCGCACAAGAAGGAGACGATGGCGAGCATCCAGAAGTACAGCGGTGTCAAGAGCCCGGCGCTGGCCGAGTACGCCTACGACTTCTTCCTCGACGTGTGGGCCACGACCCCGGCGGTGGACCCCAAGGTGATCCAGCAGGGGTTCCAGGAGGCCGCGCGGAACTCCCACGGCAAGCCGCCGGCCGACGTGACGAAGTACATCGACAACACGCTGGGCGCCTCGTGAGCTGGACCGGCTTCCTCACCGAGCGGGACCACGCCGTCCTGGCCGCCACGTCGTGGGCCAAGAGCGCGCCGTTCGGCCTGGGCACGCGGCCGGCGGTGCTCGTCGTGGACCTGTACTACGCGGCGCTCGGGTACCCCAGGGCGGACATCACGGACGCCGTGGCCGACTGGCCGAGCGCCTGCGGGCGCCCGGGATGGGAGGCTGTCGACCGTACCGCTCCCCTGCTCGACGCCGCGCGGGCCGCGGACGTGCCGGTGGTCTACTTCCACCAGGCGCCGGCCTCGTACGGGCGGTGGAACCGCAAGCCGTCCGCGCGACTGGCCCCGCGCCCGGGCGGGAAGGACCCGAACGGGATCGTGGCCGAGGTCGCGCCGCGCGACGGCGACGTGGTGCTGGCCAAGGCCGGCCCGAGCGGCTTCCACGAGACGCCGCTGGACACCGTGCTGCGCTCGCGCGGCGTCGACACCGTGCTGGTCTGCGGTGAGGCGACCAGCGGCTGCGTACGTGCGACGGCGGTCGACGCGTGCACGCGCGGCTACCGCGTCTGCGTGGTCGGGGACTGCTGCTTCGACCGGTTCGAGGCCTCCCACTGGGTGAGCCTGTTCGACCTGGACCAGAAGTACGCGGACGTGCTCTCCGCGGACCGCGCGGCGGCGTACCTGCGCGGTGCGGCCGAAGGACGAGAGGTGGCATGAGCGACTCCGAAGGCGCCCCGGCGGATCTGCGGGCCTGGCTGCGCGAGGCGGGCGATCGCGGCGAGCTACAGACCGTCGAGGGCGCCGGCTGGGACCTGGAGATCGGCGCGTTGTCCCAGGTCAACTACCGCAGGACCAATCCCAAGGCGCTGCTGTTCGACGGCATCGCCGGCTATCCGCGCGGCCACCGCGTGCTCAGCGGCACGGTCAGCAACCCGCGGCTGCTCGGGTCGGTGCTCGGCCTCGGCTGGGACCGTACGGACGCCGACCTGGTCGAGACGCTGGCCGCCCGGCCGGGCGAGTGGGCCGCGCGGGCCTCGTCGTTCGCGGCGGTTTCGGTTCCCGACGGGCCGGTGCTCGCTCACGTCGTCGCCAAGCCGGAGGTGAACCTCCTGGACTTTCCGGTGCCGCGCTGGCACGAGGGCGACGGCGGACGCTACATCGGCACCGGCTGCGCCGTCGTCACCCGCGACCACGACACGGGGCGGATCAACCTCGGCGCGTACCGCATGCAGGTGCAGGACGACGGGCGCTCGGCCAGCGTGAACATCGAGGCGGGCAAGCACGGCGCCCAGCATCTGCGCCGCTGGTTCGCGGCGGAGGGCCGCGCGCCGATCGCGGTCTCGCTCGGGCACCACCCGGCCTACCTCGTCGCCGCCGGAGTCGAGGTCCCGGCCGACGTGTCGGAGTACGACTACGTCGGCGCGATGATGGGCGCCCCCGTCCGTACGATCGCAGGCCAGGTCACGGGGCTGCCGCTGCCCCACGACGCCGAACTGGCGCTGGAGGGCTGGGTACGGCCGGACGACGTACGTCCCGAGGGCCCGTTCGGGGAGTGGACCGGCTACTACTCCGGGTCCCGCGAGCCGATCCTGACCATCGACGTGGAGCGGGTCTACCACCGCGACGACCCGATCCTGCTCGGCGCGCCGCCGGGCAAGCCGCCGCACGACTACTCCTACATGCGCACGGTGATGAAGTCGGCGATCATCACCGACGGGCTGCGCCGGACCGGCCTGCCGGGGGTACGCGGCGTGTGGGCGCACGAGGCCGGAGGGGGCCGGTCGCTGCTGATCGTCTCGATCGAGCAGCGGTATCCGGGCCACGCGCGCCAGGCCGCGTACCTGGCCGCGCAGCATCCCAGCGCGGCGTACATGAACCGCTTCACGGTCGTGGTCGACGGCGACGTGAACCCCCGTGACCTCGGCGAGGTGGTCTGGGCGATGACCGGCCGTACCGACCCGTCGGTCGACATCGAGGTGATGAAGCGCACCTGGGGCAGCCGGGTCGACCCGCTGACCCCGCCCGGCGCGATGGCGTTCAACAGCCGCGCGATCATCGACGCGTGCCGGCCGTACGAGCGCCTGGACGACTTCCCGCAGGTCGCCTCGGCGAGCGAGGAGCTGATCGCGTCGGTAACGCGCCGGTGGCCGGAGGTGCTGGGCTAGTGCGTACGGCGACCGGGCGCGGTCTCCGGTGAAGGCGGACCTGCGCGAGCTACGGCAGGAGATGGTGTTCAACGCCCTGCGCGGCAGCTCGGGCGGCTCGTCGCTGTCCTTCACGATCTTCCAGGAGCTGGCCACGGCCATCGTGGAGGGCCGGCTGCCTCCGGGCGCGGAGGTCAACTCGGCGGAGCTGGCGCGGCGTTTCAGCACGAGCCGTACGCCGGTCCGCGAGGCTTTGCTGCTGCTGGAACGCGAGGGCCTGGTCATCGTGCCCCCGCGCCGCCGCCCGTACGTCTCGCCCGTGGCTATCTCCCAGGTGAAGGAGATCTACGAGATCAGGGCGAGCCTGTACGCGCTGGTCAGCGAGCTCGTGGTGGAACGGGCGACGGATGATGACATCTGCGGGCTGCTGTCGTGGCAGGCGATGCTGCAACGCGACGTGGAGGCGGGCGACGTGGACGCTTATTTCTGGCACAACGTGGGCTTCCGTAATGCGGAGGCCGCTTTGTCGAAGAACGTCGAGCTTCAGCGGCGGCTGAGTTCGCTGGGGTTGCAGATGCAGCGTTTCCGGTACGTCAGCCTGTCATTGCCGGGGCGCCTGCTGCACTCGCTGTCCGACCACGAGCGTCTGGTGCGCGCTTATACGGAGCGCGACGTGGCGCTGGCGGTCGCGGTCACCCGATCCCTGGTCTTGCGGGGCTATCACGCCATCGAGCGCTCGGGCCGGTTCTAACCTGTTCCCTTCAGCCACAGCTTTGGAGGGTCACGATGGCCGTACGGGTCCGGGTCGCGAACGGTGACGTCCAGGCACTCGAGTCGTTAGCGGACTGGCTGCGCGGCGAACCGGACCTCCGTGTTCGCCCGGCTCTCGCCGCGCCGCGTCCGGGCGAGCTCGGCGCGCTGACGGAGGCCCTGGTGGTCGGGGTCGGGTCCGGGGGCACGGTCTCGATCCTCGCGACCTCCCTGAAGACGTGGCTCGCCCACCCGCGCCGGTCCGACATCCGCATCGTCGTCGAGGGCACGGACGACCGCCGGATCGAGATCGACGCCCGGCGCGCGGACGCCGAGGACGTCGAACGTCTCCTCCGGACGATCATCGACGGCCGGGACGCGGAGTAAGCGTCAATTCGCTCCACGAGGAGACGAACGGCGACGCTCCCGCGCCTCATGTCATGCCATGGGTGTGGACGACGGCTCCGGCGGCCGGCCGCTCACTGCGGCCGGCGTGGCGGATCGTTCTGGGAAAGCGGAGTGACCGAGAGCATCGACCACGGCTCGGTGCCATCCCGGGGGCGGCTCAGAACCAGCCTGAGGTCTCGATGGCGCGGAAGCCCGCGTTGATGATGGACTTGGTGATGGCGACCGCCAACGCCGTGTCGCGGTCGGCGTAGGCCATCATCAGGCGGTCGTGGTCGTCCAGGGAGCGCTTCAGCCGGCCCGGGAACGACAGGCTCAGGTGGCGGAGCTGCAGCGTGCGCAGGCCCAGCGAGCCCAGGGTGCGGATCAGCTGCCGGTTGCCGGTGATCTCGGCCTCGGCCTGGCGGAAGGCCACGTTGTGCCAGAAGTACGCGTCGACGTCGCCCCGTTCGGCGTCCGCGCGCAGCTCCTCCTGCCGTTCGGCGAGGACGGCCAGGCTCTCGTCCTTCGCCTCGCGGACGATCAGCTCGCTGACCAGGCCGTGCAGGCTCGCGCGTACCTGGTAGATGTCGCGTACCTGCTCAAGGGTGACGAGCGCTACGCGGGGGCGGCGGCGCGCCGGGATCTCCACCAGGCCCTCGCGCTCCAGTGTCAGCAGCGCCTCGCGTACGGGGGTGCGGCTGCTGCCGTAGCGGCGGGCCAGGTCGACGGAGTTGAGGTCGGCGCCCGGGGGCAGCTTGGCGAGGATGATCTGCATCGCGACGTCCTCGACGATGTGGTCGACCAGCGAGGTGTTCGGCCGTCCCTCGCGGAGCAGCGCGGCGAGCATGCCCTGGCCGGGCGACGGGCCCGGGGCGAGCGGCTCCTCGGCGGTCATCGGATCCTCACGGCGTGTCCTTGACGGCGGTGCCGTCGCGCAGGACGTCGAGCATCTGCTGGGCGGCGCGCGGGTGGCCGGCGCCACGCAACCGTACCGCGGCGATCCGGCGGCACGGCGCCGGTGCGGCGATCGGCACGGCCACGACCTCCGGGTGCCGGGCGATCAGTGAGAGGCGGGGTACGGCGCTGATGCCGATCCCGGCCGCGACCAGGCCCTGCGCGGACTGGTAGTCCTCCGTCACGAAGCCGACGTCGGGCTCGAAACCGGCCAGCCGGCACATCGTCACGAACGCCTCGTCGTACGGCGGCCGGTGGGAGCGGACCACCCACGTCTCACCGGACAGGTCCGCCAGGTCGACGGCGGGCTCCTCGGCCAGCGGGTGGTCCAGCGGGAACAACACGCACAGCGGGTCGTCGGTCAGGTGGATCCGGTCGATGTCGGCGGCGAACATCCGCGGGGCGAAGTCGTAGTCCCACACGAGCCCCAGGTGGACGTCGCCGTCGCGCAGGCACGCCGCGATGTCGCCGGCGTGCGCCGAGCGGAGTTCGACGCGCACGTCCGGGAAGCGCTTCTGGTACTCGCGGACCACCCGCGGAATGAGGTCGGCGCCCGCGGTCGGGAACGCCGCGAGCCGTACGCACGCGTGGCGGGCGGTGAGGTCGCGCATCTCGCGCTCGATGCCGGCGATGCTCCCCAGCAGTACCGTGCTGCGCTCGGCGAGGACGCGCCCGGCCTCGGTCAGCTCCACGCCGCGCGGCCCGCGCGTCATCAGGGACAGGCCGAGCTGGCGTTCGAGCAGCGCCATCTGCTGTGAGACGGCCGAGTGGGTCATGAACAGGGACTCGGCGGCGGCCGTGAACGACCCGTGTTCGGCCACCGCCGAGAAGATCTGCAGCCGCCGTACGTCGAGCATCGCGTGTCCCCCCTCAGCCGCGTCCGCCGATCTCACCCTGCCACGGCTTGGGCGCGAGCTCGCTCACGCCCACCCGGGCGAGCGCCCGCCGCGCCGTGTGGTCGACCATCTCCTCGATGGAGACGGGCTGGGCGTAGAACGCCGGGACCGGCGGCGCGATGATCGCACCCGCCTCGGCCGCCGCGGTCATGGCCCGCAGGTGCCCGAGGTGCAGCGGCGTCTCCCGTACGAGGAGCAGGAGCGGCCGGCCCTCCTTGAGGCACACGTCGGCGGCACGGCTGATGAGATCGTCGTCGTAGGTCCAGGCGATCGCGCTGAGCGTCTTGATCGAGCAGGGGGCGACCAGCATCGCGTCGACGGGAAAGGACCCCGAGGCGATGGTCGCGCCGACGTCGGCCGGGCGGTACGTCACGTCGGCGAGCGCCTCGGCCTCGCGCGCCGAGACGCCGCACTCCTGGCGCAGCGTCATCGCCCCGGCGCGGGACACGATGAGGTGCGTCTCGATCCCCGGCTGGTCGCGCAGCAATGTGAGCATCCGCAGGCCGTACGGCGCGCCGCTGGCGCCCGTGATCGCGACGATGATCTTCCGCGTCACGTCCTCGTGGGGACCCGTCACCGCACCTCACCTCGACGGATGAATGTCCAGGTCATCACACCATGTCCATTCAAACAGTCGCCACATACGGGATGTAAGTCCTACTAACCGCTCCCCCCGGCAAACGCCGCTTGTGGGGGCCGTGAGGGGTCCTTAGCGTCGCTGGCAGAAGGCGAAACGCGAAGAGAGGACCCCGTGACCGGACCGATCGGGCCGACCAGAGCCGCCATCGACGTCCACGCCCACGTCGTCCCCCCGTCGCTGCTGGCGGGCCTGTCCTCGGCGCCGATCCACGGCTTCACCGCCGAACGCGTCGAGCGGGGCTGGGTCGTCACGGTCCCCGGCTCCGGCCCGACCCGCCCGGTCGGCGCCCGGATGACCGAGGTGGGGCCGCGCCGCACGTGGATGTCCCGTACGGGGGTCTCCGAGCAGATCCTCTCCCCGTGGATGGACGTGCAGTCCGGCGCCCTGGAGCCTGGGGCCGCGCGGGACTGGGCGAACCGGCTCAACGACGCGATGGCCGAGACGGCCGCCACGCTGGGAAACGGCACCCGCGCGCTGGCTACCGTGGCGACCTGCGACGGTGAGAGCGCGGTCGAGGGCCTGGAGGACGTACGGGCACGGCCCGAGATGGCGGGGGTGCTGCTCAACACCGCCCCGCGCGAGGGCGCCGCGCTGCACGACCCGGAGTTCGCGGACTTCTGGGCGGCCGCGGAGCGGTACGGCGTACCGATCATGTTGCACCCGCCGACCTGCGGTCCCTCGAACGCCCTCCCGACGCTCGGCGGCATGGGCAACGTGCACGGCCGGCTGATCGACAACACGCTCGCGGTGACCGAGCTGATCCTGCACGGCCTGCTCGACCGGCACCCGGGGCTGACGCTGGTCCTCGTGCACGGCGGAGGGTTCCTGCCCTACCAGGCGGCCCGTCTCGACGGCGGCTACCGGACGAAGGAGATCTTCGCCGGCGAGCTGGCGCGCGGCCTGCCCTCGGCCTACCTGCCGTCCCTGTACTACGACACGGCCGCGCTCTCCGCGCCCGCGATCGCCTTCCTGACCCGCCTCGCCGGGGCGGACCGGGTCCTCCTCGGCAGCGACTACCCCTTCGCGCTGTCCGACCCCGAACCGGTGCGGACCGTCCTCGACGCCGGCCTCACGCCGGACGAGACGGCGGCCGTCCTCGGCGCCAACGCCGACACGATCTTCCGGAGGCCCTCATGAGCGAACGATCGGTCGAGACGGCGTACGGGCGGTTCGCCGTCCGTACGCACGGATCGGGCGAGCCGGTGGTCCTGCTCCACCCGCTGGCGCTGTCCGGCGCGCTGTGGCGGCCCCTCGCCGACGCCCTGGGCGAGGACTTCGAGGTGTTCTCGCTCGACCTGCGCGGGCACGGCGAGAGCGGATGGGACGGCCGGCCGTTCTCGATCGAGGACATGGCCCGCGACGTCGCCGCGGTGCTCGACGCGCTCGAACTCCCCTCCGCCGGACTGCTCGGCATGTCGATGGGCGGCAGTGTCGCGGTCACGTTCGCCGGGCTGTTCCCCGAGCGCGCCCGTTCCCTCATCCTGGCCGACACCACCGCCTGGTACGGCGAGAACGCGGCCACGGCCTGGGCCGAGCGCGCCCGCCGCGCCGCCGAGGTGCCGCGGGCCGAGCAGCTCCCGTTCCAGATCGACCGCTGGTTCTCCCCCGCCTTCCCGGATCGCGAGCCCGCGGAGGTCGACCGCGTGACGCAGATCTTCCTGCGGACCGACAGCCGGGCCCACGCCGCCGCGTCCCTCGCCATGGGCCGCCTGGACGCCCGCCCCCTGCTGTCCGCCGTACGGGCCCCGGCGCTGGTGATCGTGGGCGAGGACGACTACGCGACGCCGCCCGCCATGGCCGGCGGGCTGGCGGAGGGCATCCCCGGCGCCACGCTGCTGTCCCTGCCCGGCCTGCGCCACCTGTCCCTCGTCGAGCGGCCTGAGCTGGCCGACGTCGTACGCCGGGTGTTCGCCGGCGATCCGGTCGCCGGAGACCCGCGGTGAAGCCCGGCCGGTTCGCCTACCACGCGCCGCGTGAGCTGGACGAGGCGCTCGCGCTGCTGAAGGAGTACGGCGACGACGCGAAGGTGCTGGCCGGCGGCCAGAGCCTGATGCCGATGCTCAACTTCCGGCTCGCCCGCATCGACCACCTCATCGACGTCAACCGGCTCGGCGGCGGGCTGGACGAGCCGCGCGTCGAGGCGGACACGATCACCATCCCGGCCCTGGTCCGGCAGCGGCAGGTGGAGCGCTCCCCCGAGCTGACGCGCGCGCTGCCGCTGCTCGCGAGCGCGCTGCGGCAGGTCGCCCACCCGCAGATCCGCAACCGCGGCACGGTCTGCGGGAGCCTCGCGCACGCCGACCCGGCGGCGGAGCTGCCGAGCGTGATGACGGCCCTGGACGCCAGATTCACGGTCGTCTCGGCGGACGGCGTCCGTACGCTCGGCGCCGCCGACTTCTTCCTGTTCCACCTGACCACCGCGCTGGAGGCGGAGGAGCTGCTGCTGGAGGTCACGATCGACCGGCCACCGGCGGGCACCCACTCGGCCTTCCGTGAGTTCGCCACACGGCAGGGCGACTTCGCGCTGGCGGGCGTCGCGGTGACCTGCGGGCTGGACGACGACGGCGTCGTCACCGGCTGCCGCGTGGCCGCGGCGGGCATCGCCCCGACGCCCCGGCGCCTCACCGCCGTCGAGGGCCTGACCGTCGGGAACCGGCTCGACGACGCGCTGCTGGCCGGGGCCGAGGCGGCGGCGCGCGCGGAGATCGACCCGACGAGCGACATCCACGCGAGCGCCGCGTACCGCAGGCGCCTCACCGGCGTCCTGGTCCGGCGGGCGCTCGCCGACGTACGGGAGGCCGCCCATGCCTGACAGCGAAGGTCACCGGATCTCGGTCACCGTCAACGGCACCGTACGGGAGGAGACGGTCGGCGACCGCCTCACCCTCGCCGACTTCCTGCGCGAGCGGCTGCGGCTGACCGGCACGCACCTGGGCTGCGAGCACGGCGTCTGCGGCGCCTGCACGGTGCTGGTGGACGGCGACGCGGTCCGCTCGTGCCTGATGCTCGCGGTGCAGAGCGACGGCGCGGAGATCGAGACCGTGGAGAGCCTCGCCGTGGACGGGGAGCTGAACCCACTGCAGCGGGCGTTCGCGCGCAACCACGCCCTGCAGTGCGGCTTCTGCACCTCGGGGTTCCTGATGAGCGTGACCGCCGCGCTCCGGGAGGGGCCGGTCCGCGACGAGGAGCAGGCCCGCGACGTGCTCAGCGGCAACATCTGCCGCTGCACCGGATACACCGGCCTCATCAAGGCCGTCGCCGAGGCCGGCGCCGAGCGGAAGGACACGGTCAGGTGACCGCCATGATCGGCGCGCGCGTGCCACGCCGCGAGGACGAGCGGCTGCTGACCGGGCGGGGCCGCTACCTCGACGACCTCGACCTGCCGGACGCCCTGGCCGCCGCCTTCCTACGGTCGCCGAACGCCCACGCCCGCATCCTGTCCATCGACGCGAGCGAGGCGCGCGCCCTGCCGGGCGTCGTCGCGGTCTACACCGGCGCGGACCTGGCCGAGATCCAGAAACCGCTCGCGCCCAAGGTCCTGCACCCCAGGCTCAAGGACTTCCCACGCCTGCCGATGCCGCCGGAGGAACTGCACTACGTCGGTGAGCCGCTGGCCGTCGTCGTGGCCTCCTCGCGGTACGTCGCCGAGGACGCGCTGGAGCTGATCGACGTCGACTACGAGGTGCTGCCGGCGATCGCCTCCACGGCCGCCGCGCTCGCGCCCGGCGCGCCGCTCGCGCACTCCGGCGCCGAGGACAACGTCGCCGTCCACCTTCTCCAGCGGGCCGGCGACGCCGACGAGGCGCTGCGCTCCGCGCCGCACACGCTGTCGGAGGAGTTCTACGTCATGCGCGGCGGCGGGCACTCGATGGAGGCCCGCGCCGTCGCCGCGCGGTACGAGCCCGCGACCGGCCAGCTCACGATCTGGGACAACACGCAGTCGCCGCACTACGCGCGCCAGCAGCTCTCGCTGATCTACGACATGGCCGAGGACGACATCCGCGTCATCGCGCCGCCCGACGTCGGCGGCGGTTTCGGGCCCAAGGCCCAGTTCTACGGCGAGGAGGTCGTCATCCCGTGGGTGGCGAAGAAGCTCCGGCGGCCGGTCAAGTGGATCGAGGACCGGCAGGAGAACTTCGTCTCCACCATGATGGAGCGCTCGCAGACGCACCGGATCTCGGTCGGCTTCACCGGCGACGGCCTGCTGCTCGCGGTCAAGGACGTCATCGAGCACGACCAGGGCGCGTACTGCGCCGGCCTGCAGGTGCCCTCGATCACGACGAGCACCGTGCCGGGGCCGTACAAGATCCCGAACATCCACACCGAGCTGCGGGCCTGCTACACCAACATGGTCCCGACCTCATCGGTACGCGGCGCGGGCCGGCCGCAGGCGGTGTTCGCGATGGAGCGGATGATGGACCGGATCGCCTCCCACCTCGGGCTCGACCCGGCGGAGGTCCGCGCCCGCAACCTGATCCAGGCCGATGAGTTCCCGTACAAGGTCGGCATCATGTTCCGCGACGGCTCGCCGCTGACCTACGACAGCGGTGACTTCCCGGCGCTGCTGTCGGGGACGCTGTCGCGGCTCGGGTACGCGGAGGCGCGTTCTGAACAGGAGAAACTGCGCGCGGAGGGCCGGTACGTCGGCATCGGGCTCGCCTGTTACGTCGAGGGGTGCGGGCTCGGTCCGTACGAGGGTGCCCGGGTGCGGCTCACCAACACCGGCCGGATCCTGGTGACGCTGGCCGCGGCGCCGCAGGGACAGGGGTACGAGACGGTGTACGCCCAGATCGCCTCGGACGCCCTCGGGCTGGACATGGACTACATCCAGGTCGTGACGGGTGACACCAGTAGAATTCCCTTCGGGCAGGGAACGTTCGCCTCACGCATCACCGCGACGGCGGGCCCGGCCGTGCTGGAGGCGGCGAGCCTGATGCGCGACCGGCTGGCCGAGACGGCGGCGCAGGTGCTGGGCGGCGATCCGTCGGACGTGTCGTTCGTCGGCGACCTGGCCTGTCTCGGAGGATCCGAGGAGAAATCGGTCTCTCTGCTCGATCTTGCCCGGGTGGCCAACATAGGAAAGCATGGGATCACCCTGCCCCAAGGCATCCGAGCCGGGCTGGAGACCTCGAGCTACTTCGCGCCGGAACGCGCCGCGTACGCCAGTGGCGCGCATGCCGCACTCGTCGAGGTCGACCCTGAGACGGGAGGCGTGACCATCCTGCGCTATGTCATCGGCCACGACTGCGGCAACGTCATCAACCCGCTGCTGGTGGACGGTCAGGTACTGGGTGGTTTCGCGCACGGCATCGGAAACGCGATGTACGAGGAGCCCGTCTACGACGCGGAGGGACAGCCGCAGGCCGCGAGCTACCTCGACTACGCGCTCGTGTCGGCCACCGAGGTGCCGGATGCCGAGCTGTTCCACATCCAGACGCCGAGCCCGCTGAACCCCCTCGGCGCCAAGGGCGCCGGGGAGGGCGGCACGATCCCGGCCCCGGCCGCGATCGCGAACGCGGTGGAGGACGCCCTGCGGCCACTCCGCGCCCGCGTGACCCGCGCCCCCGTGACCCCCGCCCGCATCGTGGAGGCGATCTACGGCTCTGATCTTCTTTCGGAAGGACCCTGAAAAGTGCTGATCGAGAACTCCTTCGACATCGATGCCGACCCGGATCGGGTGTTCGAATTCCTGCAGAACCCGCACAATGTGGCGACCTGCTTTCCCGGCGCGGAGCTGACCGAAGACCTCGGCGACGACCAGTACCGCGGCAAGGTGAAGATCAAGCTCGGCCCGGTGACGGCGGCGTTCTCCGGGATCGCGAGGATCACCGAGAAGGACGACGCGGCGCGGGTCGCGGTGCTGGTCGCGGAGGGCAAGGACGCCCGCGGGTCGGGCACGGCGAAGGCGACCGCGACGATGCGCGTGGAGGCGAAGGAGGACGGCGGGTCGAACGTCCTGCTGAAGACGGACCTCACGATCTCCGGCAAACTGGCGCAGTTCGGCCGGGGCATCATGGCGGACGTGTCCGGTCGCATGGTCAACGACCTGGCGGTACGGGTGCGGGAGCGCATCGAGGGCGAGAGCGCCGAGGCCGCCGAGGCGGAGGCCGCGTCTGCCGCGTCCGCCGCGGCTGGGGCCGCTCCGGCCGGCGGGCCCGAGACGGTGACCGAGGCCCCGGCCGCCACCGGCGGCGAGCCGAAGACCGCCGCCCCGGAGGCCGAGCTGGAGGCCGCCGCGGAGACGTCAGCGGACAAGGCCACCGAGTCCCCGGCCACGCCGGTGACCCCGGCCGCACCGGAGGAGAAGCTGGAGGCGGCGGCGGAAGGCGGGCCGGAGACGGCCGCCGAGTCCCCGGCCACGCCGAAGGCCGAGCCGGAGACGGCGGCAGAGCCCCCGGCCGCGACCGGCGGTAAGTCGAAGACCGTGGCCGAAGCCCCGGCCGACGTACCGACGGAGACCGCGTCCGGCGGCGCGGAGGAGGCCGGCCCGGACTCGGGCGTGACGTCCGGCGCGACGACGGAGACGGCGACGGCCGCCGCCACGACGAAACCCGCCCCGGCCACGAAGCCCGCGCCCGCGGCGTCCTCGGAACCTGCGGGCGCCATCAAGGCCACGACGCTGCTGAAGGTGATGATCGCCGGCATCTTCCGCCGCCTGTTCGCCCGCCTGCGCGGCCGCTCCAAGAGCGCCTGACCGAACCGGACCACCGCCCCACCGGCCCACACCGACCGGCCGATGGGGCGGTAACGGCGGCCCTCAGGGACCCAGCACAGACACCGAACGCGCCCGGGACGGCTCCATCCGGGCCACGGCGCGACATGCCCCGCCCTCGCAGCTCTCTCGGCACTCTCGGCTCTCGGCACTCTCGGCTCTCGGCACTCTCGGCTCTCGGCACTCTCGGCTCTCGGCACTCTCGGCTCTCGGCACTCTCGGCTCTCGGCACTCTCGGCGAGCATCCCGATCACCGGCCCGCCTGCACGGCCGGGACCTGGCGGCGCTGTCGCACCCCGAACGATCGGAACGGCCCGGCACGCCCGTCACGCGCCGACGTCACGCCCGCACATGACCGTGGCCCACGTGCCCCAGGGGCGTCGCAAGGCTTCGCCGGTCCGAGGGCCACACGGCCGATGCCACGCGGCGACCACAGCGGGCACCCAACTCGGGTCTCCGGCGCACGGTCTCCGGTCTCCGGTCTCCGGTCTCCGGTCTACGGCCCGCGGTCCGCGGTCCGCGGTCCCGCATACGACACCTTGGTCTCCGGCACGCGGGGGCGGCGGTCGGGTGGTGTTGTCCGCCCTGGCGGCCGGGAGCGCGTCGCCGGCGAGACCCTCGGGAACCGCTGGCCGAGACGTCACCGCGAGCCCTGGCGAGGACCCGCCCGCCCCTCACGCGCACGGGCGGGCGGGCGTGACGATCGTGAAATTCTCCGGGTGCTACCGCGGCCACGCCGACCCCCTCACGCGCACGGGCGTGAGGGTGGCGCGCTCGCGACCTACGAGGTTACCCGGCGGTTCCCTCACGCGCGCGGGCGTGAGGTGCTCGTCACACGGCCTGTCGCGCGAAGGGGCCGCCGGCCGAGGCCGCAGCGCGCGCCGATGCCCGCGCGGTCTCGTCGCCGACCGCTCCCACCAGCCACTTCGCGGAACCTCCCGGACGCGCCCCTCCCCCAAGGGCCTCGGTCTCGCTGTTCCCGGGCCCGGCCGGGGTTCAGGGGGTGGTCGGCGGCGAGCGGTAGGGTCCACGTTCATGTCTGAGCCTGTGGACGCCGTGTTGTTCGACTTCTCCGGGACGCTGATGCGGGCCGAGCCGCCCGAGCGCAGGGTCGCGGCCGTGCTCGCCGACGCCGGTGTCGGGCTGCTGGATTCGGAGATCACAGCGTGGGCGCGGCGGCTGGAGGAGTCCGGCGGGCTGCCCGGCGGGCACTTCCCGGCGGTCATCCCCGACGAGATCCGGGCCACCTGGGAGCGGCGGGACCTCGATCCCGCCGCGCACCGTGGCTCCTACACCTGGCTGATCAAGAACTCCGGCTGGCCCTGGCCCGAGCTGGCCGACGCCGTCTACGAGCGGTGTACCCGGCCCGAGGAATGGGCGCCGTACCCGGACACCCTGCCGGCCCTCGCCGCCCTCTCACGCAACGGGATACGTACGGCCGTGGTCAGCAACATCGGCTGGGACAACCGCCGCGTGCTGGCCGCGCACGGCGTCGCCGACCTGGTCGACGCCATCCTGCTGTCCTACGAGGAAGGGTGCCAGAAGCCGGACCCGGCGATCTTCCACAAGGCGTGCGCGCGGGTGGGCGGTGAGCCCGGCCGTACGTTCATGGTCGGCGACAGCCGCCCGGCCGACGGGGGCGCCGAGGCGGTCGGCATCCGGACGTTCTTCGTGGACCCGCTTCCCGTACAGGAGCGGCCCGACGGCTTCTCGGCGATGCTCACCGCCGCCGGCGTCATCTGAGGCCGGCGACGGCGCTGCGGTGCTCCCGCGGGCTGACCCCGCGTTCGCGCTTGAAGGCGGCGCTCAGCGCGTACGCGCTGCCGTAGCCGACCCGGCGGGCGACCGCGCCCAGCGTGGCCTCCGGTTCGCACAACAGGTCGGCGGCCAGGGCCAGGCGCAGGCCGGTGAGGTAGGTCATCGGCGGCTCGCCGACCAGGCCGGTGAAGCGCCGGGCCAGCGCGGCGCGTGAGACGCCCGCCCGCGCCGCCAGGCTCGCGACGGTCCACGGGCCGGCCGGGTCCTCGTGGAGGGTCCGCAGCACCGGGCCGACCACCGGGTCGCCCTGGGCGCGGTACCACCCCGGCACCTCGGCCTCCGGGCGGGAGAACCACGCCCGGAGCACGGCGGTGAGCAGCAGGTCGAGCAGCCGGTCGAGGATGGCCTCCTGACCTGGGACGTCGCGGTTCAGCTCCTCGTCGAGCAACGGCAGCAGCGAGGCGTCCCAGGCGTCGGCCGGGAGCACGATCAGGGCGGGCAGCGCCCGCAGCAGGCGGTCGCCGATCTCGCCGTGCAGCTGGTACGTGCCGGTGAACAGGGTGGCGACGCCGTCCCGGTCGCCCCACGTCCGCAGGCCGAGCGCCATCGCCTCCGAAAGGGACTCCCCCTCCGGCGTCGTGCAGTGCTGGCCCGGGTGGATCACCACGCGCGGCGGCGTGGCCGGGTCGTCGGCGACGACGTACGGGTCCGGGCCGCGGATCACCGCGACGTCGCCCGGGCGCAGGCGTACGGGCTCGCCGTCGCCGGGCAGCACCCACGCCTCGCTCCGTACGACGGACACCACCGTGAGCGGCGCCCGGTCCTCGATCCGCAGCCCCCAGGGCGGCCGCAGGATCGACCGGAGAAGAAACGCGCCGCGGGCTCTCGGCCCGTCCAGCAGGCTCGCGAGTGCGTCCATTGGCCTCACCCTAGACGCACGGACATCCCCTTGAGCCTCTCGCGGATGGCCCCGCCCGGCGGGCGGGACTTCACTGGTCGGCATGAGGATTCTGGCCGGCCTGTCCGCCACCACCACACTGCTCCTGACCGGCGCCGTCGCGGGCGTCTTCTTCGCCTACTCCGTGTCCGTGATGATGGGACTCGACGCGATCGGGCCCGAGCAGGCCATCGCCGCCATGCGCGGCATCAACGACAAGATCCAGAACGCTCTGTTCCTCACGGCCTTCCTCCTCTCGCCGGTCGCGGCGGCCGTGACGGGCGTCCTGCTCCTCGTGTTGGGGCAGCGTACGGCGGGCGTCGTGTTCCTCCTCGCGGGGGCGGTGTACGTCCTGGGCGCGCTCGTGCCGAGCTTCGCGGTCAACATCCCGATGAACGACGCGCTCGACGCCGCGCGCCCCTCGGCCGGCGAGGCGGCCCGCGTCTGGGCGGACTACTCGTCCCGCTGGACCGCGTGGAACCACCTCCGTACGGTGTCCTCCCTGTTCAGCATGGTCCTGGCCGGCCTGGGGATGTTCGTCTGGGGGCGCCAGGCCTGATGCGGGCTCACCGGCCGCGGGCGCGGAAGGCAGCGGTCTTGACGCGGTTCTGGCAGGCGGTCGAACAGAAGCGGCGGGTGCCGTTGCGCGAGGTGTCGACGTACACGCGGTCGCAGTGCGGGGCCGTGCAGACGCCCAGGCGCTCGTGGAACTCACTGCCGAGGACGACCGCCAGGCCGGTGGCGAGGCCGGCGACCCAGTCGGCCGAGACGGTCCCGCCCGTACCGTGGAAGTGCAGGTGCCAGGGCTCGTCGTCGTGCCGGTTCAGGTGCGGGCGGGCCCGGGTGACCTCCAGGAGATGGTTGATCTGGTGGGCCGCGGCGTCGATGTCGCCCTCCGCGACGGAGGCGAAGACGACGCGCAGCTCGGCGGCCAGTTCGGTGAGCACGGAGGCGTCGCGGTCGTCGAGGTCGCCCATGCCCATCTCGAGCAGGACGTCGTGCCGCGCCTTGCCCTCCGGCGGGGCGTACGGCCGGCCGCGCTGCTCACCGGGGGTGAGCGTGTTCACCGTACGTACGGCCAGGCCGACCGCCAGATCCGTGTGACTGTTGAAGTTCACTTGACCAGTTACACCCGCTCACCTTATTTTGTGACTGTCGAAATCATAGACGACAGTTACAGGAGCCGCTCATGCTCACGACCACGGTGGCACAGACGTGGATCACCCGGTGGGACCGCCAGCAGGAGGGTTACGTCCCCGACCGCGAGGAACGCTTCACCGCCCTGATCGACGCGGTCGAGGCGGGCGCGGGCCGCCCCGACCCTCTCGTCCTCGACCTCGGCTGCGGTCCGGGCTCCCTGTCCGCCCGGATCCTCGACCGTCTGCCGCGGGCCACGGTCGTGGCGATCGACACCGACCCGCTGCTGCTCGCGCTGGGCCGCGGCGCCCACCCCGGCCGGCGGGAGCTGCGGTTCGCCGACCTGGACCTGCGGACCCCCGGCTGGGCGTCCGCACTCGACCTGGACCGCCCGGCGGACGTGGCCGTGAGCACCACCGCGCTGCACTGGCTCTCCCCGGACGCCCTGCGCGCGGCGTACACCGAACTCGCCACGGCGCTCCGGCCGGGCGGGCTGTTCCTGAACGGCGACAACCTCGACGCCTCGACGCCGGGCCTGTCCCGGCTCGAACGCGCGCTGACCGAGCGCGCCACGCGCCGAAGGTTCGGCGACGACGGGCCGGAGGACTGGCGGCAGTGGTGGGACGCGGCCGCCGCCGACCCCGCGCTGTCCGACCTGATCGCCGCCCGCTCCGAGGCCGCCGCCCACCACGGCTCGGAGTCCACCCGCCTGGCCGAGCACGCCGCCGCCCTCCGCGAGGCGGGCTTCGGAGAGGTGGGCACGATCTGGCAGCACGGGAACAACCGCGTCCTCTGCGCCCTCCGCACGGCCTGACGCCGTACGAAAGGCTAAGAACGCGTCGTTTAGGACCCTAATTAAGGACCGAAACCTGGATATCGAAAGCTCCTTGAGGAAAAGCCGATAGCGACGATGTGCCGATGCTCTTGGAAATGTCACGAAAGGCGTACGTCTCCCCGCCGCGACCATCAGACTTGGGGCTCGGACCAGGCCGGTGTCGCGGCGGAGGGGGCACGTTTCCGCCGTGGACACCGAACAGGGTGAATGCTCCGGTACGCCGGGCGCCCGGCGGCGGGATTTCTGAGGAGTGGTCGTGCACGTCCCGGACCCGCAACGCTCTCGTGTCGTACTCATCGGCGCCGGTGCCTATGACGACGAGAAGCTGCCGAACCTCCCGGCGGTCGGCAGGACCGTCGGCGATCTCGCGGCGGCCCTGACCGATCCGGACTACGGGCTGGTCCCCGAATCCCACTGCACCGTGCTGATGGACGAAGGCGATCTCCGCCTGATCGGCCGGGAGCTCCGGGCCTCGGCCAGGCAGGCCGGCGACCTCCTCCTCGTCTCCTACACCGGTCACGGCCTGGTGGGCGGCCGGCGGCACGACCTGTACCTAGCGCTGCCGGAAAGCGAGTGGGGCGATCCGGAGTTCAGCTCGCTGGAGTACGACAAGCTGCGCAACGCGGTGCTGGACAGCCCGGCCGCCACCAAGATCATCATCTTGGACTGCTGCTTCTCGGGCCGGGTGACCACCGACGCGATGGCCGATCCGGTGACCGCGATGATGGGCCAGATCGACGTCGAGGGCACCTACGTGCTCGCCTCCGCGCAGCGCGACCAGGTGGCGCTGATCCTCCCCGGCGAGGAGCACACCGCGTTCACCGGCCGGCTGCTCCGCCTGCTCCGCGAGGGCGTCGCCGACGGGCCCGAGTTGTTCACGATCGAGGACCTGTACCTCCACCTTCGGGTCACCATGAAGGCGGAGGGCCTGTCAGAGCCCCAGAAGCGCTGCACGCGCACCGCCGAGCTGCTCGCGTTCGCACGCAACCGGGCGTACGCGGCGACGGCGGTGCCGCTCCTGCTGGAGCGCCAGGCCGCGGCCATCGCGCTGGGCGAAGGCGGCGACTGGGCGGGTGCCGTCGAGCTGCTCCGCGTGATCCTGGCCGAGCAGACGCGCGTGCTGGGACCCGGCCACCCTGACACCCTGCGTACCCGGCAGTTCCTGGCCCACGGCCTGGGCGGTGCGGGCGACCCCCTGGAAGGCGCGGCGATGCTGCGGGAACTCCTCGCGGAACAGTTACGGCGGCGCGGCGCCGAGGCCGAGCCGGACACGCTGCGGACCCGCCAGTTCCTGGCCGTCAACCTCGGGGAGGCCGGCCACCGGGACGAGGCCGTCGCCCTCCTGCGGGTCCTGCTGCCCGACCGCCGGCGGATCCTCGGCCCGGAGGACCCGGACACGCTGCGCACGGGGCACATGCTGGCCCGCAACCTTACCTTGACCGGCGACCTGGACGAGGCGTCCGCGCTGCTCCGCGAGGTGATCGCGACGCGGGAACGCACCCTGGCCCCCGATCATCCGCACACCCGGCGCGCGCGGAGCGATCTCGACGCCTTACTGAGCCGGCGATCCGGGGGCACCGATGTATGAGAGGTTCACCGGCCGCGCACGGCAGGCCGTCGTCGCGGCCCAGGAAGAGGCCAGGCTGCTCGGGGCCGGCCGCACCGGCACCGAACACCTCCTCCTGGGTCTCCTCCATGAGCGCGGGGGTGTGGCCGCCAAGGCCCTGGAGTACTTCGGCGTCGGCGTCGAGGCCGCACGCGCGCAGGTCCACGAGATCGCCGAACCGGAGCGGCAGCCGTTCGCGGGCCACATCCCGTTCAGCCCGCAGGCCAAGAAGGCCCTCGACCTCTCGCTGCGCGAAGCGCGGGAGCTCGCCCACGACGACATCGAGCCCGAGCACATCCTGCTCGGGCTGATCGGCGAGGGAGAGGGCGCGGGCGTCCGGATCCTGGCGAAGCTGGGCGCCGACCCGGGCCGGGTGCGGGCACAGATGATCCAGTTACTGGGCGGGCACCCGGTCGTGGAAGCGGTCCGGCCGGACGCTCTCGTGCTCGGGCAGTTCGGCCGCGACCTGACCCGGGCCGCGTCCGAGGGCAGGCTCGATCCGGTCATCGGGCGTGAGGAGGAGATCAAGCGCGTCATGCGGGTCCTGATGCTCCGCACCAGGAACAGCGCGATGCTCATCGGCGAGCACGGTGTGGGAAAGACGGCCGTGGCCAGGGGGGTCGCGCACAAGATCGCCGGCTCCCAGGTGCCGTCGCCCCTGCGGGGCGTGCGGATCCACGCCCTCGAACTGGGAACTCTCCGGAACGGCTCCCGGCCGGTCGACCTCAGGAGGCAGCAGGAGGTCATCCAGGCCGAGATCGGCAGGCACGAGGACATCGTCGTCTTCGTGGAGGACGTCCAGACCCTGACCGGCGCGAGCGCAACGGAAGACGCGATGGACGCCGCCTCGATCCTGAAGCCGATGCTCCTCCGGGGCGAGGTACGCGTCATCGCCACGGTGACACCGGCCGAACACCGCCACTACCTGCGGGGCGACGCGGCCCTCGAACGCCGGTTCCAGGCGATCCAGGTCGCCGAGCCGACGATCGCGGACACCCTGGAGATCCTCAAGGCCCTCCGCTGCCGCTACCAGGCCCACCACCAGGTGGAGTTCACCGACGCCGCCCTCGAAGCGGTCGCCCGCCTCGCCGGGAGGCACCTCCCCGACCGGCCGATGCCCGGAAAGGCGATCGACCTTCTCGACCTGACGGGGGCGCAGGTCCACATGCGCGCGACGACGGACCCCGGGTTACGCGACCTGGACCAGAGGATCGCCGCCGCCCGCCGGGAGAAGGAGTTCTACATCGACTCCCAGGACTTCGTACGGGCGGCGGCGCTTCTCGACACGATGAAGAAGCTGACGCGCGAGCGGAAGGACATGGAGACGGCCGGACTCGCCGCGGCCGCGAGGGTGGACGAGTCCGACGTGGCCGACGCGCTCGCGATCATCTCGGGCGGCTCCGGCGAACAGCCGGGGAGGCGGCGGGACGCCTCGGCACCGGCGACGCACCACGACGCGGAGATCTGGGCGATGAGCTGACCCACGGCGCCCGGCCCGTCAGGCGGGGTGCCGCTCGCGGTCGCCGGTGCGGTTTCTGGACGGGATTTCGGCGAGGCGGACGCAGAGCATGACCAGGGCGAAGCCGACGAGGCCGTCGACCAGCAGGCGGGAGACGCTGGCACTGCCGTCGATGGTTCCGCTGGCGACCGCCTGTCCGCACCTGGCGATCACGGGGGCGGCCGGGAAGGCCAGCAGGGCGCAGGCGCGCCGGCCCTCGTAGGTGCGGGCCAAGACGACGAGGAGGAGGACGGCGATCGTCAGCAAGGCGACCAGTTGCAGCACGTTCCACCGGTGCCCCCGGCTCAGGAAGGCGTGCAACGACTCGGGTGTCGCAGGAAAGGTCGGCGTGGGAAAGAGCAGGCTGAACAGCGGCGACGTGGTCAGTGCGACGAGGATGGCGGCCGTGGCCGCCGCTCCGAGGATCGCACGGCGGCCGAGGAGTTCCGCGCCGTGGCGGGGGCCCGGGGACGCCAGCAGCGAGGCGGTGACCACGAGCGCGAGCGGCAGGGAGATGTTCGCCAGGACCACGGAATAGGACGACCCCCACATCGTCGTGCCCGTCCCGTAGAGGGCGAGCAGGAGCTGGGCGGCGGTGACCGTACACGCGGCGAGCGTGGCGGGACGTCGGCCGCCGCGCCAGGCCAGGACCGCGATGGTGAGCCAGGCCAGCCAGTAGGGAGCGGGGCCGAAGTAGAAGGCCAGCAGGTGCGGCAGGGAGAAGGAGCTGTGTGCTCGTGTATCGGCGAATTGGGATACGGCTTGGGGCATCTCGACGGCGAATCGCAGGCCGTCCGCGACGAGCAGGAGGGCGGCCAGGAACCCGGCGATGGCGGTGGCGGCAGGCCAGCCCGGGGCATCGGATGCACTGACGGCTCTGCGCAGACGCACCCGGACGGCGCCGCGCAGCAGGTCGAAGGTGTCGGCGGCAGAGGGGCGGGCCTGGCCGGGACGTGCTCCGGCCAGCAGTACACCCAGCATCTCCTGCTCATGGTCCGACCGATGGTCGGCGGGATACCAGGCCAGCAGGCGGCGGTAACGGTCCTCGAGCGTGCTCAACGCGGTCCTTCCGGGAGGTCGATCAGGCGGGGGATGCGCCGCGGTCCAGGCGCGTGAGGGAGGCGAGGCGGCGGGCGGCGGCCTCGGTACGGCGGCGGAGCGCGTCGACCTCGGCCGCCAGGGCGGCGGCGCCGTCATCGGTCAGCCGGTAGTAGCGGCGTAGCCGGCCGTCCACGATTTCTTCGCGGTCGGCGGTGATCAGCCCATCGGACTGGAGCCGGTCCAGCGCCGCGTACAAGGTGCCCGCGCGCAGGCGGGTGCGCCCGGCGGAGATCCGTTCGGCGTCGGAGATGATCCCGTACCCGTGCTGCGGCCCGTCGGCCAGCGCGGTCAGGATCAGGAACGTGGGTTCCTGCATGGCCTTACTCATACCAACGTTATATACCGACGATCTTTATATGAGCAAGTGATGGTCACCGGCGGAGTGCCACAGCCTCAAAGGTGACGAATCAGGCGCACCTCGACTTGATTTCGGTCGAACTCATGTTCGATGATGGTCGGCGTGGGCGAACTATCAGCGCAGGTCACGCACGGGTTGGCGCCTCTGCCACCCCCTGTGCTGATTCCCGTACCCCCCGTACTGCACGACGTGGTGCCCGAGGGCGGGTTGCGCCCCGGGACGATCACCGCCGTCGAGGGTTCGGCCGCCCTGGCGCTGGCGCTGACGGCCGGTCTCGGGGAGCGGTGGTGCGCCGTCGTCGGGCTGCCCGAGGCGCATCTCGCCGCCGCCATGTCGATGGGCGGCGACCCCACGCGGGTGCTGCTCGTCGACGAGCCCGGCCCGCGATGGGCCGACGTCGTCGCCGCGCTGACCGACGGCTGCGCGCTGGTGCTCACCCGGCCGCCGGACCGGCCCGCGCCGCAGGTGACGCGGAGGCTGACCGCGCTGGCCCGCCGCAACGGCTGCGCCCTGGTCGTGACCGGGCCGTGGGAGGGCGCGCACCTCCGGCTCCACGTCGAGACGAGCCGCTGGTCCGGGCTCGGCGCGGGCACCGGGCACCTGCGCGGACGCCAGGCCCTGGTGGTCTCCTCCGGGCGCGGGGCGGCCGGGCCCGGACGGCGGGCCTGGCTCTGGCTGCCCGGCCCGGACGGTTCCCTCCGCCCGGCCGAGGTCGCGGCCGGGACCCGGACGATCGCGGTGGCCGGATGACCGCCGCGCGGGCCCTGGTGGTGTGGTGTCCCGACTGGCCGATCACCGCGCTCGGGATGGACGCCGCCACACCGGCCGCCGTGGTCTCCGGGGCCCTGGTCGAGGCGTGTTCGGCGGCGGCGCGGGCGTCGGGCGTACGGCGCGGGCAGCGGGTGCGCGACGCGCAGCGGCACTGTCCCGGCCTTGAGGTCCGTGACCGTGACCCCGACGCCGAGGGGCGGCGCTTCGAGTCGGTGGCGGTGGCCGTCTCGGGCGTCACGCCCTGGGTGGAGATCGTACGGCCCGGGGTCTGCGCGATCCCCGCGCACGGCGCGGCCCGCTTCCACGGCGGCGGCGCCTCCGACGAGGAGTCCCTGCGCGTCCACGTGCAGGACACCGTGGTCGAGCTCGGCTTCGACTGCGGCGCGGGCGTCGCCGACGGCCTGTTCGCGGCGGAGCTGGCCGCCCGTGCCGGCGAGGGCGGCCTCGTGGTGCCCGAGGGCGGCACGCCCGCCTTCCTCGCCCCGTACCCCGTGAGCGTGCTCGGCCGGCCCGAGCTCGCCGGCCTGCTCGTCCGGCTCGGCGTCCGCACGCTCGGGGCGTTCGCGGCGCTGCCGGCACGGGACGTGACGGGGCGTTTCGGAGCGGACGAGGTACGGGCGCACCGGCTGGCCCGCGGGCTGTCCCCCCGGCCGCCGGCGCCGCGCGCGCCGCTCGCCGACCTCAGCGTGACGGCGGAGTTCGACCCGCCCGCCGCGGCCGCCGAACAGGTCATCTTCGCCGCCAAGTCCCTCGCCGAGCGCCTGCACGCGGCGCTCGCCGCCGAGGCCCTGACCTGCGTACGCCTCGGGATCGAGGTGACCGGCGCCGACGGGCGTACCCTCACCCGCCTGTGGCGGCACGATGGGGCGCTGTCCGCCCTCGCCGTCGCCGAGCGCGTCCGCTGGCAGCTCTCGTCGTGGGAGACCAGGGACGAGGAGGGGGAGGGCGGCGTCGCGCTGCTGCGGCTCCTGCCCGACCAGCTCGTCGCCGACGACGGCCACCAGGAGGCCCTGTGGGGCGGGACCTCGGTCTCCGACCGCGTCGCCCGCGCCGCCGCGCGGGTCCAGGCCATGCTCGGCCACCAGGCGATCACCCGCCCGTACCCCGCCGGCGGGCGCGGCCCCGCGGAGCACGTCGTCCGGGTGCCCTTCGGCGACCTGCCCCCGGCCGAGGCCGCCGCGGGGCCGTGGCCGGGAAGGATCCCCGACCCGCCGCCGTCCACCGTCCACCGCGAGCCGCTGCCCGCCGCGGTGACCGACGCCGGCGGCGCACCCGTCACGGTGGACGCCCGCTGCGCGGTGTCGGCGCCGCCGCGGCACGTCGAGATCGCCGGGCGCCGCCTGGGGGTGACCGCGTGGACGGGCCCGTGGCCGGCCCGCGAGCGCTGGTGGGACCCGGCCCGTACGCGACGCCGTGCCCGGTTCCAGGTGGTCACCGACGACGGCGGGGCCCACCTGCTCGTCGTCGAGGGCGGCCGCTGGTACGCCGAGGCCGGATACGCCTGAGAAGGAGGGGCCATGGGCTGGAACAACCCGGACATCCCCTGGTGGGAGTTCGAACGGAAGCTGTCGTGGGGGTCGCGCGAGCCGGCCCCGGAGCCTCCGCCGGAGCGCGTACGGCCACGGGCGCGGGCGGACGCCGGCGGCTGGGCCGAGCTGCACTGCCACTCCTCCTACAGCTTCCTCGACGGCGCCTCCAGCCCGCGCGAGCTGGTCGACGAGGCGATCCGGCTCGGCGTGGAGGCCGTGGCCGTCACCGACCACGACGGCATGTACGGCGCCGTACAGCTCAAGGAGGCCGCCAAGGGGACGGGCGTCCGTACGATCTTCGGCGCCGAGCTGAGCCTCACCCTGCCCGCCGGGCCGGGCGAGCCCGACCCCGGCGGGCGGCACCTGCTGGTGCTGGCCCGCGACGTCGAGGGGTACGGGCGGCTGAGCGGCGCGATCACCCGGGCCCAGCTCGCCGGCGGAGAGAAGGGCCGGCCCGTCTACGACCTCGCGGAGCTGGCGGACGCGCACGACGGGCACTGGGCGATCCTCACCGGCTGCCGCAAGGGCCTGGGGCGGGAGGACGGCGGGCTCCACACGCTCATCGAGCTGTTCGGCCGCCCGAACGTCTACGCCGAGCTGATCGACCACGACCAGCCGCTGGACGACGCGCGCAACGACGCCCTGTACGACCTGGCCGAACGCGAGGGGATCGGCGTTGTCGCCTCCAACAACGTGCACTACGCCGCGCCGAAGGACGCCCCGCTCGCCGAGGCGCTCGCCGCCGTACGCGCCCGGCGCGGGCTGGATGACATGGTGTCCTGGCTGCCCGCCACGGGCACCGCGCACCTGCGGTCGGCGGAGGAGATGCGGGCGCGGATGGCGCGCTTCCCCGGCGTCGTCGAGCGTACGGTCGAGCTGGCCAGGGCCTGCGCCTTCGACCTGAGGCTGGTCGCGCCGGACCTGCCGGACTGGCTCGTCCCCGAGGGGCACACCGAGTCGACCTGGCTGCGGCACCTCGTCGCCGAGGGCGCCGCCGAGCGGTACGGCCCCCGCCGGCGGGCGCGCAAGGCGTACCGGCAGATCGACGACGAGCTGGGCGTCATCGACCAGCTCGGCTTCCCCGGCTACTTCCTGATCGTGCAGGAGATCGTGGAGTTCTGCCGCGACAGCGACATCCTGTGCCAGGGCCGCGGCTCGGCGGCCAACTCCGCGGTCTGCTTCGCACTCGGCATCACCGGCGTCGACGCCGTACGGCACAACCTGCTGTTCGAGCGGTTCCTGTCGCCGGGGCGCGACGGGCCGCCCGACATCGACCTCGACATCGAGCACCGCCGACGCGAGGAGGTCATCCAGCACGTCTACGAGAAGTACGGCCGGGACCGCGCCGCGCAGGTCGCGAACGTGATCAGCTACCGGCCGCGCATGGCCGTACGCGACGCCGCGCGCGCCCTCGGCTTCTCCCCCGGTCAGCAGGACGCCTGGTCCCGGCAGCTCTCTCCGCAGGAACCGCTGCCGCCGGACGGCATCCCGGAGTCGGTCACCGAGCTGGCCGACCGGATGCAGCGCCTCCCCCGCCACCTCGGCATCCACTCGGGCGGCATGGTCATCTGCGACCGTCCGATCGGCGAGGTCTGCCCGGTCGAGTGGGCGCGGATGCCGGGCCGTACCGTGCTGCAGTGGGACAAGGACGACTGCGCCGCCGAGGGGCTGGTCAAGTTCGACCTGCTCGGGCTGGGCATGCTGTCGGCGCTGCACGACACGTTCGACCTCGTGGCCGGCTTCCACGACCGCCGCTTCGACCTGCAGAACATCCCGCCCGAGGACCCGGACGTCTACGCCATGCTGCGCGACGCCGACACGGTCGGGGTGTTCCAGGTGGAGTCGCGCGCCCAGATGGCCACGCTGCCCCGGCTCAAGCCCGACCGGTTCTATGACCTGGTCGTGGAGGTGGCGCTGATCCGGCCCGGCCCGATCCAGGGCGGCTCGGTCCACCCGTACCTCCGCCGCCGCAACGGCCAGGAGCCGCCCGACATCCCGCACCCGCTGATGCGGGGCGCCCTCACGCGGACCATGGGCGTGCCGCTGTTCCAGGAGCAGATGATGCAGCTCGCCGTGGACTGCGCCGGGTTCAGCCCGGCGGAGTCGGACGCGCTACGGCAGGCGATGAGCGCCAAGCGCGCGCCCGAGCGCATCGAGCGCCTCCGCGACCGGCTGCTGAGCGGCATGGCCGAACGCGGCATCTCCGGCGCCATCGCCGAGGAGGTGTACGGGAAGATCCTCGGCTTCGCCAGCTTCGGTTTCCCCGAGTCCCACGCCCAGAGCTTCGCCCACCTCGTCTACGCCAGCGCGTACCTCAAACGGCACTATCCGGCGGCGTTCACCGCGGCGCTGCTGCGCAACCAGCCGATGGGCTTCTACAGCCCCCAGACCCTGATCGGCGACGCCCGCCGGCACGGCGTACGCGTCCTGGGCGTGGACGTCAACGCGAGCGCGGACCAGGCGACGCTGGAGGAGCCGTACGCCGCGGCGGGGGACGCACCGCACTCCCCTGATTCGGCGCAGCCCGCGGTACGGGTGGGCCTGGAGTACGTGCGGGGCCTCGGCGCGGACGGCGCTGCGCGGATCGCCGCCGGACGGCCGTACGAGAGCCTGGAGGACCTGGTCCGCCGGGTACCGCTGCCCACCCCGGCGGTGGAGGCACTCGCCACCGCGGGCGCGTTCGGCTGCTTCGGCCTCGGCCGCCGCGAGGCACTGTGGGCCGCGGGCGCGCTGTCCCGGGGCGCCGCGCCGGCCTCCCGCTCCTGGCGGGCCGAACTCCTGCCGGGCACCACCCCGGGCACGACCGCGCCCGAACTCCCGGCGATGACCCCGATCGAGGAGACCATCGCCGACCTGTGGGCCACCGGAACCTCGGGACTGCACCCGATCGCCCACGTACGGGGGCTGCTGGACGAACGCGGCGTGACGTCGCTGGAGGCGCTGAAGGAGGTGCCGGGCGACACGAACGTGCTGGTCGCGGGCGTGGTGACACACCGCCAGCGCCCGGGAACGGCAGGCGGAGTGATCTTCTTCAACCTGGAGGACGAGACCGGCATGGCCAACGTCATCTGCCGCCCCCAGGTCTGGGAGCGCTACCGGACGATGGCCTTCCAGGCCCAGGCGATGCTCGTCCACGCCCACCTCGAACGCCACGAGGGCGCGGCCAACCTGGTCGCCACCCGCCTGCAGCGCCTCCCAGTGACCACGATGAGCAAGAGCCGCGACTTCCGCTGACCGCTACCGCGAGGCGCGCCGCTTCGAGAGCAGCGGAATGGTGGTGATCTGCTCTTCCTTCAGCGCCTCCCCGATGATGCCCTCAGGCCGCCGTGGATTGCCGCAGCGGATCACCTGTTCGGGCGTCACGATGAGGTCCACGCTGAAGTCGTGCGTCGTCTCCGGGATCACGTCGTCGATGACTTGGAGCCGATGCACAGGCGCGACGATGACGGTTTGCGAGGTCACCAGACCCGCTTCGACGAGCAACGCGACTTCCAGGTCGGAGTAGCCCGCCCCCTTGCCCAGCCGCGCACCCGAGCGGTTCACCGCCACGCTCCCGCAGATGACCATGTCGATCGGCCGCATCTCCTCGATACCGACGCGCGGTGCGTTCTGTCCAGCGCTTCTCTTCTCCGCCGCCTGCCGAGGATCGACCGTCGTGTCCGTGGGATCGAGCAAGAAAAACGGCTGTTCACCGGCGATCTTCGGCACGGCCATGTAGACAAGCTTGCCGTCATTCAGCGCACGAACCCGCACCGGCAACTGCGCGAAGTCAGGGTTGGCCTTGATCGTTACCGCACGTCCCCACTCAGGTGTTCCGGCCAGTCGCTCGGCGGCGAGTTCAGCACCGCTGAAAGCCGGGATTTTCCCATACGAATTCCCGGGCACGACACCTTCACGGTCGAGCAGACGCCACGCCTTGTCACGGACCACCTGCTTGTCCTGGTCGATTCCCACGTGAACCTCTCTCTAGACGGCGGCCATCAGGGAAAGGAGGCGATCGTGGATATCTCGTACCCAGGCCTCGCCGTGCCACTGCCGCAGTTCCCGGCCCGCGGCGAAGGCCAGGCTCAGCCCACCACCGCCGCGGGTCTGTTCCACGGCGTCGATGGTCCGGTGCATGGTCACCACCACCTCGTCCAACTTACGTTGGCGGATGAGACTCAACGTGAGGTTGGCCAGCGCGATGGACTGGCTCTTCTTCTTGGCACTCAGAGCCTGGACGGTCGACTGAAGGATCGGCTCAGCCCGATCCGGTAGATCGAGGAAGAGGTAGCACGAGCCGACCAGCCGGTTGAACTCGTTGATCGTGTAGTGCTCGGACGCGACGTCGTCCCCGTCGATCCGTTCGAACTGGGCCTCGGCTTTCCTCAGCGCATCTTCCGTTTCCTTGAGCCTGCCGGTAATGGCATGACTCTCGGCTGCATGGAGAAGACTTAACCCGGTGAGCGACGGACTGCACAGCTTGGCGACCTCGGCAGCCTCGTCGGCCAGCATCAGCCCCTTCTCGGGGTCTTTTTCGCCATACAGGGCCACATAGCTCTTTCGGAGCACCGCATAGGACTCGGCGCACGGATCCCGAACCAGCCTGGCGGCCCGCACGGCTTCATCGAAGTAGCGATTCGGTCCCTGAAGATCACGTCTCTGGCTGACATCCCAGACCAATTGACCCATCAACGTTGCCGATCCTGCCTCGACCTCGTAAAGCGCCTTTTTCACCCGCGCGTTGGTGGCGTTTTCGCGGAGATAGCCGACTTGCCCGTGGACATGCCCGGTCGGCCCCAGCAGCGCGGTCGAAGGCGACTGGTCGTAGGACTGGTCCAACTCACGGACGCGTTCGTGGAGGTAGGCCACTGCGACCAGATCGACGCTGGAGGGATGTTGCAGGACGTAAGACAAGCGCTCGCTGCCCCGTTTCTGCACCTGGACGACATCGTCTAATAACTCCTGCAGTTGATCAGCCGTGATTTTCAAGGCACGAGCCAGCTTCGGCCGCGTCCAGGGGTGTGGTTCAGTCTCCGCGGACTCCCAGCGCCCAACAGTCGTACGCTCCACGCCTAGATGCTCGGCCAGCCTCTCCTGACTGAAGCCCGCCGCTTTGCGGCTCCGGGCAAGCCGCACGCGCTTGCTCGCCATCTCCGCGCCCTCTCCTCGACCAGCCACACCAGGATAGTCATTCCTCACCGTTCGCACAGGTCAGACCACTTTGTGCAACGGTTCTGCGGCATCTCTGTGACCATTCCGCCGTTGGGTCTACGCAGGTCAAAAGGGTTTGCTGACTTCACGCCTCAGCGCTGAAGCGAGCGACGGCCGACGGAGGACAACGGTGTCTGATCAGACGGACACAGCCGAGACGGTGACCACCATGGCGGACGCCGAAACCCATGTCGACCGGCTCGTCTGCGCACTGGAGAAGCGTGGCTTGGAGGTCGCGGCGCGGCCGCCCGTCCTGGCAGTGAAGAACCCTAGAGTCGCCGGGACGGATGCGCACGGCAGGCTGATGAGCCCCGGGATGACACAGGAGGTCCTGCTCCTCGACGACGAGGAGCGTGGACCGACCTGGTGCTGGGTGTGGCCCGGTATGCGCTCGGGCGAACGCGGCGTACCGGACCCACCACCTCAGATCGAAGCCCTGTGTCCGGCCGGCGACATCCAGTTCGCAACCGACCGCATCGTCAAGGTCGTTCGCCTCCGCGATCCCGAGGATTCACCCTCGGATGACACGGCGGACACAAACGAACAAACGACGCGCAACCCAACCTCACACCTCTGACCGGATTGAAAAACTCGTGCCTTTTCCCTTTAACGATCTCCCCGACGACTTCTTACTCAAGCCAAGGGAGGTAGCAGACATTTTCGGAGTCAGAACGACGACGATCGCGCGATGGGCGCGTATCGGGAGACTTCCCTCGAGTCTGACCGTCGGCGGCCACCGCCGCTACCGATGGGCACAGATCCGAGCGCTCATGGACCCTGTCGGAATCGACGCCGATCAGGAGACGCTGGAGCAAGACGCAGCACGGCTCTATGACCAGGGCTGGAGCATTCGCCTCGTCGCCGAGAAGTTCGACTACGGCTACGGCGCCATGCGCCACATTCTGCAAAGACGTACGCCCCTGAGGTCCAGGGGCGGAAGAAAATTCGTACACGGTGATGGCGAACCCGCCCCTGGACGAGGTGGTGAAGAGACGATGAGCCCATGACGATCGTGATGCATGAGCACCCAGCATGGACCTTGGTGAACGGCCTCTGGCTCCGGGCGTTTCCCCCGCCTTCGCAGAGCATGGCGGTTGTCACGGGCGACGACTGGCGCCTACACGGACCGGCTCCGCTGGAACCAGATGTGGTCGAATTGCCGTCGCTTGCACCCTCAGTTCCCGCCTCGCTGAAGCGCAACCTCACGGCGATCGGCGCTGTAGCACGGTGGCCTACCCACGATCTGTGGGACGCCATGGCGACGGCCATCATCAGGCAGGTCATCCGTGCTGACCAAGCCCGCGCCCTGCATCTAAGGTTCCGCATCGCTCACGGTCAGCCTGTCGCGACCTCGCACGGCGAGCTCCACCTGATGCCTGATGCGGGCACCGTCGCGGACCTGCCGGAGGAGGCGTTCAGCGTGCTCGGGTTGTCGTTCAAACGCCGCCCACTTCAGGCCGCGGCTGCCGCCTATCTCGAGCAGGGGGCGAAGTGGCGTGAGCTCCCGCCTGCACAGTTGGTGGAAGAGCTGCAGACCGTGTCTCGGGTCGGCCGATGGACGGCCGGCGCCGCCACCGCGGACTTCACCCACGACTGGACGCTCTACCCCCATGGAGACCTCGCCGTCCGCAAGTGGGCGGCACTGGCCGCTCCCGACGTCGACTGGCCCACCAAAGAAAGCGACTTCGCTACCAGATGGCGACGCGTCTGCGGTGACCAACTGGGAGCCCTCACTCTGTTCACCCTGGCCTGGGGAGCACATCATGGAAACACATCGTGACTCGTCACTGGTCCTGGGAGCGGACCTTACCCGCCCGCTCGACTGCGTGTTCGTCAACGCGCCGCTGCGTGACTACGCCGCCCGACCACGTGTCAACGACTACACGCTGCCCGTCCTCGGCATGGCCTATATCGCCACCTACGCCGCCCAACAGGGATTCAATGTCGGTGTCTTAGACGCCGAAGCACACGGCACCCCCGTCACCGATGTCGTCGGTGTCGTCAATCACCTGGCTCCCCGGTGGGCCGGGTTCAATCTACTCGCGCCGACCTATGAGATCTCGGCGGACATCGCCGGCCGGCTGGATCCGCAAATCATGGTCATGGCCGGTGGACATCAAGCCAAGGCAATGCCCACCCCGATTCTGGCCGACCCGCGCATGCGGCAATGTAAAGCACTGGTCCTAGGCGAGGCCGAAACACGCGTCGCAGAGCTGCTGGCCGATCACCGCCACCGCACCGATCTTCCCTCGGTCATGTGGATCGACCCGATCCTCAACCAGCCCGTGACGGGTGGCCGCTTCGGCGCAGGCCACCACCTCGCGCCGGAGGTGGACCGCCTGCCGTTCGTCGACCGGGCCTTCTTGGCTCAGGACCCTTACCCGGCGGCGGGCCGTATCGAAGCGAACATGGTCGGCGCACGCGGGTGTCCCTATGACTGTTCCTTCTGCGGCGCAGCCGTCTCCGCCAATCCCGACGTAGTGATCCGTACCCGCGGCCCCCACAGCATCCTGCGGGAGATGGATCAACTCCGCGAAATGCATGGTGTCACCGCGTTCCGGTTCGTCGATGACCTGTTCCTCGGGGCTCGCCGCGTCATCGATCAGATGATGACCGCGTTCACCGGGGCGGACGTCGGCGGTTGGGCAGTGTGGGACGCGACCGGGCGGATCAACGTCCTGCACCGGGCGGACGATCCCACCCTAGACAGGCTCGTCTCCAACGGTCTGCGCGAGGTCGCACTCGGCATCGAATCCGGTAGCGAACGCATGCTGTCCTACATCGACAAGCGGATCACACCCGACATGATCCGTTCGGTCGTTACCCGGCTCACCGCCTGCGGCATCAACGTCAAGGGCTACTTCATCCTCGGGTTCCCCACCGAGACCCGTACCGAGCTCGCCGACACCGTCCGGCTCGTCCACCAGCTTTGGGACCTCACCGACGCTCACCCAGGCACTTTCCGCTCCTCGGTCTTCGAGTTCCGCCCCTACCCGGGCACTCCGGAATGGGGACGACTTATCGCCACAGGTCGCTACACCACCACCCAACTGTTGAACTACACCGCCGTCGATCTCACCGACCACGGGGTGGATGAGTCGATGCGCCAACGCGATGAGTTCAACTTCTCGGTCGGCATCCAGTTCGGCGAACCCACGACCGCGGAGATCCGCCGCCATCTCGTGGAGCTGTCAAAACGGGAGCATGAGCGAAAAGGAACCGCCAAATGAGCCGCGGTTACTTCGTCACGCTCGACGGGCCCGGCGGCGCAGGTAAATCCACCCTCGCGAGCCTGGTCACCGGCCAACTCAACGCAGTGGGCGTTCCTGTGCACGCGACCACCGAACCCTCCGGCGGCCCCGCCGGTCAGCTGGCGCGAGACAACACCGCGATCTTCCACGGTCACGCCCTGGCCTGCCTTGTCGCCGCCGACCGTTACCACCACCTGCAGACTGAAATTCAACCGGCGCTCGACGCGGGCAAGGTCGTCATCTGTGACCGGTACGTCCCCTCCTCCTATGCCCTGCAGGTCCTCGACGGCGTCGAGGAGGACTTCATCACCCACATCAACGCCCACGCTCCACGACCCGACCTGGCGGTGATCCTGACCTGTGACGCCGATGAACTCCAGCGGCGCCTGGCGATCCGCGGTTCACATGGCCGGTTCGAGGACGATCCAGAGGTCTCACGCGCCGAACTCGAGCGTTACCGCCAGATCGCCACGATGCTCGCGCTCGACCAAATGCACACGATCGTGTTCGACTCCACCCGCCACCATGCCTATTTCCTCGCCCGACGGCTCACCGCCTCCATCCAGGCACTACGGTCACTCCCGCACCAGTGACCCCGGCCTGGGAGGGCGAATGCCAGAGCGCTATCGGTCGATCATCGACGTCCACGTCATCCTCGAACGGAACTCCGAGATCCTGCTCCTGGAACGCCAAGGCACCGGCTACTGCGACGGCATGCTCCACCTGCCCAGCGGACACCTGGACGAAGGCGAGACCATCGGCGACGGAGCGGCCCGCGAGGCCTGTGAAGAGGTCGGCATCCGCATCGACCCAACCGACCTACGCCTGGCCACCGTGGTCCACCACCGGCAACACGCGGACCTGGCCCGTGTCGGCATGTTCTTCGCCACCGGCCGCTGGCAGGGCGAACCGTTCAACGCCGAGCCGCACAAGTGCGGCAAACTCCTGTGGTGCGACCCCTCGATGCTTCCCTCCAACACGATCGGCTATCCCGCCACGGGGATCAGGTCGTACCTGACCGGCACTCCCTACTCGACCCATGGCTGGTGAACCGGCGACGATGGGGAGGCTGCCCGGCGAGACGAACGTCCTGGTCGCCGGACGTGAAGATGTCGGCGGCGTACGTGAGGGCCCCCGCCCATACCGCCGCGCCACGACCGCTGGAGATCACCGTCACGTACTTGTCGCCGCGCCCGGTGTGGCGCCACACGTGCCGATCGACCCCGGGGCATGGCCCGTGTGCCGGTCAGTGGCCGATGCCGTCCAACTCGGCCGCGTCCTCGTTGGAGAGGGAGAGTCCGGCGCCGGCGATGTTCTCGTGCAGATGCGCCGTCGACGATGTGCCGGGGATGAGCAGGATGTTCGGTGAGCACCGCAACAGCCAGGCCAGCGCGACGGACATCGGCGTCGCCCTCAGCCGGGCTGCGACTCCCGAGAGGGCCTCGGACTGTAGCGGGGTGAACCCTCCGAGCGGGAAGAACGGCACGTAGGCGATGCCGTCGGTGGCGAGCCGGTCGATGAGGTCGTCGTCGTGGCGGTGAGCGAGATTGTACATGTTCTGCACGCACACGATCGGCGCGATACCGCGCGCCTCGGCGACCTGCTCGGCGGTGACGTTGCTGACCCCGAGGTTGCGGATCAGACCTTCCTGCCGGAGGTCGACGAGCGTCTCGAACGCCTCCGCGAGAGACTCGGGCCGGGGGCCTTCGGCATCGCCCATGCCGCAGGTTCACCAGATCGAGAGCCTCGACCCCGAGGGACAGAAGGTTCTCGTGGACCTGCCTGCGCAGATCTTCGGGCTGCCGGGCCGTGGGCCAGCCGCCCTGCGCGTCGCGGCTCGCCCCACCTTGGTGGCGATGAACAACGACTCCGGGTACGGGTGCAGCGCTTCGCGGATCAGCTCATTCGTGACCCGCGGCCCGTACGCGTCGCTCGTGGGGATGCGTTCATCGTGGTGCCTTTCGTCTTTCACCCGGGGTGGCGTCTCCGGCCTCCTTGCATCAGTATTGGAGAGCAACTTCCCCTAGGGAAATAGGCACCTTGAAGTGCGTAACCCCCCACAGGGAAACGGCGAGATCAGTGGCAACGACGAAGGCCGGTAAGAGGGCTCAGGCCAAGACGGAGTACAACGCATTCCTGACGGTATGCCCCAGTCGCCAGCTCCTCGACCGGATCTCGAACAAGTGGGTCGTACTGATCCTGTGCGCGCTGGGCGGCGACGCCTCCGGCCGGCTCGATGCGTCGGATGCCGCGAGAGCGATGCGTTACTCCGAGCTCTCCCGCCTGCTGGCCGGCGTCAGCCAGAAGATGCTGACCCAGACCCTACGGTCGCTGGAACGCGATGGCCTGCTCACCCGCACCGTGACGCCGACCGTCCCCGTCACCGTCTCCTACGAGCTGACCGAACTCGGCCTCTCTCTCCACGACATGACACGCGGCCTCAGACACTGGGCACAGACCCACATGGACGAGGTCCGCGCACACCGCGAGGGCTACGACGCCCGCACCTCCTGACCAGGCTCCGGCGACGGTGGGGAGGCTGACCGGCGAATTTGCGCGAGCTTGGGGTTCGGTCCGCACCGCGCGGAAATCACCGCAGGCGACAGTCTTACCGTGAGCCGGAGGTGACCCGATGGCTGCGGAACCCATCGAGCTCGGCACGCCGTCCACCCTGGAGTGGGAGCGGACGCTGCGCCGCGAGCTCGAGACCGGCGGGCTGTGGACGCGCGACACGCGGGGCCCGGACTACGCGCGGCTCCGGCCGTACGGGCCCGCAAGGACGCCCGGCTTTCCCGTCTACCCCGACCTGGAGACTCGGTTGCTGCGGGCCGTCCGCCACCCGGACCTGGCGATCGCGCACGCCCTGGCCACCTGCGCGGGTTACGCCTACTCCGACGCCGAGACCGTTTCGATGATCATGGCGCGGCTCGGACTGGAGGAGAACCACTGCCGCATGGTCGGCTCGTCCGTCGACGCCATGTTCATCCGCTCGACGGCGTTCCTCATCCAGAGCCGGAGCGGGAAGGTCGCGATCCTCTGTTACCGCGGCACCGAACCCACCGACGTCGTCGGCTGGATGACCGACGCCGACGTCATGCCGGAGCGGATGCCGTGCCGGTTCGGCGACCCGCACGCGACCGTGCACGCCGGCTTCTACCGCAACGTACGGGCGACGCGGTACGAGGTCGTCTCGGCGCTGAAGCGCGCCTGCCGGGGTCTCTCGGTCCGCACCCCGCTGCCCGGCGAGACCGGCGAGACCGACGTGCCGCACATGGACGAGCTGGAGGCGCTGTACGTCACCGGGCACAGCCTCGGCGGTGCGATGGCCGCGATGATCGCCGTCATGCTGCGGCACGAGCGCAAGTTCAGCCGCGACGGCGACCTGACCGACCGGCTCCGCGCCGTCTACACCTTCGGGCAGCCCATGCTCGGCGACCCGCGCTTCACCCGTGCCTGCGGCGAGGACGCCTTCCTGCGCGAGAACGTCATCCGTTACGTCTACGACAGCGACGTCGTCCCGCACCTGCCGCCGAAGACGTCCGGCCCGTACCGCCACTTCGGCCGGGAGTTCCGCTACGAGGTCCCGAACCTGCGCCACAGCATGCTCGGCCTGACGCGCTTCCTCGGCCACCCGTACGACGCCAGGAAGGGGGGCCTGCGGGAGACCGGCGCGACGGGCCAGACGGCGAGTTTCCTGGGCGGTCTCGGTCTGGCGGCCCTGGCGTTCGTCGGCGGACGCGTCCAGCCGCTGCGCTCCCTGCCGGTCGTGTACTCCTTCGAGGATCACCGCCCGCAGCACTACATCACCGCCTTGACCCCGCCCGGCGTCCAGAACGAGTTCGGCGACTGACGGCGCCGGGCGTAGACACAGGTCTGCGGCCGGACGCTCACCGGCATACCAAGGGCGTGCCGCGATAGACCATCGGCCGAGTGCCGTCCGTACCTCCGCTCACGAGACTCGTCCGGAAAGGACACTCTCGCCGGACGGATGGAGACATGGTGCGCAGTGAGGGGATCAGCCGGGCGCGGTTCCTGGCCGGGATGGCGGCCGTCGGGGCACTCGGCGTGGGGGGCCGTGCCGAGGCGGCGACCGGGCTGAGGTACCGCGGCGTTTCGTACGAGGTCACGGACGGGGAGACGCCCGCGACCGGATGGAACGCCACGCGGATGCGCGGAGACCTGCGGGCGATCAAGGACGGGCTGCACGCCGACTCGGTCTCGGTCTTCGGTGACGGCGTCGAACGGCTCGGGGCCACGGCGTCGGAGGCGGCCGAGCGCGGGCTGAACGTCTGGCTCCAGCCACGGCTGGGCGACCGGCCGCCGAAGGAGATCCTGGAGCACCTGGCCGAGACGGGCCGGCACGCCGAGCGGCTGCGGCGGCAGGGCGCGAAGGTGCATCTCAGCGTCGGCTGCGAGTTCGTGCTGTTCGTCCCCGGCATCGTGCCGGGTGACGACGCCCTGGAGCGGATCAAGAACCTGACCAGCGGGAACTACGATCCGGAGAAGATGATGCGACGGCTGAGCGCGTTCACGGCCCGGGCCGCGAAGGTCGGCCGGTCCGTGTTCGGCGGCCCGATGACGTACGGCGCGGCGGAGGACGACGAGGTCGACTGGGACCTGTTCGACCTGGTCAGCGTCAACTACTACTCCTACTTCCCCCGCCGGTCCGGCCACGTGCGCGAGCTCACGAAGTACCGGCGCTGGGGCAAGCCGGTGGTGATCTCAGAGTTCGGCACCTGCACGTACGAGGGCGCCCCGGAACGCGGCGGCATGGGCTGGGACGTCGTCGACTACGGCAGACCCCGGCCCGAGATCAAGGGCCACCTGGTCCGCAGCGAGCGCTCCCAGGCCGAGTACCTCGGGGTCCTGCTCGGCGTCTTCGAGTCGATGGGCCTGTACGCGGCCCTGGCGTACGACTTCGTCACCCCCGACGCCCCGCACCGCAAGGACCCGCGCCACGACCTGGACCTGGCGAGCTACGCGATCGTCAAACCGGTCTGGAAGACCCGCGACGCGCCCACGGAGCACTGGCACTGGGAGCCGAAGGAGGCCTTCCACACCCTCGCCCGCCACTTCGGCCGCAGGCCGGCCTAGGTCGTCTGGCGCCGTTCGGCTTGCCGTACGGAGGTCAGGAAGCGTTCGGTGCCCTCGATGACGCGGGCCGAGCGGTAGGACGGGAAGATGTCGAAGGCGTGCTGGGCGCCCTTCATCTCCGCGTACAGCGCCGGGGCCGCCGACCTCTCGCGGAGGTGTTCGGCGAACGTGCGTGCCTGGGCCACCGGGGCCAGTGTGTCCAGGTCGCCGTGGACCACCAGGAACGGCGGGGCGTCCTCGCGGATCCAGTGCTCCGGCGAGGCCTTCGCGTACGCCTCCGGGTCCTCGGCTCGCCGTACGCCCATCACATGCCGTTCCAGGAACGACGCGAACACCCCCGGCGCGCCGTCCAGCAGCGCGCGCAGGTCGTACACCCCGTAGAACGGGACGGCCGCGCGTACCGAGGTGTCCACGTCCTCGAAGCCCGGCTGGTACTCCGGGACGTTCGCGGTCAGGGCGACCAGCGCCGCCAGATGGCCGCCCGCCGAGCCGCCCGTGACGCACAGGAACGACGGGTCGGCACCATGTTCCTCCGCGTGCGAGCGGTACCACGCGATCGCTCGCTTCAGGTCCACCAGATGGTCGGGGAACTTCGCGCGCGGGCTCAGCCGGTAGTCCACGTTCAGGCCGACCCAGCCGTTGGCGGCGAGGTGGTTCAGCAGCGGGATGCCCTGCTCGCGCTTGCTCCCGATCGTCCACGCCCCGCCGTGCACCTCCATGATCCCCGGCCGGAGCGCGCCCGGCGAGGTGGGCTTGTACACGTCCAGGCGCAGGCGCGGATCGTCCCCGTACGCGAGGTCCCGGACACGCGTCACCCCGCGCCGCCGGGTCATCAGGAACGGGAGGGCCACGTGGGACAGGGGGAACGCCGGCGCCTGCTCGCCCGGGTCGAGCTCGGCGGTCCACTCCCGTACGGTCAGCGTCGTACGGAGGGCCCGGACCATGACGACGGCGAGTCCCACCCAGCCGATCGCCGTGGCGGCCAGCCCGAGCCACCCGAAACCGGACAGCCCGCCGCCGGCGGCGAGCAGCGCGGTGGCCACGACCTCCAGGGCGAGCACCCACGGGGCCAGTTCGATGGTCAGCCACGCGGCGAAGAAGCCCGCGACCAGCAGCAGGAGAGAGTGCCGGGGACGGATGGCGTTGACCGTGGTGAGCAGCGCGAGAAGCCCAGAGGCGAGGAGAACGTAGGGCATGGTCCCTCCGGTACGGTCGGGTCCGCGCCCTCACCTTCCACCAGGTGAGCGCCGGCTGACAATGTGACGGCCCGCACATCGCCGGAACGACGGCCCGCCCGTCGCCGCCCCCACCAGATCTGCCACGCTTGAACCGATGAGCACACTCGAAAACGACCTGCGCGCGGCGCTCGGCGGCGAGGTCGACTTCTCCGTACGCCGGCGGGCGGAGTACTCCTACGACGCCTCGGTGTACCGGCGGGTGCCGCTCGGCGTCGTCTTCCCCCGCTCCGATGAGGACGTCGTCGCCGCGGTCCAGGCCGCCCGTGAGCACGACGTCGCGATCACCGCGCGCGGCGCCGGCACGAGCATCGCCGGCAACGCGATCGGCGAGGGGCTCGTGCTGGACTTCTCCCGGCACCTGAACCGCATCGTCGAGATCGACCCCGACCGGCGCATCGCCGTCGTCCAGCCCGGTGTCGTGCTGGACGACCTCAACGCCGAGGCCGGCCGGTACGGGCTGCGGTTCGGGCCCGACCCCTCCTCGCGGAGCCGCTGCGTCCTCGCCGGCATGATCGGCAACAACGCGTGCGGCACGCGCGCGCTCGTCTACGGCCGTACGTCCGACAACGTGGACCGGCTCGACGTCCTGCGCTACGACGGCACGCCGATGACGGTCGGGGCGTACAAGGACGAGACCGGGGACCCGTTCATCGAGCGGCTGCGGGCGCTGCGCGACCGGCATCTCGCCTCGCTCCGTACGTCGCTGGGCCGCTTTCCCCGCCAGGTGTCCGGGTACGGGCTCGAACACCTGCTGCCCGAGCACGGCTTCAACGTCGCCCGCGCGCTCGTCGGCAGCGAGGGCACCTGCGCGATCACGCTCGGCGCCACCCTCCGCCTGGTCTCCGAGCCGGACACCAAGGTCCTCGTCATCGCCGGCTTCCCCGACTTCGTGGCCGCCGGCGAGGCCGTCCCCCAGATCCTGGAGCACGGGCCCAGCGCGTGCGAGGGGCTGGACGCGCAGATCGTCCAGATGGCACGCGGCGCCGACCGGTCCGGCCTGCCCGAGGGCGGGTCCTGGCTGCTCGTCGAGCTCACCGGCGACGACGCGGAGGAGCGCGCGCGGATCCTGGCCCGCGAGTTCCCCGGCGCGCTGGTCGAAACCGACCCGGCGCGGCAGGCCGCCGTGTGGAAGATCCGTACGGACGGCGCGGGCCTGGCGACGCGGGCGCCGGACGGCTCCCAGGCGTGGCCGGGCTGGGAGGACTCCGCGGTCCCGCCGGCCAGCCTCGGCGCGTACCTCGGCGACCTGCGCGCCCTGTTCGCCCGCCACGGCGTGCAGGGCGCCGCGTACGGGCACTTCGGCGAGGGCTGCCTGCACATCCGCATCGACTTCGACCTCGGCACCGACCGCGGGCGCGCGACGTTCCGCTCGGTGATCGAGGAGGCGACCCGGCTGGTCGCCTCCCACGGCGGCTCGCCGTCGGGCGAGCACGGCGACGGGCGGGCCCGCTCGGAGGTGCTGCCGCTCGTCTACGACGGTGACACGCTGCGGGCGTTCCGCGAGTTCAAGGGCGCGTGGGACCCGACGGGCCGGATGAACCCGGGCATCCTCGTCGACCCCGACCCTCTCGACTCCGGGCTCCGCACGGACCGCATGCCGCCGGCCCCGCGCACGTTCCTGCCGTTCGCCGAGGACAACGGCGACCTTCGGCAGGCGCTGCACCGCTGCGTGGGCGTCGGCAAGTGCCGCAGTGAGCACGGCGGGGTCATGTGCCCGAGCTACCGGGCCACCCGCGACGAGAAGGACTCCACCCGGGGGCGTGCCCGCGCGCTGGAGGAGATGCTCCGCGGCGAGCTCGACACCGAGGGCTGGCGGTCCGACTCCGTGCACGAGGCCCTCGACCTGTGCCTGTCCTGCAAGGGCTGCTCGTCCGACTGCCCGGTCAACGTCGACATGGCCACCTACAAGTCCGAGTTCCTGCACCACCACTACCGCCGGCGCGTACGGCCGATGGCGCACTACTCCATGGGCTGGCTCCCGGTGTGGCTGCGGCTGGCGCGCCTGCCGCTGCGCGCCGCGTCCTCCCCCGGCCGCCTCGCGCAGGCGCTCGCCGGGCTGGGCAAGCGCCTCGGCGGCGTGGCGCCCGAACGCGACCTGCCCGCTCCCGCGCGGCAGCCGTTCACCCGCTGGTTCCGGCGGCGCGAGCGGCCGTCCGGCGACCGGCCGCAGGTACTGCTCTGGCCGGACACCTTCACCAACTACTTCACCCCGTCCGCGGGCCGCGCCGCCGTACGCGTGCTGGAGGACGCCGGGTACGAGGTGCTCCTCCCGCGCGCCCAGGTCTGCTGCGGGCTCACCTGGATGAGCACCGGCCAGCTCAAGGTGGCCCGCGAGGTCGCCCGGCGCTCGCTGGAGGCGATCCACCCGTACGCCGCGCGCGGCATCCCGATCGTCGGCCTGGAGCCGAGCTGCACCGCGGCGCTCCGCTCGGACTGGGCGAAGCTGCTGCCCGGCGACGAGCGTCTGGCCGACCTGAAGGTCCGTACCTTCGCCGAGCTCCTGGAGGAGGCCGGCTGGACGCCGCCGCGCGAGACGCGCCGGGCCCTCGCGCAGATCCACTGCCATCAGTACGCCGAGCTGGGCCAGGACGCCGACCTGCGCCTGCTGGCCAAGGCCGGGGTCGAGGTGAGCATCCCCGACTCCGGGTGCTGCGGGCTGGCCGGCAACTTCGGCTTCGAGCGCGGCCACTACGACGTGTCCGTCGCGGTGGCCGAGCGTTCCCTGGCCCCGGCCGTACGCGAGGCGGCGCCGGAGACGATCGTGCTCGCGGACGGATTCAGCTGCCGTACGCAGATCGAGCAGCTCACGGGCCGGCGGGCGGTCCACCTCGCCGAGGTGCTCCTGCCGGAGGCGGCCGAACCTCGTGAACCGGGGGCCGGACACGGCACCATGTGACGGACGCTTCCTGAGGAGGACCCCAGATGCAGACCGTCACGTCGGTGGTGGGCGGCCGGCCGTTCCCGGCCGCGGACCACACCGTGAACTCCGTCAACCCGGCCGACCTGTCCGATGTCGTGGCCGAGGTCGGGCTCGCCCGGCCCCACGAGATCGTCGGCGCGTGCCGTACGGCGAGTGAGGCCCAGCGCGCGTGGGCCGACGTGCCCCCACCGGTGCGCGGACGTGTGATCTCCAGTGCCGGCCGCCTGGTCGAGCGCAACAAGGAGCGCCTCGCCCGGCTCGTCACCCGCGAGATCGGCAAGCCGTACGCGGAATCGCTCGGCGAGGTGCAGGAGATCATCGACACCTGCGACTTCTTCCTCGGCGAGGGACGGCGGCTGTACGGGCAGACGGTCCCGTCGGAGATGCCGGACAAGCAGCTGTTCACCTTCCGCGTCCCGGTCGGCACCGCGATGATCATCACGGCCGGCAACTTCCCGGTGGCCGTGCCGTCGTGGTACGTCGTGCCGGCGCTGCTGTGCGGCAACGCCGTCGTGTGGAAGCCCGCGGAGTACGCCGCCGCGTCGGCGAAGGCGCTGCACGAGCTGTTCGTGCACGCCGGGCTGCCCGACGGGGTGTTCAACCTGGTCTTCGCCGAGGGCGCCGACACGTTCGCCGGGCTGTCGGACGCGCTGGTGGAGCGGGTCGTGGACAAGGTCGGCTTCACCGGCTCCTCCCGCGTCGGCTCGCGCATCGGCTCGCTGTGCGGCCTGCACCTCCAGTCGCCCTGCCTCGAACTCGGCGGCAAGAACCCGATGGTGGTCACCGAGGACGCCGACCTGGACCTGGCGGTCGAGGCCGCGCTGTTCTCCGGCTTCGGCACCGCCGGGCAGCGCTGCACCTCGCTCGGCACCGTGATCGTGCACGAGTCGATGCACCGCGCCTTCATCCGCCGCTTCGACGCCGCGACGCGCGCGGCCCGGGTCGGTGACCCGTCGGAGGACGTGGTGTTCGGCCCGATGCTGTCCGAGCGCTTCGCCGAATCCTTCGAGAAGTACCTCGGCTGGATCGGTGACCTGCCGACGTACGGCTCGACCGGCGTCGGCCGGATCACCGCGGACAACCCGCGCGAGGGCTTCGTCGGCGATCCCGAGCGCGGCCTGTACTACCACCCGGTGATCGTCGACGGAGTGGGCCGGGAGGACGAGCTGTTCCTGCAGGAGACGTTCGGCCCGATCGTGGGCGTCCTGCCGTACGACACGCTGGACGAGGCGATCGAGCTGGCGAACCTGCCCGGGTACGGCCTGTCGTCGGCGATCTACACGACCGACCCGGCCAAGGTGTTCGCCTTCCGCTCCGGGATCGGGGCCGGGATGATCAGCGTCAACAACTCGACCTCCGGCGCCGAGGCGCACCTGCCGTTCGGCGGCAACGGCCGGTCCGGCAACGGCAGCCGTCAGTCCGGGCAGTGGGTGCTGGACCAGTTCACCCGCTGGCAGTCGCTCAACTGGGACTACTCCGGGCGGCTGCAGAAGGCGCAGATGGACGTCGCCACGATCGAGCCGGACCTGTCCTTCCAGCTCGACTACTGACCGGGCGGGATCTCTCCCGAGCCCCGCGCGACGTACCTCGTCGGCACGACCGAGTGCCGGGCGGCCAGCTGGTCCTCGCCGCCCCGCACCCGGCCGAGCAGCAGCCGCGCGGCGGTCCGCCCGACCCGCGCGGCGTCCTGGGAGACGACGGAGATCCCCGGGGCCAGCATGTCGGCCACCGGGAAGTCGTCGAAGCCGATGAGCGCGACGCCGTCCTGCAGCCCGAGATCCTGCAGCGCGCGCCGCGCCCCCATCGTGAGGAGGTTCTGCGCGGCGAAGATCGCCGTGGGCGGGTGGGCCGTGGTGAGAAGCCGCGCGGTGACCTCGCGCGCGGCCTCGGCGCCGTGCAGGTCACGGTGCACGAGCCGCTCGTCGATCTCCGCCCGCGCCTCGGCGTGCTCTCCGGCGAACCCGGCGTACCGCTGCCGCGCCGTCCAGATCGTCTCCTGGTCGCCGAGGAACGCGATCCGCCGGTGCCCCCGGGATCTCAGGCGGCGGACGGCCGCCCAGGTGCCGTCACGGTTGTCGACGGTGACGGTGTCGACGCGGTCGATCTCGACGAGCCGGTCGGCGCAGACGATGGGCGTGCCGTGGCGGCGTACGGCGGCGAGCTGCTCGTCCGCGCCACCGGTGGGCAGCACGATCAGCCCGTCGACGCGGCGGAGGGTGAAGGCGTCGATGAGCTCGCGCTCGCGGTCGGGGTGCTCGTCGCTGCTGCCCGCGAGGACGAGGATGTCCGCCTCGCGGGCGGCGTCCTCGACGGCGCGGTGCAGGGCGGAGGAGAAGGGGTTGGCGACGTCCTCCAGGACCAGCGCGATCGTGGCGGTGCGCCGGTCGGCACGGCGGAGGCTGCTGGCGGTGAGATCGTGCCGGTACCCGAGGGCGCGGGCGGTCTCGGTGACCCGCCGGACGAGCTCGGGCGCCACGCCGGGCTTGCCGTTGATCACCCGCGAGACGGTGGCGAGGCCGACCCCGGCCTGCCGGGCGACGTCCCGCATCGTGACCGTACGCCGGGCACTGTCCCCGTCGCCTGCCATCCGTCCCTCCCCCGCTCGGACCGGCCGGTCAATTCTGCACCAGGGTGGGAACGGGTAAACCGCCTGGCCACCCGTAAGGCACGCCCACATTGAGGACCCGCCCCGTGAAGCTCGCGGACCGCCGGTCGCGGACCGCGCTTCGCGCGACCGGCCACGGGTCCATGTCGGCCCCGCGTCCGGTCGCGGCCGACCGCACGCGATCGGGAACACATCACCGGCCACACGTCACCGCCGGCGGCTGATCGGTGGCGCGGCACCGGCGGCGGGTTCGCGCCTCGGCGCTGCCGTCGCCCGGCCCGGTCCGGGGCCGCTCGCGCCCTCTCCGGCCGCCCGGACGTCCCTCGCCGCGAGCCGAGATCTTTCAAGCGCGTTCACCCCTGGACAGGTCCGCTTTCGCGATCTACGTTCTGGGAAACGTTTCCTGAAAACGTTTCCCAGGTGCCGTCAACTGTCAAGTCACGCGCCGTACCCATCGCAGGCGGCGCTGTCGGAGGAGTCGGTATGAAGCACGGGATCTCCACACCAGGCCGCCTCGCCGGATGCCTCGCGGCGGTCGCGGCCCTGTCGCTCGCCGCGGCCGGGTGCGGCAGCGGAGCCAAGGGTTCGAGCAAGGACATCACCATCGGCCTCATCACCAAGACCGACACCAACCCGTTCTTCGTGAAGATGAAGGAGGGCGCGGAGAAGGAGGCCAAGGCCAAGGGCGTCAAGCTGATGACCGCGGCGGGCAAGTTCGACGGCGACAACGCCAGCCAGGTCACCGCGATGGAGAACATGATCGCGGCCGGGGTCAAGGGCATCCTGATCGTGCCGAGCGACACCAAGGCGATCGTGCCCAGCCTGGCCAAGGCCCGCGCCAAGAACATCGACGTCATCGCGCTCGACACGCCGCCCGACCCGCAGAACTCGGCGGACGCGCTCTTCGCGACCAACAACCTCACCGCCGGGATCCTCATCGGCAAGTACGCCAAGAGCGTCGAGGGCGCCAAGCCGGTCAAGATCGCGATGCTGGACCTCAACCCGGGGATCACCGTCGGCGTGCTGCGGCACAACGGGTTCCTGCAGGGGTACGGGATCAAGGAGGGCGACCCGAGCATCTCCTGCACGCAGTACACCGCCGGCGACCAGGCCAAGGGCCAGACCGCCATGGAGAACTGCCTCCAGAAGGACCCCGGCATCAACCTCGTCTACACGATCAACGAGCCCGCGGCGCTCGGCGCGTACACCGCGCTGAAGGCGGCCGGCAAGGACAAGACGACGATGATCGTCTCGATCGACGGCGGGTGCACCGGCGTCAAGGCGGTGCAGTCCGGGCAGATCGCGGCGACCGCCCAGCAGTACCCGCTCAAGATGGCCGCGCAGGGCGTGGACTCCATCGTCGCGTGGGCCAAGGGCGGCAAGAAGGCCAGCGGCTACACCGACACGGGCGTCAACCTGATCACCGCGAAGCCGCAGCCGGGGCTGGACTCCAAGGACGTCCAGTTCGGCCTGAGCAACTGCTGGGGCTGAGCCGATGCCTGAGACGGCCGCCGAGCCGGGCGTACGGACCGTGCCCTCGCAGATCACCCGCTTCGCCGCCCTGCCGACCGTGGGTCCCCTCGCGGCGCTGATCCTGGCCTGTCTGTTCTTCTGGCTGCGTACCGACCGGTTCATGACCGGCGGCAACCTCTCGCTGGTCGTCCAGCAGGTGATGGAGGTCGGCACCCTCGCCATCGGCCAGACGGTCGTCATCCTCACGGCCGGCATCGACCTGTCCAACGGCGCGGTGATGGCGTTCGGCACGATCGTGATGACCCGGCTCGCGGTCGGCGGCGGCGTGCCCGCGCCGCTGGCGATCCTGCTCGGCATCGGCGTGTGCGCGGCGTTCGGCGCGCTGAACGGCACGCTGGTGACGATGGCGCGGCTGCCCGCGTTCATCGTCACCCTCGGCACGCTGAACATCGCCTTCGCCCTCACCCACATCTACTCCAAGGACCAGACGGTCACCGGCCTGCCGAAGATGCTGACGGCGCTCGGGCAGACGTTCCCGCTCGGCAACACCGACGTGACGTACGGGTCGGTGGTCATGCTCGTGATGTTCCTCATCGCCTGGTACGTCCTGCGGCACACCGCCGCGGGCCGGCACGTGTACGCGGTCGGGGACAATCCCGAGGCGGCGCGGCTCACCGGCATCTCGACCCGGCGCCTGCTGATCACGGTTTACACGGTCGCGGGCGCGGTGTACGGCGTCGCGGGCCTGCTCCTCGTCGGCCGTACGGCGGTCGGCGACCCGCAGGCCGGCCAGACCGACAACCTCGACAGCATCACCGCGGTCGTACTGGGCGGCGTCAGCCTGTTCGGCGGGCGGGGCAGCATCGTCGGCGTCCTGTTCGGCGCGCTGATCGTCGGCGTGATCCGCAACGGCCTGCAGCTCATGGGGGTCGCCTCGATCTACCAGGTGCTCATCACCGGAATCCTGGTCATCCTCGCCGTCGGCGTCGACCAGATCGCCCGGAGGAGGCGCGCGTGAGCCCGGTCCTGGAGGCGTACGGCCTCGTCAAACGGTACGGGCACGTCACGGCCCTGAACGGGGTCGACTTCGAACTCCTGCCCGGCGAGATCCTGGCCGTGATCGGCGACAACGGAGCTGGCAAGTCCAGCCTGATCAAGGCGCTCTCGGGCGCCCTCATCCCGGACGAGGGCCGGATCCTGCTGGACGGCCGGCCGGTGCACTTCCACAACCCGGCGGACGCCCGGCGGGCGGGCATCGAGACGGTGTACCAGGACCTGGCGGTCGCACCCGCGCTGGACATCGCCGCGAACCTGTTCCTCGGCCGCGAGGTACGCCGCAGGGGCGTGCTCGGGCGGGTCTTCCGGCTGCTCGACACCAAGCGGATGGAGGCCGAGTCGAGCGCGCACATGCAGGACCTGAAGATCGGCATCAACTCGATGAACCAGTCGGTCGAGACCCTGTCGGGCGGCCAGCGCCAGGGCGTGGCGGTGGCCCGCGGCGCGGCGTTCGCGCGGCACGTGGTCATCATGGACGAGCCGACCGCCGCACTGGGCGTGAAGGAGTCGGGCATGGTCCTGGACCTGATCCGCGAGGTACGGGAGCGGGGCCTGCCGGTCATCCTGATCAGCCACGACATCCCGACGGTGTTCGACGTCGCCGACCGCGTCCACATCCAGCGCCTGGGCCGCCGCGTGGCCGTCGTACGCCCGGGAGACGTCGACATGGCGGAGGCCGTCGCGATCATGGCGGGCGCGGCGCCGGGCAACATCCCCGACTCCACCTGACCCGTGGTGAGAACCGACCCGCCCCGACCGCCCCGCCCGCCGGGGAGCCGTCGCGCTCCCCGGCGCGCCCCCGCCCCGGCCGACCCCGGCCAGAGGTACGCGGCCCGGCAGGACCCTACGGACGACCGGCCGGCCACGGACCGGCCCGCCACCTGCGGACCCCGGCTACCCTGCGGGAATGCGGCCGGTGTCCCCGGCCCGACGTCGTGAGGAGCATCGTTGCCGAGCCATGAACGACCGGTCGCCGGGGAGGCTCCGGCCGCCGGCGCGCGGCGGGAGCCGGGTCGCGTCGGCGGTCCCGCGATGAGGAGCGTCCTTGCCGACCGATGAAACGCCGGCCGATGAAGCACCGGCCGATGAAACGCCGGTCGTCGCGGTCGCCGGGGAGTGTGTCGTCGACCTCGTCGCCGAGCCCGGCGGCGTCTACCGGCCCCTGCCCGGCGGGAGTCCGGCCAATGTCGCCGTCGGGCTCGCGCGGCTCGGGGTCGGCACGCGGATGATCGCTCGCGTCGGCGCGGACCCCTTCGGCCGTACGCTCCTCGACCATCTCGTCCGTAACGGCATCGGTACCGAGGCCGTCGTCGAGGCGCCCGAACCCTCGTCCGTCGCCTTCGTCCACCACGGCGCCGACGGCGTGCCCTCCTTCGACCTGCGGATCGCCGGGACCGCCGACTGGCAGTGGACCGAGGCGGAGGCGGCCGGGCAAGGACCGTACCTGGAGGGCCTCGACGCGCTCCACATCGGCTCGCTCGCCCTGGTCATGCCCCCGGGCGCGGACGTGCTCGCCGGGCTGGCCCGGCGGCTGCGCGAGGAGGCGACGATCACCTACGACCCCAACTGCCGACCCGCCGTGATGGACGGCGTCCACGACGCGCGGGCGCGCGTCGAGGCGCTGCTGCTCGTCGCCGACGTGGTCAAGGTCAGCGACGCGGACCTGGCGTGGCTGCGCCCGGGCCGCGGGCACGAGGGGTTCGCCGACGAGCTGGTGTCGGCGGGTGTGGGCGTCGTGGCGGTGACGCACGGCGCGGCCGGGTCGGTGGTCACCGGCCGCGGGTGTCCCCCGCTGCGCGTGCCCGCGCATCCGGCCGAGCTCGTCGACACGGTCGGGGCCGGCGACTCGTACATGAGCGCGCTTCTCGCCGGGCTCGGCCGTCGCGGGCTGCTGGGCGCGGAGCGGCGGGAGGCACTGCGGTCCGCCGGGCCGGCGGTGCTCGGCGCGGTGTTCGACGAGGCGGCCCGCGCGGCCGCGATCACCTGCTCGCGTCAGGGCGCCGATCCGCCGACCCGTGCCGAGCTGGAAGCGTCCCGCACGCTGGGCGAATGAGGTTCGTATGACGTAACGCACCGCAGGCCGCGAGTGTGAGTCCACGGACAAACGACCATAGAAGCGGTGAGATGGTGCAAGCTATGTTGCTATGCAACATCGGCATCAGGCACCGCGGCGCCCCCAAAACGCCTACGACTTGGATGAACTCACGGGTTCGTACGACTCGAGGCGAGACCCCTACGCCGGCGACCTCGACAAGCCGAAGGGCTTCTGGGGTTTCCGTCTGGCCAAGCGGGCCGCCACCAGCACCGTTGTGATCATGTCGCTGATCGTCGTACTCGTGCTCGTCGTCGTCGCGAACGTGAACTTCGGGAAGGGCAAACCACCCCCCGGCGCCGCGGACATCTCGACGAACGAGCTGATGCAGGAACTCTCCGGCTACCAGATGGACCCGGTCGTCGCCGGCGCCGAGGCCAACGCCAAGCGGCGCGCGTACGAGAAGGAGGTCGCCGCCGAGAAGGCCGCCGCCAAGAAGGCGAAGGCCAAGGCCGCCGCGCTGAAGAAGAAGCGCGAGTGGGAGGCGCTCAAGGCCCGGATGAGCCACGACCCGAGCGCGGCCGAGAACCAGCAGTACGCCAAGAAGATGAGCGCGCTCAAGGGCTGGGGCGGCTGCTGGAGCTCCCTGCTCACCATGTGGAACCACGAGAGCGGCTGGAACGAGCACGCCGAGAACCCCGGCAGCGGCGCGTACGGCATCCCGCAGGCGCTGCCCGGCTCGAAGATGGCCTCGGCCGGCGCGGACTGGCGCAACAACGCGATGACGCAGATCGCCTGGGGCCTGGCCTACGTCGGCTCCCGCTACGGCGATCCCTGCAAGGCCTGGGGCTTCTGGCAGGCTCACAACTGGTACTGATGACGGTATGCGCCTGTACCTGTCGTCCTACCGCCTGGGCGACGAACCGGAACGCCTGACCGCGCTGCTGCGCACGCCGCGGCCCGCCGCGGTGGTCGCGAACGCGGTCGACATGCTGCCCGCCGACCTGCGGGCCGAGGGCGTCGCGGGTGAGGTGACCGCGCTCGCCGGCCTCGGCCTGACGGCGGAGGAGGTAGACCTGCGGGCCTACTTCGGCCAGGCCGAGCGCCTCGCCGCGGACCTGGAGCGCTACGAGCTGGTCTGGTTCCGCGGCGGGAACACCTTCGTCCTGCGCGCCGCGCTGGCCCTCAGCGGCGGCGACCGCGTGCTGGCCGACCTCGTACGGGCCGACACGGTCGTCTGGGGCGGCTACAGCGCCGGGTGCTGCGTCCTCGCGCCGAGCCTGCGCGGCATCGAGCAGGTCGACGACCCGGGCGCCGTCCTCGGCTGCTACGGCACGGAGCCGGTGTGGGACGGGCTGGGCCTCGTGGAGTACGCGATCGTGCCGCACTACCGTTCGGGCCACCCCGAGAGCGCGGCGGTGGAGCTGCTCGCCGCGCGGTACCGCACCGAGGAGACGGCCCACCGTACGCTCCGCGACGGCGAGGCGATCGTCGTCGGCGACGGCCGGGCCAGGTAGGGCCTGTCTCGAAGTCCCGTTCGTGGCGAGCGGCGTCCAGGCGGCGTCTCGCAAGGCGGAGGAGGGAGTCGGCCTGGTGCCGGCCGGCGACCGACGACAACGCGGCGAGGCGTCGTCTGGGCGTCGCGCAGTAGAACAGCGGGACTTCGAGACGGGCCCCATCCCCAGGGCGCCCTGGGGACGGCGAGCCGGCCCGCCTGCTACCTGTCGCGCGCGGCGGTCGCGGTCCCGACCGTCTCGTGCAGCTCGTCGGAGGTGAAGCCGAGGTTGCGCAGGATCCGCGCGGCCGGGCTCTCCTCGACGCGGATCAGGCCCAGCAGCGAGTGTTCCGTGCCGACCCGGTCGTGGCCGAGGTCGGCCGCCGCGCGCAGCGCCTGCTCGATGGCCTCCTTGCTCTCCTGCCGGAACGCGATGTGGCCCCGCAGCGCCTTCTCCCCGGCCGGCGGCATCGCCTCCTCGATCGCGTCGCGGATGCGCCGCTCCGACTCGGTCTTGGCCATCAGCACCTCGTGCGCCAGGCCCCGCGGTTCGCCGAGCAGGCCGAGCAACAGGTGTTCGGTGCCGATGGAGTCGTGCTTGTACGTCCGGGCGGCCTCCTGCGCCAGCACGATGCTGTGCCGGTTCAGATCGGTGAACCGCTCGAACGGGGTGGGCTTGTGGCGTTGCTGGGCGGCCTGCTTGGACACCCCGATGGCGTCGCCGATCTCGCTCCACGACGCGCCGGACTGCCTGGCCTTGCCGACGTAGTGGTCGACGAGCTGGTCACCGAGGTCGGACAGGGTCAGGGCGCGTACCTGCGCCTCGCTGATGCGGGCCAGGCCGCCCGCGTCGGGGAGTTCCTCGTCGAGACGGGCGATCAGGTCCGCGAGGCTGATGTTGAGTGGACTCATGCGTCAATCGTAGATTGACGACCCTTCAGTCGTCAATCTACAATTGACGCACCTTAGTGCGCGGTCCAGGCCACCGGGTAGCGCGCCGGGCGCCGTGCGACACCCCGGTCGAAGGGCCACTCCAGGTCCTCGGCGGGGACCGCGAGGCGCAGGTCCGGCAGCCGTGAGGTCAGCGTCTCCAGCGCGACCTGCAGTTCCATCCGGGCGGCGGGCGCGCCGACGCACACGTGGGGACCGTTCCCGAACGCCAGGTGCGGGTTGGGGGACCGCGCCAGGTCGACGCGTTCCGGGTCGGTGAACGCGCTCGCGTCCCGGGCCGCCGAGTCGGGCGCCGGGATGCAGAGCTCTCCGGCGCGGACCAGGACCCCGCCGAGTTCGATGTCGTGGGTGGCGCGGCGCGGATTGGCGGCCCCGAGCACGCTGTTGGGCACGATCCGCAGCATCTCCTCCACGGCCGTCGGGATCAGCCCCGGCTCGTCGCACAGCCGCGCGTACAGGCTCCGGCCGTCGCCGCCGTCCGTGATGAGCAGCCGGTGCACGGAGGAGACCAGCGCGGCGGGGGTGGACTCCCACCCGGCGACGACCAGGCTGGCGGCCAGCAGCGCCGCCTCGAAGGCGTCGACGCCGTTCGCCTGGGCGTTCACGGCCACGAGGGACAGCAGGTCGTCGCCGGGGTCGGCGGCCCGCTCGGGCAGCAGTGCCGCGGCGTAGCCGACCATCGCCTGCATGGCCTCCTGGGCCTGCGCCGCGGTCGACACGTCGGCGGTGGCCAGCGTGTCGGCCCAGCCCTGGAACCGCTCGTAGTCGCTCTTGGGCAGGTCGAACATGCGGGCGATGACGTGCAGGGTCAGCGGGACCGCGAAGGCGTCGCCGAGGTCCGCGGGCTCCCCCGCCAGGACCATCTCGTCGACGAGCCCGGCGGCCAGGTCCTCGATCTCGGGGCGCAGCCGCTGGACGCGGGCGGGGGCGAAGCCGTTCTGGACGAGGCCGCGGACGCGGCGGTGATGCTCGCCGTCCAGGGCGACGATGACGGGATAGGCCGCGAGGAACGGGAGGACGCCGTCGGCGCTGCGCCGCTCGAACGTCTCGGCGTCGCGGTAGACCCGGAGCGCCTCGGCGTGGCCGGTCACGAACCACGCCTCCGTGTCGTCCTGCCCGGGTGGGAGCGCCACCTTCGACAGCGGGGCCGCGTCCTGGAGCCGGCGGGCCTCGTCGGTGATGTCGAGCGGGTCGGACGGCACGGGGAAGGGAAAGTGCGGGCAGCCGGTCATGAGGTTCCTCTCGTGGCCGGGCGGAGCTCCACCGGGCCGTTCTCGAATATCACCGGTTCACTCACGCCGGCACCGCCGCGCTCACCGGGCCCGGCGGTCTTCCCGAGCCGCCAGACCAGGCCCGTGTAGAGCAGGTCGAGCACGAGAATGGAGACGTACAGGAAGGGCAGCAGGACCGAGTGCTTGTAGATCGGGGCCGGCGGGTACAGCAGCACGCCGAGGGCGGCCAGGAACGTCCCGCCCATCTTGGACAGCGCGACGCCGAGCGACTGCCCGGCGAGCGAGCGCCGGGCGTCGAGCATCCCGAGGAACAGCCCGGACATCATGAGGTTCTGCACGAACGAGGCGCGGACGCCGAAGACGTCGTGGAACTCCTTGTTCAGCAGGATCACGGTGGCGCCGGTGATGCCCAGCGCGAGGGTGAACATCGCGTAGAAGCCCGCACGGCCGAGCCAGGCGAACTGCTTGGGCCCGTAGCGGAGCGTCTGCCAGAGGATCGCCACGTCGAAGACGAACCACACGAAGTTGACCGCGAACTGCGCGGCGTGCTTCGTCGGGTCCGGATGCGGCGGGAGCTCGACGAAGGTGTACCAGAACTCCCAGGCCAGGTTGGCGCTGAGCGCGACGATCGGCATGCCGTACACCCGGTCGCGGCGGCCCTTCCGGATGATCAGGATGTACGCGAGGGTCCACAGCAGCCCGGCGAACGACTGGATGACGATACCGATCACGATGAGGTCCTTCCGGAGATGAGCGGGCCGTCCTCGGGGCCGCCGCCGCGCAGCCGGCGCCGTCCCTCCCGGGCGAGGGCGAGCAGGTAGCCGGCGACCTGCGACGCCGCCGGGCGTCCCTGGGCGGGTGAGGGGATCTCGCCCCAGTCGCACACGACGTCGATGAGGAAGGGCCGTTTGGCGAGGGCGGCGACGTTCAGCGCCCGGCGCAGCCCGGCCATGGTCGTGACGCGCTCGGCGGCCAGCCCGTACGCGCGGGCGATCTCGGCCAGGTCGCCGTTGTGCAGGGCCGAGCCGTACTCCGGCCAGCCCATGATCTCCTGCTCGAACTTGATCGCGCCGAGCTTGCCGTTGTTGAAGACCACGACCACGACCGGCAGGTCCAGGTCGCGCAGGCTGCCCAGCTCGCTGAGCGTCACCGCGATCCCGCCGTCGCCGACCGCCGCGACGACGGGCCGGTCGCCCGCGGCACGGGCCAGGCCGGCCGCCGCGGGCACGGCGAAGCCCATCGTGGCGAAGGAGCTGGTCCAGACGAAGTCGTGCCGCCCGGTCATGTACCGGTAGACCCACAGCGTCGTGAGGCCGACGTCCACGGTGACCAGCGACCTCGGCAGCGCGGCGGCCATCGCGAGCGCGAGCGAGGACGGGCGGATCGGCCGGGCGGCGGGCGCCGGGATCCGGCTCGTACGGCGGCGGGTGGCGAGGAAGCGCCGGTGGCGTTCGCGGACGAGCGCGGCCTTCGCCGGGTCCGGCACGGCGGCGGCGCCGAGGCGTTCGGTCAGCGCCTGCGCGGTCTCCCGCGCCGCCCCGTTGAGGGCCAGGTCCGCGCGGGGCGCGTTGGCGAGCTGCACCAGGTCGTGGTCGACCTGGATGAGCGCGAAGTCGCCGGGCAGGTCGAACGCCGACGCGCCGCGCCGCGAGATGCCGAAGGCCAGGCAGACGTCGGCCGACTCCAGCGTCTCGGTGGCGCACTGGTGGCCGGAGGACCCGACCGCGCCGGCGAAGTGACGATGGTCGTCCGGCACCGTGCCCCGGCCCGGCATGGTCGTGACGACCGGCGCCTGGAGCATCGCGGCCAGCTCGGCGATCTCGTTGCCGGCGCCGCGCCCGCCCCGGCCCGCGAGGATGACCGGACGGCGGGCGGCGGCGAGGCGGCCGACCGCCGCGTCCAGGTCGGCCTCGGACGGGAGCACCGGCGCGGGGGCGTGCTCGGGAGGCTCGGTCACGTACTCCTCGGCCGTACGGTCCAGCGCGGTGGTGTCGACCTCGACGAGGACGACGCCGCGCGCGGTGCCCCGCAGGACCCGCGCGGTCTCGGCGAGGGACCCGGGCGTGCCGTCCAGCCGGACGGTCCGCGCGACGCCGTCGAACAGCCGGGTGCCGTCGACCACCGCCGCGCGCGCCGCGAGCACGACCACCGGGGCGTGGTCGAAGCAGGCGTCGAAGACGCCGTTGAGCTGCAGGATCGCGTCGGCTCCCCCGGCGGTGACGCACAGCGTCGTACGGCCGGTGTACTTGGCGACGGCCGAGGCGGTCATCGCCGCCGACTCGGGGTTGCGCACCGGGCGCACGGCGACGCCGGCGGCGCGGCAGGCCTCGGTCAGCGGCGCGGTCGCGTCGGACGGCCGCACGAACGCCTCCTCCGCGCCCGTCTCGGCGAGGAGGGCCACCAGCGCGGCGGCGATCGTGCCCGCCCCTGCGGCCCGTACGGCGATCTTCTCGCGCTCCGGCGGTGCGGCCGGCACCGTGACCAGCGCCGGGCCCGGTCCCTCGGCGGCCGTGGCGACGGCGTCCGCGAGCCGGGCGACGTCCTCGACGCGGCGGGCGCGCAGCCCGCTCGCGGCGGCGAGGCGGCGCGTGTCGGCCTCGCCCGTCCCCTCGACACAGACGACGGTGACGGGGATCCGGTAGCGGCTGAGCGTGAGGAGTTCGGCGGCGAAGTCCTGCAGGCCGCCGTCCGTGGTCACCGCGACGACCGGCCGGCCCGGGCGCGCGAAGCAGGCGCCGATGGCGGCGGGCACCGCATTGCCTCCGGCGCCGAGGCCGTACGAGGAGGTCATCAGGCGGTCGCGGAACGGCAGCCCGCGCAGCGCCCCGTCCAGGAGCGCGCCGCTCTCCACGGCGAGGATCGCGTCGTCGGGAAGGGCGTCGTCCAGGGCGTCCCAGAGCGGGGTCCGGGCGCGCCCTCGCAGCTTGTCCGCCTCCGCGGCGAGCGCGCCGTCGGGGCGCCGGTCCGCGAGCGCGGCGAGCCGGTCGATGATCCCGGCCGGGTCGCCGAGGAGCCGGAGCCACCCGGCCGGGCCGGGGTGCGCGCCCTCGGCGCCGTCGGCCACCTGGATGACGGGGACACGCCCGCCCACCAGCGCCTCGACCGACGCTGTGGCGGGGCCGACGACGACGGCGCGCGCGCAGCGTGCGAGGAGCTCGGCATGCGCCTCCGCGCCCTCTCTCAGCACCGGCACCGCCCGCCCGTCGGGGACCGCGCCGAGGTGACGGTGGCCCTCGGCGAGGACGAGGACGGGCGCGCCGATCCGCTCGGCGAGACGTTCGACCGGGAGGGCCAGCTCGCCGTTGACCGCGCCGACCACCAGCAGCGTCCCGGGCTCGGACAGCATCGCGGCGGCCCCGGTCAGCGTGGTCTTGTCCGCCGTCGTGCCGGCGCCCGGGCGGCCGATGCGCGCGACGGGCGCGCCGGCCACCGGAGCGGCGAAGACGTCCGAGGAGCACGCGACGTGCGCCGGGCCGCGCCGCAGCGCGCTCTCGGCCAGCGCCCGGCCGAGGACGCCGAGCTGCCGGGGCGAGCCGATGTGCTGGTTGTACAGCGCCGCGCCGCCCATCAGCGCGACCGGGTCGATCTCCTGGAAGGAGTCGAGGCCGAGGTGCTCGGCCGGGACCTGGCCGGACAGCGCGACGAGCGGCGCGCGGTCGGCGCGCGCCTCGTACACGCCGAGCGGCAGGTGGGTGGCGCCCGGGCCGGCGGTGCCCATGCACACGCCCGGCTCGCCGGTCAGCTTGCCGTACGTCGCGGCCATGAGCGCGCCGGCGCCCTCGTGGCGTACGCCGATGAGCTGGATCCGGCCGTCGCGGCGCACCGCGTCGATGAGCGCGTTCAGCGACTCGGCGGGCATGCCGAAGAGCACCCGCGTACCGGCGTCGGCCAGCATCGACACGGCGGCGTCCGCGAACCGCCGCCGGCCGAGCAGGTCGGCGTAGACGTGCCTATTGGCCTGCATCCTCGCTCCCTCCTGGCTTGGTCGCCGCGTGCAGGACCGCGATGCCGCCGGTGAGCGGCGTACGGCCGTAGCCGTGCAGCCCCACGTCCGTGAGCAGCGCGCGGATGGCGTCCGCGCCGCGGTAGGTGGTGATCTCCTCGCGCAGGTGGCGGTAGCCGTCCATCCCGCGCGCCCGGCCGAGCAGGCTCATCACGGCGAGGCCGCCCAGGTACGCCGAGCGGAGCACGGGCTGTTCGGGCACGGCGAGCTCCAGCAGCACCAGGCGGCCTCCGGGCCGCAGGACGCGCGTCATCTCGGCGGCGCAGCGGCGGCGGTCGGACATGTCGTCGATGGCGAACGCGATGCAGACGGCGTCGAAGGATCCGTCCTCGAACGGCAGGTCCTCACCGGGCGCGCGGACGAGGCGCACCCGGCGGGCCAGGCCGCGTTCGGCGATCTTCTTCTCCCCGACGGCGAGCATGGCGGCGTTGATGTCGCAGCCGGTCACCTCGGCGTCCGGCGCGGCGTCGGCCACGGCGATGGCCAGGCTCCCGGTCCCGGTCGCGACGTCGAGGACCGTGCCGCCGGGCGGCGGCGGGGCCACCAGCCGCGCGGCCCGGCGCCGCCAGCGGCGGTCCGAACCTCCGCTGAGCAGCGAGTTGAACAGGTCGTACCGCGGCGCGACCCGGTCGAAGAGCTCCTGCGGGGTGGCGGGCCGGGAACGCCGGGGATCTCGCGGCGGTCCCGGCCGTACAGGGGGTGGCGCGGAGGCCGCGTCACCGGAGCGGCGGGAGTCCATCGCGAGCAGGTCCGTGCCGGCGATCACCCCCACTCCCACCACGACGAGCAGCACGCTCGTCCACGTCGGCGCCTGCAGGAGGAGCACCACGCCGAGGAAAGCGCTGGACAGGACCATGTCGCGGCGCAGCACGGTGTTGGCCTCGGTGCCGTCGGCGGCGCGCACCAGCGTCCAGGCCTGGACGGCGGCCACGATCGTCAGCGGCAGCGCGAACAGCACCCGCGGCGGGCTCGCGCCGGCGACGACGAGCAGCGGCAGGGCCAGGTAGGCCAGGACCGTCACGGCCGCGGCGACCCGCGCCGCCGTGACCCGGCTCGGGAAGACGGTGGCCGACGTGCGCAGGCCGACGGCGCGGTCGCCGTCGTAGTCCGGGACGTTCTTGAACAGGCCCTTGGCCACGAACCAGAAGAACAGGAAGGCGAGCATCGCCCAGACCGGCCCGGTGGGCACCCGCATCCCCGCGGAGAACCAGCCGATCAGGAACGGGCCGACGACCGCCTGGGCGAAGACGTAGAGCCCGAGGAGGGGCCGCGCCTTCATCCGCAGCGGGCGGAAGGAGTACTGGTGCAGGCCGATGAGGCCGATGACCACGTACACGAAGAAGCCGCGGCCGTACGTCAGCGCCGCGCCGGCCATGAAGACGTCGGCCGCGACGAGCACGAGGAGGAGGCGCGGCCGGCCGAACCGGTACAGCAGCCACATACGGCCCGGCAGGTTGCGGCAGTCCTCCTCGATGTCGGTATAGGTGTTGTGCAGGTTGGCGGAGAAGCCGACGAGCAGCGCGAGGACGCCGCCGAGCACTGTGTAGGGCATGGACAGCGCGGACGGCACGCCCGCGTACGCCAGCCCGAGGCCGTACGCGAAGAGCCCGGGGACGCAGGTACGCGGGCGGCCCAGCATGATCAGGATGCGGAGCGCCTCGCCGGGCCGGAAGCGGGTGCGCCCGCCGATCACGGCCTTGGCCTGGGCGGCGGGGGGAAGCGCGCGGAAGGCGGCCGGGCCGAGCTCGACCGGCGCGTGGGAGGTGGCCATGGCGTCTCCTCAGCTCAGCCGGCCGACCAGGGCGGCCACGAGTTCGGACAGCATCGCGATCCCGGTGGCGTCGATCTCGCCGGCCGCCCCGGACAGCGCGCCGACCGCCCGGCCCGTCCGCTGTTCGGCGGCCCGCCGCGTCGCGGTCAGCCCGCCGCTGTCGCGGACGATGTCGGCCGCCTCCCGTACGGCGGCGAGGTCGGCGGGGGCGCCGGAGACCGGGTTCGGGCGTGCCCGGTCGAGGACGGTGGCGAGCCGCGGGCGCTCGCGCAGGGCGTACAGCACGGGCAGCGTGTAGACGCCCTCGACGATGTCGTGGCCGGCCGGCTTGCCCATCGCGTCGGAGGAGGAGGTGAAGTCGAGCAGGTCGTCGACCAGCTGGAACGCCATGCCGAGCTGCAGCCCGTACTCCGCCAGGGCCTCGGTGGCGCCCTCCCCCAGCCCGCCGGCCATCGCGCCCAGCCGGCACGCGGTGGCGAACAGCGCGGCGGTCTTGCCCTCGATCGCCGCGTAGTAGGCCCTCTCGCCGCGGTCGGCGTCGAACAGCGTCGCGGACTCACGCGCCTGGCCGTCGCACAGCCGGGTGAACGCCCTCGCCGCCAGCGCCCCCTCGCTTCGCCCCAGCTCACAGGCGGTGGCGAGCGCGCGGGCCAGAAGGTAGTCGCCGGCCAGCACCGCGCGTACGTTGCCCATCCGCGCGTTCGCGCTGGTGACGCCGTGCCGCTGGGCGGCCTCGTCCATCACGTCGTCGTGCACGAGGCTCGCCAGGTGCAGCAGTTCGACGACGACGCCCGAGCGGATCGCGCGGTCACGCTGGGGCGAGCCGGCGTACGCGGCGGCGAGCACGAGCAGCGGGCGCAGGCGCTTGCCGCCAGCGAGGATGTCCGTCACCGCCTCGCCGATGATCGGCACGTCCCCGGCGACGGCGCTCACGACTCCGTCGGCACAGTCGTCCAGGTCGGCGGCGAGCCGCCCTTCGCCGACGAAGCCCGCGACGGACCGGTGGGGCGCCGAGGCCAGCAGCTCGACGGTGCGGCGGCGGATGGCATGGCGGTCGGGCGACACGGTGGCCGGGGCCGGGACGGTGTTCACCGCCGACGAGGGCCGCAGCTCGTTCAGTGACGTTCCCAAGAGGACCTCCTGCGATTGGAGGGCGGCAGCGCTCGCCGATTAGCATTTCATGAATGCCGCCGATGAGCGGAGTGTCATTTGGTATCGACCACAATCTCAACCCTCCGGGCCACCTGCGGACATTACGCACCAGAAAGATCGACTCTGTGTTACAGTCACGCGCGGAAACGCTTTATCCTCGCTTTATCGAAAATCGATCCTGCTGCCCTATCATGACCTTGACGTGGCCGTACTTGTACAGCACTGCCGTCGGGCACAGGATGGGGAGGACATGGCGCTGTCGCCGTTCCGGGCCATTAAGCGGGCAATCGACTTTGACCGCAGAATGGCCATAGCGATGACCGAACTCAATGCCGAGTCAGGCCCTGTCTGCACTTATGGATCCGGCCCGGTCCGGATCACTTTCATGTTCGGCCCGGAGGCGAATGAGTTCATTTTCCGCAACGCGCGGCTGTTCCGCTGGCGGGGCGGTTTCGAGACGCTCATCCCTCTCGCCGGAGAGACGGCTCTGCTGGTGAGCGACGGCCCCGGCCACGACCGGCGGCGCGAGCTCGTGCTGCCCGCCTTCCACCGGACCCGTCTGGACACCTACCTCACCGTGCTGCGGGAGAACGTCGACGCCCTCGTCGACGACTGGCGGCCCGGGCAGGAGGTGAACGTCTATGACCTGTTCCGCCCGCTCGTACGCCGGTCGACCGTACGCGGGTTCTTCGGCCCGGACCTCGCGGAGGCCGAGCGCGCCGGCCTGGGCGCCGACATGGAGCTCGTCCTGGACACGATGAACTACTCGCTGCCCAAGCAGCAGATCCTGCAGCGCGTGCCGAACCCGATCTGGCGCCGCGCGCAGGCCGCGATCGCCCGGATCGACCGGCGCGTCCTCGCAGAGATCGCCCGGCGGCGGTCCGGCGAGCCGGGCGAGGACATCCTCGGGCTGCTGCTGGACAGCGGGGAGATGTCCGACCCCGAGCTGCGCGACATGGTGGTGAGCCTGATCGTCGCGAGCTATGACACCACGAGCTCGGCGCTCGCGTGGGCGGTGTACGCCCTGTGGTCCTCGCGCGACTCGCTGCGGAAGGCGCGCGCGGAGGTACGGGCGGAGCTGGGCGACCGGACGCCGGCACTGGCCGACCTGCGCGACCTGACGTACCTGGACTGGGTGACCTCGGAGATCCTGCGGATGTACCCGCCGGCGATGGCGGGCGCGCGCCAGGCCGCGGAGCCGTTCACCTTCGGCGGGCACCGTGTGCGCAAGGGCGAGATGGTGGTCTTCAGCCAGTACGTCACCCACCGCCTTCCGCGGCTGTGGGTCGACCCGGACCGCTTCTGGCCCGAGCGCTGGGACCGGGACCGGCCGGGCTACCGGCGGCCGTCGAGCTATGAGTACCTGCCGTTCGGCGTGGGCGCGCGCCGCTGCCTCGGCTCCAACCTGGCCCGCGCCGAGATCACCCTCACGCTCGCCCGCCTGCTCCAGCGCACCGAGCTGGACCTGCTGTCCCACGACGTGGAGCCGGGCGGCTTCACCGCGATGTCCCCGCGCGGCGGCGTACGGGTCCGTGTGAGCGAGACGCACAGGATGCCGGAGACCGCCGCGGCCGCCCTGTGACGCCGTCGCCCCTGCGGCGAGAAGGACCCGGGTGGGGCCGGGATCACGCTCCGGGCGGTCCCGTCCTCACCCCGGTCGGCCGCGCGGCAACTTGGCCGCGATCGAGCGGACGAACTCCGGGAGCACGGTGCCGACCCAGTACGTCCGCGCCTCGACCTTCTTCGGCTGGCCCACGAAGCGGTCGATGTAGAGCGACGGGCCCGTGCCGACGGAGAACGCGACGCGCGAGGTGCGGCAGTAGTAGTCGGTGACGTCTCGTACGCACTCCAGGGCGCCGAGGCCGCCGGGGATCCGCGGCCGGGACCCGGCGAGCGTCTCGTAGTTGTCCTTGACCGTGTCGGTGTCGCCGACCGCGACGTCCTCGACGCGGATGAGGTCGGGCTCCGCATGGCGCTTCTTCTCGGTTCCGGCGACCCAGAAGCGCGTCTCGCAGGAGGTGTCCGGGGCGTCGCGGTCGTCGCCTTCGCCGTCGCCGAGGTTCGTCACCTTGATCTGCTGCTCGCGCGGCGTCTGCGTGATCTTCGTGATCTGCGGCAGCACCGCCCTGACGTCCGCCGCGGTGAGCAGGTCGCAGGCCTTGGGCCAGCTGTCGAACCGGCTCAGCCCGTCGGCCTCGGCCGGGGGCGGCGACACGGTGGGCGTGCCGATCCGGGGCGCCGCCACCCTGATCGGCGGTGTCGTCCTGGCCGGCGCGCACGCGCCCGCCGTCAGCAGACCGCCGGCCAGCGCGGCGACCGCCGTACGTCGTGTTCGCAGCATGTCATCGGCGACCCTAACCGCCGGCGCGGCCGGACACGCCCCTGCGCGGCGCGCGACACGCGGCGCCCTCCCGCCGTGACGGGGGCGGGGACGGGCACGTGCGTGCGGTCAGCCGCAGGCCAGGAGCGGAGGGCCCGACTCGTCCCGTTCCTCCTCGCCGGTCGCACGCCGGGCGTGCAGCTCGCGCAGGGCCTTCAGCAGTGGCGCGTCGCTCTCCGCCTGCCCGTCGACGTACTGGATGGCCTCGGTGAGCTCTTCGCTGGTCAGCTGAGACAGCGGCTTGCCGCTCGATCTCCATAGCGGTCTAACGTCATGGTTCATCTCCACGAACACCTCTTCCCCCGTGGCCCGGTGTCCCGTACCGGGAATCCGAGCATGGCAAGCCCACCTCAGACGTCAACGGCGTCTCAGCGGTTTCAATGCCGAATCGTGATCAGAACCACTCGGTGGATCACACTCGGTGAGGCGAGGTGCCCGTGGGGGGCGGGCCCGAGGGTGCGGCGAGCTGGGTGGTGCACTCCGGGCAGCGCCGTGCCCTGATCGGGATGCTCATCGTGCACTCGGGGCAGTCGCGCTCGGTGGCCTCGACGTCGCGCTCGAACAGCGCCAGCAGCCGCGCGGCCGGCAGCACGATCACGAAGTAGACGACCGCGGCCGAGATCAGGAACGAGATCACCTCGGTGAGGAACAAGCCGTACCTGAACTTCGCGTCGTTGATCGTGAGCACGAGGCTCGAGAAGTCCGGCTTGCCGCCGACGAGTGCGAGCAGCGGGTTGACGAAGGCGGTGACGAACGTCTTGACCAGACTGCTGAACTGCGTCCCGACCACGACCGCGACGGCCAGATCGACCAGGTTCCCCCGCAGGATGAACTTCCTGAAGCCACTCATGAGCTGTAATGCCCTTCAAATCAGAGTTATTCATGATTTTCCGGCCAGATGCGGTTCGCCCGAATTGACCGTTCGGCGCACCACCGTAGCGGCGTCGCGGCTCCGGAAAGGCCGCTCTCGTCGGTTAGGCTCCGACCGTGACCGCTCTCACCGACTTCGCCGCGCTGGTCCCCGGGGACCATGGACTCTGCGTGGTCTCCACGACACGGGCCGACGGCAGCGTGCAGTCCTCGGTCGTCAACGCGGGTGTGCTCGACCACCCGGTGACCGGCCGCCCGGCCATCGGCTTCGTCGTACGCGACGGCGCCCGCAAGCTGGACAACCTCCGCGAGCGCCCGAGGGCCACGATCGTGATCCGCGCCGACTGGCAGTGGGCCTCGGCCGAGGGCCCGGCCGAGCTGGCGGGCCCCCGCGACGAGCTGACCGGCTTCGCCCCGGACGCCCTGCCGGGGCTCCTACGCGCGATCTTCCAGGCGGCGGGCGGCGAGCACGACGACTGGGCCACCTACGACCGCGTCATGGCCGAGGAACGCCGCACCGCCGTCCTCCTGACCCCGGACCGCGTCTACTCCAACCCGTAGGCTGCTCTGCGTCGTCCGCAACACACGCGCGCGCGGGCGCGACCTAGGCTCGTCCCTGACGGCCGCCTGCCGCGTCGGCTCCCCTGCCCGAATATTACGGACGCGAGACCCCGGCCGTCCGGTTGACAGCGCTCGCCCGTCTCGCGTCGCCGCAGGTGGCACGGGCACACGACACGGCCCGTCTCCCGTTTCCTCCCGGATCCGGCCCCCGGCCCGTCACTGGCCTCACCGCCCGCCTCCCCCTGAGAATGAAGACATCCGCGGGGGAACGATTTCCACGACCGCGCGGAAGATCTCGTGTTCACCGGAAGAGCGGGCCATGGACAAATTCTGGGACATGCTCGACCCCGCGGAGAGGGACGCACTCGCGGAGGTCGCCCAGCCGATCACGTACAAGTCGGACCGGCGGATCTTCCGCGAGGGAGAGCCGTCCGAGTTCGCGCTCGTCCTGCGGTCCGGCTGGGTGAAGGTGGCCGGTCTGGCCGAGGACGGGGAGACCGTGCTGGCCCTGCGCAGGTCCGGCGACCTCGTCGGGGAGAGCGCCTCGGCCGACCGCCCGCGCCGTGCCACGGTCGTCGCCCTCGGCGAGGTGCACGCACTCACCATCAGCGCGCACCGGTTCGCCGGGCTCCTGCGCGACCGCCCCGCCGCCGCCACGGCGCTGGCGCGGACGCACTGGGACCGCCAGGCCGAGTCGGACCGCAAGCGCATGGACGTGCGCAACAGCAACAGCGACAAGCGCCTCGCGCGCCTGTTCCTCGAACTCGCCGAAGGGGCCGTCGAGACCGCCGATGGGATCGTCCTGGACATCCCGCTGACGCAGGCGGAGTTCGGCCAGCTCATCTGTGCCCGTACCGGCATCGTGGAAAGAACGCTCCACAACTGGCGCGAGCGCGGGATCGTCTCGACGATGCCGCGCCGGCACGTCATCCACGACCTCGCGCGGCTCTCCGCGATCGCGCGGAACGGCGGCCCTCCCGGCGGTGCATCCTCTCCTCATGACGGATGAGCACCAGTACCTCCTCGACAACGCGCGGGCCGCGGCCGGAGACCGGTTCGCGGCCCTGGCGGCGATCTTCGATCCGCCGACGTTCCGGAGGATCGACGCGCTGGGCGTCACGGCCGGGTGGCGGTGCTGGGAGGTCGGCGCGGGCGGGGCGTCGGTGCCGCGCCGGCTCGGCGAGCGCGTCGGGCCGGGCGGCCGGGTCCTCGCCACCGACATCGACGTCTCCTGGGCCCGCGAGGCCGCGGGCGGCGTCGTCGAGGTGCGGCGCCACGACATCGCCCGCGACGAGCCGCCCGGCGAGGAGTTCGACCTGGTCCACGCGCGGCTCGTGCTCCTGCACGTCGCGGACCGCGACCGGGCGCTGCGGTCGATGGTGGCCGCCCTGCGCCCCGGCGGGTGGCTGTTCGTCGAGGACGCCGACCCCGCGCTCCAGCCGCTGAGCTCGCCCGACGAGCATGGGCCGAAGGAGCGGCTGGCCAACCGGATCCGGACCGGTTTTCGCGCGATGCTGGCCGAGCGCGGCGCCGACCTCGCGTACGGGCGGCGGATCCCCCGGCTGCTCCGCGAGGCGGGCCTGGCCGAGGTTGCCGCCGAGGCGTACTTCCCGATCGCCTCACGCCACTGCGACCTGCTGGAGGCGGCGACGATCGCGCACATCCGCGACGGGCTCGTCGCCGCCGGGCACGCCACCGAGGAGGAGGTCGCGCGGCACCTGGCGAACATCGCCGCGGGCGGCATGGACCTCGCCACCTCGCCGATGGTCTCGGCCTGGGGCCGCCGCCCGTGGTGAACCGCCCGTGGTGAACCGCGAAACCGTACGACCGCCGCCGGCGTCCAAACAGTGGGGCGGCTCTCGTACCGGGGGTGGGCGATGCAGTTCATCGAGTCGAGCATCGTGGGAGTGCGGTCCGCCGTCCTGACACTGGCGTGCCGGGCGAGCCCGATGAGGTTCATGCTCTTCCCGATGGTCCACGTCGGGGAGCCGGCGTTCTTCCGCGACGTCACCGTCCGGCTCCGCGACTGCGCGGTCATCGTCGCCGAGGGCTCGCCGAACGGCTCCCACCCGGTGCGGGAACGGATGTCGCGGATCCGCACCGACCGCCTCGTCGACCAGATCGGCGCACTGGACCTGGGCTCGCTCGGGATCCCGGTCTTCTGGGAGTACACCGCGCCGCCGCCGAGGTCGCGGGCCGAGCGCATCGCCCACACGGCCGAGGACTCGGTCGGCGCGGTCGCGCTGCGCCTGCTCGGCCGGTACGGCGACCCGCTCGACCTGGCCGGCCTCGACGAGGCCGACGACCACGACGACCGCTGGGCGACCGGACGGTACGGGCGGTGGCTGCGCGACCGTGTCGTCGACCGCCGCGACGACACGCTGAACCGCCGGCTCACCGCGCTCCACGACGAGCACCGGGAGCGGCCGATCACCGTGGCGGTCGTGTACGGCGCCGGTCACATGCCCGCGGTCGTGGAGCACCTGCGCGGAGAGTTCCGCTACTACGTCAAGAACGCCGAGTGGCTCGTCGTCGTCAACGCCCCGGGCTGACGGCCAGCGCGCGCACCTCGGCGAGCGTCTCGTGCACCGGGCGGCCGGCCGCCAGCGCCGCGGCGCGCACCTCGTCGTACTCCGGCTGAACGGTCACCACGCGGTCGCCCAGCAGGCCGCGCTTGACGCCGACGGTCACGCCGCCGGACGTCACCTCGATCCGGTCGCGGCGCAGCGAACGCCGCTCGACCGAGGAGACCCGCACGCCGAGCGTCGTGGTCTGCTCGAAGACCACCCGGCACACCGCGTCGAGGCGGGCGGGCTCGACGAGCACGCTCAGGACCTGGCCGGGGCGGCCCTTGCGCATCAGCGCCGGCGAGCACCAGGCGTCCGCGGCGCCGGCCGAGCGGAGCTCCTCCAGCACCTCCGGCCAGACCCGGGGGTCCAGGTCGTCGATCGTGCTGTCCACCCGGTGCAGCTCGGCCGACATCCAGTCCGCGGCCTCCGCGGCCGTCCCGATGACGACGCGCAGGACGTTCGGGTGGCCCGGCGGGTCGGCCGTGCCGGCGCCCGTGCCGACCGAGGCGGGCACGCAGTCGGGCATCGGGCCCCAGGCGGTGGCGAGCGTGGCGAGCAGCGCGGCGCCGGTCGGCGTGCAGAGCTCCATGGCGGCGGTGTGGGAGCGCATCGGCGCGCCGGCCTCGGTCAGCAGCTCCAGGACGGCGGGCACGGGCACGGGCAGCGGGCCGTGCGCGGCGCGTACGACGCCCGAGCCCGCGGCCACCGGCGACACGACGCGCGTGGCCGCCTCCAGCAGGCCGAGGTCGTGCAGGGCGAGCGCGCAGCCCGTGACGTCGGCGATCGCGTCGAGCGCGCCCACCTCGTGGAAGTGGATCTGCGCGACGTCGACGCCGTGCACGCGCGCCTCCGCGCGGGCCAGCCGCTCGAAGACCGCCAGGGCGAAGGAGCGCGCCGCCTCGGGCAGCGTCGCGGAGGTCAGGATCGCGGTCACGTCGGCGAGGTCGCGCGTGACGTCGTCGGGCGGCACGCGCACGTCGGCGTGCACGGCGCGCAGCCCGTGCCGGCGCACCTGGGCGGGCTCGACCTCCAGCGGCCCGACGCCCAGCCCGTCCAGCCCGGAGCGTACGGCGGACAGGTCGGCGCCGGCGTCCAGCAGCGCCGCGAGCAGCATGTCGCCGGCCGCGCCGTTGCCCGCGTCGATCCAGAGCGTCTTCACCGTGCGGTCCTCCGGGCGATGCGGGCGGCGGCGACCCCGGCGCCGAAGCCGTTGTCCACGTTGACCGAGACCACGCCCGGGGCGCAGCTGTTAACGGTGGCCAGCCAGGCGGTGACCCCGTCGAGGTTCCAGCCGTAGCCGACGCTGGTCGGCACGGCGATCAGCGGGGCGCCGACCAGGCCGCCGAGCACCGACGGGAGGGCGGCCTCCATGCCGGCGACCGCGACGACCACGTCGGCCTCGTTGATCCGGTCGACCTGGGCCAGGAGGCGGTGCAAGCCGGCGACGCCGACGTCGACGATCTCGTCGGCCTCGGAGCCGAAGACGCCGATGGTCGCGGCGCACTCGCGGACGACCGGCAGGTCAGAGGTGCCGGCGGCGACCACCGCGACCCGGCCTCGCGTCTCGGTCTCACCCAGCACCGCCGTACGGCCCACCGGGTCCAGGACGGCGCCGGGAAGGTGCTCGGCGCACGCCTCGATCGCGGCCTCCGACAGCCGCGTCGCGAGGATCGCGCGCCCGGGGTGGGCCTCGTGCAGCGCCCGCAGCGCCGCGACGATCTGCGCGGGGGTCTTGCCCTGCCCGTACACCACCTCCGGGTCGCCGGTGCGGGCGGCGCGTCCGGTGTCCAGGCGGGCGAAGCCGAGATCGGTGACTCCGTCAGGCTGAGATACCGTCATCGGAGTCCCTCGACTGATAGGTGTTGCATGGTGGACGTTGTGGTCCTCTCCGAGGATCTACTGGCGCAGATGGCAGGCTACGGCAGAACGCTGGTGGCGTTCTCCGGTGGTGTGGACTCCAGTGTGGTCCTCGCCGCGGCCGTACGCGCACTCGGCACCGGGCAGGTCGCGGCCGTCACCGCGGTCTCGCCGTCGCTGCCGGCCGCCGAGCTCGCCGCGGCGCGGCGTTTCTGCGCCGACCTCGGCGTCGCGCACCACACGCCGGCCACGGACGAGATGGACGTGCCGGGCTACCGCGAGAACACCTCCCAGCGCTGCTACTTCTGCAAGAGCGTCCTGCTCGACACCGCGGGCTCCCTCGCCGGCGAGCTCGGTTTCGCGACGATCACGACCGGGACGAACGCCTCCGACGTCGTCGCCGGCTTCCGGCCCGGCATCCGCGCGGCGGCCGAGCGCGGCGCCCGCACGCCGCTCGCCGACGCCGGCCTCGACAAGGCCGCGGTGCGTGCCATCGCCCGTCACTGGGGCCTCCTCGTCTGGGACAAACCGGCCGCCGCCTGCATGGCGAGCCGGGTTGCGTACGGGATTTCGGTCACGCCGGCCCGCCTGGCCCGTATTGAACGGGCCGAAACAGCGGTCCGGGCCGTTCTCGGCGGTACGGCGCGCGATCTCCGGGTCCGTGACCTCGGTGATACCGTACGCCTCGAAGTAGACTCTGACCTGGTCGAACGCGCTCGCGACGACCGTGCGGTCGGGCTCGCGATCCGGGACGCCGGGTTCGCCTCCGCCCCCATCCGAGTGGAGACATTCCGGTCGGGCTCGATGAACGACCTTCTGGCCGATTCGGATACGCGAGAATGAACGGGTCCTGAATTCGGTCGGGCACTCCCGGCCGTTGGTCACCGGACGCCCAGCCGTTAGTCTTGCCCGGACAGCTCGCGACGGGACGGCTCATGCCCACGAACGGAGAAAGCCAGCGGATGACGCCAGACCGACATGAGTTCCACCGTCTCGGCAGCTCACACCTCCTCCTGACCGGCGCCACCGGGTTCCTCGGGCAGGCGACGCTGGAGAAGCTCCTGTCCTCCTACCCGGACGTACGGGTCTCGGTGCTGATCCGCCCCCGGCCCGGCCAGCCGGCGCAGCGCCGCTTCGACGCGCTCCTGCGCAAGCCGGTCTTCCGCGAGCTGCGCGAGCGCATCGGCGAGGAGGAGCTGCGCCGCATCGCCGCCGAGCGCGTCAACGTGATCGAGGGCGACCTCGGCGAGGTGACGCTGCCGGGCGACCTCGACGTCGTGGTCCACGGCGCCTCCACGGTGTCCTTCGACCCCCCGATCGACGAGGCCTTCCGCACCAACGTCTCCGGCGTCGTGACGCTGTACGAGGCCCTGCAGAAGGCCGGCGCCGACCCGCACGTCGTGCACGTGTCCACGGCCTACGTGGCCGGCGTCCGCAAGGGCGTCGTGCCCGAGGACCGGCTCGACCACACCGTCGACTGGCGCACCGAGCTGGCCGGCGCGCTGGCCGCCCGCGCCGACGTCGAGCGCGACTCGCGCCGGCCCGAGGTGCTGCGCAAGTCGATGTCGCGCGCCCAGGGCGAGCACCGCAAGGCGGGCCCCCAGTCGGTCGTCTCGGCCGCCGAGGAGGCCCGGCAGGAATGGGTGACCGACCGCCTGGTCGACTACGGCCGCGCCCGCGCGCAGAGCCTCGGCTGGCCGGACGTCTACACCTTCACCAAGGCCCTCGGCGAGCGGGCGGCCGAGGAGATGTGGGGCGGGCGCCGCCTGTCGATCGTGCGCCCCGCGATCGTGGAGAGCTCGCTGCGCCACCCGTACCCGGGCTGGATCGACGGCTACAAGATGGCCGACCCGCTGATCATCGCGTACGGCCGCGGCGTGCTGCCGGAGTTCCCCGGCCTGCCCGACAGCGTGGTCGACATCATCCCGGTCGACCTCGTCGTCAACGCGACCCTCGCGGTCGCCGCCGTCCCGCCCGAGACCGGCACGACCGGTTACTTCCACGTCGGCTCCGGCTCGCGCAACCCGCTGTCCTTCCGCGGCCTGTACGAGAACGTCCGCGACTACTTCCAGCGGCACCCGATGCCGGCCGGCGAGCGCGGCCACATCCGTGTGCCGACCTGGCGGTTCCCCGGCAGCCGGCAGGTCGAGATGATGCTGAGCGGCGGCGAGCGGGCGGCCTCGGTGGCCGAGCGCGCGCTGCTGCGGCTGCCCGCCTCGGGCAAGACCCGCGACTGGATGACCGCGGTGCACCGCCAGCAGACCAACCTCGACTTCCTGCGCCGCTACGCCGACCTCTACCAGGCCTACACCCAGGCCGAGGTCATCTACGACGACAGCCGCACCAACGCCCTGCACCGGCGGCTCCCGCCCGGCCAGGTCGACCTCGACGGTTTCGACCCCTCGGTCATCGACTGGAAGCACTATCTCCAGGAGGTGCACTCGCCGAGCGTGACCGAGCTGATGCGCGGCTTCTCGCGCGGACGCGGCGGCAGCCGGCGTACGGCGGCCCCCGCGCTGCCCGAGCGCACCGACATCGCGGCCGTGTTCGACCTGGAGGGCACGATCGTGGCCTCCAACCTCATCGAGTCCTACCTCTGGGCCCGGCTGTCCTCGATGCCGCGCTCACAGTGGAGCGGCGAGCTGGCCGACCTGGCCCGCTCGCTCCCCCGCTACCTCCGGGCCGAGCGGCGCGACCGCGGCGACTTCGTCCGCGCGTTCCTGCGCCGCTACGAGGGCGCCGACATGGCCGAGCTGCGCGACCTCGTGGACGACGTCCTCGGCGACGCGCTCCTGCAGCGGGTCATGCCCGAGGCCGTCCGCAAGATCCGCGCGCACCGCGCCGCCGGGCACAAGACCATCCTGATCACCGGCACGGTCGACGTGTTCGTACGGCCGCTCGCGACGCTGTTCGACGAGGTCGTCGCGAGCCGCATGCACGCCCGCGACGGCGTGCTCACCGGCTACCTCGACTCCCCTCCCCTGGTCGACGAGGCCCGCGCCGCCTGGCTGCGCCGCCACGCGACCGACGAGGGCATCGACCTCGCCGGGTCCTACGCCTACGCGGACAGTTACTCCGACCGGCCGCTTCTGGAGGCGGTGGGCAACCCCGCCGCCGTCAACCCGGACCCGTCGCTGTACCGCCACGCAAAACGCAAGCACTGGCGCATCCACGAGTGGGGCGCCCATACCCGTGGACGCGGAGACGTTCTGATGGACACCATCACCGGTACGGTGAGCGCCCGATGATCCTCGCGCTCGAGTACCACCGGTCACCGGGCCGGTTCATCGCCGCGCGCGGGCTGACCTCCACCAAGGTCGGCGGCCGCATGAGCGGCATGATCGCCGGTAACCTCTCGCCGCTCCGCCTGGTCAACCGCCAGGCGCCCGAGCTGCCCGGAGAGGGCTGGACCCGGGTGACGCCCCGGCTGTCCGGCATCTGCGGCTCCGACCTCGGGCTGCTGACCGGGCGTTCCTCGCCGTACCTCTCGCCGATGACGTCCATGCCGTTCGTCCCCGGTCACGAGGTCGTCGGCGAGACCCAGGACGACCTGCCCGGCATGCCCAAGGGCACGCGTGTGGTGATGGACCCGGTCCTGTCCTGCGCCGCCCGGGGCACCGCGCAGTGCCGCTGGTGCGCGGCGGGTCACCAGAGCCGCTGCGACCACATCACCACCGGCCGCATCTCCTCGGGGCTGCAGACCGGAAGCTGCGCCGACACCGGCGGCGGCTGGAGCCGGCAGTTCGTCGCGCACGCCAGCCAGCTCCACGCCGTGCCGGACGACCTGCCCAACGAGCGCGCGGTCCTCACCGAGCCGCTCGCCTGCGCGGTCCACTCCGTACGCCGGGTGGAGATCGCCGCAGGCTCGACCGCCGTGATCATCGGGGCCGGCACCGTCGGGCTGCTCACGCTGCTCGCCCTGCGCCAGCTCACCAACGTCGGCGCGGTCTACGTCGTCGCCAAGCACGGCCACCAGCAGGAGAAGGCCAAGGCCCTGGGCGCGACCGCCGTCATCGAGCCGCGCAAGGCCGTACGCGCGCTGCGGCGTGTCACCGCCGCGCGGATGCACACGCCGGAGATCGGCGGCGACTTCCTGCTCGGCGGCGTCGACGCCGCCTTCGAGTGCACCGGCGGCTCCAGCGGGCTGGACACCGCGCTGCGGCTGGTCCGCGCCGGGGGTACGGTCGTCGTGTCCGGGATGCCGTCCGGCGGGGTCGACCTGACCCCGCTGTGGTACCGCGAGCTACAGCTCGTCGGTGCCTACTGCTCCGGCGCGGACGGGGCCGACTTCGACGACGCCATCCGTCTCGCCGGTACCGCGCCCCTCGACGGATACGTAGGCACGACCTACCCCCTCGCCCGCTGGCGTGAGGCTCTCAATCACGCCGCGGACGCGGGGCGTCTCGGCACCGTCAAAGTCGCCTTCGATCCTGCCCGTTAGGCCGGGTGTCGGTTTGGTAGGGAAAGGAAACGATTACGAGTGAGCAGACCAGGCTTCGTACTCGACGTGGATGAGCGGACACCGCCGCTGCTCATGCACCAGGGTGAGGGCTTCCGGCTGGAGCGGCTGCCGCTCGGTGCCAGGGTCATCTACCCGCCGGACTCCCTTCCGGGGATCCGGAACGTCGATGCCGCGATCAGGCACGCGCTGCTCAACCCGCACGGCACCGAACCGCTCCCCGAGCTCCTCACGCCCGGGATGCGGCTGACCATCGTCTTCGATGACATCTCGCTGCCGCTGCCTCCGATGCAGACGCCGGACGTCCGCCAGCGCATCATCGAGCAGGTGCTGGAGATGGCGGCCGCCAAGGGCGTCGACGACGTCGAGCTGATCGCGGGCAACGCGCTCCACCGCCGGATGACCCCGGCCGAGCTGCGGCGCACCGTCGGCGACCGGGTCTACCAGGCGTTCTTCCCCGAGCACCTGAAGAACCATGACGCGGAGGACCACGACAACCTCCTCCACATGGGCACGACCAAGCACGGTGAGGACGTCGAGATCAACCGGCGGGCCGCCGAGAGCGATCTGATCGTCTACGTCAACATCACGCTCACCGCGATGAGCGGCGGGTCCAAGTCGGTCTCGGTCGGCCTGGCGAGCTACAAGAGCCTCAAGCACCACCACAACGTGCACACGCTGCGGCACTCCAACTCGTTCAACGACCCGCCGAACTCCGCGATGCACCACTCGTATGACCGGATGAAGGACGTCATCGACGAGCACGTCAAGGTCTTCACGGTCGAGACGACGGTCAACAACGACACCTTCCCGTCCTCGATGGGCTTCTTGAACAAGCGCGAGTGGGAGTGGAACGTTCGCGACCAGGCGTCCTACGTCGCGGTCAAGCGGGCGAACGAGCTGATGCCGGCCAAGACCCGGCGGCGCATCTGGCAGTCGACGGCGGCGCCGTACGGCGTCACCGGCGTGCACGCGGGCCTGCAGTCCGAGGTGCACCCGCTGACGCTGAACAACGTCCACCGTCAGCAGCTCACCGAGGTGAACGGCCAGTCCGACGTCGCGATCTACGGGCTGCCCTACATCTGCCCGTACAACGTCAACTCCGTGATGAACCCGATCCTCGTGATGTCGCTCGGGCTCGGCTACTTCTTCAACCTGTACAAGAACAAGCCGATCGTCCGGCAGGGCGGGGTGGCGATCTTCTACCACCCGGTGCCGAACGAGTTCCACCCGGTGCACCACCCGAGCTACATCGACTTCTTCGAGGAGATCCTCACCGAGAGCACCGACCCGGTGCTGCTCGAGACGAAGTACGAGGAGCAGTTCGCGACGGACCCGTGGTACATCCAGCTCTACCGCAACAGTTACGCCTACCACGGCGTTCACCCGTTCTACATGTGGTACTGGGGTGCGCACGCCCTGGAGCACCTGGGTGACGTGATCTTCGTCGGCGGCAACCGCAAGACGACCTCGCGGATGGGCTTCCGCGCGGCGACGACGCTCGCGGACGCCCTGGAGATGGCCAAGGACACGGTCGGCTCCAGCCCGTCGATCACCTACCAGCACGCTCCGCCGTTGGCGCTGGCGGACGTGCGATGAGCCGGGAGCGAATCCGACGCGGCGAGCGGAGTGAGCGGCCGAGGTACGAGGCCGCCCACGAAGCGAGCGAGGAGTGGTGAGCGGCCGATGAGCATCAGACGGGAGATCAAGCTGCTGCGGCACGGCCGCGACTGGCGGGGCCGGTCGACGGTGCCGCAGTCGGCCGAGCCGCACGTCGTGGAGCAGGAGGGCCGGGAGTTCCCGACCGCCTGGGCGCGGACGCGGGTCGCGGTGACGGCACGCAAGGGCCTGCGCCGCACGCTGCTGAAGCCGGTCGCCTTCAGCCAGATCAAGCCGGTCATCGAGGGCACCGAGTACCTCGACGGGGTGCGCGGTCCCGTGGTCTTCGTGGCGAACCACTCCAGCCACCTGGACACGCCGCTGATCCTCGGCTCGCTGCCGGAGCGGTTCGCCGACCGGGTCGCGGTGGGCGCGGCGTCGGACTACTTCTTCGACGTACGCTGGCGCGCGACGCTGACCGCGATCTTCTTCAACGCGTTCCCGGTCGAGCGCTACGGCTCGCGGCGGCTGCGTAGCCTGGCGCTGGACCTGGTGGACGACGGCTGGAGCCTCCTGCTCTACCCCGAGGGCACGCGCTCGGAGGACGGCTGGATCAACCCCTTCAAGCTCGGCGCCGCGATGCTGTGCGTCACGAAGGGCATCCCGTGCGTGCCGATCGCGCTGCGGGGCTCCTACGCCGCCATGCCCCGGGGACGCAACTGGCCCCAGCCGGGCAAGCCGCGCGTCACCGTACGCTACGGCCGCCCGATCCTCCCGGAGGAGGGCGAGGAGGTACGCGCCTTCCGCGTCCGGATGGCCAAGGCCGTGAGCCAGCTCGCGGCCGAGGAGGACCTCGGCTGGTACGGCGCGCTCCGCGCGGCGGCCGACGACTCCCTGGAGCTCCCGGGCGGTGCCCGCCCGGTCCGGCCGGGCGCGCTCAAGCCCACGGAGCCCCAGCCGGAGGGCGCCGCCGAGCAGGTGTCGCACTGGCGCCGCATCTGGGCCTCGACCCAGCCGCTGGACGACAAGCGCCGCCGGGTCTGGCGCGCCTGATCTCCCGGTTCCGTCACAGGAGCGTCCCCGCTTTCGTGGGGGCGCTCCTGTTTCGCGTACGGTGGCCCTTTTCGAGAAAGGCCTGATCAGCATGGCCGACCGGCTTCCGGACGAACTCATCCGCGCGCTCGGCGACGCGACCCTGGCCGAGGCCGAACAACCGGCGTTCCTGCTGGTCACCGGCGACGAGGACGGCGCGCCTCGCATCTCGATGGTGAGCGCCGGCGAGCTCCTCGTACGGGACGAGCGAACGCTCCGGCTGGGACTGTGGCGCGGGACGCGGTCCGCCGCCAACCTGACCCGTGGCGGTACCGCGCTGTTCGGGGCGGTCTCCCCCGGATCGGTGATCTACGTCCGCCTCCGACCGGCCCGGCTGGCGGTCCCGGAGCCGGCCGAGCTGGAGTGCTTCGAGCTGACGGTGACGGAGGTACGGGCCGACGCCCACGCCGGCATGCCGGTGACCAGCGGGATCACCTTCCGTACGGACGCCCCCGAACAGGCCGCCGCCGACTGGCGCCGCCAGCGGGAGCTGCTGGACAACGCACGGCTCGCGAACTGAACCACTGATGCCCCCACCTCCCCGGCCGCGAGGCCCTGCCCGGCGCGGTCGTCACCGACTCGCTCCGGGCGGTCGGGCAGGCCGCGCTGCCGCGGACAACGCGGCGCTCCTGCTCGGCTTGGAGGACTACTCCGGGGCGCCGACGGCGGAGGCCGGTGGAGGCGCACCGCTGGGCCCTGCCGACCTGCGAGCCCGTCACCGGCCGCTCCGGCCGTACCCACGCACGGTGGGCCCGCGACCACGCCGCCGACCTCCGCTGAGACACCTGGAGGGCCGGGTCAGGGCAGGCCCAGGGTGACCGCCTTGGCGAACAGGTCGGCGTGCCGGACCACCCGCTCGCGTGCCGCCTTGCGGCGTTCGTCGGTCGCGCCGCCGTGCAGCCACAGGAGCCGGGCGTGCGCGATCGGCGAGAGCAGGGCGTACGCCAGGTCCTCGGCCGAGCCGAGGTCGCAGCGCATCTTCCGCTCCTCCATCCACCGTTCGAAGATCACGCTCAGCCGGCCGATCGCCCGCTCCATGCCCTCGGTGAGGATGGTCTCGTGCACGAGGCCGTCGCGTGAGATCAGGCTGATGACCTGGCGCGCCTGGGGCGTGTCCCAGGCGGCGATGACGCGGTCGGCGAACATCCGGACGAATTCGCCGGGGTCGGCGGCGAAGTCGGCCCCGTCCAGCGCGGTGACCGTCACCTGCGGCCCGATCAGCTTCATCGTCTCGTCGTAGATCGCCCGCTTGCTGTCGAAGTGGGCGTACAGCACACTCTCGCTCAGGCCGACCTCGCGGGCGATCGCCCGTATCGACGTGCCGGCGTACCCGTGCAGCGCGAACAGCTTCAGCGCGACGCCGATCAGCGCCGCCTTGGTGTCACCCGCCTCGGCCTTCGGCGGGCGCCCCGGGCCTCGCCTGCGCCTGACGGTCGTGCTCACTGCCATTTCCAACCACCCTCGCCCGAAAGCCGAAGCTGAACGTCTGGTCGACCGGCCGTCGCCCGCGTACGCGTGGTGCCGCCACGCGTACGCCGGCACCGCGCGTACACGCGCTCAGGCCAGGCTGTTGCGCAGGTTGGTGACGCGGCTGCGGGCGGCGTCGAAGGCGCTCTGGCCGAGCTGCCCGCTCCGCAGGGCATTGGCCAGGCCCGTGACCGCGTTCTTGCCGTTGGTCGGGTTCTCTCCGCACACCAGGAGCAGGTCCATGCCGGCCTTGGCGGCCGAGACCGCCCGCTGCGCCGTGGTGCCGAAGTTGGTGAGGCCGTTGGCGGTGAGCGAGTCGGTGATCGTCACGCCGGTGAAGCCGAGCCGGCCCCGCAGTTCGTTCTGGATGATGGTCGACGACAGGCCCGCGGGGTAGTTCGGGTCGAGGGCCGGATAGGTGGCCCACGACAGCATGACGAGCTTGACTCCCGCGCTGATCGCCGGGCCGTACGGCGCCTCGTCGATGGAGCGCAGGTTCGCGGCGGAGACGTTGAGCGTGACCGGCTTGGAGTCGGTGTTCTGGCTCGCGGTCGCCGACCCCAGCCCGGGGAAGTGCTTGGCGGTCGCCGCCACGCCGACCTGCTGCTGCGCCCGGATGAACGCGCTGCCGAGCTGCCCGCAGACCGCCGGGTCCTTGCTGTAGGACCGGCCGTACTGGTCCTCGAAGTCGCCCGCGGTGCGGTAGACGTCGAGGACGGGGGCGAGGTTGACGTTCATGCCGACGCTGGCGAGCAGCTCGCCGGCCTCGTTGCCGGCGCTGGTGGCCGCCGAGACCGGGTTGGAGGACTGGCCGATCTGCTTCTCCGACATCGTCGGGCCGCCCGGCAGCCGCCGTACCTGGCCGCCCTCCTGGTCGGTCATCAGAAGCAGCGGCGCGGTGACCGGGCTGGAGGCGTTGGCCTCGTTCAGCTGCTGGCAGACCGAGCTGATCTGGGTGAGGCTGGAGATGTTGTCGCCGAAGAAGATGACGCCCGCCGCCTGGCCGGAGGAGATGGCGTTCAGCAGTGACTGCGGCACCGTCGTGCCCGAGTAGGAGTAGATCACCCGCTGTCCTGCCTGCTGCTCCGGCGTCAGGGCCGCGGCGGCACGCGGGCTCCGGCCGGCCGCCCGCGCGGCCCCGGCCAGGCCCATCGTGGCGACGGCCGCGCCGGCTCCGGCTATCAGTGCGTTACGCCTCGTCATCGAGTTGTCGTTCATCGCTGTGTCCGCGCACCTTCTCCGGCGGGGCGGCCGAAGCGGCGCGCTGCCTCTCTTCCTTCGGTTTCGCCGCCGGGGCGGCGGTGCGGGGGACCCGGCTCACGCCGGGGCGGGACGAGGTCGCCGTGCTCAGCCGTTGGCGAGCGCCTGGACGCGTGAGTAGTCGCCGTTGAAGTAGTCCTGGTCACCGGGGAAGGTGCCCGAGTCGGCGAACTGCCAGATGGTCTGGAAGCCCCAGTTGTAGGGCATGGCGCCGGGCGAGCCGTTGTAGTTGGCGAGCATCAGCGGGTTCGTGGAGGAGAAGTCACCCGTGTTGCCGGTGCACTGGCTCCACCAGCTCGTCGCCGTGTAGATGACCGGCCAGCGGGTCGTCTTGGCGTGGTACTCGTTGCTGAAGGAGAGGATCCAGTTGACCATTCCGGAGGCGGACAGGCCGTAGCACGCCGCGCCGTAGGGGTTCCACTCCATGTCGAGCATGCCCGGGAAGGTCTTGCCGTCGCGCGACCAGCCGCCGCCGTGCGCGACGAAATAGTCGGCCTGCGCCGCGCCGGAAGAGGTGTTGGGCGTGGCGAAGTGGTACGCCCCGTGCACGAGACCCGCGTTGTACGCGCCGGTGTACTGCTGGCTGAAATACGGGTTCGTGTAATTGGTCGACTCGGTCGCCTTCGAATAGGCGAACCGCGCGCCGTTGGCGGCCACCGTCGACCAGTTGACGTTGCCCTGCCAGCTGCTGACGTCCAGGCCGGGGGTCTGGGTGACGTTCGGCCTGATGATCAGGTTGCCCGATCCCGGCTCGTGCCTGGCCACCTGTGAGCCGAGCCAGTCGCGCTCCGGGTGGGTCATGGGGTCGGCGGAGGCGCCGGCGGGCGGGGCGGCCGCGAACAGCGCGCCGCACAGGGCCGCCGCGACGGAGATGCCGGCGAGACGGGAGGTGCGCACCGTCTGAGGCGCGCGCTTGAGTAGTGACACGTGATCCTCCAAGGAGGGGGAGACCTGGGGACTGTCGTGTGCTCCGCGGCGGCACGCTCGCGCTGTCTCGGTCACGGCGGCGGGGAAACCGCGGGGATGGGCGGGGGCTCCTTTCGCGAATAAGATACCCACTAGTAGGTAGATATCTTCCGCACGGCCCGTAGAAAAGGTGGGAAAATATCCCAACAAACGCTGCCGCGTTCGTGAATCAGACTCTCTCCGCAGGTCATTCCCTATGGACCGTGACAAAGGCAACGCCCGAGGTGGCCGGATCCGGCAGCTTTCTGGAAAACGGCGCAAATCCGACGGTCAGCGCACTCCGCGCGGGCGGAACTGGATACTGATCCTCGGCCCGGCCGGGCGCGCGGTCTTGGGCACGGCGTGCTCCCAGGTGCGCTGGCAGCTGCCGCCCATGACGAGGAGGTCGCCGTGGCCCAGGTCATGGCGCAGCGTGGGCCCTCCGCCGCGCGGGCGCAGCAACAGACCGCGCGGGGCGCCGACCGAGACGATCGCGACCATGGTGTCCTCGTCCCGGCCCCGGCCGATGCGGTCGCCATGCCAGGCGACGCTGTCGGCGCCGTCGCGATAGAGGCACAGGCCGGCCGTACGGAACGGCTCGCCGAGCTCGGCCGCGTAGTGGTCGCTCAGCGCCCCTTTGGCCGCGGCGAGCACGGGGTCGGGCAGCGTCTCGTCCTCGTCGTAGAACTTCAGCAGCCGCGGGATCGCCACGACGCGGTCGTACATCTGGCGTCGTTCGGCGTGCCACGGCACCGCGGCGGCGAGGCGGTCGAACAGCGTGTCGGCGCCGGTGACCCAGCCCGGCCGCAGGTCGATCCAGGCGCCGCGGCTCAGCGCGGTGCGCCGCACCGACGCGCCGAGCCCGCCCAGCTCGACCTCGTCGCCGCAGTCCAGCAGCGATCCCTGGAGCGCAAGCGTCATGAGGCCGAGTGTACGCCACGACTCAAACAGGTGTTCGATCGCCGTAACGCCGTCTTGGACGTCCCCGCTCCCGCGGGCGGGATTTCCGGTGGACGTACCTTGCGGCGTCAGCGAGGGCACCATCTACCCGTTGCTGAGCCGCCTGCGACGGGACGGCGCGATCGAGAGTTTCTGGCGAGAGTCGGACAGCGGTCCGCCGCGACGTTATTACCGGCTGACCGAGCCAGGACGTCAATCGCTGCGAACGTTCCGTGCGGAATGGGACCGCTTCAAGAACGCGGTCGATCAGTGGACCGGAGAATCCCCATGACCACTCGCCACATCGACCGGATCGTCGAGGACTACCTGCGGCGGCTGAACGACGAACTCGGCGTGCTGCCGGCGAGGCAGCGGCGGGAGATCATTGATGAGATCCGGGATCACCTCGCCGAGCGCCGCGCCGATGTACCCGCGGGAGACGGAGACGGACCCCCACGCCATCCTGGACCGGTTGGGCGACCCGCGGAAGATCGCCGATGAGGCGCGCCGCCGGTTCGGCTCGTGGATGGGCCTGAGCGCACTGGCGGCCCTGATCGTCGCCGGGCCGGTCGCGCCGGTCACCGGCGCGGGTCACCTGGCCGTACGGCCGGGCCGCCGGCCACGACCGCTCGCCTGGGCCGGCGGGACGGCGGTCCTGCTCATCATCGCGGCGCCGACGGCGGTCAGCCTCACTCCCTCCCACACCTCGGCGTTCCCCGCCGGGCACGCAGCACCTCGGCCGGTCACTTCCGGCAAGACGACCTGCGGCGCCTTCTACACGGCCAAGCACTTTCCCGGACGCGGTGTGATCGGGACCAACGTGTGCACGGTCCGGGCGCAGGGGCACGTCCTCCTGGTGGACGCCGACATCGCCGAGCGGGCGACCACCGCCCCTGCGTTCGACGGCTCGGAGGAGTACGGCTGGGTCATCAACCCCGGCGGAACATTCCAGACCACCTGACCCCCGTCTTTCCGCCGCGGCGGACGGTCCATACGCAGACGATTCACCACCGGAGAAAGGAACTGACCATGATGGACCTCGGACTCTGGGAGCTGGTCATTCTCGTGGGCGTGCTCGGCGTCGGTGTGGCCGTGCTGGCCGGTCTCATCTGGCTTGATCCGCCGCTGAGAGGCGGACCGGTCCGGCCCTCCGCCACAGCGAGCCGCGCAGCGGACTTCGAGACAGGCCCTGGCTAGGTGAGCCGGCGGCGTCGTACGGCGGCGAGGACGAGCCCGGCCGCGCCCGCCGCCGCCGTCAGCACGAAGGCGACGCTGAAGCGCGCGGGGCCGGTCGCCGAGCCGAGCGCGAGCGTCAGGACGGCGATGGTGAGCGCTCCGGACAAGTACTGCGAGGTGGTCAGCAGCGCGCCGGCCGTGCCCTGATGCTCGGCCGGCACGTCGTGGGTGCCGATGATGAACATCGAGGTGTAGATCATTCCGTGCCCGAACCCGCTGAGGAGCAGGCCCGGGAGCAGGTCCGCGGCGTACGAGTCGCCGTGCAGGGTGAGCGCCAGCCACAGCAGGCCGGCCGTGGCGATGGCGAAACCGCCGGCGAGCAGCCGCGAGGGCCCCAGCCGCCGGACGGTCCGGCCCGCGACGGTGTTGCCCACGGTGACCATGACCGCGAGCGGGAGGAACGCCAGACCGGCCTCGAACGGCGTGTAGTGCTTCATGGCCTGCAGGAGCAGCGTGAGCAGGTAGAACTCCGACCCGACGCTCGCCATGTAGAGCGCCGTGGCCGCCGCGCCGACGCGGAGCGACCGCGTACGCCGCAGGACGGGGTCGATCAGGACGTTGCGCGAGACGCGCTCGTTGCGGACGAACAGCACGAACAGCGTCAGCGCGACGCCGAGGAAGGCGAGCGTCGGGGCGGAGTGCCAGCCCCGGTCGGAGCCCAGCGTGAGGCCGAGGACCAGTGTCAGGACGGTGCCGGTGCCGAGCATCGAGGCGAGCATCGGGATGCCGCCGGTCGCGACGCCCTCGCGGTCGGTGCCGATCCAGACGGCCGCGCCGAGCGCGCACAGGAGCGTGAGCGGGACGTTGACGACGAACGTGAGCCGCCACGAGGCTGTGGTCAGCAGCCCGCCGAGCACCGCGCCCGCCGCCAGCCCCGAGGCGCCGACCGAGCCCCAGACCGCCAGGGCCTTGCTGCGCCGGGGCCCGGCCGGGAACGTCGTGCCGATCAGGCCGAGGATCGCGGGCTGCAGCAGGGCCGCGCACAGCCCCTGGGCGCCGCGCGCCGTCAGCAGGACCGTACCGTCCTCGGCGGCCCCGCCGACCGCGCTGGCGATGCCGAAGGTGACGATGGCGCCGACGAACAGGCGCGCCGGGCCGACCCGGTCCGAGAGGCGGCCGCCGACGACGAGGAACCCCGCGAACAGGACGGCGTACGCGCTGACCACCCACTGCGCGAGCGCCGGTCCGAGGTGGAGGTCGCCGGCGATGCTCGGCAGGGCGATGTAGATGATCGAGTAGTCGAGGGCGATGAGGAACTGGGCCACCGAGAGCACGGCCAGGGTGGCGGAGGATCGGCGTACGGTCGCCGGCGCGGCCGACGCTGTCACAACGGTCACGAAGGACTCCGTCGTCGGGGAGGTGGATGCCGCCGAGGGTACGGGCGACGACGCCGGATCGCGCAACGCCGATGTCCGAGGGCACTCACCGGACCGGTTCCGGCCGACGGTCAGGTCCTTCATCTCGCTCCTCCGCGGGGGTGAAGGACCATGCTCGGACCTTCACACTAGTGTGAAGGCAAGCCCAGCCGAGGAGGGCGGATGAGGATCGGGCAACTGGCCGAGCGCACGAACGTGTCGACGCGGCTGCTCCGTTACTACGAGGACCAGGACCTGCTCACACCGGACCGCGCCGCCAACGGGTACCGCGACTACTCCGAACGCCTGGTCGACCGCGTGGTCCAGATCCGCGGCCTGCTGGACGCGGGGATGACGACCGCCATCATCCGGCAGATCCTCCCCTGCCTCGACGACCCGTGCACGATCCACGTCACGGACGCGACGCCGGAACTCATCGCCGCCCTCGAACACCAACGCGAGCAGATGGACGCCCGCATCGCCTGCCTCGCCAAGAACCGTAACGCCATCAGCGCCTACCTGGACTCCGTACGCGGTCGGTGAGCCGTACGGCTCGCCGTCAGCGCTCCACGACCTCCCGTACGCCCTCCCACGCGGGCGGCGACCACGAAGGCCGCTTCGTGATCGCCACCATCATCCTGCTGGTGACGTCGACGTCGATCTCCGTGTCGTCGGCCCGCCGCTCCCTGCGATCGACCCGTCGCTCGCTGATCTCGTCTGCAGTGAGTTCTTCGTCGAGCACCCCGAGGAAGAGGTGGCGTGTCGGCGCGGTCCCGGAGAACAAGTTCAGCGGAGTCCACGAACCAACGACCGAACGCCCCAGCACTGTCCTGCGGTCGGTCCGGTCGGATGCGGTGAGCTGGACGGCATCGCGGTAAAGCTCGTCCTCTATCTCGGCCGCCCGCCGCGCGGCCTCCGCCGCGAGCCGCACCGAGGCCGGATCCTGTCCACCCCCGACGTTCCGATCGAAGTCCTCATAATGATCGGCATCGGGGACACGCGCGTATCCCGGCGAATCGTCGCCAGTTGGCTCATCGGCGACGTATTGCAGCAAATCCTCCTGGTCGGCCTGATCGCGTGTCAGGCGACGCCGGCTCTGGACTGCCTGTTCGCGGCGTGCCTGAGCGATGGCCTCGTCGTATCGGGAATCGGGAGTCGTGTCCCGATCGGCCCACTCCTCTCCGCCTCGGTCCCGGGCCACGTCGAGCAGCAGAGACCTCGCGTTGGAACCGAGGGAGAACAGATCGACGGTCACGTTCTCCGGCGTGAGGTAGGCACAGCTCAGTACGACCGGGTGGTCGTCGTGCCGATGGCTCCAGTACAGGAGTTTGTCCATGAACGTGATCTGTTCGGCCAGCACCTTGGTCGGCGGTTTCCGAGAACGTCCCTTGGCCTCGCCCGCAATCCCTCCTGAACTGCCGAAATCGAACAACAGGTCTGGCCGGATCCCGCGGGAACGATATTGCGGGATGAGCCGGGTCGGCAGCGCATCGAAATGGTGCAGGAGGTTCCGGTGCGCTCGCCAGCCGAAGAATTCTTCGGCCGCCACGGTCAGGAGCCCGAGCCCCGCACACTCCGCGACGAAGCTCCGGATGTGGCGAGCGCTCCACTTGAAGGCGGGATCGAGGTGCAGGGCCGACGATGTGGACGATGCCCCGAGCAGGAGGCAGTTGAGAAGGCGCGCCTCGTGCTGCAGCGTCGCGTACCGCGCGGGTCCCTGTGCAGGAGTGGCAAGAGTGTTCACGTTGACCGCACTCGCCAGATTGACGGTGAGATCTACTTCGTCAGGAGTGGCGATACCGGCGACCTCGGGGATGCCGTTCGCGTTCAGGGAGACCGTGACCTGAAAGAACCGCACGCGCAGATTTCCCATAGGCGGGCACCTTACTGACCCCGTGCACGATCCGTGCCGTGCCATCTGCGCCTACCGGGACTCCGTGCGTGGCCGGTGAGGCGGGCGCTCGCCGGCGGAGTCTTGACGGCGCGGCGGCGCTCCGCGGGTAGGTGGCGGCGGGCGGCGCCGATCGACGCGGCGCTGGACCACTCGTTCGAGCAGAGCTTCCGGTTCTCCGGCCTGGCCTGCCTCATCGGCATCTGCGCCGCGGTCGCGGTGTAGTGCGTAATGGCGGTGGAAGGCCATCAGATCACGCGGAACACGGCGATGACGTCGTGCAGAAGTCGCGATGGAACACGTCGGCGCCCGGCCATTCCTGAGCCTTCCTGAATCGGGTCTCCCACGGACGCCGCCGTGGGAGTACTCTCCAGATAATCAATAGGAAGGTTTCCTAAGAGAACCTTAAGAGCGCTTTAACTCCGGTTATGTCCCCGCCAGGACGACGGCCGGCCCGTACGTCAATCCCCCTCCGAAGGAGAAAGCGACATGCGATGGACGACACGCGTGACCCGACGGCGGCGTAGGCTCGCCGCCGCGGCCGTCGGCGCGGTCACCGCGGCGCTCGGCACGGTCTCGGCCGTCAGCGCCCTCGGCGACGCCGGCACCTCCGCCGCGATCACGCCCGCCGCCGCGGTTCAGGCCGCCGCGCTCGGTGGCAACTGGTACGGCGCGGCGCCGTACGTCATGCCGTTCGACAACAGCCCGCCCGACCTCGGGCCGGTCATGAGCGCGACCGGGCAGAAGTCGTTCCAGCTCGCGTTCATCCTCGCCCCGAGCGGCGGCGGATGCAGCCCCACCTGGGACGGCAGCCACCCCGTCTCCTCCGACACGCAGGCCAAGGCCATGATCGACGGTATCCGCGCGGCCGGCGGCGACGTGACCGTCTCGGCCGGCGGGTACGGCGGCACGAAGCTCGGCCAGACCTGCGGCGACCCGGCCTCGACCGCGGCCGCGTACCAGCAGGTGATCACCAAGTACGGCCTCAAGGCGATCGACTTCGACCTGGAGGAGCCGGAGTACGAGAACACGGCGGCGATCCACAACGAGATCGGCGCGGCGAAGATCCTGCAGCAGAACAACTCCGGCCTGTACGTCTCGGTCACCACGGCCGGCACGACCGGCGGCGAGGGCACCGGGTGGTTCGGCAAGCAGATGCTGGCCGAGGCCAAGAGCCAGGGCTTCACGCCCGCCAACTACGCGATCATGCCGTTCGACGGCGGCTTCAACGGCTCGTCCGCGCAGATCAGCGCACTTGAGGGGTTCCACACCACGCTGATGAGCACGTTCGGCTGGAGCAGCGCGACCGCATACGCCCATGAGGGCGTGTCGCTGATGAACGGCCGCTCCGACACCGGTGAGTACTTCCGGCAGGCCGACTTCCAGGCCGTCCTGGACTACGCGACCTCCCACGGCCTGTCCCGCTACACGTACTGGTCGGTCAACCGGGACCGGCAGTGCAGCCCGCCGGACAACGGCCAGACCTCCGGCACCTGCTCCAGCGTCACACAGGGCGCCTGGGACTTCACCAAGTACACGGCGAAGTTCGGCGGGGCGACCCCGCCGACCTCTCCCCCGGACCCGCCCGCCGGCGCGTGCGCGGCGCCGGCGTGGAGCGCCTCGGCCGTCTACACCGGCGGCATGGAGGTCACCTACACCAAGCACACCTACAAGGCGAAGTGGTGGACCCAGGGCGAGACCCCGGGCAAGGCCGACGTCTGGTCCGACGAAGGCCCCTGCACCTGAGCGAACGGCCGGCGGGCCACCTGCCCGCCGGCCGCCCGTTCGTCCGAGGCGCAGGGTTATGACGCATCACACGAGGTATCTGTGCTTTCATGCAGGTCTCGCCGCACCCGACGTCTCAGGAGTCCGCCATGACCACACCCGACGAGGAAGCCGCCAAGACGTTCCAGGAATTCGACTACGACGGCGACGGTTTCGTCACCGCCATGGAGTTCAAACTCGCCATGACCGCCCGCCACGAGCAGGTCACCGGCGACGAGATCGACTCCATCTTCGGCCACGCCGACAAGGACGACGACGGCAAGATCAACCAGGCGGAGTTCATCAAGGCCTGGAACGCCTGACCGGGGGCTCAGTCCCGGGCGGAGACGCTCTCGCCCGGGAGTGGGATCCACCGGTGCGACCAGGACATCACGGCCTCCAGCACCGGCTCCAGGTCGAGCCCCTTGTCGGTGAGGTGGTACTCCACCTGCACCGGCGAGGAGGGGATCACCCGCCGCTCGACCAGGCCGTCCGCCTCCAGCGTGCGCAGCCGCTCGGCCAGCATCGTGTCGCTCAGGCCAGGCACCGCGGCCTTGATCTGGGCGTACCGGTGCTGGTCGGTGAAGAGCACGCGGAGGATGGCACCGGTCCAGCGTGCCCCGATCAGCTCGATCGCGGCGTGGAAGCGCGTGCAGACCCGATGTACCTCGGAGGGGCTCATCGCGCCCCGGCTCGCAGCGGGTGCAGGGCCTCGCTCACGCGGACCAGCTCGTCGAACATCGCCTTTGCGGCGACGCCCACCCCCTCGTCCGGGACGAAGTTCTCCTCCTCGTCGATGAACTTGCCGGCGAACGGGACGGCGACCGCCTCGACGACCGGCGTCACCTTGAGCGTGGTGAGCACCTGCTTGAACATCTGGGCGGACCGGGTGCCCGCTGCGACGCCGCCGTAGCTGACCAGGCCGGCCGGCTTGTAGTGCCACTCGTTGTGCAGGTAGTCGACGGCGTTCTTCAGCGGCGCGGTGTAGCCGTAGTTGTACTCCGGGATGACGAAGACGAACGCGTCCGCCTCGGAGACCTTCGCGCTCCAGTCGCGCGTGTGCTGGTGCGTGTACTGGCCCAGGCGCGGGTGGTTGGGCTCGTCCATGAACGGCAGGTTCACCTCGGCGAGGTCGACCAGTTCGATCTCGGCGAAGCCGCCGTGCGCGAGCGCCTGGGTCTCGGTCCACTGCCCGATCGGCAGCCCGACCCGCCCGGGACGGGTGCTCGCGATGATGATCTCCAGCTTGGCCACGGTATGTCTCCTCACAAAGCACACAAGGGAAGTTGAGTAACTCAGGAGACCTTAGTACGGCCCGGAGCGCGCCGTGTCACCGGGTCAGCGAAACGATGAGGGCCTCGACGGCGCGGACGTAGGCCTCGTTGTCGAGGCCCTCGTCCCAGGCGGTCTGGAGCTCCAGTCCCTGGTAGATCGCGACGAACACCCGGGCGAGGCCGTCCGGCGGCGGCGCCGGGGACACCTCGCCCCGCGCCTGGGCGGCGCGGAGCAGCTCGGTGATGACCTCGCGCGGCGTGTCCACGCCCTCGCGGGCCACGGCGTGGATCCGGGGGGCGCGCAGGGCCTCGGCCCAGACCTGGAGGCTCAGCCGGACCCGCTCTCGCTCGCCGGGCTCGGCGATGGACCGCAGCAGCGCGAGGTAGCTCCCCGCCATGGCGTCGAGCGTGCCCGGATCGTCGACGTGCAGCCGCCGCTCGTTGTGCTCGTGCCAGCGCGTCGCGATCGCGGCGACCATGTCGTCCTTGTCCGCGAAGTAGCGGTAGACCAGGCCGGGGCTGAGTCCGGTCTCGGCGGCGATGTCCTGGACGGTCGTCCGGTGGAATCCGGCGCGGGCGAAGCAGCGGGCGGCGCCGTCGAGGATCTCCTCGCGCCGCGCCCGCAGGTGCTCCTCGCTGACCTTGGGCACCTACTCCACCTCGGCTTCGGCGACGCGGTAGAACGGCGCGGCGGGCTCGCGGCGGCCGAGCGGTTCGAGGTACTCCGCGGCGCACTCGCGCGTCGAGCGGTCCACGAGCAGGCGGAGCCCTCGGGCGGCGAGGTAGGCGGGGACCTCGTCCGGCAGGAACCCGAAGGTGAACGGCTCGCCCGCGTCGCTGACCTGCGCGGCCCACTCGGCGACACCTGTGAAGCCGCCGGTGCCGTCCAGCGCCCGGCGGTCCATGTACGTGAAGACGATCCGGCTGCCCGGCGCCGTCTCCGCGACGAGCGCGGTGAGGGTCGCGTCCACCGAGCGCGCGTCGAGGTAGTTCGTCACGCCCTCCCACACCACGGCCGTACGCTCGCGGCGCAGGCCGGCCTCGCGCAGCACCTCCGCGAGGCCGTCCCGCATCAGGTCGGCGGACACAAAACGCACGTGCCCGCGCTCGCCGGCCGGGACGGCCCGCCCGGCCAGCCGGCGTTTCAGCGCCTGCGTCGCCGGATGGTCGATCTCGAACACGGCCGCGTCACGCATGGCCCCGATCCGGTACGCGCGGTTGTCGAAACCCGCACCCAGCAGCACGACCTGCCGTACGCCGCCGGCCAGCGCGGCCTCGACCCGCTCGTCGATGAACCGTGTCCGTACGACGGCCGAGGCGCGCGGCCCGGCCGGCCAGCGCTCGTCGATGTAGCGCTCGATCCGCCGCCCGGCGCGCGGGAGCCGGGCGAGGGCCACCACCATCCGGTAGCCGGCGTCCAGCGACGAGGTGGCGTACGGGTCCTCGAACAGCCGCGGCCCGCGCCGCACCGACTCCAGGGCGCGGAACAGCGCGACGTGCTGCGCGGTCCGGCTCGGTCTGTCTCGCATGCCCGCCAGAATAGTGAACGAACATTTATTTTTTAAGGGATACCGCGAAGTCACCCGCCTCCGAGCCGCCTGCTCGTGATCGTGTACGTACCGGCGCGCAGGCCCTCCAGGTACACGTAGTCACCGTCGGCGTGCGCGCCGTACGCCGTGCCCCTGGAACCGTTCCAAGCCGGCCGACCGTTCACGAAGACCTGCACGCGGCCGCCGAGGACCGGGATCCCGGTACGGCCGGTGGTGCCCCTCGGCGCGGTGAGACGTGCCGAGTAGGTTCCGTGGTCGATCCGCCACGACGCGTCGACCCGCCCGTACGTGGTGGTGATCCGGCCCTGGGCGAAGCTCAGGTCGGCAGGGTGCGGGACGAAGTGGAAGGTGCGCCCGCCTGCGTCGTCCGGGGCGACGCCGAGCACCGAGAAGGTCAGCGCCGGGGTCGGCCCGGTGGCCCAGCCGTGCGCGAGGCTGACATAGGAGCTGCAGAAGACGCACGTCTCGCCCGCGCGATAGGACTCCCAGAACGTGCTGCCCGTGCCGTGCGGACTGTCCAGCATGTACCCCCACTCACGGCGGATGAGGTCCACTCCGGCCTGGTCGGCGGCCTGGCCGCCCGCCGCGAAGTGCGCGTTGACCTCCATCGAGCCGGAGAAGACACCCGGGTTTCCCTTGTTCTCCGGCGCGGTCGAGCCGACGTCGTTCCAGCCGCCCTTGAGGACCTCGCTGATGCGCCGGGCCTTCGCCTGGCCGGCGAGGCCGTACCAGACCGCGAGGGCGTTGCCGTCCTGCGGATGAACGGTCTGGCCGGGGTAGAACCGGTACGCCCCGGCGCTCTCGTCCCAGAAGTTCGCCTCGATCGCGGTGCGCAGGGCCGCGGCGCGCGACGCGTACGAGGCCGCGAGCTCCTTGTCACCCTCGACGGACGCGAGTTCGGCGCCCGTGCTCAGCACGTGCCACATCAGCACGTTGGCGGTGAGGTTCTCGCCCTTGGCCAGGATGCGGACCGAGTCGGAGGTGCCCGTTATGGACACCAGGCCCTTGTCGTCGACCTTCTGGCCAATGAAGTCGACGCCGCGCTTGTAGCCGTCCCAGATGCCGGCGAGCCACTTCCGGTCGGCGGTGTAACGGTAGTAGTCGGACGTCGCCGACAGGGTCCACAGGTGGTAGGTGTCCGAGCCGTACTTGTTCATCATCGGACCGGAGTAGGGCAGCTCGCCCGTGTCCCGCTGGTGCTGGTACATCGTCGTGAGGGCGTTACGCGCCGAGACGGTGTCCCCGAAGGCCGCGTACGAGGAGGGGATCTCGATGCCGAGGTCGCCCGGCCACACGGTGCGGTCGCGCTTGGCCCCGTCGACGAGGATGGTGTCCCCCACGCCCACGTCGCCGCTGTTGTCCCAGTCGGCGCCGGGCGCCTCCCAGACGCGACCGGTCTTCGGGTCGATGGTGTCGAGCTGCATCGTGTAGGCGCCCGCGTACCAGATCCGGTTGAGCAGCGGGTCGCTGGAGTAGAAGTAGTTCGCGTAGTCGGCGGGGTTCCTCATCGTGGGGGCCGCGGTGAAGTGGAGCGACACCCGGTCCAGGTCGGCCCGCCCGGCCGAGTCCATGAAGATCGTCAGGTAGCGGAAGCCGCCGCGCAGGTTCGCCGCGGGCATCGTGTAGGTGGTCGCGCCGTCGACGTCGGCGTACAGGGCTCCGTCGCTGCTGCGCGGGCCGCCGGTCGAGGCGTCGGTGCCGGTGCCCGCGTAGTCCGATGACTCGCTGAAGGCCAGCCCGACCCGCTGCGCGCCGTCGGAACCCGCGAAGTGGAGGGTGACCAGGCCCGTGACGTCCTTGCCGAAGTCGAGAGTGACCGCGGACCCTGTGCCGCTCAGCCGGGTGCGGTGGCCCTTCAGCACGGCTGCGGCGTCGGCGACGGTGCCCGTCGTGGCATGGACCGCGACCGGTTTCACGGTCCGCGACGTGGGCGAGTAGTTGTAGGCGTCCCAGGGACGGGCCGGACGGTGAACGGGCCTCGGCGCGGCCGTCGCCGGCCCGCCGGACAGGACGGCCGGTATCGCCGCCGCGGCCAGCGCGAAGGCGACTGCGATCGGTCGCCGGCTGGGTACTCTCGATGACATGGGTTCCTCGCACTCCTAGGACATGACGGGATGAGGGATTCACCGGGCGGGAGGGCGGGGCAACGCCCTCCCGCCCGGGCTCGGCGAGCGGATCACCGCCTCCGCACCGCTCGCCTGGACGAATCTCCGGACGTGCCGGCCGAGCGGGTCCGCGGCGTCCCGTGGCTCGGCCGTCAGGTGGGAAGGGTGCGCGGGGCACCCGTCGGTCAGGGGCGCACCTCGATGAGCTCGAACTCCATGAGGTCGGCGAGGGCGCGCAGGTCGGCGATCCGGTGGCCGGTGCCGATCGCCCAGTGGTGGGAGATGCCCGTCGCGCTCCAGGCGTCGGTCCACTCTCCTGGGTCGACGCCGAAGTCCACCCGCGACGTCGTGTTGCCGATCCGCAGGAGCGGGCCGCCGACCACCTCGCCCTCCGAGGCCACGAAGGCGTACGCCCCGTCGCGGCCCTGCCGGAGGCCGAACGCGGTGACCGGGCCGTGCTTCACGTCGAACTCCACCGAGACGCCGTAACCGCGTTTGCCGTGGTAGACGCCGAGTCCGCGCAGCAGCGGCCGCCCGTCGCTGATGGCCAGGTGGGCGGGCCCGTCGTGGCCCATCTCGACGTGGCCCCGGGCGAAGTCGAGCGCCTGGAACTCGGTGAACGACCCACCCGCGCCCAGCCGGTCCATGATCAGCATCGCCAGCGAGGTGCGCAGCTCGTACTCGCCGACCGCCGGGACGCCGCGCGCGGTCAGCAGGGAGGCGCCGAGGATCATGCCCGCGCCCAGGCGTTCGTGGACCTCTCCGTCCAGGCCGCGGTGGTAGTACGCGAGGCTGTCGAGCCCGAAGTCGTCCGCGAGCCGGTCCAGTCCGACGGCGACGCGCGCCGCCCAGCCGAAGTCGTCCTCCTTCACCGAGTCGTCCAGCGCGAAGACGTCCGTGGCCTCCTTCTTCTTGGCCGCGATCTCGGTGTCGGTGACCTTCTCCACGCGGACCCGCAGGTCGTCGAATTCCAGGACCTCCATGTGGCCGCCGAAGTGGGCGCTCACGAGCGTCAGGTCGGTCGAGACGTCGAGCATGCCCGGGTAGAGGTGGCCCATCAGGCCGTGCCGCCCGCGCCGCAGCGCCGCCCGTACGCCGGCCGCGCGCACCCAGCGGCCGATCTTCTCCCAGGCCCGCTCGTCCTCCAGGTAGCCCGAGACCGAACGGAACGGGATGCCGCAGCGCAGGAACGCGTTGGCCATCTCCGGCAGCGGGCAGGCTCCGCAGTAGGCCAGCCACTGCCCGGTGTCGAAGGTCTCGTGCTCCATCGACTCGGTCGGCTGCAGGTTGATCAGCAGCACCGGCGCGCCGCTGCGCTGGGCGACCGGCACGAGCATGGTCGCGGTCATGTACGTCGTGAGGAAGCCCACGATGATGTCGCAGCCCGCCGCCCGCAGTTTCTCGGCCGCCGCCGCGCCCTCGCGCTCGTCGGAGACGAACCCGGCGTCGACCACGTCGGCGCCGAGGCCGCGCATCCGCTCCACCACGCGCGTCGCCGAGCGGCGCAACTGCGGCAGCAGGTCGGGGAACTGCGGCCAGTAGGCCCCGAGCCCTCCGGCGACCAGCCCGACGCGTACCTGTCCCTTGTTCTCGGTCATATCGATCCCTTCAGGCCTCACGGACGCACCGTGAGCCCGCTCATCTGCACGTTGGCGTTGACGGAGTCCCAACTCCTGATGATGCTGAGCCGCAGGTAGCGGGCGCTCACCGGGGTGAAGGCCGTCGTTCCCCCCGCCTTCGGGGTGTCTGTCGCGGTGGCCACCGTCCGCCAGTTCCGGCCGTCAGAGGACACCTGGACGTCGTAGTCGCGCGGCCCGTAGTTGGACCGCCCGCCGACGGTGACGGAGCCGATGCCGACGGCCGCGCCGAAGTCGAGGCCGTACCGCACCGGACGGCTCGCGCTGGGGCCCTGCCCGGCGGCCCTGCCCCAGGACACCCAGAAGGTGTCGGCCGATCCGTCCGCCGCGAGGGTGGCCGGATAGCGGTCCTGGCTCGCGTCCGCGACCACGCGCGGGAACGGCGTGCCGCCCGGGTTGAGGGCCAGGTCGGCCGAATGCCGCAGGGTCACCGAGGTCATCGAGGTCAGGCCGGTGTCACCGCGCGCCGTCACCGTCAGGGTGCTCGTCCCGGTCGCGACGCCGGAGTCGCGCAGCTCGACCGGCAGTGCCACCGAGCCGCCGGCCGGGATCGTGACGCGCCCCTTCGGCGGCGTCGCGGTGATCCCCGGGGCGGCCGACGCGCTGAGCGTCACCCCGACCGGCCGGCCGGAGCCGTTGCCGACCAGCACGGTGGCCCGGTTGTACCCGCCCTCGGCCAGCGGCAGCGACGTCTCCAGCGCCGTGGCGGTCAGCAGCGGCCGGGTGCCGGCGTACGGCGTGAGGGTGACCGGCCCGAACAGCCCGTAGTCCATCGGCGTCCGCGACGACGCGCCCGTGCCCGGTGCGACGCGTACCGCGTTGAGCAGCGTCGAGGCGACCCGGACCGTGATCGTGTTGTCGCCCGCGCGCAGGTACCGGCCGACGTCGACCTGGCGCAGGTCGGCCTGGTCGAGCGGGGGCAGGTCGTGCCCGTTGACCCGTACGGTCACGGTGTCCACCGGGACGCCGAGATCGAGGTTCGCGCCGCTGACGCCCTTCCACTCGGCGCCCAGGGTGACGTGCGCCGTGTAGGTGCCCGTCCCGGATACGTCCTTCAGGTCTGCGGGGTAGCCGTTGCCGGGCGTGATCGCCGACCATGCCGGCAGCCTGCCGTCCGCGCCGGCCTTGAGCGTGACCGGCCCGAGCGTCTTGTGCGCGGTGTCGCCCGGCAGGCCGGACGCGCCGGGTCCCCAGCCGTCCACCGAGAGCGACCAGTCGCCCAGCGCCACCGGCTCCGGCGTTCCGGCCGGGGCGCTCTCCGCACGGGGCCGCGGCGGCGCACCGCCGAAGGTGGCGTCGTGCCGTGGCGTGACCGCGATGATCTCGGCGTCGCCGCCGGCCAGCCGTACGGGAACGGTGACCGTGCCGTGCCCGGACGTGTGACCGGAGATCGGGGTGATCTCACCGGTCCAGGTGTTCAGCCGGTACGGCGTGCCGTCGCCGGTGAGGGTGAGCGTCTGCGCGGTCGTGGTGTTCGTCTGGTTGTAGAGGTAGTAGTAGTCGGCCGCGTCCGCGTGCCTGCGCACGTCGAGGATGGCGCCGCTCTGCGGCGTGGCGGCGGGCGTCACGCGCAGGCGCGCCAGGGCGGCCGGCGCGTCCGCCTCACTCGCCACCCGTACGACGCTGCGCTGCCCGGCCAGCTGGGTGACGACGGACCTGAGCCTCGCGTCCTGGGCCGCCGCGTCCCGGGCCCCGGGGACGGTGCTCGGCAGGTCGCCGGCGATGACCACGGGCAGCCCCTGCCGCGCGAGCCGCAGCAGTCTCTCGGCGGCGTCGACCGGCATCGTCGCCTGGTCGTTCAGCAGCACCGCGTGGTACGCCGAGCGGTCGCCGAACAGGGCGCCGTCACGGTACGCGGCGTCCTCGCTCCGGAGCTGGGCCGGGCTGAGGTACTCATAGGTGTAGCCCGCGGCCGCCAGTGCCGACGAGCTCTGGACCAGCCTGTTCGAGCCGGTCCCCGTGGTCCCGGTGCCGTTCAGCCCGAAGTCCTGCCAGTACACGGCCAGGTCGAACCTCGGCTCGCCCTGCCTGAGCACGAGCTGCATGCGGGCCAGGCTGTCGTTGACCGAACGGTAGTCGGCCCAGTTCGGGCCGCCCTTGGCGCCCCACGCCTCGGAGTAGGAGGTGTTGCCGCCGTAGCTCATGCCGGGCCACACCTCCTGTGCGCCGGCGCCCTGCGGGCCCTTGGTCAGGTAGGGGAAGCCGTGCCAGACGAGCTGGTTCACCCCGCCGGCGAAGCCGCGGTACACGGCCTGCAGGTTCGAGGCGTCCGAGCCGGCGCCGGCGGTCGAACCCCAGACCGCGCCGGAGAAGGCGCAGCACTCGTCCGAGACGACGGGACGGCCGGACAGGTGCGCCCCGGTGGCGACCACCCGGTAGTCCTGCACGTTGCTGTAGGCGCCGGCCGACTGCCCGAACGCGAGCGACTCCCCTTCGGGGACGTCGATGTGCGAGGCGGCGTCGGAGATGTCCACCGGGATGCCGTACGGCTGGACGCGCGTGCTCAGGTGGTGTTCGTGGGCCCACTGACGCAGCACGTCGAGCCGGTTCGCGATGTAGAGGTCGCTGAGGGTCTGCCGGTAGTCGGTGCGCACGCGGGCGCCGAGGCCGTCGCCGAAGTCGAAGAACGGCTGGGCGGTGATGCCCTGGTCGCCCGCGCCGGCCAGCGCCGGGAGAACGTCGACCGGGTCGTATCCGCGCAGCCTCCGCCACTGCGTGAGCAGGTCCGGCGTCCACTTCTGCGTGCTGCCGAGTTCGAGGGAGTCCTCGAACAGGTCGCCGGTGCCCATCTGGGCGAGCAGTTTCCGCACGTCAGGGGTGAGGATGTGCTCGTCGTAGAAGTCCGTGGTGGCCCTGGCGCCGGCCTTGCCGAAAGTGTCCAGGACGTAGTTGGTGCCGGTGGCGGTGTAGCCGGACAGCGACTGGCCGGTGGGCGCCTGGTAGAAGGCGATCAGCGCGTACGTGCTGCTCGCGTCTCCCGGGGCCTCGACCGACAGGTCGCCCTGTGCGTCCACCTTCGAGGTCACGTCGACGACGCTGGACCGGTCGAGCAGCCGCGGTGCGCTGGAGGCGTCGCCGCAGGCCGGGTCGGCGCACCTGGCGAGGAGCGCCGCGATGAGGGTCGTGTTCGCTCCCGCGGGCGGCGCGACGTTCAGGCCGGCCGGCAGCGGCCCGGACCTGCCGGTGCCGCCCCGCAGGAACTCATGGGAGAAGACGATCTGCTGCTGCGCGCCGGGGTCGTTGACGTCGGTCACCGAGGGGACGGTCGCGGGCCAGCGGGGGCCGATCGTGAAGTCGAGGCTGAGCCCGTCGGACCTGGCCGCCGCCAGCATCGTCTTGGTCTTGCCCGCCCACAGCGGGGTGCCCCAGCCGTACGTCTGCAGGAAGGGATCGGTGTTGTTCCCCGTGCCCTCGACGTTGAAGGGCGCGACCTCGGCGCCGCCGCCTCCCGCCTTCTTGATCTGGTCGAGCTCGGCGGCGAGCTCGCCGTCCTGGGTGTAGGCCAGCGGCTGCCACCAGCGGTACTTGGGCCGTACGGAGGCGGGAGGGTCGGCGAAGGTGGCGCGGGTCAGTGCCGGGACCGCCGCGGCGGGGACCGGGGATCCCTCCGCCGTGGCCGGCGCGACGGCGAACAGGGACAGCGCGAGAAGGGCGGCCGCCCCGGTCCTCACCCAGGCTCGCTCGGCCCGCATCCGGACCCGCTTGCCGACGGTCATCCATGCTCCCAACGGTCGGTGTGGCGGCGGGCCCGCGCGCGGCCCGCCGCCACGGGTTGATCAGGTGTGGAAGTGCCAGGCGCCCGAGCCCACGGTGTACACCGCGTCGCCGCCCTGGGTGCGGGCGAACGTCGCGCCGTCGGCGCTGACCTTGGTGGTGCCCCCGGCCGGCACCCACACCTCGGCGGTGGTGCCCACGGGGACGTCGACGTCGAGGCTGAAGTGGCCCTTCGCAACCGACCACGTGCTGGTGATGTCGCCGTAGTCGGACCGGTAGCTCGCCTTCGCCCAGGTCAGCGTGCCCCCGGGCCTCGGGTGGACCACGACGCGCCGGTAGCCGGGCGCCGCGGGCGCGATGCCGGCGACGTTCTGGTACATCCAGTCGCCGACCGAGCCGAGCCCGTAGTGGTTGAAGGAGTTCATGCCGGGGTCGTTGAAGGTGCCGTCGGTCTTGATGCCGTCCCAGCGCTCCCAGATCGTGGTCGCGCCCTTGTCGATCTCATAGCCCCACGACGGGAACGTCTTCTGCTGCAGGATCTGGTAGGCGACGTCGTTGTGGCCGGTCCTCGTGAGCGTCGGCAGCAGTTCGCCGGTGCCGAGGAAGCCGGTCGTGAGGTGCCCGCCGTGGGCGGCGATGTTGGCCACGAGCTTGTTCGCGGCCGGCGTCACCTGGGCGGAGGGCAGCAGGTCGTCCGACAGCGCCAGGACGTACGCGGTCTGGCTGCCGCCGCCCACCGTGGCGTCGGACTTGACGTACTTGGCGTCGAACGCGTCGCGGATCTGACCCCACAGCGTGCGGTACGTCGCCGCGGCGGCGTGGTCGCCGATACCGTCCGCCATCTGCGCGACCAGGTCCACCGAGTGGGCGAAGTAGGCCGTGCCGATCAGGTCCAGCGGCGTGTCGTCGGCCACGTTGAGCCAGTCGCCGTAGCCCTGCGCGGGCCGGATCAGCCCGGTGCTGTGCGCCTTGAGGTAGTCGATCCACCTCTGCATCGAGGAGTACCGGTCCCGTACGACCTGCAGGTCGCCGTAGCGCTGCCACAGGGTGTACGGGATGATCACGCCCGCGTCGCCCCAGCCGGCCGTGCCGGAGCCGCCGGAGACCGCCGGGGCGACGTCGGTGTAGGCCCCGTCGGAGGTCTGGGCGTCGGCGAGGTCGGTGGTGAACTTGGCCAGGAACGCGTCGGCGTTCATGTTGAACGTCGAGGTCGGCGCGAACGCGCCGATGTCACCGGTCCAGCCGAGCCGCTCGTCGCGCTGCGGGCAGTCGGTGGGGACGCTGAAGAAGTTGCCCTTCTGCCCCCACACGATGTTGTGCTGGATCTGGTTGACCAGCGGATCGGATGTGGTCAGGGTGCCGTTCGGCGGCGCGTCCGCGTGCGCGACCACCCCGGCGACCGCGTCCAGGGCGGGTGTGCCCGGATAGCCGGTCACCTCGACGTACCGGTACCCGCGGTAGGTGAACCGGGGCTCGTACGTCTCGGTGCCGCCGCCCTTGAGCGTGTAGTGGTCGGTGTCGGCCGCGCCGCGCAGATTGGCGGTGTAGATCGTGCCGTCGGGATTGAGCACCTCGGCGTTGCGCAGGGTCACCGTGGTGCCGGCCGCGCCGGAGACCGTCAGGCGGTTCCAGCCGACCATGTTCTGGCCGAGGTCGAAGACGAAGACCCCGGGCGTGGGCTGGGTCCGCTTGACCGGCTTGATCACCGTGTCGACGCGTACCGGCGGCCCGGCCTGCGCGACGAGGTTCGGCGTCACGGTCGTGTTGACCTTGGCGGCCGGCCAGGACGCGTCGTTGAAACCGGTGGCGTCCCAGCCGGGCCGCTCGGCCCGTGCGTCGTAGGTCTCGCCCATGTAGATGTCGGAGGACCGCAGCGGGCCGGCGGCCGTCTTCCACGAGCCGTCGGTGCCCACGGTCTGGGACGTGCCGTCGGTGAAGTCGACCTGGAGCTGGCCGAGGAACCACGGCTGCCGGCCGTACACGTGCGTGCCGGCGAAGCCGATGTTGCCCGAGTACCAGCCGTCGCCGAGCAGCGCGCCGATCGCGTTGTCGCCCTGGTGGAGCAGCGAGGTGACGTCGTAGGTCTGGTACTGGACGCGCTTGTTGTAGTCGGTCCAGCCCGGCGTGAAGTCGTCGTTCCCGACCCGCCTGCCGTTGATGTGGGCCTCGTACAGGCCGAGCGCGGAGACGTACAGGCGTGCGCTCGCGACGGGCTTGCCGAGCTGGAACCCGTGCCGCAGGTACGGCACCGGCGGCGACGGCTGGATGACCTGGCTCCCCCACGGACCCGAGCCGTACGCTCCGGCGTCCTTCGCGGCGGGCCAGGACGAGTCGTCGAAACCGGGCTGCTCCCAGCCGGCGGCGGCGGTCTGCGCCGCCTTGAAGGAGGTGTCGGTGACGACGTCGACGGCGGCGGCGCCGGACCGCTCGACGTGCAGGCGGCCGATCACCCCGGCGGGACCCGCGCTGGTGTTGGTCGCCTGGATCGCGACGGTGTTCACGCCGGCGTGCAGCGCGGACGTGACGTCCTCGAGCCGCGCCTGCTTCCAGATGTCCGTGGTCGGCGGCGTCGCGTCGATCTTCTTGCCGTTGACCCACAGCGTGAACTGGTCGTCCGCGGTGAGGGTGAACTGCCCGCTGGTGATCGCGCCGGCGCCGAGGTCGACCGTACGGCGGAGGTAGCGGGTGGCGGCCGGGACGCTGGAGGCCGGGTCGCCCTCGGGGTACCAGATCCAGTTCGCGCCGCTCAGGCTCGGGGTCGTGGCCGGGCTGCCGATCCACTTGGCGGTCCAGTCCTGCGCCCGCAGGCCGGTCTCGAAGGACGACGTCGTGCTCCAGGCCGACGCCTTGCCCCGCGCGTCCCAGACGCGGACCCGCCAGCGGTAGCGCTGACCCGACTTCAGCGCGGGGCCGCCGTAGGGCACGTCGACGGACTGGGTGCTCCGGACCCGGCCGCTGTCCCAGACGCCGTCACCAGGGGGCGAGGAGACCCTGATCTGGTAGGCGGACTGGGCCTGGCCGCGTGCGGAGGAGGAGAGACGCCAGCCGAGGCGGGGCTTGGCGGCGTCGACGCCGACGGGGTTCGTCGCGCGTTCGGTGGTGGCGGCCGACACCCGGAGGGGCGAGGAGGCGGTCGCGGCGGACGCCGGGCCTGGCGAGACCCCGGCGAACAGCATGGTCAGGACGGCGAGGATGATGAGGGCGGGCAGCGGTCGTCGGTGGGCTCTCTGTACCGATCGCATCGTTGTTCCCTTCTCGGGGCGCCGGAGGATGCGGCGGCCCCGATGTGGTCACCGGCCCCGCGTGGCGGCGCGTGGCAGCGCGCTGCCTGGGGCCGGTGGCCACGAGGTGGACTTCAGCGGAGGAACGCGGCTGCCACCCCCGCGTCGACGGGGACGTGCAGCCCTGTGGTGTGGGTCAGGTCTCCGCCGGTGAGGGCGAAGACGGCGTTCGCGACGTGCTCGGGCAGCACCTCGCGTTTGAGCAGGGTCCGCTGGGCGTAGAACTCCCCCAGCTTCTCCTCGGGCACTCCGTAGACGGCGGCGCGCTCGGCGCCCCAGCCGCCGGCGAAGATGCCGGACCCGCGTACGACGCCGTCGGGGTTGACGCCGTTGACGCGGATGCCGTGCTCGCCCAGTTCGGCCGCGAGCAGCCGTACCTGGTGCGCCTGGTCGGCCTTGGCGGCGCTGTAGGCGACGTTGTTCGGGCCGGCGAACACGGAGTTCTTCGAGGCGATGTAGACGATGTCGCCGCCCATCGCCTGCTCGGTCATCACGCGCGCGGACTCGCGGGAGACGAGGAAGGACCCGCGGGCCATCACGTCGTGCTGCAGGTCCCAGTCGGCCACCGTGGTCTCCAGCAACGGCCGGGACAGCGACAGGCCGGCGTTGTTGACCACCAGGTCGAGGCCGCCGAAGGCGAGGACCGCCTGCCGGATCGCCGCGGCCACCTGCTCCTCGTCGGTGACGTCGGCGGCCACCGCGACGGCCGCGTCCGCGGGCCGCGACGCGGAGGCGCCCAGCTCGGCGGCGACCTTCTCGGCCGCGGCGAGGTCCCGGTCGGCGATCACGACGCAGGCGCCCTCGGCGGCGAGCCGCCGCGCGACGGCCGCGCCGATGCCGGAGCCGCCGCCGGTCACGAGGGCGACGCGGGTGGCGAGCGCCTTGGGCTTCGGCATGCGCCGGAGCTTGGCCTCCTCCAGCTCCCAGTACTCGATGCGGAACTTCTCCGACTCGGGGATCGGGGCGTAGGAGGAGATCGCCTCGGCGCCGCGCATCACGTTGATCGCGTTGAGGTAGAACTCGGCGGCGACCCGCGCGGTCTGCTTGTCCTTGCCGAAGGCGAACATGCCGACCCCGGGTACGAGCACGACGGCCGGGTCCGCGCCGCGCATCGGCGGGCTGCCCGGCCCGGCGTACCGCTCGTAGTAGGCGCGGTACTCCTCCCGGTACGCCTCGTGCAGCTCCCGCAGCCGGGCGCGTACGTCGTCCAGGGGCGCGTCCGGGGGCAGGTCGAGGACCAGCGGGCGGACCTTCGTGCGCAGGAAGTGGTCCGGGCAGGAGGTGCCGAGCGCGGCCAGCCGCGGATGCTCGGCGCGGGAGAGGAACTCCAGCACCTCGGGGGTGTCGGCGTAGTGGCCGACCTGCGGCCGGTCCGTCGAGGCCAGGCCCCGGACCAGCGGGAACAGCGCGGCGGCCCGCGCGTGCCGCTCGGCCTCCGGCAGCGGCTCGTGCAGCACCGGGCCGAACGGCTCGGCGCGCCCGTGCTCGGCGATGTACGCCTCGGCGGTGCGGATGATCTCCAGGGAGTTCGCCTGGCACTCCTCGCTCGTACGGCCCCAGGCGGTGATGCCGTGGCCGCCGAGGATGACGCCGATCGCGTTCGGGTTGGCCCGCCGGATCTCCGCGATGTCGAGGCCGAGCTGGAAGCCGGGCCGCCGCCACGGCGTCCACAGGACGCGGTCGCCGAAGACGCGCCGGGTCAGCTCCTCGCCGTCGGCGGCGGTCGCGATCGCGATGCCGGAGTCGGGGTGCAGGTGGTCGACGTGCGGCGCCTCGACCAGGCCGTGCATGGCCGTGTCGATCGAAGGCGCGGCGCCCCCCTTGCCGTGCAGGCAGAACTCGAACGCGGCGACCATCTCGTCCTCGCGCTCGACGCCCGGATAGACGTCCACGAGGGCGCGCAGCCGGTCGATGCGCAGCACTGACAGGCCGCCTGCGGTGAGCGTGCCGAGGTCGCCGCCGGAGCCCTTGACCCACATCAGCTCGACCGGCGCGGCGGTGACCGGGTCGGTGGCCACGGCCTTGGCCGAGGTGTTGCCGCCCGCGTAGTTGGTGTTGCGCGGGTCGGAGCCGAGCGCGTGCGAGCGGTTCAACAGATCGTCGACGGTATTCGTGTTCCCGGACATCAGGCGCCCCACCCGGCCGCCTGGCCGTCCTTGCGCTCGTCGCTGACCCGCTCGAAGTAGCCGGACCGCCGGTAGGCGGCCACCGGGTCGGGGTCCAGGCCCATCTCCGTACGGAGCTCGGCGAGCAGGGGGCGTACGTCGGTGTTGTAGGCGTCCATCAGGACGGCGTTGGCGCCGAGCACGTCGCCGCTCTGCTGGGCGCGGCTCAGTTCCTCGATGTCCACGAGCAGCGCCTTGGCCGTGGCCTCCTGGACGTTCATCACCGAGCGGATCTGGCCGTGGATCTTCGGCTCGATGTTGTGGCACTGGTCGAGCATGAAGGCCACGTGCTCGCCGTATCCGCCTCCCTGGACCACCTCGTGCATGATGCGGAAGAGCTGGAACGGGTCGGCGGCGCCCACCATCAGGTCGTCGTCGGCGTAGAACCGGGAGTTGAAGTCGAACGCGCCGAGCTTGTCCTCCCGCAGCAGGAACGCCACGATGAACTCGATGTTGGTGCCCGGCGCGTGGTGCCCGGTGTCCACGACGACCTGCGCCTTGGGGCCGAGCCGTGCGCAGTGCGCGTACGCGGTGCCCCAGTCCGGCACGTCCATCGTGTAGAACGCCGGCTCGAACAGCTTGTACTCCAGCAGGAACCGCTGGTCGTCGCCCAGCCGCTCGTAGACGACCGAGAGCGCCTCGGCGAGCCGGTCCTGGCGGGCCCGGATGTCGTCCTGGCCCGGATAGTTGGTGCCGTCGGAGAACCACAGCTTCAGGTCGCGCGAGCCGGTCGCGTCCATGATGTCGACGCAGTCCAGCAGGTGGTTCAGCGCCTTCTTGCGCACGGCGGGGTCGGGGTTGGTGACGCTGCCGAGCATGTAGTCGTCGTCCTGGAACACGTTGGAGTTGATCGCGCCCAGGCCGACGCCGCGGTCGCGGGCGTGCGTGGCCAGGGCCGCGTAGTCCTCCACCCGATCCCAGGGGATGTGCAGCGCCACGGTCGGCGCGACGCCGGTGAAGCGGTGCACCTGCGCCGCGTCGTCGATCTTCTCCTGCGGCGTACGCGGCACGCCCTGCTGGGCGAACACCTTGAAGCGCGTGCCCGAGTTGCCGTACGCCCAGGACGGCGTCTCGATGTGCTGCGTCCGCAGTGCCGCCTTCACCTGCGCAGTGTCAGTGGTCACAAGAGATTCCCCGATTCAGTCGAGCTTCAGGCCAGATGGAAAACTTCGGCGAGCGGCGTCATGCCTTCGTCGGGACGCCCGTCGAGGTCCTCGAAGAACGGCGCCATCTCCGCCTGCCAGCGGGCGTTCACCTCTGTGCGCTCCATCGCCGCCTGGGCCGCCGCGAAGTCCTCGGTCTCCAGGTATCCGACGAGCAGGCCGTCCTCGCGCAGGAAGAGGGAGTAGTTGTGCCAGCCCGTCTCGCGCAGCGCCGCCAGCATGTCCGGCCAGACGGCGCTGTGCCGGGACCGGTACTCCTCCAGCCGGTCGGTGCGGACCTTCAGCAGGAAGCAGACGCGCTGCACGAGAGGGCTCCTCGATGGTGAGGCCGGTGGCGGAGCCGCGCCCGCGCGGCCCCGCCCCGATCGAGATTCGGTCAGAAGTGGAAGTTGTCGATGTTGTCCTTGTCGAAGACGGTCGGCGGGCCGAGGATGACCTCGCCGTCCGCGCCGATGGTCCGCTCGCCGAGCCGGCCGGCCTTGAACTTCTCGCCCTGGGCGCCGGAGATCTGCCCGGAGGCGAGGGCCGCCGCGGCGTACGAGGCGAGGTAGCCCAGGTCGCCCGGGTTCCACAGCTCGAACTTCTGGACGGTGCCGTCCTTGACGAACTTGCGCATCTGGTTCGGCGTGCCGAGACCGGAGACCTCGACCTTGCCCTTGTACTTGGAGCCGGAGACGTACCGGGCCGCGGCGGCGATGCCGACCGTGGTCGGCGCGATGATGCCCTTGAGGTCCGGGTACGCCTGCAGCAGGCCCTGGGTCTGCTGGAAGGACTTCTGGTCGTCGTCGTCGCCGTAGGCGACCTTGACGAGCTTGATGCCGGCGTACTCCGGCTTCTTCAGCTCGTCCTTCATGAACTTGATCCAGGTGTTCTGGTTCGTGGCGTTGGCGGTCGCGGACAGGATCGCGATCTTGCCCTTGCCGCCGAGCAGGTCCGAGATGACCTTGACCTCGCTGCGGCCGATCTCCTCCGAGCTCGCCTGGTTGATGAAGACGTCGCGGCACTCCTTGGCCGCGTCGGAGTCGTACGTGACGACCGCGATCTTGCGGGACATGGCCTGCTTGAGCGGCCCGCAGACCGCGTTCGGGTCGTTGGCCGCGATGAGGATCGCGTCCTGCCGCTGCTGGATCAGCGTGTTCAGGTAGGAGATCTGGGAGGAGGCCGAGGCGTCGGACGGGCCGACCTCCTTGGCCGTGCCGCCGAACTCCTTGGCCCCGGCGATGCCCGCGTTGTCCACGAGCGTCTCGTACGGGTTGTTCACCTGCTTGGGCAGGAAGGCGATCTTGAGGTTCTTCTTGAGCGGCGCGTTCGGGTCGGCCTTCGTACCGCTGGTCGCGGCGGCGCCGTTGTCGCCGGAGGAGGAGTTCTTGGTCGTGCCGCCACAGGCGGCGGCGCCGAGGGCGAGTGCGGCCACGAGTGCCACGGCCGCCATTGGACGTTTCAGCATTTCGGTTCCTTCTCAGTTATTGGAGGAGGCGGAAATGGACCCGCGGGGATGTCGTCGCATCTCGCGTACTCCCGCGGCGATCCGCGGCGTGAGCACCGAGACGATGAGGAGGAGGCCCGTGACGATCGACTGGATCTCGGTCGCGACGTCACGGAGCATGAGCAGGTTGCGGAGCAGTCCGATCAACAGGACACCCGCTACGACGCCCGCGAGAGTGCCGCGGCCGCCGTCGAAGTCGACCCCGCCGAGGAGCACCGCCGCGATGACGGCCAGCTCCATCCCGAGACCGTTGTCGGCACGTGCGCTCCCGTAGCGCAACGTGTAGATCGCTCCGGCGAAGGCCGAGACCACGCCGGAGAGAACGAAGAGCAGGAGCTTGATGCGCTTCACCCGGATACCGGCGAAGAACGCGGCCTCCTCCTGCGCGCCGATCGCGAAGATCGCCCGGCCGGCCCCGGTCGCGTGCAGCACGATCGCGGTGAGGACCGCGGCCACGATGAACAGCGCGAACGGGTACGGGATCGGGGTACCCGGGATCGTCTTGGTGGCCAGGTCGGCGTAGTTCTGCGGGAACTCCGCCACGGCCTTGGTGCCGAGCACGACATAGGCGAGCCCGCGGTACAGCGTCAGCGTGCCGATCGTGACGGCCAGCGACGGCAGCCCGAGACGGGTGACGAGCAGGCCGTTGACCAGCCCGGCGACCGCGCCGACGACGACCAGCACCGGGATGATCGACTCGATCGACCAGCCGGCGTCCCACATGGAGCCGAACAGCGCGCTGGACATGCCGAGCACCGAGGCGACCGACAGGTCCACCTCGCCGGCCACGACCAGCAGCGTCATCGGCAGCGCGATGAGCGCGATCTCGCACATGTCGTCGAAGGCGAACGACAGGTTGTCGCTCGTGGCGAAGTCGGGCGTGCTGAGGGCGCCCGCGCGGAACACCACGATCAGCAGGGCGATCACGATGACGTCCCAGCGGAGCAGGCGGGACGCCGCCTGGAGCGGGGTCCTCTTCACGTCAGGCGCCATGGCGGACGTTCCTCCTTCGCAGCGCGCGGGTGACGCGCAGACCGAGCAGGCGGTCGACGCTGATGGCCAGGAGCAGCAGCAGGCCGGCGATGGCGTCCTGCCAGAAGGAGTTGACCTTCAGGACCACCAGGACGCTGCCGATGGTGGTGAGCAGCAGCGCGCCGAGCGCCGCGCCGTACACCGTGCCGAGCCCGCCGACGATGGCGACGCCGCCGACCACGACCGCCGCGACCACGCGCAGCTCCCAGCCGTGCGCCGCGTCGGCGACGACGGTCCCGAACCGGGCGAGCCACAGCACGCCGGCCAGCCCGGCGAGGATGCCGCTGCAGGCGTACGCGGTGAGGATCCGCCGGCGGATGGCCAGGCCGGCGAGCCGGGCCGCGTCGGGGTTGGAGCCGATGGCGTAGAACTCCCGGCCCGAGGGGAACGAGCGCAGGTAGTAGCCGACGGCCAGCATGACGACGACGGTGATCAACGGCAGGTACGGGATGCCCAGTACGCTGCCGCTGCCGAGTTCGAGCAGGGAGTTCGGCACGTCGGCGGCGTTGATCTGCTGCCCGTGCGCCCAGTAGTAGTCCAGGCCCTGGATGACGTACAGGGTGCCGAGCGTGACGACCAGCGCCGGTACGCGGAAGAAGCTGACGAGCACGCCGTTGACCAGGCCGCAGACCGCGCCGATGGCCATGCCCAGGATGAGCACGAGCAGCACGTTGCGGTCGTGGCCGAGGACGAACTTGCCGGAGGCGAAGGCGACCAGGCCCACCACGGAACCGACCGACAGGTCGATGTTGCGGGTGATGACCACCATCGTCTGCCCGACGGCGAGCAGCGCCAGGATCGAGGCGTTCAGGAAGATGTCCTTGACGCCCTGCTCGGACAGGAACGAGGAGTTGGCCGCGGTCGTGACGACGACGAGCACGACGAGCGCGGCGAGGATGCTGAGCTCGCGGGCGCGCAGGACGGTGTCGACGAGGCGGCGCCCGCCGGTCGCGGCCGCTGTCGCGGTGTCCTTCGCCGCTGTGGTGGTCGCCATCACGCCTCCTGCCGGGTACGGCCGGTCGCGGCGGCGACCACGGTCTCCTCGGTGGCCTCGGACCGCGGGATCTCGGCGGCCAGGCGCCCCTCGTGCATGACGAGCACCCGGTCGGCCATGCCGAGCACCTCGGGCAGGTCAGAGGAGATCATCAGGACCGCCAGCCCGTCCGCCGCGAGCTCGGACAGCAGGCGGTGCACCTCCGCCTTGGTGCCGACGTCGATGCCACGGGTCGGTTCGTCCACGATGAGGACGGCCGGCTCGGTCGAGAGCCACTTGGCGAGCACCACCTTCTGCTGGTTTCCGCCGGACAGCACGCCGACGGCGTCGCTCAGCCGCGCGTACTTGAGCTGGAGCCGGATCGCCCAGTCGGCGGCCCGGTCGCGTTCGGCCTTGCGGGACACGACGGGTCCACGGCGCAGGGTCCGCAGCGTGGTCAGGCCGATGTTGCGCTCGATCGAGCCGTCCATGACCAGGCCCTGCTGGCGCCGGTCCTCCGGCACGAGCGCGATCCCGGCCGCCATCGCCGCGGTGGGGCTGCCGCCCGGCAGCCGCTTCCCGCCGACCGTGACCGAACCCGCGTCGTAGCGGTCGACGCCGAACACCGCGCGTGCCACCTCGCTGCGGCCGGCCCCGACCAGCCCCGCGAGCGCGACGATCTCCCCCGCGCGCACCTCGAAGGACACGTCGGTGAAGACGCCCTCGCGGGTCAGCCGGGCGACATCCAGCACGGGCTCGCCGACGGTGGTGTCCTGCTTGGGGTAGAGCGTGTCGAGCTCGCGGCCGACCATCCGCTGGACGAGGTCGTCCGGCGTGAGGCCGTCGAGGTCCTCGGTCGCGATGAGCCGCCCGTCGCGCAGCGTCGTGACCCGGTGGCACAGCGCGAAGATCTCCTCCAGCCGGTGGGAGATGAACAGCAGCGCGCAGCCGTGGTCGCGCAGCGTGCGGGCGACGGTGAACAGCCGGGCGACCTCGTTGCCGGACAGCGCCGCGGTCGGCTCGTCCATGATCAGCACGCGTGCGTCGCGGGACAGCGCCTTGGCGATCTCCACGATCTGCTGGTCGGCGATCGACAGGCCGCGCGCGGGGCGGTCCGGGTCGAGGGTGACGCCGAGGCGTTCGAACAGGTCCGACGCCGCCGTACGGAGGGCACGCCGGTCGATCCGGCCGAACCGGGCGCGCGGCTGGCGGCCCATGAAGATGTTCTCCGCGATCGACAGGTCGGGGAACAGGGTGGGTTCCTGGTAGATCACGGCCACGCCGGCCTGCTGCGCGTCGCCGGGACCGCGCAGGTCCTGCGGCGTGCCGTCGAACAGGACCCGTCCCTCGTCGGGGCGGTGAACCCCGGCCAGGATCTTGACCAGGGTGGACTTGCCCGCCCCGTTCTCGCCGGCGAGCGCGTGGATCTCTCCGCCGCGCAGGTCCAGGGAAACGTCCTGGAGGGCCCGCACCGCGCCGAATGCCTTACTTACGTCCTCGAGCGCGAGGATCGGAGGCGGCTCGCTCATGCTGCGCTCCCGGAATGTGAACGATGTAAAAACGTTTTAACAAGTTGCCCCGGGACGCTAGGTCTGACGACCGGATCCGTCAAGAGGTGACTTCGGTGGTTTTTTCCGGACCCACGTTAGCCATTGGGCTCTGAGCTGCAAAAACGATGTCCGGATAACGAGACGGTCACTGTCGCCGGGCATCGGGGCGGGCGGAGGCGACCTGTTGACACGTTTTAATAGTTTCGCCAAAGTGAACGCCACTGCTGGGAGAGAGGGCGCGGATGGTCACCGTGGGCATCAAGGAGGTCGCGCGCCGTGCGGGCGTGTCTCCCGGCACGGTCTCGAACGTGCTGAACCGCCCCGAACGCGTCGCCCCCGGCACGCGCGAGCGGGTCGAGCAGGCCATCAAGGAGCTCGGCTTCGTGCGCAACGGCTCGGCGTCGACTCTACGGGCCGGGCAGAGCCGCGCGATCGGGCTGGTCGTACTCGACGTGGGCAACCCCTTCTTCGTGGAGGTCGCGCGCGGCGTCGAGGACGTCGTCAGCGACCGCGACCACGCCGTCATCCTGTGCAACTCGGGCGAGTCGCCGGACAAGGAGCTGCGCAACCTGCGGGTCCTCGCCGAGCAGCGGGTCCGCGGCGTGCTCATCACCCCGGCCGCGGACGACACCTCCGGCCTGCAGCGGTTGCGCGACCGCGGGGTCGCCGTCGTGTTCGTCGACCACTACGCCTCCGGCGACGTGTGCTCGGTCGCCGTCGACGACGTGGCCGGCGGCGAGCTCGCGACCGGCCACCTCCTTGCGCGCGGCGCGCGGCGCATCGCGTTCGTGAGCGGCCCTCCGGCCATCCGCCAGTGCGGCGACCGGCGCCGCGGCGCCCAGCGGGCGCTGGAGGCGGCCGGCCGTCGCGCCGGCGACCTCACCGACATCGTCGTCCCGGAGATGAACGCCCACGGCGGGCGGCTCGCCGCCGAGAGGATGCTGAGCGACGGGCTGCCGGACGCCGTGTTCTGCGCCAACGACCTGCTCGCTCTCGGCGTGCTGCGCGCCCTGTCGCAGGCGGGCGTGCGCGTACCGGACGACGTCGCCCTCATCGGCTACGACGACATCGAGTTCACCTCGGCCGCCGCCGTCCCCCTCAGCTCGATCCGCCAGCCGACCTACCAGCTCGGCAAGATCGCCACCGAGCTGCTCCTCGAGGAGTGCGACGACCCCGGGGGACACGCGCATCAGCAGATCATGTTCCAGCCCGAGCTGGTCGTACGCGAGTCGAGCGGCTGAGGTGGGCACGTACGCCGCGGTCGACCTTGGCGCCTCCAGCGGCCGGGTCATGCTCGCCCGCGTCGGCCCCGGCGAGCTGACCCTGCGCGAGGCGCACCGCTTCGCCAACCGGCCCGTACGCGTGGCCGGGACGCTGCACTGGGACGTCCTCGGGCTGTACCGCGAGATCCTCGACGGCCTGCGCCTGGCCGGGCCGGCCGACTCCATCGGCATCGACTCGTGGGCGGTGGACTACGGCCTGCTCGACGACTCGGGCGCGCTCATCGGCAACCCGGTGCACTACCGCGACGGCCGTACGGACGGCGTCATGGAGCAGGTCTCCGGCTCGATCGGCGCGGAGACGCTGTACGACGTGAGCGGCCTGCAGTTCCTGCCGTTCAACACGATCTACCAGTTGCTCGCCGCGGACCTGCCCGCCCAGGCCCGTACGCTGCTGATGATCCCGGACCTGCTCGCGTACTGGCTGACCGGCTCGACCGGCGCCGAGGCGACCAACGCCTCCACGACCGGCCTGTACGACGTCCGCGCGGGCGACTGGGCGTACCCCCTGATCTCCCGGCTCGGCCTGCCGCGTGAGCTGTTCCCCCCGCTGCGGGGGCCGGGCTCGCGCATCGGGACCCTGCGCGCCGAGGTCGCCGCCGAGACCGGGCTGCCCGCCTCGGTGCCGGTGACCGCCGTGGGCTCGCACGACACGGCCTCGGCGGTGTTCGCGGTGCCGGCGTCCGGCGACCGCTTCGGGTACGTCTCGTGCGGCACGTGGTCGCTCGCGGGGGTCGAGCTGACCGCCCCGGTGCTGACCGCCGAGAGCCGGGCGGCCGGGTTCACCAACGAGGTGGGCGTCGACGGGACCATCCGCTACCTGCGCAACGTCATGGGGCTGTGGCTGCTGCAGGAGTCGCTCCGCACGTGGGGCGGCTCGGCGTCGCTGCCCGCGCTGCTGGCCGCCGCGGCCGAGGCACCCCCGTTCGCCGCGCTCGTCGACCCCGGTGACCAGGAGTTCCTGCCGCCGGGCGACATGCCGGCCCGCATCGCCGCGCACTGCGAGCGAACCGGCCAGCGCCCGCCCTCAGGGCGCGCGGAGACGGTCCGGTGCATCCTGGAGAGCCTGGCCCTGGGCCACCGCGCCGCCGTACGCGAGGCGTCACGGCTGTCGGGCCGCGCGGTGGAGGTCGTGCACGTGGTCGGCGGCGGCGCACGCAACACCCTGCTGTGCCAGCTGACCGCCGACGCGTGCGGGCTACCGGTGATCGCCGGCCCGGTCGAGGCCACCGCGATCGGCAACGCCCTGGTCCAGGCCCGCGCCCACGGCTTCACCGGCGACCCACGCGACCTCGTACGCCGCACCCAGAACCTGACGACGTACCTCCCACAGGGCGACGAGACCGCCTGGGACCACGCCGCCGCCCGCATCGGCCTGCCCTGAGGCGTGCCCGGCGATTCGGGGAGCGAGAGGATGAGGGCCGCCGGAGTGGTGGCGGCCGGCTTGCCGGCCGGAGCACCTCCCGGGCGGTACACGGATGCCCGCCGCCGGCAGACCGCAGCCCCCGACCGCCAAGTGCGACCCGCCGGCCCACCTGCCACGCGAACACCCCGGCCTCTCACCCACCTGACCGGAATGCCGGCCCACGACCCGGCCCGCCCGGCCGGCCGGCCAACACGGCCGTCAGGCGGGGAGTGCGGCGAACAGGTCGACGCCGTTGCCGTCCGGGTCGTGGACGACCGCGTACCGCATGCCCCAGAAGGCGTCCCACGGCTTGAGCTCGCCGTGGTGGCCGGCGCCGACCAGCTCCTCGTACGCGGCGTCCACCTCGGCCGGGGAGTCGCAGGCGAAGGCCAGCGAGACGCGGCTCCCGCCGGCCGGCGGACGCCACGCCGGGTGGAAGGAGCGGACGGTCTCCTCGGTGTCGATCGCCAGCCGCAGGCCGCCGGCCAGCTCGGCCTCGACGTGCGGCTCGTTCTCGGCGCCGTCCGGGAAGACGAGCCCGAGGCGGCGGTAGAAGGCCAGCGAGGCGGCCAGGTCGGCCGTGACGATGCCGATCACACTGAACGTGGGAGTCATGCGGCGAGGCTAGCCCGCCGCCCGGCGGCGGGTCTTGAATCAATCAGACATCGGCCGATCGCGTCGCCAGGCGGGCCACGACGCGCCAGCCGTACATGGTCAGCCCGAGGAAGACCAGGGCGACCACGACGAAGGTGAACGCCGTCCCCTGCCCGGAGAGAACGCGGAACACCATGCCGCCCGCGACGGTCAGCAGCCAGACCCCGGCCCCGGTGCGTACGAGGGCGGCGGGCCGGCGCCAGGCCCGGGTCGCCGCCCAGCCGATCGCCAGCCCCGCCAGGAACGGCCAGGCCGTCCTCGCCAGCCCGGCGGCGGTCTCGCCCTCGCTGTGACTGGCCCGCCCGATGAGGACGAACACCAGCACACAGCACAGGTCGAGTACCGCCGCGATCACCGGACGCATGCATGTCAGCGTAGTGCCGGGGTTTCTCCCGGCCTGTCCGGGTAACCGCGGGTGAACACGCGCCCACCGGACGCCGGCCCCGACAGCGCGCGGAGGAAAGGCGACAGTGGTCATCATCACCCACGGCGGTGCCGGCCGCTACGACGACGAGACGCTGGATAAGGCGACCGGAGAACTGGGCGGCGAGCCCGTCACCATCCGCCAGTGCGGTACGGCGGAGGAACTCGGACACGCGCCGGACCGGAAGGATCCAGGGGATGAGACCGTGGTCGCCGCCGGTGGCGACGGGTCGATCCACCGGCTGGTCGCGGCCCTGTACGAACGCGGCGAACTGGACCAGCGGACCGTGGGGCTCCTACCGCTCGGCACGGGCAACGACCTCGCCCGTAACCTCGGTATCCCGCTCGACCCGGCCGGGGCCGGCCGCGTGCTCGGCGACGGCGAGGTACGAGAGCTGGACCTGATGGTCGACGAGGACGACGGGTCGTGCTCAACGCCGTCCACCTGGGCGTGGGCGCCACCGCGGCCATGAACGCCGCACGCTTCAAGCCGTGGCTGAAGTCCGCCGGCCCGTGTGCGATATACGCGGGGCCTGTGGCACGGCGCGCACCGGCACCGCGACGACGTGGAGTACACGGCGAGAGTATTTCTACTCCCTTGTGTAGTACTTCTGCTATCTTCTGTGGCATGGATACGGTGCTCGGCCCGAGCTCGCCGGTGATCGACGTGCGCGGGCTCCGGATGCGGTACGGCGCGGCCGAGGTGCTCGACGGGGTCGAGTTCACCGCCGGCCGCGGCGAGGTGGTGGTCCTGCTGGGGCCCAACGGCGCGGGGAAGACCACGACGATCGAGATCCTGGAGGGCTTCCGTACGCGGTCGGCCGGCGAGGTGAGCGTGCTGGGCGTCGACCCGGCACGCGGCGACGAGCGCTGGCGGGCGCGTCTCGGCGTCGTCCTGCAGTCGTGGCGCGACCACGGCCGCTGGAGAGTGCGCGAGCTGCTGGCCGACCTCGGCCGCTACTACGCGCCGTACTCCACGCCGTCGCGCCGCCGCCCGCTGGACCCGGACGAGCTCATGGCGACGGTCGGCCTCGGCGAGCACGCGCACCGGCGCATCGCCTCGCTGTCGGGCGGCGAGCGCCGCCGGCTCGACGTGGCGATCGGCATCGTCGGACGCCCGGAGGTGCTGTTCCTGGACGAGCCGACGGTCGGTTTCGACCCGGAGGCGCGGCGCGACTTCCACGACGTCGTGCACCGGCTGTCCGATCTGGAGGACACGACGATCCTGCTCACGACGCACGACCTGAACGAGGCGGAAAAGCTCGCCGACCGCATCCTGATCCTCGCGGGCGGGCGCATCATCGCGAGCGGCAGCGCCGACCAGCTCTCCCGCCGCGTACGGGGTCGGGCACAGGTGCGCTGGAGCCGCGACGGCGAGCACTACGTGCACGCCACGGACGACGCGACGGGGTTCGTCCGCGCCTTGTTCGCCCAGTACGGCGAGGCGATCGGCGACCTGGAGGTACGCCGGGCGGGCCTGGAGGAGACGTACATGGCGATGGTGCGGCGGCACGAACCGGGCGTGAGCGCCGAGGAGCCGGTCCGATGATCCTGTACGCCGCGCGGCTGGGCGTCTCACGCGGCCGGAGGGAGTTCCTCCAGACGCTGCGATCGGCGTCCGACCTGCTCTGGTACGTCTTCGTCGCCGCCGTCTTCACCGTCGTGCTGGTCTTCCAGCGGCACTCGACGGTGAAGGGCACGGACGTGTCGCTGGCGTTCTCCGTGCTCCCGGGCATCCTGGGCGCGATGACGGCGCTCGGCGGGCTGCAGGGCGCGGCGGGCTCGCTGGCGGCCGAGCGCGAGGACGGGACGCTCCTCCGCGCCAAGGCCGTGCCCAACGGGATCGCCGGCTACCTCGTCGGCCGCATCGTGTCGATCTCGCTCGGCGCGCTACTCGGCCTGCTGTTCATCCTCGTACCGGCGCTGTTCCTGCTGCCGGATCTGGCCTCGACTCCCGCGACGGGGTGGCTGACCTTCGGCTGGGTCAGCGCGCTGGGCCTGCTGGCCACGCTCCCGTACGGTGCGATCATCGGCTCGCTGGCCAAGAGCCCGCAGTCGGTCCTCGGCCTGGTCATGGCGCCGGTCATGACGGTGACCGCGATCTCGGGCATCTTCTACCCGATCTTCGCCCTGCCGGGGTGGCTCCAGACGGTCGCACAGGTGTTCCCGATCTACTGGCTGGGCCTCGGCCTACGCTCGGCGTTCCTGCCGGGCTCGGCCGCGGCGGTGGAGATCGGCGGATCGTGGCGGCACCTGGAGACGCTCGGCGTCCTGGCCGCGTGGGCGGTCGTGGGCCTGCTGGTCGCCCCGGCGGTGCTGCGCCGCATGGCGCGCAGGGAGTCCGGCTCGGCCATGGACGCCCGGCGCCGGCGAGCGCAGCAGCGGCTCGGCTGAGAGGATGGGCGCGGCATGAGTGAGACCATCCACAACCGCATCGCGATGCTGCGCGCCGAGCGCGGCGTCTCCCGCCGTCAACTGGCGGAGGCGCTGGGGGTGCACTACCAGACGATCGGCTACCTCGAACGCGGTGAGTACAGCCCGAGCCTCCACCTCGCGCTGCGCATCGCCGGACACTTCGAGGTGCCGGTCGAGGTCGTCTTCTCCACGACCCCGTTCCCCCGCATCGGCACCGGCGAGCGCACGGCCTAGGTTCCGCCCGCGGCAGGCCGACGCGGACGGCGGCGTGGCCCCAGGCGGTCTCGTCGCCGCCACGTCGGCCGACGTCGTACGGCTGGGGCCTGTCTCGAAGTCCCCGTCCGCCGCGAGCGGGACAGCGGGACTTCGAGGCAGTTACTAGGCCCTCCAGGCGGCCATGACGTCGAACGGGGAGGCGATCTTGGCCGGGTCGCGTTCGACGAGGTCGCCGTGGGTCTCGTCGACGAACGCGGCGTCGATGGCCGCCATCGTCTCCTCGTCCAGCCCGACGCCCGCGGCGGCCGTGTTCTCGCGCAGTTGCTCCGGACGGGAGGCCCCGATGATGGCGCTGGAGACGCCCGGGTTCTGCAGGACCCAGGCGACGGCGAGCTGGGCGAGCGTGAGGCCGAGCCCGTCGGCGACCGGGCGCAGGCGCTGGACCGCCGCCAGGACCGGGTCGCCGAGGTAGCGGCCGACGAAGCGCGCCCCCCGGTCGTCCGCGGCCCGGCTCGACTCGGGCGCCCGGCCCTGCGGGAGGTACTTGCCGGTCAGCGTGCCCTGCGCCACCGGGGAGAAGACGATCTGCCCGAGGCCGAGGCGCTCACAGGCCGGCAGGACCTCCTCCTCGATGACCCGCCAGAGGATGGAGTACTGCGGCTGGTTCGAGATCAGCCGGACGCCCAGCTCGGCCGCGAGCGCGGCGGCGGCCTCGATCTGGTCCGGGCGCCACTCCGAGACGCCGAGGTAGAGGATCTTGCCCTGCCGGACCAGGTCCGCGAAGGCGGTCATCGTCTCCTCCAGCGGCGTCTCCTCGTCGTAGCGATGCGCCTGGTAGAGGTCGATGTGGTCCGTACGGAGGCGGCGCAGGGAGGCATGGCAGCTCTCCATCACGTGCTTGCGGGACAGCCCGCGGTCGTTGGCGCCGGGGCCCGACGGCATACAGACCTTGGTGCAGATCTCCACCGAGCTCCGGCGTACGCCCGCCAGCGCGTCACCGAGCACCCGCTCGGCCGCGCCGAAGTCCGGGTTGCCGTACACGTCCGCCGTGTCGAACGTCGTGACGCCCTCGTCGAGCGCGGCGGCCACGCACGCGTGGGCGGCCTCGGCGGACTCACGGGAGTGGGTGAGCCAGTTGCCGTACGTGATCGCGCTGACGGTCAGGCCGCCGTCGCCGAGTTTCCGGTATTCCATGCGCGCCACGCTATTCCCGCGCGCCCCACCGGATGCCGGGAAGCCTCCCGTACGGCCACTCAAGCGTCGTTGGTAGATCTTTTACGCATTAAACATCTGAGCGGTAAATTCTCTACACAATCGGCGTTTGCCCAGCTAGGGTGCCTGGCATGCGTTTTGTCCCCCTTGTCATGGTTATTGCCGCATTGCTGGTGGGCGTCCCCTCCTCCCCCGCGTCGGCGATCACGAACGGCACTCCCGACGGGGAGAGTCATCCGGCCGTGGGCGCGCTGGTCGGCACCAAGGCCTTCCCGGACGGCACGTGGTCCTACTGCACCGGCACGCTCATCTCGCCGACCGTCTTCCTGACCGCCGCGCACTGCGGCGAGGCCGGTCAGAAGACCGCCCTGGTCTCCTTCTCGAGCCGCTACCAGCTCGGCGCCGGCGTCTACGTCGGCCGCTACGTGATCGACCCGGCGTACCGCGAGAAGGCCGAGCTCCATGACATCGCGGTCGTCGTCTTCACGACCCCGATCCCGGGCATCAAGCCCGCCCGGCTGCCGGCCGCCGGCCTGCTCGACCGGCTCAAGGCGAACGGCACCCTGGAGTCCTCGATCTTCACCCCGGTCGGGTACGGCTCGGCGCTGCCGACCGGCGCGCACGCGCAGACCATGCACTACTCCGACACGCGCCGCCGTACGACCATCTCCTACGACCGTCTCAGCACCAACTGGCTGAACCTGTCGGTGGACACGGCCAAGAACGAGGGCGGCACGTGCTTCGGCGACTCGGGCGGGCCGAACTTCCTGGGCGGGCCGGCCTCGGACCTGCTCGTGGCCACGACGATCAGCGGGGACGACGACGCCTGCAAGGCGACGAACCTGGACTACCGGCTCGACAGCCCCGCCGCGCGTACGTTCCTCCGCAAATACGTCACTCTCCCCTGACCGGAGAGGCCCGCATTGCGCGATCATGGCGAGGGTGGAAGCCGTGCTGTTCCTGCTCGTCCTGGCGATCGGCGGTATTGCCGCCGTGACCGTCCTCGCCGTCGCGGTCCGGCGCGCCGCCGCCCGCGCCGAACGCCGCTTGCGGGACGCCCTCTACGCGTGGACCATGACCAGCGGCTGGCAGCTGTACGAGGGCGACGCCGCCACCTCCTGGCGGCACCGGTTCGCCCACCTGTCGCGGTTCCAGATCCGGCGGCTGGCCGACGGTGTCGTGCACGGGCTGCCGATGACCGCCGCCGACTGCCACTACGTGACGCACTCGACCGACGCGCAGGGGCACTCCCAGACGCACACCGTGAACCTGATCGTCCTCGTCGCACGACTGCCCGGCCGGTGGCCCGACATCGACGTACGGGGCCGCGGCCTGGGCTCGCGGTTCCTGCGCGCGCTGGGCCACCAGTCGGCCGTCGAGATCGGCCACGCCCAGTTCGACCAGAAGTTCCGGGTGGAGACCGCCGACCCGCGCGCGGCGTACGCCCTGCTCTCCCCCGCGCTCGTCGACGCCCACCTGCGCGGCCAGGCGCCGCAGTGGAGCATCCAGGGCGGCGAACTGATGATCGTCGAGCAGGGCCGCCTGGACCCCGGGCGGATCGGCCCGGCGATCCAGCGCCTCGGCTGGCTCGCCGAGACGCTCGGCGTCAGGACGTGGTGAACGTGCAGGGCAGGCGCTTGTAGCCGTTGATGAACCCGGACAGCAGGCGGTCGGGTTCGCCGGCCGCGCGAATGTCCGGGACCCGGGTGAACAGCTCCTCCAGCATGATCGTGATCTCCCGGCGGGCGAGGTTGGCGCCGAGGCAGAAGTGCGGGCCCGGCCCGCCGAAGCCGACGTGCGGGTTCGGGCTGCGGGTGATGTCGAAGGTGTCCGGGTCGGCGAAGACCGCGTCGTCGCGGTTGGCCGAGTTGTAGAACAGCAGCACCTTGTCGCCGGCCTTGTAGGTGTGCCCGTTCATCTCGTGGTCGCGGGTCACGTTGCGGCGCATGAAGATGACCGGCGTGGAGTAGCGGACGATCTCCTCGACCGCGCCGCCGATGCGGGTGTCGAAGTCCTCCAGCAGCAGGCGGCGCTGGTCGGGGAAGTCGGTGAACAGCTTGAGCGCGTGGCTGAGGGACGTACGCGTCGTCTCGTTGCCCGCCACCACGAGCAGCAGGAAGAACGACCCGAGCTCGCGCGTCGTCAGCCGCTCACCGTCGACGTTGGCGTTGACCAGCGCGGAGGTCAGGTCGCCGGTCGGGTTCTTCACGCGCTCGCGGCCGAGCCCCGCCGCGAGCCGGTGCAGGTCGCGCGCCGCCCAGATGATCTTCAGGAGGGCGCGGCCCATGCTGAGGCGGTCGATCTTCCCCGGGCTGACGCCGGTGTACTCGGCGTCGGTGTTGCCGAGGATGACGTTGGTCCGCGCGATGACCCGCGCGTAGTCACGCTCGGGGATGCCGAGCATGTCGCAGATGACCTCGACCGGCAGGCGTACCGCGACCTTCTCCACGAAGTCGCCCGGCCCGGAGGCGAGCAGCTCGTCGACGATGCGCGCCGCCCGCCGGCGTACGTCGTCCTCGGTCTTGGCCAGCATCTTCGGCGTGAACGCGCGGGACACGATGCGGCGGATCTTGGCGTGCCGCGGGTCGTCCATGTTGATCAGCGAGCCGAAGAACCGGCTCATGTACGCCGGGAGGTTCGGGATCGTGGTGGCGCTGGGCTCGCTGCTGAAGATGTCCTGGTGGCGGCTGGCCTCGGTGACGTCGGCGTGGCGGACGAGGGCCCAGTAGCCTTTGCCCATGGGGACGAAGGGCACCCGCATCTCGGGAAAGAACTCCGGATGCTCCAGGGCGCGCAGCGCCGCGAACGCGGCCGTGCGCTCGCCGAGAGGCCGCTCCCAGAACTCCAGCGCGGACAGGTCGAGCCGCTCGACCGGAGCGGAGTCGGTCGTCATACCGCCATCACCTCGCCGTAAGTGATCGGTTACATCAAACCACATCCGGCCGTACGCGGAAAGCGCGGCTCCGGCGAGGTCTCGACGGTGCCGATGATGAGCGGGCCGACTCACCCCCCGCCGCACACGGACACGGGACGACGGTGAGACGTCACGGCTGCGGCCGGTCGGCTCGACATCGGGGCGCGGATGGGTGAATGTGAGGCGTCGGCCCTGGTGACGGAGGAGCGCCCGATGACGACCCCGATGACCACCTCGATGACGACCTCGATGACGATACGGCCCGGTTTCCACCTCGCGATCCCGGTCGACGACCTCGACCGGGCCCGCGCGTTCTACGGTGGCGTGCTCGGCCTGGACGAGGGGCGGTCCTCCGGCGTCTGGGTCGACTGGAACTTCTACGGCCACCAGGTCGTGACCCACCAGGTGCCCGCCGCTCCCGGATCCGCGCGGACCAACCCGGTCGACGGGCACGACGTGCCCGTGCCGCACTTCGGGCTCGTGCTGTCCACCGACGGCTTCCACGCCCTCGCGGACCGGCTCCGGGGCGCGGGCGTCGCCTTCGTCATCGAGCCCTACCTCCGGTTCGCCGGCGAGCCGGGTGAGCAGTGGACGATGTTCCTGCACGACCCGGCCGGCAACGCGCTGGAGTTCAAGGCGTTCCGCGACGAGTCGCAGCTCTTCGCCAAGTAGTGGCGCCCCGACCACGGGTGCGCACGGCCGCCGCGGTCGCGGTGTTCTCCGCACTGCCCCTGCCCGCCGCGCCGGCGCGCTCCGCCGAGGCCGCGCGGGTCGTTCCGCTGCAGGTCACCGGCGATCCGGCCAATCGCTTCAACCTCATCCTGCTCGGCGACGGCTACACCGCCGCCGACCTGCCGGGGTTCCGGCAGGACGTCGCGCGCCAGCTCGGCATGCTGTTCGCCTTCGAGCCCTGGAAGTCCTACCGCAGCTACCTCAACGTCTACCGCGTCGAGATCGCCTCGCCGGAGTCCGGCGTGAGCTGCGACCCCGGCCCGGACGCGCCCGTCCGCCGTACGCCGCTCGGCATGGCCTTCTGGAACGGCTGCCACCGCGATGACATGCAGCGGCGGCTGGCCGTGAACGCCCGCGCCGCCGAGGCGTACGCCGACCTGGTCCGCGGGACCGGCGTGGCGAACCGGCAGATCGTCGCGCTCGCCCACAGCACCACCTACGGCGGCACCGGCGGCACGTACGCCACCGCCTCGGGCGGCAACACGATGTCGGCGCTGATCATGCCGCACGAGCTGGGCCACACCCTGGGCGGCCTGCAGGACGAGTACGACTACTACCGCCGGGGCGAGCCCGGCGGCGCGTACACCGGCGGCGAGCCCCGCTCGGTCCAGCACACCGTCCTCACCGCGCGGGAGATGCGCGCGCGGCGCCTCAAGTGGTGGCGCTGGCTCGGCGCACCGAGCGCGTCCGGCGGGGTGATCGGCCGGTACGAGGGCGGGATGTACGCCAGGACGGGCGTCTGGCGGCCGAGCGAGCACTCGATGATGAAGACCCTCGGGTACGCCTACGACCAGGTGGCGCGCGAGCGCATGACGCAGGCGATCGCGGCGAAGGTGGACCTGATCCAGGCCGCGACCCCTTCGGCCGCCCCCATCGGCGCCGACCGCGTCGTCTGGCTGGAGACGCTCCACCCGGTCGGTCACCTGCTGCGCGTCACCTGGCGGCTGGACGGCCGGGTCGTACGCTCCGGCCGGCACGACCTCGACCTGGCCCGGCTGCGCCCGGCGCCCGGGCGGCACACGCTGACCGCCGAGGTGACCGACCCGACCCGCTTCGTCCGCGACCCGGCGATCCGCGCCTCGCCCGCCCTCACCCGGACCCGTACGTGGACGGTCGACACCGGGATCCGCACGCCGGCGGCCGCCATACCGGTGGCCTTCACCGCCGCGACGCCCGAGCACACCGACGTGGGCGCCGACGACGTGATCTACGCGGAGACGACCCACCCCGTACGCTCGGCGCCGGCCGTGCGCTGGACGCTCGACGGCCGCCGGGTCACCACGGGCGGCCCGGACCGCGACCTGCGCCTGGCGCGGTTCCACCTGCGCTCGGGCACCCACAGGGTGACCGCCCGGACCGGGGACCGCACGCTGGCCTGGACGGTCGACGCGCAGCGCCCGCGGACCCGCGTCGAGCTGTCCCGCCCGGCGAGTGTCACCGGCGGCGCGTACGTGTTCGACGGGCGGTTCACGATGCGGCTGGAGCCGAGAGACTCCGGCGGCCCGGCGGTGGCGGAGTTCCAGGTCGACGGGGACGGCTGGTTCCGCTATTTCGGCTGGCCGGACGACCCGAAAGGACCGTTCGTGTTCACGCCGCTCGGCACCGAGATCGACCATCTGGTGTACGGCCGGCTGGGCCGGCCCGCCCGTACCTCGCCGTGGGACGTCGTGCCGCCGGGCCACGGCCGCCACACCATCGAGTACCGCTCCGTCGACGCCGCCGGGAACGTCGGCGCGGCCAGGCGCCTCACCGTCGTCCTGCGCCCCTGACCCGGCGAGTGGACAACGAACGGTTGTGGCTCGCCGTGAGGCCGGTTGTTTGATCCCCCTCCTCACCCTTGATGTGATTCGTCGTGGTCCAGCGGCGGGCTGGGCCACGGGGAAGTGAGGTGCGGAGCTTGAGAAGACCTCTGGGGCGGCAGTTCGGCTGGCTGTGGGCGGCGTACGCGATCAGCGCCTACGGGTCCGGGCTGGGGTTCGGCGCGTTCCCGCTGATCGCCGTGCTGGCGTTGCACGCCGGCCCCGCCGAGGTGTCCGCGCTGTCCGCCGTGGGGCCGGCCGTGGGCGCGCTGATCGCGGTACCGCTCGCGCCGTGGGTGGAGTTCCGCCGCAAGCGGCCGGTCATGATCGCGATGGACCTGACCCGGTTCGCGGTCATGGCGACCGTCCCGGTCGCGTACGCCTTCGGCCTGCTCGGTTTCGTCCAGCTGCTCGTCATCTCGGCCGTGGTCGCCGCGGCCAAGATCGCGTTCAACGCGGCCAGCGGCGCCTACCTCAAGGCCCTCGTACCCCCCGAGGACCTGCTCGTGGCCAACGCCCGGTTCGAGTCGACGAACTGGAGCTCCATCGCGATCGGGCCACCGCTGGGCGGCGCCGCGATCGGCCTGTTCGGGCCGGTCACCACCGTCGTGGCCGACGCGCTCAGCTACCTGCTCTCCGCGCTGGGCGTCACCGCGATCCGCGGCCGGGAGGAGGCCCCGCGGACGACCGGCAGGAGCCCGGTACGGGCGGGCGCGGTGCTCGACGGCTGGCGGCACATCCTGGGCCACCCCGTCCTGCGGGCGCTCTACCTCAACAACATGCTCGTCGGCGGCCTGATCATGGCCACCGAGCCGCTGCTGGCCGTGCTCCTGCTCCGCCAGCTCGGCTTCTCGCCCTGGCAGTACGGCCTGGCCTTCGCCACCCCCTGCGTCGGCGGGCTCATCGGCTCCCGGCTGGCCCGCCGCGTCGTGGCCCGCCACGGCCGGGAGAAGGTCTTCCGGGTCGTCGGCACCCTGCGCGCCATCTGGCTGATCGGCCTGGTCTTCGTCCGCCCCGGCGTCGTCGGCCTCCTCACCGTGATGGCCGTCGAGCTGGCGATCATCATCAACATGAGCCTGTACACCCCGGTCCTCGCCACCTACCGACTTGAACACACGCCCCGGGACCTCATCGCCCGCACCCTGTCCGCCTGGTCGATCGGCCAGCAGGCCGCCATCGCCGTCTTCACCGCGCTCGGCGGGCTGCTCGCCGGCGTCACGGGGCCGCGCACGGCCCTCACGGTCGCGGGACTGCTCATCCTCACCAGCCCGCTGCTCCTGCCCCGCCACCCCGCGCCCGACCCCGAACCGGCCGAATCCGACTCAGTCCCCCAACAACCGCTCCCGAGCGGCCGAGGCTGACCGACTCCGAGCCGTTGTGGCCGGCGGTCGCTCAGGCGCTACTGGGCCGCACGCCCGAGGCCCGATGGCTGCGGTTCGCGGTTCCCACCCGATCACTGACCGCCTACGATCACCGACCACATCGGAACCACTCGTCTAGGGGACGGCGTGGGCCGCGGCGGCCAGGTCGGGCAGGGCGGTCTCCGGGACGAGGGACAGGTTGTACAGGGCGATGTCGGAGGCGCCGGCCTCGATCACCGCGCGGACGTCGGCGGCGAACTCCTCTCCCGTACGGGCCGGTGACCAGTTGAGCGAGGCGAGCAGCGGACGGTCGCCGGCCAGTGCGGCCAGCCCGCCGAACCGCTCGGTCAGCGCGTCGCCCGCGAGCACGCCGCAGCCGAGGCCGACGGCGTCCGCGGCGCCGAACGCGTCCGGGCCCGCGCCCTGCAGCGCCGCCATCAGCGGGTCGTCGAAGACCAGCGGGCGTACGGCCGTGCCGTGCTCGTGCGCCGCCGCGGCGGTGGCCTCGATCACCGGGCGGACGCCCGCGGCCCGTACGGACCGCAGCGCCACGACGCCCTCCCCCGCCCGCGCGAGGTCACGCAGCCGCGCCGGGTCATGGCCGAGACTCTCGATGTGGCGGATGCAGGCGGCGCAGAAGCACTGCCCGGCGAGCGCGCGCGCCGCGCCGGTCAGCGGCGCCAGCTCCAGCGACACGACGTAGGAGGGGTCCCACGCGGCGTACAGCGCGGACTCCAGCTCAACGACGTCCGGGCCGAGCTGCTCGCACACGTCGGAGACCAGCGCGGCGGCGTACTCCACGACGTCCGGATGGCTCGGGCACAGCGCGTGGATCGTCGGCGTGTCGTCGAGGGCGCGCGCGGCCAGGTCGGGGAACGCGGCCACCACCGGGTCGTCGTGCAGCATCACCGTCCAGGCGTGGAAGGCGAGCCCGTGCCGCCGTGCCTCCTCCCGCAGGTCCCGCAGCGCGGCGATCTCCGCGTCGCCGGCGATCTCCAGCGGCCGCAGCCGGCCGTACCGCTCGGCGGACGGCCGCAGGTAGGTGATCCCGGCCGGCGAGTGCCGTACGACGCCGTGGCGGGCGAACCAGCGGCGAGCCGGGTGGTAGCGGACCGCCACCGCGATCGCGCCGGCCCCGAGCCCCGCGGCGAGCTCACAGAGCGGGCCGGCGCCGGTGAGCAGGGCGTCTTCGGGATAGCAGAAGACCTGGACGGTCACGCGCACCTCCTGGCGTCTGGTGATCGTCCAGCATCCCGCACCGGCGGGGCCGCCCGCTCAGATCTTGGCGACGGTCAGCAGCACGACGGAGTCCTCGACGGCCTCCAGGCTGTGCCGGGCGTCCGGGATGACGATCAGGTCGCCCGACCGCCCGTCCCACACGTCGTCGTCGGCGATCAGGCGTACCCGGCCCCGGAGCACGAACAGGGTCGCCTCGCCGGGGTTCTCGTGTTCGGACATCGACCGGCCGGCGGCGAGCGCGATCAGCGTCTGCCGCAGCACCCGCTCGTGTCCCCCGAAGACCGTGGCGGAGCTGCGTCCCGTGGTGTCGGCTCCGGCGCGGTTCGCGTGCTCGCGCGCCAGAGCGTCCAGCGACATCTTCCTCTGCATGCCGCCAGTCTGACAGCGGCGGCCCGGATCCGGCGTCAGCGCCCCTCGGGCGTGCCGGGAAACGCCTCCCCCGTACGGCGCAGGCCGTCGAGGAACAGGCCGACGTAGTACTCGCCGAACTCACTGGCGTCCATCGGCCCGTCCGGACGCCACCAGGTGCTGATCTGGTGGACCGCGCCGAACAGGAAGTTGACCGCCAGGTCGGCGGGCACGTCCGTGCGGAAGGTCCCCTCCCGCTGTCCCTCCTCGACCAGGGCACGGAACCGCTCGTGGTAGCGGCGCCGCTCCGCCCGTACGGCCCGGCGCTTGTTCTCGGGCAGCAGGTGCATCGACCGGAAGAAGACGGTCAGCCCGTCCAGGTGGGCGCAGCTCGTCTCGATCACGTCGACGACCGCCGCGTGCAGCCGTTCCCTCGGCATGCCGTCGCCGCCCGCGAGGTGTTCCAGGCGCTCGGTCTGCAGGGCGAGGAGCCGGTGGTAGATCTCATAGAGCAGGTCGTCCTTGGCGGCGAAGTAGTGGTACATCGCCCCCTTCGTCACGCCCGCCGCGGTGACGATCTCCTGAACCGAGGTGTTCTCGTAGCCGTTCTCGGCGAACAGGCGCGTCGCCGCCGCGAGCAGCCGCTCCGGCAGCGGGCGGACCTCGCCGGGAGACTCCGCCGTTCCCTGGGTCACCTGCTCAGCGATTCCGGTACGGCGCCAGCTCGCGCCGGGCGATCGAGCGCTTGTGCACCTCGTCCGGGCCGTCGGCGAGGTGGAGCGTCCGCACCCCGGCCCACAGCTCCGCGAGCGGGAAGTCCTGCGAGACTCCCCCGCCGCCGTGCGCCTGGATGGCCCGGTCGATGACCCAGTTGGCCATCTCCGGCACCGCCGCCTTGATGGCCGAGACCTCGACGCGCGCGCCCTTGTTGCCGACGGTGTCCATCAGCCACGCGGTCTTGAGCACCAGCAGCCGGGCCTGCTCGATCCGGATGCGCGACTCGGCGATCCACTCCTGGACGACGCCCTGGTCGGCGATGGGCACCCCGAAGGCGACGCGGGAGGTGACCCGCTCGCACATGAGCTCCAGCGCGCGCTCGGCCATGCCGATGGCGCGCATGCAGTGGTGGATGCGGCCGGGGCCGAGGCGTTCCTGGGCGATCCGGAAGCCCTCGCCCTCCCCCAGCAGGATGTTGGCCGCCGGAACGCGTACGCCGTCGAAGCCGACCTCGGCGTGGCCGCCGTGCGTGCCGTCGTCGTAGCCGAACACCGACAGCCCGCGCTCGACCGTGACGCCCGGCGTGTCCTTGGGCACGAGCACCATGCTCTGCCGCCGGTACGTGGGGCCGTCGGGGTCGGTCACGCCCATCACGATGAAGATCTCACAGTCGGGGCTGAGCGCGCCCGAGCTCCACCACTTGCGCCCGTTGAGGACGTATTCGTCGCCGTCGCGCTCGATGCGCAGGGAGATGTTGGAGGCGTCGGAGGAGGCCACGGCGGGCTCGGTCATGCAGAACGCCGACCGGATCGCGCCGTCGAGCAGCGGCTCCAGCCACCGCTGCCGCTGCTCCGGCGTGCCGAACATGGCGAGGATCTCCATGTTGCCGGTGTCCGGGGCGGCGCAGTTGAGGGCGACCGGCCCGATCTTCGGCGAGCGGCCCATGATCTCGGCGAGCGGGGCGTACTGCGTGTTCGTCAGCCCGGCCCCGTAAGGCTCGTGGGGCATGAAGAGGTTCCACAGGCCGCGCTTGCGCGCCTCGGCCTTGAGCTCCTCGATGACCGGAGGCGTGGCCCAGGGGTCGGTCCGCTCGGCCGCCTGCGCGGCGTAGACGGGTTCGGCCGGATAGACGTGGGCGTCCATGAACTCCAGCAGCCGCTCCTGGTAGTCCGTGGTGGTCGAGTCGTGGGCGAAGTCCATTGCCGTCTCCCCAGGCGCGGTCCAGCAACATACCGACTAGTCGGTATGGCGCACGATAGGCAGGGCGGCGCGACGAAGTCAACGCCGCCGTGAGCCATCGCACACTCTCAGGTCGGCGCCGGACGCGGCGCGGCGGGGTCGCCGCTCGCTCTACACGCGATGCGCGATGTCGGGCAAAATCGGCAGTCGGCCTGGGGGCCTGGGGCGCCGTTACTCGCGGAAAGGTGCGCGGATGAGCCTGCTGCTCGGAGTCGACATCGGCACGTCGAGCTCGAAGGGCGTGCTGACCACCCCGGACGGTTCGGTGGTCGCTACGGCGGTGCGCGAGCACACGGTGTCACGGCCGCACCCGGGCTGGGCCGAGCACGACGCCCGCGCGGTGTGGTGGGAGGGGTTCGCCACGGTCACCCGCGAGCTGCTGCCCCGGGCCGGCGGGCGGCCGGTCGCCGCCGTCGGCGTCAGCGGGATCGGCCCGTGCGCGCTGCCCGCGACCGCCGCCGGCGAGCCCCTGCGCCCGGCGATCCTGTACGGCGTGGACACCCGCACGGTCGCCGAGATCGAGGAGCTGACCGGCCGGTACGGCGCCGAGGCGATCGTCGAGCGCGGCGGTTCGCCGCTGACCACGCAGGCGGTCGGGCCCAAGCTGGCCTGGCTGGTCCGCCACGAGCCGGAGGTCTGGGATCGCACCCGGCGGCTGTTCATGGCCAGTTCCTACCTCGTGCACGAGCTGACCGGGGAGTACGTCCTCGACCACCACTCCGCGAGCCAGAGCTCACCGCTGTACGACAGCCGCGAGCACGCCTGGGTCGGCGACTGGGCCGCCGAGATCGCCCCGGGCCTGGAGCTGCCGCCGCTCCTGTGGCCCGGCGAGGTCGCGGGCACGGTCACCGCGGCGGCCTCGGCCCGTACGGGACTCGCCGAGGGCACACCCGTGATCGCCGGGACCATCGACGCCTGGGCCGAGTCGGTGAGCGTCGGGGTGAACGACCCCGGCGACGTCATGGTGATGTACGGCACGACGATGTTCCTGCTCGAGGTGCTGTCGGAACGACGTACCTGGCCGGGTCTATGGGGCACGGTCGGCATCACGCCCGGCACGTACGACCTGGCCGCGGGCATGGCGACCTCCGGCGCGGTCACCGACTGGCTGCGCGGGCTCACCGGCGCGGCCTACGAGGAACTGGTCGAGGAGGCCCGCGCGGCCGGTCGCGGAGCCGGGGGGCTGGTCATGCTGCCCTACTTCGCCGGGGAGCGGACGCCGCTGTTCGACCCGGACGCCCGCGGCCTCGTGCTCGGGCTGACGCTGCACCACGGGCGCGGGCACCTGTACCGGGCGGCGCTGGAGGGCACGGCCTTCGGTGTACGGCACAACCTGGAGGCGATGCGGTCGGCCGGCGGCGCGGCGCGGCGGCTGGTCGCAGTGGGCGGCGGCACCAAGGGCGGCCTGTGGACCCAGATCGTCTCCGACGTCCTCGGCCGGGAGCAGGTCGTGCCGTCGGTCACGATCGGCGCCTGTTACGGCGACGCGCTGCTCGCCGCGCGCGCCGCCGGCCTGTCGGACGGCGCGGACTGGAACCCTCCGGCGGCCACGGTCGAACCCGATCCCGGCGCCGGCCGGACCTACGACGAGCTGTACGGGATCTACCGCGGCCTCTACCCCGCCACACGCGACGCGGCCCACGCTCTCGCGGCGTTCTCCCAGGAGCCCGGCTGATGTCCGGAATCCGGCGTTGTTACTGGGCGCGACCCTTCTCGTCGCCTCGATCGACATCGAGCCCGACGATGGAGGCGCAGCGATTGCACAGCCATTCGGCGATGACCGACTCGGCTCCCATGTCACGCGTCCGGTAGGGCTTGGAGATCTTTTTCCGCCGCATTCCGTAGCCGCAACTCGAGTGCATCGTCAGGCCGCACTCGTGGCAGGGCCAAACGTCGTTCCCGGGCTGGTGGCAGCCGGGGCACACGGGGTGGTCCTCGAACGGATCGAGGTCGGACCGCCAGTCGCGCTCGAGATCGAGGTACTCGTCGTCGGGCCAGTGATGGTCGGCCAGCCAGGCGAGATACTCCTCGGCCTCGGCGGCCAGGTTGACCGTCATCGACTCCGGATATCGCCAGGCGGCGCCCCCTGAGGCGCCGTCGCGGCGGCGGATCGCCATGACCGGGACGAGGGTGAGAAGGGCCAGCGGGAGGATCACGATCGAGACGATCATGAGTCCGCGCCCATGGTCGTAGGCGAATCGTCGTCGACGCATCGTCGCGGCAATGCGGCAGGGGGCACTGTTCCCACGGTGGCGTCCTTTCGTGAGTCACAGCTGGGGGAGAAAGATCACAAGGACCCTGGTCCACACGCACGTGGGCTGTTGCAAAGAGGTATGAACAGTATCGAATCCCTCGTTGCCTAGGAAATCGATCAGACAATTTGGTGATCGTTCATAGAAACGGCGGTAATCCCGATCATGTAAGCACTCAAGATCGAATTAGACCGGCAGGAGCCGGATCCGGTCCGCCGCCGTACGGGATATCGGTCGCCCGCGCCGGGGCCCACGTGCGGGGGTCAGCGCGCCGCGGAGCCGCTGGCCTTCATGCGCATCGCGTGCTCGACGATCGAGATGAGCACCTGGATGGCGGACTCCCGCTGGCGCACGTCGCACAGCACGATCGGCACACCCGGGTCGAGGTCGAGCGCCACGCGGATGCGCGCCGGGCCGTATCTCGGGGCGTCGTCGAAGCAGTTGACCGCCACGACGAACGGCGTGCCGCGCTGCTCGAAGAAGTCGATCGCGCCGAAGCAGTCCGTCAGCCGCCGTGTGTCGGCGAGCACGATCGCGCCGACCGCGCCGCGGGCCAGGCCGTCCCACATGAACCAGAAGCGCTTCTGCCCGGGCGTGCCGAACAGATAGAGCACGATGTTGCTCTGGAACGTGATGCGGCCGAAGTCCATCGCCACCGTCGTGGACTCCTTGGAGGCCATTCCGGAGGTGTCGTCGACGGCACGCCCGGCCTCGCTGAACGAGGTTTCCGTGCGCAACGGCCGGATCTCGCTGGCAGTGCCGACGAGAGTCGTCTTGCCCGCACCGAAACCCCCGGCGATCAAAATCTTGATCGCCATGGGCTGGGCGTCGGGCGTCCTGTCAAAGAGAGTTGAGCTCATCCAGCACCATGCGGAGTACCGCTTCGTCGCGATCGTATTCGGACGGGGTCGGCGAGCTCACCCTGATGAGCTCGCGTTCCCTCAGGTCGCCGAGCAGGACGCGGACGACCCCGAGAGGCAGGTCCATGTCCGAGGCCAGATCGGCGACCGTGATCGGCTGCCGGCATCGTGCCAGCAGCCGCAGATGTTCTGGTTCCAGCCACATGCGGTCCGCCGTCGACGGCGGGGACCCCATGACCGTGGCGATCAGATCCAGCGGCTCCCCCTCCGAGCGCGTCCGCCCCCGCGTGACGGCATAGGGCCGTACGAACGGCCCCGCGGCGTCGTCGAACCACCGCCGTCTGGGCTCGTGCACCGATGATCATCCCCTGCCCGGTGTCCCACCCGCCGACCTCGGCGCGGTGGCGAGATGCCGGCGCACCCGCTTGACCAGCCTGGTCATCTCGTACGCGATGACACCGATGTTGGCCTCGCCTCCCGCGAGCACGGCGAGGCAGGAGCCGTCCCCCGCCGTCATCACGAACAAGAACGCCGACTCCAGCTCGACGACCGTCTGGCGGATTCCCCCGCCGCCGAACGTATCGCTGACGCTGCGCGCCAGGCTGTGGAAGCCGGCCGCGAGCGCGGCCAGGTGCTCGGAGTCCGCGGAGGTGATCCCCCGGGACATGCCCATCGCTATGCCGTCGCCGGACAGGATCATCGCCTGCCGCACCAGCGCGACACGGGTGACGAGGTCGTCCAGCAACCAGCTCAGCTCACCGGTCGTGTCGAGCGTCGGCTCTCTGCCCTGAAAGGAACTCACTCGTCGGGATCCTCTTCTTCGCGCCCGCGTTGCCAGCCCTGCTGAAGCGAGGACATCAGCGAACGGGTCTCCTCCGGCGGCCGGGTGGTCGCCGGGCTCGTACCCGACGGTGTGCGTGCCGGCGTCGCGGCGCGCAGTTGCGGGGCCAGGCTCGCCTGGCGAATGCGCTGGGGCAGCTCGGGCGCCGACGCGTCGTCCGGATAGTCCTCGGACTCGGACACGGGTTCGAGCTCCGGACCGGGCATCCGCGTCGGTCCGGTGATGTACGCCGGGCCGGGCTCCACCGGACCGGGGATCGATCCCGGCCGGACCGGGTTGGACTCCCACGCCTGCCACGGCGGCGGGCCGGGCTCATCGACCCAGGTCTGCTCGTACTCGGCGCCGTCGTCCTTGGCGATGTAGTCGAGCGGGATCAGTATGGTCGCGCGGACGCCACCGTACGGCGAGGTCAGGATGTGCACGTCGATGCCGTGCCGCTCGGCGAGCCGCCCGACGATGAACAGGCCGAGCCGGTCACCGTCGGCCGAGTCGAACTCCGGAGGATGCTCCAGCCGCCGGTTGGCGTCGGCGAGCTCCTCGTCGTTCATCCCGATGCCGCGGTCCTCGATCTCGATCCCGTAGCCGTTCGCGGCGAGCTCGCCGCGGACGTGCACGTGGGTCGGCGGGGGCGAGAAGGTCGTGGCGTTCTCGATGAGCTCGGCCACGAGGTGGGTGATGTCGGCGACGACGCTGCCGTCCAGCGCGGCGGGCGCGGCCGAGTCGACGATGACGCGCGTGTACTCCTCGACCTCGGCGATCGCGCCGCGGAGGATGTCGCGGACGGCGACCGGGTTGTGCCACCCGCGGGCCGGCGCGGCGCCGGACAGGATCACCAGGCCCTCGGCGTGGCGGCGCATGCGGGTGGTGAGGTGGTCGAGGGCGAACAGGTCTTCGAGGGCGTCCGGGTCGGACGCCTCCTTCTCCATCGTGTCGAGCATGCTGAGCTGCCGGTGCAGCAACGACTGGCTCCGCCAGGCGAGGTTGAGGAAGACCTGGTTGATGCCCTGCCGCAGCTTCGCCTCGCCGACGGCCGACTCGATCGCGGTGCGCTGCAGCGTGGTCAGGGCCTCGGCGACCCGTGTCACCTCGCTGCTCTTCCCGGCCGTGACCGGTGGTACCTCGGCGTCGACGTTGACCTTCTCGCCGGCCCTGAGCCGCCTGATCACGTTCGGGAGCCGCTCGCCGGCCACGACGAGGGCGGCCCGCTGCAGGCCGATGAGCTCGCGCGCCAGGGTGCGGCCGAACAGGATCGAGACCGCGATCGACAGCGCGACGGCCAGCAGGCCGAATCCGGCCGCGGCGTAGAGCGTGTACATGATCCGGTCGCCGATCGGCTTGGCCTCGGCGGTGAGGACGGCGCCGGCCTGGTTGGTCGCCTGGGACCAGGTCGTCGCCAGCGGCGTGACGCTGGAGCGCCAGCGCTCCGCCCTGGGCGCCAGCGACGCCCGCGCGCCGCCCTCGGCGATCGTCTCCTCCAGGGTGCGGAAGTCGCGGAACTCCGTGGAGGCGGCGAGCTCGTCCAGGGCGCCGCGCAGGCTCGGCTTCATGACGGCAAGCCCGGTGTCGAACAGCAGGCGGCCGTTGTCCGCGTTCTGCCTGAACTGGATGAACTCCGGGTTGGAGAGTCTGTGCACGCGGCCGGCCAGCGCCGCCGTGACGAGCGCGTTGTCCCGCAACATGAACTCATACGCGGTGCTCACGTCGACGATCGCGGTGCCCTGCTGGTAGATCAGCGGATCATTAATTAGGACAACACTTCCGAAAAGGCGCAAAAGTGCATCCGCGACGGCGTTGTACTCATTGACCGCGCCCAGCGTGTCCACGGCGCCGCCGTCGATGCGCGAGCGCACGTCGGTCAGCCCGTCGAGCTTGCGCAGAAGCTCGTCGAGGCGCTGCTTCGTGGTGCCGCTCATCGTCCGCCGCGCCGAGTCCGACAGCGCCGACCGGCGGAACGCGGCCTGCGCCGCGTCCGTGGTCGTCCGCGCGGCGGCGACCTCGCCGTGATTCTGGCCGACCGTGGCCACCGACACGGCCGCCGCGGAACGCTCTTGTTCCAACGCGGCGATCAGTGCGGTGCCGGGCAACCCGACCCTGTCGTACGTGGTCGAAGCCTCGTACTTGCTGAGCGCGTCACGACTGGCGAGGTAGGCGGCGAAGGCCCAGACCGCGGCGAGGGACAGCAGCGGGACCAGAAGGAGCACCAACAATCTCAGCCGCAGCGACCGCCTTGCCGAGTGCCTGTTGGAAGCCATGACAGCCTTTTCGGTTTTTCACGCGTGCACTGAGGCACTACCTGGAGCAAGATCTTCCCGAGAAGGTAAATGGCACCACATTAGTCACCCTGGTGGCAACTCATACGAATCGGACCCTTATCGGAAAACCGAAAATCGCTGCCGCGTCCGGCACCGGCCGATGACGCGCCGTCACCAATCCTCGGTCTGCTCCACGGCGACCTCCACGAGGCCGTCGGCGGTCTCCTCGTAGCGCCGCATCGTGCTGAGCGGCGGGGAGTAGACGTGCACGCTGACCGCCGGGGCGGCCGAGGTGTTGCGCACGTCGTGGATGTAGTCGCGCCCGAAGGCGCAGGACTCGCCGACGCCGACCGTACGCTCGCTGCCGGGCTCGCGCTCCTCGAGGCTGCCCAGGACGACGGTGAAGGCGCCCTCGGACTCTCCGTGGTCATGGAAGCCGGTGGCCTGGCCGGGCAGCCAGCTGATGAGCCACACCTCGTGGTCGTCGTCGTGGTGCAGGCGCTCGTACCAGCGGCCGTCGGCGCTCAGCCGGACGCGGTGCAGCCACTCGTCCGGCCGCTCGGCCAGCGACCGGGCGATCTCGGCGAGGCGAGGCGTGGTGGAAGTAAGGGTGACGGCGGTCATTCTCGGTCTCTCCTGATGGTGTGCACGGGCGAACGGCGAGGAAAACCGATCACCGACACAGCGCGCTGGCCTGCCGCCGCAAGTCGACGTGCAGGCGCGCGTGAAGGGAGGCGCCGAGAAGCATTCCCCCAGCTTGGAGCACATTGCCTACTAAGTCAATTGGAAACATAGAGATCATCGCCGATCGGCTTCATGGTGACCGTTCGGTTACTCTTCGATGCCGAGTCCGGCAGTATCCGCCGCCGGAGGCCCCGTCGTGGTTATCGTCCGTGGCATGCGGGAGAGCCTGATCGCCGGGCAGTACCTCCTCACCGAGCAGGTCGGCAGGGGCGGGTTCGCGGTGGTGTGGCGGGCCCGCGACCAACGGCTCCACCGTGACGTGGCGGCCAAGCAGCTCTTCCTCCCGCCGCACTACACCGCCGAACAGCTCCACGAGCACCGCGCCCGCACGCTGCGCGAGGCGAGGTCGGCCGCCCGGCTCTGCCATCCCTGCGTCGTCACCGTCTATGACATCGTCGAGCACGAGGGCGTCCCGTGGATCATCATGGAGTTCGTCCAGGGCCGCACGCTGAGCCAGATCGTGCGTGCGGACGGCCCGCTGACACCGGCCCGTACGGCCGAGATCGGCCTGTCCCTGCTCGACGCCCTGCGCGCCGCGCACGCCGCCGGGGTGCTCCACCGGGACGTCAAGCCGAGCAACGTGATCGTCGGCGAGGACCGGGTGGTGCTGGGCGACTTCGGAATCGCCCGGATCGAGGGCGACGACGAGCTGACGGAGTCGGGCATCGTGATGGGCGCGCCGTCCTACACGGCACCCGAACGCGCCCGGGGCGAACCGGCCGTCCCGGAGTCGGACCTGTGGTCCCTGGGCGCGACGCTGTTCTACGCGGTCGAGGGCCGGCGGGCGTACCGCGGCCCGAACGCGAACGCGACGTTCCACGCGATCCTGACGAAGGAGCCGCACCCGCTCTGCCGCGCCGGCGCGCTGGCCCCTGTCATCGAGGGCCTGCTGCGCAAGGACGTGGAGTCCCGGATGAGCCCGGAGGAGGCCGCCGCCCTCCTCACCGCCTGCGCCCGCCTCACGCGTCCGCCGGCCGGGGACCCTCGCGCCGGTACCGCCGGCCCGGCGCCCGGCTCGCGTCCGCCGGGCCGGCGGTCCCGGCGCCGTGGCGCGCGGGTGCCGGACGTCCTTGACCGGCGGGCCGACCCACCGGACCCGACCCGCCTCACGACCGACGCGGGCCGCCCGGACCGGCGGTCACGGTCTGCGCCGGCCGCAGACCTTTCCGTGCGCGCGCCGGATCCCCAGGACGAACCACGGACGCCGACCCGGCCGGCGATCGGCTCGCGTCCTCCGGGCCGGCGAGCTCGGCGCCGTGGCGGGTGGGGGCCGGACGCACCGGGACTTCCGGACGAATCGCAGGAGTCGGCCCGCCCGGACGCGCGGTCGCGGTCTGCGGCGGCCTCCGTCGCGGACCCTCCCGTGCGGGCGCCAGGTGCCCGGGACGAGCCGCGGACGCCGGTCGGCCCGGCGTCCGGCGTGTCTCCCCCGGCCCGGCGGTCTGCGGCCGTCGTTCCAGGACCTCGCGGGGTGCCGGGCGTACGGGGCCGGCGGGGCGAGTCTCCGGGGCGGCGCTCGCGGCGGCGGGCGGCTGGCCGGCCGGCGTCCGGCGCGCGTCCTCCGGGGCGGCGGGCGCGGTCGACGGTGGCCGTCGTCTGCCTGGCCGCGCTCGCCCTCGTACCGTTCGGCAACGCGGCGACGGTGCACGAGCGCCTCGCCGCCGCGCCCGTGGCCCGTCCCCGGCTGGCCGCGACCCTGCCGGCGGGGCGAGGCCAGGTACTCAGCGTGGCGTTCAGCCCGGACGGCCGGACGATCGCCACGGGCGGGCAGGACCGGACCGTACGGCTCTGGAACGTCGCGGGCCACCGCCCCGCCGGCACACTCGCCGGGCACCGGCACACGGTCGACGCCGCCGCGTTCAGCCCCGACGGCAAGACCCTCGCCACCGGCGCGTACGACGGGAAGGTGATCCTCTGGAGCGCGTCCGGCCGCCGGGCCCTCGCCACACTTGACACGCACGGCCGTGGCGTCGGGGCGGTGACGTTCAGCGCGGACGGCGCCGTCCTCGCGACCGCCGGCGACGACGTACGGCTGTGGAACGTCGCCGGCCACCGCGGCCTGAGATCCCTGCCGACCGAGGGGGAGCTTCTCCTGACCGCGGCCTTCGGCCCGCGCGGCCGCACCCTGGCCACCGCGGGCACCCGCGCCGTACGCCTCTGGGACACCAGAGGCAACGCCCGCCCCGCCGTCGTGACGGGACTGACCTCGACGGTCGGCGAGATGGCCTTCAGCCCGGACGGCAGCCTGCTGGCCACCGGTGGCCGGGGCGTCCGCCTGTGGGACGTCGCCGGTCACCGCTTCCGCCCCACCGCCCCCCGCTTCGGCGGCCAGGTGAACGCCATCGCCTTCAGCCCCGACGGCCGCACCTTGGCCTGCGCGAGCGGCGCGGCGGTCCTGCTCTGGAACACCACCACCGGCGCCCTGGCGACAAGACTCGACGCCCGGACACGCACGGTCGAGTCCATCGCCTTCAGCCCGGACGGCCGCACACTGGCGACGGCGGGCGACGACGCCGCGGTACGCCTGTGGGACCTGGTCTGACCGACTGCCAAGCGTGGCGGATCATCGATCACCCTGTGCTAATCTTTGGTGCGTTCTCGGGACGTAGCGCAGCTTGGTAGCGCATTTGACTGGGGGTCAAAGGGTCGTGGGTTCGAATCCCGCCGTCCCGACGAGACGGATTACTCTGCTCGCCGCTTTTTAAGCGGCTTCGCCGGGGGTCCGCGATGTTTCCCGGGGGGCGACCCCCCGGAGCCCTCCGGTGCGGAGACTTCGTCTCCGCCTTCCGGGGGTCGGTTTTGCTTCGCAGGAGGGTCACCGAGCTTTCGGTGGCCCTTCTGCGTACTGGGCGCGGTGCGGGTGCCGTCCGTGTCATGGGGCGGGGTCAGGCGTGGCTGCGCGCGAAGATGACGGCTCCCGGGACGTCCTCATCTGGGCCGAGCGAGATGTCGATGCCGAACGCGTCCACTCCCAGGTCCTGGAGGTGGCCGGTGACACGGCCCGGCCCGCAGCCGACATCGGCGACCGGCCCGCCTCCAGCACCGCGCACCGACTCGGCGAACACGGCTTCGCCGAGGGCCGCGTTTTCCCGGTCGGGGTACCCCCGGAGCCCGAGACTTCGTCCTCGCCTTCCGCCCGGGGGTTTCTCGTTTCAGGAGGGTCTGCCTATTCGGTGGCCTGCGATGGCGGGCGGTGTAATCGCCAAAAGCCAGCCACCGACAGGCGTGCCTCCCCCGGCCCTCTCGCGAGGTGGACTCTCCGTCGCCGAGGCCTCCGCGGACAGCCGGGGCGGAATGAGACTTATGTCACGATCCCCGGCAATTGCAACCATCAGCCAAGTGCTCGCTTGAGTCCATGACCTCAGAGCTCACGCCGGCGGCCCCTCCACCTGGGCTCGGTCCCATGGCTCCGCCCCTGGTCCCCGGCCGCATAAGGGCTTCGGGTCGATTTCCGGCGCTCTCCGTGTCCACCGGACGCGGCTGCCGAGCGTCCTGACTCAGTCAACGCATCGGTCATCGGATGAGGTCACGCCGATGCAATTGCAGCCGCTAATGTCGTGATCTTGCTCCGCGGCCGCATGCCGGGGGCGGTCGAGAGGACGGGATTTTCGGTGGGGGCTTTCGACTACATCATCGTCGGGGCGGGTTCCGCGGGGTGCGTGCTGGCCAACCGGCTCTCCGCGGATCCCGGTACGCGGGTTCTGCTCATCGAGGCCGGCGGGCGGGATCGGAGTCCCCTCATCGGGGTGCCCAAGGGGTTCGCCAAGCTCTACGACAGCCGCCGCTACACCTGGGACTACCCCGTACGGCCGATCGGGCCCTCGAACCGCGTCGAGCACTGGCCGTTCGGGCGGACGCTCGGGGGGTCCAGTTCGGTCAACGGGATGATCTACAACCGAGGGCAGCGGGCCGACTACGACGCGATCGAGCGTCTGGGGAATCCCGGCTGGGGCTGGGGCACCATGTTGCCGATCTTCAAGAAGATCGAGAACAACGAGCTCGGCGCCTCCGACGTACGAGGCTGGGGCGGGCCGCTGAACGTCTCCACCGCGCCGGAGACCGAAGGCCTCTGCGAGCAGATGATCGCGGCCGGCGAAGGGCTCGGCTGGAGCAGGGAACGGGACGTCAACGCCTCCGACCGGGAGCGCATCGGGTACGCCATGGCGACGATCAAGGACGGCCGGCGGTTCAGCGCCGCGCGGGCGTTCCTGCATCCGGTCGCGCACCGGTCCAATCTCACCGTCGTCACCGAGGCCCTCGTCCTCAAGCTGATCCTGCAGCGGAGCCGGGCCGTCGGTGTCCGCGTACGGCAGCGCGGGCGGATCGTCGAGCACTTCGCCGACGCCGAGGTGATCCTGTCGGCGGGCAGCATCGCCACGCCCAAGCTCTTGCAGCTCTCCGGGGTCGGGCCGGCCGACGCGCTCAAGGAGATCGGGGTCGACGTCGTCGTCGACCGGCCCAACGTCGGCGCGCGGATGCGGGAGCACCGTGTCTTCAAGATGCAGTTCCGGCTCAACGAGGATCTCGGCTACAACCGGCTGCTCAACACCGCGCCCCGGCAGGCGAAGGAGGGGCTGCGGTACCTCCTCACGCGCGGCGGCCCGCTCGCCGCCCCGGCGTTCGACCTCATCGCCTTCCTCAAGACCCGGCCCGAGCTGGACCGGCCCGACGCGCAGCTGCTGCTCGCGCCGTTCTCCGCCGGGCCGCAGATCCCCGGGCGGCAGCTGGAGCTCGAACGCGAGCCGGGCGCGATGTGCCTCGGCACGATCCTGCGGCCCGACAGCGAGGGCAGCGTCCTCATCACCTCCGACGACCCCGAGGCCCCTCCGGAGATCACCCCCAACTACTTCGCCACCGAGCACGACCGCCGGATCGGGGTCGGCCTCGTCGAACGGATGCGGGAGCTCTTCTCGACCGCCCCGCTCGCGCGCCGGGTCAAGGCGGAGACCCTTCCCGGGACCGGCGTACGGGACGAGCGGGCGATCCTGGACGCCGCGCTCGACCACGGCTACTGCGGCTACCACGCCATGGGCACGTGCGCGATGGGCCCGGACGATGACGACGTGGTCGACTCGCGGCTCCGCGTACGAGGGGTGGAGGGCCTGCGGGTCGCCGACTCCTCGGTCCTGCCGGTGATGGTGTCGGGCAATCTCAACGCGCCGACGATGGCCGCGGCGTGGCGCGCGGCGGACCTGATCCTGGGCGCGGCGTAAGCATTCCGCCTGCCCAGCGGCCAAAACCACGTATCGGACTGACAGTCAGGTCCACTTGTTTCGATCCCCTGCAGTCGACACCGATTGGCCGGAAATTCCCCCTCCCGGGGCCTCGCCCATAGGGATCGATCATGCAATACTGCCCGGTAAGCACAGTTTGTAGACATAGTGCTTGCCGTCCGTAGTCACCGCCGCATGAACCGTTGTCGAGCCCTCGTTCCGCCCGTACGACCTGACCCCGTTAAACGGCGTTTCGGGCATTGGTCGTGGGTACCGGCACGCCGCGTCTGATCTGGAGTAGGGGACGTCAGTAGTGACTGCTGCCGTTGACACGCGTCCGTCACAAAAGGCTCGTACCTTCCGGCTGTACCGCACACTCCCCCGCCTACTCAAAGACCCTCTCAAGGAGATCGAGCAGATCGGCCGGCTGTCCTCCGGCGAGCTCGTACGGGTCGACTTCGGCGTCTTCCGTGCCCACGTGGCGAGTCACCCCGACCACGTCCAGCACATCCTCCGCGACGACGCGGCCAACTTCCTCCGCGACGGAACGTTCTGGAGGCCGCTGCACCGCCTGTTCGGCGACAGCATCCTCGGCGAGGGCCCGGACTGGGACCTGTCCCGCCGGAGCCTGCAGCCCGTCCTCACCACGCGTCACGTGAACGCGGTGGCCGACCGGATCGCCGCCTCGATCAACGAGTCGATCGCGGCCCTCGAGCCGGGCGCCTCGATCGACGCCCGCGCGGAGATCGGCGGTGTCGTCAACCGCGCCGTGCTGAAGGTCTTCTTCGGGGACAAGATCTCCGACGCGGACAACGACCGGCTCGCCCCCGCGTTCGACAACATCGCGACCGCGATCGCGTTCCGCTTCCTGCTGCCGTTCCTGCCCGAGTCGGTGCCCGTGCCCGGCGACCGCGCCTTCAAGAAGGGCGTGGAGGAGATGGACAGCGTGCTGTTCTCCGTCATCGGCGACTACCGCCGGCGGCCGGACGACGGCGCCGACTTCTTCTCCGCGCTGTGCCAGGCCCGTACGGCCGAGGGCGGCGAGGTCACCGACCGGTGGGTCCGCGACAACCTCGTCGCCATGTTCGCCACCGCCACAGAGACGACCGTCGGCGCGCTGACCTGGCTGTGGCCGCTCCTCGACTCCCATCCCGAGGTGGCCGCCCGGCTGTACGAGGAGATCGACCGCGTCGTCGGGGGTGAGCCCGTCGGCCCTGTGCACCTGCCGCGGCTCACCTACACCAAGCAGGTCGTCCAGGAGCTGCTGCGGCTCTACCCGGTGGGCTGGTTGTTCCCCCGCCGGGCCGTACGGCCGGTCGAGCTGGGCGGGGTCTCGGTCAAATCGGGCGACACCGTTCTGCTCAGCCCGTTCCTGACCCACCGGCTCGGGGAGTACTGGCCGCGCCCGCTGGAGTTCGACCCGGACCGCTTCGACACGAGCCGGGCGACGCCCGCCTCCGGACGCCGGCACCGCTACTCCTACTTCCCGTTCGGCGGCGGGCCGCACCAGTGCATCGGGATGCACATCTTCAACATCGAGGCGGAGCTCATCATCGCCGGCCTCCTGAGCCGCTTCCGGCCGGTCCTGCTCGGCCAGGTCCCCGAACGACCGCGGATCGGCGCGACGCTGCGCCCTCGCCGGGAGGTCGAGATATCCCTGCAAGCCGTCTGACGACCGCCGCCCGCGTACGGCGCGGGCGCTCGTGACGGCCGTACGCGGGGGCGTTCGGTCGCTGGTCCACCAGATCACCGATCAGCACAGGAGAGATGGAATGGCGTATTCCGTCGCCCGGCAGGACGACCCCGGCGATGTGCTCGACACCGCGGCGGAGCGGGGACGAGCCTGCGCGCTTGCCATGGAGTGCCTGCGCGACCTGCAGGAATGCGCGGCCGAGTACCCCGGTCTGTTCGCCGCGAAGCCCTTCGGCCCGACGGTCTTCAGCGGCGTCGCCCTCGCCAACGCGTTCGGCTCCCCGCGGTCCACGGCGGCCGGGATCCGCGTCGCGGCGCGCACCTCGCTGTGGGCCTTCGCCGCCGACTGGCTCATGGACTACGTCGCTACCTCGCGGGAGGAGATCGACGCGATCGTAGGAGGCTGCGCGGCCGTCGGCGACGGCGCCGAGCCCGACCCCGGCGCCCCGGTCCAGGGGCTCCTGGCGAGCCTGCGCGACGAGCTGGCCACCCGGCCGGCCTGGGCGGCGCAGCGGCCGGTCTGGCGGGACCACCTCCAGCGGTACCTGCTCGCCAACGCGCGCGAGTGGAGCTGGAAGACCGACGGCGACGCGGCGCCCCCGACGCTGGAGGACTATCTCGCCAACGCCGACAACTTCGGCTCGTCGCTGGTCAACGTCGGGCACTGGATCTACAACGGCGCGGCCTCGACCCCGAGCGAGCTGCGGCTCCTGGCCGCCGCGAGTGCGGAGGTCCAGCGCACGCTGCGCCTGCTCAACGACCTCGCCACGTACGAGCGGGACCTCGCCTGGGGCGACCTGAACAGCCTGATGCTCGGCGCCACCCGCGACGACGTCGACCGGCGGATCGGCGAGCTCGCCGACGGCTGCGAGAAGCTGATCGCGCCGCTGGCCGCCGACTTCCCCGGCGAGGCCGACTACCTCCGGCGGCAGATCGGGCACAGCGCCGGCTACTACGGGATGACCGACTACTGGGGCGCTCTGTGAGCGCCGGCACCCACTCGGCGACGCTCGCGGTCGCGGACCTGTTCGCCGACGCGGAGGCGCTCGTCGCGAGGCTCGTCGCGGAGCCGTGGGGCCAGGTCTCCCCCTCGGTGTACGAGACCGGGCGGCTCGTGGCCCTGAGCCCGGGGCTGACCGGGCACGACCAGCGCGTCGCCCACCTCCTGCGGACGCAGCAGCCGTACGGCGGATGGGGCTCGCCGGAACCCGGGTACGCCCTCGTCCCGACGCTGAGCGCGACCGACGCGCTCCTGGCGACGCTGCCCGGCAGAGGCCCCCGGGCCGAGGGCGCCTCCGCCGGCCTGCGGGTGCTCTTCCGGTGGCTGCGCGGGCCCGGCGCCCTGACCGGCCCTGAGCTGCCGGACCTGCCGGCGATCGAGCTGATCGTCCCGTCCCTGATCCAGTCGATCAACCGGCGCCTGGACGAGACGCCGCCGAGCGGCGGCTGGTGGCCGGGCGGCGAACGCCTGCGCACGCCCGCCGGGATCAGCGAGGCGCCGCTCACGATGATCCGGGACCGGCTGGCCTCCGGCGGCGGCCTGCCGCAGAAGCTGCTGCACGCCCTGGAGATCGCCGGCGACGTCGCCCGCCGCCATCCCGCGATCCGGCCCGAGACGACCGGCACGGTCGGCGCGTCGCCGGCCGCCACCGCCGCCTGGCTCGGCGACGGGGCCGCGCCGGACGAACCCGCGCGCGCGTTCCTTGAGAGGGCCGTGCGCCGGTACGGCGGGCCGGTGCCGTGCGGCCTGCCGATCACGGTGTTCGAGCGGGGCTGGGTGCTGAGCTGGCTGGCCCGCGCCGGGCTCGGCGTCGCCCCGCCCGCCGAGATCGTGACGAGCCTGGTGGCCTCGCTCGGCCCCGGCGGCACGGCCGCCGCGGCCGGGCTGCCGAAGGACGCCGACACCACGGCGGTGGCGCTCTACGCGCTGGCACTGGCCGGCGCGCCGCACTCGCCCGACGCCCTCTGGGCGTTCGAGAACGACACGCACTTCTCCACCTGGCCCGGTGAGGAGGGCGTCTCGGTCAGCACGAACGCGCACGTCCTGGAGGCGTTCGGCCAGTACCGGCGCGAGGTACGGGAGGACGGCACGGCCGAGGCGGCCCGCCGTACGGCGACGGTCGCGAAGGTCGCGGCCTGGCTGCGCGACCAGCAGTCGGATGACGGCAACTGGCACGACCGGTGGCACGCCTCGCCCTACTACGCCACCGCGTGCGCGGCCCTGGCGCTGCACGAGTTCGACGGCCCGGCGTCGGCCGCGGCCGTCGACCGCGCCGTTCGGTGGGTGCTCGAGACGCAGCGCCCGGACGGATCCTGGGGGCACTGGACGGGGACCGCCGAGGAGACCGCCTACGCCGTACAGCTCCTGCTGCTGACGCGGCCCGATCCGGCGGCCGGCGAGGAGCTTCCGGACGGCCCGCACCGCCGGGCCGCCGAACGCGGCTGCGACCATCTCGCGCGGTTCCCGGCCCACCCGGAGGACCCGGCGCTGTGGCACGACAAGGATCTTTATCAGCCGATCGCCGTCGTCCGCGCGGCGACGCTCGCGGCCCTCCATCTGGGCCACCGTCACCTCGGCGATCGTCCCCGATTCGGGCTGGATCAGTGGATCGCATGGCGTCCATAGATTCTTCCCAAATCAGACCGACTGTCCATTTTGTACCACATGCGGGAAGGGACCAATCTTGAACCGTTATGCGCTCGTTGCTAGAGTCCCTCGTCGCAAGTGTCCGACCGATCACAGCGCGCACAGCCTCGGCGCGCTAACGGATAGCAGGTCATCCACGCTCCATTTCCGTCGTTGTGTTTTTAGTGTGAAAAAAGTGTCAATCTCCGTCAATCTTTGCTGGGGCTGGTGCAATGCGCTTTCAAAACGCGCGCCTACGAACTAAGATCACCGCTCTTCTGTTGTCCCTCGCCGCCCTTTGGGCGTTCGCCGCCTGGGTCACCCTGCGCGAAGGCGTGAACCTCGTCTGGGTCTCAGTGGTCAACAGCGGGATCGCCCAGCCGATCGATGACCTGCAGCCCGAGCTGCAGCGCGAGCGCCAGTTGTCCATGATCCGGCTGGGCAACCCAGGATCGGGACAGCGTGGCGCACTCGACGCCCAGCGGCTCCGCACGGACACGGCCGTGGCGAACTTCGCCCGCCTGTCGAGCAGCGGCAACGTCAAACTGGCCGAGAGCTCCACGCTCAAGGCCGCCGTGGAGGACGCCCTGCGGCAGTTCGGCAACCTGGGCACCAACCGGAACGCGATCGACTCCGGGCTGACGGACCGTTCCCGTACGGCGGCGGTCTACGACGACGCCATCGACGCGATCTTCCAGGTCGACGACTCGCTGGCCACCCTGGACGACAAGGGCTTCGCGAAAGACGTCCGGACCATGGTCGAGCTCAACCGCGCACGTGAGCTCGTCTCCCAGGAGGACGCGCTCGTGTCCGGCATCCTCGCGGCCCGGCGGGTCACCGGCGCCGACTACCTGCAGTACGTGCAGGCCGTGGGCGCCCAGCGGTACGCCATCCGCAAGGTGGAGGAAGAGCTGCAGGCGACCGACCGCGTGTCGTACGACCTGGTGACCAAGAGCACGGCGATGGCCCGCCTCCACAGCCTCGAGACGGCCATGCTGAGCCAGGGCAGGCCCGGCAGGAGGCCGCCGATCAACTCCGTCCAATGGCGCGCCGCGGCGGACCCGGCCCTGTCCGACCTCTCCAAGGCCGTGTTCGGTGGCGGTGACCGCCTCGTCAACCGTGCCAAGCCCATCGGCATCGGCGTCGTCGTCCGCCTGGTGCTGGCCGGCGGCCTCGGGCTCGTCGCGCTCATCACCTCGATCATCGTGTCCATCACCACGACGCGAGCCCTCATGCGGCAGCTCGAACGGCTCCGCGTGGCCGCCCACGAGCTGGCCGACAGGCGGCTGCCCGGCATCGTGGAACGGCTCGGCCGCGGTGAGAAGGTGGACGTCTCGGCCGAGGCGCCGCCGCTGGAGTTCGGCAACGACGAGGTCGGCCAGGTGGGGCACGCGTTCAACTCCGTGCAGGAGACCGCGATCCGCACCGCCGTCGAGCAGGCCGAGCTGCGCCGCGGCATCCGCGACATCCTGCTCAGCCTGGCCCGCCGCTCGCAGGCGCTCGTCCACCGCCAGCTCACGCTGCTGGACACCATGGAACGCCGCGAGGACGACAGCACGGAGCTCGAGGACCTGTTCCGCGTCGACCACCTCGCCACCCGGATGCGGCGCAACGCCGAGAACCTCATCGTCTTGTCCGGCGCCACGCCCGCCCGTGGCTGGCGCCGCCCGGTGCCGATGATCGACGTGGTGCGCTCCTCGGTCGCCGAGGTCGAGGACTACACCCGGGTCACCGTGATGCCGATGGGCGACGTGGCGCTGGCCGGCCGCGCGGTCGGTGACATCGTCCACCTCCTCGCCGAGCTGATCGAGAACGCCGTCTCCTTCTCCCCGCCGTACACCCAGGCTCAGGTCAGCGGCCACCAGGTGGCCCACGGCTACGTCGTGGAGATCGAGGACCGCGGTCTCGGCATGACCGACGAGATCCTGGCCGAAATCAACGAGCGGGTCACCGACCCGCCCGAGTTCAACCTGTCGAGCTCGGCGCACCTCGGCCTGTACGTCGTCGGCCGGCTGGCCATGCGCTACGAGGTCCGGGTGTCGCTCAAGCACTCCTCCTACGGCGGGACGACGGCCGTCGTCCTCATCCCCCGCGAGCTGATCGCGCGGGGCGCCGAGGAGGGGGCCGAGCCGGGGCTCGAGGCGCGTGGCGTACCGGTCACCGTCGGCGCGGGCGGGATGACCGCCACCTCCTACGGAGACATCCGCGTGGCGACGGAGGCGTCGGTTCTCGAACCCCCGGCGCTGCCCACCGTCGAGCCTCCGGCGCCGCCCGAGGTCACCCCGCCTCCGGCGGACGTCCCGGTCGCGCCGGCCGAGGCGCTCGCGCTCGCCGCCGACGCGAACGGCGGCCTGCCGCCGCTCCCGCAGCGGACGGCGACACGACCGCCGGAGCCCGTACCGCCCGCCGAGCCGGCCGGAGCGCAGACCACGCCCTCCGGACTGCCGGTACGGGTCCCGCAGGCCAGCATCACGCCCGCACTGCTCACCGAGGGCACGCCCGCCGCGACCGCCCCGGCCGCCGAGGAGGACGACGTTCCCTCGCCGGAGCAGATCCGCAGGTCGTTCGGCGGCCTGCAGGCCGGTACCCGGCGAGGCAGAACCGACGCGGCGCGGTCGCAGCCTCCTGCGGCCGAGCCCACCCCCGCACCCGACGAACTTGCCGAAGAGGACAACCAGTGACGCAAAAGACAGACCCCTCCGCCGATCTGGCCTGGTTGCTCGACGACCTGATCAAGCGCGTACACGAAGCCCAGCACGCGATCGTGCTGTCCGCGGACGGCCTGCTCATGGCCGCCTCGCGGGAGTTCGAACACGAGGACGCCGAGCATCTCGCGGCGGTGGCGGCCGGGATCCAGTCGCTCGCCAAGGGCGTCGGCGAACGCTTCGGCGGCGGTCCCATCCGTCAGACCGTCGTCGAGATGCGTTCCGCGTACCTGCTGGTGACCGTCGCCGGCCAGGGTGCCTGCCTCGCGGTGCTCAGCACCGAGGAGGCCGACATCGGGCTCATCGCGTACGAGATGGCGATGCTCGTCACCGGACTCGGCCACCACCTGAGCGCCTCGTCGCGGACTGCGGAGCAGGCGTCGTGACCTCCCCCGGCGACCCTTCGGCAGAGGAGAACCCGGGGCAGGACACAGGCGGGGCGCCGTACGGCGCCCAGGAAGACAACGAAGAGCGCTGGCTCGACGACCAGGCGGGGCCGCTGGTCCGCCCGTACGTCATGACCAGCGGCCGGATGCAGCCCGTACGCGGCACGTTCGACCTGGTCACCATGGTCGAGGCGACGGGCCTTCCGGTGACGCCCGAGCTGGGCCTGGGCCCGGAGCACCAGGCGGCGGTGAACCTCTGCGAGCAGGTGATGTCCGTCGCGGAGATCGCCGGGCATCTGAAACTCCCGACCGTCACCGTACGCGTGCTGCTCGGTGACCTACTCGACAAGGGGCTCATCACGGCCCAGGACCCCCAGACCGACACCGATTTCATGAACGACGAGCAGATGTACAGGGCAGTGATCGATGGACTCCATGCGCTTTGACCGACAGGGCCGGAGACTGCCCAAGGCGATCAAGATTATGATCGCCGGCGGATTCGGCGCCGGAAAGACCACACTGGTCGGGGCGGTCTCGGAGACCAAGCCGCTCCGGACCGAGGAGATCCTCACCGACCGGAGCGTCCCCGTCGACGACGTCTCCGGCGTCGAGGAGAAGACGACCACCACGGTCGCGATGGACTTCGGCCGCATCACGATCAAGGACGAGTTCATGCTCTACCTGTTCGGCACGCCCGGACAGGAGAGGTTCTGGTTCATGTGGGACGAGGTCGCGATCGGCTCCCTCGGCGCGGTCGTGCTGGCCGACACGCGGCGGCTCGCGGACTGCTTCCCCGCGGTCGACTACTTCGAGCGGCGCCACATTCCGTTCATCGTGGCGGTGAACTGCTTCGAGGGCGCCCGGCAGTACGACCTGGAGGAGGTCCAGGCCGCGCTGAACCTCGGCTCGGGCATCCCGGTGCTGCTCTGCGACGCCCGGGCCAGGGAGTCGGGCAAGAAGGTGCTGATCGCCCTGGTCCAGCACGCGATGGAGACCCGCAAGAAGCAGTCCGCGCCCGCATGACGGCGACCGGCCGCCGGCCTGAGGCCGGCGGCCGCTCCGTCACTTGCGGGAGCGCTTCTCCCGGATCTTCATGCTGATCTCGATCGGCGTGCCCTCGAAACCGAAGTCCTCGCGGAGCCGGCGCTCGATGAAGCGCCGGTAGCCCGCCTCCAGGAACCCGCTGGTGAACAGCACGAACCGCGGCGGCTGCACGCCCGCCTGCGTGGCGAACATGACGCGCGGCTGCTTTCCGCCGCGTACGGGGTGCGGCTTGGCGGCCACGAGCTCGGTCATGAAGGTGTTGAGACGCGCGGTCGGCACACGCTCGCCCCAGCCGGCCAGCGCCGCCTCGATCGCCGGCACCAGCTTCTCCACGTGCCGGCCCGTACGGGCCGAGATGTTGACCCGGGGCGCCCAGCGGGCGTGGTGGAGCTGACGGTCGATCTCACGGTCGATGAAGTGGCGGCGCTCCTCGTCGACCAGGTCCCACTTGTTGAACGCCAGCACCAGCGCGCGGCCGGACTCGATCACCATGGTGATGATCCGCAGGTCCTGCTCGGCGAGCGGCTCGCTCGCGTCCACGAGGACGACCGCGACCTCGGAGCGGTCGAGCGCGGACTGGGTGCGCAGCGTGGCGTAGAAGTCGGCGCCCTGGTTCTCGCGGGCCCGGCGGCGGATGCCGGCCGTGTCGACGAACTTCCAGGTCTGGCCGCCCAGCTCGATCAGCTCGTCCACCGGGTCGCGGGTGGTGCCGGCGACCGAGTCGACGACCACGCGGTTCTCCCCCGCCAGCTTGTTGAGCAGGCTGGACTTGCCGACGTTGGGCCGGCCGAGCAGGGCGATGCGGCGCGGGCCGCCGGCGATGCCGAACGTCTCCGGCGGCGCCTCCTCGGGCAGGGCCCGCAGCACGGCGTCGAGCAGGTCGCCGCTGCCCCGGCCGTGCAGGGCCGAGACGGTGAGCGGCTCGCCGAGGCCGAGGGACCACAGCATGCTGGCGTCGGCCTCGGCGCGGGCGTCGTCGACCTTGTTGGCGGCCAGCACGACCGGCTTCTTGGACCGCCGCAGGACATCGCCCACGGCCTCGTCGGTGTCGGTCGAGCCGACCGTGGCGTCGACCACGAACAGGACGACGTCGGCGGCGTCGACCGCCAGGCGCGCCTGGTCGGCGACGGCCGCGGCCAGGCCCTCGGCGTTCGGCTCCCAGCCGCCGGTGTCGAGGACGGTGAAGCGGCGCCCGCCCCAGGCGGCGTCGTAGGCGACCCGGTCGCGGGTCACACCCGGCACATCCTCCACGACCGCCTCACGGCGGCCGAGGATGCGGTTGACCAGGGTGGACTTGCCGACGTTGGGCCGGCCGACGACCGCGACGACGGGGGGTGGCGCGACGTCGTGCTCGACCTCGTCCCCGATGTCGATGACGTCGGCATGCTGACTCTCGCTCATGGGCGCTCCTCGCTGGACAGCGCCTCACGCACACTGGCGCCGGCGTCGGCGCCCTTGGCGATCTGCACGATCTCGCTGATGACCTCGGGTAGGGCAAGGCTGGTGGTGTCGACCTCGACCGCGTCGGCCGCCCGGGTGAGGGGGTCGGCCTTGCGGGTGGAGTCCAGACGGTCGCGGCGGGCCATGTCGGCCTGCGTCGCGGAGACGGTGGCGCCGCTCAGCTCTTTGCTGCGCCGCCGCGCGCGTACTTCCGGGCTCGCGGTGAGGTAGATCTTGACCGGGGCATCCGGCGCGACGACCGTGCCGATGTCCCGGCCCTCCACAACAATACCGCCGATACCGATGATCTCTCGTTGGAGTGCGACGAGACGCTCGCGCACCTCCGGGACCGCGGCGACGGCGCTGACCGCTCCGGTGACCTCGGGTGTGCGGATCGGCCGGGAGACGTCCGTGTCGCCCACGGAGATCGCCGGGTCGTCCGGGTCGGTGCCGCAGCGCAGGTCGGGCTCGCCCGCGCGGGCCGCCACGGCGGCCGGGTCCTCCACCTTGACGCCCTCGCGCAGCATCCACCACGTCACGGCGCGGTACATCGCCCCCGTGTCGAGGTAACGCAGGCCCAGGGCACGGGCCACGCCCTTGGAGACGCTGGACTTGCCCGAACCGGATGGGCCGTCCATGGCGATGACGAGCGTCACGTGTGCATCCTCTCCCGTACCTGTCAGCAACGTACGAGGCTACCGGTCCGCCGGGCCGGGTTGATCCGAACCGGGGGACCCGTGGCATCGCCCCGGCGGATGAGGCATACGTCTCGTATGTAACATAGATACAAGATGACGACAGCGACCTCCCGGGCCTATGACCACCTGAAGCAGGCCATCCTCGACCGCGCCTACCCGGGTGGCGCGCTCCTCAGCGAGGGCGAGGTCGCGGCCGAGGTGGGCGTCTCACGCACCCCCGTACGCGAGGCGCTCCTGAGGCTGGAGACCGAGGGCCTCGTACGCCTCTATCCCAAGCGCGGCGCTCTCGTGCTGCCGGTCTCCTCCCAGGAGATCTCCGACGTGCTGGAGACCCGTGAGCTGGTGGAGACCTTCACCGCCGGCCGGGCGACCCTCGGTCCCGCTCTGGTCGAGGAGCTGGAGACCCTCCTGGCGGCGATGCGGGAGCACTCCGCCGGCGGCGACGGGCGGGAGTTCGCCCGCGCCGACCGGTGCTTCCACCGCGCGCTCGTCGCCGCCGCCGGCAACGACATCCTCACCCAGCTCTACGACGCGCTGCGCGACCGGCAGCTGCGCATGGCCCGGCTGACCGCCGACGACCCGGTACGCACGGCCGACGCGATCAGCGACCACGCCGAGATCCTCGACGCCGTGCGCTCGGGCGACCGGCGGCGCGTCCGCGCCGCGATCCATCGGCACCTGCAGACCGCCGGCGCGGCGCTGCACGCCCGCTCCTGAACACCCCTGCCCCGAAAGGTCTTTCGTGAATTCCGCGGTCCTGCCGCCGCCCGGCCGTACGATCCTGTCCCACCCGCTCGGCGGCCGCCGAGCCTGGGGCGTGTGGGGCGTCGGAGCGCTGGCCTACCTGATGGCCTTCTTCCACCGGACCAGCCTCGGCGTCGCCGCCCTGGCCGCCCAGGAACGCTTCGGCGTCGGGGCGACCGCGCTGTCCACCTTCGCCATCCTGCAGCTCGGCGTCTACCTCGTGATGCAGGTGCCGGGCGGGATCATGGCCGACCGGTTCGGCCCGCGCCGGATGCTCGCCGCCGCACTGCTGTCGATGGCCGCGGGCGAGACGCTCTTCGCCTTCGCCCACGCGATGCCGCTCGCGGTGCTCGGCCGCGGGCTCGTCGGCCTGGGCGACGCCTTCACCTTCATCAGCGTGATCCGGCTGGCCTCCTCGTGGTTCCCCCGGCGGCGGTTCGCGCTGCTGACCGCGCTCACCGCGATGACGGGCACGCTCGGCCAGGTCGGCGGCACCGTACCGCTGTCGTACTCACTGCGTGAGTACGGCTGGCGGCCGACCTTCCTCGGCACGGCGGTCCTCAGCGTCGCGCTCGCCGCCGTCGTACGGCGCTGGGTGAGAGATCATCCCGAGGGACCCGTGGAACGGTCCAGCACGACCACGCCGGCTCTCGTCGACCTGCGTGCCGCGCTGGCCCAGCGCGGCACGCGCACCGCGCTGTGGGCGCACTTCACGCTGATGTCCTCGTTCATGGTGCTGGCGACCCTGTGGGGCTACCCGTACCTCGTCAAGGGGCTCGGCATGGCGCCGGGCCCGGCCCGGCTGACCCTCACGCTGACCGCGGCGGCGCCGCTGGCCGTCGCGCCCGCCATGGGCTGGGTGGCCGGCCACCGGCCCGGCCTGCGCGGCCGGCTGATCGTGGTGGTCGCCGCGGTGCTCGCCGCCGTCTGGGTGCTCGCGGTCACCTGGCCCGGCGGGCGGCTGCCGGTGGCGTTCGCGGTGGTCCTCGTCTTCGTCAGCGCCACCGGAAGCGCGGCCTCGATGCTCGCCTTCGACCTCGCCCGCGACGCGAACCCGCCGAGCCGCGGCGGCGTGACGTCCGGCCTGGTCAACATCGGGGGGTTCTCCGCCGCGATGACCGCCTCGCTCGGCGCCGGCGCGCTGCTGGACGCCACCGGCGGCGGGTACGACGCGCCGTCGTTCCAGGTCGCCTTCATCCCGATCACCTGCATGATCGTCGTGGGCACCGTACGGCTGGCGCTGCTCCTGCGGCCCTGGCGGGCCGGCTCGGGCGGTGACCTCAGCCGGGAACCGACCAGCCACGCGCCCGTAGCTCGTCTGCGAGACGTTGCGCCGCGTCGGGCTTCACGCTCAGCTCGACGACACCGACCGGGCGGCCGGGCGAGTGCTCGATCATCACGTCCTCGATGTTGACGCCCGCGACGCCGGCCGTCTGGAAGAGCAGCGCCAGCTCACCGGGCCGGTCGGGGATGACCACCGACACGACCGCGTAGGCGCCGCCCCGGTCGCCGTGCTTGCCCGGCAGCCGGTCGCGGCCGGCCCCGCCGCGCTCCAGGAGCGCGGTGACCGCGGTCTCCAGCCCCGCGCGGAGCGCCGCGGCGGTCGCGGCGAGATCGGCCGCGACGGCGTCGATCACGTCGGCCACCGGCGCGGCGTTGGAGCTGAGGATGCCGATCCACAGCTCGGGGTCGCCGTCGGCGATGCGGGTGACGTCGCGCACGCCCTGCCCGGCCAGGCCGAGCGCGGCCTCGGGCGCGGACTGGAGCCGCGCGGCGACCGCCGCGGCGGCCACATGGGGCCCGTGGGAGACCAGGGCGACCGCCTTGTCGTGCTCTTCGGCGTCGAGCACGGCGATCTGCGCCCCGCACGCCTCCGCCAGCGCGGCGGCGGCGGCCACGGCCGACTGTGAGGTCTCCGGGGTCGGGCACAGCGCCCAGGGCCGCCCCAGGAAGAGGTCACCGCGCGCCGCGGCCGGGCCGGAGCGCTCACTGCCCGCCAGGGGGTGCCCGGCGACGAAGGAGCCGAGGTCACAGCCCAGCTCGGCGGCCTCGCGGAGCGGCCGCGCCTTGACACTGGCGACGTCGGTGTAGACGCGGGCGAGGTCGCGCTTCTGCGCGTCGAGGAGGGTCGCGGCGACCGCGGCCGGCGGCACGGCCAGCACGGCGATGTCCGCGGGCCCGTCGCCGTCGGCGTCACGGAGGGGCTCACCGGCCCCGAGCTCGACCGCGAGGCGCACGGCGAAGGGGTCACGGTCGGCGAGCCGGACCTCGTCGCCACGCTCACGCAGGGCGAGAGCCACCGAGGTCCCGACCATGCCGGTACCGATGACGACGACCCGCCGCGCTTCGCCGATGATTGTCACCTCCACGTGAGCCCTCAGCGTATCGAGAACCCGCCTTCCGGCCGCCCGGAACCCGGACGCGGGCCCTGCTCTGTCACATTACGTGGCCTGCGGACGACCCGGACCTCACGGAGTGCGCTGTCCGATCAGGACGGCGAGCCGCTCTTGAGACCGAAGACGCGGACCTTCCCGTGGACCGTCGCGCACGGGAACATGCCGGATGCCGCCGTCTAACGCTGTTGGAGATGGCGCCCACAACACTGGGCGATGTCCTCGCGTAGCCGATCCCAGGACCGGTTGCCGCCGGCTGGGCGCTCGTGACACCCCAACGCCACCGCCGTCGCGAGTACGTCCGGGGCATCGGACTCGCGATAGCGACGTGGCGCCTTCGTGACTTCACGCATCATTATGCGTTTCGGGTCCTGTAACCGCCCTGTGTCCCTAGCTCGGTACTTGGCCGGGATCTTCCACGTGGAGACGAGAGCCGTCAGCGCCTCGGGGAAGAGCAGGAGCCACGCCTCCATCTCCCACACGGCGAGCACGTAGTGGACGTTGCCGAGCTCTGCCTCTAACGCCTTCTGCACGCGCTCTCTGGTTTGGACATACGCCTCGCTGTCGGCGGCATCGAGATCCTCATGGACGAAGACGCACGCCAACTCCGCGTTTTCACGAACAGCGCGGGCCCGGGCCAGATTCGCCAGTTTGCCAACCCTGTGGGCGAGATTCGCCGGAGATGCCTCCCGGAGCCGCACCGGAGGGCTGATCTCGACGAGTCGGCCCCGCATGTCCGGACGCAACTCTTCGAGGATAATGCGGAGGCTCCTACGATCATTCCTGTCTTCGCCCGCGAGAACGACCACCGGCTTCTTCTGAGCGCGGCAGCCTGTGCCGGCATGAGGGCTCACAGATCTCCTCCGAGCGCCCCCGAGAACCACAGATCGCCGAGGGGAAGTCCCTCGCTCTTGGCCACCGTCTCCTTGATCTGCCGAGTGGACAGCGCCGGAATGACCGAGGAACCGTCACTCCGTCGCTCGCAGATGATCAGTTCTTCCGGCTTGAGACGGTCCGCGAACGCCGGTGAGTGCGTCGCGATGAGGAACTGCGTGCGTTCGCTGGCTTCTCGCAACCGCTCGATGAGCAGTTCCAAGGCTTGCGGGTGCAACCCGTGATCGATCTCCTCCACGCATGTAAGCGCCGGCGGATCCGGGTCGTACAGCAAGGCGAGCAGCCCGAGCAGTCGGATGGTTCCGTACGACGCGTCCGCGAGGGGGGTGGAACGTCGCAGGCCCCACTCGTGCAGGACGACGACGGCCTCTCGCGCGGGCCCGGAGGGAAACTCAAAGCCGATGCCTTTGAGCTGTGGCAGCACCTGGGTGGCATCGGCGATCAACGCCGCCAAGCGGTCACGATTCGTATCGGCGAGAGCAAGGAGGAACTCGGCCAGGTTTCCCGCAGCATCGTCGAGTCGAGGGTGAGCCCCCGGCGAGTAGATTTTCGCCGGTCTCCGCGCTGCTCCAACGTTCACGTCAAAGACTCTGAACGACTGCAGGTGACCGGCCATGGTGGTGACCTCGGTGCCGCCCTCTTCATCAGCCAGTCGCGGCAACGTCGAAAGTCCACTGCTCAGCCGCCGAATGCCGATGGAACGCTCCGAGGACGTGTCGTCATCACGGCCGATTCCCACAACCTCGACCTTCTGACCGGTGATGGTGATTCTGCGACCCCGGCCCTTGGTCCGTTTGAATTGAAAGGTCTCTCGCCGGGAAAGGGACATCTCCTTGGATCTCTGGTTCCGCCGTCGCGCGATCCGCAGATCGTACTCGTCAGGCGCGCTAGGGCTGCTGTACCTGGTCCAGGTCGCCATGAGCTTGATCTGGATCGAGCTTGGAGGCTGATCACCTCCCCAGAAGACGACCTCGTCGAAGCCGCCTCGGTCGTTGAGCGCGGGCTCAAGGTCCGTGCGGATCACATCAGCCAAGAACCGGAAGACCTCTAGCACGTTGCTCTTGCCTGCCCCATTCGGCCCGACCAGCACGTTCAGTGGCCCCAATGGAAGGCGAACCTTGCGCAAACTGCGGAAGTTCTCCACCTCAAGCTCGATCAGCCGATCGTCCATGATCCACCTCCTCCACGTTTAATCCTTGCCTGCGAACCTTCACGACCGTGCTCGAACTCTGACAGCAGCTCAGTAAGCGAGCGAGGCGAAGGGACGATCAACTCGAAGTTATATCGCGGATCGCGATCGGTAACCGTCGGCCTGACGCATACAAGGCCCTCGGCCGAGCACTTCGGGTGAAATGGGCGTTCTTCGGCCGGTCCTATACAGTTCACGCTCTGACGCAGATCTTCCGGTAGAACGTCGCGCAGGAGGTACCCGATTCATCGGAGCCTGAGCGGCGGTGCGGGACCGTGGCCGGTTCGGGCGGCGATCACTCCGATCACCCCCGCCGCAGGCGATGAGGGGTTTCTCGCCCCCAGTCATGGACCGGCCGGGGCCGCCACCGCAGTGGCCGGTGGCGTCCCCCTCCGGACGAGCCTCGGCCGCTGACGCCGGCGCCCGCTGCGGGTCTCAGGTCACTGGGCGATGTCGACCCTCAGTGCGGCCGCGCCGCGCAGGTAGACGTGCTGGATGTCCGAGCGGGGGCGGTCGGACTCGATGTGGGCCATCAGCCGGATCACCCGGGGCAGCGCGTGCGGCACGCCGATCTCGGTCGTGCACAGCAGCGGGACCTCGTGGAAGCCCAGCTTGCGCGCCGCCAGAGCCGGGAACTCCGCGGTCAGGTCCGGGGTCGCGGTGAAGATGACGCTGATGACGTCGTCGGTGGTGATGGCGTTGCGGGTCATCACCTCGGTGACGAGCTCGGCCGTGCGCTCCAGGATCTGGTCCCGGTCGTCGGCGTCGACCTGGATCGCCCCGCGTACCGCTAGTACCGCCACAGAACCTCCCTAGGGTCGCGGCCGGTCAGAGCTCGACCGCCGCGTACAGCTCGCCGATCTCCTTGGTGGTGAGGGCCCGGATCGTGCCCGACTTGAGCCGACCCAGCTTGAGCGGTCCGAACTCGGTGCGGGCGAGCTGCTGCACCGGGTGACCGACCTCCGCGAGCAGGCGGCGCACGATGTGCTTGCGCCCCTCGTGCAGGGTCACCTCGACGAGGACCCGCCTGCCGACCTGGTCGAAGATGCGGAACTCGTCCGCCTTGGCGAACCCGTCCGCGAGCTTGACGCCGTGCTTGAGCTTCCGGCCGAGGTCGCGGCCGATCGGGCCGTGGACCTCGGCGAGGTAGGTCTTGGAGACCCCGTAACGGGGGTGCATGAGGCGGTTCGCCAGCTCACCGTCGTTGGTGAGCAGGAGCAGGCCCTCGGTGTCGGTGTCGAGACGCCCGACGTGGAAGAGCCGCTCGGGGACATCGCCGACGTAGGCCATCAGCGACTTGCGCCCGCGCGGGTCGGACATGGTGCTGACCACGCCGGGGGGCTTGTTGAGCATGTAGTAGCGCAGCTCGGTACGGGTGGGGATGCGCTTGCCGTCGACGTGGATGACGGCCTGCTCGGGGTCGACGCGGGCGCCGAACCAGGTCACCTTCTCGCCGTCGACGGTCACCCGCCCGGCCGCGATCAGGTCCTCGCAGGCGCGCCGGCTGGCGACGCCCGCCTCGGCGAGCACCTTCTGGAGCCGCACGCCCTCATTGGTCTGGTTCACTGCTGGATTTCCTCGATACCTTCAAGATCGTCGGGCAGGTAGGGCGCGAGTTCGGGCAGCTCGTCGACGCTGTTCAGGCCGAGTCGTTCGAGGAAGAAGGTGGTCGTCCGGTAGAGCAGCGCCTGGTGCTCCGGATCCTGCCCCGCCTCCTCGATCAGCCCGCGCATCGTCAGCGTGCGGATCACGCCGTCGCTGTTGACGCCGCGGATCGCCGACACCCGTGCCCGGCTGACCGGCTGGCGATAAGCGATCACGGCGAGCGTCTCGAGCGCGGCCTGGGTCAGCCGCGCCTGCTGCCCGTCCCGTACGAAACGCTCCACGAGAGGGGCGCACACATCTCGAGTGTAGAACCGCCAGCCACCGGCGATCTCCCTCAGGTCGAACCCCCGCGCCTGCGCGGTGTATTCCGCCGCCAGCTCCCGCAGAGTCGCGGCGACCTCGTCCCGCGGCCGTTCGAGGATCTGGGCGAGGGTCACCTCGGGCACCGGCTCGTCCACGACCAGCAGGATCGCCTCCAGCCCGGCCCGCAGGGGCGGCTCGGCGGACGTGGTCTCCGGTGCGTCGAACAGCGCCCTGGACGCCGGCGCCGGCCCGCCGTTCTCGGCGGGGGGCTGGTCGGGCTCACTCATCGTTGTTCGTCTCCACGGGGCGTCCGGAGTAGTCGTCGCCGACGATGATCTCGCCGTCGTCGGTGCCGGTCCAGGTGATGTACAGCTCGCCGAGGGGTTCGAGCTGCTCCAGCGCGACCACCTGCTCGCGATAGAGCTCCAGTACGGCGAGGAACCGGGCGACGATCTCGAACGTGCCGGCGCAGTCGGCGGTCAGGGCGCGGAACGTCGCGCGCTCCATGCGCCGCAGCCGCTCCACCAGGAGCTTCGCCTGGTCCCGTACGCTCGCCTGCGGCGCGTAGATGTGCTCCACGGACACGGCGGGCACGGGCTTGGGCGCCAGCGTCTTGGCGGCCAGGCGCGCGAACTCCGCCGGGCCGAGGCCGAGCAGCACCTCCGGCAGAAGGTTGGCGAACCGCGGCTCCATCGGCACCGTACGGGCGAAGCGGCGCGACTCGCGGGCGATGCGGCCGGAGAAGACCGCGGCGACCTCCTTGTAGGCGCGGTACTGCAGGAGCCGCGCGAACAGCAGGTCGCGGGCCTCCAGCAGGGCGAGGTCCTCCTCGTCCTCGACCTCGCCGGACGGCAGCAGCCGTGCGGCCTTCAGATCGAGCAGGGTGGCCGCGACCAGGAGGAAGTAGCTCGCCTGGTCCAGGTCCCACTCGCGGCCGTACGAGCGGATGAAGGAGATGAACTCGTCGGTGACCTTGTGGAGGGAGACCTCGGTGATGTCGAGCTTGTGCTTGGCGATGAGGCCCAGGAGCAGGTCGAAGGGACCCTCGAAGTTGTCGAGGTGCACTTCGAATCCGCGCTTGTGCTCCTCCGCGGCCGGCTCGCTCACCTGGTCAACGGTAGTGGAGGTCACGCACTCCCCTGCCGCCCTCCGGTGCGATCAGGTGCGCACCGGAGCCGCTCACGTGAGGAGATGCCACCTCTGGAGTACCTCCTTGGCGAGTTCCCGGTAGGCGTTGGCGCCCATGGACGACGGGTCGAACCGGGTGATGGGCTCGCCCACGACCGTCGCGTCCGGGAACCGTACGGTGCGGTTGATGACCGTGTGGAACACCTGCTCGCCGAAGGCGTCCACGATGCGGCCGAGCACCTCACGGGTGTGGAGGGTACGGGAGTCGTACATCGTCGCGAGGAAGCCGTCGATGGTCAGCTCCTGGTTGAGCCGGCCCTGGACCTTCTCGATCGTCTCCATGAGCAGCGCGACCCCGCGCATGGCGAAGTATTCGCACTCAAGGGGGACGAGAACGCCCTGGCTCGCCGTCAGCGCGTTGACCGTCAGCAGACCCAGCGAGGGCTGGCAGTCGATCATGATGTAGTCGTAGTCGGCCACGACGGGCTTGAGCAGCCCGCCCAGGATGTACTCCCGGCCGACCTCGTGGACGAGCTGGACCTCCGCGCCGGACAGGTCGATGTTGCTGGGCAGCAGGTCCATGCCCTCGACGCTGGTCTCCAGGATGACCTCTTCGGTCTCCACGCCCCGCTCCATGAGCAGGTTGTAGATCGTGAGGTCGAGCTGGCGGGGGTCGCCCTTGCCCAGGCCCACCGACAGGGCGCCCTGGGGGTCGAAGTCGACGAGCAGCACGCGTCTGCCCTGCTCGGCAAGTGCCGCGCCGAGGTTTATGGTCGTCGTCGTCTTACCGACGCCCCCCTTTTGGTTACAGACCGACACGATCCGGGCGGGCCCGTGCTCGGTCAGCGGGGAGGGATCGGGAAACGACGGTTTGGGACGCTGCGTCGGGCCTAGCGGCGCGGCGTCTCGCGGATCGGTCGCGATCGCGGTCGAGAGCACACTCTCGGATCGTGCTCTCTCCTGCTGCGCGCTGGATTCAGTCACCAGCTACTCGAACCTCCCCGGCGCCCTCGGAATGCCGTCAAGTTGGCGACTCTATGGCCTGTCAAGAGGAGCGGCAAGGCGGCACACCGGCCGCCGCGGAATTGATTCAGACATTGGCCCGTGGATGTGCCGAGGCGTAGACCTCACGCAGCCGATCGACGGTGACCAGCGTGTAGATCTGGGTCGTCGTCACGGACGCGTGGCCCAGCAACTCCTGGACCACCCTAACGTCGGCGCCGCCGTCAAGGAGGTGGGTCGCGAAAGAGTGCCGCAGAGTGTGCGGCGAGACGTCGGCCAGCTCCGCGCGGCCGGCCGCCGACCGCAGGGTCGACCAGGCGCTCTGGCGCGACAGCCGCCCTCCCCGCGCGTTCAGGAACAGCGCCGTGCCGCCCTGGCCGCGGACGTTCAGGTCGGGCCGTGCGCGCGCCAGGTAGGCCTCAAGGGCCTCGCGGGCGTACCGGCCCACGGGGACGACGCGGTCCCTGGCTCCCCGCAGCCGTACGACGGCGTCGGTGAGCTCGACGTCGCCGACCTCGAGGCCCACCGCCTCGGAGATCCGCGCGCCGGTGCCGTACAGCACCTCCAGCAGCGCGCGGTCGCGCAGGTCGCGCGCCGTGTCGCCCGGCCCGGCCGCGGCCAGGAGACGCTCGACGTCCTCGATCGCGATCGCCTTGGGCAGCCGGCGCGGCGGCGCGAGCGGCCGTACGCCGCGCGCCGGGTCGGCGGCCGACAGCCCCTCGCGTACGGCGAAGCGGTGCAGGCCGCGCACGGCGACGACGGCGCGGGCCGCCGATCCGGCGGCGAGCGGCGGATGCAGCTCGTCGCCCTCGCGCAGGCCGGTCAGGAACGACACCACGTCGTCCTCGCCGACCTGCCCGATCGCCGTACGTCCCCGTTCGACCAGCACGTCGACGTAGCGCCGCAGGTCGCGCCGGTAGGAGCTGAGCGTGTTCGCGGCCAGTCCACGCTCGACCGCGAGATGGTCGAGGTAGGTGCGGACCTCGTCCCGCAGCGCTCGTCCGAGCTCTTCACCGGCGGCGGATATCAGCGCGGCACCTCATCCAGCGAGTCGTGGCGGTACGCGGGTCACCCTTCCGGAGCGTCGGGCGCGCGAAGGTCGCGATAGCCCGTGGCCCGGGCGGCGTAGACCGCCAAGATACCCATGACCGCAAGGGGATTGTGGAGGTGCCCGCGCTGGATCGCCGCGACCGCCTCGTCGAGCGGCACCCAGACGACCGGCATGCCGGCCTCCTCGTGGATGCGCTCGAAGTCCGACTCCTCCGGAGGGATCTCGGTGAGCCCCCGGGCGAGGAAGATGCGGACGCGCTCGTCGGTCATCCCGGGCGAGGTGAAGATGTCCACCAGCGTGTGCCACTCGCTCGCGCGGTAGCCCGCCTCCTCGCCCAGCTCGCGGGCGGCCGTACGCCATGTGGGCTCGCCGTCGACGTCGCGGAGCCCGGCCGGCGCCTCCCACAGCCGGTGGCCGACCGGATGGCGGTACTGCTGGATGAGCAGCACGCGCTCCTGCTCGTCCAGCCCGAGCACGGCCACCGATCCGGGGTGCACGACGATGTCGCGCTCGACGACCTCGGTGGCGTCGCCGTTCGGCATGCGCACCCGGTCGGTGCGCACCTGCACGACGCGGCCCTTGAACCGGTATTCGCTGCTCTCGGCGGCCCACGTCTCCGGGACGTCGGCCAGCTCCGCGCTCACTTGGCGTGGTCCAGGGCGGCGGCGACCAGGCCGGCGAACAGCGGGTGCGGCCGGGTCGGCCGGGACCGGAACTCCGGGTGCGCCTGCGTCGCGACGTAGAACGGGTGGCTCGCGCGCGGCAGCTCGACGTACTCGACGAGGCGCCCGTCGGGCGACAGGCCGGAGAAGACGACGCCGGCCGCGGTGAGGTCGTCGCGGTAGGCGTTGTTGACCTCGTAGCGGTGCCGGTGGCGTTCTTCCACCTTCTCGGCGCCGCTGTACAGCTCGCGTACGAGGGAGTCCTCGGCGAGGTTGGCGGGGTAGAGCCCGAGGCGCATCGTGCCTCCCATGTCGCGTTCGCCCGCGACGACGTCGATCTGGTCGGCCATCGTCGCGATGACCGGGTCGGCGGCCTTCTCGTCGAACTCGGCGCTGTTGGCCTCGGTCAGGCCCGCGAGGGAGCGCGCCGCCTCGATGACCATGCACTGCAGGCCGAGGCAGAGGCCGAGAGTGGGCAGGCCGTTCTCGCGGGCGTGGCGGGCGGCGCCGACCTTGCCCTCGATGCCGCGTACGCCGAAGCCGCCGGGGATCAGGACCCCGTCGACGCCCCTCAGCTCGCGCGCGGCCGACTCAGGCGTCGCGCAGCGGTCGCTCTTGACCCAGCGGATGTTGACGCGGGTGTCGTGGGCGAAACCGCCGTGGCGCAGCGCCTCGGTGACCGACAGGTAGGCGTCGGGCAGGTCGATGTACTTGCCGACGAGCGCGATCGTCACCTCGCGGGAGGGGTGGTGGACCCGGTGGAGCAGGTCGTCCCACTCCTTCCAGTCCACGTCGCGGAACGGCAGGCCCAGGCGGCGCACGACGTACGCGTCGAGGCCCTCGCTGTGCAGCACCTTGGGGATGTCGTAGATGCTGGGCGCGTCGACCGCGGAGACCACCGCCTCGGCGTCGACGTCGCACATCAGGCTGATCTTGTTCTTCAGGCCCTGGGTGATGGGCCGGTCCGAACGGCACACGATCGCGTCGGGCTGGATGCCGATGCTGCGCAGCGCGGCGACCGAGTGCTGGGTCGGCTTGGTCTTCAGCTCGCCCGAGGGCCCGATGTAGGGCAGCAGCGACACGTGCAGGAAGAAGCAGTTGTCGCGGCCGATCTCGTGCCGGATCTGGCGTACGGACTCCAGGAAAGGCAACGACTCGATGTCGCCGACGGTGCCGCCGACCTCGGTGATGACGACGTCGACGTCCGGACCGGCCATGCTGCGGATCCGGTCCTTGATCTCGTTGGTGATGTGCGGGATGACCTGCACGGTGTCGCCGAGGTACTCCCCGCGCCGCTCCTTGGCGATCACGTTGGAGTAGATCTGGCCGGTGGTGACGTTCGCCGAGCCGTGCAGCTCGGTGTCGAGGAAACGCTCATAGTGACCGACGTCGAGGTCGGTCTCGGCGCCGTCGTCGGTGACGAAGACCTCGCCGTGCTGGAAGGGGTTCATCGTGCCGGGGTCGACGTTGAGGTACGGGTCGAGCTTCTGCATCGTGACCCGCAGGCCACGCGATTTCAGAAGCCGCCCGAGGCTGGACGCCGTCAGCCCTTTACCAAGGCTGGAGGCGACGCCGCCGGTGACGAAGAGATGCTTGGTGGTCCGACCGGACCCACCAATGACTGCCGAAGCCAAGAGGGACGCTCCCGTGGTAGTTGTCGCGGCGACGTTTCACCTGATCGGTGAACGGCCAATCTCCACGGGCCACCAGAATAACAGGCGATGCGCCTGATCAGCGTCGGGCCGAGCAGATCAGCCGTAGCCCCCGGCGTAACTTCCGCTCGCCGCGCCCGGCGGCATCGTGCGCAGCTGACCTGTCAGCTCGTCGATGAGCTTCCTGGCCTGGTCAGCCGAGCTCCGCGCCTGGTCGCGCTCGGACGACAGCGCGGACAGCGCCTCGCGCTGCTGGGTGACCGCCTCGGCGAGCTGGTCCACCCACTCCTCGCGCTCCTTGAGCTTGCCGGCGATCGAGTCGCGCTCGCTGCTCGCCTGGCGCGCCTGGGAGAGCGCCTGGTCGCGCTCGCGGGTGGCGCTCTCGACCCGCTGCTGGGTCTGGGCCAGCTCCGAGGAGAGCCGCGCCTGCGCCAGTTCGGCCGAGTCACGGTGGTTCTCGGCCTGCTTGGCCTGCTCGAGTATCCGCCGGCGTTCGTTGTCGAGGTCCTGGGCGCGGCGCCGGGAGTCTTCGGCGTCCTTGGCCACGACCTCGAGGTCGGCGGCCTTGGCGCGCAGGGTGTTCAGCTCGGCGTGCGCGGTCTCCAGCGCCTGCGCGACCTCGGCGGCGTGCTTGGAGATGCGGTCGCGCTCGCCCTCGAGCGCCTTGCGACCCGTCTGGGCCTCGCCCGCGGAGCGGTGCGCCTCGTCGCGGTCCTCGCGCATCTGGTCGCGCTCGGCCATCGCCTGCCGCGCGGCGGCCTCGAACTGCTCGGCCTGCGACCGCGACTGGTCGCGCTCGACCATGGCCTGCCGCATGGCGTTCTCGGACTGCTCGGCCTGGGTGCGCAGCCGCTCGGCGTCCTGCCACGCGGCCGCGGCCTCGCGCTGGGCGTTCTCCCGCTCGGACATCATCTGGCGCACGGCGGCCTCGGACTGCTCGGCGCGCTGCTCGGCCGTACGGGCCTGGGCGAGGGCCTGGTCGGTCTCCTGCCGGGCCCCGACCGCCTCACGCTGGGCGTTGTCGCGCTCGGAGATCGCCTGCCGCATCGCGGCCTCGGACTGCTCGGCCTGCGCGCGGGCCCGCAGGCCCTCCTGCCAGCCGGTGTTGGCCTCCTGCTTGGCCGCCTCGCGCTCGGAGATCGCCTGGCGTACGGCGGCCTCGGAGTGCTCGACGCGCTGGTTCATCTCCTCGAGCTGGGCGCGCACGCGCTCGAGCTCCTGCTGCATGGCGGCGGCGTCCTGCTTGGCGCTCTCACGCTCGGCCATGAGCTGACGCGCGGTCGCCTCGGCCTGCTCCTTCTGCTGCCGTACGGCCTGCGCCTCCTGGCGCATCGCGGCGGCGTCGCGCTGGGCGGACTCGCGCTCGGTCATCAGCTGGCGTACGGCGGCCTCGGCCTGCTCGGCACGGTGGTCCAGCTGGTCGTGCTGCGCGCGGGCGCGCTCGAGCTCCTGCAGCGCGGCGGCGGCGTCCTGCTTGGCGCTCTCACGCTCGGCCAGCATCTGGCGCGCGGTGGCCTGCGCCTGCTGGGCCTGCGTGCGGTGGCGGTCGACCTCCTGCCAGGCCGAGGACGCCTCCTGCTTGGTCTTCTCGTGCTCCGCCTGGACCGCAGCGATCTGGACCGCGGACTCCTGCTTGGCCTCGGCGACCTTCTGCTCCCCCTGCGCCAGCGCGCCGGCGAGCATGTCCGCCATCTGGCGCAGCCGGTCGACGACCTCACCCGGTTGATCCACGTTTCCTCCATGGGACGGCCGGGCCCCGTTTTTGGGCAACCATGATGAGCTGCCGCCTTCCCCGGCGTAGGAACCGCCCGAACCATTGAGATCGCTCACATAGGGAACTCTAAGGGCGTCTCGCCAGGCTGTCTGCCATGTCAGGGAACGTGTGGCGTATCACTCGCAATTTAACCGGGTCATGACGGATCGCGTCTGGTAGCGCTGAGCTGCGCGGTCGAACGGACGGCCCATCCGGTGTCACTGTGCGGAGCCGTCATATCTCCGGTGAAAGAATATCGAGCATGAGGACCTTGTATCCGCCGATCGAGCCGTACGACTCCGGCCTGCTCGACACCGGGGACGGAAACCGAATCCACTGGGAGGTCTGCGGCGACCCCGCCGGCAAGCCCGTCGTGATGCTCCACGGCGGGCCGGGCGGCGGCTGCACCCCGGACCATCGGCGGCAGTTCGATCCCGCGGCGTACCGCATCGTCCTGTTCGACCAGCGCAACTGCGGGCGCAGCCTGCCGCCGGCGAGCGACCCGTCGGTCTCGCTGGAGGACAACACCACCTGGCATCTGGTGGCCGACATGGAGCGGCTGCGCGAACACCTCGACATCGACCGCTGGCAGGTCTTCGGCGGTTCGTGGGGCAGCGCGCTGGCGCTCGCGTACGCGCAGACGCACCCGGAGCGGGTGACGGAGATGGTGCTGCGCGGCATCTTCACGCTGCGGCCGTTCGAGCTGTACTGGTTCTACCAGGAGGGCGCGTCGCTGCTCTTCCCCGACCTGTGGGAGAAGTACATCGCGCCGATCCCCGAGGACGAGCGCGACGACCTGATCACCGCGTTCCACGCCCGGCTCAACGACTCCGACCCGTCACTGCGGATCCCGGCGGCGCTGGCGTGGAGCGTCTGGGAGGGCTCGACGATCACCCTCCGGCCGAGCGCGGGGGTCATCGAAGAGCACTCCGACGACGACTACGCGGTGACGTTCTCCCGCATCGAGAACCACTACTTCGTCAACGGCGGCTTCTTCGAGGACGACCAGCTCATCCGCGACGTGGACAAGATCCGGCACATTCCGTGCGTCATCGTCCAGGGCCGGTACGACGTGTGCACCCCGGCCGCGACCGCCTGGGACCTGCACCGGTCCTGGCCGGAGGCGGAGTTCCACCTGGTCGACGACGCCGGCCACGCGTACACCGAGCCGGGCATCCTGCACCACCTCATCGAGGCCACCGACCGCTTCGCCCGCTCCTGACCGTGTATCCGTGTATCCCGTGGGCCCTGCCGGGCCCGGGGGCGCATGGCGATGGCCCTGAACGTGGCGGAGAACGCCCGATGACCGCCTGGTCGAACCCGAATCCGATTCGGTAACGTGGAGGAGGCAACGAGGGAGGGCGCGTGACGGCAGACACGGCGATCGCCGGACTGGGCATGACCGAACTCGGCAAGGTCTACGGCCGCAGCCCCCGCCGGCTGGCCGCCGACGCCGTACGCGCCGCAGCCGACGACGCCGGCCTCCCCCTCGCCGACCTTGACGGGCTGATCGTCAGCACTGGCCTGTCCGGCTCGCCCGGCATCGAGCTGGCCGGCGCGCTCGGTCTGCGCGACCTGCGGCTGCTCACCCAGATGAACTCCTTCGGCGCCACCGCCGTCGCGATGGTCTCCTACGCCGCCGCCGCGGTCCAGAACGGCGCGGCCTCGGCCGTCGCCTGCGTGTTCTCCGACGCGCCGCTGCGCCCGGAACGCTCCTCCGGCTCCGCCTACCACCGCGACGCCGCCGAGTGGCACGGGTACGGCGGTCTGCAGGCGGCGCTGGGGTTCCGCAGCGTCAACGCGTTCTACGCGCTCGCCGCGCGCCGGCACATGGAGCGGTACGGCACCACCAGCGAGCAGCTCGGCGCGATCGCGGTCGCCACCCGCGCCTGGGCGGCCGGCAACCCCCTCGCCCAGATGCGCGACCCGATCTCCCTGCGCGACCACCAGGAGTCCCGCTGGGTCGTCGAGCCGCTGCACCTGCTCGACTGCTGCCTCGTCTCCAACGGCGGCGTCGCGGTGATCGTCACGAGCGCCGAGCGCGCCCGCGACCTGGCCCGGCCGCCCGTGCACGTCTGGGGCTGGGCCCAGGGCCACCCGGGGCGGGCCATGGCGCGCGGCAGCGACTTCGGGCTGACCACCGGCGCAGCCCTGTCCGGCCCGGCCGCGATGAAGATGGCCGGGATCACCACGGCCGACGTCGACCTCTGCCAGCTCTATGACTGCTACACCTTCACCGTCCTGGTGACGCTGGAGGACTACGGCTTCTGCGCCAAGGGCGAGGGCGGCCCGTTCGCGGCGAGCGGCGCGCTGGGCCCCGGCGGCGCGCTGCCGGTCAACACCGGCGGCGGGCAGCTCTCGTCGTACTACATGTGGGGCATGACCCCGCTCTCGGAGGCGGTGATCCAGGCGCGCGGCGACGGCGGCGACCGCCAGGCCCCGCGCAACGAGGTGATCCTCGTCAGCGGCAACGGCGGCATCCTCGACCACCACGCGACGCTGGTCCTCAGCCCGCACACGAAGGGACGACGATGACCGAAGACGCGATCGGCGTGATCCGCCGCGACGGCCGTACCGACCCGTTCTTCGACGGCGCGGCCGAGGACCGGCTGATGACGCGGCGCTGCGAGGCGTGCGGGCGCTGGTACGCCCCGGACGCGACCGGCTGCGCGGGCTGCGGCGCCGGCGACCTCGCCTGGGCCGAGGCGAGCGGGGAGGCCGTCCTGGTCTCCTGGGCGGTCGCCCGCTCCCGTACGGGCCCGCCGGCGCCGCTGGCCCTGGTCGAGCTCGCGGAGGGACCCTGGATGTACGCGCGGCTCGCCTCGGTGGCCGGGCCGCGCGAGGGCCTGCCCCTGCGCGTCAGATTCGTCCATCCTGATGAGGGCGAGAGCCATCCGGTCTTCGAGGAGCGCCGCGGATGAGGACAGATGTGTGCAAGACGTTCGGGATCGAGTTCCCGCTGTTCGCCTTCAGCCACTGCCGTGACGTCGTGGCCGCGGTCACGAACGCGGGCGGTCTCGGCGTGCTCGGCGCGGTCGCCTTCTCCCCCGAGCACCTCGACGAGGAGCTGCGCTGGATCGACGACCACGTGGGCGGCCGCCCGTACGGCGTCGACGTCCTGGTCCCCGGCAAGATCGCCAAGGAGGCGGAGGGCACCGGCGACCTGCTGTCGGCGATCCCGGCGCGGCACTGGGAGTTCCTCGCCGGGATCTTCGAGCGGTACGGCGTGCCGGTGCCCGACCTGGACCCCGCCCGCGGGCGGGGCGCCGGCCGCCAGGTCACCAAGGAGGGCGCCACCGAGCTGATCGACGTCGCGCTGAACCACCCGATCCGGCTCATCGCGAGCGCGCTCGGCCCCCCGCCGCCCGTCATGGTCGAGCGGGCGCGGGCCGCGGGCGTGCCGGTCGCCGCGCTCGTGGGCACGGTCGACCACGCGCTCCGCCAGGTCGCGGCGGGCGCGGACCTGATCGTCGCGCAGGGCTCCGAGGCCGGCGGCCACACCGGGGAGATCTCCACGATGGTCCTCGTCCCGGAGGTCGTCGACGCCGTGGCGCCGCTGCCCGTCCTCGCGGCGGGCGGCATCGCCGGCGGCCGCCAGATGGCCGCGGCGATGGCGCTGGGCGCCCAGGGCGTGTGGTGCGGGTCGGTCTGGCTGACCACCGAGGAGGCCGAGACGCTCCCGGCGGTCAAGGCCAAGATGCTCGCCGCCACCTCATCCGACACGGTCCGCTCCCGGTCCCGTACGGGCAAGCCCGCGCGGCAGCTGCGCTCCTCCTGGACCGAGGAGTGGGACGAGTCCCCCGACAGCCCCGGCGCGCTGCCGATGCCGCTGCAGATGATCGTCGCCGAGGGCGCGATGCAGCCGATCGGCAAGGCCGCCGAGAACGGCAACGAGGGCGCCCGGCGGCTGGCCAACTACTTCGTCGGTCAGGTCGTGGGCCAGATGAACGCGGTCAAACCCGCACGCCAGGTCGTGTACGACATGATCGAGGAGTTCACCGGCGCGCTCGAACGCCTGGCGGCCATCACCGAGGACTGAGCAGTATTGGCGACGTGGCCGAACAACTGATCCTCGTCGTCGAGGACGAACCCACGCTCGCCGAGGCGGTGGCCGCGCGGCTGCGGGCCGAGCGGTTCGCGGTCCGGGTGGCGGGCGACGGCCCGGCCGCCGTCGCGGCCGTCCGCGAGTCCCGTCCGGACCTTGTGGTCCTGGATCTCATGCTGCCCGGCTTCGACGGCCTGGAGGTCTGCCGCCGTGTCCAGGCGATCAGCCCGGTGCCGGTGCTGATGCTGACCGCGCGCGACGGCGAGACCGACCAGCTCGTCGGGCTCGGGGTCGGCGCGGACGACTACCTCACCAAACCGTTCAGCATGCGGGTGCTGGTGGCACGCGTCCGCGCCCTGCTCCGCCGGGCCGGGCGCGCCTCGGCACCCGCCGTCGTACGGGCGGGGCCGATCGAGGTGGACCCGGCCGCGCGCCGGGTGCGCTGCCGGGACGCGGAGGTGCACCTCACGCCGACCGAGTTCGACCTGCTGCACTGCCTCGCGGGCGCGCCGGGCTCGGTCTTCACCCGCGCGCAGCTCCTCGAACGCGTCTGGGACTGGACCGACGCGTCCCGTACGCGCGCGGTGGACAGCCACGTGAAGGCGCTGCGCCGCAAGCTCGGCCCCGGCCTGATCAGGACCGTGCACGGCGTCGGCTACTCCCTGGAGGTGCCGGCGTGATCCCCCGCCCGCTCGACCGGCTCCGTACGATCAAGATCAAGCTCGGGGTGCTCGTCGCGGTGAGCTCGTGCGCCACGGCGCTGGCGCTCAAGGAGGCGCTGGAGCACGGCATCCGCGGCCGCTACGCGCTGCCCGTCGCCGTGCTGGCCGCGCTCGTGGTCACCCAGGTCCTCGCGCACGGCATGACCTCGCCGCTGCGTGAGATGACCGCCGCCGCGCGGAAGATGGCCGGCGGCCGCTACGACACCCGCGTACGCGCCAGCTCCCGCGACGAGGTGGGCGAGCTGGCGCGGGCGTTCAACCGCATGGCGAGCGACCTGGCCGAGGCGGACCGGCAGCGCCGGGAGTTCGTCGCGAACGTCTCCCACGAGCTGCGGACGCCGATCAGCGCCCTGCACGCGCAGCTGGAGAACATCGCCGACGGCGTCACCGCCGCGACCCCCGGAACGCTGCGCCCCGCGCTCGACCAGACCGAGCGCCTCGGCCGGCTCGTCGGCCAGCTCCTGGACCTGTCCCGCGCCGAGGAGGCCAGGGACGCGCTGGACCGTACGGAGTTCGCCGTCGCGCCGTTCCTGTGCGGCGTGGCCGCCGAGAGCCCCGCGGCGGCCCGCGTCGTGATCGACGCGCCCGCCGGCCTGGTCGTGCTCGCCGACCGCGACCGCCTCCACCAGGTCGTGGCCAACCTCGTCGACAACGCGGCGGCGCACGGCCCGGCCGAGGGCACGGTCACCGTCACGGCCCGCCCGCGCGGCCGGTCCGGCGGGCTCGCGCTGGAGGTCGCCGACGAGGGGCCCGGCATCGCCCCCGCCGACCGGGCGCGCGTGTTCGAGCGCTTCCACCGGGGCGGCCGGGCGCGCGACGGCGGCACCGGCCTCGGGCTGGCGATCGCCCGCTGGGCCGTCGAGCTGCACGGAGGCCATATCGAGGTGGCCGACGAGGGGCCGGGCTGCCGGATCCGGGTCCTCATCCCGGGCTGATCACCACAGAATCTCCACAACACCCCCACACCTCCCGCGCCACCGGGCTCCACGCCGGGTCCGTCCCATCTAGAGGACGGACACCCGACCCCTCACTGGAGCAGCCGTGCGCGTGAAGATGATCCTGCCCGCCCTGACCGAGGCGACCTCGCCGTTCTTCCGCCCGATCAAGTACTCCCTGTTCCCGCCGCTCGGCCTCGCCACCCTGGCCGGCTACCTCGACCCCGGCGACGAGGTGACGATCACCGACGAGCACGTCCAGGAGGTCGACACCTCCGACGAGCCGGACCTCGTGGTCATCCAGGTCTACATCACCTCGGCGCGGCGGGCGTACGAGCTCGCCGACCTCTACCGCGCCAGGGGCGTGCACGTGTGCCTGGGCGGGCTGCACGTCACCTCGCTGCCGGAGGAGGCCGCGCGGCACGCCGACACGATCTTCTGCGGTCCCGGGGAGAGCACCTGGCCGGTCTTCCTCAGCCACCTGCGGCGGGGACGGCCGCGGGCACGGTACGACTCCACCGAGCGGACCCTGGACGGGCTCCCGCCGATCCGCCGCGACCTCATCGCCCGCCACCTCTACCTGGTCCCGAACTCCATCGTCGTCTCGCGCGGCTGCCCGCACGTGTGCGACTTCTGCTACAAGGAGGCGTTCTTCGAGGGCGGCAAGTCCTTCTACACCCAGACCGTGGACGCGGCACTCGCCGAGATCGACCGCCTCCCGGGCCGCCACCTGTACTTCCTCGACGACCACCTGCTCGGCAACGCCCGCTTCGCCACCGCGCTCTTCGAGGGCATGCGCGGGATGGGGCGCCTGTGGCAGGCGGCCGGCACCGTGCAGGCCGTCCTGCGCCCCGGCCTGCTGGAGAAGGCGGTCGACTCCGGCCTGCGCAGCCTGTTCGTCGGCTTCGAGACCGTCAACGGCGCCAACCTCCTCGAACAGCGCAAGTGGCAGAACGTCGACCGCGACTACGCGGCGGTGATCCGCCGCCTGCACGACCTCGGCATCATGGTCAACGGCAGCTTCGTGTTCGGCATGGACGACGACGACGCGAGCGTCTTCGACCGTACGGTCGAGTGGGCGGTCGGGCGGGGCGTGGAGACCGCGACCTTCCACATCCTCACCCCGTACCCCGGCACCCGCCTGTACGAGCGGATGAGCGACGCGGGCCGGCTGCTCCACCACGACTGGGACCGCTACGACACCCGGCAGGTCGTCTTCGAGCCCGCCCGGATGACCGCCTCTGAGCTGTCGGAGGGGTACCGGCGGGCGTACCGCGACTTCTACCGATGGGGCTCGATCCTGCGCGGCGCCGGCGCCCAGGCGACGATACGGGACAAGATGCGCCATGTGGCGTACGCGGGCGGCTGGAAGAAGTTCGAGCCCATGTGGGACCTGGCCATCCGGGCCAAGCGGGTCGGGCGCGGGCTGCCGCTGCTGGAGTCGATCCTGTCCGGGTTCGGCGGCCGGCCCTCGGCGGGGCATGGCGATCCGGCCGACCGGCGACGTACCGTGCGGACATGAGCTCTGACGAGGTACTGGTCGAGACGGACGGCCCGTTCGCGGTCATCACCATGAACCGCCCCGGGCGGCGCAACGCGCTGTCGCTGTCGCACATGCGCTCATTGACCGAGGCGTTCCGCCAGGTCGGCGAGACGGACGCGACCGGGATCATCCTGGCGGGCAACGGCCCGGTCTTCTCGGCCGGGCACGACTTCGCCGACATGGCCGGCGCGGACCTGGCGGCGGCGCGCGGGCTGCTGCTCACCTGCCGTGAGCTGATGGAGACCATCCAGTCCGTGCCCCAGGTGGTGATCGCCCGCGTGCACGGGCTGGCCACCGCGGCCGGCTGCCAGCTCGTGGCCACCTGCGACCTGGCCGTCGCCGCGTGGAGCGCCGGCTTCGCCGCGCCCGGCGGCAAGGGCGGCTGGTTCTGCCACACGCCGATGGTCCCGGTCGCCCGCAACGTCGGCCGCAAACGCGCGATGGAGCTGGCCCTGACCGGCGACGTCATCGACGCCGCCACCGCTCTCGAATGGGGGCTGGTCAATCGCTCGGTGCCCAACGAGGAGCTGGAGAAGGCCACCCGCGAGCTCCTCGAACGCGCCACCCGCGGCAGCCGCCGCAGCAAGGCCCTCGGGAAGCAGGCGATGTACGCCCAGCTCGACCGTCCGGAGAACGACGCCTACACCTACGCGATCGAGGTCATGGCCGCCGCCAGCCAGACCCCCGAGGCGCAGGAGGGCATGCGCGCGTTCCTGGACAAGCGCGCCCCGGAGTGGCCCGCCTGAACCCGGGTGGTCACGCCGGGTCCGGTGCCGCCGGGGCCGCCGCGGTCGGAAGGCCCGGCGGCTTCACTCGCCGGCCGGCGTGCGCTGAACGGCGCGGGGGCCGCCGGCCTTGCCCGTAGTCCGGGAACACCCGCAGGTGAGGTCGGTTGCCGGTAATACGGAGAGCCGATAACATGGAAAGCGTTGCAGTCGTAGTTTCCTCGTACGTATTGAGTTCGCTCTTGAACGCCCGCGGAAGTGACGGCGGGCGTTTTCGCTTCTCCGGGGATAGTCTTCGTCGGACGTAAGCCAAAGTCCGTCATGCAGCCCCGGTCCGCCAACCGGCGCCCCGGTGAGGCTCCCAAGAAGGAGAGAAAGTGGCAGAAGGCACCGTCAAGTGGTTCAACGCCGACAAGGGCTTCGGATTCATCGCACCTGACGGCGGTGGCCCGGACGTGTTCGTGCACTACTCGGCGATCACCTCCAGTGGTTTCCGTACGCTGGAGGAGAACCAGCGCGTGAGCTTCGAGACGACCCAGGGCCCGAAGGGCCCGCAGGCGGAGCAGGTCACGCCGATCTAGGCTTAGGAATACACGCGTACGGCCCGCACCGAGCCATCGGTGCGGGCTGTGCTGTTTCCTTATGCCCTTTTCGCCGGACTTCGCCCGTATGGTCCGGCTCAGCCGGTGGTTCTGGAGTCGTCGGCACCCGACAGGCCCACCGGCAGTTCGGTCGGCGCGCCGTAGTCGTGCCCGTCCGTACTCGGACGCCGCCGCGAAAGCGCGTGACCGTCGCATCCGCGCTGAGCCGCGTGCCGTCGCCATTCACAGAAGCCACGCCCTGGGCACACGTTGTCAGGCGCAGCCACCCGTGTGCCGGACACCGCCACAGAAACGCGCGACGGCCGCGCACAGAGCCCACGGCGCCTTTTCTCGCCGCCGGACGGGCCCGCCGGCGCATCGCAAGGAGCCCAAAACACGGTGTCCCCCGGACGCCGCCTGCCGCCGCCCAGAGAGCCGAGCCGGGCGCCCTCGTCGCCGAGCCTTCGCGGGAAGTCCCCGGCGTCCCAGACGATCAGGCCTTGCCGGGAGAGATACAGGCCGACGCGATCGATGCCCAAACGATGGTCGTCGTCCAGCCGAGGCTGGTCGGCGAGCTGGCAGGTCTCCTCGCGGCCCGGCCGCCGGGGATCCCGGGCGGCCTTACATTCAGCCCGTCGAGGACGTCGGCGTCGGCTCCCCCGATGTCGGCGCTGCCGGCGAACTCCGGGCCGGACACTCTGCGCCGGGGCGGCAGCGCGCGAAAGGGAGCCAGGACTCGTCGGCGAGCCGCGCCTGCGCGGCGAGATCGCCCAGCGGCCCCGCGCAGAACACCACGACGCCCGGCCCGGTCTCGACCAGCCAGAGGTCTGGCATTACCTTCCCCCCTCGGCCGGGCGCGGCTCCCGCTGCAGACCGGCGTCGTCCACGGGCGGAGCGGCGAAACCGAGCGAGTGAGCGGTACGGCACCGCACGTTGGGCCCGAACCGCTCCCCCGCCTCGGCCGCGATCGCCGTTCAACACCACGTACATGCCTCGGCTGCGGGTGCCGGCGCCCATCAGCACCAGGCCGTGGTCTTCCCGGTCCCCGCGGCGGCGACCAGGGCCAGGTCCCGGCCCGTGGCGAATACGTCGTGACCGAGATCAGCAGGCGTACGCCGAGATGGGCGAGGTAGGCCGCGCCGGCGAGCTTCACCGCCGCGTACGCGGCGGCCGAGGCCGCCGGGCGGCCTGCTGCTCCTGCGTCGGCTCGATGGCCATGAGGGTCCCTCGCTCCGCTGAGGGCAGGCCGCTCGAAGCGGCGAGTGGAGCCTGACGCGCCCTCCGGCGCGGCGCGGCGAGCCGCAGGGGGTCGGGTTCGATGACGGCCCCGCCCGTGAGGACGCCCCGCCGGTGAGGACGGCCCCGCCGGTGGCGGCCGCCTCGTATTCGGCGGCGCGGCAGGTGAGGATGAGCGGATCGTCGCGGCGTCCAGCGCGGCGAGCGCGTCCGGGACCGCGACGCCGGCGGCGGCAGCGCTGTCCCCGATGTTGGACTTGACCGAGCCGAGCAGCAGGGGACACTCGCGGTCCCTGCCGTACGCCACCGGGCTCGTTAGTGGACGCCGGCCTCCTTCATGTCGCGGAGTTCGCGCTTCAGTTCCTTAATCTCGTCGCGGAGGCGGGCCGCCACCTCGAACTGGAGTTCTTCCGCCGCGTGGTGCATCTGCTGGGTCATCTGGTCGATGAGGGTCTCCATCTCCTCGCGCGGGCGTTCGCCGACCAGGTCGGCCGCGTGGCGGCCGGCCCGCTGCTTGGAGGACAGGCCCGGGACCGGGGCCTTGCCCCGGCTCTGCTGGCGGCCGGCGCCGCCGATGAGCTCTTCTGTGTCGGCGTCCTCGCGGGCCAGCATGTCGAGAATGTCGGCGATCTTCTTGCGGAGGGCGGTGGGCTCGATGCCGTTGGCCTCGTTGTAGGCGACCTGCTTGGCGCGGCGGCGGCTGGTCTCGTCGATCGCGCGTTCCATCGACGGGGTCACCTTGTCCGCGTACATGTGCACCTGGCCGGAGACGTTGCGCGCCGCGCGGCCGATGGTCTGGATCAACGAGGTCTCCGACCGAAGGAAGCCCTCCTTGTCGGCGTCCAGGATGGACACGAGGGACACCTCGGGCAGGTCGAGGCCCTCGCGGAGCAGGTTGATGCCGACCAATACGTCGAACTCGCCCAGGCGCAGCTCGCGCAGCAGCTCCACCCGGCGCAGCGTGTCGACCTCGCTGTGGAGGTAGCGCACCCGGATGCCGAGCTCCAGGAGATAGTCGGTCAGGTCCTCGGACATCTTCTTGGTCAGCGTCGTGACCAGCACCCGCTCGTCGCGTTCGGCGCGCTCGCGGATCTCGTGGACCAGGTCGTCGATCTGGCCCTTGGTCGGCTTGATGACCACCTCGGGATCGATCAGGCCGGTCGGACGGATGACCTGCTCCACCACGTCGCCCTTGACCCGGCCCAGCTCGTACGGGCCCGGCGTCGCCGACAGGTAGATCGTCTGGCCGATGCGCTCCAGGAACTCCTCCCACTTGAGCGGCCGGTTGTCCTGCGCGCTGGGCAGGCGGAACCCGTGCTCCACCAGGGTGCGCTTGCGGGACATGTCGCCCTCGTACATCGCGCCGATCTGCGGTGTCGTCTGGTGCGACTCGTCCACGACGAGGAGGAAGTCCTCGGGGAAGTAGTCGAGCAGCGTGTTCGGCGGCGTGCCGGGACCGCGGCCGTCGATGTGGCGCGAGTAGTTCTCGATGCCGGAGCAGGTGCCGACCTGCCGCATCATCTCGATGTCGTACGTCGTGCGCATCCGCAGCCGCTGGGCCTCCAGGAGCTTGCCGGTGCGCTCCATCTCCGCGAGGCGCCCCTCCAGCTCCTTCTCGATGCCGCCGATCGCCCGCTCCATGCGCTCCGGGCCCGCGACGTAGTGCGAGGCCGGGAAGATGTAGAGCTCCTGGTCCTCGGTGACCACCTCGCCGGTCAGCGGGTGCAGCGTGGCGAGCTTCTCGATCTCGTCGCCGAACATCTCGATGCGGATGGCGAGCTCTTCGTACTGCGGGATGATCTCGACCGTGTCGCCGCGCACCCGGAAGGTGCCGCGGGTGAACGCCAGGTCGTTGCGCGCGTACTGCATGCCGACCAGGCGCCGCAGCAGGTCGTCACGCTCGATCTCGTCGCCGACGCGCAGCCGCACCATGCGGTCGACGTACTCCTGCGGGGTGCCCAGGCCGTAGATGCACGACACCGAGGCCACCACGATCGTGTCGCGGCGGGTCAGCAGCGAGTTGGTCGCCGAGTGCCGCAGCCGCTCCACCTCGTCGTTGATCGAGGAGTCCTTCTCGATGTAGGTGTCGGTCTGCGGGACGTACGCCTCCGGCTGGTAGTAGTCGTAGTAGGAGACGAAGTATTCGATGGCGTTGTTGGGCAGCATCTCCCGCAGCTCGTTGGCGAACTGGGCGGCGAGCGTCTTGTTGGGCTGCATGACGAGCGTCGGGCGCTGGACCTTTTCGATCAGCCACGCGATGCTCGCCGTCTTGCCGGTGCCGGTGGCGCCCAGCAGGACCGAGTCCTTGACGCCGCGCTTGACCCGCTGCTCGAGCTCGCCGATCGCCTGCGGCTGGTCGCCGGACGGGGTCATCTCGGTGACGACCTCGAAGGGCGCCACCTTGCGCTGAAGATCGGTGACAGGCCGCACGCTGCTCCTCCGTCGGAATGTGATCGCCGCCCGTGACAGCGGGTGGCGGGGAAGCGGACCGCGCGGAGGCGGCCCGTGTATCTCAACCGTACGTCCTGCCAGTGACATTCCGGTGGCCCTCGCGCGCAACCCCCTGAGGCCGGGATTGCCAGCGGAGCGTAAAGAGTGCGTTACTCTGCGTTGAACGGTCGCGACCCCCGGTGGCGGCCCCTGCCGCCGGAGGATCGCCATGGCCCACCGCCTCGCCGCCCTCGTCTCGGCCCTTCCGCTCACCTATGCCGGCATGGCCTTCGCGCCGCCGGCCCGCCAGCAGTCCGGTGCGGCCGTGGCCGACGTCGGCCACCGGGGGGCCTCCGCGTACGCGCCGGAGAACACCCTCGCCTCCTTCCGCGCCGCCCGTACGAAGAACGCCGACTACTTCGAGCTCGACGTGCAGCAGACCAAGGACGGCGTGCCGATCGTGATCCACGACACGACGCTGAGCCGTACGACCGACGCCGAGTCCGTCTACCCGCACCGGTCCCCGTGGCGGGTCCGCGACTTCACCCTCGCCCAGGTCGAGCGCCTGGACGCGGGCTCGTGGTTCTCCGCCCGGTTCCGCGGCGAGCGCGTGCCCACGCTCGCGACGACGCTGCGCGCGATGGAGGGCAGCGACCTGAAGCTGCTCCTGGAGCTCAAGAACCCCTCGCTGTACCCCGGCCTGACCGGCCGGGTCGTCGACCACCTGCGCGCCGGGCCCGACTGGCTGCTCCCCGACCGGCTGATCGTGCAGAGCTTCGACTGGGGCGCGGTCCAGGAGTTCCACCGTTTGATGCCGGCGGTGCAGACCGCCGTGCTGGGCACGCCCACCGCGGCACAGCTGCCCGCCGTCGCCCGGTACGCCGGATACGTCAACCCGCGCTCGGCCACGGTCACGGCCGCCTACGTACGGCGGGTGCACGCGCACCACATGAAGGTCTACGCTTGGGACGCCGGCAGCGAGGCCGTCATGAGACGCCTGGTCGGCGACCGGGTGGACGGCATCATCGCCGACCGGCCCGAGATGGTGCCCCGATGATCAGGCCAGCTCGGTCCACAGCTTGTCGACCTGCGCGTGCAGGCTCTCCAGCGTGCCGGAGTTGTCTATCACCCGGTCGGCGACGGCCCGGCGGTCCTCGCGCGTGGCCTGGGCGGCGATGCGGGCGCGCGCCGCCTCCTCGGTCATGCCGCGCAGCTCGGTCAGCCGCCGCACCTGCTCCTCGACCGGCGTGTCCACGACCACCACCAGGTCGTACAACCCGGCCAGGCCGTTCTCGGCCAGGAGCGGCACGTCGTAGACCACGACGGCACCGCCTGGCGCCTCCTCGACCAGCGCCTGCATCCGCTCGCCGACCAGCGGGTGCACGATCGCGTTGAGCCGCTTACGCCGCCCGTCGTCGGCGAAGACGATCAAGCCCAGCCGGTCGCGGTCCAGCGTGCCGTCCGGGCGCAGGATGTCCTCGCCGAACTCCGCCACGACCGCGGCCAGGCCCGGCGTGCCGGGCTCGACGACCTCCCGCGCGACCGCGTCCGCGTCGACCAGGACCGCGCCCAGCGAGACCAGCCGCCGCGAGACCTCGCTCTTGCCCGAACCGATACCGCCGGTCAATCCCACTTTCCGCACGACGCGAAGAGTACTCACTCGGCCGGTTCGGCGGCTACGAGGGCCTTGCGCATGTGCACGAGCATGAGGTGGTCGGCGACCCGCTCGCGGTGCGTCTCGCCGTAGCCGAGCCGCCGGTACAACCGCAGGTTGGTCTCGCTGAGGTGACCGGTGAAGAGCACGCACGCGTCCGCCCGGCCGGCCGCCTCAGCCTCCAGCGCCTGCATCAACGCCCGGCCGATGCCCTGACCCTGCAGGTCAGGGGCGACCGAGAGCCGCCCGACCAGGCACGTACGGTCGTTGATCCGGCCGCGTACGGCCCCGGCCAGGCGTGTGCCGACGGTGGCCTTCAGCACGATCGAGCCGGTGATCGTCTTACGGACCTGCTCGATCGACTCGACCAGCGGCGGCAGGAACGGGTCGCCGTGCAGCTGCGCCTCGCTGACGTACGCGGCGCGCTGCAGCGTGAGGATCTCTCCGGCGTCCGCGACGTCCGCGCGCTCGATGCGTACACCTTCGGGGACCTGGTCCATGGTCGCTCAGCCTACGACCCGTACGGTGGCGGCCAGCGCGAACCTCCGCGGCCCGCCGGCCACGGTGTCGTCGATGCCCAGGTCGTCGCTGCCGAAGATCGACACGACCGGGTCGGGGCCGGTCTGGGCTCCGCCCGCCTCCCGCAGGGTGCCCTGCCCGGTCAGGCGGGTCGCCTCCGGGCCGCCGTCGTGGGCGCCGAGGTCTCCGGCGATCACGGTGTGCGGGGCGCCGCTCCAGATCTGCAGCAGCTTGACGATCTCGGCGAGCCGTGTCTGCGTACGGTCCGCGCCGTGCTGCACGTCCACCGACCACACGTCCGCCGTACGGCCGCCGCCGGTGTCGACCCGCGCCCACACGTAGCCGCGGGCCTGCGGTCCGGCGCCGACGGGCAGCCGCCCGGTGCCGGTGGCCCTGACCGGCAGGCGGCTGAGCACGGCGTTGCCGAACTGGTGGTCGGCCGCCGGGCCCCACACGAGCCGCATCCCGAGCCGCCGGGCGAGCCAGGAGCCCACGTCGGCGGTGCCGGACAGCGGCCAGCCCCGGCCGACGGCCTGCAGGGCGACGACATCGGGGTGCTGGGCCTGGATCGTACGGGCGACCGCCTCGGGGTCGAGCCGGCCGTCGCCGTCGACCGCCTGGGCGATGTCGTAGGTCATCAGCCGGAACGTGCCCGGCTGCGCCGCCGCGCGGGTGACCGCCGGGGCGGTGACGGCGTACGCGGCCGGCACCGCGAGCAGCAGCAGGGCGCCGCCTCCCGCGCCCAGGGCACGGGCCCAGGACCGGCCGGGCAGCGGGCCGCCTCGGGCCGCGGCGATCGCCGAGAGCAGGCCCAGGGCGATGCCGGCGGCGCCGGGCAGGACCTTGTTCGGCAGCGGGAGCGGCGCGGCGTAGTGCGACTGGTACGGCAGCAGGACGAGCGCGGTCAGCAACCCGCCGAGCGCCGCGCCGAGGTCGACGCGCCACGCCCATCCGGCGGCGTCGGCGCGCCGGGGTTCGACCGGGACGTCCCCGCGCCGCCCGCGGTAGCCGCCGCGCCGCAGCGGCACCCGGCACGCGACCGCGAGCAGCCACGCCGACAGCAGCTGACCGGCGACGATCACGACGACCGTGACCCAGCCGGTCAGGCCGTACCGGCCGGTGACCGCCGCCGCGCCGATGCCCAGCAGCGTGCCGCCGAACACGCAGACGCCCCCGGGGACGGAGGCGACGGCGAGGCCGGAGGACAGGAACGCCAGGGTGAGGGCCTGCGCGCCGAGCACGACCGCGCCGGCGGCCGGCAGTGACAGCCAGCCGCTGGAGGCCGCGAACGCCGGGCTGGCCAGGACGAGGATCTGCAGCGCCAGGAAGGGCCCCAGCGCGGCGGCGCCGAGGGCGTCGCGCCAGCCGATCGCCGGCGCCTCCACCGCGGCGGCGCGTAGCTGCCGCACGAGGGCGGTCACGCCGGCGCCGACGAGGATCAGGCACGCGAGCCAGGCCAGGACACCGCCGCGTACGGCCGGGTCCCAGGTGCCGAAGGCCAGCCGCAGCGCCGTGTCGGCGGTCAGCCCGCCGACCACCGCCACGGCGAAACCGGTGCCCGAGAGGCCACGGGCCGTCTCGTACAGCGCGGTGAGGGCGAGCATCGCGAACGCGGCGCCGGCGAAGGCCAGCCATACCGTCGGGGACAGGGCCTGCATGCCGAGGCGTACGGCGAGCAGGCCGCCGACGCCGGCCAGCAGCAGTCCGCGGGCCCCGGCCACGGCGCGTGCCACGGGCGCCAGGAAGCCGGCGAGGCAGACCACGATGATCGCGGCGGAGGCCCCCAGGGCGTTGGTGGTCTCGGCGAAATGTCCGAATGGGGGGAACGCGGCCCGCAGTACTTCGGAGAGTACGGCGATGGTGACCGCGATGAGGAAGACGCGGGAGAACTCCTGGGGAACGACCGGGGGTCCCGCCGGTGCGGCGGGACCCCCTGGACGTGCACGTGAGTCGGAATCGACCATTATGCGGTTTTTTGCCCTGCTTATTCCTGGTTGCCGGACAGCTTCTCGCGCAGCGCGGCGAGGGCCTCGTCGGAGGCGAGCGCGCCGCCTCCGGTGTCGCCACCGCCACCGCTGGGCGCTTCGCCCTCGGTGTTGTAGGACTGCGGTCCGGCCGCCTCGGCCTCGGCCTTGCGGGCCTCCTCGACCTGCTTCTTGTGAGCGTCGAAACGGGCACGCGCCTCCGCGTACTGCCGCTCCCACGTCTCACGCTGCTGGTCGAAGCCCTCCAGCCAGTCGCCGGTCTCCGAGTCGAAGCCCTCGGGGTACTTGTAGTTGCCCTCGGTGTCGTACTCGGCCGGCATGCCGTAGAGCGTCGGGTCGAACTCCTCGTCGGTGAACGTCCCGCCACCCTCGTTGGCCTGCTTCAGCGAGAGGCTGATGCGGCGCCGGTCGAGGTCGATGTCGATGATCTTCACGAAGATCTCGTCGCCGACCTGGACGACCTGCTCCGGGATCTCCACGTGGCGCTCGGCCAGCTCGGAGATGTGCACCAGGCCCTCGATGCCCTCCTCGACCCGGACGAACGCGCCGAACGGCACCAGCTTGGTGACGCGACCCGGCACGACCTGGCCGATCTGGTGGGTGCGGGCGAACTGCTGCCAGGGGTCCTCCTGCGTCGCCTTGAGCGACAGGGAGACCCGCTCGCGCTCCATGTCCACGTCGAGAACCTCGACGGTGACCTCCTGGCCGACCTCGACCACCTCGGACGGGTGATCGATGTGCTTCCAGGAGAGCTCGGACACGTGCACGAGGCCGTCCACTCCGCCGAGATCGACGAAGGCACCGAAGTTGACGATGCTGGAGACGACGCCCTTGCGGACCTGGCCCTTCTGCAGGGTGTTGAGGAAGGTCTGGCGGACCTCACTCTGGGTCTGCTCCAGCCATGCGCGACGGGACAGCACCACGTTGTTGCGGTTCTTGTCCAGCTCGATGATCTTCGCCTCGAGCTCGCGCCCGACGTACGGCTGCAGATCGCGCACCCGGCGCATCTCCACAAGGGAGGCGGGCAGGAAGCCACGAAGACCGATGTCGAGGATCAGGCCGCCCTTGACGACCTCGATGACGGTACCGGTGACGATGCCGTCCTCGTCCTTGATCTTCTCGATCGTGCCCCAGGCGCGCTCGTACTGCGCGCGCTTCTTGGACAGGATCAGGCGTCCCTCCTTGTCCTCCTTCTGGAGGACAAGGGCCTCGACGTGATCACCGACCTTGACGACCTCGTTCGGGTCGACATCGTGCTTGATGGACAGCTCACGCGAGGGAATGACGCCCTCGGTCTTGTAGCCGATGTCGAGCAAGACCTCGTCTCGGTCGACCTTGACGACAGTCCCTTCGACAATGTCGCCGTCGTTGAAGTACTTGATGGTCTCGTCGATCGCTGCGAGGAAGGCTTCCTCGGACCCGATGTCGTTGACCGCTACCTGCGGGGTACTCGAGGTGGCCTCGGTGCTGCTCGTCATGTGTGGGATGGCTCCGGATACGGACATGCGTAGTTGCCTGTGCAGCGCGGAGGGCCAGTTATCGTCCCTGCCGATGAACCGGCCGTGTGACCAGACCGATGTCGACTTGACCGAGCGCGAGCCTGCTCTGTCCGAGGCGCGCGCAGGCCCACAGCGCAGCGATCAGAATATGGGAGGTCAGGGGCAACGGTCAATCTCAAGAGTGGTCAGTAAGGGCAGGCCCACTCCTTGTAACGCGTGTAGAGGTAGATCATCTTATCCTGCGGGAAGGCGATCGTGGCCGGGTTCCCGTCGGAGGTGTACCGCTTGTCGGGATTCTGAGCCAGCCACTCGAGCCATGCTGTGGAGCAGTACCGCTTGCAGTCATCTTCCTTGATTTTTTCCTTGTCCCTGATCCGCGGGATCTGCCGCGGGTCGAAGCTGCCCGCGTACGGCGAGTCGGAGGGCTTCCAGCCGGCGAGGAACATGCCCTGGAAGTCCCACTTCGCGAGCTTGGTGCCCCGCTGGGCCCAGTCGAGATGCGCCCGCGAGAGCGACCCGAACGGGAAGGCGAACGTCGTCGAGGGCTTGCCTGTGGCGTCCTCGATCATCTTCTCGTCGGAGCCGATCTCCTTGACGACCTCGGCCCTGCTCATCTTGCTCAGGTCCTTGTGGTTCGTCGTGTGGTTGGCGACCTCGAACCCGTTGCGGGTGAGCCAGCGCATCGTCTCCACGCCCGGCTTGGAGCCGCCGTAGAACGGGTCGCGGTTCACGAAGAACGTCGCCACGGGACGGAAGCCGGGATTCTCCTTCGCCACCCGCTGGATGACCGCGACCGCCGTGTCCGGCTTGGGATTCCCCGCGCCGTCGAAGTCGGCGTGCGTGATCGACCCGTCGTCGAAGGTCAGCACGACCGGGTGCCTGCCGGCCGGAATATTGATCTTCCCGGCGACGAACTCCGCGGCGGTCACCGGCACGTAGCCCTGCTTGGCCATGCCGGTGAACTCGTCGTACAGCTCCTTGGTCGAGCGGTCCAGCGGGTACTGCGGCTTGGCCATGACCCGGTGGATCATCAAGACCGGAACCTGGCCGAGCTCGTTCGCGCTGACGGCGCGCGCGGCGGCGGCCGCCTTGGCGAGGTTGAACGGCGGCCCCTTGGGCCGCGCTTTGGGCTTGGGCGCCGCGGCCTTGGTGGGCACCGACCGCGCTCCGCCGACGGCGGCCGGATTGGCACGCGGAGGACTTTCGGAGCGCCGGTCTCGCGGGGCCAGGAAGCCTACGACTACGGCTACGACGATCAATGCGGCAGCGAATTTGTCAAGGTGCGGCACGGTATGTCCCCCAGCGTTTCTGCACGCGGTGCGCACGAAATCCAGCTGGTTGTTACTTCCCGTTATGGCGATCATGTAATCGCGCGAGGGTGTGCGCCGGGGCGCTTGTCAGGCGATGGTAAATGTTCGGTCATGGCGTGACGCGACGTCGTTTTGGTTTGATGGTTGATAGTCTTTCGCGCCTTATGTGGCGGTGTGTGCGGGGGGTGCGAGGTCGGGGCGTGGGACGGCTTGCGGCGCTCGCCGGTCGGGTCGGTGGGGTGCCGGATCACGCGACGGTCGGCGAGCCGATCGGTATGTCGGGGATGTCGCGCGGGCCGGACAGGGCGAGCGGGCGATGCGGCTTCGATGCGCGCCAGCGTGTATCTCGCAAATCGCGGCATTCCTCGTAACGGACAACCCGACCTGCCGCCGACCCGCACGCGGGCGATCCTCCCGCTCGGCCAGCCGTGCTGGACGGGCGCGGCCAGATCAGTACCGCGGCTCTCAGGCTGCCGTCCGCCGACACCGCATGATGGCGGCACCGTGGAACAGCGGAAACGCGTTCGTGGGGGAACGGCGCGACGGCGACGAACCCGGCGTGCGGTGCCACGCCCGCCCGCCCCCAAGGAAGCCCACAACGGGCCCCGAACAGCCCGATCGACCGCCGCGGACGGCGCGGAACGGCGGAAACGCACTCGCCCACCACCCGGCCCCTGAGGAAACGGCACCGCGGCGACAAGCCCGGCATGTGGTTACCAGCCCCCCGAGGAGGCCCACGACGACCCCGAACAGCCCGATCATCCGTCCGCAGCGGCATGGAACAGCGGAAACCGTTCACCCCCCGGCCCCTGGGGGAACCGCACGGCGGCGACAAGCCGGCGTTCGGTGACCACGCCAGCCACCGGGGGGCATCGCGCAGGACGACGGCGACGCAACGGCCCCGAACGGCGCGATCGACCGCCGGCGGCACGGGAAGCGATCGCAAGTCCGGCCTGCGGGTAGCCGTTAGTCGGTGATCGATCACCGATCGGAGCGCGAGTTCCGCGATCTCGGCCGACTCTGGTCAGTTCCCGTCGGCGGACCGTAGAGGACGGCGAACGCCCTCTCCGTCAGCGGCTGGCATTTCGACCAGGTGCGCCGACCGACGCGGTCATCGAATCGGTCGTCGGTGACCTGACCGCAGGCGAGCCCGCCGGGCTAGTGGCCGGCCTCGTGCCAGGTGCGGCCGGTGCCCATGGAGACCTCCAGCGGCACGCGGAGGTCGTACGCCGCGCCCATCTGGGTCCGCACCAGGTCCTGCAACGACGCGAGCTCGCCCGGGGCGACCTCGAAGATGAGCTCGTCGTGGACCTGGAGCAACATCCGGGACCGGAGGCCCGTCTCGTGCATCGCGCGGTCCACCATCAGCATCGCGACCTTGATGATGTCGGCGGCCGACCCCTGGATCGGGGCGTTCAGTGCCATCCGCTCGGCCATCTCGCGGCGCTGGCGGTTGTCCGACGTCAGGTCCGGCAGATAGCGGCGGCGACCCAAGATGGTCTCGGTGTAGCCGTCCTGACGGGCCTGGGCGACGATGTCGCGCAGATAGTCGCGGACGCCGCCGAACTGCTCGAAGTATTCCTCCATCAGCGCGCGGGCCTCGTCCGGCGTGATGCGCAGCTGCTGGGACAGGCCGAACGCCGACAGGCCGTAGGCCAGGCCGTAGTTCATCGCCTTGATCCGGGACCGCAGCTCGCCGTCGATCTGCTCGGCCGGCAGGTCGAAGACGCGGGACGCGGTGACCGTGTGGAAGTCGATGCCCGAGCCGAACGCCTCGATCAGCGCCGCGTCCTCGGACAGGTGGGCCATGATCCGCAGCTCGATCTGGCTGTAGTCGGCGGTCAGCAGGCACTCGAAGCCCTCGCCGACCACGAATCCCTCGCGGATCTGGCGGCCCTCCGCCGTACGGATCGGGATGTTCTGGAGGTTGGGGTCGGAGGAGGACAGGCGGCCGGTCGCGGCGACCATCTGGCCGAACGTCGTGTGGATGCGGCGGTCCTCGTCGGCCATCGGGATCAGCGAGTCGACCATGCTCTTGAGCTTGGCCACCTCGCGGTGGCGCAGCAGGGCCTCCAGCACCGGGTGGGCCGTCTGGGCGAACAGGCCGGTCAGCGCCTCGGAGTCGGTCGTGTAGCCGGTCTTGGTGCGCCGGGTCTTGGGCAGCTCCAGCTCGTCGAAGAGGATCTGCTGGATCTGCTTGGGCGACCCCAGGTTGAACTCACGGCCGATCGCGGTCCACGCCGCCTCCTCGACCGCCTTGACCTCCGCGCCGAACGTCGCCGAGAGGTTCGCCAGGTAGTCGATGTCCAGGCCGATGCCCAGCCGCTCCATCTCCGCCAGGACGTCCACCAGCGGCATCTCCACGTCACGCAGCAACGTCACCGCGCCCCGCCGCTCCAGGTCCTTGTCGAGCGCCTCAGCGAGGTCCACGACGGCACGGGCCCGTACGGCCAGGTCGAACGCCGCCTCCTGCTCACCGGAACCGTCCAGCGTCAGCTGGCCGCTCTCGTCGGCCTCCTTGCGGAGCTCGCGGTGGAGGTAGCGCAGGGCGAGGTCGCCGAGGTCGAACGAACGCTGGCCGGGCAGCGCGAGGTAGGCCGCCAGGGCCGTGTCGCTGGTCAGGCCGTCGAGCCTCAGGCCGCGCGCCGCGAAGGCCAGCATCGGGCCCTTCGCGTCGTGCACGGCCTTCGGCTGCTTGGGGTCGGAGAGCCACGTGGCGAACGCGCGCTCGTCCTCCTCCGGCAGCTCCACCGGGTCGAGGAACGCCCCCACGCCCGCCTGGGTGGCCAGCGCGATGCCCGTGATGTCGCCGATGCCGCGTCCCCACGTGCCGGTCACGGCCAGGCCGACGCGGCCCACGCCGCTCGCGTGCTCGGCCAGCCACGCCGCGACCTCTCCCGGGCCCGGGCGGGCCATCTCGACCTCGAAGCCCTCCTCGGCCTCCGGCTCGACCGCCGACAGCGTCGCGTAGAGCCGCTCGCGCAGCACGCGGAACTGCAGTGTGTCGAACAGCGTGTGGATCTCGTCGCGGTCCCACTGGCCCACCACGAGCTCGGCGGGCACACGGTCGAGCGGCACGTCGCAGTCGAGCTTGTTGATCTGCTGGTTGCGCAGCACGTCGCCGAGGTGCTCGCGAAGGTTGTCGCCGGCCTTGCCGGTGATCTCGTCGACGTGCGCGATGAGCTCGTCCAGGCCGCCGTACTTGGTCAGCCACTTGGCCGCGGTCTTCGGGCCGACCCCCGGCACGCCCGGCAGGTTGTCGCTGGTCTCCCCCACCAGCGCCGCCAGCTCGCGGTGGCGCTCCGGCGGCACGCCGTACTTCTCCTCCACCGCGGCCGGCGTCATGCGGGCCAGGTCGGACACGCCCTTACGGGGGTAGAGCACCGTGCAGTGCTCGCCGACGAGCTGGAACGCGTCGCGGTCGCCGCTGACGATCGCGACGTCCATGTCCTGCTCGACGGCCCGGGTGGCGAGCGTCGCGATGAGGTCATCGGCCTCGAAACCGGCCACCGACAGCCGCGGGATGCGCAGCGCGTCGAGCACCTCGAAGATCAGGCTGATCTGGCTGCGGAAGTCGTCCGGCGTCTCGCGCCGGTTCGCCTTGTACTCGACGTAGGTCTCGTGGCGGAACGTCGGCTCGCTCCGGTCGAAGCACACCGCCACGTGCGTGGGCTGCTCGTCGCGCAGGACGTTGATCAGCATCGACGTGAAGCCGTACACCGCGTTGGTCGGCTGGCCCGTCGTCGTCGAGAAGTTCTCGATGGGCAGCGCGAAGAACGCCCGGTAGGCGAGCGAGTGCCCGTCCATGAGGAGCAGGCGGGGAGTTTCAGGGGTCGCTTCCGTCGTAACCACGCAGGCAGCCTAGCCTTCGCCTAGGACAAATCTGAGCAGCCTCAGGTTATGCACGAGGAGGTTTCGTGGACGACGCGGGCGAGAGCACCCTCGACAGCCCCACATCGGCACTCATCGGCGACATCGCGACGGAGGGGGCCAAGGGCCTGGCCGCCACACTGGGCATCGAGATCCTCGAGGCGAGCGCCGAGCGCGTGGTGGCGCGCATGCCGGTCGAGGGCAACACCCAGCCGTACGGCATCCTGCACGGCGGGGCGTCCTGCGTGCTCGCCGAGACCATCGGCTCCGTCGGCTCGGCCCTGCACGCGGGCCCCGGCCGCATCACGATGGGCATCGAGATCAACGCGAGCCACCACCGCTCGGCCACCGAGGGGCACGTCACCGCCGTCGCCACGCAGCTGCACGGCGGGCGCACGCTGACCAGTTACGAGATCATCATCACCGACGACCGGGATCGCCGGATATGCACCGCGCGCCTCACCTGTGCGCTCCGGGACCGGCCCTAGATTTCTTCGCCGGGCGTGTCAGCCTGTGACCTGGGAGTTCGCCGGGAAGTGTCCGAATCGTTTCCGATCGAGGCGCAACGGGTATGCCACAGGCTTTGCACGCATCACACCAGTCTCGCTACCGTTGCACCGTACGAGCCCGGAGCGCCGAGTAGAAAACGTACCGCCGGGCCTGTGCAGGGCCGGGGAAGGCCTGCATAGGACCACGACGGCACGGCACCAAAGGCGCTCCGGGCTCATTCACGTCTCAGGGGTCCCGCGCGAAAGCGAGACCGAGCCCCCGGACGGCCCGTACGCCGCCCCTGCGCGACGGCGTTCCCGGCACATCGCGGCTTGATCCCGATTCGGCGACGACCGCTTCTCAGACCGCTTTCGCTCGGTTAACGTCGCGCTGTGCAACGATCCATCCCGCGCCTCGGCGCGCACGCGGCGAAGAGAAGCGCCCCGTTAAGGGCCACGGTGACCGGCCTTCTGCTCGCGCTGACGGTCGCGGGATGCGGCTCGTCCTCCCACGACTACAAGTTCCCGCCGCAGCCCGCGCCCAGCGGTGAGACCCCCCTCGCGGGAAAAAGCGCCCCGATCGGCGAGGTCACCTACACCGCGATCGGGCTCCGTACGCAGCTGGGCGAGGTCATCGGCTCACACGGAAGCTGGGTTCCGCACGGCCAGTACGTCAGGGTCCGGCTCCTGATGGTCAACCACGGCCGGGAGCGCCACGACTTCGACCCCGGCCGGCAGCTCATCGTCACGTCGGACGGGAAGACTTACGGCCCGAGCACCGACGCGATGCAGATCTCCCGTGGGGTGTCCGGCACGCAGACCCTCGCCTCCCAGGAGATGTGCGCCTTCGACCTGTGGTTCGACGTCCCGAAGAACGCCAAGCTCCAGGCGATACGGGTCTATGGCGACGCCTCGTCGTCCAAGCTGGCCGACCAGCTGAAGGGTGCCAAGGTGGCCGGTGCCAAGAATCCGATCGATCTTCCCCTGAAGTGAGCCCGGGTGGCGGCCGCGAGGCGCGGCCGCCACCCGGACGGGACGTCAGATCGGTGACTCCGCTCCGCCACCGAGGTAGGCGGCCCGTACCTGCGGATCGTCCAGGAGCGCGCCGGCCTCGGCGGACTTGACCACCGACCCGGTCTCCAGGACGTACGCGCGGTGCGCGATCTGCAGCGCCTGCTGGGCGTTCTGCTCGACCAGGAGCACCGTGGTGCCCCGCCGGTTGATCTCCTCGATGATCGAGAAGATCTGCTGGATGAGCTTCGGCGCCAGTCCCATCGACGGCTCGTCCAGCAGCAGCACCTTCGGCTGGGTCATCAGGGCGCGCCCGATGGCGAGCATCTGCTGCTCGCCGCCGGACATCGTGCCGCCGGCCTGGTCCTTGCGCTCCGCCAGCCGGGGGAACAGGTCGAAGACCTCCTTGAGGTCCTTCTCGACGTTCCCCTTGCGGGCGTACGCGCCCATGTACAGGTTCTCGGTGACCGTCATGCCCGGGAAGATGCCACGGCCCTCCGGCGCCTGGCCGATGCCCATGAGCACGCGCTTGTGCCCGGCCACCTTGCTGATGTCCCGGCCGCCGAACACGATCTTGCCTGCCGACAGCGGGCGAAGCCCTGAGATCGTCTTCAGCGTGGTCGACTTCCCGGCGCCGTTGGCGCCGATCAGCGTGACGATCTCACCCTCGTCGACGTCCACCGACACGCCCTTGAGCGCCGCGATCTTCCCGTAGTGGACGTGGATGTCCTTGATCTCAAGAAGCATCGGCAGGAGCCCCCAGGTACGCCTCGATGACCCGCGGATTGTTCTGGATCTCGGCTGGCAGGCCTTCCGCGATCTTCTGGCCGAAGTCGAGCACGGCGATCCGGTCGCTGATGCCCATGACCAGGCTCATGTCGTGCTCGATGAGCAGCACGGTGCGCCCGGAGTCACGGATCTTCTTGATGAGCTGCTGGAGAGCCTCCTTCTCGGTGGGGTTCATCCCCGCCGCCGGCTCGTCGAGCAACAACAGCTTCGGATCCGTGGCCAGCGCGCGGGCGATCTCGAGACGCCGCTGGTCGCCGTACGGCAGGTTCTTGGCCGTCTCGTGGATCCGCTGCCCGATGCCGACGAACTCCATCAGCTCGATGGCCTTGGCCCGGCCGTCACGCTCCTCCTTGCGGTGCCAGGGCAGCCCCAGCGCCGCGCCGGCGAGCCCGGTGCGATGATGCGCGTCCGCACCGACGAGGACGTTCTCCAGCGCCGACATGTTGTGGAACAGCCGGACGTTCTGGAACGTCCGCGCGACGCCGAGCTTGGTCACCTTGAACCGCTTGTTGCCATCGATCCTCGAACCGTCGAAGACCACCTGGCCCTCGGTCGGCCGGTAGACCCCGGTGACGACATTGAACACGGTCGTCTTTCCCGCGCCGTTCGGGCCGATCAGCGCGAAGATCTCGCCCTGCGCGACCGTCAGCTCGAGATCGTTGATCGCGACCACGCCGCCGAAGCGCATCGTCAGGCCCTGCAGCTGGAGCACCGGCGCTCCGCCGTTCTCCGCCGTGTCACTCATTCGCCCACCTCACCGGCGGCGACGGTAGCCGGACCGCCGACCTCGGCACCCATCGTGCCCATGCCTCCCGAGCCTTCGGCGAGCTCCGCCTTCCGGCGCCGGGACGGCAACAGGCCCTCCGGCCGGAACACCATCAGGAGTACGAGAACCCCGCCGAAGACCAGGATCCGGTACTCCGCCAGACCACGGATCCGCTCGGGGATCCAGGCCACCAGGAAGGCCCCGAGGATGACCCCGGGAAGGTTTCCAGAGCCACCGAGCACGACCGCCGCGAGGATCGTCGCCGACAGGATGAACGGGAAGTTCGTCGGGATGATCGACACGGCCTGAGAGGCGTACACGACGCCGGTCGCACCGCCGATCGCCGCACCGATCGCGAACGCGGCCAGCTTGAACTTGAACGTCGGGACGCCCATCAGCTCGGCGGCGTCCTCGTCCTCGCGGATCGAGGCCCAGGCCCTGCCCACCCGGCTGTTCTCCAGCCGTTTCACGAAGATGATCGCGATGATGATGACGAGCAGCATCAGGTAGTAGTACGGCTTGCCGTCCAGCGCGCCGTACTTGAACGGCTGGACGCCGCCGAACCCCAGCGCGTCGAAGAACCCGTTGTCGGGAATGGTCCATTCGGTGAGCGTCGGCGGGTGCGGGATGCCGCCGATGCCGTTCGGGCCGCCGATGTAGTCGGTGTTGTTCGCCGTGATCCGGACGATCTCCCCGAAGCCGAGGGTCACGATCGCCAGGTAGTCACCGCGCAGCCGCAGCGTCGGAGCGCCCAGGATGATCCCCGACAGCGCCGACAGGATGATGCCGGCGAACAGGATCTCCCAGAAGCTCCAGCCGAACTTCACCCCGAAGACGGCCATCGTGTAGCCGCCGATGGCGAAGAACGCCACGTACCCCAGGTCGAGCAGGCCCGCCTGGCCCACGACGACGTTCAGGCCGATCGCGAGCAGGATGTAGCCGCCGATCGGGAAGAACAGCAGCGTCGGCCAGTCGGTGTAGGGGGACATGAAGCTGCCGATGCCGTCCGCGGGCAGCACCAGCGCGACGACGATCAGGATCAGGTAGATGAGCCAGCGCGTCCAGCTCGGAGCGCCCGACCAGCGGTCACGGACCGAGTCCGACGCCGAGGAGTACGCGCCGCGTACTCGGGTGAGCGGGTTTCCGTTGGAAGAGTTGTTCATGCGCGCGCCTGCTGGAGGGACTCACCGAGGATGCCGGTGGGACGGAACATAAGGACAAGCACGAGAACGCTGAATGCCACGACATTCTGCCATTCCGAGCCGAAGATGGCTGAACCGTACATCTCGAAGAGTCCGAGCACGAGGCCGCCGACCAGCGCGCCCCGGAGGTTGCCGATACCGCCGAGCACCGCGGCCGTGAACGCCTTGATACCCAGGAGGAACCCGACGTCGTACCTGGTCTCCTCGAAACGGAGCAGGTAGAGCGCCGCCGCCACACCGGCCATCGCGCCACCGATCGCGAACGTCGCGGTGACGATCCGGTCGATGTTGACACCCATCAGGACCGCCGTCTCGGGATCCTGCGCGGTCGCCCGGATACCGCGGCCGAGTTTGGTCCGCTCCACGAAGACGTCGAGCAGGATCATCATGAGGACCGCGCCGACGATCACTATGAGCCGGTCGTTGGAGAGCTCGAAACTCCCGATGTGGATCACGTTCGACTTCTGCACGAAGTGTCCCTGGACGGGCAGCGCGCCCTTCTCCTTGGGGAGGCCGAACGCCGCGGGTATGACGAGCCGCGCGAAGAGCTGCTGCAGGAACAGGGACGCGCCGATCGCCGAGATGAGCGCCGCGAGCCGGGAGGCACCCTTGCGTCGTAGCGGCCGGTAGGCGACGTATTCCAAGATCACGGCACTGCCACCGGATGCCACCGCACCGGTGAGGGCGAGCACGATGAGGAGCCCGATCAGGGCGAAACCGCTCACGTTGGACGGCATGCCGAAGAGGTGGAGCATTCCGAGGGCGGCGAAGGTGCCGATCATGAAGATCTCGGAGTGCGCGAAGTTGATGAGACGCAGAACGCCGTAGACCATCGTGTAGCCGAGCGCCATCAGCGCGTAGATCGCGCCCAGCGACAGCCCGTCGACGGTGTACGGCCAGAACTGGTTGAAGAGGTTGCTCAAAATTGGTCGCCTTCGCCGCAGGAGCGGGAGCCGACCGTGGCTCCCGCTCCTGCGCGCTACGTAAGGCCGCCTGACGGCGGACGGATTACTTGACCGTCGCGGTCTTGGAGTTGCCCAGCAGGGGCAGCTGGTCTCCCTTGACCTGATACACGTAGACGTCCGTCGCGGTCGGCTCACCGGCAGCGCTGAACTTGATCTGCTTCGAGACGCCCGGGATGTTGATCGTCGACAGGAAGGTGTTGATCTTCTCCGGCGTGGTGTTGCCGGCCTTGACGGCCGCGATGAACGCGGTCGCCGCGTCGTAACCCTCAGCCGAGTAGATCGCGGTGTCGGCACCGAACTTCGCCTTGTACGCGTCCGCGAACTTCTTGCTCGCCGCACCCGCCGTACCGGACGGGTCGATCAGGCAGGGGCAACCGATGATCGAGCCGTCGGCGGTCGTGCCGCCGGCGCCGGCCGCGAGGCCCTTGTCCAGCGAACCGTCACCCGAGAGGAACCGCGCCTTGACGCCGCCCTCACGGAGCTGCTTGATCAGCTTGCCGGCCTGCGCGTAGTAACCGCCGAAGAAGATCGCGTCCGGCGAGAACGCCTTGGCCTTGTTGACCGTCGAGGAGTAGTCCGAGCCCTGGACGTCGATCGCGTCCTCGGAGGTCGTGGCCCCGGCCTTCTCAACGGTCGACTTCACCGTCTCCGCGAACGGCTTACCGTACTCGGAGGCGTCGTGGATGATGAAGACCTTCTTGGCCTTCAGCTGGGTGGCGATGAAGCCACCGATGCCGGCGCCCTGCACGTTGTCGTTGGCGATGAGGCGGTGCCAGTACTTCCAGCCGTGCGTGGCGAGCGCCGCGTTGGTCGCGGACGCCGAGATGCTCGGCAGCTTGCCCTCTTCAAGGACCGGGTCCACCTGTGCGGACTCACCGGAGAACGCCGGGCCGATCATGCCCGCGATCTTGTCCTTGGTGATCGCCTGCTTGGCCAGCGGCACGGCCTGCTCGCCCTTGCCCTGGCTGTCGTAGGTCTTGAGGGTGATCTTGACCTTCGGGTTGGTCGCGTTGTACTCGTCGATCGCCAGCTGGGCAGCCTGCTTCGGCGGAATGACGATGCCGGAGTTCTCACCGGTCAGGTCACCCATGAAGCCGATCGTGACGGTGTCGCCACCGCCGCCGCCGCCGGACTTGTCATCACTACCGCAGGCGGACGCGCCGAGCGCCAGCACCGTGCTCACGGCAACCAAGCCGGTGAGCTTCATTATCTTGCTCCGCAAGGCCGCTCTTCCTTCCATAACCATCTACACGGGGTAACGCCAATGCGCCCCAGGACGATCTTGCGGCATTACGGCGCTTTCTCACGCTTCCTGAGGCTCGGGAGTAGTACACCGATGTGCCGGTCACCAGGAGTAGAGGCCCAACCATGGTGTTACTGCTTCGTTACTGGTCCGTGGCATAACCGGCGCAAACGCACCAGGAGATCACTCAGCGTGACAGGTCGAGGTCAACCGATGACGCCCGCCGGAGCGGCGGGCGCGCGGCCCGGCTATCCCGCGTCGCTCGCGGGGCCCTGCCCGAGGCCGCCCGCGATGACCGCCTCGGCCACCGCGCGCATCGTCATCCGGCGGTCCATCGAGGTCTTCTGGATGAACCGGAACGCCTCCGGCTCGGACCATCCGCGCGCCGTCTGCAGCAGGCCCTTGGCCCGGTCGACGGCCTTACGGGTCTCGAGCCGGTCCTCGAGCGTGCTGACCTCGGCCTCGAGACTCTTGATCTCCTGGAACCGGCTGACGGCCATCTCGATCGCCGGCACGAGGTCGGCCTTGGTGAAGGGCTTGACGAGGTAGGCCATGGCGCCGGCCTCACGTGCGCGTTCGACCAGCTCACGCTGGGAGAAGGCGGTCAGGATGACGACGGGGGCGATCCGGTCCGCGGCGATCCGCTCGGCCGCCGAGATACCGTCGAGGATGGGCATCTTGACGTCGAGGATGACGAGATCGGGGGCATGCTCGGCGGTGAGATGGACGGCCGTCTCACCGTCGCCGGCCTCACCGACGACCTCATAGCCGTCTTCTTCGAGCATCTCCTTGAGGTCAAGCCTGATCAGGCCCTCATCCTCTGCGATCACAACGCGGCGCGGGGTCTCGGTCACGCGCACGAGCGTACCCGGACCCGCTATCCTCGTACGTACCGCGGTCACCGCAGAAGTATGACCAGCGACCAAACTAGGCATCAAGTAGATGTCTACATAAAGGCCCCGATAGCCCAATTGGCATGAGGCAGCAGATTCAAAACCTGCACAGTGTGGGTTCGAGTCCCACTCGGGGCACTTCCAAAGACCGCAGCCAGTCACAGAGCGCGGTTTTGTCGTACCCGCGTGTCACGGTTTCTCTATGTACGACGATGAGACCGTCGAGCGGGCGCTGGCCCTTTCAGCTCAAGGCATCCCCCACGATGAAGTAGCCAGGATCTGCGGCGTTTACGAAGGCTCTGTCCGCCATTGGCGACGTCAAGGCCGCCGTTCCGACATTCTGGTCGATCCCCGGCGCACCTGCCCTCGCTGCAGTGGCCGTCCACTCGACCACAGCACCTACAGCTACTTATTGGGCCTCTACCTCGGCGATGGTCATATCGCCCATCACAGGCGTCGAGTCCTTCGCCTGACGATCGCCTGCTGCGACGGATGGCCGGGACTCATCGAGGAGGCGGCCAAGGCGATCTCCGTGGTCATGCCCACGTCCTCCGTCGGCCGCCTGCAGCGGACCGGCTGCACCATCGTGAACAGTTACTCCAAGCACTGGGCGTGCCTGTTCCCCCAGCACGGCCCGGGGATGAAGCACACACGGAAGATCGCGCTCGAAGCGTGGCAGGAAGAAATCGTCTCCGAGTTCACCAGGGAATTTGTCCGGGGACTGATCCACCCTGATGGCAGCAGATCGACGAATCGCGTGCGCCGACCATGCAAGGACGGTGACCGATGGTACGAATATCCGCGCTACTTCTCCACTAATACCTCCGCGGATATTCGCCGCCTCTTCACCGACGCCCTCGACAGTCTCAAGATCGACTGGAAGCAGGCCAACGAACGCAACATTTCGATCGCCAAGAGGGAGGCGGTGGCGCGGCTGGACGAATTCGTGGGCCCGAAGTACTGACGGCGGAGTCCGCCTACGTACAACTCAGGTGGGCCGCAGCCCGGTTACACCGAAACGGATGGCGGCTGGCCCGCCGGCCGGCCTGTGTGGCCGCAGACGGCGTGGCCACGCCTCGCTCCGGGGCACCGTCGGCGGTGCCGGTCAAAGCCAGGGCTGGGAAACGCCGGAGCCGGGCAGGCCTGGAGTCGGGCCGTACCGTGCCGGAACGGTCGATGGCAGGGCCGTCGCTCCAGTGCTGTCGTCACACGGGCGCCGCGTCCGGCCGGCGGTCGGAGGGGCAGGCCTGGGCCTGCCCCTCAGCACGCGTCGTGAGACCCGTCGTCGCGGTCGTACGCGGGCGGGGCGCCGGGTCAGACCGGCGGGGACTGGGCGATGGCGTCGCCGATGCGGTGGACGCGCAGGGCGTTGGTGGAGCCCGCCGTGCCCGGAGGGGAGCCCGCCACGATGACGACCCGGTCGCCCTTCTGGCAGCGGCCGATCTCCAGCAGGGCCGACTCGACCTGCCGGACCATCTCGTCGGTGTGGAAGACCTCCGGCACCGTGAACGTCTCGGTCCCCCACACCAGCGCCAGCTGGCTGCGGGTCTCCGGCAGCGCCGTGAAGGCCAGCAGCGGGATCGGCGACCGATAGCGCGACAGCCGCCGCGCCGTCTCGCCGGTCATCGTGAAGGCCACCAAGGCCTTCGCGTTGACCGTGGCGCCCACCTCGGCCGCCGCTCGCGCGATCGCGCCGCCGATGGTCTCCGGCACGCGGTCCAGCGAGTGGGTGGCGCGGAGCGTCGTCTCCTCGGCCGCGCACACGATGCGGCTCATCGTCTGGACCGACTCGATCGGATAGTCGCCGACACTGGTCTCACCGGAGAGCATCACCGCGTCGGCGCCCTCGAAGACCGCTCCGGCGACGTCCGAGACCTCGGCGCGGGTCGGGCGCGGGGCGCTGATCATGGACTCGAGCATCTGGGTGGCGACGATGACCGGGCGGGCCTTCTCGCGGGTGAGCTCGATGGCGCGCTTCTGGACGATCGGCACCTGCTCCAGCGGGAGCTCGACGCCGAGGTCGCCGCGGGCGACCATGATGCCGTCGAAGGCGTCGACGATCTCCTCGAGACACTCGACGGCCTGCGGTTTTTCGATCTTGGCGAGGAGCGGGACCGTACGGCCCTCCTCGTCCATGATGCGGCGGACCGGCTCGGCATCGTCCGGGCTGCGGACGAAAGAAAGCGCGATCATGTCCGCGCCCAGGCGGAGGGCGAAGCGGAGGTCCTCTTCGTCCTTCTCGGTGAGGGCGGGGACGCTGACCGCGACGCCGGGGAGGTTCAGGCCCTTGTGGTTGGAGACCATGCCGCCGACGAGGACGCGGGTGCGGACGCGCGGGCCGTCCACGGCGGTGACGTTGAGGACCACGCGACCGTCGTCGATGAGGATCGAATCCCCCGGGCCGACGTCGCCGGGGAGTCCCCCGTACGTGGTGGAGACCTCGTTGCGGTCGCCGGGCACGTCCTCGGTCGTGACGGTGAACTCGTCGCCGAGGGTCAGGCGCACCGGGCCGTCGGCGAACCGGCCGAGCCGGATCTTCGGGCCCTGGAGGTCGGCGAGGATGCCGAGGGCGCGGCCCGAGGCCGCGGCGGCCTCACGCAGGAGGCCGTAGACCTCCTCGTGCTGCTGCTGGGTGCCGTGGCTCATGTTGAGCCGGGCGATATCGATGCCGGCTTCCACCAACGCGGTGACACGCTCTGGGCTGGAGCAGGCGGGGCCTATGGTGCTAACGATCTTTGCTCGGCGACTCACGAGTACAACTGTAGGTAGTTACTGGCCAGTACGCGTATTCGTGCAGGTCGGCGTTGCCCGTTGTTCACGCAATGGTCTAGACCGAACGGTGTGCCCGGCTCGTCCGGTAGCAAAACGGACACGACTCCGGATCGGGCCGGGGCACCGGTGAACTCCGGCGGACGGCCCCGCCGGAGTTCACCGGACGCCCGGGGACGCCTGACTCCCCGGGCGCGTACGAGGGGTCAGGTGGCGAAGGCCTCGATCATCTCCTGGCAGTACGCCTTGAGGTCGTCCGGCTTGCGGCTGGTCACGAGCGTGTTCGGCCCGGAGGTGCAGACCTTGACCTCCTCGTCGACCCAGGTGCCGCCGGCGTTGCGGATGTCGGTCCTGAGGCTGGGCCACGAGGTCAGCGTGCGGCCGCGTACGGCATCGGCCTCGACCAGCGTCCACGGCGCGTGGCAGATCGCCGCCACCGGCTTGGCCGCGTCGAAGAACCCGCGGACGAACGCGACGGCCTTCTCCTGCGTCCGGAGGAAGTCGGGGTTGGCGACCCCGCCGGGCAGTGCGAGCCCGTCGAAGTCATCGGCCGAGACCTCATCCAGCGTCGCGTCGACCGGGAAGGTGTCGGCCTTCTCCAGGTGGTCGCGGCCCTGGACGTGCCCGGGCTTGGCAGAGACGAGCCGGGGTGTTCCGCCGGCCTGCTCGACCGCCTTCCACGGCTCGGTCAGTTCGACCTGCTCGATCCCGTCCGAGGCGACGAGGAAGGCGATGGTCTTCCCCTGAAGCTGCGTGCTCATGGAACCTCCCCTGTTGATATCGATCCTCTTTCTTGGCCCCTGCCCTCGATGCCGCGGTGTATTCGTGACGCGCCTCACTTCGCACGGAAGACCACCATGACCAGATTTGTCGGATGTTTTTCAAATTACTGTACGATCACGCCGTCATTGTGCGGCCGAATTTGCGTACGCCCCGTTCGATGCGCCATTTTGCTGAGGGTGTTCTCCAAGCGCGATGCCAGACGGGAGCGTGCAGATGCCGGGACTGACCCGTCGTCGCCTGTTCAGTGCGGCGGGCTCGACGGCCGCGACGGCGTTCGCCGCGGAGTTCCTGCCTCCCAGCGTCCGGCGGGCGATGGCGGGCACGCCCGCCGGTGTCAGGGGACGTCTCGCCGATATCAAGCATGTCGTGGTTCTGATGCAGGAAAATCGCTCATTCGACCATTACTTCGGCACACTTCCGGGCGTACGCGGTTTCTCCGACCCGGACGCTCTCATCCTGGACACCGGGAAATCGGTCTTCCACCAGCCCGACCCGGTCAATCCCGCCGGTCATCTCCTGCCGTTCCGGCTCGACACGAGTGCCACGAACGCGCAGGCGATCCCCTCGACCAGCCACGCGTGGTCGGTGCAGCACCGGGCCTGGAACGGCGGGAAGATGGACAACTGGCTGCCCGCGCACCGCGCCGCCGACGGGGTGAACGCGCCGTACGTGATGGGGTTCCACACGCGCGAGGACATCCCGTTCCAGTTCGCGCTGGCCGAGTCGTTCACCGTCTGCGACCGCTACTTCTGCTCGGTTCTAGGGCCGACCTGGCCCAACCGCCTCTACCTCATGAGCGGCACGATCGACCCGGGCGGCACGTCCGGCGGGCCGGTGACCGGCAACGCGGACAAGGTCCCGTACGCCTGGCGGACCTATCCGGAGGCGCTGACCGAGGCGGGCGTCGGCTGGAAGGTCTACCAGCAGGTCGACAACTACGGCTGCAACGTCCTGGAGTACTTCGCGGCCTTCCAGAACGCCCCCGCGGCCTCCCCGCTGTTCCGCGGCGGGCTGCGGACCCACCCGGCGGGCCAGTTCGAGTACGACGCCGCGCACGACCGGCTGCCGACCGTCTCGTGGATCATCCCGACGAGCTACCAGTCCGAGCACCCGGACTACACGCCCGCGGCCGGCGCCGACTTCGTCGCCAGCAAGATCGACGCCATCGCCTCCAACCCGGACGTGTGGAAGAAGACGCTGTTCATCCTCAACTACGACGAGAACGACGGCCTGTTCGACCACGTTCCTCCCCCGGTGCCCCCGCCGGGGACGGCGGACGAGTTCGTCCAGGGGCTGCCGATCGGCGGCGGGTTCCGGGTGCCGTGCCTGCTCGTCTCCCCGTGGACGCAGGGCGGCTGGGTGGCGCGCGAGCCGTTCGACCACACCTCGACGCTGCGCCTCCTCGAACGGCTGACCGGCGTACGGGTGCCGAACCTCAGCGCCTGGCGGCGTTCGGCCTTCGGCGATCTGACCTCGGCCCTCGGCCTGGCCGCGAAGGCCCGGCCGCCGCGCCTGCCGGGGACCAAGCCCCGGCTGGAGGAGGCCGTACGCGACGTGGCGACGCTCCCGGCACCGGTGTTCCCCGAGGCCGGGCAGACGCCCCCGCGGCAGGAGAAGGGCCGGCGGCCACGGCCGCGCGGCTGAAAGGAGTACCGACGTGTGGAAGAAGCTCTCCCGTAGGCACCCGCTCCTGGCGACGGGCGCCGCCCCCTCCCCGCCCGTACGGCCGGCGAACAGCGCGCCCGGCGGCCCGAAGTGGACGCAGAGCCCGCCCCCGCCGTCACGGTCCAGGCTGGCGGGCGAGGGCTACCGCGCGTACGTCGCGCTGGCCGGCGGCTACGGCGTCTCCATCGTGGACCTGGCGACGCTGACGTTCGTCGGCAAGGGCATCTCGACCGACGCCGGTCAGGGGGTCGCGGTGACGCCCGACGGCAAGAAGCTCTACATCGCCAACACGGGCCAGTACGAGGTGCTGGTCGCCGACCCGGTCACCGGTGCCGCGCGGCCGGTGCGCGTCGGCCCGTACCCGCGCGACGTCGCGGTCTCCCCCGACGGCGGCACGGCGTACGTGGCGGTGACCGGCGGCGACACCGGCGCGGGCGGCTCGGACGTGGTCGCGGTGATCGACACCGCGACCGACCAGGTGGTCCGCGACATCCGCGTCGGCACCGCGCCCCGGAAGGTCGTCTTCGCCCGCGGCGGGGCGCGGGCGTACGTCACGCACGACGGGGGTGTCGCGGTGATCGACGTCGCCGCCGGCAGCGTGGTCCGCGAGATCCGCGACCAGGGCGGCCCGGAGGGCATCGCCGTCGACCCGGCCGGGCGGACCCTGTACGTGGCCGAGCCGCTCGCCGGGCGGGTCTCGGTGATCGACGCTGCGTCGGGGAGGGTACGGGCCCGGATCCCGCTGCCGGACCAGCCGTGGGCGGTCGACCTCACGCCCGACGGCAGGCGCGCCTACGTGACGCAGATCAACGGCAACGTCGTGGCGGTGGTGGACACCGCGACCCACAAGGTCACCGCGCGGATCGCGGTCGGCAAGCTGCCCGAGTCCGTCGCGGTGACCCCGGACGGCACCGAGGTGTGGGTCGGCAACGGGATCTCCGGGAGCGTGTCGGTGATCGACGTCGCCTCCGGTGCGGTCGTCGGGACCGTGGTGGGCGGCGTGGGCACCAAGCCGATCAACGCGGCGCCGCTGGGCATCGCGTTCGGCCGGACGCCCTGAGGCGTCAGGAGTCGGCGAGTACGGCCTGGATCTCCAGGCCGATCTCGATCTCGTCACCGAGGACGAGCCGGTCGCCCTGGAGCGGGATGTTGAACTCGATGCCGTAGTCCGAGCGCAGGATCCGCGTGGAGGCGGTGAAGCCGGCGCGGATGGCGCCCCACTGGTCGACGCCCGCGCCGTGGAACTCCGTGAGCAGGGTGACCGGGCGGGTGACACCACGGACCGTGAGGTCGCCCGCGACGTTGTAACGCGGGTGGCGGGCCCGGCGGCCGGTGCGTGCCGGGGACACCTCGGTCGCGATGAAGGTGACCCGCGGGTGGTTCGCGGCGTCCAGGATCTGCGCGGAGCGGATGAGCTCGTCGCGCTCGGCGTTCCTGGTGTCGATGGAGACGATGCTGATCTCGGCGTACGCGGTGGAGGCGAAGGGGTCCTCGGCGATGTCGATGCGTCCGCCGAACTCGGTGAAGACGCCGCGTACGGTCGTCATCATGTGGCGGACGCTGAAGGTGATCTCCGAGTGTCCCGGGTCGATCCGCCAGGTGCCTGCGGCGATCCCCGGTGCGGTGATGGTCTCCGTCATGTCCTCTTCCCGAAGCGCGCTGTCGAGCGCACCAATGTAGTGAAACGGCAGCCAGAACGCACATCAACCGTCGATTCGCGTATCAAAGGACACTGACGGTACGCGGTCGTCTGTCCGGGAAAGCGCCGTTTCGGAGGTCTGCGAGGGTCCACGAACGCCGAACGCCCTGCCGTACCCGGAGGGCGCGGCAGGGCGTCGGTCTGGCCTGTCAGACGAGCGGTCGCGCCGTCGGCGGGATCGCGGTGGGCAGCGCGCTGCCGCCCATGAGCCACTGGTCCACGCCGGCGGCCGCGGACCGGCCCTCGGCGATCGCCCAGACGATGAGCGACTGCCCCCGGCCCATGTCGCCGGCGGCGAACACGCCCTCGACCGAGGTGGCGTAGGACCGGTCGCGTACGACGTTGCCGCGCTGGTCCAGTTCGACGCCGAGCTGGTCGAGCAGGCCCTCGCGCTGCGGGCCGAGGAAGCCCATGGCGAGGGTGACGAGCTCGGCGGGAATCTCACGCTCCGTGCCCGGGATCGGCTTGAAGCCCGTCCCCGGACCCTCGACGTCGACGAGACGCAGCGCCTTCACGCGCCCGTTCTCACCGGCGACGAACTCCAGGGTGTTGACCGCGTACGCCCGCTCGCCGCCGAGGTCGTGCAGCTCCTCGTGGGCCGACTCCATCTTGAACAGCATCGGGTAGGTCGGCCACGGCTGGCCGTCCGGCCGCGCCTCGGGCGGGCGCGGCATGATCTCCAGCTGGGTGATGGAGCTCGCGCCCTGGCGCACGGCGGTGCCGATGCAGTCGGCGCCGGTGTCGCCGCCGCCGATGACCACGACGTGCTTGCCCTTCGCGGAGATCGGAGAGTCGCCGAGGTCGCCCTCCTGCACCCGGTTGGACAGCGGGAGGTACTCCATCGCCTGGTGGACGCCGTCGAGCTCGCGGCCGGGGACCGGCAGGTCTCGCCAGACGGTCGCGCCGCCGGCGAGCACCACCGCGTCGTAGGTCCGCCGCAGGTCCTCGGCGGTGATGTCCTCACCGACGTTGACCGAGGTGCGGAAGTCGGTGCCCTCGGCGCGCATCTGGCCGATGCGGCGGTCCAGGTGCTGCTTCTCCATCTTGAACTCGGGGATGCCGTAGCGCAGCAGCCCGCCGGCCCGGTCGGCCCGCTCGTACACGACGACGTCGTGGCCGGCGCGGGTGAGCTGCTGGGCGGCGGCGAGCCCGGCCGGGCCCGAGCCGATCACCGCGACCTTCTTGCCCGTACGGACCGACGGCGGCCGCGGGGTGACCCAGCCTTCGGCGAAGGCCCGGTCGATGATCTCGACCTCGACGCGCTTGATCGCGACGGGGTCGGCGTTGATGCCGAGGACGCAGGCGGACTCGCACGGCGCCGGGCACAGCCTCCCGGTGAACTCCGGGAAGTTGTTGGTGGCGTGCAGCCGCTCGATCGCCTCGCGCCAGGTGCCGCGGTGGACGAGGTCGTTCCACTCGGGGATGAGGTTCCCCAGCGGGCAGCCGTTGTGGCAGAACGGGATGCCGCAGTCCATGCAGCGTGCCGCCTGCTTGTTGAGCGAGTCCTCGGGGAACTTCTCGTACACCTCGCGCCAGTCGCGGATCCGTACGTCGACCGGGCGACGCTGCGGGAGCTCACGCGGATGGGTCATGAAACCCTTCGGGTCTGCCATGTCTCCCCCTTCACCCGTTGCTGGCGGCCATGACCGCCTCGTCGATGTCGCGGCCCTCGGCCTCGGCCTTGGCCCGTGCGGTCAGCACGCGCTTGTAGTCGCGCGGCATGATCTTCCCGAAGCGCCCGGCGGCCTCGGCCCAGCCGGCGAGCAGCCCGGCGGCGACCGTCGAGCCGGTCTCGGTGTGATGGCGCGCGACGATGTCGCGCAGGTAGGCCCGGTCCTCGTCCTCCAGCGGTTCGAGGTCGACCATCTCCATGTTGATGTGGTCGCGGTCGAGGTCCAGCACGTACGCGACGCCGCCGGACATGCCGGCCGCGAAGTTGCGGCCGGTCGGGCCGAGCACGACGGCCCGGCCGCCCGTCATGTACTCACAGCCGTGGTCACCGACGCCCTCCACCACCGCGGTGGCGCCGGAATTGCGGACGCAGAAGCGCTCGCCGACGACGCCGCGGAAGAACGCCTCGCCGGAGGTGGCGCCGTACAGGATGACGTTGCCGGCGATGATCTGCTCCTCGGCGGCGAACGCCGAGTCCGCGGGCGGCCGTACGGTGATGCGCCCGCCGGACAGTCCCTTGCCGACGTAGTCGTTGGCGTCACCGACCAGGCGGAGCGTGACGCCGCGCGGGACGAAGGCACCGAACGACTGCCCGGCCGAGCCGGTGAGCGTGATGTCGATCGTGTCGTCGGGCAGGCCGTCGGCGCCCCACTTGAGGGTGACCTCGTGGCCGAGCATGGTTCCGACGGTGCGGTTGACGTTGCGCACCGGCATGTCCAGCCGCGTCGGGGTGCCGTACGCGATGGCGCCCTCGGCGAGCTGGATCAGGGTGTTGTCCAGCGCCTTCTCCAGGCCGTGGTCCTGGGTCGCGGTGTTGCGCAGCGGCGCGCCCTCGGGCAGGTCGGGCCGGTGCAGGATCGGCGCGAGGTCGAGCCCGGCGGCCTTCCAGTGGTCGACGGCCTTGGCGGCGTCGATCAGCTCGACGTGGCCGATCGCCTCTTCCAGGGAGCGGAAGCCGAGCGCGGCCAGGTGCTCACGTACCTCCTCGGCGATGAACTCGAAGAAGTTGACGACGAACTCCGGCTTGCCGCTGAAGCGCTTGCGCAGCTCGGGGTTCTGGGTGGCGACGCCGACCGGGCAGGTGTCGAGGTGACAGACCCGCATCATGACGCAGCCGGACACGACGAGGGGCGCGGTGGCGAAACCGAACTCCTCGGCACCAAGCAGCGCCGCGACGATGACGTCCCGGCCGGTCTTCATCTGCCCGTCGGTCTGCACGACGATGCGGTCGCGCAGGCCGTTGAGCAGCAGTGTCTGCTGGGTCTCGGCGAGGCCGAGCTCCCAGGGCGCGCCGGCGTGCTTGATCGAGGTCAGCGGCGAGGCGCCGGTGCCTCCGTCGTGCCCGGAGATGAGCACGACGTCGGCGTGCGCCTTGGACACGCCCGCGGCGACCGTGCCGACCCCGACCTCGGCGACGAGCTTGACGTGCACGCGCGCCGCGGGGTTGGCGTTCTTCAGGTCGTGGATGAGCTGGGCGAGGTCCTCGATCGAGTAGATGTCGTGGTGCGGCGGCGGCGAGATGAGGCCGACGCCGGGCGTGGAGTGCCGGGTCTTGGCGATCCACGGGTACACCTTGTGCGCCGGGAGCTGGCCGCCCTCGCCGGGCTTGGCGCCCTGCGCCATCTTGATCTGCAGGTCGTCGGCGTTGGTGAGGTACTCCGACGTCACGCCGAACCGGCCCGAGGCCACCTGCTTGATCGCCGAGCGGCGCAGGTCGCCGTTGTCGTCCGGGGTGAACCGCTCGGGGTCCTCGCCGCCCTCGCCCGTGTTGGACTTGCCGCCGATGCGGTTCATCGCGATGGCGAGGTTCTCGTGCGCCTCGGCGGAGATCGAGCCGTAGGACATCGCCCCGGTGGAGAACCGCTTGATGATCGACTCGACCGGCTCGACCTCGTCGAGCGGGACGGCCGGGCGGGCGCCCTCGCGCAGCTCGAACAGGCCGCGCAGCGTCATCAGCCGCGCCGCCTGCTCGTCGACCAGCGCCGTGTAGTCCTTGAAGACCTCGTAGCGGCGGGTCCTGGTGGCGTGCTGCAGCTTGAAGACGGTCTCGGGGTTGAACAGGTGGTGTTCGCCCTCGCGGCGCCACTGGTACTCCCCGCCGACGTCCAGGACGCGGTGGGTGGCGGCGTTGCCGCCCGGCGGGTACGCCCGCCGGTGCCGTTGGGCGACCTCCTCGGCGAGCACGTCGAAGCCGACGCCGCCCAGGCGGGAGGTGGTGCCGGTGAAGCACTCGTCGATGACCTCGGCGCCGAGGCCGATCGCCTCGAAGATCTGCGCGCCGGTGTAGGAGGCGACCGTGGACACGCCCATCTTGGACATGATCTTCAAGACGCCCTTGCCGTACGCCTTGACCAGGTTGCGCACCGCGGTCGCGCGGTCCAGGGCCAGGTCGCCGACCTCGACGAGGTCCTCGACCGTCTCGATGGCGAGGTACGGGTTGACCGCCGAGGCGCCGTACCCGATGAGCAGCGCCATGTGGTGGCACTCGCGGGCGTCGGCGGTCTCGACCACCAGGCCGACGCGGGTCCGGGTCTTCTCCCGGATCAAGTGGTGGTGGACGGCGCCGGTGAACAGCAGCGACGGGATCGGTGCCCGCGAGGCGTTCGCGCCCCGGTCGGACAGGATCAGGGTGCGCGCGCCGTTCTTGATCGCGGCCGAGACCTCGTCGCAGATCTCCTCCAGCCGGTGTGCCAGCGCGGTTCCGCCGCCGGTCACGTCGTACAGGCCGGACACGACGTGGGGGGCGAACCCGGGCAGGTCGCCCTCATCGTTGAGGTGGATGACCTTGGCCAGCTCCTCGTTGTCGAGGATCGGCGTGGGCAGCACGAGCCGGCGGCACGAGTGCGGCCCGGGTGCGAGCAGGTTGGCCTCGGGGCCGAGAGTCGACTGCAGGCTCGTCACCAGCTCTTCGCGGATGGCGTCCAGCGGCGGGTTGGTGACCTGGGCGAACAGCTGCTTGAAGTAGTCGAAGAGCTGCCGCGAGCGGTCCGAGAGCACGGCCGGGGGCGTGTCGGTGCCCATCGATCCGATCGGCTCGGCGCCGTTCCTGGCCATCGGCGACAGGATGATCTTGAGTTCTTCGGAGGTGTAGCCGAAGACCTGCTGGCGCTTGACGAGCGTCTCGTGGGTCGGGCGCCGCCCGTCGCCGAGCTCGGAGACGGCCCGCAGCTCACGCCGCGGGAGCTCCTCGAAACGGATCAGCCCGGCGTGCAGCCACTCGGCGTACGGGTGCTCGGCGGCCAGCTCGGCCTTGATCTCGTCGTCCTCGACGATGCGGCCCTTCGCGGTGTCGACGAGGAAGATCCTCCCCGGCTGCAGGCGGCCCTTGCGGACGACCTTGGACGGCTCGATGTCGAGCACGCCGGCCTCGCTGGCCAGTACGACGAACCCGTCGTCGGTGACCCAGAAGCGCCCCGGGCGCAGCCCGTTGCGGTCGAGCACGGCGCCGACGATCGTGCCGTCGGTGAAGGTCACGCTGGCCGGGCCGTCCCAGGCCTCCATGAGCGTGGAGTGGAACTCATAGAACGCCCGACGTGCCGGGTCCATCTCCGCGTGGTTCTCCCACGCCTCGGGGATCATCATGAGCACCGAGTGGGCGAGCGACCGGCCGCCGAGGTGGAGCAGCTCCAGGCACTCGTCGAACGAGGCGGTGTCGCTGGCCTCGATGTCGATGACCGGGAAGATCCGCGACAGGTCGCCGGGCAGCACGTCGGAGCTCAGCAGCGCCTCGCGGGCCCGCATCCAGTTCCGGTTGCCCTTGACCGTGTTGATCTCGCCGTTGTGCGCGATGAAGCGGTACGGGTGGGCCAGCTCCCACGCCGGGAACGTGTTGGTGGAGAACCGCGAGTGCACGAGCGCGATGGCGCTGGTGAAGCGGCGGTCGGACAGGTCGGGGAAGAACGGCTCCAGCTGCGGCGTCGTCAGCATTCCCTTGTAGACGATCGTGCGGCTGGACAGGCTCGGGAAGTACACCTTGGCGTCCTGCTCGATGCGCTCGCGCGCGCAGAACACGATGCGGTCCAGCTCGAGCTCGCGGGCGCCGCTCTCGGCGCTCAGGAAGAGCTGGGCGAAGTGCGGCATGACGCGGCGTGCGGTCGGCCCGCAGAAGTCCGGGTCATAGGGCAGGTGCCGCCAGCCCAGGACGTTCAGGCCCTCCTCTGCGGCGATCCGCTCGATCGTCGCGACCGTCTCGGCGCGCTCGGCCTGGTCGGCCGGCAGGAAGGCGATCCCGGCGGCGTACGCGCCGGCCTCGGGAAGCGCGAAGCCCGTGGCCTCGCGGAAGAGCTCGTCGGGGATCTGCGTGAGGATCCCCGCCCCGTCACCGTCGTCGGGTTCGGCGCCCTTGGCGCCGCGGTGATCGAGGTTGCGCAGGACGGTCAAGGCCTTCACCACGATGTCGTGGCTCTTTCGCCCGGCTAGATCAGCGACCATGCCCACACCACAGGCATCGTGCTCGTTGGCGGGGTCGTACAAGCCCTGACGCTCGACGCGTCGCTGGCCCGGAGTCATGGCAGCAGTCACCATCAACCCTCCCGTCGTCTCGTTCTGCTCCTTCATCAGTGCAGTCCGGGACGACGTTGGCCCTGCTGCGGTGACTAGAGGTTACAGCACTGTCTGTTTCATCCCCGACGCGACATGATCGCGAAACTTACCCAGCGGTGCCCATCTAGTCTCAATACGTAGTTATCCCTTTTAATTCCGGTGAAACAGGAACTGCTTGCCGGCCTGCTGGACCGAGCTGCTCGGGCTGATCGTGTCGATCCCGTACGAGCTGGTCTCGCCGCCGTCGACGCGTCCGGCCCAGCCCACGACGACGAAGTGGCCGTACGCGCCGCTCTCGGCGCCGGTCGTCGCGGAGCCGAACTTCTCGACCGGCGCGGGCCCGGTCACCGGGACGAAGAAGCCCTTGCCGGACTTGGGGTCCAGGTCGTCCAGGAAGGCGTTCGCCGAGGTCACGTCCCTGAGGTTGAAGATCGCGAGCTGGCCGACCCAGCGCTGGTCGGCCGAGACGTAGGCGGCGCGTACGACCTGGGTGCACCCGTAGCCCTGCAGCGCGGTCTTCAGCGCCGGGCCCGAGACCGTGCTTCCGCAGTCGGAGTCGAGCCGGCCGTTGCCCTGGACGTTGAAGACGGTGCTGTCCGAGGTGTCCTTGTACGCCTTGGCCTCGTCGTCGGCGAAGACCTCATCCAGGGTCAGCGGCTTGCTGTCACCGCTCGCGGTGTTCAGGGAGTTCCACAGCGACCAGGACTTCATCGAGTTGTAGGTCACCGGCTTGTTCTGGCCGCCGCCGGAGGCGACCGGCGGGCGTGACGTCGAGGAGGACCCGGACGAGGGCGTGCTGCTCGCCGAGGGATCGTCGTCGCTGCCCCCGCTCGCGGCCAGGAAGTACGCGCCGCCGAGCGAGCCGCCGACCAGGACCAGCGCACCGATGATCACGGCGATGATCAGCCCGGCGCTGCTCTTCTTCGGGGGCGGCCCCATCGGCGGCGGTCCCATCGGGCCGCCCGGCATCTCCGGCTGCCAGGCCTGCGCGGGCGGCTGCGGGTATGCGCCGGGCTGACCGTAGGGGCTGGGCTGGCCGTACGCGCCCGGCTGTCCGTAGGCGTCCGGCTGGCCGTACCCTCCCGGCTGGCCGTACCCGTCCGGCTGGGGGGCGCCCCAGCCACCGGGCTGGCCTCCGGAGGGCGGCTGCCCGGGCATAGGTGGGTACGGGTAGCTCATCTCGATCTCCTCGGGGGGACACCGCTCATCGGTGAACAGGTAAAGCTTAGAACGAGGTTCGCGACCTTTGCCGGGATCCGTGCGGACGATCCCTGCGCCGTCAGTGCGAGGACGATCCGGTCGCCCGTACGAGAACGGCGTTCGGCCGTCCCGTCGTCACCAGAAGCGACAGCAGAGCGGCGTCGCTCTCGTCGCCGCCGCCGTCGGTGCGCTGCACCCAGGTGATCACCGCGTAGTGGCCCATCGCGACGCCGCGCGCCGTGCTGAAGGCCAGGCCGAAGGCCGGTGAACGGGGCGGGGCGAGGGGGAAACCATTGCCTGACCTGGGGTCGGCCTCCGCGACGACCCGGTCGGCCGCCTGGGCGTTCGCCAGGTTGAAGATCGTCACGAGGGCCGCGAAGTGCTTGTCGGTGTAGACGGCACGGGCGGCCTGGGTGCAGCCGCCCTCCGCCAGCCGGCCGGCGAGCCGCGTGCCCCAGACGGCCTCCGTGCAGTGGGAGTCGAGGCGGGAGGCGGTCAGCCTCAGGGCCGCCTTGGCGTCGGCATCTGTGATCTTTTTGGTACCGAACACCTGCGCCGGCGTCAGGGGCTTGGCGTCCTTGGCACGATCGGCGATCGGGGCGAAGGCGGCCGTGGAGCCCGCCTGGGAGTACGCGGACGCGCCCGGCCCTTCGCTGCGGACGTCCTTCACGTCCGGCGCCGACGCGTGCCCGCCGCCCCCGCCGCTCTTGCCGAGGACCATCACGGCCGCCGCGGCCACGACGGCGATGAGAACGAGCACGCCGGCGGCGGCGAAGTAGGCGATCGGCGGGAGTGACCCCATTCGTTGGCCAGGCCGTCCGCTGGGCTGCCGGCCAGGCTGCCTGTCGGGCGGGCCGTTGGACTCGCGGCCGGGCTGCCGGTCACGCTGACGGCCGGGCCGCCGGTTTCGACCGCGCCGGCCGCGTGGGGGTCCTTCTGGGCCGTCGTGCCCGGGAGCCTCTTCGTACTCCTCATACCTCTGCGGCTCTTCGTACCCCTGGGGCTCTTCGTACCCCTGAGGGACCTGGTAGCCGCCGTTGTAGCCGGCGTCATGGCCGCCGTTGTAGCCGTACCCGTTGTCGTAGCCGTTTCCGTAGCCGCCGTCGTAGCCCGGGGGACCTTCCGGTCCCCTGGCGGCCTCCGGATGCTCGGTGGGGCCGCGGCGCCTGCGCGACCTGGATCGGCCGGCCACTACGTCACCCTCCGACGAGGACGAGGCGCTCCCAGACGAAGTCGTCGGCCCGCTCGATCGCGATGCTGGCGTCCAGCAGCTCGTTCATGGTCTGCGGCGGCGCGCCGCCGGCACGCTCGACCCAGCTGATGACCACGTAGTGGCCGAACGACTGGCTGTAGGCCGCGCTGAAGCCGCTGCCGAAGTTCTCGGTGCCCGCGGCGCTCAGCGGGGAGACGAAGCCGGCGCTGCTGTTCGGGTCGAGGTCGCGGACGATCTGCTCGGCGCCCTGGAGCTGGTCGAGGTTCATCGCGACGAACTGGCCGAGGTACTTCTTGTCCTGGGTGACGTACGCGCCGCGCGCGACCTGGGTGCAGCCGAACTTGCGCAGGTCGTTCTGGAGCTCCTCGCCCCAGGTGGCCGAGGCGCAGTCCGACAGCTCCGAGCCCACCAGCGTGAAGTGGTAGGCGCCGTGGCTGACGGCCTTGGCGTCGCCGCCGAAGACCTCGCTCTTGTTGAGCGGGCGCTTGTCCTTGCTGCGCTGGTTGAGCTTGTCGACCAGTGAGTTGGCCGGGGTGTTGACGTACACCTTCGGCGACACTCGTGCGGCGGCCGCCGCCTGGCTCTTCTTACCGTCGCCACCGCCCAAGGCCACCACCGCGACGACGACCACCACGAGAACGACGGCCAGCGCCGCACCAGCGATGATCAGAAGACCGCGGTTGGACTTGCGTCGCGTCGGGCGGCGCCTGCGCGAGGTCGGCCGCTCCTCGGCACCGTCGTCGTAACCAGTCTCACTCACGAGCGGTGAGCTTAGCGAACGTCCGACCCTGGCAAGGCCATATCGCCATGCCGCCCGCGGGCACCGGATGGACGGCGGTGTCGTTCACGCACGTCAGACGCTGTTCGTACCGATCAGTGATCCGACCGCGAAAGTGATGACGGCGGCCAGACCGCCGAGGGCGAGCTGCCGCAGCCCGCCGTACCACCACGACCGCGCCGTGACCCGGGACACCAGGGCGCCGGCGGTGAACAGCCCGACCGCCGCGAGCGCCGCCGCGGGCCAGATGTTCGTCGCGCCGAGGAGATACGGGAGCACGGGCAGGCACGCGCCGACAGCGAAGGACAGGAACGAGGATCCGGCGGCCAGGACCGGCGAGGGCAGGTCGCCCGGGTCGACGCCGAGCTCCTCGCGGGCGTGGATGCCGAGCGCCTCCTCGGGGTCGCGCGACAGCTGCCGGGCGACCTCGCGGGCCAGCGCGGGCTCCAGGCCGCGCGCCTCGTACAACTGGGCGAGCTCGAGCTCCTCGGCCTCGGGCCGGCGCTCCAGCTCGCGCCGCTCGACCTCGATCTCGGCCTGGGCGAGCTCCGACTGGGAGGCGACGGAGATGTATTCCCCCGCCGCCATCGAGAACGCCCCGGCCGCCAGCCCGGCGAGGCCGGTGAGCACGACCACCTGGTGGTGGACGCGCCCGCCGGCCACGCCTGCGATCAACGCGAAGTTGGAGACCAGTCCGTCCATCGCGCCGAACACGGCCGGGCGCAGCCACCCGCCGGTCACGTCGCGGTGCTCGTGGTGGATCTCCGCCGGGCGGCCGCTCGCGGCGGCGCCCTCGATCGTGCTCACGCGATCAGGACTTTCCCTCGCCGGGCTCGACACCCGTCGAGGCCTTCGCCCGTCCATCGCCGTCTTCCTCGTCCTTGTCCTCGTCCTTGTCCTCGGCCACGGTCTCCGGCTCGGTCTCGGCCTTCTCCTCCGGCTCGCCGTCGGTCTCGTCGTCCGGCGCGTCGCCGGGCGGCTCCTGTGCGTCGTCCGCCCCGGCCGCGGGGGCCGTCTCGGCGGCCTTCTCCGGCTCCGTGCCGGGGGTCTCGTCTCCGTCGGTCTCGGCGGCGGGCGCGTCACCGGTGTCGGCGACCGGTCCCGTCGCCCCCTCGGGGATGGTCGTACGGTCGCGGTAGACGTAGAGGTAGGCCACCGCGCCGAGGAAGACGATCAATGAGGTCCAGTCGTTGAGGCGCAGGCCGAGGATGTGGTGGGCCGAGTCGACGCGCAGCCACTCGATCCAGGCGCGGCCGACGGTGTATGCCGCGACGTACAGCGCGAACGTGCGGCCGTACGCGAGCCGGAACCGCTTCTCCGCCCAGATGACCAGCAGGGCCACGCCCACGCACCACAGCGACTCGTACAGGAACGTCGGGTGGTAGGTGCCGATGTCGGGGGTGTTCGGCGGGCGGTGCGCCGGATCGATCTTGACCGCCCACGGGAGCTTGGTCGGGCGGCCGTACAGCTCCTGGTTGAACCAGTTGCCCCAGCGGCCGAGCGCCTGCGCCAGCGCGATGCCGGGCGCCGCCGCGTCGGCGAAGGTGCGCAGGGACACGCCCCGGCGTGCGCAGCCGATGTAGGCGCCGAGCGCGCCGGCGGCGATCGCTCCCCAGATGCCGAGGCCGCCGTTCCAGACCTCGAGGGCGCCGACGGGATGCCAGTTCTTGCCGAAGTAGAGCTGGTAGTCGGTGATGACGTGGTAGAGACGGCCGCCCACCAGGCCGAACGGGACCGCCCAGACGGCGACGTCCACGACGGTGCCGGCGGCGCCGCCCCGTGCGGTCCAGCGCCGCTCGCCGAGCCAGACGGCGACGATGACCCCGAGGATGATCATCAGGGCGTATCCGCGGAGGGGCAGGGGCCCGAGGTGGACGACCCCTTGCGAGGGGCTGGGTATTGAGGCGAGCGGCTGCTGCATGAGAAGTGACATTACCGGCTGTGAGAGACGGGTCGATGACGATCAGGTGGCGAAGTGCCCGCGGCCGCCGGTTCGCCCGGCGGGCCGCGGGCACCTTCACCTTCTCGTCACTTCTTGGGTGTGGCGGACGGGCTCGCCGGGGCGGTCGGCGACGCGCTGGGCGTGACGTCGGCCGGCGTGGCGGCGAGGATCGCCTTCTCCAGGTTCTTGGCGTTGAGCAGGGTGCTGTTGAGGTCCAGCGACTGACCGTTCAAGAAGACGGTCGGGGTGCCGGTGACCTTGCGGGTCTGCTCGGCGTAGTTCGTCATCTGGTCGATCTGGCTCTGCTTCTGGTTGCCGTTCACGCACTGCTGGAACTGCGGAGTGGCGAACCCGAGGTCCTTGGCCCAGCCGATGAGGTCCTTGTTGGAGAAACCCTTGGAACCCTCCGCCGGCTGGTGCTTGTAGATCGCGTCGTGGTACTGGATCCACTTGTCCGCGGGGGCGCACAGGGCGGCGTTGGCGGCGCGCTGGGAGTTGCCCCGGATCGGCTCGGGCTGCTGCTTGAACAGCCAGAACGGGTAGTACAGCACGTTGACCTTGCCCTCGGCCGCGAGGCGCTTGATCGTGCTGCCGCTGGCGTTCTCGAACTCATGGCAGATCGGGCACTGGAAGTCCTCGAAGAGCTCCAGCTTGGGGGCCTTGACGCCCGGCTTGGCGGCGAGGATCGCCCCGTCGGACTGACGGCTCGTGGGCGCGAGCGCCCCCGAGTAGGCGCTCGGGTCCTTCTTGTTGACGAAGTACACCGTGATGACCACGGCCAGCGCCACGACGACGAGCCCGCTGAGGCTGATCATCAGTCTCCGCGTCCGCTGCTGCTTCTGCGCCTGACGCCTGCGTTCTTCCGCCAGCCGCTCGCGGGCCGACCGCTGTCGAGCGGCCTTACTCATCTGGTCTCCTCTGACATTTTCCGTTGAACACCCGGGCGGGCTACAGCCCGAGCAACCGATCGAGCGCGAGCTTGCCGCGCGGGAACACCATGAGCCAGGCCGCCAGGACGAGGAAGCCGAGATCTCGGAAGATCTCCCTAAGGTAGTGGGTCTGGCCCTTGGTGACCGCCCCACCGCCCCCGAAGCAGCCGCAGTCGATGGACAGTCCGCGCGCCCATACCGAGATGATCCCGGCGATGAACACGATGAACAACAGACCGACGCAGACCGCCATGACCCGCGTGGCGAAGCCGAGCAGGATCAGCGCGGCGAGCGCCATCTCCAGCACCGGCAGGCCGAGCGCGACCGGCGTGACCATTCCCTGCGGCAGGATTCGATAGGACGAGACGGCGACCTTCTGCAGGCCCTCAGCCTCGCTGAATTTGGCGTATCCCGCAGTGGCCAGAATCGTCGCGAGCGCGACGCGTACGACCAGGGTGATCCATTCTTGCTGCCGCCACACGGCGCGCAGGAATCCGTCTCCGCCTCTGGCGGCCGCCATCTCTCCAGCCACAATCGTTTCCTAACGGTCTCGCGATCCGGCGCGCGCCAGCTTAGGCGGTGGGCCATAAGGCCGCCGTGAAGCACGCGGCCACATCCTGTCACTATTCACACCCACGGCGAGTGACCGAGGGGGGGTGTCCGTGGGTCTTGGCCGATATGAGCCGCGGCAGGACCAGACAGGTCCTAACGTCGTACGCCGGCCGCGAGTTCGGCGGTGAGCTCGCGCAAAGAGGCCAGGCCCTCCTCGGGCGAGGGGGCGTCGAGCAGCCGGCGGATGAACGCCGAGCCGACGATCACTCCGTCGGCGAAGGCGGCCACCTCGGCGGCCTGGGCGCCGGTGCCGACGCCCAGCCCGAGGCCGACCGGAAGGCGCGAGCCCGCCGGCAGCGCCTTGCGCGTGCGCTCGACGAGACGGGCGGCGCCGGTGTCGATGGCCGAGCGCGCCCCGGTGACGCCCATCAGGGAGGCCGCGTACACGAATCCGCGGCAGGCCTCGGTGATCGTGGCGAGGCGCTCGTCGGTGGAGCTGAGCGCGGCGAGGAAGACCTTGTCGAGGTCGTGCTCGTCGGCGGCGGCGAGCCAGTCGCCGCCCTCCTCCGGGGTGAGGTCCGGCGTGATCAGCCCGGAGCCGCCGGCCGAGGCCAGGTCGCGGGCGAAGGCGTCCACGCCGTACCGGTCCACGGGATTCCAGTAGGTCATCACGAGCGTGGGCACGCCGGTCGCGGCGATCGCCTCGACGGTGCGGAACACGTCGGCGACGCGGACGCCCCCGACCAGGGCCTGGTGCACGGCGTCCTGGATGGTCGGGCCGTCCATGAGCGGGTCGGTGTAGGGCAGGCCCACCTCGATGACGTCGCAGCCGGCCTCGACCATGGCCGTGGCCGCCGCGATGGAGCCTTCACGGGTGGGGAACCCGGCCGGCAGGTAGCCGACCAGGGTGCCGCGCCCTTCCGAGGCCGCCTTCTCGAACGCCGTCGCGACGCTGTCTCCCGCGCTCACTTGGCACTTCCGTCCTCGTCGACGAGCCCGAACCACTCGGCGGCCGTGTGCATGTCCTTGTCACCGCGGCCCGACAGGCAGACCACCACGGTGGGGATCTCCTCGCCCGCGCCGGCGGCCAGCTCCGGGCCGATCCGCAGCGCGCCGGCGAGGGCGTGCGCGGACTCGATGGCCGGGATGATGCCCTCCGTACGGCACAGGAGCGCGAACGCCTCCATGGCCTCGGCGTCGGTCACGGCCTGATAGGTGGCCCGGCCGCTGTCGCGCAGCCAGGAGTGCTCCGGGCCGACACCCGGGTAGTCGAGCCCGGCCGAGACCGAGTGCGTGTCGAGCGTCTGCCCGTCCTCGTCCTGCAGCAGGTAGGTGCGCATGCCGTGGATCACACCGACGGAGCCGCCGGCGAGCGTGGCGGCGTGCCGCCCGCTGTCCAGGCCGTCGCCGCCCGCCTCGAAGCCGAACAGGCGTACGCCCTCGTCGGGCACGAACGCGTGGAACGCTCCGATGGCGTTGGATCCGCCGCCCACGCACGCGATGACCGCGTCGGGCAGCCGGCCGATCAGCTCGATGGTCTGACGGCGCGCCTCCACGCCGATGACGCGCTGGAAGTCGCGGACCATCATCGGGAACGGGTGCGGGCCCATCGTGGAGCCGATGCAGTAGTGGGTGTGGTCGACGCTGGCGACCCAGTCGCGGAACGCCTCGTTGCAGGCGTCCTTGAGCGTGCGGCTGCCGGTCTTGACCGGGATCACCTCGGCGCCGAGCATGCGCATGCGGGCGACGTTGAGCGCCTGCCGTACGGTGTCGACCTCGCCCATGTAGACCGTGCACTCGAGGCCGAGCAGGGCCGCGGCCGTGGCGGTCGCGACGCCGTGCTGGCCGGCGCCGGTCTCGGCGATCACCCGGCTCTTGCCCATCCGCTTGGTGAGCAGCGCCTGCCCGAGCACGTTGTTGATCTTGTGCGAGCCGGTGTGGTTGAGGTCCTCGCGCTTGAGCAGGACCCGTACGCCCGCCTTCTCGCCGAACCGCTTGGCCTCAGTGAGCAGGCTGGGCCGGCCGGCGTAGGTGGCGAGGAGGTGGTCGAGCTCGCCGCGGAAGCCTTCGTCGCGCATGGCCTCGGCGTGGGCGGTGGTCAGCTCGTCGAGCGCGGCCATGAGTGCCTCGGGGGCGAACCGCCCGCCGAAGCGGCCGAAGTGGCCATCAGGGTCGGGCAGGGCGTCGGGCATGGCAGCGGGAACACCGCTGACGGCATCGGTGGTCATCAGAAGTCCTGTCGCGTATTAAGGAAAAAAAGGGCCTTATCCGGTCGGTTGTGATGCGGATCGGCACCATCGTTCGCGCAGGCTCATGGACATACCCTACTTGCCCTGCCGCAACGCCGGGTGGGTTCCGGCGGCGACGAGGTCGGCGACCGCCGACCGCGGGTCCTTGCCCGTCACGAGGCTCTCCCCGACGAGGACGGCGTCGGCGCCCGAGGACGCGTAGGCGAGCAGGTCGTGCGGTCCGCGCACCCCGGACTCGGCGATCTTCACGATGTTCGAGGGGATCTTCGGCGCGATGCGCGCGAAGGTGTTGCGGTCGACCTGAAGCGTGGTCAGGTCGCGCGCGTTGACGCCGATCACCCGCGCGCCCGCGTCGAGCGCCCGCGCCATCTCGTCCTCGGTGTGCACCTCGACGAGAGGGGTCAGGCCGATCGACTCGGCCCGCTCGATCAGCGAGATCAGCGCCTGCTGCTCCAGCGCCGCCACGATGAGCAGCGCGAGGTCGGCACCGTACGCGCGTGCCTCCCACAGCTGGTAGGAGGTGACGATGAAGTCCTTGCGGAGCACGGGGACCTCGACCCGGTTGCGCACCTGGGCCAAGTCGTCGATGTCACCGCCGAAGCGGCGCTTTTCGGTCAGCACGCTGATCACCGCGGCGCCGCCGGACTCGTAGTCCTCGGCGAGCCCGGCGGGGTCGGCGATCGCGGCGAGCGCGCCCTTGGAGGGGCTGCTGCGCTTCACCTCGGCGATGACGGACACACCCTGGCTCTTGAGGGCGCCGTAGCCGTCCTTCGGAGAAGGGGCGTGGACCGCCATCTCCTTCAGGGCGTCCAGGGAGACCGCCTGCTGCCGCTCTTCGAGGTCGGCACGCACCCCGTCGAGGATCTCGTCGAGAACGGTCACCTGTCCTCCTCGCCGGCCCATGAGCGACCCCGAATGGCCCTTCGGTCCGCTCCGCTCAACGTGATCGATCCCCCTGTGCTCGTGAGTTCGTGTCTCCCGATCGTAGCCCGGTCGGACCGATGTCCCCGCGCCGGGTGCGGGGTCAGGGAGCGAGAGCGTGCCCGATGGGGAGGTTACGGACCACCCAGAAAACGATGCTGACCACGGTGAAGACGATGATCGCCCGCGGCTTCGCGAGATTGGCCTGCAGTGGCCGCCCGCGCCTCGCGGCGACCGCCCAGCGAACCCAGAAGTAGCCGAGGACGGGCAGTGTGAGGAAGGCGAGCGCGTTGCGCCCGAACGCCTCGGCGACGTGCCCGTGGGTGAGGGCGTGCACCATGCGCAGCGAGCCGCAGCCGGGGCAGTAATAGCCGGTGATGGCGTAGAACGGGCAGGTCGGATAGTGGCCGGGCTCGTTGGGATCGATGAGCGCGACGTAGCCGGCCGAGGCGGCGACGACCCCGAGCACGGCGTACGGCGCCCATCGGCCACGAGTCCCTCGCCGGGTCCGTACGGTCGTCACGCCTTCAGGTTAGACCGGGAGCGGGGGCGTCTTCCGGCGTCGGGCTCGGGGGGTGGGGGTGCCGGCTCGCGTGCCGTCTTGAAACCGTGCGCGAGACGGGGGCGACGGGACGTCATTTCGGCCATGCCGGATCTGGGCGAAACGATCGGACCGAGACGCCGTTCTCGGTGGATCCGGGGGCTGCGGCCGGCCCACCTGGTGGGTTTGCCGCTCCTTCTGGTGGTGTCGGCCAGGCTCGCGCGACGCGGCCGGTTCGCGGGCGCGTCACCGACCGCCGCCCCGGCAACCGGGGCGGCGGCGAACCGCGTGAGGAGGCTGAGGCGATCGAGACACGCCAGGCCACGCGCCCGACCACCGCACTCCGCAGGCCCGGCCGCGGACGACGGTCCGGCCGCATGGCCGATGCCAGATGTGAACGAGCCCGAGGACACCGAACCACGCGAGGCGGCATGCTCGCCCAGCGCTTCCGCGCCGCGGGCCTATCGTCCGGGCGTCGCGCTCCTGCAGGTCCGCGGCGGATCGCAGGTCGACGACATGGCCGATGCCGCATACCGGCAGTTGAAGACGCCGAGACACGTCAACACCACGGGCTCGCGCCATGGGTCCGTCTCCGGTTCCTCGTCTGGCCGCCGGGCTCGTGTGGGCGGAGGTGGATCACGGGTCGGCGGCGTAGCCGATGCCGCGGACCGTGCGGAGGGGGCTGAGGGCGCCGAGCTTGGCGCGTAGCTGGGCGATGTGGACGTCGACCGTACGCGTGCCGGCGGATTCGGCCGAGCCCCAGACCGCGGACAACAGTTGTTCCCGGGTGAAGACACGGCCCGGGCGCCCCATCAGGAAGGCGAGCAGGTCGAACTCCGTGGCGGTCAGGGACTTCGCCGTACCGGCCGCGGCGACGGTACGCGCGCCCGCGTCCAGGACGACCTGGCCGGCGCGCAGGAGGCCTTCCGGCTGGGGTTCGGGCTCCTGGCGGCGCAGCGCTCGGGCGACCGTCGAGACGAGGACGCGTGGGCTGAACGGCCTCGGGACGGTGTACGGGCCCGGTCCGGGCGCGCCGTCCGGGACGACACAGACGATCGGGATGGCGCCGGCCGCGTCGGCGACCGCCTGGTGGACGCCCGAGGAGACGTCGAGGACGACCACGTCGGGTTTCAGTCTCCGTACGGCGGACGCCGCGCGTTCGGGTTCGGTCACCAGCTGGACGTCGAAGCCCTCGCGTGCGAGGTAGAGCCGGGCGAGGTCGGCGACGCCGGGGTCGTGCTCCACGACGAGCACCGTGCCGTCGCGGTCGGTCTCCGATGCCTGAGTCACGTCGGCAGCCATGCCGGCCCTCCCGTCCGGGCACCCACGGCGCCGGGAATGCCGACCATCGTGCGCCCCGGGCGAACACCCGGTGGCGCGGGATCATCGCCCGGCCACAGCGGAATACCCGGCCGCGATCGTACCGTCCGACATCCCCGGTCAACGACGTTCACACGAACGGGAAAAGGCCCATCACCGCGACCGGCACCCCTCCGGCCCGCGGCGGCCCGCCACCGTCACCCCGCCGCCGCCCCACCGAGCACGAGCCCTGGAGGGTTGACCGGCGGCTGCGGAACCTGCCGAAGCCGGCGTCCTCGCCTGGGGAGGACGCTGCGGAGCCAGCTCGCCCCAGGCGGGCTCTGGACGCGCGACGCGCTGGGCTCCGACTACGCGCCGCTGCGGCCATGCGGGCCAACGCCCACCCCACGAGGTTCGGCTCGCTCGTCACCGCAGTTCAACGCCGTCGGCGGCCGGCAGGGGAACGATGCCTGAGGCACAGAAATCGCCGCGACGCCGACAGCCGGCCGACGCCCCGCGGCTCCCGCCCACAGCCAACGGCCGATGCCCGACCGAACTTCAATACCCAGGGCACAAGCGACGCTCGGCGGTAACCGTCGGCCGGCCTCGCGGGGTGGCGGCCGGTACGGATCCGCCGCCCGCGAGATTCGGTGCAAGGCCGGGTCGCGGTCGTAGGCGGCAGCGGCGCGACTCGCCGACGTCGGGATGGCCGCCAGCCGCCTAACGCACGACCGTCACCAACGCACGGATGCCGAACGACAGGGCCGGCGACCGCCTTCGCCACGTGTTCCCCGACCCCGCCGAACAGTCGCTCCACCCCGGCTGAGAGGTCGCCGGGCTCCGCGAGTCGGTCGGCACCAACGACCCCCCGGCCTGTGCTCGACACCGCAGCCCGGCGACCCGAGGTCCAGGCGAACCCGATCAGGTCGGGTCGTCGCCCCGATCCAGTGCCTTCCACACCGACGCGGGATCATCCCCCACCGGCCGTGCGGCACCCGGGCGGTCGTAGCGGGCCGACATTCCCGGCCAGCGGCGGCCCCGTACCGCCGTCAGCACGCCCGCCGCGGCGAGCAGCACTCCCCCGGCCAGCGACAGGACCCACCAGGCGTGAACGTCCACGCTCGCGGCGCCGCCCAGCCGGGACAGATTGCTCTTCTCCCCCGCCGCGGCGATCACATGCGCATGACCGACGGCGACCGGGGACATGATGGCGACGATCACGCCGAAGGCCGTCAGCAGCACGCCGATGAGGACGCGTGCCCAGCCGCGGGTGGCCAGCAGGGCGGCGATGGCCGCCAGGCCGGCCCAGCCCAGGGCGACGATGACACCGCTCAGGGACCGGCCGGTCAGGTGCTGGTCCAGCGTCTCCAGGCCCGCTCCGGCGTGTTCGGTGACCGTCGCCCACGTGCGGCCGGCGAAGCCGGCGATCATCGCCGCGCCCACGCCGCCCAGGAGCACGGCCGTGGTGAGCTCGCGGCGGTTCGTCACAGGGGTCGCTCTCCCACGACCGGCTCGAGGACGTCGGCGTCCCAGCACGTGCGGTCGCCGGTGTGGCACGCGGCGCCGACCTGGTCGACCTTCAGCAGGAGGGCGTCGCCGTCGCAGTCGAGCGCGACCTCCTTGATCCACTGCTGGTGGCCGGAGGACTCGCCCTTCACCCAGTATTCCTGGCGGCTGCGCGACCAGTAAGTGGCGCGGCCGGTGGTCAGGGTGCGGTGGAGGGCCTCGTCGTCCATCCAGGCGAGCATGAGGACCTCACCGGTGTCGTACTGCTGCGCGATGGCGGCGACGAGACCGTCGGAGTTCCGTTTGAGGCGATCGGCGATCTTAGGGTCCAAGGACATGGCATCCATTGTGCCGGGTTGACCGGGGCAGAACGTCGATGGGGTGCGGGAACACGACGCCGGCCGGGCACGGGCACCTCACGAAAACCGCTAGTCGCCACTTTCCGGGCAAATAGCAATCCGTTCGGCAAAATGAAGAGGCCCGTACCGAGAACGGCACGGACCCCAACGGGTGGATGTCGGCGAACTACAGCGGACGGACCTGGTCCGCCTGCGGGCCGCGGTCGCCTTGAACGACCTCGAACTCCACACGCTGATTGTCCTCGAGCGAACGGAAGCCGGAGGTGGCGATCGCCGAGTAGTGTACGAAGACATCCGGACCACCGCCATCAATGGCGATGAAGCCGAACCCCTTGTCGGCGTTGAACCACTTCACGGTGCCCTGGGCCATGCCTAACTCCTTGCGGGACAAACAGACCCACACTTCATGGGCCGATTAACGGCTGCTTGCGAAGCGTGCAAAGTCCCGGAGAAGCAGAACACGCCCGCTAGTCATCGGTCCGCGGGCGTCTGGCAAACGAACGTGGAACTACGACTACAACCGCTGTGAGCTTACCAACATCAGTGCTATCTCACACTCCCCCCAGCGAAAGATCGCTTTTGACCTTCAGATCCCCTCTGTCTGGCCGGTCGTTCCCACGAGGCGGCCAATACAACGCAAACGTTTTACGCCTCTGGTCAAGCCCGAAGCTGAGCCGCCCACGAGGCGTACAGATCCGCGTAACGACCGGGTTGTTCCACCAAAACGGCGTGCGGACCCCGCTGCACGATGCGCCCCTGGTCGAAGACGATCACCTCGTCGGCGGCCTCCGCGGTGGACAGGCGGTGTGCGATCGAGATGGCCGTACGGCCGCGTGTGATGCCCTCCAGCGCCCGCGCGATCCGTACCTCCGTCGCCGGGTCGACGGCCGAGGTGGCCTCGTCGAGGACCAGGAGGTCGGGGGCCGCGAGGTACGCGCGGGCCAGCGCGACGAGCTGGCGCTCGCCCGCCGACAGCGACTCGCCGCGCTGCCCGACCGCGCTCGAAAGGCCCGCGGGCATGCCCTCCAGCCAGTCGCCCAGGCCCAGCTCGGTCAGCGCCAGCGTGATCTCCTGATCCGTCGCGCCCGGCCGGCCGTACCGGATGTTCTCCCCGAGCGTGGCGTCGAACAGATACCCGTCCTGCGGCACCATCACGATCCGCTCGCGCAGCGAGGAGAACCGCACGTCGGTCAGCGGCACTCCGTCGATGAGCACCCTCCCCGACACCGGGTCCATCAGGCGCGTCAGCAGCTTGGCGAAGGTCGTCTTGCCCGAGCCGGTCTCCCCGACGATCGCCACCCGGGCGCGCGGCGCGATCTCCGCGGACACGCCGTGCAGCACGGTCGGGCCGCCCGGGTAGGCGAAGGACACGTCCTCGAAGGCCACCTCGATCGCCCCGCGCGGCAGTTCGACGCCCTCCGGCCCCGGGTCGGCGACGTCCGGCGTGGTCTCCAGGACGCCGAGCACGCGCCGCCAGCCCGCGATGGCGTTCTGGGCGTCGTTGAGCACCTCGGTGGCCACCTGCATCGGGCTCACGAACAGCGTGACCAGGAACAGGAACGCCACGAGCCGCCCGGCGGTCAGGTGCCCGCCGATGCCCATCGCGGTGCCCGCGACGACGACGGCCGCCGTCGCGACGGCGGCGGCGAGCTCGGTCGAGGGGAAGGTCGCCGCGACGAGCTTCTGGGCGCGGGTCTGGGCGTCGCGGTAGGCGTCGACGGACTCGTCGATGCGGCGCGCGGTGCGCTCCTCTGCGCCGTACGCGCGGATGACCGCCGCGCCGACGACCGACTCGCCGACCGCGGACAGCATGTCGCCGACCCGCTCGCGCGCCGCGCCGTACGCGCCCGACAGCCAGCGCTGGAAGTAGCGCAGCGCGAACGCCAGGGGCGCGAACACCGCCCACACCAGCAGCGCCAGCGGCCAGGAGTAGATCAGCATCAGCACGCTGGCCACCACGAGCTGGCCGCCGGCGATGAGGATCATCAGGCCGCCGTACTGCATGAACTGGCTGATCTGGTCGACGTCCGTGGTGACCCGCGAGACCAGGCCACCGCGCCGCTCCGTGCTCTGGGTGAGCATGGACAGGTCGTGGACGTGCCGGAACGCCCGTACGCGCAAGGCCGCGAGGCCGCTCTCGCTGGTCCGGTAGAGACGCACGTTCATCCGGTACGCCGCGACGGCGGTGATGATCACGGCGCCGGCCGAGAGCAGGACGGCGGTACGGATGAAGCCGATGTCCGGGCCGCCCGCCGTGTCGAGCCCGCGGTCGAGGGTCTGCTGGACGGCCACCGGCACCACGATGCGGCCGACGGTGGCGACCAGCGCGAGCAGCAGGGTCACCCACAGCCCCTGGTGGAACTCCGGCGTCATCCGGAGGCCGGTGCGGAGTGTGGCCAGGCCGGTCGCCCGGCCGGAGCCGATACCGGCGTCGGCCTCGCGGCGCGCCGGCGCGGCCTGTTCGACGTCTGGGTCCGCGACGGTCACGCCGGCACTCCCTCGTTCTCGTCGTCCTCGTTCCGCTCGTAGGCGGTGACGAGGTTGCGGTAGCCCACGGACTTCTCCAGGAGTTCCTCGTGCGGGCCCTGGCCGATCACCCGGCCGCGTTCGATGTAGATCACGTCGTCGGCCAGCTCGATCGTGGCCTTGCGGTAGGCCACGACGACCACGGTCGCCGAGGAGTTCCGCAGGCCGCTGAGGATCCGGGATTCCACCTGCGTGTCCACGCTGGAGGTGGCGTCGTCGAGGATGAGCAGGCGCGGCCGCCGTACGAGGGCGCGGGCCAGGGCCAGGCGCTGGCGCTGGCCGCCGGACAGAGTCGCCCCGCGCTCCCCCACCCGGGTGTCCAGCCCCTCCTCGAGGGCGGAGACGAAGCCGTCGGCCTGGGCCAGCCGCAGCGCCTCCCACACGTCCTCGTCGAGGGCGTCCAGGCCGAGGGTCACGTTGCCGCGCACGGTGTCGTCGAACAGGTAGGTCTGCTGCGGGACCATGGCCGTCGTACGGGCCAGGCCGCCGCGTTCGACGTCGCGTACGTCGACGCCGTCCAGGAGGACGTCGCCGGTCGCGGGGTCGACCAGCCGTACGAGGAGGTTCGTCAGGCTCGACTTGCCCGAACCCGTGGGGCCGACGAGGGCGATGGTGTGGCCCGGCCGGACGCCGAAGGCGATGTCGTGCAGCACGTCGCCCTCGGTGTAGCCGAACCGGACGCCGCGCACCTCCAGCCGGGCCGGGCCCTCGCCGGTGAGAGACTCCTCCCCGTACGGGAGGGAACCCTTGGCGTCCAGGACACCGCGGACGCGGTCCCAGCCCACGACGCTGCGCGGCACCTCGGCGAGGACCCAGCCGAGCGCGCGGATCGGGAAGGCGAGCAGCGTGAACAGGTACGCGACGTGGACGAGGTCGCCGGCGGAGATCGCCCCGGACCGCAGGCGTATCGACCCGACGAGCAGGACGGCGAGCACGCCGAGGTTGGGCAGGGCCTCCAGGGCCGGGTCGAACAGCCCGCGCACGCGGCCGACGGCGACGTTGGCGTCGCGCAGCTCCCCGGCGACGACGCCGAAGCGCTCGGTCTCGGCGGCCTCTCTGCCGAGGGTCTTGACGACCAGGGCGCCGTCGAAGCTCTCGTGCGCGACCTCGCTGACCTCGGCGCGCAGCTGCTGCGCGCGGGCCGCGATCGGCGCGAGACGCCGCTGGTAGACGACGTTGAGCCCGGCGATCGCCGGGAAGACGAGGAAGCCCACGATGGCCACCATGACGTCGGTCGCGAGGATCTCGACCGCGGCGATGAGGAGCATCAGGACGACGCCGGTGGCCATCGGCAACGGCGCGATCGGCGCCCAGGCGGCCTCGACGTCGGCGTTGGCGTTGGACAGCAGCTGCCCGGTGGGGTGGCGGTGGTGCCAGGCGAGCGGCAGGCGGAGGTACTGCCGGGTGACGGCCCGGCGGTAGGTCGCCTGCATGTTGTACTGCATCATCCCGGCGTACAGGCGGCGTCCGGCCACGCCCAGGGCCTTGAGCGCGGCCACCCCGACGATGACCAGCCCGCCGGCCGTGAGGGCGCCGGCGGTGGTGTGCCCGTCGCGGAAGGCGGGCAGCACGACGTCCTGCGTCACGCGGCCGAGGACCCAGGCGCTGCCCACGGTCGCGGCCGCGTACAGGCCGCTGAAGACGACGGCGAGGGTGAACAGCAGCGGTTCGGCCCGGACGGCGACTCCCAGGACCCGCATCCCCTTACGCAGGATGTCGGATGTCACCTTTGGCGGCATCAAGTCCCCTTTCGTGGCAGATTCAGGGGCCGCTAATCCTTATCAAACAGAACCACCGGGTTATTCCGCTGCCGGGGACGGCGACCTACGATCATGAGGGTGGTGAACCAGAACTGGGCGCGCTCCGAGCGCCACGCGCTGTGCGACCTGCTCGCCGAGACCGGCCCGGACGCCCCGACGCTGTGCCAGGGCTGGACCACCGGTGATCTGACCGCCCACCTGCTGGTCAGGGAGCGCCGCCTCGACGCGGCGCCGGGCATCATGGTGCCGCTGCTGGCCGGCTACACCGAGCGGGTGCAGCGGCGGCTCGGGACCGCGACGCCGTTCGCGCGCCAGATCGAGCTGCTGCGGCAGGGGCCGCCCGGCTGGTCGCCACTCGCCTGGCCGGGCGTGGAGGGCGCCGCGAACACGGTGGAGTTCTTCGTCCACCACGAGGACGTACGCCGCGCGCAGGAGGGCTGGACGCCGCGCTCGCTGCCGTCGGCCCTGGAGGACGATCTCTGGCGGCGGCTCAAGACGGCCCGCTTCACGCTGCGGCGGCTCCCTGTGGAGGTCACCATGGCCGATCCCGACGGGCGTACGCAGCGCCTCACCAAGGGCGGCCGCCAGGCTCGCGTGCACGGCCTGCCCAGCGAGCTGACCCTGTGGGCGGTGGGCCGCAAGGACGCCGCCCGGGTGGAGCTGACCGGCGAGGCCGAGGCCGTGAACGTGCTCTCCCAGGCCCGCTGGCGCCTGTAGCGGGCCTCAGAGCGGGTCGCTGAGGTACCGCTCCACGGTGGGCCCCAGGGACCGTACGAGGGTCTCGGTGTCCAGCGCGACGGCCTCGGGGATGCGCAGGATGTAGCGGCACAGCGCGAGGCCCAGCAGCTGGGTGGAGATGAGCGCGGCCCGCGCGGGGCCGTCGGCCGAGCGGGAGAGCACCGAGCCGACCTGCGTGGCGAAGATCGTGCGCATGCGGTCGGCCGCGGCCTCGTTGGTGACGGCCGAGCGGAGCAGGACGGTCAGCACGTCGTCCGCCCCCTCGCCCTCCCAGAGCCGTAGGAAGTGATCCACGAGGATCTCCCCGCGGCCCTCACGCGGCAGGTCGTCCAGGGCCGGCAGGTGCAGCGCGACGTCGACGGCCGCGGCGAACAGGCCGTCCTTCGAGCCGTAGTAGCGCATCACCATCGACGGGTCGATGCCCGCGTCGGCCGCGATCGCGCGGATCGTGGCGCGTTCGTACCCGTCGTCGGCGAAACGGCGGCGGGCCGCGGCGAGGATCGCGTTCCGCGTCTCCTCCGAGCGGTGGGTGAAGGCCATGACACGAGTGTAGGCCAACACGTGTTGGCATTTCATCCGGACGGAGGTAACTTGATGCCAACAGACGTTGGCCATCAAATGTTGGCCACAGCCGAGGAGGTCGTGATGTCCCACTTGCCCACCACTGCGGATGTCGTGATCGTCGGCGCCGGTCCGACGGGTCTCACGCTCGCCGCGTTCCTCACCGCCGGAGGCGCCGACGTGGTCCTGCTCGACCGGGCCGCCGAGGGCGCGAACACCTCGCGTGCCGCCGTCGTGCACGCCCGCACGCTGGAGGTCCTTGACGGGCTCGGGGTCGGCGAGGAGATGGTCGGGCGCGGCATCGTCACGCCGTCCTTCACCGTCCGCGACCGGGACCGCGTGCTGCTGACCGTGCCGTTCGGCGGCCTGCCCACCCCCCACCCGTACACGCTGATGATCCCGCAGGACGTCACCGAGCAGGTGCTGCTCGCCCGGCTGCGCGCGCTCGGCGGCGACGTCCACCGGCCCTGCGAGGTGACCGGCGTGGCCCAGGACACCGACGGGGTGACCGTGACGACCGCCGGCGGGGAGATCCGGGCGCGGTACGTCGTGGGCGCCGACGGGATGCACAGCGTCGTACGGGAGCGGTCCGGGATCGGCTTCACCGGCGACACCTACGCCGAGTCGTTCGTCCTGGCCGACGTCCGCCTAAACTGGTCACTGCCCGCCGACGAGGTACAGCTCTTCCTGGCCACCGGCGGGCTGGTCGTCGTCGCGCCGCTGCCCGGCGGGCGGCACCGCGTCGTCGCGACCGCCGAGGACCCGCCCGAGCACCCGGATCTGGCCGACGTCCGCGCCCTGCTCGCCGAGCGGGGCCCGGAACGGACGCCGGCGGAGGTACGTGAGGTGCTGTGGAGCTCACGGTTCCGCGTGCACCACCGGATCGCCGACCGCTACCGGGAGGGCCGGATCTTCCTCGCCGGCGACGCCGCCCACGTGCACAGCCCCGCCGGCGGGCAGGGCATGAACACGGGCATCCAGGACGCCGCCGAGCTGGCCCGCCGCGTCCTCGCTGGCACCGAGGACGGCTATGAGGCGGTCCGCCGGCCGGTCGCGGTCGACGTGGTCGCGATGACCGACCGGATGACCCGCGCCGCGACGACCGGCAACCCGGCGGCACGGGCCGTCCGCAACGCGGTCCTGGCGGTCGCGGGCCACAACGCCGCGGTCCGCCACAAGGTGGCCATGCGCCTGTCCGAGCTCAGCGTGGACCGCTGATCCCGGACCGGGCTCAGTGGGGGCCGTTGAGGAGGGACTCGGCCGCGGCGGAGCGCACCTCGGCGTCCTCGGCGGGGTCGTGTCTCAGCCGTCGCAGCCGGGTCCGCGCCTCGCCCTCGAGAGGCACGGATCCGGCCGCGATCCGGCGTGCGCCGTCCTCGCAGTCCCACAGGGCTTCGACGAGGTACGGCTCCGCCACATGGCGGTCGGTCGTGGTGAGCGCGCCCAGCAGGTTGACGCGCAACTGGGAGCTGGCGCTCTGTTCCCAGGCGTGCAGCAGCATGGGGATCGCCCGGCGGGAGCGCAGCCGGCCCAGGCCGCCGGCCGGTACGGCGGCCAGGTCCCAGTCCTCCTCGGCCAGTGCCGTGCCGAAGGCGTCCAGCAGGGGCGGCGTGTCCTCGGCCGTGCCGTGCGCGGCCAGGACGTCGATGCCCACGTCGTGGTACGAGCGCCGCTCGGCGGTCCACACCCGGGCGCGGCCGAGCGCGCCGGCCCCCAGGTCGCGTACGGCCCGGCACAGCGGGCCGTCGTGGGCGCCTCCCGGCAGGAGCTCCTCGGCCAGGTCGAGGACGACCGGGCTGCGGCGGCGGCCGAGTTCGAGGATGGCCGCCGTCACCTCCTCGCCGTGCCCGCGGGCGAGAGAGGCGAGGTCGTCGTCGGTTCGGCCGGCGAGCGCGGCCCTCGGTTCGTGCGGCCGTACGTCGGGCCGGCGGGCGGCGGCGATGCGCGGGTGGCGCTGGGCCCAGGAGCGGGTGACCACGCCGTCGACGCCGCACAGCCAGGCCAGCTCGTGGTCGTCACAGCGGGCCGCCGCCACCTCGTCCAGCCCCTCGGCGAGGGCCGGATCGTCGAGTTCGACGAGCTCGGCCAGCGCCGCGTACCAGTTCCAGCCCTCGCGGGCGTAGCGGCGCAACGGGGGCGCCGCCTCCAGCCGCCCCATCCGTACGAGACGGGCGAGGACGTCGAGGGCGAGGTTCGTACGGTCCTCGTCGGAGTCGGCGTGGTCCACCGGATCGAACAGGTGGGCGATGACGGGCCCGAGGCCCAGCTCCAGGTCGCATATCAGCCGCGCGTAGTACAGGCCGCGGTCTTCGAGCGTGTCCCACCGTGGGTCGTGGCGCACGCAGTCATAGACGAGGTCGCCCGAACCGGGGCTGCCGGCCGCACGGCGCGCGGCGCAGCCCCGCCCGCGCTGCAGGCGGCCGTGCAGCGATTCCGCTGAATGAAGGACGATGTCTGTCACGGCTGCAGGATGCGCGCCCGATTACAAAACGGGCAAGTAAATTACGGCTTCAGGACAGCGCCGGCCCGTTTGATGGTCCGGATCACCGGCGCGGTCTCCAGGTGCCCGACCCCCTCCAGCGTGCCGACCCGCTCGGTCAGATAGCGGTAGAGGTCCTGGTCGTCCCGGCAGACCAGGGCGGCCATGAGGTTGGTCGCGCCGGTGGTCGCGGCGGCGAACGAGACCTCTTCGTGGCGTGCGAGCGCCGCGCCCGTTGCGGCCAGATCGGCGGCCCGTACGGACATCCACAACCGCGCCTCGACCTTGAACCCCAGGCTCTCGGGCAGGATGTCGATGTCGTAGTACAGCGCGCCCGAGGCCTCCAGCCGGTCCATGCGCCGCCGTACGGTCGACTCCGACCAGCCGGTGACGGCGGCGAGCTCCGCGTGGCCGGTCCGGCCGTCCACGGACAGGGCGTCCAGCAGGGCCTGGTCGCCGTCGTCGAGGACCACCGGCTCGCCGTCGTGGACCGGAGGGCCGGGCCGCAGCCGCTCGATCTGACCGGCCGACAGCGCCGTCACGCCCGGCCAGCTCGCCGGGCCGCCCATGAAGAGATGCAGCAGCGAGTGTGCGGAGACGGACACCACCCGGCCCGTACGGGGCAGGTGCTGCAGCAGCAGCGCGTCGCGTTCCTCGCCGGTGCGCGACCGCGTGCCACAGGCGATCTCGGTGCCGCCGGACAGCAGGTGCACCCAGAAGGTGTCGGGTCGCCGGGCGAGCGCGGCGGCGATCGCGCCGGTGGCGTCCGGCGCGCACTGCAGCCGGATCGCCCACGAGGTGTACCCCATCCGCATCCCGTCGACGGCGCCGATCACCCGCAGCACTCCGGCCGAGCGCATGCGGCGGTAGCGGCGCGCGACGGTCTGGTCCGACACGCCCAGCACGGCCGCGATCCGCCCGAACGGCGCGCGCCCGTCGACCTGGAGGGCGTGGACGAGACACCGGTCGAGGTCGTCAAGCGTGATGGATTCCACCACTGCACGCTATCCCATGTCGGAATCATCCGTTTATAGCGCGATGGCTGTGCCAGATCGCCGCCGACCGCGATCGTCGGAACCCCGACGGAGGAAGGAAAGTTCGATGCGCAAATGGTGGCCCCTCGTGGCGGTCTGCCTGGGGGCGTTCATGCTGCTCGTGGACGTCACCATCGTGACGGTCGCGCTGCCCGGCATGGCCCGGAGTCTGCGGACCTCGTTCGCCGGCCTGCAGTGGGTGCTGGACATCTACGCGCTGTCCCTGGCGGCGCTGCTGCTCGGAGCGGGCGCGCTGGGCGACCTGTTCGGACGGCGGAGGGTGTACGTCGCCGGCCTGGTGCTCTTCGCCGCCGCCTCGCTCGCCTGCGGTCTCGCGCCGAACGCCGGCGTCCTGATCGCCGCGCGCGGGGTCCAGGGCGTCGGCGGAGCGGCGATGTTCACCACCACGCTGGCCCTGATCAACAGCACCTACCACGGCAAGGACCGCGGCGTCGCGTTCGGCGTCTGGGGCGCGGTCAACGGCGTCGCGGCGGCGGGCGGGCCGGTCATCGGCGGCCTGCTCACCGAGCACGTGAGCTGGCGGGCGATCTTCCTGGTCAACCTACCGGTGACCGCGGTCGCGGTCGCGCTGACGCTGGCCTGCGTCACGACCTCGCGGCCGGCCGGGGGCACCCGGCCGGACGTGGCCGGGACCTGCGCGTTCACGGTCTGCGCGGGCGCGCTGACGTACGGCCTGATCCGGGCCGGCGACGACGGCTTCGGGGCGGCGGTCCCGCTCGGCATGTTCGCGCTCGCGGCCGTCGCGCTCGTCGTCTTCGTCCTCGTCGAGCGGCGCGTCCGGCAGCCGCTGCTGGACCTGGGATTGTTCCGCAGCGCGTCGTTCACCGCGCTCATGCTCGGAGGCATGCTGCTCATGGCCTCGGCGTTCGCCTGCCTGGCGTTCACCTCGGTGTGGCTGCAGACCGTGCTGGGCCTGGGCCCGGTCGACGCCGGCCTGGCGGTCCTGCCGCTGGCCGCGACCTCGTTCGTGGCCTCGGCCGCGAGCGCGCGGCTCTCGCACCGCGTCTCACCACGGCTGACGATCGGGATCGGGCTACTGCTGATCGGCATCGGATCGGGCCTGCAGGGCGTGCTCGACGCGGGTTCGACCTGGACCGCGATCATGCCCGGCCTCGTGGTCGGCGGCGTGGGCGTGGGCATCTCCATCCCGAACCTGGCGTCGGCGTCGATGGCGGCGGCGCCGCACGAACGCGGAGGCATGGCCGGCGGGGCGCTCAACACGTTCCGCCAGCTCGGCTACGCGCTCGGCATCGCGGTCCTCGGCGTGGTCCTGCGCGCCCGCATCGAGCACGTGCTGACCGGCCACGTGCCCGACCCGCACGCCCTGGCCGGCGCGGCGAGCGGCGGGCGCGCGCCGCACCTGCCGATCGTCCGGTCCGCGGTCGCCTCGGGCCTGAACGCGGTCTACGCGGTGTCGGCGTGCCTCGGCATCGTCGGCGGGATCCTCGTCCTGGCCCTGGTCCGGCGGCCGCGCGAGACCGCACGGCCGCTGCCCGAGCAGGAGACCGTCGCCGCCTGAGGTCTCAGGACTGGAGGTCGATGACGACCTTGACCTCTTCCTCGCCCTGCTCGAAGGCCTCGTGGGCCCGTTCCAGCGGCAGCCGGCGCGTGACCAGACCGGCCAGCCAGGAGTGGTCCGCGAGGCCGAGGGCTCGTACGGCCTGGTCGTAATGGCTGCGGTTGGCGTTGACCGTCCCGAAGACGACGTCGTTCTGCAGCACGATCTCCCGGTTGATCGCCCCGGCGTCGATCTCGAGGGGGCGGCCCGTCGGGGACACGCCGGTCAGGCAGACCACACCCGCGGCGGCGTTGTTGGCCATCGCGTCGAGGACGAGCCGGGGCACGCCGGTGGCCTCGATGACGATGTCCGGCTCGGCCTTCGCGGCCACCTCGGGGATCGAGGCGGTGTGGTACGTCGCGCCGAGCGCGGCCACGAGCTCGGGCTTGGGGCCGCTCGTGACCCGGTCCAGGACGTGCACGTCGAGGCCGCGCTGCACGCCGAGCAGCGCGGCCAGCAGCCCGATCGGGCCCGCGCCGGCGATGAGCACGCAGCGCGGCTCGAACCAGGCGCGCTTGCCGATGCGCTCGATGTGGTCCCACGCCTTGGCGACGACCGTGGTCGGCTCCAGGAGCATGCCGACGTCTTCCATGGACGGGTCGAGCCGTACGGCGTAGTCGGCCTCGACCGTCCAGAGCTGCGAGCCGTACCCGTGGATCTCCTTGATGCCGTGCTCGGTGTAGCGGCCGTTGCGGCACATGTCGAACTCCCCGTGCGCGCACGCGCCGCACGGCACCGGGTCGGGCCGCCGTACGATGCCGACGACCAGGTCGCCGGGGCTGAATCCGCTGCCCGGCGGCGCCTCGCGTACGCGGCCGAGTGACTCGTGGCCGAGGATCAGCCGTTCCGCCCCCGGCGGCGCCCAGCCGTAGTGGCCCGAGGCGATCTCCCGGTCGGTGCCGCACACCCCCAGGGCGAGGCCCTCGACGAGGAGTTCGCCCTCCCCGGCCACCGGGTCGGCGAACTCCGACACCTCGAGCGAACCCGCGTTCAGCGGCAGCACTGTCAGCGCGCGCATGATCATCCCCCTCCGCCGGAATCTTCCCGGACCGTTCGCAACGTAGCGTCAAAGGACTGCCATGACGCCGCTCTTGGGACATTCGTGACGTGGGGGTTCTCACCGCCAGATCCTCAGGCGCGGGCCGGCTCGGGCTCGTCGGCCGCCTCCGGATGCGCCTGGGCGGCTCCCGTGTGCCGCAGCAGCGTCGCCACGACGACCGCCACCACGACCAGGAGAACCGCGCTGATCACGGCGGCCGCCTGCATGCCGCTCATGAAGGCCGCGCGGGCCGAGTCGAGCAGCGGCGCGCCGAGCCGGGCGGGCACCCGGCCGGCCACGGCCACCGCGCCGGCGAGAGAGTCGCGGGCCTCACCGGCGGGGACGCCGCCCGGCACGACGATCCTGTCGCGGTACACCGCGGTCCCGGCGCTGCCCAGCGCGGCGATGCCGAGCGCGAAGCCGAACTCGCCGCTGGTCTCGTTCAGCGCCCCCGCCGAGCTCGCCCGCGCCTTCGGGGCGGACCCCACCACCAGGTCGGTGCCCAGGGTGACCATGGGGCCGGCGCCGAGGTTGGTGACCGCGAAGCCCGTCATCACCGCGGCCAGGCCGGAGACCGGGCCGGCCTGGGCGATGAGGAGAAGGCCCCCGACAGAGACGATCATGCCGCCGCCGATGAGGTACGCGGGCCGGACCCAGCGGGTCAGGTGCGGCGAGGCGAGGAAGCTGACCAGCGACCCGCCCATTCCCGGCAGCATGCACAGGCCCGAGCGCAGCGGCGACAGGCCGTGCACGAGCTGGAAGTACTGCGCGATGAACATCATGATCGCGCCCATCAGCATGGTGCCGAACATCATGCTGCCCAGCGCGGCGCTGAACTCCCGGCGGGCGAACAGTCGCAGGTCCAGCAAGGGATCGGCGAGCCGGCGCTGCCTCCGTACGAAGATCCGGCCGAACACCGCGCCGGCCACGACCGCCGCGAGCGGCAGCGGCGCCCAGCCGCCGCGGGCCAGCTCCTTCAGGCCGTACACGACCGGCAGGATCGCAGCCAGGGACAGCGCCACGCTGGGCAGGTCGATCCGGCCGGCCGCGGCGTCGCGGTACTCCGGCAGCAGGACCGGGCCGACCGCGAGCAGCAGCACCATCGCCGGGACGCCGAGCAGGAACACCGAACCCCACCAGAAGTGGTTCAGCATCACCCCGGCGACCAGCGGGCCGAGCGCCGCGCCGCCCATGAAGCAGGCCATCCACACGCCGATCGCCGTCGCCCGCTGGCGCGGGACGGTGAACATGTTGCTGATCAGGCCCAGCGTCGAGGGCGCCAGCGTCGCCCCGGCGATCCCCAGCAGCGCGCGGGCGGCGATCAGCATCGGGGCGCTCGTGGAGTACGCGGCGAGGACCGATGCGGCGCCGAACCCGGCCGCGCCGATCAGCAGCAGCCTCCGCCGCCCGATCCGGTCGCCGAGGGTGCCCATGGTGATGAGGAAACCGGCCACCATGAAGCCGTAGACGTCCATGATCCAAAGCTGCTCGGTGCTCGACGCGTCCAGGTCGGTGCTGAGGCGCGGCAGCGCGAGCAGCAGCACGAACACGTCGATCGACACGAGCAGCGTGGGCAGGGCCAGCACCGCCAGCCCGACCCACTCACGCCTTCCGGCTCTCGTCTCCATCACGGGACTCCTCTCGCCGGCGCCCCGGGTGGGCGCTCTCACCGGAGAGTCGGAGCCCGGACGGGGTTCTCGACACGCCTCAGCGGACGGGGTGGCCGGCCTGCCGCAGGGAGTCCTTGACCTCGGAGATCTTCAGCTCGCCGAAGTGGAAGACGCTCGCGGCGAGCACGGCGTCCGCGCCCGCCTCGATCGCGGGCGCGAAGTGGGCGATCACACCCGCTCCACCGCTGGCGATCACCGGCACGCTCACGACCGCGCGTACGGCCCGGAGCATCTCCAGGTCGAAGCCGTTCTTCGTGCCGTCGGCGTCCATCGAGTTGAGCAGGATCTCGCCGACGCCGAGCTCCTCGCCGCGCCGCGCCCACTCGACGGCGTCGATGCCGGTGCCGCGCCGGCCGCCGTGCGTGGTGACCTCGAAGCCGTCGCCGGTGCGGCGGGCGTCCACGGACAGCACGATGCACTGGGAGCCGAACCGGTGCGCGGCCTCGCGCAGGAACGCCGGCCGGGCGATCGCGGCGGTGTTGACCGACACCTTGTCCGCGCCGGCCCGCAGCAGCCGGTCCACGTCGTCGACCGACCGGATGCCGCCGCCGACCGTCAGGGGGATGAACACCTGCTCGGCGGTACGGCGGACGACGTCGTAGGTGGTCGAGCGCTCGCCGCTGGAGGCGGTGATGTCGAGGAAGGTCAGCTCGTCGGCGCCCTCGGCGTCATAGCGCCGGGCCAGCTCGACCGGGTCGCCGGCGTCGCGGAGGTTCTCGAAGTTGACGCCCTTGACGACCCGTCCCGCGTCCACGTCGAGGCAGGGGATCACGCGTACGGCGACGGTCATGCGACCTCCCCGCGCGCCGCGTAGGCGTCCACCTCGATCTCGACCAGCATCCGGTCGTCGATGAGACCTGAGACCTCGACCATCGTCGCGGCCGGGCGCACGTCCTTGAAGAACTCCGCGTGCGCGCGCCCCACGGCCTCACTGTCGGCGATGTCCCTGACGTACATGCGGGTGCGGACGACGTCGGCGGCCGAGGCGCCCGCCTCCCCCAGCGCCGTCACGGCGACCTCCAGGGCCGTACGGGCCTGGTTGTAGGCGTCGCCCGCGTGCCGTACCTCGCCGTCGACGGTCGCCGTACAGCCCGCGACGAGCACCCACGGGCCCGCCACGACCGCGCGGGAGTAGCCGACGACGTCCTCCCACGGCCCTCCGGAGGAGATCCTGCGGATCATGTGGCGACCGCCGCGAGGGCCTCTTCGAGCGTGAACGCGCCCGCGTACAGGGCCTTGCCGACGATCGCTCCCTCCACCCCGTGACCCGTCAGGCCGGCCAGGGCGCGCAGGTCGTCCAGCGACGAGACCCCGCCGGAGGCGACCACGGGCCGGTCCGTACGGCCGCAGACCTCGCGGAGCAGGTCGGTGTTGGGGCCGCGGAGCGTGCCGTCCTTGGTGACGTCGGTGACGACGTAGCGGGGGCAGCCGTCGGCCTCCAGGCGGTCGAGGACCTCCCACAGGTCGCCGCCCTCGCGGGTCCAGCCGCGGGCGGCGAGCGTCGTCCCGCGCACGTCCAGGCCGACCGCGATCCGGTCGCCGTGCTCGGCGATGATCTTGCGGCACCACTCGGGGTTCTCCAGGGCGGCGGTGCCGATGTTGACGCGCGCGCAGCCGGTGGCGAGCGCCGCGGCGAGCGAGTCGTCGTCGCGGATGCCGCCGGACAGCTCCACCTTCACGTCCAGCTTGCCGGTCACCCCGGCGAGCAGCGCGTGGTTGGACCCGCGGCCGAACGCGGCGTCCAGGTCGACCAGGTGGATCCACTCCGCGCCCGCGCTCTGCCAGGCCAGCGCGGCGTCGAGCGGCTCGCCGTAGGAGGTCTCGGTGCCGGCCTCCCCCTGCACGAGACGCACCGCCTGGCCGTCGGCGACGTCGACGGCGGGCAACAGGACAAGGGACATATCTACGACCTCCGGTCGAAGGCGAGCGTGATGAAGACCGGGACCAGGAACGCCGACAGCACCAGCACGGCGATCCGTCCGGTCCAGGACGGGAAGTACATCCAGGCCAGCACCTGGACCAGCAGGAACGCCACCGCGACGATGGCGTTCTGCTCACGGCGCTTGCGCGCGAGGAGCCCGCCGGGCCGCCCGGAACGGCGCGGCACGAACCGGGTCACCCGGGCGACCCGCGTCCTGCGGCGCGCGGCGCGCGCGTCGCGGCGGGCGCTCTCGGCCGCCGCGCGCTCGCGGGCGGCCTCACGTTCGGCCCTCCGCCGCTGGCGTTCCTTGCTCATGAAAGCGTCGACAGCCAGTTCTTCAGAACCTCGGCCCCGGCGTCGCCGGACTTCTCCGGGTGGAACTGCGTGGCGCAGAGCGAGCCGTTCTCCACCGCCGCCACGAAACGCTCGCCGTGCTCGGCCCACGTCACCAGCGGCGCCGTGAACCGGCCCGGCCCCAGCTCCCAGGAGCGCGCGGCGTAGGAGTGCACGAAGTAGAAGCGCGTCTCGGCGGGCAGGCCGGCGAACAGCACCGACTCGGCCGGCGCCTCGACGGTGTTCCAGCCCATGTGCGGCAGGATCGGGGCGTTCAGCCGCTCGACCGCGCCGGGCCACTCCGCGCAGCCGTCGGTGGTGATGCCGTGCTCGACGCCCTTCTCGAACAGGATCTGCATGCCGACGCAGATGCCGAGCACCGGGCGGCCGCCCGAGAGCCGGCGGCCGACGATCTGGTGGCCGCGGACCTCGCGCAGGCCGTTCATGCAGGCGGCGAACGCGCCGACGCCCGGCACGACCAGGCCGTCGGCCTCCACCGCCGTGTCGAAGTCGGCGGTGACGGTGACGTCCGCGCCGAGGCGGGCGATCGCGCGCTCGGCGGACCGGAGGTTTCCCGAGCCGTAGTCGAGCACCACGATCCGCGTCACAGCGCGCCCTTGGTGGAGGGGATCCCCTGCGCGCGGGGGTCGTGCTCGCACGCGTCGCGCAGGGCGCGGGCGAGGGCCTTGAACTGGGCCTCGACGATGTGGTGGGCGTTGCGGCCGTACGGCACGTGGACGTGCAGGCAGATCGCGGCGTTGAAGACGAACGCCTCGAAGATGTGCCGGGTCATGGTCGTGTCGTAGTCCGGGCCGATCATGGGCGCGATGCCCTCCGGCTCGCTGTGCACGAGGTAGGGGCGGCCGGACAGGTCGACGGTGACCTGCGCGAGCGTCTCGTCCAGCGGCACGCTGGCGTTGGCGAACCGCCGGACGCCGGACTTGTCGCCCAGCGCCTCCCGGAACGCCTGGCCGAGGGCGATCGCGGTGTCCTCGATCGTGTGGTGGCTGTCGATGTGCAGGTCGCCGGTGGTCTTGACGGTGAGGTCGAAGGAGCCGTGCTTGCCGAGCTGGGTCAGCATGTGGTCGAAGAACCCGACGCCGGTGGCGACGTCGACCTGACCGGTGCCGTCCAGCCCGACCTCGACGAAGACCGAGGTCTCCTTCGTGCCGCGCTCGACGCGCCCGGTGCGCTTACCCGTCTCGCCTCCGGCAAGACCGCTCATTTACTGGCCTCCAGGGCGGCACGGAAGGCCGCCATCTCGTCAGGGGTGCCCACGCTCACGCGCAGCCACTCGGGCGGGCCGACCTCGCGGATCAGCACGCCGCGATCAAGAATGCCCTGCCAGACCCGGCGCCGGTCGGCGAACCGGCCGAACAGGACGAAGTTGGCGTCGGAGTCGGCCACCGTGTGGCCCTCTCCGCGCAGCCACCCGACCAGGGCGTCACGCTCGGCGCGCAGGGTCTCGACCGCGCTCAGGAGCTCGTCCTGGTGGGCGAGCGCCGTGCGCGCCACCGCCTGGGTGACCGCCGACAGGTGGTACGGCAGGCGGACCAGCAGCAGCGCGTCGATCACGGCCGGGTCGGCGGCGAGGTAGCCGACACGCGTGCCGGCCATCGCGAACGCCTTGCTCATGGTCCGGGTGACGATCAGCCGGGGGTTACCGGGCAGCAGCGACAGCGCGCTCGGCGTGCCCTCGCGGCGGAACTCCGCGTACGCCTCGTCGACCACGACCATGCCCGGCGCGACCTTCAGGACCGCCTCGATCGCCTCCAGCGGCAGCGACGTGCCGGTGGGGTTGTTCGGCGAGGTCAGGAAGACGATGTCGGGCCGGTGCTCCTCGATCGCGGCGACCGCGCGGCCGGCCTCCAGGCCGAAGTCCGCGTCGCGGTGCGCGTCGATCCAGCGCGTGCCGCTGACCTCGGTGATGATCGGATGCATCGAGTAGGACGGCTCGAAGCCGATCGCCGTACGGCCCGGCCCGCCGAACGCCTGCAGGATCTGCTGGATGATCTCGTTGGAGCCGTTCGCCGCCCAGACCTGGGCCGCGGTTACGCCGTGCCCGAGGTAGTCGGCGAGGTCCTTGCGCAGCTCCACGGCGTCGCGGTCGGGATAGCGGTTGAGGTCGCCCGCGATGTCCGCGACGGCCCGCCCCAGGGCCGCGACGAGGCGCGGCGAGGGCGGGTAGGGGTTCTCGTTGGTGTTGAGCCGGACCGGCACGTCGAGCTGCGGCGCGCCGTACGGCTCACGGCCGCGCAGGTCGTCGCGCAGCGGAAGGTCGCTGAGCGAGGTGGTCTCGTCGGTCACTCCGGTATCCCCCAGTCATACCTCGCCTTGAGCGCGGCGCCGTGCGCGGGCAGGTCTTCGGCCTCGGCGAGCGTGACGACGCGCCGGGTCGCCTCGGCCAGCGCCGCCTCGTTGTAGTCGATCACGTGGATGCCGCGCAGGAACGTCTGCACGGACAGGCCGCCGGAGTGGCAGGCGCAGCCGCCGGTCGGCAGCACGTGGTTGGAGCCGGCGAGGTAGTCGCCGAGCGAGACCGGCGCGTGCGCGCCGACGAAGATCGCGCCGGCGTTGCGGACCCGGGCCGCGACGGCGGCGGCGCCGGCCGTGTGGATCTCCAGGTGCTCGGCGGCGTAGGCGTCCACGACCCGCAGGCCCGCGTCCACGTCGTCGACGAGCACGATGCCGGACTGGCGGCCGGCGAGGGCCTCGGTGATGCGCTCGGTGTGCTTGGTGCGGCCCACCTGCTCGGCGAGCTCGCGCTCGACCGCGTCGGCCAGCTCGGGCGCGTCCGTGACCAGCACCGACGCGGCGAGCGTGTCGTGCTCGGCCTGGCTGATCAGGTCGGCGGCGACGTAGACCGGGTCGGCAGTGGCGTCGGCGAGGATGGCGATCTCGGTCGGCCCGGCCTCGGAATCGATGCCGATCACGCCCTTGAGCAGGCGTTTCGCCGCGGCGACGTAGATGTTGCCGGGGCCGGTGACCAGGTTGGCCGGGCGGCACTCCTCGGTGCCGTAGGCGAACATCGCGATCGCCTGCGCGCCGCCGGCGGCGTAGACCTCGTCCACGCCGAGCAGCGCGCACGCCGCGAGGATGACCGGGTGCGGCAGCCCGCCGAACTCCCGCTGCGCCGGCGAGGTGACCGCCAGCGACTCGACGCCCGCCTCCTGCGCGGGCACGACGTTCATGACCACGCTGGAGGGGTAGACGGCCTGGCCGCCCGGGACGTACAGCCCGACCCGCTCGACCGGCACGAACCGCTCGGTGACCGTGCCGCCGGGCACGACCTCGGTGGTCAGGTCCGTACGGCGCTGGTCGCGGTGGACGAGGCGCGCGCGGCGCACGCACTCCTCGAGGGCGTCGCGGACGCCGGGGGCGAGGTCCTCCAGGGCCTGCCGGATCGCCTCGGCCGGCACCCGCGCGGACGCCAGGGCGACGCCGTCGAAGCGCTCGTTGTATTCGCGTACCGCCGCGGCTCCGCGATGTCGCACGTCGTCGCAGATCGGCCGCACCTTCTCCAGGGCGGCCTCGACGTCGAGCTCGGCTCGCGGCAGCACGGTGCGCAGGTCGTCCGGAAGGGACCCGCGCAGGTCGATACGGGAAATCACCTGATCAGTCTACGGAGAGTGCTCGGCGGCCCGGGCCCGCGTCTCGATTCTTGAGACACCGATGACGGACGATCGGCGTCCCCGCGAGGTCAGGACGGCCCGGCGCGGAGTGTGCCCTCGATCACCGTGACGGCGGCCCCCGTGAGGATGACCCGGTCGCCCCGTACCTCGATGTCCACGTCTCCCCCGCGCGCGGACGCCTGGTGGGCGCGCATCCGGCTACGGCCGAGGCGTTCGCCCCAGAACGGGGCCAGCATGCAGTGCGCCGACCCGGTCACCGGGTCCTCGGGGACCCCGGAGCGGGGCGCGAAGAACCGCGAGACGAAGTCGTGGCCGCCGCCCGCGGCGGTGACGCAGACGCCACGAGCGTCGATGGCGGCCAGCGCGGACAGGTCCGGGGCCAGGGACCGTACGGTCGCGGCGTCCTCGACCACGGCGAGCACGTCGGTCTGCACGTTGCGCCCGGTCCAGGTGGGCACGGTGCCGAGCGCCTCGGCCAGGCCCTCGGGCGGGTCGGCCTCGTCCGGCGGGCAGGCGGGGAAGTCCATCGCGAGCCGGCCGCCGTCGCGGCGTACGGTCAGGACGCCGCTGCGCAGGGTCCGGAAGCGGATCGGCCGGTCCTCCGGCACCGCCCCGGTCTCGTACAGCACGTGGGCCGCGCCGAGTGTGGCGTGCCCGCACAGGGCCACCTCGACCGCCGGCGTGAACCAGCGGAGCTCGTAGTCCGCGTCCGGATCATCGTCGACCGGGCGGGGGAAGGCGGTCTCGGACAGGTTCATCTCCATCGCGACCCGCTGCATCCAGGAGGGCTCGGCGGGCCCGGTCAGGAGACAGACCGCGGCGGGGTTTCCGGCGAACGGGCGATCGGTGAAGGCGTCGACGACATGGATCCGCATGCCTCACCCTAGAACGCCGGAATCAGCCGCCGTGGGCGAAGGTGTCGACGCCCGGCTGCTCGGTGCCGGGGACCGGGACGTCCGCGGCGAAGACGCCCCAGCGCCGGGGCCGGCCGACGAGCCAGCCGAGGATGAATCCGACGCACAGACTCGCGAGGATCAAGAAGACGACGTTCATTGTGGGCCTCCCGCGGGAGTGACGGCGGTGGCCCCTTTCCGGGGCGGCCGCCGCGCCGCGCGCCGACTGCCGCGCGGATGGTCCGACGCTAACCCCGGGGAATCGGCGTCTGTGTGCTGGTTGACGCGATCTAGTCCAAGGTGACTACGGTCACACCACCTGGCCACGCGGACCTGTCCCCAAAGCCAGATGACCGGCCTGACCAGGGCGGTTCGGTCGTCCCGGTGCCCGTGCTCCGCGGAGTGCCTCGCCGGGGCAGGAGCCGGCGGCGCGCCGGGGCCGCCGCCTTTACACTGTAGATCAACTTGAGGAGAACGGGGGCGCGAAGATCGCCGCGAGGCCGTACGCTCGTGCCGTGACCGAACGGCTGCCGATCTTCCCGCTGGGGGCCGTGCTCTTCCCGGGCCTGGTGCTTCCGCTGCACGTCTTCGAGGAGCGTTACCGCCTTCTCATGAGCGACCTGCTGGCCGGCGAGGAGCCGCACCGGTTCGGCGTGGTCTCGATCGAGCTCGGCCACGAGGTCGGCCCCGGTGCCGCGCGGCGGCTCGCCGCCGTCGGCTGCACCGCCGAGGTGCGCGACGTGCAGGAGCACGAGGACGGCCGGTACGAGATCGTCACGACCGGCGGGACGCGCTTCCGCGTCGAGGACGTGGACGACTCCCTCGCCTACCTGCGCGCCGACGTGACGATGCTGCCGGAGGAGGACGGGCCGGGCGCGCAGAACGCCGTCGAGCCGGTGACCGGCCAGTTCCGGCGCTACTGCGAGCGGCTCGTGGCGCACGGCGCCGAGGTCACCGACCTGGCCGACCTGCCGGAGGAGCCGCAGTCCCTGTCCTACCTCGTCGCCGCCTCGCTCGTCCTGGACCGGTCCGACAAGCAGCGCCTCCTGCAGGCGGAGCACGCCGCCGCCCGGCTCAGGCTGGAGTATGAGCTGCTGAGACGCGAGAATCTCCTGCTCGAGACCTTCCCGACCGTCCCGGCGTCGGAGTTCCTGGGCGGGGGCGTCAGCCCGAACTGAGGAGTGCCTGTTGGCAGCGAAGAAGAGCGGCGGCAAGGGCACGCCCGCGACCGTGGCGGCGACGAGCGCCGGCATCGGCTTCACCCTCCACCCGTACGAGACGACGGGCGGCGAGGAGTCCTACGGCGAGGCCGCCGCCGACGCTCTCGGCGTGCCGCACGAGCGGCTCTTCAAGACGCTCGTGGCCGAGGTCGACGGGAACCTCACCGTCGCCGTCGTGCCCGTCTCGGCCACGCTCGACCTCAAGGCGCTCGCCGGCGCGGCGGGCGGCAAGCGGGCGGCCATGGCCGACCCGGCGCACGCCGAGCGCGTCACCGGCTACGTGCGGGGCGGCATCAGCCCGCTGGGCCAGCGCAAGCGGCTGCCGACGGTCGTGGACGCCTCCGCGTCAGGGTTCCCGACGATCTACGTCTCCGCTGGGCGGCGCGGCCTCCAGGTCGAACTGGCCCCCGCCGACCTGATCCGGCTGACCGGCGCCGCCATCGCCGGCATAGCCCGCGGCCGTTCGTCCGCGTGACTCGCGGCGGGCCACGTCCAACGCCTCCAGCAGCCCGAAGACCACGAGCGCGATCAGCGGCCAGGCGATGACCACGCCCACGGCGTGCAGGTCCAGGGCGTTCTTGACGGTCGTCCCGTCGCGTGCCGTACGCAACTGGTGCTGGAAGGAGGAGCGGCCGATGAGGCTGCCCACCCACCAGGCGACCAGGCCCGCGGCCGTGCCTCCCGCGCCGAGGGCGGCGATCAGCCCGATCTCACGGAGCCGGCCGGCCACGAGGTAGGCGACGACGCCGCACAGGAGGCCCGCGAGGGCCGTCAGCACGGCGAACCAGCCGTCCGCGGCGATCAGAGTCTGACTCTCCGGATCGCCGAGGAGGGCCTTGCCTCCGGCGATCACGTACGTCGTGCGCGGCGCCACCGTGGTCCACAGCAGCCCGGCGGGAGCGCCGAGCACCGCGATCACGAGAGTCGCCGCCACTCCGATCCGAAGCTGGCCGGCCATTCCGAACTCCCCCCGCCTCTCGCTGATGATCGCAGCGTAGCGCTTGACCGATCCGGACCCGGAGCCGCTCCGCGGCACGAGCCGTCTGAGATAGTGTGCCCGCCATGTCTGGATTCAGCCCGGCGTTCGACCGGCTGGGAGCCGCGTACGCCGCGATCTCGGCCCAGCAGCAGGAGTCCCTCGGTGACTTCCTGCCCGCCGCCGACTGGAGTGCCGACCTGACCACCGGCACCTACACCCAGGGCGACGTGACGCTGAAGGTCGCCCTGCTCGGCAGTTTCGCCGAGGAGAACCGCAGCTGGCTGTGGGGCTGGGCGAACCCTCAGTTCGGCCCCGAGCACCCCGCCGTCGTCAACCCGAGCGCCGCCGGAGCACGGCTCGCGATCCCGGAGCTGACCTCGCCCGAGCTGGACCTGGCGTGGTACGACGGGCCGGCGCGCAGCGGCGGTGACATCGTCGCCATGGCCACTACCGGTCTGATCGGCTCGGCGGGCGCGATCCCCGGCACGTACGAGGGCGGCGTCGCCTACTTCGCCATCCAGGACTCGTCCGCGCCGATCCCCGGCTGGGACTCCCTGACCGCGCCCCGCATGATCACCAGTGGCCTGACGCTGTTCCCGGCCGACCACCGGCTGACGGTGTCCCGTTACTTCAGCCACCACCACCTCCCGTACACCGAGACGGAGACCTCGATCATCGCGACGCTGCCGGAGGGCGGCGCGTGCACGGCCGAGTTCGACGACGACGACCGCTTCATCTCCATGTCGATGGAGCTGTCCGCGCGCTGAGGCCGGAAAACCGTTCGACGCGACGCGCCGGTCGGCCTACCGTTCGTGTCATGTTCCACATGGCCGCCCTTCCGTCACCCGCATCGCCGGGCGTCGCGGTCATGCCCGCCGACGGCCTGCGACGCTGACCCTCCTCCGCCCCGTCCTTCGAGAACCCGCGGAGGAGGGTGGCGCGGCGGTCCCCTGTGCACCGCCTCCGGTTCTCCCCGTTTCGGAACGTCTGAGGACACGTCATGGCCAAGCGCCTGTACGCGCGCGGAAAGCCCCACATCAACATCGGCACGATGGGTCACGTCGACCACGGCAAGACCACGCTCACCGCGGCGATCACCTCGGTGCTGGCCCGGCAGGGGCTGGCCGAGGTCGTGCCGTTCGACGGCATCGACCGTGCCCCCGAGGAGCGGGACCGCGGCATCACGATCAACATCGCGCACGTCGAGTACGAGACGCCGGCCCGGCACTACGCCCACGTCGACATGCCCGGCCACGCCGACTACGTCAAGAACATGGTCACCGGCGCGGCCCAGATCGACGGGGCGATCCTGGTCGTGTCCGCGCGGGACGGCGCGATGCCGCAGACCCGTGAGCACGTCGTGCTCGCCCGGCAGGTCGGCGTACGGCACATCGTGGTCGCCCTCAACAAGGCGGACACGGCGTCGGGCTGGGGGGCGGCGGGGCCTAGTCACGGGGGTGAAGGCAACGAACTGCTGGACCTGGTCGAGCTGGAGGTGCGCGAGCTGCTGTCCCGGTACGGCTTTCCCGGGGAAGAGGTCCCGGTGGTCCGGGTGTCCGGGCTGCGGGCGCTCGAGGGCGACCCGTACTGGGTCCGGCGGATCGAGGACCTCCTCGCGGCGGTCGACGCGTACGTGCCGGTGCCGGTGCGGATGCTGGACCTGCCGTTCCTCATGCCGATCGAGAACGTCCTCACCATCACCGGCCGCGGCACGGTCGTGACCGGGGTGGTGGAGCAGGGCTCGATCCGGCTCGGGGAGCGCGTCGAGGTCGTCGGCCTGGGCGAGACGGTCGCGAGCGTGGCCACGGGCCTGGAGACGTTCGGCCAGACCATGGACCACGCCGAGGCCGGGGACGACACGGCCCTCCTGCTGCGCGGCGTACGCCGCGAGCAGGTGCGCCGGGGCCAGGTCGTGGCCGCGCCGGGGGCGACCCGGCCGCACGCGGTGTTCCGCGCCGAGGTGTACGTGCTCGGCGCGGAGGAGGGCGGCCGCAGCCGGCCGTTCTTCACCGGGTACCGCCCGCAGTTCCACATCCGGACGACGGACGTGCCGGGTGAGATCGCGATGGGCGAGGGCGGCATGGCGCTGCCCGGGGACACGGTCACGATGACGGTGTCGCTGGGCCGCGCGATCGCGCTGGACGAGGGCCTCGGCTTCGCCATCCGCGAGGGCCGCCGCACCGTCGGAGCGGGCACCGTCACCGCCCTGCTCGACTGAGACGTACGGTCCGCCGGGCCATGCCGCCCGGCGGGCCGTTCGTCAGAGGCCCATCTCGTCGATCTGCTTCAGCAGGTCGGCCCGGGTGCCCGCGGAGGAGGTCTGTACGGCGGCGCCCGTCGGCGCGGGCAGGGGCCGGGTCTCGCCGCCCTTGACCTTGCCGGCGCGGCGGTCGCGCAGGAGCCAGCCGCCCGCGATGCCGGCGGCGAAGCCGAACAGGTGGCCCTGCCAGCTGATGCCGCGGTGCGGCAGCAGCACCGTGAACTGGTACGCGAAGCACAGGGCCATGACCAGGCCGACCGCGATGTCGAGCCGGTGCCGGTCGAAGAAGCCGCGCACGATGACGTAGCCGAAGTAGCCGAAGACCACGCCGCTGGCTCCCGCCGTCACCGTGCCCTGGCCGGAGAACAGCCACGCGCCCGCGCCGCTCACCACGACGATCAGGGCGGTCAGGCTCAGGAAGCGCTTGACGCCGCGGAACGCGGCGAGGAAACCGAAGATGAACAGCGGCCCCGAGTTGCCCTCGATGTGGCCCCAGCTCAGATGCAGGAACGGCGCCGTGATGATGCCGGTGACGTCGGCGAGGTCACGCGAGTGGATGCCGTAGTGCACGCTGAGCCGGTAGTCGTCCATCCAGTTGACCACCTGCACGATCCAGATGACCGCCAGCACGCCGACCATCACCCAGAACGCCTTCACCGCCTCGGCGAGCACCGCCTCGGCGTCGAGCGGTCGCCGCCCGTCCTCGCTGCCCATGATCACCCGCGCCTCTCCGGCCGAAGCAGTCCCTCCCCGGAAAGATAGCCCGCCGGAGGCCGCGTGAGCGGATCACGCGGCCTCGTTCTCGCGAAGCGTACGGTCAGACCGAGGCGCTCCTGCGCTCGGCGCCGATGGTGCGGCGTACGGCCTCGGCGGCCCAGTCGCCCGCCGTCGCCTCCCGTACCCGCTCGCACAGCGCGCGCCAGTCGCCCGAGGTGGCGAACAACACCTTGCCGAGCCCGGCCGCCTCGGCGAGCGCGCCGAGGGCCGGCGTCCGCTCGTCGGGGGCCACGGGCGCCGTCGCGGCGACGACCACGCGCTGGTGGGCCTCCCAGAGCGCGACGATGTCGCGTACGGGGTACCAGGTCTCGGCGAACAGGCCGTAATTGCGGTGATGGTCGACCTCGACCCGGCCGTCCTGCACCATGCGGGTGAGCAGGCGTTCGGTCAGGCCGGACCCGCGCAGGCGCGTGACCCACTCCCGCGGTGTACGGGAGGAGGCCACGATCCCGGCGAGCAGTTCGTCGAGGATCGGGTCGCCGGCCGGCCGGTCGCCGGTCGCCACCAGGACGGAGTCCTCCACGGTGACATGGCCGGCCAGGCCGAGCTCGGACAGCAACGCTCCGGTGACACCGCAGTCCATCGCGGTGGGGACGATTCGGCACTTGCCACGGATGTCGTGTGCGAGGAGCAGCAGCTCCTCCGCCAGCGTCTCTGACACATTGGAGACGCTAAACGGGCCGTACGTCCTGTCGGTGAACAAAGGGCAAAGTGCGTCAGGCGGGCTCGGGGACGGGCCCCCGGCGGATCCGCGCGGAGAGCAGGGCCGCGACCAGGCAGAGCGCGCCCGCGCCGTACCAGGCGGCGGCGTAGTCGCCCAGATGGTCGCGTACGACTCCGGCGGCGACGGCCGCGATCGCCGCGCCGATCTGGTGCGAGGCGAACACCCAGCCGAAGACGATCGGGCCGGACATCCCGAAGTTCTCCCGGCAGAGCGTGACCGTCGGCGGCACGGTCGCCACCCAGTCCAGGCCGTAGAAGATGATGAACACCAGCATGCTCGGGTGGGCCGTGCGCGCGAACAGGCTCGGCAGGATGAGCAGCGAACAGCCGCGCAGCGCGTAGTAGACGCCGAGCAGGACGCGAGAGTCCATCCGGTCGGTGAGCCAGCCGGAGAAGATCGTGCCGACCACGTCGAAGACACCGACGAGGGCCAGCAGGCTCGCCGCGGTCGTCTCGGGCATTCCGTGGTCGTGCGCGGCGGGGATGAAGTGCGTGCCGACCAGCCCGTTCGTCGACGCCCCGCAGATCGCGAAGCCGCCGGCGAGCAGCCAGAACACGCGCGTCCTGGCCGCCGTGGCGAGCGAGCCGACCGCCCGCCGGGCCGCGCCGGTGCCCGTGACGCGGGGCACCGGCTCGGTGGCACCGTACGGAAGGAGCCCGACGTCCTCGGGGTGGTCGCGCAGGAGGATCACGACGAGCGGGACGACGGCGAGCGCGGAGACGCAGACCGTGACCGCCGCGGACCGCCAGCCGTACATCTCGGTCAGGCCGGCCAGCACCGGCAGGAAGACGAGCTGGCCGGCGGCGCCCCCCGCGGTCAGCACGCCGGTGACGATCCCCCGGCGCGCGACGAACCAGCGGCTGGTCACCGTGGCCACGAACACCATCGCCATCGACCCGGTGCCCAGGCCGATCAGCACGCCCCAGCAGGCGATGAGCTGCCACGGCGCGGTCATGAAGACGGTCAGCCCGCTGCCGATCGCCACGAGGACGAGCGCGCCGGCGACGACCTTCCGCATGCCGAAGCGGTCCATGAGCGCCGCCGCGAACGGCGAGGTCAGGCCGTACAGGACGAGGTTGACCGAGACGGCGGAGGAGATCGTGCCGCGCGGCCAGCCGAACTCGTCGCGGAGCGGGTCGATCAGGACGCCGGGGGTGGCGCGGAACCCGGCGGCGCCCACCAGGGCCACGAGGGCGACGGCCGCCACGATCCAGGCGCGGTGCGGGCGCACCGGGGTCTTGCGCGGGGCGTCGGGGAGTGTCGCTGTCACAAACACCGATCCTCGGACATTCCCGTCGTACGGTACGAGTGGCCGGAAAGCCATCATCTGAAATAATCGGGCCATGGCTCATGAGATCGTCGTCCTCGCGCTGAACGACGTCGTGGCGTTCGACCTGGGCGTACCCGCGCAGATCTTCGGCGCGGCGCGCGACGGGGAGGGCCGCCGGCTCTATCGGGTGCGCACGTGCACCCCGGACGGCGGGCCCGTACGGACGTCGGGCGGCTTCCAGGCGATGCCCGGCTACGGGCCCTCGGCACTCGCCGAGGCCGACACGGTGGTCGTGGCAGGCGTCCACGACGGCGCGGCGATGACCTCGGGCACGCTGGAGCCCTCCGTGGCCGCGGCCCTGGCCGCACGGCGACCGGACGCGCGGCTGATGTCGATCTGCACGGGCGCGTTCGTCCTGGCCGCCGCGGGCGCGCTGGAGGGCCGCCGGGCGGCGACGCACTGGCTGCACGCGGACCGGTTCCGCGCGCTCTACCCTCGCGTACGGCTCGACGCCGACGTGCTGTTCGTGGACGACGGCGACGTGCTGACGTCGGCGGGCGTGGGCGCGGGGATCGACCTGTGCCTGCACGTGATCCGCCGCGACCACGGCAGCGAGGTGGCCAACCGCGCGGCACGCCGCTCGGTGGTCCCGCCATGGCGCGACGGGGGCCAGTCGCAGTTCATCGAACGCCCCCTGCCCGAGCCGACGGGCACCTCGACCGCGCCGACGCGCGCCTGGGTGCTGGCCAACCTGCACGAGCCCCTGGGCCTGCCGCGGCTGGCGAGGGAGGCGGGGATGAGCGTACGGACGTTCACGCGAAGGTTCCGGGAGGAGACGGGGGTCAGCCCGGCACAGTGGCTGCTGCGCCAGCGGATCGAGGAGGCCCGCCGCCTGCTGGAGACGACGGACCTGCCGATCGACCGCGTGGCCGAGCGAGCGGGCTTCGGCACGGCCACCTCGATGCGACAGCACCTGCACACCGCCGTGGGCGTCTCCCCGACGACCTACCGCCGAACCTTCGGCCGCACCGCCTGACCCGGCCGCGGACATGGGGATGGCGCACCCCGTCATCCACCGCGCGACCGAGGCGCGCCATGATCGCCTTATCGGGACGTGGCTCGCCGCCTGCGAAGTCGAGCGGTGGACGTGCAGGTGGGAGAGGGCCGGCGACGGAAGCTTGCCGGCGTTGCGTACGCCAGGGTCGCGCCTGGATCGCCGAGGTGGGCGGGAAGACGGCCGACGCCGCCTCGCTCGGCCGCCCGGACGAGGACCTGTGGCACCGGGAGGACGGACCGGCGCTGTACGCCCACGAGATGATCGTCGCCCGCCGCCGTGTGGGCGCGGGATCGGCCGCCTCGTCCTCGGCCGGGCCGCCGACCAGGCCGCACGGCACGGCTGTCCGTGGCACCGGGCCGGCCGGCCCCGGGCCGAGGGGCTACTTACTACCCGCCCGCGTCCGCGTCGAGCCGTCTCCGGCGCGTCAGGCCCGCGTCCCGGCTGGGCCGGGGCGCGATGGCCGCCGGGTGAAAAGCCGGACTCCGGCGGCGGGCCGCGTGTGGGTCAGACCAGGCAGGCGGGGCCGAGGAGTTGTTTCAGGTCGCCCATCAGTGCCGGGGAGGCGGTCACGCGGAGGCGGTCGTCCAGGCGGACGACCGTCGTGCGGGGGCCGTTCTGCAACTGCAGGTGGACCTCGGTCTGGCCCGGGTGGGTGCCGAGGACCTCCTTCAGCCGCTCGACGATCGGCGGGGTCACGCGGGTGACCGGGAGGGACACCGTCAGCGGGCGGCCGGTGTCGGCGACCGTCAGGTCCGGCTGGGTGACCTCCATCGCGATCAGTTTCGCGGTGTCCTCGCGCTTGTCGAGGCGGGCCTTGACGACCAGGATCGCGTCCTCGGCCAGCAGGGTCGAGCACAGCTGGTACGCCGACGGGAAGATCATCAGCTCGATCGCGCCCTCGAGGTCCTCCAGGACGGTGAGGGCCCAGGAGTCGCCCTTCTTGGTGACCTTGCGCTGCAGGCCCGAGACCAGGCCGCCGACGGTGACGATCTGGCCGTCCGGGCGTTCGTCGGCGGTCAGGGCGGCGATGGAGCAGTCGACGTTGGCCGACAGGATGTGTTCGATGCCCAGCAGCGGGTGGTCCGAGACGTACAGGCCGAGCATCTCGCGCTCGAAGGCCAGCAGGGTCGTCTTGTCCCACTCCCCCTCCGGGATGGCGACGTCGAAGCTCGTGTCGACCACGTCCTCGGCGCCGCCGAACAGGGAGTCCTGCCCGATCGCCTCGTTGCGCTTGATGTCGATGATCGCGTCGATGGCGGCCTCGTGCACCATCACGAGGCTCTTGCGCTCGTGGCCGAGGTCGTCGAAGGCGCCCGCCTTGACCAGCGACTCGACCACGCGCTTGTTGCAGACCTGGGGCGGCACCTTGCGCAGGAAGTCCTGGAAGTCGGTGAAGCGCTCCTTCTCGCGCCGCGCCGCGATGATCGCCTCGACGACGTTGCCGCCGACGTTGCGGATCGCGGTCAGGCCGAACAGGATCTCGGTGTCGCCCTTCGGGGTGAAGTCCGCGTCGGACTCGTTGACGTCCGGCGGCAGCACCTTGATGCCCATGCGGCGGCACTCGTTGAGGTAGAGCGCGCTCTTGTCCTTGTCGTCCTTGACCGAGGTGAGCAGCGCCGCCATGTACTCGGCGGCGTAGTTGGACTTGAGGTAGGCGGTCCAGTAGGAGACCAGGCCGTATCCGGCGGTGTGCGCCTTGTTGAAGGCGTAGTCGGAGAAGGGCAGCAGGATGTCCCACAGCGCCTTGATCGCGTCGGCGGGATAGCCGTTCTCCTGCATGCCGGACTCGAACGTGGCGTACTGCTTGTCCAGCTCCGACTTCTTCTTCTTGCCCATCGCGCGGCGCAGCAGGTCGGCCTGGCCGAGGCTGTAGCCCGCGACCTTCTGCGCGATCGCCATGACCTGCTCCTGATAGACGATCAGGCCGTGGGTCGTGCCGAGGATCTCCTTGAGGGGCTCTTCGAGCTCCTTGTGGATCGGCGTGATCGGCTGCTGGCCGTTCTTGCGCAGCGCGTAGTTGGTGTGGGAGTTGGCGCCCATCGGGCCGGGCCGGTACAGCGCGAGGGCGGCGGAGATGTCCTCGAAGTTGTCCGGGCGCATCAGCCGCAGCAGCGAGCGCATGCCGCCGCCGTCGAGCTGGAAGATGCCGAGCGTGTCGCCGCGCGCCAGCAGTTCGTACGCCTTGCGGTTGTCCAGCGGGAGTTCGAGGAGGTCGATGTCCTCGCCCTTGTTGAGCTTGATGGCCTTGAGGCAGTCCTGCATGATCGTGAGGTTGCGCAGGCCCAGGAAGTCCATCTTCAGCAGGCCGAGCGTCTCGCAGGTCGGGTAGTCGAACTGCGTGATGATCACGCCGTCGCTGTCGCGGCGCATGATCGGTATGTGGTCGGTCAGTGGCTCGGCGGACATGATCACGCCGGCGGCGTGCACGCCGGTCTGGCGGATCAGGCCCTCCAGGCCCCGCGCCAGGTCCATGATCTGCTTGACGTCGGTCTCTTCGTCGTACAGTTTCCGCAGCTCACCGGCCTCGCCGTAGCGCGGGTGCTTGCTGTCGAAGATGCCCGACAGCGGGATGTCCTTGCCCATCACCGCGGGCGGGAATGCCTTGGAGATCTTGTCGCCGAGGGCGTACGGGAAGCCGAGGACGCGACCGGCGTCCTTGATCGCGGCCTTCGCCTTGATGGTGCCGAAGGTGGCGATCATGGAGACCTTGTCGGCGCCCCACTTCTCGGTGACGTAGCGGATGGCGTCGGCCCGCCCGCGTTCGTCGAAGTCCACGTCGATGTCGGGCATGGACACGCGGTCGGGATTGAGGAACCGCTCGAAGATCAGCCCGTGGGGCAGCGGGTCGAGGTCGGTGATGCCCATCGCGTACGCGACGAGGGAGCCGGCCGCCGAGCCACGGCCCGGGCCCACCGCGACGCCGTTGTTCTTGGCCCACATGATGAAATCGGCGACCACGAGGAAGTAGGAGGGGAACCCCATCTGGCAGATGACGTCCATCTCGTACTCGGCCTGCTTGCGGTGCTCGTCGTCGAAGCCGTCACGGAAGCGCCGGTCCATGCCGAGCCAGACCTCTTTGCGGAACCACGACTCTTCGGTCTCGCCCTCGGGGACCGGGAAACGCGGCATGAGGTTGCGGAACTCGAACATGCCGGACGGGTCGACCTTCTCGGCCACCAGCAGCGTGTTGCGGCAGCCCTCGGCCCAGATGTCGGAGCTGTCGATCGCCCGCATCTCGTCGGCGGTCTTGAGGTAGTAGCCCGAGCCGCCGAACTTGAAGCGGTTGGGGTCGGCGAGCTGCTTGCCGGTCTGGATGCACAGCAGCGCGTCGTGCGCGGCGGACTCGGCCTCGCGCGTGTAGTGCGAGTCGTTGGTGACGACCGGGGGGATGGCGAGCTTCTTGCTGATCTCGACGAGCCCGTCGCGTACGCGGCGCTCGATGTCGAGGTCGTGGTACATCAGCTCGAGGAAGTAGTTCTCCTTGCCGAAGACGTCCTGGTATTTGGCGGCCGCCTTGAGCGCCTCGTCGAACTGGCCGAGCCGCAGCCGGGTCTGCACCTCACCGGACGGGCAGCCGGTGGTGGCCATCAGGCCGGCCGAGTGCTCCTCGAGGAGCTCGAAGTCCATGCGCGCCCACTTGCGCACGAAGCCCTCGGTGTAGGCGCGGCTGGTCAGCTTGAAGAGGTTGTGCAGGCCGACCTTGTCGCGGGCCCAGATCGTCTTGTGGGTGTAGTGGCCGCCACCGGAGACGTCGTCGCTCTTCTGGCTGGGCTCGCCCCAGCGGACGGGCTGCTTGACGTAGCGCGAGGTGGGCGCGACGTAGGCCTCGATGCCGATGATCGGGGTGACCTCGGCGGCGGTCGCCTGCCGGTAGAAGTCGTACGCGCCGTGCGTGTTGCCGTGGTCGGTCATGGCCACCGCGGGCATGCCCTGTTTGCCGACCTCGGCGAACATCTCTTTGAGACGGGCCGCCCCGTCGAGCATCGAGTACTCGGTGTGCACGTGTAGATGCACGAACGAGTCACCCATGCGCGTGCGCCTCCTTCAGGCATGCGGCACCCACACGTGCCGGGGGCACGCGTCGGCGTCGAAGGTTTTTTCGTCTCTTTTGGCTACCGGTCGCACGGCGGCCCCATGAGCCTAACGGGTCCCTGCTGACAGTTCGGGGCCCGACACTCAAGATGTCCGAAAGACCCCGCTCCCAGGCATGATCGCACGTGTGACGACCCGTACACACTCCGGCGTCTTGTATGGTCAGGCCGGTACTCGGGCATCAAGACAGTCCGATGAAGGCAGGCGACCGGAGGGCGGGCGTGTCGAGGACGTTGGATCCGCCGGGCACGCTCGCGGGCGAGGGCGATGAGGGCGATGAGGGCTACGCCACGTCCCTGAGCGGCCGCCAGGTCAAGATGATCGCGATCGGCGGCGCCATCGGCGTCGGCCTGTTCCTCGGCGCCGGCGGAAAGCTCGCCGCGGACGGTCCCGGACTGATCTTCTCCTACGCCGTCTGCGGCGTCGCGGCCTTCTTCGTGATGCGGGCGCTCGGCGAACTCGTACTGCACCGCCCCACCGCGGGCAGCTTCGTCTCGTACGCGCGGGAGTTCATCGGCCCCTGGGCGGGCTTCACCAGCGGCTGGCTCTACTGGCTCAACTGGGCCATGACCGGCGTGGCGGAGACGACCGCGATCGGCATCTACGTGCACCGCTGGCTGCCCGGCGTGCCGCAGTGGGTGACCGCCCTGACCGCGCTCGTCGTCCTGCTCGCCGTGAACCTCCTGTCCGTACGGCTCTTCGGTGAGCTGGAGTTCTGGTTCTCGGTGATCAAGGTGCTCGCCATCGTGACGTTCCTGTTCGTCGGGATCGGCCTCGTGCTGACCGGCGCGGGCGTCGGCCACGCGCACGCCGGACCGCACAACCTGACCTCCCACGGCGGCCTGCTGCCGCACGGGCTGCCGGTGGTGCTGATGAGCCTGCAGGCCGTGGTCTTCGCCTACTCCGGCATCGAGATGGTCGGCATCGCGGCCGGCGAGACCCAGCACCCGCGCCGCGTGCTGCCCCGGGCGATCAACGGCGTGGTCTGGCGGATCGGGGTGTTCTACGTCGGCTCGGTGGTGCTGCTGGTCATGGTGCTGCCGTGGACCGCCTACAACGGCGGGGAGAGCCCGTTCGTGACGGTCTTCTCCCGGCTCGGCGTGCCCGGCGCCGGCGACATCATGAACGCCGTCGTGCTCACCGCGGCCCTCTCCTCCTGCAACTCCGGCCTGTACGCCACCGGCCGCGTGATGCGCGCCCTGTCCCTGCGGCGCGAGGCGCCGGAGTTCGTCGGGCGGATGAACGACCGGCACGTCCCGTACGGCGGGATCCTGTTCACCGCGGTCGTGCTGATGCTGGGCGTCGCGCTCAACTACGCGGTGCCGAAGATGGCCTTCGACATCGCCACGTCGGTCTCCTCGCTCGGCGTCGTCGCGGTGTGGGCGACGCTCGTCTACTGCCAGCTCCGGCTCCGCGCGGCCGCCCGCCGGGGCGAGATGACCCGGCCCTCCTTCCGCATGCCCGGCGCCCCGGTCACGAACTGGGTCACTCTCGGCTTCCTCGCCGTCGTCGTCGGCCTGATGGCCTTCTCCGACGACGCCAACCAGATCGCGTTCTGGTCCCTGCCCGTGGTGCTCGTGGTGCTGTTCGCGGGCTGGCGGGCCGTACGGCGGCGGCTCGCCTGAGCCCTTCCTCACGCGCGTGACAGGTCGTGCTCCTCCGACGCCTGCAGGCCCGCCTCGATGACGGCGCCCATGATGCGGGCGATGCGGTCGGGGCCGAGCCGGGGCGCGCGGGCGGCCATCGCCTCGACGATCCGGCGCTCGCGGCCGAGGTCGCGCCCGGCGAACCCGCCGACCGGCTTCAGCCGCTGGACGACCCCGGCCAGGCCCGCCCGGCGTTCGAGGAGGGTGGCGAGCGCCGCGTCGACCCGGTCGATCGCGGCCCGCGCGTCCTCGATCGTCTCGGGCGTCTCGTCGCGCAGGAGCGGCGCGAGCATGGCGGCCTTGGCGCGTACCTCGGCGACCTCTTCCGGTGCGGCGTCCTCCCCCAGCAGCAGGCCGCGCGCGCCGGCGGTGAGGGCGGCCAGGGCGAGCGCGGGCTCGGCCGAGACGTCCACGAGGACCGGCCACCGGCGGCCGGCCTCCCGTACGAGGGACAGGTCGATCGTGGGGTGCGGCAGGTGGGTACGGCTGCCGGTCTCGCACAGGACGACCTCGTGGTTGCCCTCCGCGACGCAGTACTCCGCCGCCGACAGCCACTCCTCCAGGGTCGCGGCCGGAGCGCGCTGGACGACGACGGGCCGGCCCGTACGGGCGACGGCGCGCAGGAGCTGGTAGTCCTGCATCCAGGCGGCGCCGACCACGACGCCGTCGGCGTGCGCCGCGATGGCCGGCAGGTCCAGGGCGGAGAACGGCTCGACCAGCAGCGGGCCGTCGTACGCCGCGCGCAGCCTCGTCAGCTCGGTGGCGGCGTCCACGCGGCCGTGCCGGTGGCGCAGGCTCGTCATGGCCACGTCGGGCGCCGCGCCGGGACCGGCGACGATCACGGCGGTGTCCTGGTCGGTCAGGTCCATCGGGGTGCTCCCTCCGGGCGGTGCCCTCCGGGAGCCGCCCACATTCGTTCGTGGAGAACGCGAAAGGCAGAGCCCGTGGGGGGCTCTGCCTCTGCCGGCTCGGGTGGTGGTCGTCGTCAGCGCGCGGCGACCGGCTCGCCCGGAGCCGGCGTCGTAAACGCGAAATAGCGACGATCCATGCGTTCGATGGTAGCCGCCGCGACGGGCGGCGTGCCAACTTCCGGAATGCGGCGTCTCACATCGCGGACGGCATGTCTGTTTTGCGGGTTATAGGCTCACTGGGGTGGACGGGGAAGTGGCGCACTACCGCAGGCATCCGACGGAGCCCGGGGTCGACCTGCTGAGCGCCCGCTACGTCACCCACCGCTACTCGCGGCACGCGCACGCGACGTACACGATCGGGCTGATCGAGTCCGGCGTCGAGGAGTTCGAGCACGCCGGGAGCCTGCTTCGGGCGGCGCGCGGCCAGGTCGTGATCCTGAACCCGGAGGTCGTGCACACAGGGCACGCGGGCGTGCCGGAGGGCTGGCGGTACCGCGTCCTCTACCCGGCGGTGGACGTCGTACGGGAGGTCGCGGACGAACTGGGCGCGCCGCGCGGGACGCCGTACTTCCCCTCCACCATCGTGGACGACCCCGCGGCGGCGCGGCTGCTGCGGACGGTGCACGCGAGCGTGGCGCGGGGCGACGCCCTGGCGTCGTCGTCGGCGCTGCGAACGGCGCTGGCCGCGATCCTGGGCCGGCACGGTGCTCCGCCGGGCCGTACGGGGGCCGGCGGCATCGCTCCCCCGGCGGTGCGCGCGGCCCGCGACCTGCTGCACGAGCGGCTGACCGCGCCGCCGTCGCTGGAGGAGCTCGCCGAGGCGGTCGGCGCCGGCCCGTTCGCACTGCTGCGGGCCTTCCGCGCGGCGTACGGCCTGCCGCCGCACGCGTACCTGACGAACCTCCGCGTCCAGCGGGCCCGCGAGCTCCTGGACGCGGGCCTGCGCCCGGCCGAGGTCGCGGCCCGGACCGGCTTCACCGACCAGCCGCACCTGACCCGCCATTTCAAACGCGTCGTCGGCGTACCCCCGGGCGCCTACCTCCTCGGCCGCACCGCCTGAGAGGACCTCCGGCAGCCCCGCGGAGGCGGGCCGTTCGGTGCAATTTCGTGCAAGACACCCCTGGCCGGGCGTTCCTAGGGTCGGGGTATGGATTCGACGCTGACACGATCGGCGGTGCGGGACGGGCTGGGAGTCGGGTTCGCGGTCGGGCTGTCCGGGGTGGCGTTCGGGGCCGCCGCGGTCGCGGCCGGGCTCGGGGTGCCGCAGGCGTGCGCGCTCAGCCTGCTGGCGTTCTCCGGGGCCTCGCAGTTCGCGCTGATCGGCGTGGTCGCGGGCGGGGGCGACCTCATCGCCGGCGCCGTCGGGGCGGTCCTGCTCGGCGGGCGCAACGGGCTGTACGGGCTGCGCCTGGCCGAGACGCTGCGCGTACGCGGCCTGCGGCGGCTGCTCACCGCGCACCTCGTCATCGACGAGACCACGGCCGTGGCGACCGCCCAGCCCGGCCCTCCGCAGGCGCGGGCGGGGTTCTGGGCCACCGCGATCAGCCTCTTCACCGTCTGGAACCTCTCGACCCTCGGCGGCGCGATCGGCGCCTCACGACTGGGCGACCCGCGGACGTACGGGCTGGACGTGGTCGGGCCGGCGGCGTTCCTCGGCCTGCTGTGGCCCCGGCTGGCGGGCGCCGCCGAGCGGCGGGTCGCCGTCCTCGCCGCCGTCGTGGCGATCGCGACCACGCCCCTGCTCCCGCCCGGCCTCCCCGTGATGCTCACCGCCCTGGCCGCGCTCGCCGGCCTCATCCGGCGCCCCGCCGATACGCCGCAGGACCCCGGCGAACCGGCCCCCGAACCCGCCCTCACCGCCCCAGAGAACCGCTCATGACGGGTCCCACGCGGGCCGGATCCTCCGGCCCGGCCTCTCCAGGCGCCGGCCTCGACCCGCGCCCGGACCCGCCTCGCCTCACCCATGACCCGCCGCGCCCGTACGGCCGCCGTACCGCCCGGGGCGCCGCCCGGCCCGGCTCCCGGGAAGGGCGCCGGCCCGTCCGCCGAGGACCGGCCGTGATTCGCCGCGGCTTCCGCACGACCGACCCGCGGACCATCCGTGATCAAGGAGGCAGGGACGTATGACCGTCTGGATCGCCGTCGTCGCGACCGGGATCGGCTGTTACGGGCTCAAGCTCGCCGGGCTCGTCGTGCCCCAGCGGGTGCTCGGCGACCCCCGGGTCCGGCGGTTCAGCGAACTCGTGCCGGTCGCGCTCCTCACCGCGCTCATCGCCGTGCAGGCCCTGGCGAACGGCCGTGCCCTCGAACTCGACGCGCCCCGCCTCGCCGGAATGGCCGCAGCCGTCATCGCGCTTCTTCTCCGTGCACCCTTTCTCGTCATCCTGCTCGCCGCGGCGGTCGTGACGGCCGGGCTCCGCCTGTCCGGGCTCTGAGAGACCCCTGACAGAACCGGTCACGACCATGGCCGAAGCCGAACACCTCGGACGACCGCTTCAACGTAACCCGGCCCGGCCAGTGCGGCGAGAGCCTCTCCCGCCGGACCTGCGGCCACGTCTTCTACGTCACCAACGCACCCGCTCCCCGACCGGTCGTTCGAGACGCCCTGGAGTCCACCCTCCAGCAGCTTCTGGTCAGCCCGGCGTACCGGCAGGTCAGCGGCGCCCTGAGGTCGGGGCTGCGGGAGACCTGGGACGAGGACGTGCTCTGCTACACGGCGGAGTACGACGGGACTGTCGCCATAGCGGTCTTCGCCGTGGCGCCGCGGCACTACCTCCCCGAAGAGGTGCTCGTCGAAGGGTCGACGGAGTCCACGCTCCTCGTGAGCGCCTGAGGCCGGTTCGGAGGGGCGGCCCCGGGGCCGCCCCTCCTCCCCCGTCAGCTCACCTCGAAGATCTCAAAACGCTCGGCCATCGCGTCGAAGAGGGCCTCGTCCTCCCCGGGTACGGCCGAGCCCAGGGCCAGGCAGAAGTACACGCCGTTCCCGGCGACGAAGTACTCCCGTACGGCCCACATCCGGCCGGCGTCGTGCCGGGCGCAGTCCAGGCGCATCCCGGCCCGCCCGCCGAGCCGGACGCCGGTGCTCTCGAAGTCCGTGAAGCCGGCGTTGCCGAGCGAGGTGGTCACCTGCTCGATGAGCTCCTCGGCCGTACGCCCGGGCCTCGTCGGCCCCCGGAACACGACGACGCTGCGCCGGCGGTCGGCCTGGTCACCGAACCGGGCCGTCTCCCAGGGGGAGTTCTTCAGGTTCGGCGGCCGCTCGTCCCAGTCGTGCGGGACGTGGACGGCGTAGCCGAAGTCGGGTTTCTCGATGCGCTGCCACTTCACGGGCTGCTCCTTCGCTTCCCTGAGGTGCCTGAGGGCAGCGGTGTAGGACTCGCCCGTACGGCGAGCGCGGTCGCGTACGCGACGCTTGAAGTGTCTGTTCGCTGTCATCAGGCCCTCGGAAACCACGGAACTCGGCCCCCGGCGAGGAGCCCGTGGCGGGCGGATGACCAGCGATCCGGGAAGACCAGTCCCCTTTGCCTCCGCCGGGCGGCCCTGCCGGGGAGGGCCGAAGGAGGTTGGGCGGTGGATCAACGCCTGCCGGGAGAATACCGGCCCCGCCGCCCGCCGGCCAGCGCGGGCCGCACGTTCTAGGGGCGTCGCGTCTCAGGGCCGATGCCGGGCATGACCGCGGCGACGAGATCGTCGGCGAAGCCGTCCGGGACCTCGATCCCGGTCGCGGCGCCGCCGCGGAGCAGGGGCGGCAGGACGACCTCGTGGCAGGCACCGATGATCAACGTGGCGGCCATGTCGGGGTCGGCGTGCGGGGCGAGGTCGCGTTCGGCGCGGAGGTAGGCCGCGAGGCGGGCAGGATGCCGGTGTGCAGCGCCAGCCCGTGGGCGATGTACGCGCGCAGGTTGTCCTCCACGCCGCCCGTGCCCGCCTGTTCGGGCAGGTCGCCCAGCGAGCGCTCGACGGAGCGTACGTGGGCGTGCAGCGCCTGGGCGAGGAGGTCCTCCTTGTCCGCGAAGTGGTTGTAGAGCACCCCGTCGGCGACCCGCGCCTCACGGGCGATGTCGCACACGGTGAGCCCGGCGGTCCCCCGCCGCGCCATGAGGGCCTCGGCGGAGGCGATCAGATGATCACGCAGACTCAGGTCGCCGCCGCGCAGGACGGACGCTCTTCTCGGTGACATCACGTCAGATCGTAGTGAACCTCTCACACTCTGTACTCCGTCCACGGCGAACGAGGTGAGCGCGCCCCGCGGAGTCCTGCGCCCCCTGAGCGGCCTCGCCGTCCGGGTGACGGCGTCATGGGTGGATGGCGCCGGTCAGCCGGCCTGCGCCGCGTGGGTGTACGCTCGCCCGCCGCGCCGAGGCCGGACGAACCGGCGGCCTGCCTACGACTCGTCGGCCGCGACCTCGAGAGCGTGCGCCAGATCGTCCGGGTACGGGCTCTCGAACTCCACCCATCGCCCGTCGCCGGGATGCTCGAACCCGAGACGTACGGCGTGCAGCCACTGCCGCTTCAGCCCGAGCCGTGCCGCAAGCGTCGGGTCGGCCCCGTACGCGAGGTCGCCCGCGCACGGATGGTGCACGGCGGACATGTGCACCCGGATCTGGTGCGTACGGCCGGTCTCCAGCTTGATGTCGAGCAGGCTGACCGCGCGGAACGCCTCGATGGCGTCGTAGTGGGTCACCGACGGACGGCCGCCCGCGACGACCGCCCAGCGCCCGTCGCCGGAGGGGTGCCGGTCGATCGGGGCGTCGATCGTGCCCCGCAGCGGGTCCGGCAGGCCCTGGACGAGGGCGTGGTAGCGCTTGTCGACGGTGCGTTCCTTGAAGGCGCGCTTGAGCAGGGAGTAGGCGGCCTCGCTCTTGGCCACGACCATCGCGCCGGTGGTGTTGGCGTCGAGACGGTGGACGATGCCCTGGCGCTCGGCGGCGCCGCTGGTGGCGAGCGTGTGGCCGGCGCCGAGCAGCCCTTCCAGCACGGTGGGGCCGGTCCAGCCGGGGGTCGGGTGGGCGGCGACGCCGATCGGTTTGTCGATCACGACGATGTCGTCGTCCTCGTACAGGATCGACATGCCGGGTACCGGCTCCGGGCGGGCCACCGGGGCCGACGGCGGGGCGGGCAGGGTCACCTCGAGCCAGGACCCCGCCTGCATGCGGTCGGACTTGGCGCCGGCCTGGCCGTCGACGAGCACGTCGCCGGCGGCGATGACCTCGGCCGCGCGGGTGCGCGAGAGACCGAAAAGGCGTGCGAGCGCGGCGTCGAGGCGCTCGCCTTCGAGCCCGTCGGGTACGGGCAGACTGCGATGCTCGGCCATCAGCGTTTGGCGTCCGGCCTGGAGCCGTCGCTCTGGTCCTCGTCGGCGGCAGGCTCAGGCTGCTCGCCGTCGCGCTGCACCGTGCCGTCCACCTGCAGCCCGCGTGAGGCCAGCAGGACGGCCAGGATGCCGCCGCAGACGATCGAGGCGTCGGCCAGGTTGAACACCGGCCAGTGCGGCAGCTCGATCCAGTCGACCACGTGCCCGCGGAACACGCCGGGCGCGCGGAACATCCGGTCGGCGAGGTTGCCCAAGGCGCCGCCGAGCAGCAGGCCGAGCGAGACCGCCCATGGCAGGCTGCGCAGCTTACGGGCGTAGCGGAGGATCGCCACCACCACGCCCGCCGCGATGACCGTGAAGACCAGCGTCACGCCGGCGCCGGTGCCGATGTTGAAGGCGGCGCCGCTGTTGCGGAGCTCCGTCAGTGTGAGCAGGCCGCCGAGCAGATCGACGGTCCGGTCCGGCAACGTGGCCACCACGATCATCTTGGTGACCACGTCGAGCGCCAGAGCCGCCGTCGCGATCGCGACGAGCACGCCGATCCGCCGCGGGCGTAGGCCGCCGTCTTGCCCTGAGTTCATGGCGTCGCTTAGCGACGCTCCTCTCTCTGTTTGCATATCACGCATAGGGTCGCACGTGGAAAGGCCTGCAGGCGCGCCTTCCCGATCGGCTGACCGCACGACTCGCACACACCATATGTGCCCTGGCCGATCCGGTCGACCGCGCGCTCGTTCTGAGCGAGCAGGTCACGCGCGTTGTAGGTGAGCGCCATCTCCTGCTCGCGCTCGAACGTCTTGGCCCCCGCGTCGGCCTGGTCGTCTCCCGCGCCTTCGGCCGCGTCGTTCATCCTCTCGGCGATCTGGGACTCCGCCGCCGCGATCTCGTTTCGCAGGTCGACCATCTCGAGTTCGAGCCGGTCGCGTACGTCGGCGAGCTCGCCGGCCGTCCAGTGACCTTCCCCCTGGCGGACCGGCAACCGCTTCGCGGTCGCCGGGGAGATCTTTCGCCCCGTCGTGGACGCGCGCCGTGTTCCGGAGCGGGTCGCACGCGGCGCCTCAGCCGTGGGATTCCTATCCTTCGGGCCGGCAGTGCCGTCCATAGTCGGGCCCCCCTTGCGCCGATCATCTCTGGCAGTGCGGGAAGCATAGGTCGCGGTTCCGCGAGACGGCAAATGACCAGGTCTTGTAACACGCCGCATATGTCCTAATACACCTGGTTAGCAACCTGGCCGTGGCCGCCGGCTTACCCAAACTTGACCCTGGGCCGCCGCCCAAACCACCGCGAACGAAGTTGAAACACCCCGGTTTCGGACAGATCATCCGACCCTTCCGGTCGTGACCCGGCATCGGAATCGGGAAGAACTCATGGGCCGCCGTACGTTATCGTCGCTATCGGCAAGGCGTTGATGGGGACACCTGCCGCCGTACGCAGCCTTGAGCGACCCGGAGACGGTGTGAGTCCGGGGGCGTGCCCGGCGGTCCGATCACCCCATAGCCGCCGGCAGAACGGCCGTAACGGCCCAGTAGACCCGGCAGCCGAGCGCAATGAGCGGGTCGTCTCCTCCTGGGGGACGGCCAAGGAGGGTGGTACCGCGGGGCTGACCGCCTCGTCCCTCCGGTCCACGTCGAATTCCGTGACGCCGGAGGTGCCGTATGCCCGACGAGATGCCCGCCGAGCCGCAGCCGCGCAGGATGCGTGCCCTGCCCGCCCAGGTCGACCTGCCCGGCCTCGAACGCGAGGTGCTGCGCCGCTGGGATGAGGGCAAGGTCTTCGAACGCTCCCTCGAGCAGACCGCCGACGGCGACCCGTGGGTGTTCTACGAGGGGCCGCCGACCGCGAACGGCATGCCCGGCGTCCACCACGTCGAGGCCCGCGTGTTCAAGGACCTCTTCCCGCGGTTCAAGACCATGAAGGGCCTCAGCGTCCGCCGCAAGGCCGGCTGGGACTGCCACGGCCTGCCCGTCGAGGTGGCCGTCGAGCGGGAGCTCGGCCTGTCCGGCAAGAAGGACATCGAGGCGTACGGCGTCGCGGAGTTCAACCGGCGCTGCCGCGAGTCGGTGCTCCGCCACGTCGACGCCTTCGAGGCGATGACCGAGCGCATGGGCTACTGGGTCGACCTTGACCAGGCGTACCGCACCATGGACCCGGAGTACGTCGAGTCCGTCTGGTGGTCGCTCAAGGTCATCTTCGACAAGGGCCTGCTCGTACGCGACCACCGCATCAGCCCGTACTGCCCGCGCTGCGGCACCCCGCTGTCCGACCACGAGCTCGGCCAGCCGGGCGGCTACGAGACCGTGACGGACCCGTCGGTGACCGTACGGTTCCCCCTCGCCGAGGGCCCGCTCGAGGGCACCGACCTGCTCGTGTGGACCACCACCCCGTGGACCCTCGTCTCCAACACCGCCATCGCGGTGCACCCCGACGTCACGTACGTCGTCGCGGCGCGCTCGGGCGAGCCCGGCCGCGTCGTCGTCGCCGAGCCGCTGTTCGCCCGCGTCCTCGGCGAGGGCTGGCACATCGTCTCCCGGCACGCCGGGTCCGAGCTGGCCGGCACCGCCTACCGGCGCCCGTTCGACCTCGTGGAGATCCCGGACGCCCACCGCGTGCTGACCGCGGACTTCGTCACCACCGAGGACGGCACGGGCCTGGTCCACCTGGCGCCCGCGTTCGGCGCCGACGACTTCGCCGCCACCCGGGCCGCCGGGATGCCGGTCGTGAACCCCATCAAGCCCGACGGCCGGTTCGACCTGCCGGTGCCGCTCGTCGGCGGGATGTTCTTCCGCGACGCCAACCCGCCGCTCATCGACGACCTGAAGGAGCGGGACCTGCTGTTCCGCTCCGAGGCGTACGAGCACAGCTACCCGCACTGCTGGCGGTGCCACACGCCGCTCCTCTACTACGCGCTGCCCGCCTGGTACATCAAGACGACCGCGATCAAGGACCAGCTCCTCGCGGAGAACGACCGCACCAGCTGGTTCCCCGAGACGATCAAGGAGGGCCGGTACGGCGAGTGGCTGCGGAACAACGTCGACTGGTCGCTGTCGCGCAGCCGCTACTGGGGCACTCCCCTGCCGCTGTGGCTGTGCGAGGAGGATCACGCCACCTGCGTCGGGTCGCTCAAGGAGCTCGGTGAGCTGGCCGGCCAGGACCTGAGCGCGCTCGACCCGCACCGGCCCTTCGTCGACGACGTCACCTTCCCCTGCCCGCAGTGCGAGGGCGAGGCGCGGCGCGTGCCCGACGTGATCGACGCCTGGTACGACTCCGGCTCGATGCCGTTCGCCCAGTGGGGCGCGCCGCACCGGCGGAACGACACGTTCGAGAGCTCCTACCCCGCGCAGTACATCTGCGAGGCGATCGACCAGACCCGCGGCTGGTTCTACTCCCTCATGGCCGTGGGCACGCTCGTCTTCGACCGCTCCTCGTACGAGAACGTCCTGTGCCTCGGGCTGCTCCTCGCCGAGGACGGCCGCAAGATGAGCAAGCACCTCGGCAACGTCCTGGAGCCGATCCCGCTGATGGACAAGCACGGCGCCGACGCGCTGCGCTGGTACATGGCGGCGGCCGGGCAGCCGTGGGCGGCCCGCCGCGTCGGCGACGCGGCGCTGGAGGAGATCGTCCGCAAGATCCTGCTGACGTACTGGAACACCGTGTCGTTCTTCGTCCTGTACGCCAACGCGTCGGGCTGGACGCCGGGTACGGCGGCTCCCGCGGAGCGGCCGCTGCTGGACCGGTGGGTGCTCGCCGAGCTGCACCGGACCGTACGCGAGGTGGACACCGCGCTGGAGGGTTTCGACACGACGGCCGCCGGGCGGCGGCTCGCCGAGTTCATCGACGACCTGTCCAACTGGTACGTCCGCCGCTCCCGCCGCCGCTTCTGGGAGGGCCCGGAGGGCGGGGCCGCGAACGCCTCGGCCTTCGCGACCCTGTACGAGTGCCTGGAGACGCTGACCCGGCTCATGGCGCCGATCGCGCCGTTCCTCACCGACTACGTGTGGGACGTCCTGCGGCTCCCGGACGCGCCGGACTCGGTGCACCTCGCGGCGTGGCCGTCGGTGGACGAGGCGCTGCTCGACCCTTCTCTCACCGAGCAGATGGCGCTCGTACGGCGGCTGGTCGAGCTGGGCCGCGCCGCGCGGGCCTCCTCGGGCGTACGCACGCGGCAGCCGCTCGGCCGGGCCCTGGTCGGCGCGGCCGGATGGGGGTCGCTGCCTGACGAGCTGCGCGACCAGATCGCCGACGAGCTGAACGTCCAGGGGTTCGACACGCTCGCCTCGATCGGCGGAGACCTCGTCGAGTACGTCGTGAAGCCGAACTTCCGCGAGCTCGGCAAGCGCTTCGGCAAGCAGACCCCGAAGGTCGCCCAGGCGATCACCTCCGCCGAGCCGTCCGCGCTCACCCACGCCCTGCGCGACGGCGGTACGGCGACGGTCGAGGCGGCCGAGGTCGGCAAGGTCGAGCTGGCCCCGGGTGACGTGATCGTCACCGAGCGGCCGCGCAGCGGCTGGGCGGTGGAGAGCGCCGCAGGCGAGACGGTCGGGCTGGACCTGACCGTGACGCCGTCGTTGCGCCGCGCCGGGCTGGTGCGCGAGGTGATCCGCCTGGTGCAGGACGCCCGCAAGAACACCGGCCTGGACATCACCGACCGGATCGAGCTGTGGTGGCACACCACCGACGCCGACCTGGACGAGGCGCTGGCCGAGCACGGCGCCGAGGTGGCGGGCGAGGTGCTCGCCGACACCTGGCACGACGAGGAGCCGGAGGAGGACCTGCCCGCCAACCGCGACGAGGACCTGCGGCTGACCTTCTGGCTGCGCCGGTCGTCGTGAACGCGCGATCCCGGCGGGGCCGTCGTCGCCTCGCCGGGATCGTCCGTACGGAACGTTGGCTGTGCCTGTTCCGTACGGAATGATGCGTGTGTGGACCTTTCAGAGAGGCCGGCCGAGCCCGACCCCGCGCGTATGCGCGCCTCCGACGCCGACCGCGATCGGGTGGCCGACCAACTACGCGAGGCCCTGGCCGAGGGGCGGCTGACCGCCGACGAGCACGCCGAGCGCCTCGACGCCGCCTACCAGGCGAAGACGTACGCCGAACTCGCCCCGATCGTGCACGACCTGCCCGCGACGGGCGGCACCCCGGCACCGGCCACCGCGCCGCCCGTACGCGACGACCTGCCCCCGCCGGAGTCCGGCGCGCCGAACATCGTGGCCGTCTTCAGCGGCGCCGAACGCCGCGGACGCTGGCTGATCGAACCGGAGACCAACGTGGTCGCCGTGTGCGGCGGGGTCGAACTCGACCTCCGGCAGGCGGTCCTCTCGCGACGGGAGGTCACGATCAACATCGTCGCGGTGATGGGCGGCGTCAACATGATCCTGCCCCCGGGCGTACGGGTGACCAACTCGATCTCGGCCATCTTCGGCGGCACGTCGTTGCCGTCGGACGACACGCTCGACCCGGAGGCGCCGGTGATCCGGCTGACGGGCTTCGCGCTGTTCGGCGGCGTGAGTGTGGAACGCCGTGGCGCGGACGAGTCCTCGAGGGCTCGTGGCCACGGGCGGCTGCACGAGGAGCAGCGGCGCATCCACCGCGAGTTCCGTGACAAGCAGCGCGAGGTCCAGCGCGAGTTCCGCGACCAGCAACGCGAACTCCGCCGCCGCCACCGCGGCTGACCCCTGACGCGCGCCGCCCGCCGCGGAGGAGATGGCGAGGGGCCTGCGGGCAGGCGTCACCCGAACAGCCCGCGGCCCTGCCGGGAAGGGTTGTTCTCAGGCCGGCCGGCGATGTCTTTGATGAGGGACGGTCGGGGGGTGGCCCCACTCGCACTCGGCGAGACGGCGGGCGGTCCAGCGACTCCGCAGCCATCCCCGCCGGCCGCGATCCTGCCCCGGAAACCGGCACCGGCTCGCCACCGGCCGCACCGACAGCACCGCTCCCCGCACCGGAATCCGGCGCGCCTCCGGCTCCTCGTCCGCCTCCGGATCCAAGCGGCCCAGCAGGGCCAGCCGGCGCCGCTGTCGGCGGCACCGCGAGCGCGCACTCAGCAGTGATGCCGGTCGCAGCCACGACGCCACTCACCACATCGGGATCCGGCGCGCGTTCGGCAGGCGCGACCGGCCTGGTGAGCGACCGCACGCGGTCCCGGCCGATCACCGCTGCCCGGACACCGATCGCGTCCTGAACACGCGCTCGGCCAACTGGTCCGCTACCCGTGCCATCCCCCGCAACCCGCCTTACGCACGTCGACGCGGCGGCGGCGCTGACCGGCGGCGGACGCAGGGCTGACGGCGGAAGAACGGCTCCTGCTCGCCCGCCTCCGGCTCGTGATCGGTCGCGACACGGCTGGCGGCGAAGGAATTGAGGTAACCGTGGCCTTCGGCACGGACAAGGACGGCGCGGACCAGATACCGTCGCCACCCACTGAACCGAGGCTTAGCTCCACTCGGGGTGCGGACCAAACGGCGGGTTCCGGCGGTCGGCCGGCTCGCCACGACCTCCTCGGCAGAGGTCGGCTCAGGGCGAGCGGCCACGCCCGGTTGTTCACTACCGCCTAAGGAGGACCGGGTGCCGCCTCCGGCAAGGGAACCCGGGGGCTTCGCGCCGCTCAGAACGCGAACGAACCGCAGGATCGGCGCCGCAGGATCACTCACGACCACCTCGGCAAAAGGCTGTTCAGGCGGGCAGTCACGCACCCGGCCAACTGTCCCACCACCCATGTCGTCCCCAGCCGCCCACCCAAGGGAACGGGTGCCGCGTCCGGCAGCGAAACTCGGGGGCTTCGCGCGGACCTCGGCGGGTTCGGGCGGCGATCGCGAGTTCACCCACGACTTCCTCGGCGGAGGGCTGCTCGTCGCCTCTAGCGCCTCGTTCGGCGAGCGACCCCGTCGCCTCAGGTCAGAACGAGTCGTCTGACGGGTCCTTGTCCGGCTGGCAGACCAGGCACGGGGTGCAGCCCCGCTCCTTTGCCGCCGCCGGGGACAGGGTCTCCAGGTCGTCCGCGTCGTCGGCGATGTCCTCGATGAGGGCGCAGTCCGGGCGGTGGTAGCGCTTCGTGCCGCTCAGGATGCGGACGAACGGCAGGTCCGAGTGGGCCGCGGGCTCGTCCTGCTCCTCGGCGGGGGGCGTTTCCTCGGCCGCTTCGGGCTCGGGGGCCGGCTCCGGCTCCTCGACGGCGGGTTCCGGCTCCGGCTCGTCCGCCACCAGGTCGTCGGTGCTCCCGGCGAGCGGCTCCTCGGCCTGAGCTTCCTCGACCACCGGTTCCTCGACCACGGGCTCCTCGGCCTCGGCGTCGTCCTCCGGCGGCTCAGGTGCCTCCGGCTCCACCAACGCGTCCTCGTGGCTCGCAGTCTCCTCGGCCGGGCCCTCGTCGGTCGTCTCCGGCGGGCTCGTGTCCTCGGCCGGCTCATCGTCGGCCGAGTCCTGCTCCGAGCCGTCGGGGCGTTCGAGGGGCTCGAAGAACGACCGCTTGCGCGCCGCTGAGGGTCGTTCCGCGGCCGGCTCGGGTGCCGCCTCCGGGATGTCGCCGACCTGGTCGAACTGGGTCGTCTCGGCGGCACCCTCCCTCTCGGGACGGGTGCTCGTCTCGGGCTCGTCGCGGAGCTCGGCGGCCGCTGGGGACGCGGCGGCGGGCTCGATCTCTGCGGTGCCCGAGTCAGAGGAGGAGGAAGTGGTAGTGCTGGGGATGTCGTCGTCGTCCAGCCGGGTGACCGGCAGGTCGGTCCGGGTCACCTGTGCCGGGTCGTCGCCTCGGCCGCCGAGGTCGGCGGTGTCCAGGGACTCGGTGGACCGGGCGTCATCCGACTCCTCGGAGTCGTTCTCGGTGAAGGCCGCTCGTACCGCCAGGGCCGTGTCGGGCAGGCATGCCGTGCACGCCGTGAAGCCCTCCTCACGCGCCTCGACGAAGGTGAGCTCCTCCTTGTCGCGGCCCGCCAGCTGACGGCAGGTCTCCAGGTGGTAGCGCTTGCGGCCGGGGACCACGAAGACGCTCGTCTCGGCGGGCACGTCCAGCGCCGTCGCGGAGGTCGCGGGGACCGTCGGGGCGTCGTCTCCCGCTCCCACGCGCGCCTTGGCCTTGGCCGGCCTGGCGGCCTTGCCGGACCGGCTCGCCGCGGACCGCTTGGTGCTCGCGGACTCGGCGCTGCCGAAGAGCTCCTTGCGTCGCAGGAACACCCCGATGGCCAGGCACAGGGCGGAGATGATGCTGACTCCGATGGAGACATAGATCAGCTTCAGCCCGTCAAGCCCCGCTACCTCGTGCCCGGTGTTGCCGGTGACTATGCCCGTGACAAGAAGGGCGATCGCCACCACGACGAGCACACCACTCAGGATGATCACGCAAGGTCTCCCTCTACCGACCGTCGTACGGAGATGCGCAGCAACGCTAGCGCAACTTCGACCGATTCGGCCGCCTCCAACCCGCTACCACTTTGTTCTAAGAGAGACATTCGCCCTCTCATGACGCTGGCGTGGTCACCGGCGGTCGTGCGGCGGGTTGTCGGCGGTGTGAAAACCCCCGGTCGCGTGCTGGGCGTGCTGGACCGGCTCGGGCTGCTGCTGCGGGAACGGGTTCTGCCCGGTGTTACCCGGACCCACCGCGGGCTGGCCGTTGCGGACCTCGGCGTGCTGCGGCACGGGCTGCTGCTGCTGCTGAGCAGGTTGCGGACCGGTGCCGGTGGGGCCGCCGAACGGGCCGCCGTGGCTGCCGGCCTCGAGCTCGCGCAGCTGGCCCTCGAGGTAGGCCTTCAGGCGGCTGCGGTACTCACGCTCGAAGGCGTTGAGGTCGTCGACCATGCGCTCGAGCTCTTCGCGCTGCTGCACGAGGGAGCCCATCGCCTGGCGGTGACGGTCCTGCGCGTCGCGCTCGAGGGACTCGGCGCGGGCGCGGGCCTCGCTGACGATCTGCTCGGACTGGCGGCGGGCCTTTCCGAGGATCTCCTCGGCCTCGCGGCGTGCGCGGCCCAGGGTCTCGTCGGCCTCGCGGCGGGCGTCGGCGATCGCCTGGTCGGCCGTCTGCTGCGCGAGCGCGAGCACGCGGGCGGCCGTGTCCATGTTGTCCTCACCCGGGCTGCTCACCTGAACGGGAGGCGGCGGGGGGGCCTGCTGGGGCATGCCGAGACCGCCGAGCACGGGCTCCGGCTCCTTGGGCTCCGGAGGCTTGGGCGGCTCAGGCATGTGGGTCATCTCGGGCTTGGGCTCGACGATGGGGGCGGCCATCGCCGGCACCTTGCCACGGAGGCACTCCGCGAGCTTGGCGCGCAGCTCCTCGTTCTCCTGGATGAGCCGGTCGAGCTCGGCCTCGACCTCATCGAGGAAAGCGTCGACCTCCTCTTCGTCGTATCCCGGCCGAAGCCGGGTGGTACTGAACTGCTTGTTACGCACATCCGCGGGTGTCAGCGGCATCTGGTCTCCTTGGCGCGCTTGGAGTCTGTCCCCGAACGGACGGTACCCGATCAGAGCGGCTGGACGACGATGATCAAGAACCAGACCACGAAGAAGAGGACCGTGAAGCTCAGGTCGAACGCAACGTTACCCAGCCGAACCGAAGGGATGAAACGACGTAGCAGTCTAAGGGGTGGATCGGTGATCGTGTACGTCGTCTCCGCTAGTACCAGCACCACCCCCGTAGGCCTCCAAGACCGGGCGAACGCCTGAAGCGTCTCGAGTACCAGTCTGCCGATGAGGAACAGCAGGAACAGGTAGAGCGGGATGCTCAGGTAGTTTCCAAGGTTCACGAACACTCTCGCATGTGGCTGTCAGCTCTGATTGAAGAACCCTCGTTCTGCCATACGGGCCTTGTCTTCGGCCGTCACCTCGACATTGGCGGGGGACAACAGGAACACCTTGTTCGTAACACGCTCGATGCTCCCGTGCAGGCCGAATATGAGACCAGCCGCAAAGTCGACGAGACGCTTGGCGTCACTGTCGACCATCTCGGTGAGATTCATGATCACCGGGGTCCCCTCCCGGAAGTGCTCTCCGATCGTACGGGCCTCGTTGTAGGTCCTGGGGTGAAGCGTAGTGATTCGCGCAAGGTCTGACACCGTGGACTCGGCAAGTGAGGTCCGTCGTTCGCCGACGAAGGGCTTCTGCTCGCCTTCGGCCTGCTCCGGAGCGCTCAGGGCCGGTGCGGACGACTCGTCGTCGGCACGGTCACCCCGGCGACGGTCCGCGGCCTCGTCGTCGTAGATGTCGTACTCGTCGTAGTCATCATCGTAGCGATCGTCCTCCACAAGGCCGAGGTAGACCGCCATCTTGCGCATCGCGCTGGCCATACGCCCCCTCCGTCGTCTGCCGACTGGGTCCTTGCGGGAAGCTTCCGCTGATCGATCGCCTGCGTTTAGACGCGGACGCCAAGGTCCACTGTGGGGACATTACCTGACGATTGCCCGTCGGCCTCCGAGCAACGCCGTACCGACACGGACGTGTGTCGCGCCGGCCGCGATTGCCTGTTCCATATCCGCGCTCATGCCCGCCGAGACCGTTTTGGCGGAGGGATAGGAGGCGCACAGAGAATGGGAGATCTGCGCCAGCCGCTCGAATGCCGGCACCGGATCCGCGCCGAGCGGAGCGACCGCCATCACACCGCCGAGTTCGAGTCCGTCCGCGGCGGAGATCGCGTCGGCGAGCGGGCGCACTTCTTCCGGGTCGGCGCCGCCACGCCCCTCCGCCTCGTCGAGAGAGACCTGGATCAGGCAGCGCAGCGGGCGCTCCGCGCCCACGGCGGCGCGCGAGAGCGCCGTCGCCAGCCGGGCCCGGTCCACGGAGTGGATTACGTCACTGTAAGAGACCACCGAGCGGGCCTTGTTGGTCTGGAGCTGACCGACGAAGTGCCAGGTCACGCCGAGATCGTGGCACTCGGCCGCCTTGGGCGCCGCCTCCTGGTCGCGGTTCTCCGCGACATCCGTCACACCGAGTTCGGCGAGCAGCCGTACGTCCGAGGCGGGGAAGGTCTTGGTGACGGCGATGAGCGTGACCTCGCCGGGAGAGCGGCCGGCCGCCTCGCACGCCTTGGCGATGCGCTCACGCACGGCCCTCAGGTTGGCGGCCAGGTCGTCTTTGCGGCTCATGCCCTCTTCACTCCCGCGGGACGCGCGTGGCGTCGGCTGATGATCGTGAAGAGTCTCCCACGATTCCGCGGGACGCCACGGCGGCCGGTCCCGGTCACGGTCACGGGGCCGGCGCGTGGCTACTTGAGAAAGTCGGGCACGTCGAGGTCGTCGTCCTCGTCGAACACGACGGGACGGCGGCGTGCCGAGTCGGAGTTGAGGCGCGCCGCGGTCGGCTCGGTCGCCGGCCGCGGCACCTTAGGGCCCGCGACGGCCTCACTCGAGGCCGGGCGTGGCGGAGCCGTTCCTCCGGAGTCGGGCTTGTCGGTGCGCGACGCCTCGGATTTGGTCTCCTGCGGCTTGGACTGCTCCGGCTTGGGCGGCGCGGGCTTGCGCTCCTCCTCGGCCGGCTCGGCACCGCGCTGCGGGGCGGGCATCGGCGTGACCCGCGGCGGGGCCGGCGCCTGCGGCGGGACCACCGGGCGCGGAGCGGCCACCGGAGGCGTCGCCACAGGCGGCGTCGCGACGGCCGGCCGGGGCGGGGTGGCCCGCTTGGACTCCGGTAGGGGCCCCGATCTGCCCTCGGACTGGACCTCGTCGAAGCCGGCCGCGATGACCGTCACGCGGACCTCGTCGCCGAGGGCGTCGTCGATGACCGCGCCGAAGATGATGTTCGCGTCGGGCGCCGCCGCGTTGGACACGAGCTGCGCCGCCTCGTTGATCTCGAAGAGACCGAGGTCGGACCCGCCGGAGATGGACAGCAGCACGCCGTGGGCGCCGTCGATGCTGGCCTCCAGCAGCGGGCTGGAGATCGCCATCTCGGCTGCGGCCACCGAGCGGTCGTCGCCGCGCGCGGAGCCGATGCCCATGAGGGCGGAGCCGGCTCCGGACATGACCGACTTGACATCGGCGAAGTCGAGGTTGATCAGGCCGGGCGTGGTGATCAGGTCGGTGATGCCCTGGACACCGGAGAGGAGCACCTGGTCGGCGGCCTTGAAGGCGTCGAGCACGCTGACCTGGCGGTCGGAGATCGACAGCAGCCGGTCGTTCGGGATGACGATGAGGGTGTCGACCTCGTCGCGCAGTGTCTCTATGCCGGCCTCGGCCTGCATCGCGCGCCGCTTGCCCTCGAAGCTGAAGGGGCGGGTCACCACGCCGATCGTGAGCGCGCCGAGCGACCGGGCGATGTTGGCCACCACGGGCGCTCCGCCGGTGCCGGTGCCGCCGCCCTCACCCGCTGTGACGAAGACCATGTCGGCGCCCTTGAGCACCTCTTCGATCTCTTCCCGGTGGTCCTCGGCGGCCTTGCGGCCGACATCGGGGTTGGCTCCCGCGCCGAGACCGCGGGTGAGCTCGCGGCCGACGTCGAGCTTGACGTCGGCGTCACTCATGAGCAGCGCCTGGGCGTCGGTGTTGATCGCGATGAACTCGACGCCCTTGAGTCCCTCTTCGATCATTCGGTTGACGGCATTGACACCGCCGCCGCCGATGCCGACGACCTTGATGACCGCTAGGTAATTCTGCGGTGCTGCCACAACGAGGGGCCCTTCCGCTCGCTCTGTCGTTATATTCGCAGCCGCCCATACGGACGACCGTCACGTTTCTCTTGCCGGGCCGGAACCCTCACCCTCAAGTTGAGACTTAGAGTTATGTCAACCTAAGGCTGATACGGACAGTAGGGGCGCACCACTGCAGGGTCAACTAACCCGGCCCCGAGCCGATCGGCGTGTCGCGCGACATCCCACTAATTCTGACTTCGCCCCCGCCGCGCGCCGAACCGGCCCCGTCACGCGGCCGACCCAGTGTGGCGTGCCCGGGGGGTTCACCGCTACTCGGTGGTGACGACCTCGGGCGAACTCACGTCAATGGACTTGATGCCGCGCTGCGGAGTCGTGCTCAGCAGACCGCGTAGCAACCGTAGCTTGTCGGGCGTGCGTTCCGGTGCGCCCCACACGATCGTGACCCCCTCCTTGAGGCGCAGTGTGACGGCCTCGGGCGAGCGCGCGTCGACGCTCGCGACACGGTTGGAGATCCACGGCGGCAGGGCCCGGATCACCGCCAGACCGGACCGCAGCGCCGGGTCGGTCGGCGTGGGATCGGCCACGCTGAGCGACGGCAGGCCGCGCGGGCGCGCCGCCGATGTGAGGACCGTCACCCCGTAACGGTCGACCTGGAGGAACCGGTTGTCGCGCTGCACGGCGGCGATCGGGGTGCGCTCGCGTATGACGATGCGGACCGTGGCCGGCCAGCGGCGCTCGACGCGGACGGTCTCGACCTCCTGGACCGCCTCGACCCGGTCGCGTACGGCACCGGTGTCGAGCCTGATGAGGGGCTCCCCGAGGCGTACGCGGGCGACGGCGAGCACCCGGTCGCGGGGCACCAGCCGCTCCCCCACGACGTCGATGTGCCGGGCCACGAGCAGCCGCGAGCCCAGCAGGACCCACGCGGCCGTGCCCAGGACCCCGACGACGAGCAGCGTGACGAACAGCACCTTCCAGCGGCTGGACCGGCGCCGTGGCGGCGCCGCTTCCTCCACGTGTTCCGGAGTGTCCGTACCACTGCTCACCTGGGCCTCCTCCCCGCCTGACGGCCGGCCGCCCAGGCGGCGGGTCAGGCGCCGAGCAGCCCGAGGATCTTCGGTCCGAGCCTTGTCACGTCCCCGGCGCCCATGGTGATGATGACGTCCCCGGGCGCGGCCATCGCCGCGACACGCCCGGCCACCGCGTTTCCGTCCGCCTCGTAGACGACCCGGCCGTGCGGGACGGCCTTGGCGACGAGCTCGCCGGTCACCCCCGGGATCGGGTCCTCGCGGGCCGGGAAGACGTCGAGGACGACGACCTCGTCGGCCAGGCCGAGCGCGGCGCCGAACTCGGCCGCGAAGAACTGGGTCCGGCTGAACAGGTGCGGCTGGAACACCGCCACGATGCGGCCCCCGCCCAGCTCACCGACGTAGTCGCGGGTGGCCCGCAGGTCGGCGGCCAGCTCCGTGGGGTGGTGGGCGTAGCTGTCGAAGACCCTGACGCCGCCCACCTCGCCCTTGGGCTCCAGGCGGCGCCGGGCCCCGGTGAACCCGGCCAGCCCCTCGGCGATCGCGCCGGCGGCCACGCCGAGCTCGACGGCGGTGGCGTAGACGGCGGTGGCGTTGAGCGCGTTGTGGCGCCCGGGCACCGACAGCTCCATCGCCCGCCCGCCCACGGTGAACCGTGAGCCGAGCCCGCGTGGCGCGAAGCCCTCCGTACGGTAGCCGGCGTCCTCGGCCTCGCCGTAGGTGCGGACGGTCAGGCCCCGCGCCGCACCCTGCTCACCCAGTGCGCGCGCGGCCTGGTCGTCGGCGCACACCACGAGCAGGCCGCCCGGCTCGATCCGCTCCACGAAGCGGGCGAAGGTCTCGGTGACCTTCTCGAAGCTGGCGTAGTTGTCGAGGTGGTCGGCCTCCACGTTGGTCACGATGGCCGCCGTCGGGCGGAAGTTCAGGAACGAGCCGTCGCTCTCGTCGGCCTCGGCGACGAACAGGTCGCCGGAGCCGTCCGCGGCGCCGAGACCGGTGGTGACGAGCTGGCCGCCGATGCAGTAGGACGGGTCGGCGCCCGCGTGCTGCAGCGCCACCGTCAGCATCGAGGTGGTCGTCGTCTTGCCGTGTGTGCCGGCCACCGCGACGGACCGGCGGCCCGCCATCAGGGAGGCGAGCGCGGCGGAGCGGTGGAGCACGAACAGGCCGCGCTCGCGGGCGGTGGCCAGCTCCGGGTTGGTCTCGCGGATCGCGGTGGAGACGACGACCGTGGCCGCGTCGCCGAGGTGCTCGGCGGCGTGGCCCACATGCGTCGTCGCGCCCATCTCGCGCAGCTCGGCGAGCAGGTCGGAGTCCTTCGCGTCGCTGCCGGAGACGGGGATGCCGCGCTCCAGCATGATGCGGGCGATGCCCGACATGCCGGCTCCGCCGATGCCGACGAAGTGCACCCGCCCCAGGCGGTCGGCCGGAACGACCTCGACCGGCGTCACCAGGCTCATGACCGCTCCCCCGGCACGCTCACGCGCCCGCCGCCACGACCCGGGCGACCATCTTGGCCAGGGCGACGTCGGCGTCACGGCGGCCCATGCGCGCCGCGGCCTCCGACATCTGGGCGACCCGCTCGGCGTCGGACAGCACCGGCAGCACGTTGCCGCGGATCCAGTCGGCGCTCAGCTCGGCGTCCTCCACGAGCAGGCCGCCGTGGCCGGCGACGATCGGCTCGGCGTTGAGCCGCTGCTCGCCGTTGCCGATCGGTAGCGGGACGTACGCGGCGGGCAGTCCCACCGCGGTCAGCTCGGCGCAGGTGATCGCGCCCGCCCGGCACATCGCGAAGTCGGCCGCGGCGTACGCGAGGTCCATCCGGTCGCAGTACGGGAGCATGACGTAGGCCGGGTCGTCGGCGGTGACCTCGGGCTCGCTGGCGTTCTTGGGGCCGACGATGTGCAGGATCTGGATGCCGGCGGCGCGCAGCGAGGGCACCGCGTCGCTGAGTGCGCGGTTGAGGGAGCGCGCGCCCTGCGAGCCGCCGAAGACCAGCAGCGTCGGCAGGTCCGAGCGCAGCCCGAAGTGCGCGCGCGCCTTGTCGCCCATGCCGAGCCGGTCGAGGGTGGAGATCTCCCGGCGCAGCGGGATGCCCACCACCTCGGCGTGCGGCAGCGGGGTGTCGGCCGTGGCCACCGCGACGTGCTCGGTGAACCGCGCGCCCAGGCGGTTGGCCAGGCCGGGCCGCGGGTTCGCCTCGTGCACGATGATCGGCACCTTGCGGCGCCGCGCGGCGAGGTAACCGGGGGTCGCGACGTATCCGCCGAAACCGACCATCACGTCGGCCTCGGTCCGGTCCAGGACGCTCGCCGCCGCGTTGATCGCGCCGGCGAGACGGCCGGGCACGGTCAGCAGGCGCGGCGTGAGCGTCCGGGGTAGCGGGACCGGCGGGATCAGCGCGAGTTCGTACCCGCGCTGGGGGACGAGTCTGTTCTCCAGCCCGCGTTCGGTTCCCAGGCACGTCACCTGGACTCCCGGGTCCTCCCGCCGCAACGCGTCGGCGAGGGCCAGCGCGGGTTCGATGTGTCCTGCGGTGCCGCCGCCGGCCAGGACAACCCTCATGCTCGTGCTCCTGCTCATCGGTCGCTCAACCGTCCTCACTCGCTCCGCGGACGGGGGTTCGGCCCGGTCGTCCGCTCCGCTCGTTCCGGCGGGGTCGCTCCATGTCCATTGGGTCGCTCACCCTGCTCACGCGCTCCGCGGACGGTCTGCCAGTCTCGGCCGTCCACCTCGCTCGCCGCGGTGGGTTCGCTCATTTCCGTTTCCTCAGCGCTTAGCCAGGCCCAGCCAGCTTAGAGCCAGCACGGCCGGACCCGGACCACGTGCCGCCAGGGCCTGCCGCGCGCCGGGCTCGCGCTTGGCGAACGACAGCAACATGCCCAAAACGATCAACGTGGGGATCAATGCTGACCCACCGTACGACACCAATGGCAGAGGGATACCCGTAATGGGCAGGACGCCGATCACCGCGCCGATGTTGACGATGGCCTGTACGGCCAGCCAGGCGGTCGCCCCGGCCGCCGCGAGCTGCATGAACGGGTCCTTGACGCGCCGGGCGATCCGCAGCCCGGCGTAGGCGAGCAGCCCGAACAGACCGAGGACGACGAGAGTCCCGATCAGGCCGAGCTCCTCGCCGATGATGGCGAAGATGAAGTCGGTCTCAGGGTGGGGCAGGTAGTTCCACTTGGCCCGGCCCTCGCCCAGGCCGGTGCCGAACCAGCCGCCCGAGGCGATGGCGTACAGGCCCTGGAGGCCCTGGTAGTTGAGGGTGAGCTGGTTGCCGGACTGGTCGAGGAAGCCGGTCAGGCGCTGGAGGCGGTACGGCTCGACGACGATCAGGATCGCGACCAGCACGCCGGTCACGCCGGCCATGCCGACGAAGAGCCGCCCGGGCGCGCCCACCACCCACAGCAGGGCCAGGAAGATCGTGAGCAGCACGAGCGTGGTGCCGAGGTCGCTGCCGAGCATGACGAGCATGACGAGCACGCCGGCGCCGGGCAGCAGCGGGATCAGCAGCTGCCGCCACTCGGTGAGCTGGCGGAGCTTGTCCTTGCGGGCCAGCAGGTCGGCGCCCCACAGGATGAGCGCGAGCTTGGCCGGCTCGGAGGGCTGGAGCTGGAACGGGCCGCCGAAGCTGATCCAGCGCTGCGCGCCGTTCACGCTCTGGCCGAGGCCGGGGACCAGCGCCACCGCCAGGGCGAGCGCGGACAGCAGCATCAGGGGGTAGGCCAGCACGCGGAAGATCCGCGTCGGCATGCGCGCCGCCAGCCACATCAGGGGCAGGCCGATGGCCACCCACAGCGCCTGCTTCTCGAAGAGCGTGAAGGCCGAGCCGGTGTCCTGGTACTGCCGGATGCTGGAGGCCGACAGGACCATCACCATGCCGAGCGCGAGCAGCAGCATCGAGCAGCCGAGAATCAGATAGTAGGAGGTCAGCGGCCGGTCCAGCAGGCTCCCCGGCCCGGACAGCCAGCCGCGCGGGCCGGACCGCTCCTCCTCGTCGCCGTGCCCTGCGCTCGTGACCCGCTCACTCACCCGCGAAACCATCGGCCCACCTTCGTCGCGACTCCTGCCCCAACGTGCCCTCAGGACCCGGTGAGGCGCCTCACCGCGGCGGCGAAGGCCTCGCCGCGCGCCGGGTAGCCGGCGAACATGTCGAAAGAGGCTCCCACCGGCGCCAGCAGCACCGTGTCGCCGGGCCGTGCCATGGCGGCCGCGGCACCGACGATGCGGTCCATCGCCCCAGTGTCGGTGTCGGCGACATCGACCACTGGGACATTCGGCGCGTGTCGCGCAAGTGCCGTTGCAAGCTGCACGCGATCGCGGCCCATGAGGACCACGCCGCGCAGCCGGTCGGCGCAGGAGCGTACGAGCTCCTCGACGTCGGCGCCCTTGAGAAGACCGCCGGCGATCCAGACGATCGAGCGGTACGCGGCCAGCGACGCGGCGGCGGCGTGCGGGTTGGTGGCCTTGGAGTCGTTGACGTAGGCGACGTCGCGGTGGGTGGCGATCAGCTCGATGCGGTGCGGGTCGGGTGTGAACGCGCGCAGGCCGTCGCGTACGGCGTCGGTGGAGACGCCGAAGGCGCGGGCCAGCGCCGCCGCGGCGAGGGCGTTGGCCACGTTGTGCGGGGCGTAGGGCCGGACGTCGGTGAGCTCGGCCAGCTCGGCCGCCTCGCGTACGGGGTCGGCGGTGAACGCGCGGTCGACGAGGAGGTCCTCCACCAGGCCGAGCTGCCCGGCGCGCGGCGAGCCGAGGGTGAAGCCGACCGAACGCTCGGCGCGCTCGCCGAGGCGGACGGACCACTCGTCGTCGACGTTGACGACGGCGAGGGTGCCCGGCGCGAAGATCTTGGCCTTGTCGGCGGCGTACGCCTCCAGGGAGCCGTGCCAGTCGATGTGGTCGGGCGCGACGTTGAGGATGGTGGCGGCGTAGGGCCGTACGGACGAGGACCAGTGCAGCTGGAAGCTGGACAGCTCGACGGCCAGCACGTCGTAGCCCTCGCCGGAACCGGTGCCGTCTCCCGCCACGGCCTCGACGATGGGCGTGCCGACGTTGCCGACCGCGATCGTGCGGTGACCCGCCGCGGCGAGCATGCAGGCCAGCATGCGCACGACCGTGGTCTTGCCGTCGGTGCCGGTGATCGCCAGCCACGGGGCCGCGTGCGGGCCGCGCAGGCGCCAGGCCAGCTCGACCTCGCCGACGATCTCTACGCCGGCCTCGGCCGCCGCCGCGAGCAGCGGGGCGTCAGGGCGCCAGCCGGGCGAGGTGACGACCAGGTCCGTCCCGGCCGGGAGCGTGTCGCCGTCGCCGAGGCGCACCGTGACACCAGGCAGCGCGATCTTGGCGCGCAGCGCCTCGTCGTCACGCGCGTCGACGAGCGTGACGACGGCGCCGCGGGCCGCGAGCACCCTCGCGGCCGCCTGGCCCGAGATGCCCGCGCCCGCCACGCACACGCTGCGGCCGTTCCATCCTGGCTGTTCCGGGGAGGGGTGCGCCTCCGTCAATGGCCCGGCATCCATTCGATGTAGAAGAGGGCCAGGCCGGCCGCCACGCAGAGCGCGGAGATCAGCCAGAACCGCACCACGATCGTCGTCTCCGCCCACCCGGACAGCTCGAAGTGGTGCTGGAGCGGCGCCATCTTGAACACCCGTTTACCGGTGAGTTTGAACGAACCGACCTGGATGATCACCGACAGCGTGATGATCACGGGCAGCCCGCCGAGGACGACGAACAGCATCTGGGTGCGGGTCATCACGGCGAGGCCGACGATGACGCCGCCGAGACCCAGCGAGCCGGTGTCGCCCATGAAGATCCGCGCGGGCGGGGCGTTCCACCACAGGAAGCCGACGAGGGCGCCGAGCACGGCCGCGGCGACGACGGCGAGGTCGAGCGGGTCGCGGACGGTGTAGCAGTTGGGCGCGAGGGCGACCTCGGTGCAGCTGTTGCGCAGCTGCCAGTTGCCGATCAGCACGTACGCGCCCAGGACCGAGCCGACCGCGCCGGCGGCCAGGCCGTCGAGGCCGTCGGTGAGGTTCACCGCGTTGGACGTCCCGGCGATCATGATGAGCGCCCAGGCGACGAACAGGTACGGGCCGATGGAGGGCCCGAAGTCGCGCAGGAAGGACAGGTGCGTCGTGGCCGGCGTGATGTCGTAGCCGTTGGGGAACCGCAGCGACAGCAGCGCGAACACCACGCCGATGATGATGATGCCGATCATCTTCGCGCCGCTGCGGAGGCCGAGGCTGCGCTGCTTGAAGACCTTGATGTAGTCGTCGACGAACCCGACGACGCCGAGGCCGGTCATCAGCAGCAGCACGAGCACGCCGGAGACGGTCGGCCGCGTGGTCGTGGCCAGGTGCGCGATGGCGTAGCCCACGAGCGCGGCCACGATGAACACGGTGCCGCCCATCGTGGGCGTGCCCCGCTTGCCGAGGTGGGCCTGCGGGCCCTCCTCACGGATCATCTGCCCGTACCCGAGGCGGCGGACGAGACGGATCCATACCGGCGTGCCGAGCAGCGCGATGATCAGGGAGAGGGCCGAGGCGACCAGGATGGTCCTCACGCGTCGGTGCTCCTCTCGGAAAGTACGGCCTGGGCGACCCGTTCGAGCCCGGCGACGCGCGACCCCTTGATCAGCACGACGTCACCCGGCCGCAGCCGCTCGCCCAGCGCGGCGACCGCCGCGCCGACATCCTCGACCTGCACTCGTTCTCCTGTCCATGTCCCCACCTGCTCGGCCCCCTTCAGCACGGCCGCGGCGATCTCACCGACCGCGATGAGGCCGGCGACACCGCCACGCGCGGCGTAGGCACCGATCTTCTCGTGCTCGCCGACCGTCGACGCGCCCAGCTCCGCCATTTCCCCCAGAACGGCGTACGCCCGGCCTTCCCGCGCCATGTGGACGACGGTGTCGAGGGCGGCACGTACGGACTCGGGGTTGGCGTTGTAGGCGTCGTTGACCACCGTGACGCCATCGGGGCGTTCGGTGACCTCCATCCGCCAGCGGCTGGCCGGTTCGGCCTCTGACAGCGCCGCCGCGACGTCGGCGACCGGCATGCCCAGCCGGCGGGCCGCGGCGGCGGTGGCGAGCGCGTTGGCGACCGCGTGCGCGCCGTACAGCCGCAGCCGCACCGGGGCCGTGCCCTCGGGCGTGACCAGAGTGAACCGGGACCGCCCGGCGGCGTCCAGCGACTCGTCGGCGGCGTGTACGGTCGCGTCCGGCGCCCGGCCGAACGTCACGACCTCCGCGGCTGTACGGGCGGCCATCGCGGCCACGAGGGGGTCGTCGGCGTTGAGGATCGCGGTGCCCTCCGCGGACAGCGCCTCGACGAGCTCGCCCTTGGCCTTGGCGATGACGTCGCGGCCGCCGAACTCGCCGATGTGCGCGCTGCCGACGTTGAGGACGATGCCGACGTCGGGCGGCGCGACGCGGGCCAGGTGCGTGATGTGCCCCAGGCCGCGCGCGCCCATCTCCAGGACGAGGTAGCGCGTCTTCTCGTCGGCCCGCAGCACGGTGAGCGGGTGGCCGATCTCGTTGTTGAACGACCCGGGCGGCGCGATCGTCGGGCCCAGCCGGGACAGCACGTGGGCGAGCAGGTCCTTGGTGGAGGTCTTGCCCGCCGACCCGGTGAGGCCGACCACGGTGACGTCGGGGAGGCCGTCCACGACCGCGCGTGCCAGCGCGCCCATCGCGGCCAGGACGTCGTCCACGACGACCGCCGGTGCGCCGACCTCACGCTCGGCCAGCACCGCCGCGGCGCCCGCCGCGACCGCCTGGGCGGCGAAGTCGTGGCCGTCGGAGCGCTCGCCCCGCAGTGCGGCGAACAGCGTGCCGGGCGCGGCCTGCCGCGAGTCGATGACGACGGGGCCATCGACCACGGTCTCGGGGGCCGCCCCGTCCAGCCTGCCGCGGGTGATCTCCGCGATCCTCGCGAGGACTAGTGGGATCAAGACTGCTCCTCGTCGGCTGCGTTGCCAGCCGCTGTGTCCGTGTTCTTCACGTCGCCGGCCGTCCCGCTCCGGCACTCGCGCAGCGCGCGCCGTACGACCTCGCGATCGTCGAACGGGAGGACCTCACCGGCGATGTACTGCCCCTGTTCGTGTCCCTTGCCCGCGACGAGGACGACGTCGCCCCGGCGGGCACGGCCGATCGCGAGCGCGATCGCCGCCTCCCGGTCGGGCTCCACGATGACGTGGGCGCGTTCGTCCTCCGGCACGGTGAGTACTCCCCCGACCATAGCGGTGAGAACGGCCCACGGGTCCTCAGAGCGCGGGTTGTCGTTGGTGAACACCGCGACGTCGGCGCGGCGTGCCGCGATCTCTCCCATGACCGGGCGTTTGCCCTTGTCACGGTCGCCGCCGCAGCCCAGCACGATGGTGAGCCGGTCCTCGGTCAGCGGGCGGAGCGTGGCCAGGACCGCCTCCACCGCGCCCGGTTTGTGCGCATAGTCGACCAGGGCGGCGAAGTGCTGGCCCTCGTCGATGTTCTCGAGGCGGCCCGGCACTCCCGGCAGGCGCGCGATCCCCTCCACGGCCGTCTGCAGGGCGATGCCCGCCTCGACCAGTGCGACGATCGCGCCGAGGGCGTTGGCGACGTTGAACGGGCCGGGCAGCGGCACGCTCGCCGCGGCCTCGACGCCGCCGGGCCCGACGACGCGGAAGGTGCTCCCGGAGGAGGCCAGGCGTACGTCGGCCGCCCGCCAGTCCGCGCCGGGGTCGCCGTCGGCGGAGAACGTGGTCACCGGGACCTTCGCGACGTGGGTGAGCCGCCGGCCCCAGGAGTCGTCGACGTTGACCACGCCGAGCCGGCTGCGCTCGGGGGTGAACAGCGTCGCCTTGACGGCGAAGTAGTCCTCCATGGTGCCGTGGTAGTCGAGGTGTTCCTGGGACAGGTTGGTGAACAGCGCGACCTCGTAGAAGGCCCCGCCGATCCGGCCGAGATCGAGCGCGTGACTGGAGACCTCCATGGCCGCCGCGGTCACTCCGCGCTCGCGCATCAGCGCGAACAGCGCGTGCAGGTCGGTGGCCTCAGGCGTGGTCAGCGCGCTCGGCAGCGTCTCGCCGGCCACCCTGATCTCGATGCCGCCGACGAGGCCGGTCTCGTGGCCCGCCGCCCGGAGGCCCGCCTCCAGCAGGAACGTCGTCGTGGACTTGCCGCTGGTGCCGGTGACGCCGAGCAGGGCCACGTCGCGGGCCGGCCGGCCGTACACCCAGGAGGCCACCTCGCCGAGCACCGCGCGCGGGTCGTCGACGACGAGCACCGGGACCCCGGCGCGCTCGGCGCGGATCCGGCCCTCGTGGTCGGTGAGGATCCCGGCGGCCCCGGCGGCGGCGGCCTGCTCGGCGAAGACGGCGCCGTGGAAGCGGCTGCCCGGGAGCGCGGCGTACAGGTCGCCTTTCCGGACCTTCCGCGAGTCGTGCGTCACCCCGGTGACCATGCCGCGCATCGGCTGTCCCTGCTCGCTCAAGCCGAGAAGGGACACGAGCCCGGACAGCGAACGGGCGGGCACGGACTTGGGACGCATGGGGTCGGGTCTGTTGGACACGGCGGAGAGAGTACCGCCGGTCACCGGTGGTCTGCGTAGATTCGGATCTTCGGAGACTTGCTGCCGGTCGGCGGGATCCGGCGGCTCTGCAGCGCGAAGCTCATGACGTTCTTGAAGACCGGCGCGGCGACCTGGCCTCCGTAGTAGCCCTTCTGTGGTTTCTGCAGCACGACCTCGACGACGAGCTGGGGAGAGTCGGCGGGCGCGAAGCCCACGAACGTCGAGGTGTAACCGCCGCCGGTGTAGCACTTGCAGCGAGGGTTGACCTTCTGCGCGGTGCCGGTCTTGCCCGCCACCCGGTAGCCCGGAATCTGGGCCAGCGGGGCCGTGCCGTCCTTGGTGGTGACGCCCTCGAGCATACGGGTCAGCTCGCTCGCCGTGGTCTGCTTGATCACACGGCGGGAGGCCGGGCGGGCCGCGGGGGTCAGGACGCCCTTGTCGTCGAGGGTGCCCGCGATGACGTTCGGCGTCACGCGGACGCCGCCGTTGGCGATCGTGGCGTACACGCTCGCGGTCTGCAGGGCGTTGACCGACACCGTCTGGCCGAACGCGATGGAGTAGCGGTCGGTGCCCCACCACTGGTTGACCGGCTTGAGGAGCCCCGGGCTCTCGCCGGGCAGGCCGATACCGGTCGTCTCGCCGTAGCCGAAGGCGCGCATGTACTGGTACAGCTCAGTCGGCGTGACCTTCTCGCTGGCCATGATCGTCCCGACGTTGCTCGACTTGGCGAGCACGCCGCCGAACGTGAGGTGCTCGGGCGCGTGGCGCTCGGAGTCGTTGAACGTCCGGTCGAAGAACGTGATGTGGTCGGGCACGGTGAAGGGCGTGCTCGGCGTGACGCCGCCGGCCTCCATCGCCGCCGCCGCGGTGACGACCTTGCTGGTGCTCCCGGGCTCGAAGCCCTCCTGCACCACCCGGTTGCCGCGGTTCGCGTCGCTCGCCTTGTAGTAGGTCGCCGGGTCGAAGGTCGGCGCGGTGGCCATGGCGAGGACCTGCCCGTTGCGCGGGTCCATGACCACGACGCTGCCGCTCTGCGCGCCGGTGGCCTTGACCTGCTTGGCGATCGCGTCCTGCGCCTTCCACTGGATGTCGCGGTCGAGGGTCAGCCGCACCCCCTTGCCCGGCGTGGGCTTGCTCTGCTCGTCCTCGCCCATCGGGATGCGCTGGCCGGTCTCGCTGAGCTCGACCTTCTGCCAGCCGCTCTTGCCCTTGAGCATGGTGTTCAGGCTCGACTCCAGGCCGCCGCCGCCCTCGTCGTCGAGGTTGACGAACCCGGCGACGTTGGCCGCGAGGTTGCCGTCCGGATAGACGCGGCGGTACTCCTGCAGCGTGCCGATGCCCTTGAAGTCCATCGCCATGATCATGCGGGCCCGGTCCGGCTCGATGTGGTGGGCGAGCTCGACGTAGCGGTTCGTCTTCGAGGACGGGACCAGCTTCTTGAGCAGGTCGGCCTGGTTGAGACCCAGCATCGTCGCCAGAGAGGAGGCGATGCGGGCACGCTGGGCCGGCTCGACCATCACCGGGTCGGCGTAGATCACCCGTGCGTCGGCGGTCATCGCGAGCGGCTGCCCCTGCGCGAACGTGATCGGCCCGCGGATCGCCGGAAGGTCGATGCGGTTGAGCCGCTGGCGCACGGCCAGGTCGGCGTACCCCTTGGACTCGATGCCCTGCAGCTGGACCAGGCGCCCGGCGAACAGCGACAGCACGAAGGCGACCAGGAGCAGCCCGACGTTGAGCCGCTTGACCGGGTCACGGCGGATCATCACCCCGCGCGGGCGCGCCGGAGGACGCCGCGCCGGAGTGGTCTTCGGCCGCGGCGGCTGGCGCCGGGGCGGCGGGGGCTTGGTCGCGGCCCCGCGGCCCGCCCCCGGACGCGCCCCGGGAGTGCGCGGACGG
>NZ_JAUEQY010000019.1 GCF_030406325.1 Actinomadura sp. DC4 | reverse complement strand
CGGCCGCTTGTGGTTCCCTCTGTCGTTGTCTCTCGTTTGGTGTTTGGTGTTGTCCCTGGGGGTCTGTGCCCGTCTTGTGCTGTGTGTTGGGTTCTGTTGTTTTTTGGGTGTCTCGTCGGGCGTGCCCCCCGGCGGCGGCGGCCGGGAAGCTGATCGTGAACGGCTGGCCCCCCCCCCCCCCCCCCCCGTCGGGGGGGGGGGGGGGGGGGGGGGGGGGGCGGCGGGGGGGGGGCCCCCCCCCCCCCCCCCCCCGCCCCCCCGCGCGCGGCGGCCGCGGGGGGGGGGGGCGCCCCCCCCCCCGCCCCCGTGGCCTCAGCCGAGGGTCAGGTGTTCCAGACCTGGAGGCCGGAGAGCTGCCCGGCCGACCAGCCCGAGTTCGCGGTGATGTTCACCCGGAAGTACCTCTGGGTCGCGGTGATGGGGATCGTGACGGTGTTGTTCGACGAGGGGTTGAAGGAGTACGCCGCGGACGCCTTGACCGTCGAGAAGGACGAGCCGTCGTTGCTGCCGAGGACCGACAGCGTCTCGCTGCGCGCCTCCCACGACGCGGGCAGTTGCAGCACCACCCGGCTCGCGCTCTGCGCCGAGCCGAGGTCGACCTGGACCCACTGCGGGAAGGCGTTGTTCGCGCTCTCCCAGTAGGTGTTCTGGTCGTTGTCGGTGACGTTGCCCGACGGATAGACATCGGTGTGGCTGGACTCGGCGGTGGGCCTGCCCGCCGCCAGGTCGACCGAAGAGCCGCCCGCGCCGACACCCGTGAGAGCCACCGTGGTCGGGCTGTTGGCCGCGTTGCTGGTGACCGTGAGCGCGCCCGCACGCGTGCCGGAGGCCGTCGGACGGAAGCTGACGTTCGCGGTGCAGGAGGCCCCGGCGGCGATCGAGCCGCCGCACGTGCTGGTCATCGTGTAGTCGCCGGAGGCCACGATCGAGGTGAGCGAGGCCGTCGCCGTGCCGGTGTTGGAGATGGTCACGGCCTTGGCCGCGCTGGTGGTGCCCAGAGCCTGGCTCGCGAAGCTCAGCGAGCCCGGGTTCGCGGACAGGGTCGCCGACGGAGTGGACGTCCCGCCGCTGGGATAGACCTCGAACTCCGACACCTGTCCCGCCGGCCAGCCGGAGTTGGCGGTGACGTTGACGCGGACGTAGCGGGCGTTCGTGGCCGGGGTCGCGATGTTCACGACGTTGGCCGGCGAGGTGAAGGTGTAGGTGGCGGAGGGCACGACGGTGCTGAAGCTCGTGCCGTTCGTACTGGTCTGCACCGACAGGGTCTGCGTACGCGTGCCCCACGAGGACGACGGCGGCAGCTTGAGCGTCACCTTGCCGACCGAGTAGCTCGCGCCGAGGTCGACCTGCAGCCACTGCGGGAACGCGTTGTTCGCGCTCTCCCAGTAGGTGTTCGCGTCACCGTCCGTCGTGGTCGACGCCGCCTGCGTGCCGTTCACCTCACTGCTCGCCGAGGCCGCCTTGCCCCGGGCGATGTTGGTGTCGGTGCCGATTCCGCTGCCGGTGAGGGCGACGGTCGTCGGGCTGTTGTTGGCGCTGCTGGTGATCGTGACGCTGCCCGTACGAGTGCCGGACGTCGTCGGGGTGAACTTGACGGTCACGGTGCAGGAGGCGCCGACCGCCAGGGTCGAGCAGTTGTTGGTCTGGTTGTAGTCGCCGCTCGCGCTGACGCCGGAGACCGTGGCCGAGGTGGTGCCGGTGTTGGTGACGGTGACCGCCTGGGTCGCCGCCGGGCTTCCGACGATCGTGCCGGCGAAGGACAGGCTGGAGGGGTCAGGGGTCAGGATCGGCCCGGGGGCCACGCCCGTACCGGACAGCGGGACCGAATTGGTGATGCCGGAGGCGGTGATCGAGAGGTTGCCGGTCCGCGAGCCCGTCGCGGTCGGGGTGAACTTCACGCTGACGGTGCAGGACCCGCCCGCCGCGATCGAGCTGCCGCAGGTGTTGGTCTGGGCGAAGTCACCCGTCGTGGCGATCGAGCCGACCGGGGCGGCGGCGGTGCCGCTGTTGGTGACGGTCACGCTCTGCGCGGGGCTCGTGGAGCCGGTGGCCACGGTGCCGAAGCCGACCGCGGTGGGGCTGATCGAGATCTGCGAGCCGTTGTCCGGCAGGTACGGAGGGAACGCCGGGTTGGTGATGTTCGAGCAGGCCGGCGTGCCGAAGATGCCGGAGTTGCCCCCGCCGTCGGTCAGTGTGAAGCCGACGCCGCAGTTGTAGATCGGGGCCGGTGCCTGCGTCCCGGTCGCGGTGCTGTTGGTGATCTTGGCCGAGCCGCCGACCTGTTCCTGGACGACCCACGTGCCGGTGTTCTGGATCGTCGCGTTGTTGATCGAGACGTTCGTGATGCTCGACCCCGAGACGAATTGGATCGCCTCGTACGGGCTCTGCTGGATGAGGATGTTGTCGACGTTGACCTGGCCGCTCATCGCGGCGTCGCGCGCGTCGAACCACAGCGCGCCCACACCGAAGTTCCAGTTCGGGTCCAGGCTGCCCGACCGGATGATCGTGTTGCGGAGCACGTCCGTACGGCCCAGCGTCGTCGAGGCGAAGCGCTGCGCGACGTGGATGCCGCCGCCCTGGGTGAGGCCGGCGTCGATGACGCGGTTGTCGGAGACGGTGTTGTCGTGGCCGCCGTAGATCGCGATGCCGTTGGCGAGGATCGGGTACTGCACGGTGTCGTGGTCGAAGGAGTCGTTGGCGTCGGCGTTCTGGTCGGCCCAGGTCGCCAGGCCGTCGTCGCCGAGGTTGCGCAGGTCGCTGTTGGTGACCTTGGAACCGGTCACGCCGTCGTGGAAGTTGACGCCGTCCGCCGTGACGTTCCGGATGCGCATGCCGCTGAACACGAGGTTGCTCATCGGCCCGTCCATCCAGGCGCCGACCTTCTCGTGCTCGATCCAGACGCGGTCGACGGTGGAGTTGCTGAGCGCGCCGCCGATGCCGTTGACCTGGGCGCCGTCGTTGCGCTCCTGGACGTCACCGAAGATCGCGAAGTCCGCGAGGTGCACGCCGGTGCTGCCGCTCGGCGCGTTGTCGCCGTAGAAGCCGGGCGCCGCGCCGACGACGGTCGAGCGCCACATGCCGGCGCCCTTGACCGTGACGTTGTTCAGGATCAGGTGGCCGGGGATCTTGAAGGTGCCCTCGGGGATCCAGACCGTACCCCCGGAGCCGGCCGCGGAGATGGCGGAGTTGAACGCGGCGGTGGAGTCGGCGGCGCCGGTCGGGTCGGCGCCCTTGCCGGTCACCGAGACGGAGCCGGACGGCTGGGACAGCGCGCCGGCGACGTTCTCGAAGTCGGCGAAGTCGATCGTGTACGAGGACGCGCCGCCGGCGTCGACCTGGAGCCGGAACTTCGTGCCCGCGGCGTAGGTGGTGGAGAAGAGGCGGTGGACCTCGTCGTAGAAGTGGTGCGGGTTGCTCCCCGGCGAGTTGGTGAAGGGGTAGCCGCCGTAGTACCAGCTGTAGGCGTTGGTCAGCGTGAAGTCGGACTGCTTGGTGCCGTTGACGTACAGCGACAGCGGCGCCGTGTAGACCGAGCCGCCGGAGGTGTCCGGGATGCTGTAGCGGAAGTCGATGGAGTTCGTGGCGACGGGGGTGGTGAACTCCACGTACTTGCCGCTGCCCTGCAGTGTCACCGCCTTGCGGTACGACGCCTCGGCGGGAAGCGTGTTGTAGGCGGCGCTCGGGCCGATGACGGTGCCGTTGGTGGCCGAGTTCTCGGCCTGGACCTCGACGTAGGGAAGTGTCGCGCCGACACCGCCGGTCGCGGCGGCGGAGGCCGGGCTCGCGGACAGGGTGACGACGCCGGCGGCGATCAGCACGCTGCTGAGGATGGCGCCGAGTCGGGATCTGAGTCCCGTGTGCGGTTTGGACATGCGCTGCTCACTCTCGGTGGGGCCCCAAAAGCTCACGGACAGCACGCCGAAACGCGGGAGCCGGCGCCGGCAACGCCCCACGGACCAGTTGAATCTCCGCCCGGTACGTACGGCGATAGAGGACGAAAGCCCCAGCAAGGGACGGGGTGGATCGTGCTACCGGGGACGGTAACCCCGCCGACACATTTACGCAATATCCGAACAGGTTGTTGCATGTTCGAAAGTAAGAAGCAGTAAGACACTCATCGTTCGTAGGAAATCCAGGACAGGTTGCGAAGAAGGTAACTTGGGCCGGTCCGGCGGAGTGCTTCCGTCCAGGTCCGTGTACGCGGGTGGTTTGCTAAGGGGAGCTGCCTCCGTTTAGGGTGGAGGGTGCCGGAGAGTCCTCCGGTTGGAGAGGTAGCGCCTCCTCGGCTCCACCGCCGACACCAGGATCACTCGTGACCATCCATGACAGCGTCACCATTCGGAATACCGGCGAGCGCCCGCGCCGGGCACCACGCCTCGCGGCCGTACGTCTCGGCACGCATGGTGCTCCGGCCCCTCACGGCCGCCGCGCGGAGTCCTGCCTCCAGGAGATCTGATGGACCAGACCAATTCCAGCGCCATCGCGCTGAGCGTGAACGGCGAGACCTACTCGATCACGGTCGACAACCGCACGACCCTGCTCGACGCACTACGCGAACATCTCGACCTGACCGGCACCAAGAAGGGCTGTGACCAGGGGCAGTGCGGGGCCTGTACGGTCCTGCTCGACGGGCGGCGGACCAACTCCTGCCTCCAGCTCGCGGTCGCGGCCGAAGGGCGCTCGGTCACCACCATCGAGGGCATGGCCGACGGAGACCGGCTGCACCCCGTGCAGCAGGCCTTCCTCGACCGCGACGGTTACCAGTGCGGCTACTGCACGCCCGGCCAGATCTGCTCCGCGGTCGCCGTGATCGAGGAACACGCCGCCGGCTGGCCGAGCGCCGCGACCGACGACGTACGGCCCGAGGCCGGCGCGCCGCGGCTGACCGACGACGAGATCCGCGAGCGCATGAGCGGCAACCTGTGCCGCTGCGGCGCGTACGTCTCGATCGTGCGCGCGGTCGCGGACGCCGCCGAGGCGCACGCCGAGCACGACGAGAGCGTGAAGGTGACGGCATGAGGGAGTTCGGCTACCAGCGCGCGACCGGTGTGCCCGAGGCGGTCGCCCTGCTCGAGGACAACCCCGAGGGGCGGTTCCTCGGCGGCGGCACCAACCTGGTCGACCTGATGAAGATCGGGGTGGAGAAGCCCGACCTGCTCGTCGACGTACGCGGGCTGCCGCTCAACCGGATCGAGGTCACCGCCGGCGGCGGGCTGACGATCGGCGCGACCGTGACCAACAGCGACCTCGCCGCCGACCCCGAGGTCAGGCGCCGCTACCCGGCGCTGTCCCAGGCCGTGCTCGCGGGCGCCTCCGGGCAGTTGCGCAACATGGCGACCGTCGGCGGGAACCTCTTGCAGCGCACCCGCTGCGGATACTTCGGCGACACGTCGCAGCCGTGCAACAAGCGCGAGCCCGGCAGCGGCTGCCCCGCCCACACCGGCGAGAACCACAACCACGCGATCCTCGGCTGGACCGAGCACTGCGTGGCGACGCACCCCTCGGACATGGGCGTCGCGCTCGCCGCCTTCGACGCCGTCGTCCTGCTGTGGACGGCGGACGGGCCGGCCGAGCTGCCCCTGTCGGAGTTCTACCTGCCGGTCGGCGACACCCCGGACCGCGAGACCGCGCTGCCGCCCGGCGCGCTGATCACGGGCGTGACCCTGCCGGCCGCGCCCGTGGCCGCCCGGTCCCGCTACCGCAAGGTGCGCGAGCGCGCGTCCTACGCGTTCGCGAACGGCTCGATCGCCGCCGCCCTGGAGGTCGAGGACGGCGTCGTAGGGGACGTGCGTCTCGCGTTCGGCGCGGTCGCCTCCCGTCCGTGGCGCGCGCGGACCGCCGAGCGGGCCCTGACCGGAGGTCCGGCGACGGCCGAGGCGTTCACGGCCGCCGCCGACGCCGAGCTGGCCGCCGCCCGGCCACTGGCGCACAACGCCTACAAGGTGGCGCTCATCCGGAACCTCGTCGTGGCCACGCTGACCGAGCTCACCGAGGAGGCCGCGCGATGACCACCGGTACGACCACCACCGCGACGCCACGTACGCCCGTCGTCGGCACCGCGAGCACCCGCATCGAGGGTCTGGCCAAGGTGACCGGCGCGGCCCGCTACGCCGGCGAGGTCCCGTTCGAAGACCTCGCGTACGGCTGGCTGGTGACCTCGACCGTGGCCCGTGGCCGGATCCGGTCGATCGACACCGAGCCCGCCCTCGCGATGCCCGGCGTGCTCACCGTGCTCGACCACCGGAACGCGCCGCGCCTCGCGCCCGACGTGGGCATGATGGGCCCCGACGCGACCCTGCAGATCCTCCAGGACGACAAGGTCCCGCACGTCGGCTGGGTGGTGGCGCTCGTGGTCGCCACCACGCTGGAGCAGGCCAGGGCCGCCGCCGGCGCGCTCGTCGTCACCTACGACGAGGAGCCGCACGACGTCGTCTTCAGCGGCCACCACCCCGGTCTCTACACCCCCGTACCCGGCGGGCTCACGGGCCCGGACGTGGAGAAGGGCGACATCGAGGCCGAGCTGGCCGGCTCCGCCGTGGTGGTGGACGAGGAGTTCACCACGCCGGAGGAGTACCACAGCGCGATGGAGCCGCACGCCGCCGTCGCGCGCTGGGACGCCGGGCGGCTGGACGTCGTCGACTCCAACCAGGGCTCGTACGCCATCGCCCAGGACCTGGCCAAGCTGTTCTCCCTCGACGCGACCTCGGTACGCGTGCGCTCGGAGCACGTCGGCGGCGCCTTCGGGTCCAAGGGCCTGATGCGCCCGCACCTCGTGCTCGCCGCGATGGCCGCCACCACGCTCGACCGGCCGGTCCGGGTGACCCTCACCCGCCGCCAGATGTTCGCGCTGGTGGGGTTCCGGCCCGCGACCGCCCACCGGATCCGGCTGGGAGCGGACGCCGACGGACGCCTGCGGGCGCTGGACCACGAGGCCTCCACCTTCACCTCGCAGCTCAGCGAGTACGTGGAGCAGAGCACGCGGTCCAGCCGCGTCATGTACGCGACCGACGCGCTGCGCGCCCGTACGAAGGTGGTGCGGCTCGACACGCCGACGCCGACCTTCATGCGCGCGCCGGGCCTGGCGCCCGGCTCGTTCGCCGTGGAGTCGGCGATGGACGAGCTCGCCGTGAAGCTCGGCATGGACCCGATCGCGCTCCGCGTCCGCAACGAACCCGCGGTCGCGCCCGCCTCGGGCCTGCCGTTCAGCAGCCGCGAGCTCATCGCCTGCCTCGAGGAGGGGGCCCGGAGGTTCGGCTGGGCGGGCCGCGACCCGCGTCCGGGCATGCGCCGGGACGGGCGCTGGCTCGTCGGCACCGGGATGGCCGCCGCCACCCACTCCGCCGGGATCGCGCCGTCCTCGGCGTCGATCACCGCCGAGGCGGACGGCACCTTCACCGTACGGATCGGCGCGACCGACGTCGGGACCGGCGCGCGTACGGCGCTCAAGCACATCGCCGTCGACGCGCTGGACGCGCCTCCGGAGGCCGTCCGGGTGGAGATCGCGGACAGCGACTTCGGGCCCGCGTTCCTGGCGGGCGGCTCGATGGGCACCGGCTCCTGGGGCTGGGCGGTCATCGAGGCGGCGTCCAAGCTGCGCGAACGGCTCGCCTTCACCGATGAGATCCCCGGAGAGGGGATCACGGTGCGGGGGGAGACCTCGGAGCTGATCAAGGCCCGCGAGCCCAAGGAGTGCCACGGCTACGGGGGCCAGTTCGCCGAGGTCGCGGTCGACGTGGCCAGCGGAGAGGTACGCGTACGGCGGCTGCTCGGGATCTACGCCGTCGGCCGGGTCGTCAACCCGCTGACCGCGCGCAGCCAGCTCATCGGCGGCATGATCATGGGCCTGTCGATGGCGCTGCACGAGGAGGGCGTCCGGGACGCGGTGTCCGGCGGCCTGGTCAACGGCGACCTCGCCGGCTACCACGTGGCCTCCAACGCGGACGTGCCGGCGATCGAGGCCGACTGGGTCGAGGACGTGGACACCTACAACCCCAGCGGGATCAAGGGACTCGGCGAGATCGGCATCGTGGGCGTCGCGGCGGCCATCGCCAACGCGGCCTACCACGCGACCGGTGTACGCCAGCGCGCCCTGCCGATCCGCCTCGACCGTACGCTGGGCGCGGAGGCGGGAGCCGCGGCGAGCTGACGCGAGGAGGCCGGGACGTGAGCCGGGACTGGCGGGCGTGGCACGACGGTTGCGACCGGCCCGGCTCCGCGCCGGCGCGGCGGCTGCGGGCGGTCCAGGGACGCCCTCGATTTCTGATCGTCCCGGGGCTATCGTTCGCCGCGTGGCGTACGACATCGCGGAGCCGTACGGGCCGCTCATCGAGAGCACGCTGCGGCTCCTGACCTGGAACGTCTGGGCGCGCTTCGGCCCGTGGGAGCGGCGTGAGAAGGCCGTCCTCGCGACGCTGGAGCGCCACGACCCGGACATCGTCGGCCTGGTCGAGGCCTGGGACGGGCAGGGCGAGCGGCTGGGGATGCCGCACCACGTGTTCGCCGGCGAGGGCGAAGGAGTGGCGGTCCTGTCCCGCTGGCCCGTCGAGCGCCACGAGTACCGCACGCTCGCCGGGCCCGAGGACGGCACCGGCGCGGTCCTGTTCGCCGAGATCGCCGGTCCGCGCGGGGCCGTCCAGGTCTTCGTAGTGGCGCTGACGTGGCGGCTGGAGCACAGCGCCGTACGGCAGGCGCAGGTGCGCGAGGTGGCGGCGTTCGTCGCGGACGTCCAGCGGCGGCGCGGCCCGACGGTCGTGTGCGGCGACTTCAACGCGGATCCGGACAGCGACGAGATCCGTCTCCTCACCGGCAGGTCCGCCCCCGCGGTGCCGGAGCTCGTCTGTTACGACGCGTGGGAGACCGCGGGCACGGGCGGGCCCGGCCACACCTGGGCGCGGACCAACTCCTGGGCGGTGCCGATGCTGTGGCCCGACCGCCGGATCGACCATGTCTTCTCCGCCTGGCCACGGCGCGGCGGCGCGGGCCATCCGGTCCACTGCGAGGTGGTCGGCACCGAGGCGGTCGACGGCGTACTCCCCTCCGACCACTACGGAGTCCTCGCCGACCTGCGGTACTGAGCGACAGTTCCGGCGGCCCGAATTGCGCGGTGAGATTGGGGGAGCGTCGCCGTTTGGCGCCGTCGCCGACCATCGGTATGCTGGCCGCGCTGGTCTTCCGGCAGGGCCCTGTACGTCGGGGTTACGCAGGGGCCGGGTGCGAAGAACCCGGTTCGTGCAACGGGAGAACGTCCGCTAAGCTGGGCGTCGCCCCGCAAGGAAGACCAAGCGGGCAGATGAGGTCCCGTCGTCTAGTGGCCTAGGACGCCGCCCTCTCAAGGCGGTAACGCCGGTTCAAATCCGGTCGGGACTACAGGTCAAAGGCTGATCACCATAACGGTGGTCGGCCTTTTCCCATTTATGGCGCCTTCTCCGGAGCACCACGAATCACGCCCGCCCCATGCCTTTCCGAAATGCTGACGCGTGGCTCAGCCGAGCAGCGCTAGCGCCTCCTGCGAGGGCAGCTCCGCGCCGCGTTCGAAGGCCGAGGCGTACGCCGCGTCGCCGATCAGCTCCCGTGCCCCGCCGGCGACGCGGGCGACGTCCGGATCTCCGGCGACGGACATCCCGCGCAGCGCGGTGCCGGCGCCGAGCAGGAGCGCGGCCCGCTCCCCATCCTTCGAGCACAGCGCGACCCCGGCCATGCCCTCGGCGACGTCCGCGACCGCCCGCAGGTCGCCGTACCCGGCGCTCAGGGCGAGCGCCTGGCGGTACCGGGAGCCGGCCCCGGCGGCGTCGCCCTCGGCCTCCGCCACCCGGCCGAGCCCGACGAGCACCCGCGCCCGTACCTCGTGGACGCCGAACGCCTCGCTCGTGCACACGCTCAGCGCGCTCTCGCCCTGGCGGCGGGCCTCGGCGAGGTCGCCGCTCAGCCGGGCCAGCTCGGCGAGCCCGTGCCGGACGTGCGCCACCGTCGGCGCCGCTCCCGACCGGCGGGCGAACTCACCGGCCCGCTCGTAACAGGCACGCGCCTGCGTGAAGTCGCCGGCCCGCGTCATCCGCTCGGCGCGCAGGCACAGCAGGTCGGTCGTGTCCTCGGCGGCGCCGAGCTCGCTCACCAGCGTGAACGCCTCATCGGCCAGGGCGACCGACCGGCCGTCCTCGCCACGAGCGGCGGTGAGCCGTGCCAGGGCCGTGAGCGCGCCGGCCAGTCCCCAGCGGTCGCCGGTCGTACGGAACCCCTCGACGCTCGCCTCGAACTCCGCCCCGGCCCCGGTCGCGTCGCCGGAGAACATCCGGATGTAGCCCCACCCGAAGTGGCGGAGCGCCCACGACCACGGGTCCTGGGCCATCAGGCGTTCCTGCAGCTCGACGTCCGCGTCGGTGGGGCCCGAGCTGACCGCCCAGAGCACGGTGACCATGGGCCGCAGCGGCGGGTGGCCAGGATCGAGGTTCGCCATGATCGACTCGATGATCCGGCGGTGGTCGCGGACCAGCGGTCCCTGGACCCCGCCGTGCACGGCCGTCATGAGGGCCAGGACGTACTCCTCCTCCAGCCCGGCGGGCGGCTCGGGCCCGATGAGGCCGAGCAGCTCCACGGCCTCGGGCACGCCCTCGGTGCGCAGGCCGCGCAGCCACCAGTACGACACCATCGCGGCGAGCAGCCGCAGCGCCAGGCGGCGGTCGGCGTGGACGGCCCGGCGCAGCGCCGCCATGAGGTTGCCGTGGTCGGCGCCCAGCCGGGCCAGCCACTCCACCTGCTCGGCACGCCGCATGTACGGCTCGGCGGTCTCGGCCAGGTCCAGGAAGTACGCGGTGTGCGCCGCGTGGACGGCGTCCCGCTCGCCGGCCTCGGCCAGCCGCTCGGCGCAGAACGCCCGGATCGTGTCCAGCATGCGGTAACGGCCCGCGGAGTCCTCGATCAGGGACTTGTCGACGAGGTCGGCGAGCAGCTCGTCGGCCTCCTCGGCCGGCATTCCGCACACCTCGGCCACGGCCTCGGGCGTCGCGCCGCCGGCGAACACCGTGAGCCGCCGGGCCAGCGTCCGCTCGTCGTCGCGCAGGAGGTCCCAGCTCCACTCGATCACCGCGCGCAGGGTCCGGTGCCGCGGCGCCTTCGTACGGTCGCCGCGCGACAGCAGCCGGAACCGGTCGTCCAGCCGCGCGGCGATCTCGGCGACCGTGAGCGCGCGCAGCCGCGCGGCGGCCAGCTCGATGGCCAGCGGCAGCCCGTCCAGCGCGACGCAGATCCGCTGGATCGTCTCCACCTCGGCGGCCGGATCGAAGCCGGGGCGCACGGCGGCGGCGCGATCGGCGAACAGGCGGATCGCCGGATAGCCGAGTGCGCCGGGCGCGTCCGCCGCGGGCGGGGGGAGGGGGAGCGGCGGGAGCGGGCACAGCGCCTCGCCGGTGATGCCGAGCGGCTCGCGGCTCGTGGCCAGCACGCGTACGCCGGGACAGGCGCCGAGCAGGCGGCCCGCGAGCCGGGCCGCGTTGCCGATGACGTGCTCGCAGTTGTCGAGGATGAGCAGGATCCGGCGCTCGGACAGGGCGGCGACCAGCCGCCCGGCCGGGTCGGGTCGCTGCTCCGGCGGTTGCGCGAACAGGCCGGTCTCGCGCAGGCCGAGCGCCTCGATCACCGCCTGGGCGACCGTGCAGCCTTGTCCGGCGGCCTCCTGGCCTGCGCCGATCGGGGCCAGGTCGACGAAGCGGACCTCGCCCTTCTCCTGGCCGGCCGCCTCGATCGCCAGGCGTGTCTTGCCCGCGCCGCCGGGCCCGAGGAGCGTGACGAGCCGTCCGGCGGCGAGAAGCCCGCCGATCCGCTGGAGCTCCTCCTCGCGGCCGACGAAGCTGGTCAGCTGCGCGGGAAGTCCGGCGGGCGCCGCCGAGACGGGCTCGGGCTCGGCGCGGAGCACGGCGAGGTGCACGGCGGTGAGCTCGGGCGAGGGGTCGGCGCCGAGGTCCTCGGCGAGGGTACGCCGCGCATCGTCGAAGACCGCGAGCGCGTCGGCCTGCCGTCCGCTGCCGTACAGCGCCCGCATGAGGAGCCCGCGCGGCCGCTCGCGCAGCGGGTACGCCGTGACCAGCGCGGTGAGCTCGGGGACGAGGTCGCGGTGGCCGCCCAGCGCCAGCTCGGCCTCGGCGCGCTCCTCGACCGCGGAGACGCGCAGTTCCTCCAGCCGCGCGGTCTGCGCCGCGGCGAACGGGGCCGCGCTCACGTCGGCGAACGCTGGCCCGCGCCACAGGTCGAGGGCCGCGCGCAGCAGGCGGGCCGCCTCGGCCGGATCTGCCGCGCGCCGTCCCTCGGCGAGGAGGCGCTCGAACCGGTGGGCGTCGACGTCGTCGGGGTCGACGGCGAGCCGGTAGCCGGCCGCGTCGAACGCGACCAGGTCCCCGGCGTCGCCCAGCCCGCGGCGGAGCCGCGAGACCTGGGACTGGAGGGCGTTGGCCGCGCCGGACGGGGGCTCTTCGCCGTACAGCCCGTCGATGAGGCGTTCGGCGGTGACCGGCCGCCCGGCGCTCAGCAGCAGGAGGGCGAGGAGGGAACGCACCCGTGGCCCGCCGACCGGTACGACGCCGCCGTCGGCGGAGCGCACCTCCGTCGCGCCCAGGATGCCGAACCACATGGCGTTGATTGTCGCCCATACCGGCGGAATCAGGGGTACGTATTGATCGAAATCAACATTGACCATCATTGACGATGTTGCGACGATTTCCGCCATGAGCACCGTCATGGGGGCCGGCGACGACACGCTGGCCGGTCTGTTCGCCGCGTCGCCGCTCCATTTCGCCGGCTCGCCGCTCTACTCCCGCGTCGGCCAGGTGGTCGCGGGCGACGAGCGCCTGCTCGCCGTCGCGGCGCAGGCGCGGGCGGGCCAGATCCCGTCCAACCTGCTGTTCGCGTCGGTGCACTACCTGCTTCTGCGCGATCCGGCGCACGAGCTGGCGGCCTGGTACCCCTCGCTCGGCGGTACCGCGGAGGGCGACCCGGGGCCGGCGTTCACCGCCTTCTGCCTGGACCGGCGCGCCGAGATCGTCGCGCTGATGCGCCGCCGCCTCGTGCAGACCAACGTGGTGAAGCGGTCCCTGGTCCTGCGCGCCGGCCTCGCGGTGGTCGCGTCGATGACGCGTGAGCCGGTGACGCTGGTCGAGGTGGGGTGCAGTGCCGGGGTGCACCTGCGGTTCGACGACTACCGGTACGACTTCGCCGGGCGGACGTGGGGGAGGGCGTCCTCACCGGTCGTCGTGTCGGCGGCCTGGCGCGGTGAGACGGCGGCTCCGGACCTCGATCCCGTTCCGGACCTCGCGGACCGGGTCGGCATCGACCTCAACCCGATCGATGCCACCGATCCGGACGAGAGGCGGTGGCTCCGGGCGCTGGTCTGGCCGGAGAACGGCGCGCACGCGGTGCTGCAGGACGCGGCGCTCGAAGCGGTGGCGCGAAACCCTCCGCGTACGGTCGCGGGGGACGCGGTCGAGGTGCTGCCGCAGGTCGTCGCGGAGGTGCCGAGGGGAGCGCCGGTGGTGGTCTTCCACTCGGCGACGCGGATCCACGTGCCGGCCGGGCGGCGCGAGGCGTTCGACGCGGCCATCGCGGACGTCGGGCGCGACCACGCGCTGTTCCATCTGTCGTACGAGGCCTACGAGGGCCTCGACGAGACCTCCTTCGGCCTCACGCTGAGCCGGGACGCCGGGCCGGGACGGTTGCTTGCCGTCGGCCATGGACACGGAGAATGGCTGGCCGGACCGGTCTGAGGCCGGTCCGTACTAAGACGGGGTGGTCAGAGGATGGCGAACGAGGCCCACACCGCCTTGCCCCCGCCGAGCAGAGGGGTCCAGCCCCATGCCCGGCTCATCGCCTCGATGATGTGCAGGCCCCGGCCGGTCTCGGTGACCCAGTCCGGCTCCTGCATCTTCGGGGCGGTGTCGGTCGGGTCGGTGACCATGCAGACCAGCTGGCATTCGTAGCGCACGAGCACCAGCCGCAGGAGACTGCCGGCGCCCGGGCTGAGCCCGTAGCGGATGGCGTTCGTCACGAGTTCGGAGACGACGACCGCTGCGTCGTCGTAGAACTCGCCCAGACTCCAGCGAACAAGTGTGGCTTTGGTCACATGCCGCGCTATGCCCGGCGATGCGACTTCGGGGGGAAGGTCACTGGCCGCGACCAGAGGGCGGTCGCCCTGTGGCCGGGGTCTGCCGTCAAAAGGGTGCAGCCAGTCGTCCCAACCCTGGTCATTGAGTGGGATACCGGTCGTTTCGCTCGGCGGCGGGATGTTCATTGCGAACCCTGGGGAAGTCGTGTTCGTCGCAAGGCGTGTGGTGCGTCGTTCCGCTATCTTGCTCCTCAAGTCGTGCATATGCAAGCACACTTGCACGCACGGATGCACGTGCAAGTGCACGGGCGTTGGTTTGCCGGGGGGAGCGGCCCGGGCCGTGTTTCAGCGGACCGGCAGTCCTCGATTGACGGCTTGGAGGGCGAGATGTATCAGGCCTACAACGGAATATCGGCGGCCAGCTTGCGAGAGGCCAGCTGGCTCAAGAGCCATGTCAGCAATCCGAGCGGCAACTGCGTGGAACTGGCCGAACTGCCGTGCGGAGAGATCGCGATCCGCAACTCGCGGTTCCCGGACGGACCCGCGCTGCTCTACACGAGGGCGGAGATCGACGCATTCATCAAGGGGGCCAAGGACGGCGACTTCGATCACATGCTTGCTTGAGGCAAGCGCTTTGCAACGAGAGGCTCCAGTGGGACACTGGGCCGATTCCAGTGTCCTTAGGGGAGCACATGATCGGGTCCCAGCCCGGCGGTGAAGAGTCTGCCGGCAGCATGTTCGGCCAGCATCGTGGTGGCCCGACCGTGCTGCGCATCGTGCTGGGCTCGCAGTTGCGGCGGTTGCGCGAAGAACGGCAGATCACGTGTGAGGAGGCCGGGACGGCGATCCGGGCGTCCCACTCCAAGATCAGCCGGATGGAGCTCGGCCGGGTGCGTTTCCGGCGCCGCGACGTCGCGGACCTGCTGACGCTCTACGGGCTCGCCGAGCCGGACGTGCGTGAGGCGATGCTGTCGCTCGCCGACCGGACGAGCGCTCCCGGCTGGTGGCACAGCTACTCCGACATCCTTCCCAACTGGTTCGAGATCTACATCGGCCTCGAAGAGGCCGCCTCGCGGATCCGCACGTACGAGGTCCAGTTCGTTCCCGGGCTGCTCCAGACCGAGGACTACGCACGCGCCGTGACACTGCTCGGGCACCCGACGTCGCCCGGGCACGAGGTGGAGCGGCGCGTCGGCCTGCGCATGCGGCGGCAGTCGCTGCTGTCCGCACCGCAGTCACCGCACCTGTGGGCGGTGGTCGACGAGGCGGTGCTCCGCCGTCCGCTGGGCGGCGGAAAGGTGATGCGCCGGCAGCTGGAGCACCTGGTCGAGGTGACCGAGCTCCCCAACGTCACGCTCCAGATGGTGCCCTTCAACCGGGGCGGCCACGCGGCGGCCGGCGGGCCGTTCAGCATCCTGCGGTTCGCCGAGCGCGACCTGCCGGACGTGGTCTACCTCGAACAGCTCACCAGCGCGCTCTACCTCGACAAGCGCGACGACGTGGATCACTACCACATGGTCATGGAGCGGCTCTGTATCGACGCCCAGCCGGCCTCGGAGATCCGCGACACCCTCCACCGCATCCTGCGCGACTTCTAGGGCCTGCGGCCGACTCCGCCGACGGTCCAGACGGCCTCGGCGCTCCGCCTGCTCGGGCGGATGTCGGGCCGCCACTGGCGCACGTAGACCAGGCCCGGGTCGACCAGCTCGAAACCGTCGAAGAACCGGCGCACGTCGTCGGTCGTCCGTGTGCCGCCCGTGTTCGGGCGGCCGAGGATGTCGCCGTAGATGTCCTTGATCGGGCGCGCGGCGTCCGGCCTCGCGTCGAAGACGACGTGCGAGAGCGCCAGGTAGCTCCCGGCCGGGATGGTGTCGCGCAGCCAGGCGACGCTCGTGAACGGGTCGTCCACGTGCGGGATGAAGTGCAGCGCGCCGAAGATCATGATGGCCATCGGCTCGTCGAAGTCGACGAGGCGGCGCACGTGACGGTCGGAGACGAGGTCCTCCGGGTGCAGGATGTCGCCCTCGACCACGGCGGTGTGCTCGTCGCAGGCGAGGATCGCCTGGCCGTGTGAGATGACGACCGGGTCGCTGTCGATATACACCACGCGGGCGCCGGGGACCACCGCGCGCGCCACCTCGTGGGTGTTCTGCCGGGTCGGGAGGCCGGACCCGATGTCGAAGAACTGCCGGACGCCCTGCTCGGCGATGTAGCGCACGGCCCGCCCGAGAAACCGGCGGTTCTCCGTCGCCATGGTCCTGAGTTCGGGAGCGATCGCGAGCAGCGCCTCGGCGGCTCGCCGGTCGGCGGCGAAATTGTCCTTACCGCCGAGGAAATAGTCGTTCATGCGGGCGATATTGGGTTTGGACGTGTCGAACTCCCCGAAGGCCCGCCGCGCCGCGCCGGTCACCATCTCATCCTTTCTTGCGCTTTGCCTTGATCTTAGACCGCACGCGTGGGATCGCACGTTCCGCTCGGTCGCTGGGCGCGATGGACGCAATGTGAGCTGGGACGATGTGGAGATTCGCGCACGTGGAAATGGTCGGATACGACCATTAAAAAAGGGGTACCGGCCGGTATTCAAAGGTCGCGCGCGAGCCGCCGTGCCTTGCGGCGTGCGTCCTTGGCCGTACGCGCCGTGCGGTCGTGTTCGCGTTCGGCCACCTGGGCCTTGCGGTCGAGGTCCGCGCGCCGGGTCTCGGCCTCGCGCAACCGTTCGCGCAGCGCGCCGAGGTCGTCGTCGGCCTCGGCCAGCCGGCCCCGCGCCTCCGCGAGGGCGGACTCCCACTCGGCGAGGGAGCGTTCGGCCGCATCGGCCTGGCGCTCGGCGGCCCGTGCCTCCTCCGCCCGGCGCTTGCGCTCGCGATCCTCGCTCGGCTTCTTCGGGGGCTTTGCCGGCTTCGGGGGCTTCGCGGCCGGGGGAGCGGCGGCGCCGAAGGGCCCGAAACCGGCGTGCCGCAGCGGATGGTCGAGCCGCCCGGCGCGTACGGCCTCGGCGGCCGAGGAGTCGGCGATGGCGGCCCGCAGCGTCTCCTCGACCTCGTCGGCGAAAGCGTCGCTCAGGGGCCGCCCGGCCTCGTCGGCCAGTGCGCGGGCCCGGCGTACGAGGTCGGCGACGAGGGAGCCGCGCTCGCCGTCGAGCGAGGCGAGGTCGCCGCCGTCCGACCACGCCGTGCGCATGCGCTCGCCCAGGTCGAGGAGCGGGCCGATGGCACCGTCGCGTACGAGCCGGTTCACCGCCCACGCGGGCACGGTCGGCCGGCGCAGCGCGGTGAGGCGGCGGCCGTCCTCGCGTGAGAGCTCGCCGGCCAGCCGCTTGCGCGTCGCCGTGAACTCCGAGGGCAGGACGCCGTACAGCTCGTCGGCGGCCGTGGCGAACTCCACACCGCCATGATTACCCGCGACGGACGTGCCGTGAAGCCGCGGATCTCAGTCCTCGATGAACCGCTCGGCGGAGGCGTTCTCCTGCGCCATCCGGCGTAGCGCGAGCAGCACCTTCTCGTACAGCACGTTGGTCGCGACCGCCGTCTCCACGGCCCGGCCGCGGTCGCCTTCGAAGGACATCCCCCCGACCTCGTGCTCGGCGATGATCGTGGCGGCCTCGATGTAGGGGCGCAGCTCGGTCCAGACGATCGGCCGCCCGAGGCCGCGCAGGGCGAGGAACGCCTGCGCGAGCAGGTCACGGGTCGGCGCGTCCTTCGTCACCCGCCAGCCGAGCTCGGCGACGATCGCGTCCACGTCCTCCCGCGCGGCCCGCCAGTCCGGGTCCTCCGGCTGCGGCTCGGCGACCGGGCTCAGCGCGTACGCCGCGGTGCCGAGCAGGTCGTGCAGCCCGATGTCCTCGTCGTCGACCGCGCCGACGACGCGCTTCACCGACGCGATCGGCAGGTCGCCCACCTCGCGGAGGGCGCGGATCAGCCGGAGCCGCTCCAGATGGCCGTCGTCGTACTCGGCCCTGGTCGCGGCGGTGGCCGCGCCCTTCGGCAGCAGGCCCTCACGGATGTAGTACTTGATCGTCTGGACCGGCAGGCCGCTGCGATCGCTGAGTTCTGAGACCTTCATGGCTCCCCCCTTGACTTGGATACTAGCGCTATCCAATTATTGGAGAGTGTCACTATCCAATGAGGGGCGCCCGATGGACCACGTTCTGCTGACCGACGGCCGCGAAGAGCGGCTCGACCTGGACGCCGACCTGCGGGCGCCGCTCAGCGCGCCGCTGCTCGGCTGGGTCCGCAAGCCGCACGGCTGGTGCCGTGACGACGCGTGCGTCCCGGCCGCCGCCGCACGGGCGGCGGAGGACGATCGAGGCGTCGACGTCGTCGCCTTCGCGGAGCTGACCGGCAAGGTCGCCGCCGTCGACCGCGATGAGCGCGTGATCGCCCTGGCCGACGCGGCGCCGATGCCCCCCGGCGGGCGGGCGCCGGACTTCACGCTCGACGGCCGTTCCCTGAGCGAGTTCCGCGGCCGCAAGGTGGCGCTGGTGTTCTGGGCGTCGTGGTGCGGCTGCCGGTACGACCTGCCGGCGTGGGAGGAGCGCCACCGGGCGCTGGAGCCGAGCGGCCTGACGGTCGTGAGCGTGGCCTGCGACCGCGACCCGGCCCAGGCGAGGCCCTGGCAGTCGGACCTGACGCATCCGGCCCTGGTCGACGCGGACGGGATCGTCGCCGAGCGCTACAACGTCATCAACGTCCCGACGGTCGTCTGGATCGACGAGGAGGGCCGCATCGCGCGGCCGCAGGACACCCAGACGGCGACGGACCTGTTCCGCTCGATGAACGGCATCGACTCGGAGGCGTCCCTGGCGGCCCTGCGCCGCTGGGTGGCCGAGGGCGACCGCGGCCTCACGGACGCCCAGATCGAGGAGAACCTGCGGGTGCCGACCCGTGAGGAACAGCGCGCCCGCGCCCACGCCCGGCTCGCGGTGTGGCTGGCCCGCGAGGGCCGCGCGGACGCCGCCGCCCGGCACCTCGCCAGGGCCGCCGAACTGGCTCCGCACGACGTGGCCATCCGCCGCGGCCTGATGCCCCTGGTCGGCACGGACCCCTTCGGTGACGCCTACTTCGCCCTGCGCGAGGAACTGCGGGCCCGCGGGATCCCCGTCTACCGGCCGCTGAACGTCGGGTAGGCGTGGGTCAGGGGCGGCGCATGGACTCGGAGATCTTCTCCGCGGCGGCGAGGATCGGCGGGGCGTGCATGCGGCCCGGGGAGCGGCTCAGCCGCTCGATCGGGCCGGAGACCGAGATGGCGGCGATCACCCGGGCGCCCGTGCCCCGGATCGGCGCCGACACCGACGCGACGCCCTGCTCGCGCTCGGCGACGCTCTGGGCCCAGCCCCGGCGGCGTACCGACGCCAGGGTGGTCGCGGTGAACTTCGCGCCGCGCAGGCCCCGGTGCAGGCGGTCCGGCTCCTCCCAGGCCAGCAGGATCTGGGCCGCGGACCCCGCGGTCATCGGCAGGGACGTGCCCACCGGGACGGTGTCGCGCAGGCCGCTCATCCGCTCGGCCGCCGCCACGCAGACCCGCGCGTCGCCCTGGCGGCGGTACAGCTGGGCGCTCTCGCCGGTCAGGTCGCGCAGCTGGGTCAGGATCGGCTGGGCCACGGCCAGCAGGCGGTCCTCGCCCGCGGCGGCGGCGAGCTCGGCCAGCCGGGGGCCGAGGATGAACCGGCCCTGGGTGTCGCGGTGGACCAGCCGGTGGTGCTCCAGCGCGACGGCCAGCCGATGCGCGGTCGGCCTGGCCAGGCCGGTCGTCTGCACGAGCTGGGCCAGCGACGCGGGCCCGGACTCTAGGGCGTTCAAGACGAGCACCGCTTTGTCAAGTACGCCGACTCCGCTAGAGTTGTCCATGCCTCGATACTGACGTCTCGCCATCTGAGATGCAAGTCGTGAGCGAAGGAGCCCAGGACCAAGAAGAGGTGAAGTGATGGGCCGGACACTTGCGGACAAGGTTTACGACGCGCACGTCGTGCACAGAGCAGACGGCGAGCCGGACGTGCTCTACATCGATCTTCACCTCATCCACGAGGTGACCAGCCCGCAGGCCTTCGACGGCCTGCGGATGGCGAACCGCACGATCCGCCGCCCCGACCTCACGATCGCGACCGAGGACCACAACGTCCCCACGAGCGACATCCTCCTGCCGATCGCCGACCCGGTGTCGCGCACGCAGGTGGAGACGCTGCGCAAGAACTGCGCCGAGTTCGGCGTGCGCCTCTACCCGATGGGTGACGCGGGGCAGGGCATCGTGCACGTCATCGGCCCGCAGCTCGGGCTGACCCAGCCGGGCATGACGGTGGTCTGCGGCGACTCGCACACCTCGACGCACGGCGCCTTCGGCGCGCTGGCCTTCGGCATCGGCACGAGCGAGGTCGAGCACGTCCTCGCCACCCAGACGCTGCCGCAGAAGCGTCCCAAGATGATGGCGGTCACCGTCGAGGGCGAGCTCCCGCACGGCGTCACGGCCAAGGACCTGATCCTGGCGATCATCGCCCGCATCGGCACCGGCGGCGGCCAGGGCCACATCATCGAGTACCGCGGCGAGGCCATCCGGTCGCTGTCGATGGAGGGCCGGATGACGGTCTGCAACATGTCGATCGAGGCCGGGGCCCGCGCCGGCATGATCGCGCCGGACGAGACGACCTTCGCCTACCTGGAGGGCCGCCCGCACGCGCCTCAAGGAGACGACTGGGAGGCCGCCAAGGAGTACTGGCGGTCGCTGCGCACCGACGACGACGCGACCTTCGACCGCGAGGTCGTCATCGACGCCTCCGAGCTGACCCCGTTCGTCACCTGGGGCACCAACCCCGGCCAGGGCGCGCCGCTCGGCGCGAGCGTGCCGGACCCGGCCGAGTACGACGACCCGACCCGGCGCAGCGCCGCCGAGCGGGCGCTGGAGTACATGGGCCTCAGCGCGGGCACGCCGCTGCGCGACATCGCGGTGAACACCGTGTTCGTCGGCTCCTGCACCAACGGCCGCATCGAGGACCTGCGGGCCGCCGCGGACATCATCAAGGGCCGCAAGGTCGCCGACGGCGTCCGCATGCTGATCGTGCCGGGCTCGATGAAGGTCAAGGCGCAGGCCGAGGAAGAGGGCCTTAACGCCGTGTTCACCGAGGCCGGTGCCGAGTGGCGCGAGGCCGGCTGTTCGATGTGCCTGGGCATGAACCCCGACCAGCTCAAACCGGGGGAGCGCAGCGCCTCGACCTCCAACCGCAACTTCGAGGGCCGGCAGGGCAAGGGCGGCCGTACCCACCTGGTCTCACCGGCCGTCGCCGCGGCCACCGCCGTCACCGGCCACCTGGCCGCGCCCGCCGACCTGTAACCGAGGAGTTCCGCCTGTCATGGACGCCTTCACCACCCACACCGGGCGCGCCGTGCCGCTCCGGCGCAGCAACGTCGACACCGACCAGATCATCCCGGCGGTCTGGCTCAAGCAGGTCAGCCGTACGGGTTTCGAGAAGGGCCTGTTCGGCGCCTGGCGCGAGGACCCGGGCTTCGTGCTCAACCGGCCGGAGTACGCCGGGGCCTCGATCCTGGTCGCCGGCCCGGACTTCGGCACCGGATCCTCGCGCGAGCACGCCGTCTGGGCGCTGCAGCAGTACGGCTTCCGCGCCGTCGTCTCGGCCCGGTTCGGCGACATCTTCCGCAACAACGCCACCAAGATGGGCCTGCTGCCGATCGAGCTGCCCGAGGCCGACGTCGAGCGCCTACAGGGCGAGATCGAGGCGAACCCCGCCGGGGAGTTCACCATCGACCTCGCCGCGCGCGAGCTGCGCTCCGGCGAGAGCGGAGTACTGTCCTTCGAGCTCGACGACTACACCCGCTGGCGGCTGCTGGAGGGCCTCGACGACATCGGCCTGACGCTGCGCCACGCGGACGAGATCACCGCGTTCGAGCAGGACCGGCGGTCCTGGCTCCCGGTGACCGCCTGACACACCTGAGTACGCTGACGGGGCGCTTGCCGCCCTGTCGGCGTGCGCGCCACACCGGCGCGCCACGAAACTCGGGTGTGATTATGACCGCACCGGACGGACCCCGGTGGAACGATCCGCAGCTCGACGCTCTGGCGGACGGGCTGCGGATCGCTCATGTCCGGGTCGCGGGCCTTCCGCCGCAGGTCAGACCCCAGATGACCCGGCATTTGCTGGTCATCACCGACCTCGCCAAGCGGGATGCCGCGCTCGCCCTGAGACGCCTCGAATCGTTCTTGAACGATCTCGGAGAGCGATGAAAACGTACCCCGAACGGCACTTCCGCCTGCGACACAGCCGAAAACCTCGGCCATGGGTGATTGTGTAGATGCTGTGAGTCCCCTAGTTTCAAGCGAGCAAGGGGGAAGAGGAGCAACCCATGAACAAGCGTGAGCTCGTCGACGCTGTCGCCGAACGAGTGGGCAGTAAGAAGGTCGCCACGGAGGCCGTCGACGCGATTCTGGACACCATCCAGGTCACCGTCGCCAAGGGGGAGAAGGTCGCCATCACTGGCTTCGGATCCTTCGAGAAGGCCGATCGGCCGGCCCGAGAGGCCCGCAACCCGGCGACAGGCGCCACCATCAAGGTTCCAGCGACGTCGGTGCCGAAGTTCAAGGCCGGTGCCGACTTCAAGGGCCAGGTGGCCGGTCCAAAGAAAAAGTAACCGCCACAGATAACCCGCATACGGCTACGGCGCCCGTGGAGACATCGTCTCCCGGGCGCCGTCGTCGTTGAACCCCGCTCAGGGCAGGGGGAACGTGGACAGCGTGATGGCGGTGATCCACTCGCCGTCGACGGCGATGTTGACCCGCTGGCCGAGCCGCAGCAGCCGCAGGCCGCCCGCGTCGAACGCCAGCGCGCCGAACGCCACCTCGGTCCCGTCGTCGAGCAGCACGCTCCCGCTGCGGGTCTCGCGGTCGTACGCCTTCACCGTCGCCTGCATGCCTCAGAGCCTAATGGCGTGCGAGGGGGAGCAGGGGGGCCACGGAGGCGGTGCGGGGGCCGACGCCGAGTTCGAGGGCCACGCGCAGGTCCTCGATGGTGTCGACGTCGCGGCGTACGCTCGGCACGTCGTCCAGGGCCAGCTCCCGCGCGCCGCCCTCGCGGTGCCGCAGCCGGGAGTCCGTGCCGAACGCGGGGGAGAAGTCCGCTCCCGGGCGTGCGGTGTAGAGCGTGGTGCCGATCCCGGCCGCGTCGGGCACGAAGGCGTTCGGCGCCGCGGCGGCGGCCTCCAGCACCCGGTCCAGCTCGGCGGGGCGCAGGGCGGGCAGGTCGGCGCTCAGCGCGCCCACCGCGCTGTCGGGGGCGCGCAGGCGCGCGTGGGCCACGCCGTGCACGAGCGCGGGGTTCAGGCCGCTGTCGGGCTCGTCCGGCACGATGACGGCGCCGAGCGCCGCGAGCTCCGGCGCGGCGATCGGATCGTCGGTGACGACCACGACCCCCTGCACCCGCGAAGATCGGAGTACGGCCGATACCGTGTCGGTCGCGATGGCCAGCGCGAGCCGCTCGCGGTGCGGCCCGGCCGGTCCGGAAAGGCGTGACTTCGCGCGTGCCAGCGGTTTGACCGGCACGACGAGAGTCCAGGTGAGGCGGTGGGTACGAGGCATCGTGGGTCGACACTATGCGGAACCAACCGCGAGACTTGACCAGACCCCGCGGTTCCGCGGGTACGGACCTAGGAGATGGGCAATGAACTATTCGCCCGTATGGCGCACGATCGTGGTGGGGATCCTGCGGCCTTTGCTGTTCAACCTGCTCAAGCGCGACTGGAAGGGCCAGGACAACATCCCGGGCGAGGGCGGCGTGGTGATCGCGCCCAACCACATTTCGGAAGCGGACCCGCTGGTCATGGCCCACTTCGTATACACGGCGGGCCGGTTCCCCGTCTACCTCGCCAAGGACTCGGTCTTCCGGAGCCGGGTCGTCGGCCACATCCTCCGCCGTACGGGCCAGATCCCGGTCTACCGCGACCGCGCGGACGCCGGCCTCGCGCTCCGCGACGCCGAGAAGGGCCTGCGCGCCGGCGAATGCCTGATCTTCTACCCTGAGGGCACCTGCACCCGTGACCCGGAGCTGTGGCCGATGACCGGCAAGACCGGCGCCGCCCGGGTCGCCCTCGCGACCGGCGTGCCCGTGATCCCGGTGGCCCACTGGGGAGCGCAGGAGGTCCTGCCGTACGGTACGAAGAGGTTCCGGCCGTTCCCGCGCAAGACGATGCACGTGGCCGCCGGGCCGCCGGTGGACCTGTCGAAGTACGAGGGCAGGCCGCTCGACGCCGAGACGCTGACCGCGGCCACCGACGACATCATGCGGGCCATCGCGGAGCTGCTGGGGGAGCTGCGCGGGCAGACGCCGCCGGAGGTGCTCTATGACCACCACACGGCCCGCGCCGGCAAGAAGGGCACGGACGACCAGGACAAGGAGGCCAAGGCCTCTTGAAGACCGCCGTACTCGGGGCAGGTTCGTGGGGGACCGTCTTCGCCAAGGTGCTCGCCGACGCCGGTGGCGACGTGATGATGTGGGGACGCCGTACGGGCGTCGTCGAGGCGATCAACGAGACCCGGCGCAACCCCGACTATCTCCCGGACTGCACGCTGCCCGAACGCCTGCGCGCCACGACCGACGTCGCCGGGGCGCTCGACGGCGCGACGTACGTCGTCCTGGCCGTGCCCGCGCAGACGCTGCGCGCCAACCTGTCGGAGTGGCGGCCGCTGATCGGCGGCGACACGGTGCTGGTGAGCCTCATGAAGGGCATCGAGCTCGGCACCTGCGAGCGGATGAGCGAGGTCATCCGCGAGGTCGCGGACGTGCCGGCCGAGCGGGTCGCCGTGGTCAGCGGGCCCAACCTCGCCCGCGAGATCGCGCTCGAACAGCCCTCGGCCGCCGTCGTGGCCTGCGCCGACGAGCCCACCGCGCAGAAGCTCCAGCTCGCCTGCATGACCCCCTACTTCCGCGCGTACACCAACCTGGACGTGGTCGGCTGCGAGCTCGGCGGCGCGGTCAAGAACGTCATCGCGCTCGCGGTCGGCATCGCGGTCGGCATGGGCATGGGCGCCAACGTGAGCGCCCTGCTCATGACGCGCGGGCTCGCCGAGATCGCCCGCCTCGGCGCGGCGCTAGGCGCCGACCAGCACACCTTCGCCGGGCTGGCGGGCATGGGCGACCTCGTCGCCACGTGCAGCTCGCCGCTGTCGCGCAACCGGACGTTCGGCGAGAACCTCGGCCGGGGCATGAGCCTGGAGGAGGTCACCAAGGCGACCCGGCAGACGGCCGAGGGCGTCAAGTCCTGCGACGCCGTCCTGGAACTCGCCCGCCGCCACCACGTCGAGATGCCCATCACCGAGGCGATCGTCGCGGTCATGCACGGCGGCCTGAGCCCGGTCGAGGCCGGCCGGCTGCTGATGTCGCGCACGCCCAAGCCCGAACGCTACGGAGTCTGAACCATGACTGAGGCGCCCCCGCCCGGGGAGAACACCCGCGCCGTCCACCTGCCCCCGCCTCCGGTCCCCGCCCAGTCCGCGCTGGGCGGGGCGGTGTGGCGCAGCACCACCTACAGCTTCGACACCTCACAGGAGTACGCCGACGTCCTCGGCGACCGCGCGCCGGGCTACTCCTACAGCCGTGTGGACAACCCGACCGCCGACGCGTTCGCCCAGGCGGTCGCGGCCATGGAGGGCGTACGGGCCGGCGGCGGCGTCGCCGGGCAGGCGTTCGCCTCCGGCATGGCCGCGATCAGCGCGGTCCTGCTGGCGTTCACGCACGCCGGTGCGCACGTGGTGGCGCCCACGGCGGCCTACGGCGGCACCTACGGCCTGCTCGCCGAGCTGCTGTCGCGGTTCGGCGTGCACACCGACTTCGTCGACACGACCGACCTGGGCCGGGTGCGCGCGGCGATCCGGCCCGAGACGCGCCTCGTGTGGGCCGAGACGCTCGCGAACCCGACCATGGCCGTCGCCGACATCCCGGCGCTGGCCGAGGCGGCGCACGAGGCGGACGCGCTGCTCGTCGTCGACTCGACCTTCGCCACGCCGGTCGTGTGCCGCCCGCTGGAGCACGGCGCCGACCTGGTCGTCCACTCGGCGACCAAGTACATCGGCGGGCACAGCGACGCCACCGGCGGCGTCGTGGTCGGCCGCGGCGGGCTGATCGGGCCGGTCCGTACGGTCCGCATCCACACCGGCGGCATGCTCGCGCCCGACGAGGCGTTCCTGCTGCGCCGCGGCCTGGAGACGCTGCCCCTGCGCGTACGGCGGCAGTGCGACACGGCCGCCCAGCTCGCCGCGGCGGTCGCCCGGCACCCGGCCGTCGCGCGGGTCGACTACCCGGGCCTGCCCGGGCACCCGGGCCACGAGACGGCCCGGCGGCTGTACGACTCCGGGCCGGAGGGCACGCGGTTCGGCGCGGTCGTGACGATCACGCCGTACGGCGGGCGGGCGGCGGGCATGGCCCTGGCGGACGGCCTGCGCCTCGGTCTGGTCGCCCCCTCTCTGGGCGGCACCCACACGCTGGCCGGCCACGTGGCCTCCACCACGCACCGGCAGATGGACGAGCACGCGCTGGCCGCCGCGGGCATCGATCCGGGGGCCGTGCGGTTCTCCGTCGGGCTCGAGGACGCCGACGACCTGATCTTCGACGTGACCAACGCGTTGACCGCGATTGGGCACGCGGGGATGCCGGACGGGGCATTCAACCCATAATTCGGTCAGGGCGGTTGGGCGCGGTCGTTCGTGGCGAAATGCCGTGTATGGTCAAGGGCCGCGTTTCTGGTGCAGGTGAGAAGAGGTGGATGGCATGAAAAAGGTCCGTGTCGCCGTCGTTTTCGGCGGACGAAGCTCGGAGCATGCGATCTCCTGTCTCACCGCGGGCAGCGTCATGGCGGCGATCGACACCGACCGCTATGAGATCGTCCCGGTGGGCATCGCGCGCGACGGCCGGTGGGTCCTGACCTCCGGGCAGCGGCTCGCGATCGAGGAGGGACGCCTGCCCGAGGTGGCCGGCGACGGCCTGCCGCTGGCGCTCCCGTTCGACCCGGGCGGCAGCGGCCTGATGGTCATCGAGCCCGGCGAGGTGCCGCGCGCCCTCGGCGACGTCGACGTGGTGCTGCCGCTGCTGCACGGCCCGTACGGCGAGGACGGCACGATCCAGGGCCTGCTGGAGCTCGCCGGGGTCCGCTACGTGGGCGCGGGCGTGTTCGCCAGCGCCGCGAGCATGGACAAGGGCTTCATGAAGGTCGTCTGGCAGGGTGCCGGGCTCCCGGTCGGCCCGCACGTCGTCATCGGCGACCGCCGCTGGCGGCGCGAGCGCAAGCGCGTCGTGGACGAGGTCAAGGAGCTCGGCTGGCCGGTGTTCGTCAAGCCCGCGCGGGCCGGCTCCAGCATGGGCATCTCCCGGGTGGAGTCCGAGGCGGACCTGGAGGCCGCGGTCGAGACCGCGCGCGAGCACGACCCCAAGGTCATCGTCGAGGCCGCCATCGAGGGCCGCGAGATCGAGTGCGGCGTCCTGGAGGGGCTGGACGACGACCCGCCGGAGGCCAGCCTGCCCGCCGAGGTGCGCGTCGGCTCCGGCCACGACTACTACGACTTCGAGGCGAAGTACCTCGACGAGGGCCTGCGCCTCGACATCCCGCCGGACCTGCCGCCCGCGGTGATCGAAGAGGTGCGCAAGCTGTCGGTGCAGGCCTTCGAGGCCCTGTCCTGCGAGGGCCTGGCCCGGGTCGACTTCTTCTACACCCCCGACGGCCGCGTGGTCCTCAACGAGATCAACACGATGCCCGGGTGCACGCCCGCGTCGGCGTTCCCGAAGATGTGGGCGGCGACCGGCCTGGACTACCGCGCCCTCGTGGACCGCTGGATCCGTACGGCGATGCAGCGGCCCGTCGGCCTCCGCTAGGCGAGTGGCTAAGCGAAGGGCAGCCAGGCGGTCTTGGTCGGGCCGGTCAGGTCGTTGGCCTGCAGCCCGGTCGGCGTCAGGGTCCACAGCGTGTCGCCGACGACGAGCGCGCGCTGGACGGCGCCCGCGGTCTTCGGCGGGGTCACGTGGCCCAGCCGGTGGACGCCCGCCGGAGTGACGCTCAGCGCCAGCGCGCCGTCCTCGCCCGGCCCGCCCAGCGGCAGGACGGTCAGCCCGCTCTGCGGCCAGTACAGGAACGCGTGCGGGTCGAACTCGGCCATCGACCCCATGGACCCGACGGTGTACCCGCTGATCCGGCGCGGCGCGGCCGGGTCGCGCACGTCGAACAGGGCGACCTGGAGCCCCTTCGCGCGGCCGTTCGCGTCGGCCTGCTGGCCGACCCCGATGAGCCGCCCGTCGCCGGCCGGATGCAGGTACGCCGAGTAGCCGCTGAGCTTCAGCTCGCCGGTGGCCCGCGGCTTGGCCGGGTCGCGCAGGTCGAGGGCGTAGAGCGGGTCGGTCTGCCGGAACGTCACGACGTAGCCCGCCGGCCCGGCGAAGCGCACGGCGTAGATGCGCTCCCCGTGGCCGAGTCCGCCGATCATGCCCACGCGCACCAGCTTCGCTCCCCGCCGCGCGAGGACGTACACCGCGCTCTCGGTCGGCGGCGGTGTGCCGGGCGGCCCGGCCTCCTGGCCGGAGGTGGTGGCGACGCGCAGGTTCCCGGCGTACTCCGACAGGGAGTACTGGTTCAGCACGGCGCCGGGGACCGAGCCGGCCGCGGCGAACCTCGGCGGCCCCGAGCCGCCGGTGTCGAAGCGGTAGACATCGGTACGGTCCGGGCCCGCCGGCCGGTCCGTGACGTAGAGGGCGGTGCCCGAGCCGTAGACCGTCTGGCCGCCCGCCACGACACTGACCGGCGCGGCGTCGGCCATGTCGCCGGTCAGGTCGACCGACAGCACCGACACCAGCGAGAGCCCGGTGTAGGAAGCCGGGTGGCTGACCTGGGCGCACGGGACCTTCTCCGCCTGCGTACGGCCGCCGCGGGTGACGCTGTAGCGCGGCAGCCACGCGTCGAGCGGCGCGGCCCGTACGGCGGCGCGGTCGGCCGCGGTAGCGTCGGCGTCGCTGCCGCCGCGCCTCCGGGGGAACGTCAGGCGGGGCGCGGAGCGCACGATGACCCGGGCGACCGAGCCGACCTGGCGGGCGTCCACATAGGCGCCGTCGGCCTGCAGGGAGCTCACGACGCGAGGCGGCCCGGACAGGTCCACGAGGACCAGCCGGGGCCCCTGCCCTTTGGGAGCGGCGACGCCGCCGTCCACGATGCCGGGCTCGCCGCGCGTGAAGGTGAGCGCCGGGCGCAGCACCACGAGCGCCCGGTCGCCGCTGAGGAGCAGCTCTCCGGAGGACCAGGCGGCGCCGGCCCCCAGGTCGACCGTGCCGGTCTCCTTGCGCGAGGCGGCGTCGACCACGTGGAGCCGCCCGGCCGCCGTGGTGACGATGCGGCGGCCGTCGGTCTTGACCAGGTCGGGTTCGTCGACCCCGGGTTCCTGGACGTTGGTGTCGGAGTGCGGCGTCGCGGCGGGCTTGTCGGCCTGCGCGTCACCGGGGACGCGCCCCGGCGCCAGCGGGTGCATGATCGGCCCGCCCGCCAGGCCGTACGGACCGACCTGGGCCGCGGTGGCCTTGCGCAGCCCGCTGAGCAGCTCGCCGCAGTCGTCGTAGGCCACCAGCCGCAGCGCGGGCGATGAGGGGACAGGAGAACGTGCGCCGCCGGCGCCGCATCCAGCGATGATCAATCCGGCTACCGCGACCGCGAGGACCGGCCGGGCGCCTGACGTCGACTCGGAGCCCATGGGACTTGGACGCGGACGGGGCCCTCACGGTTCCGGTGAACTTCAATTGACTGCGCGTTAAAAGCCGCGAAACCCGGGTGAAACAGCTCGACGTGCAGGATTGACCCAAGACGTTCGCCCCTCAGAACGACGCACGCGCCTCGACGAACAGAAGGGACCGGCACTTGCTGTTCACGCCCGCCGCACCGCTCCGGACCGTGCAGTACGTCCCCGGTCACAACCGCTGGCACCCCGACATACCGGCGGTCGCGGAGGTGATCGCCGGAGGCTCCGTCCGCCTGAACTGCCAGGGCGCCGACGTCCTGTGCGGGCCGATCGGCGTCGTCGGCGCCGAGCCGGGCGACCTCATCATGATCGAGATCCTGGGCCTCGGCCGCCTCGACGGGTGCTTCGCGGGGGCCGGCCATCCGGGCATCCTCGGGTGCGCGCCGTCGCACGCGATGCTCCGGAACGCCGGGAACGACCCCTCCGGCGCCCTGCTGGGCCGGATCGCGCCCGCCTCGGCCGACCACGAGCGGGTGGCCGCCCGCGCCGAACCGGTGCGCGCCTCGTGCCGCAAGCTCCCGCCGCGGTCGCAGATCCTGCTGCCCGTGCACGTCCCGGGCGCCCGCATCTCGGCCGGCGACCTGCACTTCCCCGACGAGGGCGGATGCCGGACCCAGGACGGCTGGCTCGACCTGAGGGTCCATCTCACCAAGCGCGGCATGGAGCGGTTCCGGGTCAGCGAACCGGTTCTCATGCCGATCACGACCAGTTCCCTCGACGCGACGGTCGCGGGACTGACCGTCGAAGTCGCCTGAAGCGCGCGAGCGCGGCGCGGATGAGGAGGTGAAGGCCTAGCGAGAGCACCGAACCGTCAGGAGGCACCACGCCGAGGGATGCGATTCGTCTCCCGCATCCCTCGGCGTCTCTCCATGGCATGCTTGACTCGATGGACGATCCAGAGCTGGTGGAGTTCGCGACCAAGCTGTTCGGCCTCGCCCGTACCGGGCAGACCGACGCGCTCACCGCGTACGTCGACGCCGGTGTACCGGCCGACCTCACCAACGAGGCGGGCGACTCCCTGCTGATGCTCGCCGCCTACCACGGGCGCCCCGAGACCGTACGAGCGCTGCTCGACCGGGGCGCCGATCCGGGGCGGGCCAACGACCGCGGTCAGACGCCGCTGGCGGGCGCGGTCTTCAAGAAGGAGCCCGAGGTGGTACGCGCCCTGCTCGACGCGGGCGCCGACCCCCGCGCGGGCGCCCCGTCGGCCGCCGACACGGCCCGGATGTTCGGCCATGACGACTTCCTGGGCTGGTTCGGCGCATGAGGCGCCGGTCCTGCCCTCAGGCGGCGAGCGGCGCGTCCAGCCGCTGCACCATCTCCCGCATGCGCCGCAGCGCGGCCAGCTCCATCTGCCGTACGCGCTCGGCCGAGACCCCGAGCCGCGTCGCGATCTCGCGGCGGCTGTGCTCGGTGCCGTCCTCCAGGCCGTAGCGCGCCCGCAGGACCACGGCCTCGCGCGGCTCCAGCCGGTCGAGCATCCCGTCGATGATCTCCAGCTGGGCGGCGTCCATGGCCGCGTCCTCGGGCGACGGGGCGTCCTCGTCGGCGAGCAGGTCGCCCAGCGAGGTCTCCTCGTCCTCTCCGACGACCGCGTCCAGGCTGGCCGGCGTACGGTCCCAGCGATCCAGCTCGCCGATGCGCTCGACCGGCAGGTCGAGCTCGGCGGCGAGCTCCTCGTCGGTGGGCTCGGAGCCGGTGAGCAGCACGAGCTCACGCCGGGCCTTGCGGAGCCGGTTGACGTCGGTGTGCACGGCCCCCGGGAGGCGTACGGACCGGGAGGAGTTGGCCAGGGCGCGGCCGATCGCCTGCCGGATCCACCAGGTGGCGTACGTGGAGAACTTGAAGCCCCGGCGCGGGTCGAAGCCCTCGACCGCCCTGATCAGGCCGATCGTGCCCTCCTGGATCAGGTCGAGCAGGCTCATGCCGTCGGTGGGGTAGCGCCGCGCCACGGAGACGACCAGGCGCAGGTTGGCGAGGATGAACCGGTCCTTGGCCGCGTCGCCGCGCGCCGCGACCTCCTCCAGCTCGTCCTGCGTCGCCCCTTCGGGGTGCGTGCCGCTGTCGAGATGGTTGTGCGCGAGCAGGCCGGCCTCCATGGCCAGGGCCAGCTCGATCTCCTGTTCGGCCGTGAGCAGAGGCGTCGCGGCGATTTCGTCCAAGTAGGCGCCCAGCAGGTCGCCGTCGGCGGCACGTCCGGGCCGCCTTATACGCCTGCCACTGTTCGTGGTCGCCGCCATGGGCCACCTCGCTCTCACGTCGGATCCCGTATGGATCAACGCTGATCTCCCCTTTGCTGTTCCGCGATACCCCGAATGTCGGCTTTGCCAACACGGCGAAGAGCACCAGGCGCAAAGTCGCAGGGTGCTCTTCGTCACGCGGATCGGGCCGGCGGGGAGCCGCCGGCCCTTGTGGATCAGGCCTTGACGGCCTGGACCTCGAGCTGCACGTCGACGTTGTCGCCGAGCAGGGCCTTGTCGCCGCCGAGCGGGATGTTGAACTCGATGCCGTACTCCTTACGGCTGATCGAGGTCGTGGCGCTGAAACCGACGCGCGTGCCGCCCCAGGGGTCGGTGTCGGTGCCGTTGAACTCCAGGTCCAGCGTGATCGGGCGGGTGACGTCCCTGATCGTGAGGGTGCCGTCGAGGAAGTACTTGTCGCTGCCGTTCTCGCGCACGCCGTTGGTGACGAACGTCATGGCGGGGTGGTTGTCCAGGTCGAGAATCTCCGCGGACCGGATGTGGGCGTCACGGTCGGAGTTGCGGGTGTCGATCGACTTGATCTGGATCTCGACGGTCGCCTTGGACTCCGTGACGTTCTCGGCGATCTCCAGCGAGCCCGAGAACTCGGTGAACGAGCCACGGACCTTGGTCATCAGGTGCCGGATGACGAACGCGACCTCGGAGTGGGCCGGGTCGATGTTCCACGTGCCGGTCGGGAGACCGAGTTCACTGGCGAGGGCGGTCATGAGATCCTCCATTGCTTGAACCTTCAACAATGTGCCTGAGCGTAGTTGAAACTTAAACCAAATGCAAGTCGGAGGCCGAAGCCGGTCCGTCCGCCCGGACCGTATCGTCGGTCCGTACGAGCGACACCGACACCCTCCTCACGGCCTACGACGAGCAGATGCGCGGAGTGCCGCCCACCCCCTGCCGGCGAGGGTCAGGTACGAGCGCGACGGCCCGCTGACACGGATCGTCGGCCAGTTCCGCGGTTTCGTCAGCAGCCCCCACGGCCCCGGCCTGCGCGGCGCCGACCGCGACCGGCTGATCCGGCGGCAACACGACTTCTTCCCCGCGCGGGGAAGAGGTGGAGTGGAAGGTCCGCGGTCATGACCGCCCGGCCGACCTCACCGGCCGGCTGCGGGCCGCCGACTTCGTCCCCGGGGAGCAGGAGACCGTCATGATCGGTCTCGCCGGGGAACTGGCCGGCGATCCGGTCCTGCCGGACGGCGTCCGCCTCCGCCGGGTCACGGCGGAGGCGCACATGCACCGCATCGCCGCGATGGAGTCCGCGGTCTGGGGCAGGACGTCGGATGGCTCGGCGGCGACATGAGCACGCGGGTGTCCGCGGACCCGGAAGAGATGACCGTCCTGGTCGCCGAGGTCGTCTCCGCCGGGTGGCTCGTGTTCCGTAAGGGCACCGAGGCCGCCGGGTTCTGGGGCGGGTCGACGCTGCCTGCGTGGCGGGGCCAGGGGATCTACCGCGCGCCCGCGCCCGGCTCGCCGCCGCGCGCGATTCAGGTGGACGACTCCGCCGCGCGCCGATCCTGCGCCGGGACGGCCGTGACCGCCGCGACGCCCTATGTGCGGTCGCCGCCCTGACCGGCGGCGCGGAGGCGCCGGGCGGCCTCTTCTGGGTAGATGTCGTTCACGAACGCGCCCATCGCGGCCTCCGAGCCGGCCAGGTACTTCAGCTTCCCCGCCGCCCGCCGGCTGCTGAACAGCTGCAGGTGGAGGTAGCCGAGGTCACGGTCGAGCGAGACCGGGGCCTGGTGCCACGCGGAGATGTACGGCATCGGCACGCCGAACAGGTCGTCCAGGCGGCGCAGCACGTCCACGTACAGCGGGCCGAACGCCGCGCGCTCCTCCGCCGACAGCGCGGTGAGGTCCGGCACCTTGCGGTGGGGGAACAGGTGCACCTCGAACGGCCACCGCGCGGCCTCGGGCACAAACGCCGTCCACAGCTCGTTCGTGGCGACGACGCGTACCTCCGCCGCCCGCTCGGCGGCCAGCACGTCGGCGAACAGGTCGCGGCCGGTCTCCTCGCGGTGGGCGCGGGCGACCTGCAGCATCCGCGTGGTGCGCGGCGTGACGAACGGGTAGGCGTAGATCTGGCCGTGCGGGTGGGCGAGCGTGACGCCGATCTCGGCCCCGCGGTTCTCGAAGCAGAACACCTGCGCGACGCCGTCCAGCGCGGACAGCTCGGCCGTACGGTCCGCCCATGCCTCCATGACCGTGCCGACCTGCGCCGGGTCCAGGGTCGCGAAGGACGCGTCGTGGTCGGAGGAGAAGCAGACCACCTCGCAGCGGCCCAGCCCCGGGACCACGCCGTCCAGGTCGGCCGGCACGCGGCCGGAGTAGGACGGGAAGCGGTTCTCGAAGACGGCCACCTCGTAGTCGGCCGCCGGGATCTCGGTGGGCCGGCCGGGGGTGGACGGGCAGAGCGGGCACTGGTCGCTCGGTGGCAGGTGCGTGCGGTCCTGGCGGTGCGCGGCGATCGTCACCCACTCGCCCAGCAGCCGGTCGCGGCGCAGTTCGGAGGCCTGCGGAGGCGGCGGCAGCGTACGGGTGTCGGGCGCGGACCGGTCGGCGTCCTCCCGCCGGTCGAAGTAGATGAGCTCCCGGCCGTCGGCCAGGCAGGTCACGGTGCGTTTCACGCGTCAGCCTCGTCCGGGGTCACGGTGACCAGCTCCCCGACCTCCTCGGCGAGCTGCTTGCGCACCTCGTCGGGCAGGCCCGAGTCGGTGATGAGCACGTCGGCGTCGCCGAGCCGGGCGATCGTGCTGAGGCCGACGGTGCCCCACTTGGTGTGGTCGGCCAGTACGGCGAGGCGGCGCGCCGCGCCCACCATGGCGCGGTCGGTCTCGGCCTCCATGAGGTTCGGCGTGGTGAAGCCGGCGCGGGTGCTCATGCCGTGCACGCCGAGCAGCAGCAGGTCGACGTTGAGCGCCCGGATCGCGTTGACCGCGACCGGTCCGACCAGCGCGTCCGAGGGAGTGCGGATGCCGCCCGTGAGCACGATCGTCTGGTCGGCCCGGCTCGCCCGGTAGAAGACATCGGCGATCTGGATGGAGTTCGTGACAACGGTCAGCTCCGGAACGTCGGTCAGATGGTGGGCGAGCGTCCACGTGGTGGTGCCGGCCGAGACCGCGACCGCCGTACCGGGCCGTACGAGCCGGGCGGCGCGGCGGGCGATGGCTTCTTTCTCCTGACGTTGCCGGACCGACTTGGCGGCGAAACCGGGCTCCTCCGTGGAGCCCGCGCCGACCGTGGTCGCGCCGCCGTGCACCTTGGAGATCAGTCCCCGGTCGGCGAGAACCTCCAGGTCACGGCGGATCGTCATGTCCGAGACGCTGAACTCGCGCACCAGGTCCGCGACACGGACGCCGCCGTGCTGCTGGACGAGGTCCAAAATTGCCTGCTGCCGTTGCTGGGCGAGCATCGACACCCCTCTCGGCGACCGGCCACCGCGTGCAGCGTGCCCGCAGAACCGACATATGTCAACACAGGTAAACGCGTTACCGAATCGAGTCTTGTTGGTTTGTGTTGACAATGGTAGGAATGGCGCACATCGCCTGGTAACTCAGCGGAAACATCGGGGTAACGGCACCAGGTCCAGCCACCATCCAGCCGGAGAAGGCCAGAAAGAAGGCAGCGCATGGCCCGGATACGCAGGCCCGGCGGCGCGATCTTGGCGCTTGGCGTCGCGGTCGCCCTCAGCCTCACCGCCTGTTCGTCAGGCAAGGAGAGCTCCTCGACCAGCTCGAGCAAGAAGGTCTCGGGGAAGATCTCCATCGCGTACCTGCAGAAGCAGGGCGACCAGCAGTACTTCATCGACGAGGCCCAGGGCGCCAAGGACAAGGCCAAGCAGCTCGGCAACGTCGACGTGAAGGTCGTCAACCTCGGCAACGACACCAACAAGGCGGTGTCGGAGACCCAGGCGGCGGTCGCCCAGAAGGCGAACGGCATCATCATCGTCCCGCCGGACCCGGCGGTCGGCCCGCAGATCGTGCAGACCGCGGCCGGCGGCAAGGTGGCGCTGCTGTCCAGTGACGACCAGATCTGCAAGAACGGTCCCGACCCCGCCAAGTGCCCGAAGGACCAGCTCGTCCAGCGGGTGGGCTTCTCCGGCAGCCAGATGGGCGCCCAGGTCGGTCAGCGCGTCGGCGAGGAGTTCAAGAAGGCGGGCTGGAAGGCCTCCGACACCGCGGTGATCTCGGCCTGGAAGCAGGACGTCACCGTGTGCACCGACCGCGTGGTCGCCGCGCAGGCCGCGTTCGAGCAGGCGGCCGGGACCAAGGTCAAGGTCATCAAGGTCGGCACCGACAACACCCCGACCGACGCCCAGTCCAAGACCGGCGCCGTGGTCTCGGGCCACCGCTCCGTCAAGCACTGGGTGATCTGGGGCTGCAACGACGAGAACGTCTCCGGTGCGGTCACCGCGATCCAGAACGCCGGCTACAAGGCCGCCGACATCGACGGCGTCGGCCTCGGCGCGTACCTCGCCTGCAAGGACTGGGGATCGGGCAAGGCGACCGGTATGAAGGCCGCCCTGTTCATCAACGGCTACGACGTCGGCGGCCTCGCCGTACAGCAGATCGTGGACAACCTGCGCGACGGCAAGCCGATGCCGCAGGAGGCGTTCGCCCCGACCAAGATGGTCGACGCCACGAACTGGAAGCAGGAGGGCGTCAAGTGCACCTGATCCGGGAGCGCGGCGTCCTCCCGGCTCGGCCGTACCCCGTACGGCTCTGAACGGAACGCCGACGATCGTGACCGGCGGGCGCGCCTCTGCCGCCCGCCGGCCGTGATCACCCCGGGGACCGGCGCGGTGCCGCTACACCGCCGCCGATCCCCAGCAGTGCGCAGTCCCCGAAACCAGGAGCAGCCCCCATGCGCATTGTCCGCGCCATGGCGTCGGCCCTCGTCGCGGTCGCGACGAGTGCGGCAGGCGCCGCGGTGATCACCCTCGCGTCCGCCCCGCCCGCCGCCGCCCTCGACAACGGCCTCGCCCTGACCCCCCAGATGGGCTTCAACAACTGGAACGCGACCCACTGTGGCGCCGACTTCAACGAGGCCATGGTCAAGGGCATCGCCGACCTTTTCGTCTCCTCCGGACTGAAGGACGCCGGCTACCAGTACGTCAACCTCGACGACTGCTGGGCCGAGCACGACCGTGACGCCAACGGCGACTACGTGCCGAACAAGACGAGGTTCCCCGACGGCATCAAGGCCGTCGCCGACTACGTGCACTCCAAGGGCCTGAAGTTCGGCATCTACACCAGCGCCGGCACCCTGACCTGCGCGCAGACGATGCCCGGCTCGCTCGGGCACGAGCAGCAGGACGCACGGCTGTTCGCCTCCTGGGGCGTGGACTACCTGAAGTACGACAACTGCAACAACCAGGGTGTGGACGCGGTCAAGCGCTACACCGACATGCGCGACGCGCTCCTGGCCACCGGCCGCCCGATCCTGTTCTCGATGTGCGAGTGGGGCGAGAACAAGCCCTGGCTGTGGGCCAAGGACGTCGGCAACTCCTGGCGGACCACCGGCGACATCGGTGACAGTTACACCAGCATGCTGGGGATCGTGCACCAGAACATGGTCCTGTCCCAGTACGCGGGGCCCGGGCACTGGAACGACCCGGACATGCTGGAGGTCGGCAACGGCGGCATGACCGACACCGAATACCGCTCGCACTTCGGCCTCTGGGCGGAGATGGCCGCCCCGCTGCTGATCGGCAGCGACCTGCGCAAGGCCTCGGCCGCGACGATGAGCATCCTCACCAACAAAGAGGTCATCGCCGTCGACCAGGACAAGCTCGGCGTCCAGGGCACGCCGGTCTCCACCGAGGGCGGGCGGGACGTCTTCGTCAAGCCGCTCGCGAACGGCGACAAGGCGGTGGCGCTGTTCAACGAGTCGGACGCGCCGCAGCGGATCACCACCTCGGCGAGCGCGATCGGCATGCCGGCCGCGCCGGCGTACCGCGTCCGCGACCTGTGGGCGCACACCACGCGGGAGACCGCCGGGACCCTCACGGCCTCCGTGCCCGCGCACGGCACCGTGATGCTGCGCGTCGCCCGCGACCCGCGCTGGGTGATCTACCCGCCGGCGGTCGACGCCGGGCTCGACGTCCCCGTCGCCTACCCGGGCGCGCGGCCGTTCGTCGAACCGGGCAAGCCGGTCACCGTGACCACGACCGCCACCAACTCCGGCCGGCTGCCCGCCGTGCTCCTGCGGGGCGACCTCGCCGCGCCGGACGGCTGGAACGTCCAGGCCACGTCTCGCAGGTCGAGCGTCCTCGTCGGCTCGAACCGGAGCTTCACGACGACCTGGACCGTGCAGGCGCCCGCCGGCGCCAAGCCCGGCTCGTACGACCTGACCACCACCGCGACCTACCAACCGGACGACACGGTCGCGCGGACCACGATCCAGGTCGACGTGCTCGACGTGACCGCGCCGCCGTCCGGCACCTCGTACCTGAGCGACATTCCCTGGCTGCGCAGCGACAATTACTGGGGACCGGTCGAGAAGGACACCAGCAACGGCGAGCAGCCGGCCGGCGACGGCCATCCGATCACCATCAACGGCGCCGTCTACAAGAAAGGTCTCGGCGTGCACGCGCCGAGCACCGTCGAGTACTACACGGCCAAGCGCTGCACGTCGGTCTCCTCCGACGTAGGCGTGGACGACGAGAAGACGGCCAACGGCTCGGTGACGTTCGAGCTGTGGGCCGACGGGACCAAGGTCGCCGACAGCGGCCTGCTCACCACGGCCGACCCGGCCAAGCATCTGACCGCCGACGTGAGCGGGGCGACGTTCGTGCGCCTCGTCGTCACCGACGGCGGCAACGGCACCAACAGCGACCACTCCGACTGGGCCGACGCCCGGCTCACCTGCACCTGACCCACCGGCGGGGCGGCCGGCCAGGCCGCCCCGTCCCCGACCCCCGGAGCTGACATGACCGAGGCAACCGACCGGCGCAGCGCCTCGGTCACGCTTCCGAAGAGGGAGGTCTCATGACCGAACTGTCCGTTATAGGGATCTCCAAGCGGTTCGCCGGCGTACGGGCGCTGAACGACGTCTCGCTGGACTTCCCCGGCGGGGCGGTGACCGCGCTCATGGGCGAGAACGGCGCCGGCAAGTCCACGCTGATCAAGATCATGAGCGGCGACTACCTGCCGGACGAAGGGGAGATCCTCTTCGACGGCGAGCCGTTCAAGCTGCACACGCCGGCCGACGCGCGGCAGGCCGGCATCCGGGTCATCCCGCAGGAGCCGGAGATCGTGCCGCACGTGTCGGTGGCCGAGAACGTCTACCTCGGCGCGCTGCCCCGCAGGGCCGGCCGCGGCCTCGACCGGGCCGCCCTCAACCGGCGCGTCCGCGCCGACCTCGAACGCCTCGGCTTCGAGCGCGTGATCAGCCCGGACACGCTCGGCTCGCGCCTCACGCCCGCCCAGCGGCAGATCGTGGAGATCCTGCGCGCGCTGACCTCCGACGCGAAGGTGATCGCGTTCGACGAGCCGACCTCGTCGCTGTCCGAGCACGAGGTGGAGGCTCTGTTCACCCTCATCCGGCGGCTGCGCGAGGAAGGGCTCGCCGTCGTGTACGTCTCCCACCGGCTGCAGGAGATCTTCCAGCTCGCCGACCGGATCGCGGTGCTGCGCGACGGCGGCCTGGTCGGCGTCCGCGACGCGTCCGAGACCGACGAGAACGAGATCGTGCGGATGATGGTCGGCCGCGACCTGTCCGCGATGTTCGCCCGCGACCACTCCGCCACGGACAAGGTGGTCCTGGAGGTCGACGGCGTCACCTCCGATGACGTGCGCGACATCTCCTTCAACGTCAACGCCGGCGAGGTCGTGGCCCTGGCCGGGCTCGTGGGCGCGGGCCGCTCGGAGCTGGCCGGGGCGCTGGTGGGCGACCTGCCGATCCGCTCCGGGCAGGTACGGGTGGACGGAAGGCGCGTGCGCCTGCGGCAGCCGAGCGACGCCGTACGCGCCGGAATGGGGTACGCGCCCGAGGAGCGCAAGGCCCAGGCGCTGCTGCTCGAACGCTCGGTCCGCGACAACACCTCTCTGGTCGTCCTGGACCGGCTCCGCCGCTTCCGCTTCGTCAGACGCGCCGAGGAACGGAAGCTGGTCAGGGAGTACGTCGACCGGCTCAACGTGCGCACGCCGAACATCGAGCACGAGGTGCGCAAGCTGTCCGGCGGCAACCAGCAGAAGGTCGTGCTCGCCCGCTGGCTGGCCCGCAAGCCCAAGCTGCTGATCCTGGACGAGCCCACCCGCGGCATCGACGTCGGCGCCAAGGCGGAGATCTACCACCTCATCGACGACCTCGCCCGCTCGGGCGTGGCCGTCCTCGTCATCTCGTCCGAGCTCCCCGAGGTGCTCGGACTGGCCGACCGCGTCATCGTCATGCAGAACGGCCACATCACCGGCGAGCTCGACCGGGCCGACGCTTCCGAGGAGGCCATCCTCGGCCTCGCCATGGCGGAGGACCTCACCACGTCGCTATCGGAGGGACAAGAATGACAACCGCCACCCGCGAGCCGGTGGACACCCCGCCGAAGGAGCGGACGCCGCGCCGGATCCTGTCCACCATCGGCCCGCAGAACGTCAGCCTCGTCGGTGCGCTCATCGTCGTCGTCGCGATCTTCAGCTGGCTGAACTCCGGCTACCTCACCTGGGACAACGTACAGGTGATCGGCGAGGCCGCGACCGTGGCCGGGCTGCTCGCCGTGGTGCAGACCGTCGTGATCATCTGCGGCGCGATGGACATCTCCGTCGGCTCGCAGACCGGCGTCGCCTCGGTCATCTCCGCGATGGCCTTCACCTCGACCGGGCACAACCCGCTGCTCGGCATGGCCGCGGCCATCGGCCTGGGCGTCGTGATCGGCATCCTCAACGGCCTCATCATCGTGTACGGCCGCGTCAACCCGGTCATCGCGACCCTGGCCGGCCTCGCCGCGTACAAGGGCGTCGCCCAGCTCATCTCCGGCGGGCGCGCGCAGGGCTTCGTCCTCGGCGACGACCTGTTCATCTTCATCGCCCGCGGCCGGATCGCCGGTATCCCGGTGCAGGTCTGCATCCTGATCGTCGTCGCGATCCTCGTGCACCTGATGCTGAAGTACACCGACATCGGGCGGAACGTCTACGCGATCGGCGGCAACGACACCGCCGCGCGCCTCGCCGGCATCAACATCAACAAGTACCTGATCGCGGTGTACGCGCTGGCGGGCATCGTCGCGGCGGTGGCCGGCATCGTCCTCACCGCGCGTACCGGCTCCGGGCAGCCGACCAGCGGCAGTGAGGGGCTCGAACTCCAGTCGATCACCGCCGCGGCCCTCGGCGGCTGCGCGCTGAAGGGCGGCAAGGGCGGCGTCGGCGGCACCCTGCTGGCCGTGTTGCTGCTCGGCGCGCTCAACAACGGCCTCAACGTCGTGGGCGTCAACACGTTCTGGCAGAACGTCGCCCAGGGCGCGCTTCTCGTCGTCGCGGTCATCATCCAGCAGCGCCGCAGCGGCGAGCGGGCGGTCGGCCTGCCGACCTGAGCACCGCGCGCGGATCGGCGGATCGTGGCGGTTGAGACGGCTCGATCGGGTAAGCATGTGTCGTTCACCGACGACGGGGAGGGACACATGCTCGGCCTGCCAGACGCCGCCACGGCGTGCCTGTTCGACATGGACGGGGTGCTGACCCGCACCGCGACCGTCCATGCGGCGGCGTGGAAGCAGATGTTCGACGAGTTCCTTCGTGATCGCGACGGCGCGTCGTTCACGCCGTTCGACCCGGAGGGCGACTACGACGAGTACGTCGACGGCAAGCGCCGTGAGGACGGCACGCGGTCGTTCCTGCAGTCGCGCGGCATCGACCTGCCCGAGGGCTCGCCGGACGACCCCCCGGGTGCGCCCACGATCACCGGGCTGAGCGAGCGCAAGAACGAGCTGGTGCTGGAGAAGATCCGCCAGGACGGCGTCGAGCTGTACGACGGTTCGATCCGCTACGTCCGCGCGGCCCGCGAGGCCGGGCTCCGTACCGCCGTGGTCTCCTCCAGCGCCAACACCGCCCAGGTGCTGGACTCCTCCGGCATCGCGGACCTGTTCGAGGCGCGCGTGGACGGCGTGACCGCCAAGGAGCGCGACCTCGCCGGCAAGCCGGCCCCGGACATGTTCCTCGCCGGGGCCGCGGCCCTCGGCGTGCCGGCCGGCCAGGCCGTGGTGTTCGAGGACGCCCTCGCGGGGGTGGAGGCGGGCCGGGCCGGCCACTTCGCGTTCGTCGTCGGCGTCGACCGCGTCGGCCAGGCCGAGGCCCTGAAGCGCCACGGCGCCGATCTCGTCGTCAAGGACCTGGAGGAGCTCCTGTGATCAAGCAGGCCGCGTACGCGGTGGAGCCGTGGTGCGTGCGCGAACAGCGACTGAACCTCGACACGCTCGCGCAGAGCGAGTCGGTCTTCGCCCTGTCCAACGGGCACGTCGGCCTGCGGGGCAACCTCGACGAGGGGGAGCCGCACGGGCTGCCGGGCACCTACCTCAACTCCGTGTACGAGCTGCGAGCGCTGCCGTACGCCGAGGCCGGCTACGGCTATCCGGAGTCCGGTCAGACGATCATCAACGTCACCAACGGCAAGCTGATCCGGCTGCTGGTCAACGACGAGCCGTTCGACGTCCGGTACGGCGAGCTGCGCTGGCACGAGCGGCTCCTGGACCTGCGGGCCGGCACGCTGACGCGTACGGCCGAGTGGACCTCTCCGGCGGGTGACACGGTCCGGGTGCGCTCGGTGCGCCTCGTCTCGCTGGTCCAGCGGTCCGTCGCCGCGATCCGGTACGAGGTCGAGGCGGTGGATGAGAAGGTCCGCGTCGTGCTCCAGTCCGAGCTCGTCGCCAACGAGTCGCTGCCGGGCGGCGACAACGACCCGCGCGCCTCCGCCGCCGTCCACAACCCGCTCGTGGTGGAGGAGTCCGTCGCGCGCGACCGGGGCGTCGTCATGGTCCACTGCACCCGCGAGAGCGGGCTGCGCGTCGGCGCGGCGATGTCCCACGAGATCGACAGCCCCGACGGCCACATCGACACCGACGCCAGCGAGGACGTCGGGCGCGTCACCGTGGCCACGAGCCTCGAACCCGGCCAGAAGCTGCGCGTCGTCAAGTACCTCGCGTACGGCTGGTCCAGCCAGCGGTCCCGGCCCGCTCTGCACGACCAGGTCATCGCGGCGATGGCCGCGGCGCGGCTGTCCGGCTGGGACGGTCTGCTGCGCGAGCAGCGCGACTACCTCGATGACTTCTGGGACGGTGCCGACGTGGAGGTCGACGGCGACCCCGAGGTGCAGCAGGCGGTGCGCTTCGGGCTGTTCCACGTGCTGCAGGCCGGAGCGCGCGGCGAGCGGCGGCCCATCTCGGCCAAGGGGCTGACCGGGCCGGGCTATGACGGGCACACGTTCTGGGACACCGAGTCGTTCGTTCTGCCCGTGCTCACCTACACGCAGCCGAGGACGGTCGCGGACGCGCTGCGGTGGCGGCACTCGACGCTCGACCACGCCAAGGCGCGCGCCGAGCAGCTCGGCCTGGCCGGCGCGGCGTTCCCGTGGCGGACGATCGAGGGCGACGAGTGCTCCGGCTACTGGCCGGCGGGCACGGCGGCCTTCCACATCGGCGCCGACATCGCGCAGGCCGTCACCCGCTACCTGGCCGCGACCGGCGACGAGGACTTCGCCCGCGAGGTCGGCCTCGAACTCCTCGTGGAGACCGCCCGGCTGTGGCGCAGCCTCGGCCACCACGACGCGCAGGGGAGGTTCCGCATCGACGGCGTCACCGGGCCGGACGAGTACAGCGCCATCGCCGACGACAACGTCTTCACCAACCTCATGGCGCAGGAGAACCTCCAGTCGGCCGCCGACCTGGCCGAACGCTACCCCGTGCAGGCCGAGAAGCTCGGCGTCACCGACGAGGAGACCGCCTCCTGGCGCGACGCGGCGACCGACATGTACATCCCCTGGGACGAGCGGCTCAAGGTGCATCCGCAGAGCGAGGGCTTCACCGACCACGCCCCGTGGGACTTCGAGAACACCGACGCGAGCCAGTACCCCCTCCTGCTGCACTTCCCCTACTTCGACATCTACCGCAAGCAGGTCGTCAAGCAGGCGGACCTCGTCCTGGCCATGCACCTGCGCGGCGACGCCTTCACCGACGAGCAGAAGGCGCGCAACTTCGCCTACTACGAGGCGCTGACCGTACGCGACTCGTCGCTGTCCGCCTGCACGCAGGCGGTGATCGCCGCCGAGACCGGCCACCTCGACCTCGCCCACGACTATCTCGGCGAGGCCGCCCTGATGGACCTCGGCGACCTGGAGCACAACACCCGCGACGGGCTGCACATCGCCTCGCTGGCCGGCGCGTGGACCGCGCTGGTGGCCGGGTTCGGCGGGATGCGCGTCCAGGACGACCGGCTGAGCTTCACGCCGCGGCTGCCCGGCGGGATCACCCGGCTGATCTTCCGCATGCGGTTCCGCGGCCGCCGGCTGAAGATCCACGTCACCGCGCACGAGGCGACGTACGAGCTGCTCGGCGGGGAGCCGCTGGAGATCGGCCACAACGGCGACACGCTGGCGCTGAACGGCGGCGCGGTCAGCCGCCCGGTGACCGCGCCTCCCGTACGGCCCGAACCCACGCAGCCGCACGGACGACGGCCGCGCCGCCGGGCCGAGTGAGTCAGAGAGAGCCGTCGGGCGTGGCGGGGACGGCCGCCTTGATCGGGCCGCCCAGCTCGATCAGCACGTCGCCGGGCGGCTCGTACGCAGCCGGGACGGTCACCTCGATGTAGGCCTGCCGCCCGACCGCGGTGAAGGTGACCGGGCGGTCCGGCGGCACCGGCAGCCAGTTGAGGCCGTTGATCACGACGAGGTCCGAGGTGGGCTTCAGAGCCAGGGGCCGGGGCATGCCGCAGCGCACCACGATCGCGGGCGAGCCCCACGCGGTGACGAGGGGGGACTTGGGTGTGGTCGAGCGCCGGGACCGTCCGTGGACCTTCGCCGGCAGCCGATCACGCAGGGTCTGGCAGAGGCGCGCGATCGACGCGGGAGGTCTCGGCACGGGCGCCTCGACGGCTCCGGCGCCACAGCCCGCCACCAGGACCAGCGCGGTGAGCGGGCCGCCCACCGCCAGCGAGCGTCTCATGGTGCAGACTGGCGGCAGGAAGGACACCGCGTCAGATGTGCACGATGGGACACGTCAGTGTCCGCGTGATCCCCTCGACCGACTGGATCTGCGCGACGACGAGCTTGCCGAGCTCGTCGACGTTGTTCGCCTCGGCGCGGACGATCACGTCATAGGGTCCGGTGACGTCTTCGGCCAGGGTCACGCCCTGAATGCCGGAGATCTCACGAGCCACGTCGGCAGCCTTGCCGACCTCGGTCTGAATGAGGATGTAGGCCTGCACCATCACGTCCTCCCTGGGACTGCCGTCAGGCGGCCACCGTACCGTGTCTTCACTGGAGGTAGGTCATCACCGTCGGGGAACTCGGCGAGTTCGGGATCATCGCGCGAATCACCGCACGTCTGAGCCGTGGGACGGGCTCCGGGCCCGGCGTTCTGCTCGGTCCCGGCGACGACGCCGCGATCGTGGCCGCGCCGGGCGGACGGGTGGTCGCGACCACCGACGTGCTGCTCGAAGGACGGCACTTCCGCCGCGACTGGTCACCGCCGTACGACATCGGGCGCAAGGCCGCCGCGCAGAACCTCGCGGACGTCGTCGCGATGGGGGCGCGGCCCACGGCGCTGCTCTTCGGGTTCGGCGTGCCGGGCGACACCGCCGTCGACTGGGTGGAGGCGCTGTGTGACGGGCTGCGCGACGAGTGCGCGGAGGTGTCGGCCTCGGTGGCCGGCGGCGACGTCGTGGGCGCCGACTCGGTCCTGCTCGCGGTGACCGCGCTCGGCGCGCTGGACGGGCCGCCGATCACGCGTTCCGGCGCGCGCCCCGGCGACGTGGTCGCGGTCTGCGGGCGGCTCGGCCACGCGGCGGCAGGGCTCGACCTGCTCTCGCGTGGCCTCATCGAGCCGGCCGACCTGGTCGGCGCCCACCGGCGCCCGCGCCCGCCGTACGCCGCGGCCCTGCGCGCCCGCGAGCTCGGCGCCACCGCGATGCTCGACGTCAGCGACGGGCTCGTCCAGGATCTCGGGCATCTCGCGGAGGCGAGCGGGGTCCGCGTCGAGGTCGAGGGCGCCGCGGTGCCGGGCCCGCCGGTGCCGGAGGGGCGCGTGATGGCGCTGACCGGTGGCGAAGATCACGCCTTCGCCGCGACGTTCCCGCCGGTCGCGGCGCTTCCCGCGGAGTGGCAGGTCATCGGGACGGTGGTGGCCGGAAAGCCCGGCGTGACCGTCGACGGGCGCTCTTACGGGCCGGCCGGATGGGATCACTTCAGGCGGCCGAAGCCGTGAGTTGTCGCTGTTGAGCCCGCTCGTCTGGTAGGCATGACTAGTGTGCTTTTGGTATACATCCCGAGACCGGAGAGGGACGGGATGGGACGACACACCAAGATCGTGGAAGACGGCGTTCCGGACGACGAGGGCTCTCGCCGGCGCCGGAGGGTCGGCAAGGTGCCGCTCCTGCCGGCGGTCTCCGGTGTCGTGGCGATCGGTGCGGTCGTGTCCGCCGTCAGCACGCAGCAGATCTCACTGAACTTCGCCGGCGGCCCCCCGACGGCCCAGAAGGCGCAGCCACAGGTCAGCGAGTCCGCCCAGCCCAACGGCCGGCACAGCCGGCGAACCGCGCGCGATGACTCGTCGCTGACCCCGCGTGAGGGCAGCCGGGTGAGCCGGGGGACGAGCCGGACCGCCATCACCGTCGCGCTGCGCACCGTCTCGACCTGGCGCGCCGGATACCTGGGCCAGGCGACGATCACCAACCGCGGCGCCAGATCGGTCAACGGCTGGACGCTGACCCTGCGCTACCCGCAGACGAAGATCATCTCTGCCTGGGACGTGAAGATCATCCGTAAGGGAGACACGCTGGTGGCAGGCAACCCGGCCGACCGGCCCACCATCGCCCCGGGAAAGTCGGTGAAGGTGTCCTTCACCGCCAAGGGCGCCGTCGCGCGCCCGACCATCTGCTCGTTCAACGGGAAAGCGTGCTGAGCGGCGGCTCCCCGTAGGCTTGAGATCATGACTCCCCCTCGCGTGCTCACGATCGCCGGATCCGACTCCGGCGGCGGCGCGGGCGTCCAGGCCGATCTGAAGACCATGCTCGCGCTGGGCGTCCACGGGATGAGCGTCGTCACGGCGGTCACCGCGCAGAACTCCCTCGGCGTCCAGGGCTACTGGGAGCTGCCGCCGGAGGCCGTACGCGCCCAGCTCGACTCCGTGCTGTCCGACATCGGCGCGCAGGCGGTGAAGACGGGCATGCTCGCCTCGTCCGCGCTGGTCGCGACGGTGGCCGAGGTGCTCGCGGACGTGGACGCGCCGATCGTGGTCGATCCGGTGGGCGTCTCCAAGCACGGCGACTCGCTGCTGGCCCCGGACGCGCTGGACACGATGCGCGCCCAACTCCTCCCGCTCGCCACCATCGTCACCCCGAACCTCTGGGAGGCCGAGCAGCTCACCGGTGTCAAGGTCGACGAGGAGAGCCGCCTGCGCGAGGCCGCCGAGGCGGTGCTCTCGCTGGGCTCCGAATGGGTGCTGGTCAAGGGCGGGCACCTCCCCGGCGAGCCGGTCGACCTGCTGTTCGACGGCACGCGCGAATACCGGTTCGCGGGGCCCCGGCACGACAACCGGCACACCCACGGCACCGGCTGCACGCTCGCCTCGGCCATCGCCTCCCGCCTCGCGCTCGGCGACGACGTGGTGAGCGCGGTCGGCCGGGCCAAGGAGTACGTCACCGGCGCGATCGAACACGGCTTCCCGCTGGGGGAGGGCATCGGCCCGGTCGACCACGGCTGGCTGCACCGCCGCTGACCCCGCACCGCCTTGCCGGCTCCGGGGAGATCGAAGTGTTCGACGGCAGGTCGTGGGGCCCGTACCGGCGGCTGCCCGGGGACGATGGCGTCATCCTCCGCGACGGGTACGGGGCGGGGTCCGGTGGCCGAGGAGGGCGCGTCCGTGCGTCCGCAGTCGGACGCGGTGGCCGACATGCGGTCCGCCGCCCGCTGGACCATCGCCGCGGCGGCGGGCGTCGGCGCGCTCCTGCTCGGCGGAGCGCCTCTGACGGCGGCGGGGAAGATCTCCCATACCGGGAACGCGATCATGGCCTACGCGCGCCTTGTGGTCGCTCTGGGGAGCGTGGCGTGGGCGATCTGGCGGACGGGTGAGGCCCTGATGCCCCGGATCACCACGCTCGCCGACCTGGACGACGCGGACCTGGCCGACCTGCGGGCGGCGATGGAGTGTGACCCGTCGGCGTTCTACGATCCGTTCGGCGCGGGACGGGAGGAGCTGCGCGCGGCCGTGGCGTTCCACGGACCGGTGGCCGCCGACCTCGCCGTCGCGGCGGCGGCCGAGACCGATCCGCACGCTCCCGCGCGCTGGCCCAGGGGCTCGCCGACGCACGCGCCGACGCCGGCCCGGCCCGCCTGCTGGAGTTCGCGCACGCGTGGAAGGTCCGCGGCGCGCCGCCACACATTGGTGGCGGCGGTCGTGGCCTTGGGGGCGGTCCTGTTCGTCGGCGCGACGCGCGAACCGGCGCCGGCCGAACCCGTCTCACCCGTCGCCGAGCGCGTCTCCTAGGTGACCGGCACGATCCGCGCCTCGACGATCCGTGCGTCCTCGACGTGGAGGAGGCCGACGGTGCCGTGTGGCTGGCGGCGACGGTCGGTGGGGGAGCCCGGGTTGAAGATCCGTACGCCGTCGCCGGTCTCGTCCATCGGGATGTGGGAGTGGCCGAAGACCACGAGGTCCGCGCCGGGGAAGCGGCGGTGCATGCGCGCCGTACGGCGGGCCGCCTGGCCGCTGTCGTGGATCATCGCGACCGGCAGGCCGGCCAGCTCGAACTCCAGCGTCTCCGGCGCACCCCACGCGGCGACGTCGGGCCCGTCGTTGTTGCCGCGCACGACCTTGACCGGCGCGTACGCGGCGAGTTCGTCCAGCACGGAGGGGACGCAGACGTCGCCGGCGTGCAGGATCAGGTCGGCGCCGCGCAGGTGCGCGGCCACGGCCGGGGGACAGCCGCGCCAGCGCCGGGGCGCGTGGGTGTCGGCGAGCACGACGACTCTCATCACCCCATCGTGCCCTCATGGCCCGCCTCGAAGCCCCGCCGCGCGGCGGGCGGCGTCCCGCCACGTGGTCGCCGGCCGAAGCGCCTGGACGCCGTACGAGACCGGCCCCTTGGGGCCGCCCCGCGGATGCCGTCCGGCGGCGGCGCAGCGGTCGTGCACGGCGAGCCCCCGCGCGGGCGCGCGCTGGGCCGCGGCCGCGGCGACGGCGACGGCGAGGACCGAGCGGTCGTTCGGCAGGACGGCGACCCGTCCCCGCTCCGTACGAGACCGGTCTGGGGGCGGACAGCCGAACGGCCGGTCCGTGTGGGAACCGGCCGTTCGTCGTGCCCGGTGAGAGCACGGTCTATGTGGGCGCCTCACGGCGCCCGGTGCGGCGTCAGCGCGCGGTGGGCCGAATGACCTTGCCCGCCTTGATGCACGACGTGCACACGTTGATGCGCTTGGTGGTGCGGCCGACGACCGCACGCACCCGCTGGATGTTGGGGTTCCAGCGGCGCGGGGTGCGGCGGTGCGAGTGAGAGACGCGCATGCCGAACCCCGGCCCCTTGCCGCAGACGTCGCAGACGGAAGCCATGGATGCGCTCCAAAGGGTTCGAGTGATGGCCCGAGATCGGGCGCTCGTCAAAAGAGGCCCGGACAGGGCACTCGGAAGAGAATAGCCGACCCCGCCCCACGGACGCGAATCGCCGGGGTACTGGAGCCACCCGTTCGATGTCCGGTAAGTCTATTGCGACGTGAATCTCTGGAGGTGGCGTGGGAGACCTTCTCGACGCTGAGGCCGTACGGCAGTGGTGCCGGCTTGCCGCGGAGGCGCTGGGCCGTACCCGCGCCGAGATCGACGCGCTCAACGTCTTCCCGGTTCCCGACGGCGACACCGGGACCAATCTCCACCTCACCGTCCTGGCGGCCTCGGAGGCGGTCGAGCGGCTTCCCGCCGACGCCGACGCCGCCTCGGCGTGGCGCGCGCTCGCCGAGGGCGCGCTGGTCGGGGCCCGGGGCAACTCGGGCGTGATCCTCAGCCAGATCCTGCGCGCGCTGGCCGAGATCCTCGGCGGGGGCGGACGGCTCGGGGAGGCGCTGCGGCACGCCTCGCGCCTGGCGGACCAGGCCGTCGCCCACCCGGTCCCGGGCACGATGCTCAGCGTCCTGCGTACGGTCGCCGGGGCCTGTCCCGACGAGGGCGAGGCCGGCGCGCTCGCCTGGAGCGTCGCCGAGGGCGCGCGAGCCGCGCTGCGCGAGACGACGGGGCAGCTCGAGGTCCTCGCCCGCAACGGGGTGGTCGACGCGGGCGCGGCCGGGCTCTGCGTGGTGCTGGAGACCTTCGCGGCGGTCGCGAGCGAGGAGTTTCCGCAGTCGTATGAGATCCCCCGCAGGAGCGCGCCCAGGGACACGTCCTGCGGGCCCGCCGAGACCGGCGGCGACTACGAGGTGATGTACCTCCTCGACGCCGGCGAGGATGCCGTCGCCGGGCTGCGTGCCGAGCTCGACCGGCTCGGCGACTCCCTCGTAGTCGTCGGCGGCGACGGCCTCTGGAACGTCCACGTGCACACCGACGACGCCGGCCCGGCGATCGAGGCCGGCATCCGCGCCGGCCGTCCCCATCGCATCCGCGTGACCTGGCTCCAGGCGCCCGCGGACCGGCACCCGCGCACCACCGGCCGCGGCGTGGTGACGGTGACCCTGGGCGAGGGGCTGACCGCGCTGTTCGAGGAGCACGGGGCGACGGCGGTACACCGTGAGCCGGGCGGCGCGCCGTCGCTGGACGAGCTGGCCGGGGCGATCGTACGGGCCGGGGACGAGGTCGCGGTCCTGCCGAACGACCGCTCGGTCCTCGCCGTCGCCGAGGCGGCCGCCCAGCGCGCGCGGGAGGACGGCGTACGCGTGGCGGTCATCCCGGCACGGGCCTCCGCACAGGGGCTCGCCGCGCTCGCCGTGCACGACCCGCTGCGCCGCTTCGACGACGACGTGATCGCCATGACGAGCGCGGCCGGCGCCACCCGGTACGGCCAGCTGGAGACGGCGGCCGAGGAGGCCGTGACCAGCGCCGGGATCTGCCGGCAGGGAGACACCCTCGGCCTGATCGACGGAGATGTGTCCGTGATCGGCGCGGACCTGTCCGACGTGGCGACGCGGATCCTCACCCGCATGCTGTCCGGCGGTGGCGAGCTGGTCACGCTGATCACCGGTGCCGGGCTCCCCGGCGACCTCGTCGAGACCGTACGGGAGCGGCTGCACGCGCACCGGCCGGACGTGGAGGTCGTGGTCTACGAGGGCGGCCAGGACCGCTACCCGCTCCTCATCGGAGTGGAATGAGCGGTCCCGGCCGAGCCCGCCGCCGGCCTGATCAGAAGGCCCCCGCGGCGCGCCTGATCGAGGTCGCCGGTGCCGCGCACGCCACCGGACGTGGGTGAGTACGCATCGGAGGGCGCGGAGGTTCAACGGTTCAGGAGATTTTTCGCGGCGGGGAGCGTGCCCTCCGGGTGGCGAGAGCCGATAGAAATGTCGGTGCCCGGCTGTTGGATGGCTGGTAAGGAAGGTTCTGTGACGACACTCGAGCAGCCACTGGTCAAGGCGGTGGGGCCGAAGGCGGCCAAGAAACTCGCCGCCCTCGACCTGGAGACCGCCGGGGATCTGCTGCGCCACTATCCGCGGCGCTACGCCCAGCGTGGCGAGCTGACCGACCTCGACAGCCTCGCCGAGGGCGAATACGTCACGGTGATGGCCGAGGTGGAAAAGGTCCAGGGCCGGCGGATCACCCGCAAGCCCGGCTACATCCTGGAGGTCACCGTCACCGACGGCAGCGGGCGGCTGACGCTGACGTTCTTCGGCAAGGGCGCGCACATCCCCGAGCGCGACCTTCCGCCGGGCACGCGCGGGCTCTTCGCCGGGAAGGTGACGTTCTACCGGTCCGGGCGGGGGGTCAAGCGGCAGCTCGTCCACCCCGAGTACAAGGCGGTCGCGGGCGACTCCGCCGACGCCGCGCGGGAGTTCGCCGAGGAGCTGATCCCGGTCTATCCCGCGACCAAGGGCCTGACGTCCTGGCAGATCGCCGACTGCGTACGGCTGATCCTGGACGGGGCCGACCTCGGCGCCGACTCGCTCCCCGACAAGCTGCGCAAACGGCACCGCCTGATCGGGCTGGCCAAGGCCTACCACGGCATCCACCGGCCGCAGGACATGGACGAGGCGTGGCGGGCGCGCCGGCGGCTCAAGTGGGACGAGGCGTTCGTGCTCCAGACCGCGCTGGCGCAGCGGCGGCGCGCGTCGGCGGAGCTGGCCGCGACGCCACGACCGGCGGGCGAGAAGGGCCTGCTGGCGGCGTTCGACGCGCGCCTGCCGTTCGAGCTCACCGAGGGGCAGCGGGAGGTCGGGGCCGAGATCGCCGCCGACCTCGCCCGCACCCATCCGATGCACCGGCTGCTGCAGGGCGACGTCGGCGCGGGCAAGACGGTCGTGGGCCTGCGCGCGATGCTCCAGGTCGTCGACGCGGGCGGGCAGGCGGCGCTGCTGGCGCCGACCGAGGTGCTCGCCCAGCAGCACCACCGCTCGATCGTGGCGATGCTCGGGCCGCTCGCCCAGGGAGGGCAGCTCGGCGGCGCCGACGACGCCACTCGAGTCGCCCTGCTGACCGGTTCGCAGGGCGCCAAGGCAAGGCGCGAGGGCCTGCTCGACGCGGCCTCGGGCGCGGCCGGCATCGTCGTCGGCACGCACGCGCTGCTGCAGGAGCACGTCCAGTTCGCCGACCTCGGCCTGGTCGTGATCGACGAGCAGCACCGCTTCGGCGTCGAGCAGCGCGACGCCCTGCGCGAGAAGGCCACCGGCGGACGCCCGCACGTGCTGGTCATGACCGCGACGCCGATCCCGCGGACGGTCGCCATGACGGTGTACGGCGACCTGGACACCTCGGCGCTGACCCAGCTCCCCGCCGGACGTTCCCCGATCGCCACGCACGTCGTACCGGCCGGCAACCGCGCCTACTGGGACCGCTCGTGGCAGCGGATCCGCGAGGAGGCGGGACAGGGCCGGCAGGCGTACGTCGTGTGCCCGCGCATCGGCGACGAGGAGGGCGAGCCGCCGCCGGACGCCTCCGAGGAGGAGGCCCGCCGGCCGCCGCTCGCCGTACTCGACGTGGCGCCCAAGCTCACCGAGGGCCCGCTGCACGGCCTGCGGCTCGGGGTGCTGCACGGCCGGATGCACCCCGACGAGAAGGACGCGGTGATGCGGAGCTTCGCCGCCGCCGAACTGGACGTGCTCGTGGCGACGACGGTGATCGAGGTCGGCGTCGACGTGCCCAACTCCACGGTGATGGTGGTGATGGACGCCGACCGGTTCGGGGTCTCGCAGCTGCACCAGCTACGCGGCCGGGTGGGCCGCGGCCGCCACGCGGGGCTGTGCCTGCTGGTGACGGAGGCGGCCGAGGAGTCGAAGGCACGCGAGCGCCTGGACGCGGTCGCGTCGACGCTGGACGGCTTCGAACTGTCGCGGCTCGACCTGGAACAGCGGCGGGAGGGCGATGTCCTGGGCGAGAGCCAGTCGGGCCGCCGATCGAGCCTGCGCCTGCTGACGCTGCTGAAGGACGAGGACATCATCCGCGAGGCCCGCACCGAGGCGACCGCACTCGTGGACGCCGACCCGGAGCTGCGCGAGCATCCGGCCCTGGCGGCGGAGCTGGCCGCCTTGCTGGACGAGGAACGGGCGGAGTACCTGGAGAAGGCCTGAGCGTCCGGGGGTCGACCGGCCCCGGCACGGGACGCGAGCCTGCTCGGTGCTCGGTGCTCGGTGCTCGGTGCTCGGTGCTCGGTGCTCGGTGCTCGGTGCGACTGCCACCCGGCCAAGTCGGCGACACCGGCGTCGAGAACGACCGGCGATCCCTGGTCCGTCACCGGTAACCGGTGCCATGTCACCGGCCACTGACAGGCTTCCGCGAGGGCGACCGGCGAGGCACGCACAGTGATCATTTTCCAGCGCGGGCACGTGGTCCTGCGCGGCCCGTCCGGCCCAGCGGCGTGACCGGCACCGCACCGGCGCACCAGCCGGAACGGAGCCCCTCCGCCGCCCGCTGATCGCCGGCTGGGCGGAGGAGGACCGGCGGCGCCTCGCCGGCTACCCCGAACGCCTCGCCCGCGAACGGGGAGGCCGACCCGCGAACGGCCCCGTGCCTGCCGTCCCGTGTCCGCTGCGCCGTGTTCGCCGCCCTGTGCCCGCCGCCGCGTGTTCGTCGCCCTGTCCGCGACCTTGTGTCCGCTGCGTCCTGCCGCCGTCTTCGGCCTGGCGGTCGCAGGCCCGGTGCGGCCATTCGCCAACGGCGGGGCCGATCCAGGCCACTCCGCCCGGCCGCCGCGCCTGCCGCGCCTGCCGGGCCGCGCCTGCCGGGCCGCGACCACCGGGCCGCGACCACCAGCCGCCGCGACCGGGCGCCGCCTCATACCGAGCCCGGAAAACCCCTCCAAATAGCCCCCTAGGCCACCCCTACACCCCTACCGAGAATCGATTCCCTACCTAATCGGTTGACAATAGAGGGATTCTCGTCCACGATCAGGACTGTGTACCGGAGAGCTCCGCTGGTCGTGCGCCTCCACGTCGATTTGCGACGTCAGGCCAGCTCGCTGTGTCGCCGGTGACCGCCTCACGCCGGCTCGACACATCTCCGGAGGAACCAATGACAGTCATCGACCTGCCCGTACACCAGTCCCACGGCCCGGCCGAAGAGGCCGGGAACCGCCTCGCCCGCGCGCTCGCCGACCCCGATGCCCAGGTGCGCCACGCCGCCGCCGGCGCCCTCATCGACGAACGTGAGGTGCTCGTCGGCGAGGAGGGCGTCCGCGCGCTCGTTCAGGCGGAGTCCGGCTCGGCCGATCCCTACGTCCGCGCGGTCGCCGCCGAGCTCGTCCGCGCGATGCGCGCGGCGGCCTGGGAGATCTACGCCCAGGCGCTCGACCGCGGCGACGACGCACGTGCCGAGACCGTGCGCGGGCTGGCCGTGCTGCGCGCCGCCCCAGAGCTCGGCGAGATCGCCCTGACCGACCCGGACTGGCGCGTCCGCCAGAAGGCCGCCGCCACGCTCGGCGCCATGGACAGCCGTTCGGCGATCGGCCCGCTCACGAGCGTCCTCGAAGACGACATCGTCGCGGTGCGCCGCACCGCCGTACGCGCCCTCGGCCGATGGGCGGCCGACCGCCACTATGCGCGTACGGCCCTGACCGGCGCCCTCGACGACCCGGACGCCGGTGTCCGCACCGAGGCCCGCTGGGCCCTCGCCTGAGGCCCGGAGCCCGGCCACGCGCCGTCTCCGGCCGGCCGGACCGGGCCGCCCAATACCGCGCGGGGGATTCCCGGAATCGGCGCCGGCCCCGAACGCGGCGCGGGGCGGGGCGGTGAACGACGCCCACGACGCCGACCTCGGCGTCCGCACCGAGGCTCGCCGGGCCCTCGCCTGACGCCCGGAGCCCGGCCCGCGCCACCTCCGGCCGAGGCCGCCCCACGCTGCGGGACCGGCCACCAGGCCCGAACGCGGCGAGAGGCGTGGCAGGGAGCGGCGCCCTCGACGACCCGGATACCGGCGTGCGCACCAGCGACCGCCGGGCCCTCGCCTCAAACCCGGCGTCCGCCCGCGTCCCGTCTCCAGCCGGCCATCTCCAACTCCGCGCCGCGGGAAACCCGAGAAACCGCCGCCGGTGCCGAACGCGGCGCGGGGCGTGGCAGGGAGCGGCGCTATGCGGTTACCCTCCCGCAGTGGACCAGAAGACCGACTTCCAGCTTCCGGTCGCCGCCGCGCCCGCGTATCTCACCGCGACCGTGGCCGCCGTCTCGGCCGCCGGGGCGCTCCTCGTCATGGTCATGGTCGGGTATCTCCTGGTCACGGCGGATCACATGTCGGGGACGCCCGTCGTCACGATGGTCTTCGTCTTCTTCCCGGTGCTCGCCTTCGGGCTGCTGGCGTCGGCGGCCGTGATGGCGCTGCTCGCCCGCGGGGAGTTCCGGCTGCTGCGCAACCCGCCCGTTTTCACCTCTGACGGCGTACGGCTGCGGGTGTTCGCGCGCCGGGGCTACGACGTCTTCGTCCCCTGGGAGCGCGTGTCTCGGCTGCGGATCGCCGACAAGGGGCCCCGGCCGTTCCTGACGGTCGAGGTGCCCGGCGCCGAGGACCTCGTCGGCGGCGACCCCGGCAAGGCCGAGCGCCTGCGCCGGACCGCCGAGCGGTTCGAGGGCGCCGCCTTCGTGTACGGGCTGCGCGGCGCCCTCATCCACGCCGAGGACCTAGACGCGGTCGTCGGCCGGCTCAGCGACGGGGCCGTCGCCCTCGACTACTGACGGCGCGCGGCGGCGGCCCGGCAGCAGCATGAGGGGGACGAAGGCGCAGGCGGCGATGCCCAGCGCCCACCAGAAGCTGTGCCCGAAGGCGTGGGCCAGGTGGGAGGGGGCTCCGGGCGTACGGACCGAGGAGACCGAGGCGATCGTGCCGGCGGCGGACGGGAACTCGTGCCGGATGTAGATCTGCAGCGCCACCGCCAGCGCGGCGATGCCGAACGAGCTGCCCACCCGTACGACGATGTTGCTGGCCGTGGTGGCCGCCGGGACCGCCGAGCGGTCGAGCCGCTGGTACACCGCGGCCATCAGCGACGGCATCATCGTGCCGTGGCCCAGCCCGACGACGAACGCCGCTACGGCGAGCACGACCTTGTCGGTGCCGGAGTCGAGCTGGGTGTAGACCGACAGCCCGGCCAGCGCGACGACGAGCCCGGACAGGGCCAGCAGGCGGGAGCCGATGCGGTCGGTGAGGCGCCCGGCGATCGGCATCATGACCAGCGCGCCCAGGCCCAGGGGTGCGAGCAGCAGCCCGGCGCGCAGCGGCGTGTCCCCGCGGACCGTCTGGAAGTAGACGGGTGACATGAACATCACGCCGAACACCGCGCCGGAGTAGAGGAACAATCCCAGGACCGAGGTCGTGAAGCCGCGGTCGCGGAACAGCCTGAGGTCCACCAGCGCGCGCTCGCCCCGCCGCAGCGCGTGCACCGCGAACGCGGTCACCAGCACCGCCCCGGCCGCCGCCCACCCGTACACCCGCGGGTCGGAGACGGAGTGCCCGTTGCCGGTCTGGGCGAGCCCGTACACCAGCACGGCGAGCCCGGGGGAGAGGAGTACGAGGCCGAGCGCGTCCAGGCGCGTGCCGCTCACGCGCTCGGTGTCGCGGGGCAGCCAGGCGACCGCGGCGACGAGCGCGATCGCGCAGATCGGCACGTTGATGAAGAACATCCAGCGCCAGGCGAGGTTGTCGACGATCGCGCCGCCGATGAGCGGCCCCAGCACCGGCCCGATCATCGCCGGCACCGCGACGACGCTCATCACCCGGCCCATCCGGTGCGGCCCGGCCTTGGCGGCCAGCATCGTCTGCCCGACCGGCAGCAGCATGCCGCCACCGACGGCCTGCAGGACGCGGAAACCGATCAGGCTGCTCACCGACCAGGCGGAGCCGCACAGCACCGATCCGGCGATGAACAGCACCAGCGAGATGATCCACATCGTCTTCCCGCCGAAGCGCCGTACGGCCCAGCCGGTCAGCGGGATCGTCATGGCGAGGGCGAGCGTGTACGCGGTGAGGACCCACTGGATGGTGGACAGGGAGGTGTGGAAGTCGCGGCCGAGCGTGTTGATCGCGACGTTCACGATGGTCGTGTCGAGGATGGTCATGATCACGCCGAGGGAGACGGCTGCCGCCAGCCGCCGCAACTCGGGATCGAACCCGGCCTCCGCCGTACCGGCCCGTTCGGGCTGTGTGGTCATGTCCCCACCCTTCGTCGTACGCCGTAGCACTTGGCCGTACACCGTAGCACTTAACCGTACGGTGTAGCGGTTGACCGCTACGGCGTACGGGTACGATCCCTGGCGTGACTTCGGAAGACGGCGGTACGGCGCGGGTGCCGATCTGGGCGCGCCCGCGCGCCCGGCGCGCGAGCGGCCTGACGCGTGAGGCGATCGTCGAGGCGGCCGTCGGGCTCGCCGACTCCGAGAGCCTGGACGCCGTGTCGATCCGCCGCGTCGCGACCGTGCTCGGCGCCCGCACGATGAGCCTTTACACCTACATCGACAGCAAGGACGACCTGCTCGACCTCATGGCCGATCAGATCGCCGGCGAGACGCTCATCCACGAGGAGCTGCCCGATGACTGGCGCGAGGCGATCACGCTGGTCGTACTGCGCTCACGCGAGGTCGGCCTGCGGCACCCGTGGCTCGTCGACCTGGCGAACCACCGCTCGCACTCCGTCGCCGGCCCGAACACCCTGCGGCACATCGACCAGTCCCTGGCCGCCGTGACGGGCCTCAAGCTGGACCCGCAGGAGGCCTTCCGGGTCGTCGCGGCGATCGACGACTACGTGCTGGGCTACGTCACCCGCGAGGTGCGCGAGCGCGAGATCCTCCGCCGTACGGGCGTCAGCGGCACCGAGCACCTGGCGGCCATCCGGCCGTACCTGCAGCGGCTCGTCGAGAGCGGGGAGTTCGCCAACGTCGCGCCGCTCCTGAGGGGCGACATCAAGGTCGCGGCCGACGACTTCCAGCGCGGCCTGCGGTGGATGCTCGACGGCATCGAACGCGATCACGCCTGACCGCCGCGACTGCGCCACACTGAGTGCGTGACCCGAGTCATCGCAGGCGCCGCCGGCGGCCGGCGCATCTCCGTGCCCACGGGCCGTGACACCCGGCCGACCAGCGACCGCGCCAGAGAGGGCCTGTTCGCCACCGTCGGCTCGCTGCTCGGCGACCTCGACGGCCTCCGCGCCGCCGACCTGTACGCCGGATCCGGCGCGGTCGGCCTGGAGGCCCTGTCCCGCGGCGCCGCGCACGTGCTGCTCGTCGAGGCCTCCCCGCGCGCCGCGAAGGTGATCAAGGCGAACGTCGCGGCGCTCGGCCTGCCCGGCGCCGAGCCGATCACCGACCGCGTCGAGCGGGTGGTGAAGAACACACCCGCGGAGCCGTACGACCTGATCTTCGCCGACCCTCCGTACGCCGTGAGCGACGAGGCCGTGATCGAACTGCTGGAGGCCCTGCGGGACAACGGCTGGCTCGCCCCCGGCGCGCTCGTCGCGCTCGAACGCGCCACTCGCGGTGAGCCCGTGCGATGGCCCGCCGGGTACACGGAGAGCAGGGCCCGTCGTTACGGCGAGGGCACGCTTTGGTACGGTCACGCCGCAGGCCACTGACGACTTCCTTGCAGAGGGGACTCACCTCGTGCGCCGTGTTGTCTGTCCGGGATCGTATGACCCCGTCACCAACGGACACCTCGACATCATCAGCCGCGCCTCGCGCCTCTATGACGAGGTCGTCGTCGCGGTACTCATCAACATCTCCAAGAAGAGCCTCTTCTCGGTGGAAGAACGCGTCGAGATGATCGGCGAGGTCACCAAGGAGTACGGCAACGTGGCCGTGGAGAAGTTCCACGGCCTGACCGTCGACTTCTGCCGCGACCGCGGCATCCCGGTGATCGTGCGCGGGCTGCGGGCGGTGAGCGACTTCGACTACGAGTTGCAGATCGCCCAGATGAACCACCAGATGGCCGGCGTCGAGACGATGTTCATGGCCACCAACCCGCTCTACTCGTTCCTGTCATCGAGCCTGGTCAAGGAGATCGCGCAGTACGGCGGCGACGTCTCCGGGCTGGTTCCCGAACCCGTGCAGCGACGGCTCACCCGGCGCTTCGCGGAGTCCTGACCGGGGCGGGAGAGACCGGCCTGGACGCGGCCGAGTTGGGGATGAGGCCCCGCGTTGGTACCCTTTCCAATCGACCTTGCCCGACAGCGGTGATACGCCATGCCTCACGGAAGCAGGAACAACCTGACTCGCATCGATCCCCGCGACCCATTCGTGATCGACACGCGCACACTGGGCCGTAGACCGGGATCGATGCGCAAGGACTCCTACACCGTGCCGGCTCCGGCGAATCTCGGCGTCGAGATGGTGGGTGTTCCCGAGGGCACCGATGTCGAGCTGGATCTCCGGCTCGAGGCGGTGATGGAGGGCGTGCTCGTCTCGGGCACGGCGCGTTCGCCTCTCTCCGGAGAGTGCGCGCGCTGCCTGGATCCGCTCTCCTCGTCGATCGAGGTCGAGTTCCAGGAGCTCTACGTCTACTCCGACACTCGCTCCGGCGAGAGCGCGGAGGACGACGAACGCCGTCTCGAGGGAGATTTCATCGATCTCGAGCCGGTGGTGCGGGACGCGATGGTGCTCGCACTGCCGCTGTCCCCGCTGTGCCGGGACGACTGTCCCGGGCTGTGCACGGAATGCGGGGTCCGGCTGGCCGATGCCGAGCCGGACCACCATCACGACGCCGTCGACCCTCGGTGGGCGGCTTTGCAGGGCATGTTGGATCAACGACAAGAAGACCAGGAGGGCTGACGTGGCCGTACCAAAGCGGAAGAAGTCGCGCAGCAACACGCGGCACCGTCGCTCGCAGTGGAAGACCCAGGCGCCGACGCTCGTGCGCTGCCCCCAGTGCCGCGACGAGAAGCTGCCGCACACCGCGTGCCCGACCTGCGGCACGTACAACCGCCGTCAGGTCATCGACGTGGCTTGAGGACGTCTCGGGGGCGGCGGAGTGCCGCCCCCGCCCGTCTCGCGACGAAGACTCGCCCGAGGCCGTGGCGGACGCCGGAGCCGACCCGGCGTGCGCCTCGCCCTCGCGGAACCTTCCGCGGAGGAGCACCGTGAACCCTGCCAACACCGCCTCCCCCACCGGGAGCGCCGTGTGAAGCCCGACCACTCGACCGCCGACCGCGGCGCACTCGCAGCCGCGCTCGGCGTCTCTCCAGAGCCCGAGCTGCTCGAACGCGCCCTGACCCACCGGTCGTTCGCGTACGAGAACGGCGGTCTGCCGACCAACGAGCGCCTGGAGTTCCTCGGCGACTCCGTGCTCGGCCTGATCGTCACCGACACGCTGTTCCGCGGCCATCCGGACCTGCCCGAAGGTCAGCTCGCCAAGCTGCGCGCCGCAGTGGTCAACATGCGCGCGCTCGCCGGCGTGGCCCGCCAGCTCGACCTAGGCGCCTACATCCGCCTCGGCCGGGGCGAGGAGGGCACCGGAGGCCGCGACAAGGCCTCGATCCTGGCCGACACGCTCGAGGCCCTGATCGGCGCGGTCTACCTCGACCTCGGTCTCAAGGCCGCCGACGCCCTCGTGCATCGCCTGTTCGACGCGCTGATCACCCGGTCGGCCAGCCTCGGCGCCGGGCTCGACTGGAAGACCTCGCTGCAGGAGCTGACCGCCACCGAGGAGCTCGGCGTGCCCGAGTACCACGTGGAGGAGAGCGGCCCGGACCACCAGAAGAGCTTCCGCGCGGTCGTCTCCGTCGGCGGCGCCGAGTACGGCCGCGGCGAGGGCCGCAGCAAGAAGGAGGCCGAGCAGCAGGCGGCCGAGGCGGCGTGGACGACGATCCGCGAGCGTTCGGCCGGCGCGGAGTGACGCGCCGCCGCGACGGCTGACGAGGGGGATCGTCGTGCCCGAGCTTCCCGAGGTCGAGGTCGTACGGCAGGGCGTCGAACGCTGGGTGTCCGGCCGGACGATCGAGTCCGCCACGGTCCTGCACCCGCGTGCGGCGCGGCGCCACGTCGAGGGCCCCTCGGACCTGGCCGCCCGCCTCACCGGGCGCCTGGTCTCCGGCGCGCGGCGGCGCGGAAAGTACCTCTGGCTGCCCGTCGGCGACGACGAGGCGCTGCTGGCCCACCTCGGCATGAGCGGCCAGCTGATCGTCGGTGAGCCCGGCCGCCCGTACGAGAAGCACCTGCGGGCCCGGTTCACCTTCACCGATGAGGGCCTCGATCTCCGGTTCATCGACCAGCGCACCTTCGGCCACCTGATGCTCACGAGCACCACGGAGGACGGCGTGCCGGAGCCGATCGCGCACATCGCGCCGGACCCGCTGGAGAAGGCCTTCGACGAGGAGGCGTTCTTCGGCGCGCTGCGAAGGCGCCGTACCGCCCTCAAGCGCGCGCTGCTGGACCAGTCGCTGATCAGCGGGGTGGGCAACATCTACGCCGACGAGGCGCTGTGGCGCGCCAGGCTGCACGGACTGCGGCCGACCGAGACCCTGACCAGGCCGGAGGCGTCGCGCGTCCTGACGGCGGCGAGAGAGGTCATGGGGGCCGCCCTCGCGGCCGGCGGGACGTCCTTCGACAGCCTCTACGTCAACGTGAACGGTGAGAGCGGCTACTTCGAGCGGTCACTCAACGTGTACGGACGCGAGGACGAACCCTGTTCGCGGTGCGGCACCCCGATCCGGCGGGACGCCTTCATGAACCGCTCCTCTTACACCTGCCCCACCTGCCAGCCCCGCCCCAGGCGCGCGAGGGCCTGACCCTGGCCTGAGCATGGGTTCCGGACCGTCCGGGTTCGGTCAGGTGCGATGGACCGAGCGGGTTGAACGGATCATGCCGCGGTGCTAGCGGTGCAACTTTCATGATTCATTTCACGCGAAGGGCGGCGCCGGCACGGGCGCCACGGCCGGATCGGCGCCGCCGGGCCCGTGACCGACCGGCGTCGCGCCGCGACCGTCCGTCTATGGGCGTTCTCGCCCCGAGCCGGGCTAGGATCGCCGTTCGTGGAGGAGCAGACACGGCTGACCGCCTGGGTCCGCGGTCACGTCCAGGGCGTGGGTTTCCGGTGGTGGGTGCGTTCCAGGGCGCTGGAGCTGGGCCTCACCGGCTCGGCGAGCAACCTCCGTGACGGCCGCGTCGAAGTGGTCGCCGAGGGGACGCGCGAGGCCTGTGACGACCTGCTCGCTCTGTTGCGCGGCGGGCGGACCCCGGGAATGGTGAGCGGCGTCGTCGAGCGGTGGACGGACCCCCGGGGTGATCTCCGTGGCTTCGTCGAACGGTGATCGCTCGGAGAAGTCTGCTAAACTCGGATAGACAGGTTGTTACGTGTCTGTGACATCTGTCTTGACCGGCTCTCGGGCCGGTGCGACCCTAGTTGTTAACGCGCATCTTTTCGGCTCTCAAGTGCGCGATCATTCCTGCTGGTCACTCAGCGTGGAGGACCCTTAATCATGGCGAAGGCTCTACTCGGCCACGTCGGCGGTCCGGACCCCCGCATGGTTGCGGAGATGCGGCGCCTTCAGCAACGTGTCCGTGACCTGGAGGCCGAGCTCGTACGGCTCCAGTCCGAGAACGACACGCTCGCGGCGGTCGCTGACAACGAAGTCATGGCGCTGCGCGCCAACGACCGCGAACCGGCTCTGACCTGACGGTCCGGCCGCTCCTTAAAAGGGACGTCGATCATGACGTCCCTTTTTGTTGCCCTCAATTGTCATCGACCGCGCGCGGCCAAAGGTTGTTCCACGACCGCAACGGCGAGGCAATCACTTCGACAATGCACGTGTGATCATGTTTTCCCCAGGTCAGCCGCTCATCTGATCGAGCGGGCGCATTCACGCCCGCCGCGGTCGGGGGCGGCGCCTGCGGGCACCGGACGCGCGTCCGAATGAGGGACGGGTCCATTCCGGCCCCGGCACCGGCTCGCCGGGCGCCGGGGGCGTTCTCCCCGAGAGACCCACGCATCGCGATCGATCGTGGCACATTTGGGGATGTCAGATGCCGGTCGCGGCAGCCCCGGCCGGTATCGTTCGCTCAGGCCAGGCCCCCCGGCACGCTCCCGGAAAGGATCGGTGGACGCTTGTACTTGAAGAGCCTCACCCTGCGCGGCTTCAAGTCCTTCGCGTCCTCGACCACGCTGCGCTTCGAACCGGGCATCACCGCCGTCGTCGGGCCCAACGGCTCCGGCAAGTCCAACGTCGTCGACGCCCTGGCCTGGGTGATGGGCGAGCAGGGCGCCAAGTCGCTGCGCGGCGGCAAGATGGAGGACGTGATCTTCGCGGGCACCTCCTCGCGCCCGCCCCTCGGCCGCGCCGAGGTGCTGCTCACGATCGACAACACCGACGGCGCGCTGCCCATCGACTACACCGAGGTCACGATCAGCCGGCTGATGTTCCGGTCGGGGCAGAGCGAATACTCCATCAACGGCGACTCCTGCCGCCTGCTCGACGTCCAGGAGCTGCTGTCGGACTCCGGCATCGGCCGCGAGATGCACGTGATCATCGGTCAGGGCCAGCTCGATCGGGTCCTGCACTCGGGCCCCGAGGGACGCCGCGCGGTCGTCGAGGAGGCGGCCGGCGTCCTCAAGCACCGCAAGCGCAAGGAAAAGGCCCTCCGCAAGCTCGACGCGATGCAGGCCAACCTCACGCGCGTCCAGGACCTCACCACCGAGCTGCGCCGCCAGCTCAAGCCGCTCGGCCGGCAGGCCGAGATCGCCAGGCGGGCCGCCACCATCCAGTCCGACCTGCGCGACGCGCGGGTCCGCCTGCTCGCCGACGACCTGGTCACGCTCAGCGGCCGGCTCAAGCAGGAGGCCGCCGACGAGGCCACCGTACGTGAGCGGCACATCTCCGTGGAGCAGGCCCTCGCCGCCGCCCAGGAGCGCGAGACCCTCCTCGAGGCCGAGGCCGCCGAGCAGGCGCCGCTGCTGACCCGCGCCCAGGAGACCTGGTACTCCCTGTCCTCCCTGCGCGAGCGCCTGCGCGGCGTCGGGGAGGTCGCCGCCGAGCGCCACCGCCACGCCGCCGAGGCACAGGGGGAGGAGCGCCGGGGCCGCGATCCAGAGGACATGGAGCGCGAGGCCGCCGAGGTGCGCGAGCAGGAAGAGGTGCTCGCCGAGCGCCTGGAGGCGGTCGAGGAGGTGCTGACCGAGTCCGTACGCGAGCGCTCGGAGGCCGAGTCCGCGCTCGAACTCGAGGAGCGCCGCCTGCAGACCGCCGCCCGCGCCGCCGCCGACCGCCGCGAGGGGCTGGCCCGGCTGCGCGGCCAGGTCGGCGCGCTCGACAGCAAGATGCAGGCCACCGAGGCGGAGATCGGCCGGCTGGCCGACGCGCGAACGGCCGCCGAGGAGCGCGCCCGCGTCGCCGAGGCCGAATACTCCTCCCAGGAGACCCAGACCGCAGAGGACCCCGAGCTGGCCGCCGAGCACGAGCGCGCCCAGGAGATCCTCGACCAGGCCAAGGAGTCGGCCGACCAGGCGCGTGAGGCCGTCGACGCGCCCCGGCGCGCCGTGCGCGAGGCGCACGAGCGGGTCGGCGCGGCGCGCGGCGCCGACCAGTCCGCGCAGAAGGAGGCCACCGCGCTGCAGGCGCGGGTCGAGGCCCTCGACCTGACGCTGGGCAGCGCGGCCGACGGCGGGGAGATCATCCTCGGCGCCGGCCTCGACGGCGTGCTGGGCACGCTCGCCTCGCTGCTGTCCGTGCGCCCGGGCGCCGAGGCCGCCGTCGCGGCCGCGCTGGGCGCCGCGGCCGAGGCCGTGGCGGTCGCCTCGCTCGACACCGCCGAGGCCGCCCTGACGATGCTCCGCACCGGCGACGCCGGCCAGGCCGGCCTCGTGGTCGGCGACGGCCCGGCCGCCGGCGGCGAGCGCCCCGCTCTGCCCGGCGGCGCGCGGTACGCCACCGACCTGATCACCGCGGCCGAGTCCGTGCGCCCGGCCGTGCACCACCTTCTCGCCGGCGTCGTGGTCGTCGACGACCTGCCCGCCGCGGTGGCGCTCGTCCGCGAGGCGCCCTCCCTGCGCGCGGTCACGCGCGACGGCGACCTGCTCGGCGCCCACTGGGCCCTCGGCGGGGGCGGCGGACGGCAGAGCCCGCTGCAGATGCGTGCCGCGCGCGACGAGGCCGCCGAGCGGCTCGCCGCGACGCGGGAGAAGGCCGAGCGGACCGCCGAGGCGCTGGAGGAGGCCGTCTCGGCCGAGCAGCGCGCCCAGGCGGTCCTGGAGGCGGCGCAGGCGGCCGTGGGCGAGGCCCAGGCCGGTGTCAACCGCGCCCAGGCCGGGCTGGACCGCGTACGCGCCCAGCTGCGCGAGGTGGCCGCCGAGGCCGCCCAGGAGGCCAAGCACGTCGCCCGGCTTCAGGCCGCCGCCCAAGCCGCGCACCAGGAGACCGAACGCCTGTCCGCGTCCGTACGGGCCGCCGAGGAGGCGCGCGAGCGCGACACCGAGGCCCGCGCCCTGCTCCAGGAGCGGCTGGAGGCCGCCGAGGCCGAGCCGATGGAGGAGGACGACCAGGACACCGAGCGCCGCGACGAGCTGGCCGGCCGCTGCCAGGAGCTGCGCTCGGCCGAGATGGAGGCGCGGCTCAACGTCCGTACCGCCGAGGAGCGGGTCACCGCCATCACCGGCCGGGCCGACCAGCTCCTGCGCGCGGCGGCGCAGGAGCGCGCCGAGCGCGCCCGCGCGGCCGAACGCCGCGAGCGGCTCGCCCGCGACGCCCGCGTCGCGCAGGCCGTCGTCATCGGCGCGCGCGAGGCGCTCGTCCGCATCGAGAGCTCCATCGCCGCGGCCGTCGCCGAGCGGGAGGCCGCCGAGAAGGCGCGTGCCGCCCGCGAGGAGGAGCTGAAGGCCATCCGCACCCGGGTGCGCGAGCTCACCGGCGAGCACGAGCGGCTCCTCAACGTCGCGCACGGCAGCGAGGTGGCGCGTGCCGAGCGACGCCTGCGGCTGGAGCAGATGGAGGAGCGGGCGATGGAGGAGTTCGGGCTGGAGGTGGACGTGCTCATCGCCGAGTACGGTCCGGACCAGCTCGTCCCGCCGGCGCCCGACGCGGACGAGGACGCCGCGCCCGAGCCGTACGACCGGGCCAAGCAGGAGAAGCGCGCCAAGCAGGCCGAACGCCAGCTCACCCAGCTCGGCAAGGTCAACCCGCTGGCGCTGGAGGAGTTCGCCGCCCTCGAAGAGCGGCACGCCTTCCTGACCTCACAGCTGGAGGACCTCAAAAAGACCCGCCGCGACCTGCTGACGGTCGTCAAGGAGGTGGACGAGCGGGTCGAGCAGGTGTTCACCTCGGCCTACGAGGACACCGCCCGCGAGTTCGAGGGGATCTTCTCGCGGCTGTTCCCGGGCGGCGACGGGCGCCTGTCGCTGACCGAGCCGCAGGATATGCTCACCACCGGCATCGAGGTCGAGGCGCGGCCTCCGGGCAAGAAGGTCAAGCGGCTGTCGCTGCTGTCCGGCGGCGAGCGCTCGCTCGTGGCCATCGCGTTCCTCGTCGCCATCTTCAAGGCGCGCCCGTCGCCGTTCTACGTGCTCGACGAGGTCGAGGCCGCGCTCGACGACACCAACACCCAGCGGCTGCTGGGCATCTTCGAAGAGCTGCGCGAGTCGTCTCAGCTCATCGTCATCACGCACCAGAAGCGGACGATGGAGGGCGCGGACGCCCTCTACGGCGTGAGCATGCGCGGCGACGGTGTGACCCAGGTCATCAGCCAGCGCCTGCGCGAGCCCGAACCCGCCTGACACGCCGTATCCGGGCCGTCTTCCGGTGTCTTTCCTGCGTACGCCCCTGTCGTCACATCCGTCTCTTAACTAACCCTGCGTAACACTTGCGTAAGGACCTGCGAGTCGTTAGGAATTGGAGTCTTCAGCCAGAGGAAGGGCCCCCACATGGACGCTCAGCGATTGAAGTCCAACTTTGCGCAGGTCGCCGACCACGGTCTGGAAGTGGCCGATTACTTTTACGCGGATCTGTTCGAGCGTAATCCCAGCTACAGGTCCCTTTTTCCGGCTTCGATGGCGCAGCAGCACAAGGTCCTTCTCGCGGCGCTCGCGCAGATCGTCGAATGGGTCGACAACACCGACGAATTGGTTCCCTACCTCCAGCGGCTGGGCCGGACCCACGCGGGCTTCGGCGTGACCGCCGGGCACTACCCGGAGGTCGGCGCGAGCCTCGTCGCGACGCTCAAGTACTTCAGCGGCCCCTCCTGGACCCAGGAGCTGGAGAAAGACTGGGTCGCCGCGTACGGCGTGGTCGCCGAGGTCATGGTGAAGGCGGGCGAGGAGGCGTAGTCGCGCGCCCGGCGCCACCGGCGCCCGCTCGCGCAGGCCGTCCCTCAGGAGAAGGCGTGGATGCACAAGGCTTGAAAGACAACTTCGCGCAGGTCGCCCAGCATGGCGACGCCGTGGCGTTGTTCTTTTACTCAGATCTGTTCTTGCGAAATCCGGGACTCCGGGACATGTTCCCGATCGGAATGAGTCATCAGCGCGACCGTCTGCTGAGTGCGCTCGGACGTATCGTCAGCCAGGTCGACAACCTGGCCGAAGTCGTTCCGTTCGTGCGTCAACTCGGCGCCGACCACCGGAAATTCGGGGTCGAGGCGCTGCATTATCCGGAAGTCGGGCAGAGCCTGGTCGCCACTCTCCGTTACTTCTCAGGTGCCGCGTGGAACGAAGCGCTGGCCAAGGACTGGACCGACGCGTACACGCTGGTCGCGAACGTCATGGTCGAGGCGGCGGACGAGGACGCCAAGCAGCGCCCGCCGTGGTGGAACGCCCGCGTCATCGCGCACGAGCGCCGCCGCTTCGACCTGTCGGTCCTGCGGGTCGTGACGGACCGGCCGCTGCCGTACGAGCCGGGGCAGTCGGTGGCGCTGGAGGTGCCGGCCAGCCGGCCGCGCATGTGGCGCTACTACTCGATGGCCAACGCGCCGCGCCCGGACAACACGCTCGACTTCCACGTACGGCTCGTGGACGGGGGGCCGGTGAGCCCGGTCCTCGTACGCTCCATCCGGGTCGGCGACTGGCTCAAGCTCGGGCCGCCCATCGGCACGATGACCTTCGACGACCGGTCCGGCCGCGACGTGCTCCTCATCGGCGGGAGCACGGGCCTGGCGCCCCTCAAGGCGATCCTGGAGCGGATCGCGATGAGCCCGGCGCCGCCGCGCGTGCACCTGTTCTTCGGGGCGCGTACCGCCGACGGGCTGTACGACCTGGACGACCTGAGCAAGCGGGCCGCCGAGAGCCCGTGGCTCACCGTCGTACCGGCCGTCTCCGACGAGCAGGCCGAGAACGGCGCCGAACAAGGCGCGCTGGCCGACGTGGTCGCCCGGTTCGGCCTCTGGAGAGACCACGACGCGTACGTGTGCGGTTCGCCCGCCATGGTCGACGCGACCGTGGACCGCCTCGCACGCCTCGGGCTTGGGAACGACCGCATTCGAGCGGACAAGTTCGCGGACGCATAGGGGAAAGCGATGACTCCAGACAATCCCGGCGCTCAGCGGCTGACGCCCGCCGAGTTGCAGACGGTGCACTTCCGGCGGGCCCCGCTCGGCCGGCGGGGCTTCGACGAGGATCAGGTGCGCGCCTTCCTCGGCCAGGTCGAGCAGGAGCTGGTCCGTGTCCTGAACGAGAAGGCCGCGATGCAGCACGAGGTGGGCCGGCTGCGGGACCGGATCACCGGCACCCCGCAGGGCGTCTCCCCGGTGCAGGCCGAGGACGCCCACATGCAGGCCGTCCGGATCCTGTCCAAGGCGCAGGAGACCGCGGACCACTACGTGGCCGACGCCCAGCGCTACAGCCGTGAGCTCGCCGAGGAGGCGCGCCGCGGCCGCGACGAGATCCTCGCCGAGGCCAAGGCGCGGGCCGTCATGGTCCTGGACGAGGCGCACCGCCAGGCCTCGAGCGCGGCCGAGCAGGTCCGGCCCTCCAAGGAGCCGCTGTCGGAGGGCGAGCGGCGCGACCTGGAGCAGGAGATCGCCTACCTGCGGACCTTCAGCGACGTCTACCGCACCCACCTGCGGTCCTACCTGGAGGCCCTGCTGCGCAACGTCGAGGAGTGGGAGCATTCGGAGAACGACTCCCTGCCCACCGCGCGGACGCCGGCCGCCCCGCGGGCGCAACCCGCCGCACGGACGCCGCTGCCCCGATCGCGCTGACGGTCCCCGGCCTCTGCGACACTGGGACACGCTATGGAATACCTGATCCTCGCCATCGCGATCGTCGTGCTCGCCGTCGCCGCCGCCGGCTTCTTCCTGCTGCGCGGCCGGACCGGCCGTCGCCCCGAGGCCCCGCCGCCCGAGACCGCCTCCTCGTCCGGAACGGCGGGCGGGACCGCCGTCCTGGAGGACGAGGTCGCGACCGCGCCGCCTCCTCCGGTCGAGGTCCCGGTCGCCCCCGCGCCGGAGATCGAGCTCCCGCCGCCCTCAGAGGGCCGTCTCGTACGGCTCCGCGCGCGGCTGGCCCGCTCGCAGAACGCTCTCGGCAAGAGCCTGCTCGCCCTCCTGTCCCGTGAGGCGCTCGACGACGACGCGTGGGACGAGATCGAGGACACGCTCGTGACCGCGGACGTCGGGGTCGCGCCGGCGCGGCAGATCGTCGAGGACCTGCGCACCAAGGTCAAGATCCTCGGCTCCCGCGAGCCCGCCGAGGTGCGCGCGATGCTCAAGGGCGAGCTGCTCGCCCAGATCGGCACCGACCTGGACCGGTCGCTGCGCACCGAGCCGCACGGCGCCCAGCCCGCGGTGATCCTGGTCGTCGGCGTCAACGGCACCGGCAAGACGACCACGTGCGGCAAGCTCGCCCGGGTGATCGTCGGCGACGGCCGTACGGTCCTGCTCGGCGCGGCGGACACCTTCCGCGCCGCCGCCGCGGACCAGCTGCAGACGTGGGGCTCGCGGGTCGGCGCCGAGGTCGTGCGCCGGGACGAGGGCACCGACCCGGCGAGCGTCGCCTTCGAGGCGGTCAAGCAGGGCATCAGCGACTCGGTCGACACGGTGATCGTCGACACGGCCGGCCGCCTGCACACAAAGACCGGGCTGATGGACGAGCTCGGCAAGGTCAAGCGGGTGATCGAGAAGCAGGCGCAGGTCGACGAGGTGATCCTCGTCCTCGACGCGACGACGGGCCAGAACGGCCTGCGGCAGGCCCGCGTCTTCGCCGAGGTCGTCAACGTCACCGGCATCGCGCTGACCAAGCTCGACGGCACGGCCAAGGGCGGCATCGTGATCGCGGTCCAGCGCGAGCTGGGCGTGCCGGTCAAGCTCGTGGGGCTGGGCGAGGGTCCGGACGACCTGGCGCCCTTCGACCCCGAGGCCTTCGTGGACGCGATCCTCGGCGACTGAGCCACCCCGTACCCAGGTGAAATACGTAGCCTTACGGGTATTTTCCCCCGTGTCTCGGGACCGCCCCGTAGGCCATGCTCGTTGACGAGGGCGCTTTGCCGGACACGGTAGTTCCGGCTGGGAGGAGCGCTCTCTCGTATCTCCGGTTTCTCCCGCCCCGCGTGGCACCGCGTCCCCTAGCCGGTGCCTGCGCGGCGGCGTCGCCCCCCTGTCGCGACGCCGTCCTCGTGGCGACGCAGTCTCAGCCGCCGCGAGGACCGCCGGGGCCGGCACGCGACTCGCGTGCCGGCCCCTGGCGAGCGTCCGGCTCGGCCCACAGCGCGATCTGCGTGCGTGAGGCGAACCCCAGTTTGGCGAGGATGTGCTCCACGTGTCCCTCGGCGGTGCGCTGGGAGATCACGAGTTGGGCGGCGATCTCCTTGTTGCTCATCCCCTGGGCGACGAGCCGGGCCACCTCGGTCTCGCGCGGGGTGAGCGAGGTGGGCCGCCATGGCTCGTCCGTCACATCCGTCTCCTCCATCGCGTACGCGAGCGCCTGGCCGACGTCGAGCCGGTCGCTCCACCGGAGCTCGGCCTCGAAGGCCGTGTCGCCGAGGGCGTGGCGGGTCTCGGCCGCCGACCTGTCGTGGTAGCCGTGCAGGTGCCGGTAGCCGGCCACCAGCGCCCCGATCGCCGGGCGCGCCCGCGGCCGCTGGGAGAAGGTGTCCAAGATGCCCAGCAGCCGGGCGGCGCGGTCGTACTCGCCGTCGGTGGCGGCGATCCAGACGAGGACCGCGAGGCCGAACCCGATCCCGCGCGGGTTCCCCAGCGCCCGGTTGACGTCCAGGCTCTCCTTGGCCAGCTCTCGGGCCCGCCCGGTCTCACCCGCCCGCCAGAGCACGATGGCGAGCATCGTCACCTGGTAGGTGCGGATCAGGTCGTCGCCGCACGCCTCGCACAGTGCGATGCCCTCCTCGGCGGTGGCCGCCGCGGCCCACAGGTCGCCGCGGAGGGTGTACGCGGCGGTGAGCCACATGAGCGCCCGCGCGAGGCCCATGAGCTCGCCGACCGCGCGGAAACGCCGGACCGCGTCCTCACAGCACGCGACCGCGGCCTCGGCCTCACTCCACGCGAGGGCGGCCAGCCCGCGGTGGAGCGCGACGTCGGCGACGATCTCGGGGCGGTCCAGCCGGGCCGCGATCTCGCCGGCCTCGTCGAGCAGCTCGACGGCCGGGCCCGGCCGGCCTTCGAGCGTGGTGAGCAGACCGCTGACCACGAGGGCCCGCGCCCGCGTCACGTCGGGCGTGGGATAGAGGGCCAGGCCCTTCTCGAGCTGCCGGGCGCCCTCGCTGAGGTGGCCGGTGATCCAGTGGTTGCGCAGGTCGGCGGCCATGGCGAGGCCGTCCGCGACCCTTCGTGAGTCGGAGAGGCACTGGTCCATGACCGAGCGCAGGTTGGTGCTCTCCAGCTTCAGCCGGGCGAACAGCACCTCCTGGGAGGGCCCGAACAGCCGGGCGCGCGTGTCGGCGCACAGGCGCCGGTAGAACGCGAGGTACCCGTCCCGTACGGCGGCCTCCTCGCCGGTCGCGGCGAGCCGGCTCCGGCCGTACTCCCGCAGGGAGTCCGGCAGCCGGTAGCGGATCCGCCGGGGATGGTCCTCCCGCAGGAGCACCGACTTGTCCACGAGCCCGGTCACCAGGTTCAGGACCTCCTCGCGGGCGATGCCCTCGCCGGAGCAGACCGCCTCGGCCGCCTCCAGGTCCATGCCGCCGACGAACACCGAGGCGCGCGCCCACAGCGACCGCTCCTGGGGAGTGCACAGGGCGTGGCTCCAGTCGATCAGCGCCCAGAGCGTCCGGTGCCGCGGCGGCTCCGTGCGCGACCCCCACTCGAGCAGGCGGAACCGGTCGTCCAGGCGGTCGAGGAGCTGCCCGACGGACAGGGCCCGCAGCCGTACGGCGGCGAGCTCGATCGCCAGGGGGATGCCGTCCAGACGGCGGCAGATCCGCTCGATGGCCTCCTGGTTCTCCTCCGTCACGGTGAAGCCGGGCAGCACCGCCTGCGCCCGCTCGGCGAACAGCCGGACCGCGTCGTACTCGGCGAACGACGCGATCGGCAGCGGACCGGACTGCGGCAGGGCCAGCGCCGGCACCACGAACGTCTGCTCGCCCGGGGTGCCGAGCACCTGGCGGCTGGTGGCCAGGATCCGCAGCGGGGGAGCGGCGCGCAGCAGCGTCTGGGCCAGCGAGGCGCACTCCTGCACGACGTGCTCACAGTTGTCCAGGATGAGCAGCGCCCGCATCTCCCGCAGGTGGTCGGCCAGGGAGTCCATGATCGGCCGGTTGGAGTCACGCTGGATGCAGAAGGTCTCGGCGAGTGCGGGCACGAGACAGCCGGGATGCTCGATCCCGGCCAGCTCGACCAGCCACACGCCGTCCGGGAAGGCGCGCAGCAGGTCCGCGGCGGCACGGTAGGCCAGCCGCGTCTTGCCCACCCCGCCCACGCCGGTCAGCGTCACCAGCCGGGCCCTGCCGAGCATGGCCTTGACGTCGGCCACCTCCCGGCGGCGGCCGACGAAGCTGGTCACCTCGGCGGGCAGCCCGTGCCTGTGCCACGGGGCATAGTCGCCCGTCTTGATCGTCATACGCAGACACCGCCGCGGCCACGGAAAATGGGGCTGACCTGCACGAACCGGACAACTCAACTGTACGCAGGCCCGCTCCGGCGGTCTCAGACGGCGGAGCCGCCGTCCTGTTCCCGGGTCCAGACCGCGATCTGGGTGCGGGAGCCGAAGCCGAGCTTGCCGAGGACGTGTTCGACGTGGCCCTCGACGGTCCGCTGGGAGATCACGAGCTTGGCCGCGATCTGCTTGTTGCTCAGGCCCTGGGCGATGAGCCGCGCCACCTCGGTCTCCCGCCGGGTCAGCGACGCCCGGCGGCCGTGGCCGACCTCGTCCGGCAGCTCGTCCCGCAGCGCGTAGGCGACCGCCTCGTCGGCGCTGAGGGCGGCCCCCCACTTGATCGCGACCTCGGCGCCGGACGCGCCGAGGACGCGGTGGACGCCGGCCTCGCACGCGCCCTGGAACCGCAGGAGGTGCCGGTATCCGGAGACCGGCGCGCCGATCGCGCGCCGCGCGCCGGGCGCCTGGGCGAAGGTCCTGAGCACGCCCAGCAGCCGCGCGGCCCGCTCGTGGTCGCCGTCGGCGGCGGCGATCCAGGCCAGGAGAGCGAGGTTGATCCCGATCCCGCGCGGGTTGCCGAGCGAACGACTGAAGTCCAGGCTCTCCCTGGCCAGCGCGGAGGCACGCCCGGTGTCGCCCTGTCGCCAGAACGTGACGCCGACCATGGTCATGAGGTACGCCCGGTGCAGGCCCTCCCCGTGGGCCTCGCACAGGGCGATGCCCTCCTCGCCGGCGGCGAGCGCGCCGCTCAGGTCGCCGCGGAGCGTAAGCCCGGCGTTGAGCCACATGAGGGCCAGCGCGAGACCGGCCGGATCGCCCGTACGGCGGTGCCGGGCGACCGCCTCTCCGCAGAGCTCGACCGCCGCGTCGACCTCGTCTCCGTCCAGGGCGATCAGCCCGCGGTGCAGGACGACGTCCGCGCGGACCCGGTCGTCGTCGAGCTCCTCGCCGATCCGGTGGCTCTCGTCCAGCATCGCGACGGCGGCGTCGATCTCACCCTGCGCGACGGCCAGCCAGCTGCCGACCACGAGGCCGCGGGCGCGGCCGGGGCTCGGCTCGCGGTCGGCGGCCAGCCCCTGGTCCAGCCGTCGGCGTCCCTCGCGCAGGTGGCCGGTGAGCCAGTGGTAGAGGAGGTCCGCGGCCATTCGCACGCCGCAGGCGGCCTCGGCAGGGGTGGCGAAGCAGTAGTCCAGCGCCGTGCGCAGGTTGGCGTTCTCCAGCTTCAGCCGGGTCAGCAGGTCCACCTCCACCGGGCCGAACAGCCCGGTGCGCACCTCGTCGCACAGCCCGCGGTAGAAGTCACGGTGCCGTCTCTGCGTCTCCGCCTCCTCACCGGACTCGGCGAGGCGCTCGCGGCCGTACTGCCGCATCGTCTCCAGCAGGCGGTATCGGATCCCGTGCGGGTGCTCCTCCCGGACAAGGATCGACTTGTTGACCATCGCCGCCACGAGGTCGAGCACGTCCTCGCGGGCGATGCCCTCCCCGGCGCAGACCGCCTCGGCCGCATCCAGGTCGAGGCCGCCGGAGAACACCGAGGCGCGCGCCCACAGCAGCCGCTCCTGCCGGGTGCAGAGGGAATGGCTCCAGTCGATCAGCGCACGGAGCGTCCGGTGCCGTGGCAGGACCGCCTGCGAGCCGTTGTCGAGCAGCCGGAACCGGTCATCCAGCCGGTCCAGAAGCTGCTGTACGGACAGCACCCGCAGCCGTACGGCGGCGAGCTCGATCGCCAGCGGGATGCCGTCGAGACGGCGGCAGATCGCCTCGACGGCGGCGCGGTTGTCCCCGGTGATCGCGAAGTCCGGCAGGACGGCCTCGGCCCGCTCGGCGAACAGGCGGACCGCGTCGTACCGGGCGAAGGACGCGTCGGACGGCCGTCCGACGCCGCAGGAGGGCAGGGACAGCGGGGGCACGGCCAGCGTCTGCTCCCCGGCGATGCCCAGCACCTCGCGGCTCGTGGTGAGGACGCGCACGCCGGGGGCGCCGCGCAGCAGGGTGCCGACCAGCGCGGCGCACTCGCGCAGAAGGTGCTCGCAGTTGTCCAGGACGATCAGGGCCGTGCGCTCGCGCAGGTGGTCGACCAGGGCGTCCATCGAGGGCCGGGAGGAGTGCTCCTGGACGCCCAGGGCCCCGGCGATCGTGTCGGCGAGCAGCGAGGGGTCCTCGAGCTCGGCGAGTTCGATCAGCCAGACGCCGTCCGGGAACGTCCGGCGTATCTCGGCGGTGACCCGGTAGGCGAGCCGGGTCTTGCCCACGCCGCCGACGCCGGTCAGCGTCACGAGCCGTGACCGGGACAGCAGGTGCCTGACATCGGCGATCTCCCGCCGACGCCCGACAAAGCTCGTGAGATCCGCCGGAAGACCAGGGGCCTGCCACCGGCCTGAGATGTTCGTCGCCACCGCCATCACATGACATCCTGCCGACGCCCCGCCGGCGGACCAGGGCGACCTGGACGGACCAGGTAACTCACTGTATGCGGGCGCCGAAGCGGCCGTTAAACCCGGCATCCAAGGTGAAACATGCCTGAAACACGATCCGGCATGGTTTCACACCGACGAAACACTCATGCCCCGTAGGTGAAATCGCGCTGCTCGAAGCTCCTGAGCAGTATCGACCACCTCACCGAAGGGACGCCGCATGCCGCCGGACGTTCTCAAACTAATGAATTCAGGCGACACCGCCTGGCTGCTGGCGAGCTCTGCTCTCGTGCTCCTCATGACCCCGGGCCTCGCGTTCTTCTACGGCGGTATGACCCGGTCGAAGAGCGTCCTGAACATGTTGATGATGAACTTCGCCACTATCGGCATCGTCAGCGTGCTCTGGGTCCTCTACGGCTACTCTCTCGCGTTCGCCAAGGACGTCGGGAACCATGGCTTCATCGGCGGATTCGGCAGGGTCGGCCTGAAGGACACGCTCATCTCGGCGTCCGGCACGTCGCCCGAACTGGCCTTCGCCTCGTTCCAGCTGATGTTCGCCATCATCACCCCCGCATTGATCAGTGGCGCCATCGCCGACCGCGTGAAGTTCGGCGGCTGGTGCGCCTTCGTGGCCATCTGGACCACGGTCGTCTACTTCCCGGTCGCCCACTGGGTCTTCTTCTTCGGTGACCTGACGACGACCAAGGACGGTGGCTTCCTCGCCGACCACATCGGCGCGCTCGACTTCGCCGGCGGTACCGCGGTCCACCTGAACGCCGGTATGGCGGGTCTGGCGATGGCACTCGTGGTCGGCAAGCGCATCGGCTGGCCCAAGGAGCCGATGCGTCCCCACAACGTCCCGTTCGTCCTGCTCGGCGCCGGCCTGCTGTGGTTCGGCTGGTTCGGCTTCAACGCCGGCTCGGCCCTGGCCGCCAACGGCCAGGCCTCGGTCGCCTTCATGAACACCCAGGTCGCCACGGCCGCGGCGGCACTGGCGTGGGTCATCATGGAGAAGATCCGCTACGGCAAGTCCACCGCTCTGGGCATGGCCTCCGGCGCGGTCGCCGGTCTTGTCGCGATCACCCCGGCCTGTGCCTCGGTGAACCCGGTCGGCGCGATCATCGTCGGCCTCATCGCCGGCGCGCTCTGCTCCGTCGCGGTCGGCATGAAGTCCAAGTTCGGTTTCGACGACTCGCTCGACGTCGTCGGCGTGCACGCGGTCGGTGGCGCGGCGGGCGCCCTGCTCATCGGCTTCCTGGCCACCCCGACCGTGACCGGCATCCTCACGCCGGCCAAGGGCGACGGACCGGCCGGCCTGTTCTACGGCGGCGGCCTGAGCCAGCTCGGCAAGCAGTGCATCGGCGTGGTGATGGTCGCCGTCTACTCGTTCGTCCTCACCTGGATCATCGGCAAGGTCCTGGACAAGATCATGGGTCTGCGCATCACCGACGAGGACGAGGCGTCGGGCATCGACCTCGCCGTCCACGCGGAGTCCGCGTACGAATTCGGCACCTCGCACAGCGCCTCGGGCGGCGGGTCGGGCATCCTGGCCGCGTTGAAGGGCGACAACGGCGGTCAGCCCACGGGAGACACGAAGGTGGAGGCGGAGGCATGAAACTCGTGACGGCGGTCATCAAGCCGTTCAAGCTCGATGACGTCAAGGCGGCGCTGGAGACCTTCGGCGTGAACGGCCTGACGGTCAGCGAGGCCAGCGGATACGGCCGCCAGCGCGGCCACACCGAGGTGTACCGGGGCGCGGAGTACAAGGTCGACCTCGTACCCAAGCTCCGTGTCGAGGTCCTCGTCGACGACGAGGACGCCGAGGACATCGTCGATGTGATCGTGAAGGCGGCGCAGACCGGCAAGATCGGGGACGGCAAGGTCTGGTCGGTCCCGGTCGACACCGTGGTGCGCGTCCGTACCGGTGAGACCGGCCCGGAAGCACTCTAAGAGTGACGAACACGATCGGGGGAGGGCACGGCCCGGCTGAGGCGTTGGCCCAGCCGGGCTCCGCCGTGTCCGGACCGGCCGCGCATGAGGTGGCGCGCACGCGGCTGCGGACCGCGCGGGAGGAACGCGCGGACGACCTCGACCGGAGGCTGGCGCGGCTGCTCGGCGCCGAGCCGGACGTGGCGCTGCTCGCGGTCGGCAGCCACGGGCGCCGGGAGCTCACCCCGGGCGGCGACCTCGACCTGGTCCTGGTCCACCGCGCCCGGCCGGACGTCGCCGCCCTCGCCGACCGGGTCTGGTACCCCATCTGGGACTCCGGGCTGCGCCTCGACCACTCGGTGCGCACGCCCGAGGAGGGCCGCGCGGTCGCCCGCGAGGACCTCAAGGCCGCCCTCGGCCTGATCTCCGCACGTCACGTGGCCGGCGACCCGGACCTGACGCGCGAACTCCGCGAGGCGGTGCTCGCCGACTGGCGTGCCGACTCGCGGCGCCGCCTGCCCGAGCTGCGGGAGATGACCCGCCGCCGCTGGGCCGACGACGGCGAGCTGGCGTTCCTGCTCGAACCCGACCTGAAGGACGCGCGCGGCGGGCTCCGCGACGTGCACGCGATCCAGGCGGTCGCCGCCGCGTGGGTCGCCCCGGCCGCGACCGACCGGGTCAAGGAGGCCTACGGCCTGCTCCTCGACGTCCGCCACGCCCTGCACGAGACCACCGGCCGCGCGGCCGACCGGCTCGTGCTCCAGGAGCAGGAGGCGGTGGCCGAGGCGCTCGGCCTGCTGGACGCGGAGGTGCTGCTGCGCAGCGTCGTCGAGGCCGCCCGCACCATCACGTTCGCCGCCGACCACCTGTGGCGGACGGTCGACCGCTTCTGCTCCCCGCCCGGACGGCCTGTACGCCGGCCGCTCGCCGACGGCGTGGTCGAGCACGACTCCGAGGTGGTGCTCGCCCTCGGCGCGAACGCCGCCAAGGACCCCTCGCTCGTGCTGCGCGCCGCCGCGGCGGCCGCCCAGGCGGGGCTGCCGCTGGCGATCTCCACCGTCGAACGGCTGGCCCGCGAGACGCCGCCGATGCCGGTGCCGTGGCCGCCGGAGGCGCGCGACGCGCTGGTGACCCTGCTCGGCGCGGGCGCGCCGGCGATCGGCGTGTGGGAGGCGCTCGACCAGGTCGGGCTGATCGAACGGCTCATGCCCGACTGGGAGCGCGTGCGCAACCGCCCGCAGCGCAACCCCGTGCACACCTTCACCGTCGACCGTCACCTCGTGGAGACCGCGACGCGCGCCGCCGCCCACACCCGCGACGTCGCACGTCCCGACCTGCTGCTCGTCGGCGCGCTGCTGCACGACATCGGGAAGGGCTGGCCGGGCGACCACTCCAAGACCGGCGCCGTCATGGCGCACGACCTGGGGGAACGCCTCGGTTTCGACCAGGACGACGTACGCGTCCTGGAGGCCGTCGTACGCCTCCACCTGCTGCTGCCCGAGACCGCGACGCGCCGCGACCTCCACGACCCGGTCACGATCGAGACGGTGGCCCAGGCGGTCGGCGACCCCGTCGTGCTGGAGACGCTCGCCGCCCTCGCGATCGCCGACGGGCAGGCCACCGGGCCCGCCGCGTGGGGTTCGTGGAAGGCCGGGCTCGTCGCCGAGCTCGCCCGCCGCGTGGCCGCCGTGCTCGCCGGAGACCCGCCGCCCGTCGCGCCCGAGCCGACCGCGGACCAGCTCGCGCTCGCCCGGCACGGCGGCGGCGCCGTACGCGTCGTCGGGTCCCAGATCACGATCGTCGTGCCCGACCGGCCCGGATTGCTCTGGCAGGCCGCCGGGGTGCTCGCGCTCCACCGCCTGGTCGTGCGCGGCGCGCGCGCCGGCGCCCAGGGGGAGACCGCGCTGCTGGAGTTCATGGCGGTGCCCGAGTACGGCTCGGGCCCCGACCCGGCCGCGCTGGAGGTCGACCTGCGCCGGGTGCTCGCCGGGCGCCTCGACGTGGCCAAGCGCCTCGAACGACGGGCGCGGTCGCACCGTCCGCGCAAGGGCGTGCCGGTGCCCCCGCCGCGCGTCACCATGATCGATGACGCGTCGGAGACCGCGACCGTCGTGGAGGTACGCGCGCACGACCGGCCCGGCCTGCTCTGGCGCATCGGGCACGTGCTCGGCTCGTTCGGCATGCAGGTGCGTGCGGCGCGAGTCGAGACGCTGGGCGCCGAGGCGGTCGACGTCTTCTACGTGGTCGATGCCGACGGGCGCCCGGTCACCGACGAGCACCTGCGGGCCTCGATCCGCGCGGGCATCCTTGACGTCGTTCGCTGACCTGGCACAGACCGGCCAGTGAAGATCGGGAAAACTGCCGTCGCGATCGTTGACGGTGTCCCTGGGGGCGGTGACGCTTCTTGCGTCCACGCTGCCCTGGGAGGCCCCTGTGCGAAGAATCCTGCTCGCCCGTACCGCCGTGCTGGGAGGAGTCGCGGCCGCCGGCCTTTCGGTCGTGCCCGCCGCGACGGCGGGCACCACGGTCGTCGACCGAGGCCACGACCGGACGATCACCTTCCGTACCGCCCGTACGGGCGAGGCCCTGGTCGACGTGACGGCCGCCGCGCCCGGCGTGTCGTGGGCGGTCAGGGGACATGAGTCGGCGGTCCTGTCGCTGTACGTCGACGGCCGGTACGCCACCGACGACGTGGTCCCGGCGGCGTTCCCGATCACCCGGGAGTTCGCGCTCGGGCACCTGAGGGCGGGCCGCCACCGGCTGTCGCTGCGCCTCGCCGCCGACCGGTCCGGCGGCCGGCGGGTGACGGTGACCCGCACCGCGGTCCGTACGGTGGGCGGTGGGCGCGCGTACACGGATCTCCGGCACGCGCCGGTGCTGTACGGCCGAAACGGGGCCGACTCGGGCGGCGCCTTCCAGAACGCCTTCACCGACACGCCGTTGGTCGCCTGGCACGAGGACGTCCCCGCCGCCCTTCCCGGGCACCGCTTGCTCACCTACTCCTACATCTGGAGCAACGAGGACGGCGGCACGTCGACGCCCCAGCTCATGGCGCGCTGGGGCCGTACGACCGACATCGAGTGGATCTACCAGGTCGAGGTCGACGCCTCAGGCCGCCGCGTGCCCGGCACCGCCGTCATCCAGGCGCCGAACCACGTCACGCAGCCGTTCGCCGGAACCTATGAGGGCGACCACCCGCTGATGCAGACCTGCACGCTCAACAACAACATCTGCGACACGGTCGATGACCCGATGCGGTTCTTCCTGTCGGCGTCGGCGACGCTGGACGCCTCGGCCGAGGCCCGCGAGCAGGTCATGGACCGCAACCCGTGGACGTACTGGGTCTCCGACGCCGAGTCGCGCCGCGAGGGCAAGGTGCAGGCGGACCCGCCGACGTCGTCCACGACCTCCATCGCCGACCCGCGCGACTACCTCTACCTGGTCGTCCGCAAAACGACCGTGAACCCGCCGAACGGCCCGCTCGACTGGGTCGGCCTGTCCGTCGGCGTACGCCTCAAGGGCGACCCGGCGGTGTACCGGTCGGACCACCTGTTCGCCGACCGCTCGATCCAGCGCGACCTGCCCGCGGCCACGACGGTGCAGCTCCCTCCGGGGACCGCGCCGTCGGACATCGAGGAGATCACTGCGATCCGGGTGCCGACCACGGGCGTGGACCCGGGTTCGACGATCAACGTGCAGGGGGTCAACCGGGCGTTCTTCCTCGGCGGCGACGACCAGCCGCAGCAGTCGTTCCTGTCCGGCGCGACCCCGGCGAGCCTGACCCCGGCCGCACCGACCGCGGTGCTGTACCACTCGTGAGGCCCCGGCGGCCCTGGCCTCTCGGGGTCGGGGCCGCCTACTCCGACCAGGGCGGGACGATGGTGGCGCCGTTCAGGTTCGCGCGCACGCCCGCCGACGTGCAGACCACCGCGCTCGCCGTCTCGTCCCCGTCGTTGCCCAGCGCGAACGGCACCCCGGGCGGCACGATCAGGGCATCGCCCGGGCCGGCCTCACACGGCTCGCCGCCGAGGGTCCCGCGCAGCCGGCCGGCCTTGATGACGAACACCTCCTCGTGGTCGACGGTGTGCTCCTCGCCGCGGACGCCCGGGTCCACGTCGAGGTGCCAGATGGCCAGCTCGGCCGTGCCGCGGCTGGGAACCGCGATCGGGCGGGCGGTCAGCCCGTGGAACTCGATCTTCTTCGCTCCCGCGATCGTGCTGACGGGCATGTGACGTCTCTCTTCTCTCGATATGGTCAACTTGCTTGACGATGTTTTCTCGAAGGTAAAGCAGCTTGTCCATATGGTCAAGCGTCTTGTCTTTATTTCTGGAGGGCTGATGGGCGGGGAGATTCCGGGACTGCTGGGCATGGCCTTCCACGCGGTCATGGAGGAGGTGCACACCCGGCTGGCCGAGGAGGGCTTCTCCGACGTGCGTCCCGCGCACGGTTTCGTGTTCCAGTACCTGTCCGTACGCGGCGGCGCGACAGCGGTCGAGCTGGGCGAGCACCTGGGCGTCACGAAACAGGCCGCCGTGCAACTGGTCGACGAGCTGGACAAACGCGGCTACGTCGACCGCCGCCCGCACCCGGGCGACCGCCGCGCGCGAGTGGTCGTCCTGACCCCGCGGGGGTGGGCCTGCATCGAGCGGGTCGTGGCCCTGTGGGCCGACATCGAGCACCGCTGGGCCACGCTGGTCGGCCCCGAGAAACTGACCACCCTCCGCGAAAGCCTGTCCGCCTTCGTGGTCGAGGCCGGCTCGCCCCCGATCCGCCCTCTCTGGTAGCCGCGGGGGCACGGGCGGTGACGGTGGCGATCGCCGGTGCGCGAGTCGATACCCAAAGGCCGCCGAGCGGATAGTGTGGGAGGTCGATCCCCGAAGCTCCTAGGACTGGCCAGACACGTGTTCGAGACGCTTTCCGACCGGCTGACTACGGTCTTCTCCTCGCTGCGCAGCAAAGGCAAGCTGTCCGAGGCGGACATCAACGCCACGGCGCGCGAGATCCGCATCGCGCTCCTCGAGGCCGACGTGGCGCTGCCCGTCGTCAAGGACTTCATCGCGCAGATCAAAGAGCGGGCCGCCGGCGCGGAGGTGTCGCAGGCGCTCAACCCCGCTCAGCAGGTCGTCAAGATCGTCAATGACGAGCTCATCAACATCCTCGGCGGCGAGACGCGCAGGGTGCGGTTCGCCAAGAGCCCGCCCACCGTCATCATGCTGGCGGGTCTTCAGGGCTCGGGTAAGACGACGCTCGCCGGCAAGCTCTCGCGCTGGCTCAAGAACGAGGGCCACGCGCCGCTGCTCGTCGCGGCCGACCTGCAGCGTCCCAACGCGGTGCAGCAGCTCCAGGTGCTCGGCGAGCGCGCCGCCACCCCGGTGTACGCCCCCGAGCCCGGCAACGGCGTGGGCGACCCGGTGGAGGTGGCCCGGCGCTCGATCGAGCACGCGCGTCACGCGCAGCACGACGTGGTCATCATCGACACCGCCGGCCGGTTGGGCATCGACGAAGAGATGATGCGGCAGGCCGCCGACATCCGCGACGCGGTGAACCCGGACGAGATCCTGTTCGTCGTCGACGCCATGATCGGTCAGGACGCGGTCACGACCGCGCAGGCCTTCGTCGACGGCGTGGGCTTCGACGGCGTCGTGCTCACCAAGCTCGACGGCGACGCGCGCGGTGGCGCCGCGCTGTCCGTGCGCCACATCACCGGCCGCCCGATCATGTTCGCGTCCACGGGTGAGAAGCTCGAGGACTTCGACGTCTTCCACCCCGACCGGATGGCGGGCCGCATCCTCGACATGGGTGACATCCTCACCCTGATCGAGCAGGCCGAGAAGGCGTTCGACGCCGAGCAGGCCGACCGCATCACCTCGAAGTTCACCTCGGGTGAGGACTTCACCCTCGAGGACTTCCTCGAGCAGATGCAGATGATCCGCAAGCTCGGGCCGATCAAGAACCTCCTCGGCATGATGCCCGGCATGGGGCAGATGCGCGGCCAGATCGACGACATCGACGACCGTGACCTCGACCGGGTCGGCGGCATCATCAACTCGATGACGCCCGACGAGCGGCGCAACCCGAAGATGATCAACGGCTCGCGCCGGGCCCGCATCGCGAAGGGTTCCGGAGTGAGCGTGACCGAGGTCAACAACCTCGTCACCCGCTTCTTCGACGCGCAGAAGATGATGCGCCAGATGGCCGGGGGAATGGGAATTCCGGGCATGCCCGGCACTCGCCGTAAGGCGGTCAAGCCGTCCGGAAAGAAGAACAAGAAGGGCAAGCAGCGCAGCGGCGACCCGCGCAAGCGCGCCCAGGAGGGCGGCCGGGGCGGCGGCCCGAAGCAGGACGCCGTGCCGCAGGGGCTGCCTCCGGGTCTGGGCGGGGGAGTCCCGGGGCAGTTGCCCCCGGGCTTCCAGATGCCCGACCTGTCCAAGCTGCAGAACCCGAAGAAGGGGAAATAGCCGAATAGCCGCTGATCGTGCCGTGATCGACGTGTTCGTCGGCCGGTCACTGCCGAAAGCGGTCGCGTGAGGTTGATCGATTGCGACTTCACCGCGATCGTCTGGCAGAATGGCACGCTGGAATCACGGTCAGCCAGGGACCCTCTCAAGCCCGGGCGCCCCGTGTCCTTCCGAGCGGTGTTCGCAGGTCCCCACCCGGCGTCCGTCCGCTCACCATTTCGAATCTGGAGAACACCACAGCTGTGGCAGTCAAGATCAAGCTCAAGCGTCTGGGGAAGATCCGGGCACCGTACTACCGGATCGTCGTAGCCGACTCCCGCACCAAGCGCGATGGCCGCGCCATCGAGGAGATCGGCAAGTACCACCCGAAGGAGGAGCCCTCGTTCATCGAGGTCGACTCCGAGCGGGCGCAGTACTGGCTGGGCGTCGGCGCCCAGCCGACCGAGCCCGTCCTGGCGATCCTCAAGATCACCGGGGACTGGCAGAAGTTCAAGGGCGAGCCGGGTGCCGAGGGCACGCTGAGGGTCGCCGAGCCGAAGCCGAACAAGGCCGAGGTCTTCCAGGCCGCCGTCAAGGAGACCATGGACGAGACCGAGGGCAAGGCGACTCAGCCGAGGTCCAAGAAGGCCGCGCCGAAGAAGGCCAAGAAGGACGAGGCGAAGGCAGAGGAGCCGGCGCCGGCCGAGGACGCCGCCGAAGCCAAGAGCGAGGCGTAGCGTGCTCGAGGAGGCGCTCGAGCACCTGGTGCGCGGCATCGTCGAGAACCCGGACGAGGTCCGGGTTCGCGCGCGACGCCTGCGCAACGGCAGGGTCCTTGAAGTACGCGTGCACCCCGATGACCTGGGCAAGGTCATCGGGCGCAACGGCCGTACGGCCAAGGCCCTGCGCACGGTGGTGAGCGCCATCGCCGGAGGACGTTATGTCCGCGTCGACCTGCTCGACCTCAACGAGGCGCGCTAGGCGGTGTCCGGTGGACCCTCGGCTCGCAGCGGCGGGCCCGTGACCGGCGGGGTGGCGTGATGCTGCTCGTCGTCGGCCGGATCGGCCGTGCCCACGGTATCCGTGGCGAGGTGAGCGTTGAGATACGCACGGACGACCCCGGCGCGCGATTCGCGCCGGGGTCGTCGCTCGCCACAGAAGACGACGGCCCGCTGACCATCGAGACCGTACGCATGCATTCGGGCCGTCTGCTCATACGCTTCGCCGGGTTCGAGGACCGTACGGGCGCCGAGACCCTGCGCGGCACCCTGCTGCTGGTCGACTCGGCCGACATCCCGCCGACGTCGGACCCGGACGAGTTCCACGACCACGAGCTGATCGGCCTGTCCGCGGTGTCGCCGGAGGGCGCTGCCCTGGGCGAGATCGTGGACGTCGAGCACCACGGCCAGGACCTGCTGGTCCTCCGCCGTCCGGACGGAGACGACGCCCTGGTGCCGTTCGTCAGCGCCATCGTCACCGCGGTCGACGTCCCCGCCGGCCGTGTCGTCCTGGACCCCCCGCCGGGGCTTCTGTGAGCCCGGCGCCTCTTCCCGGGCTGTCATGAGACTCGACATCGTCACGATCTTCCCCGACTACTTCGCGCCGCTCGACGTCTCGCTGCTCGGCAAGGCCCGGCGGCGCGGCGACGTCGACGTACACGTCCACGACCTGCGCGGCTGGGCCCACGACCGGCACCGGACCGTGGACGACACCCCGTACGGCGGCGGTCCCGGCATGGTGATGAAGCCCGAACCCTGGGGAGAGGCGCTCGACGCCGTCGCCCCGGAGGGCTCGGGAGCGCGGCTGGTCGTGCCGACGCCGAGCGGGCGCCCGTTCACCCAGGAGACGGCCGTCGCGTACGCTGCGGAGCCGTGGCTGGTGTTCGCCTGCGGCCGGTACGAGGGCATCGACGCCCGGGTGATCGAGGAGGCGCGCTCGCGGATGCCGGTCGATGAGGTGAGCATCGGCGACTACGTCCTCGCCGGCGGTGAGTCGGCGGTGCTGGTCATGGTCGAGGCGGTGACCCGGCTGCTGCCGGGCGTCCTGGGCAACGCCGACTCGGTCAGCGACGACTCCTTCGCGCCGGGCCGGATGGAGTCCCTGCTCGAAGGCCCGGTGTACACCAAGCCGCCGTCCTGGCGCGGGCGTCCCGTGCCCCCGGTGCTGATGTCCGGTGACCACGGGGCCATCGCCCGGTGGCGACGCGACCAGGCGCTGCGCCGTACGGCCGCCACGAGGCCCGAACTCATCGGCCGAAACCCCCTGGACGACGCCGACCGGCGTACCCTCGACGAGGCCGGTTTTCCGGTCGACGGCGAACCTATGGCACACTGAGATGTCGACCCGGCTCGATGCCGGGTGCGCCCAGACTTCCCAAGAAGACCCCAATCGCGTTCCGGCGCTGTGCGCTGTGCGCGTGTCCAATGCGAGGAACGCAGTCATGCACACCCTGATCCAGGAGATCGAGAACGCCGCGAAGCGGTCGGACGTACCGGACTTCCGCCCGGGTGACACGCTCAAGGTCCACGTGCGCGTGACCGAGGGCAGCCGAAGCCGCATCCAGGTTTTCCAGGGCGTGGTGATCCGGCGTCAGGGCGGTGGCGCTCGCGAGACGTTCACCGTTCGTAAGGTGAGCTACAGCGTGGGCGTGGAGCGTACGTTCCCGCTCAACAGCCCATCGATCGACAAGATCGAGGTTGTCACCCGAGGCGACGTCCGGCGCGCCAAGCTCTACTACCTGCGCGACCTTCGCGGCAAGGCCGCACGCATCAAGGAAAAGCGCGACAACTGAGCACGGGCTCATAAGCGTCGCCCCGGAGCGCTGTAATGGCGTTCCGGGGCGAAGTTCATTAATCAGCCGACTCCGGCCCCCTTGCCGGAGACGACACGCGGACGGTAAGCGCCCGCGAGGCCTCAGGGCATTAGGCTTCCCAATGATGAGCGACGACGAGCAGGGACTGCGCGAGCCCGCCTCCAATGAAACGCGCCACGACATCTCCTCCGACGGGGCGAGAGGCGACGGCCGCCTTCCGCAGGTGATCGGCGAGGATGCCGACCAGCCCGGCGGCGAGTCCGGCGGGAAGAAGTCGGGAAAGAAGAAGCAGGGCTCCTTCTGGAAAGAACTCCCGATCCTCGTCGGCGTGGCCCTGGCCCTGGCCATGGTCATCAAGGCCTTCGCGGTGCAGGCGTTCTACATCCCGTCCCAGTCGATGGAGAACACCCTCAAGGTCGGCGACCGCGTCCTGGTCAACAAGATCGTCTACCACACGCGCGACATCAAGCGCGGTGACGTCGTCGTGTTCAACGGCCTCGACTCCTGGGACCCGGAGGTCCAGTACGCCGCGCCGAAGAACCCGGTGTCCAAGGTGCTGCACGCCATCGGCAGCGCGTTCGGGGTCGTGCCGGGGGAGAAGGACTACATCAAGCGCGTCATCGGCGTGCCGGGCGACCGCGTGGCCTGCTGCGACGCGCAGGGCCATGTGACGGTCAACGGCCATCCGCTGGTGGAGACGCCGTACCTCTACACGGACCCGCAGACAGGCGAGCAGAACCGCCCGTCGGACAGCAAGTTCAAGATCACCGTGCCGGCGGGCCACCTGTGGGTGATGGGCGACCACCGCGAGGTGTCGTACGACTCACGCGGCCACATCGGCGACCCGGGCGGCGGCACGATCCCCGAGAGCCGCGTCATCGGCCGGGCGTTCGTGGTCGTCTGGCCGCTGTCGCGGGTGAAGACGCTGTCCATCCCGTCGACCTTCGGCGCCCCGGGCCTGGCCTTGAACGACACACTGCCCGAAGCCCCGCTGGCGCTGGGCTTCATAGGCGCCCTGCCGGTGACCCTCCTGCGCCGCCGCCTACGCAACCGCCGGGCCTGACGCTTCGCTCGTCGTCTCTCATCAGGTCGATGCGAGCTCAGAGGCTCAGGGCTCGGCGGCGTTGCGACGCAGTTTCCATCCCTTCGCGCAGCGTTCGACGAAACCCCCGGCCGCGAGGGCGCCCAGGCAGGTCAGCGCGGTGTCGAGATCCACTCCGGCCGTGACCGCGATGCGCGCGGTACCGGCCCCGCCACGTGAGGGCAGGGCTTCGAGTACGTCGCGCGCCGCCGGGCCGAGGCGGTCGCGGTCGAGAACCGGTCCGCGGCGTTCGGGCGCCATGTCGTCGCCGATGAGACCGACGCGGTCGAGGACGTCGGAGGCGTCGGTCACGCAGGTGACCTCGGCCCATTCGCGCAGCAGCGTGTGGCAGCCGGCCGAGGTCGGCGAGGTCACCGGTCCGGGCACGGCCATCACCGCGCGGCCGAGGTCACGGGCGTGCCGGGCCGTACTGATCGCCCCACTGCGCTGGGCGGCCTCGACCACGACCGTGCCGCGGGTCAGGGCCGCGATGGCCCTGTTGCGGATCAAAAAGCGCGGCCGGGTGGGGGTGGTGCCGGGCGGCAGTTCGCTCACGAGGAGCCCGCTACGCGCGATCTCCGTGAACAGACCGGCATGGTCGCTGGGGTACGTCACGTCCACACCGCACGCGAACACGGCCACGGTCAGGCCGTCGGCGCTCAACACGCCACGGTGCGCGGCGGCGTCGATCCCGTACGCCCCGCCGCTGACGACGGTCCAGTTGCTGTCGGCGAGCTCCGCGGCCATCTCGGCGGCGACGTGAATCCCGTACGGCGACGCGGCCCGGGCACCGACGAGCGCGACCGACCGCAGACAGCCGAACCGCAGATCCTGATCGCCGCACACCCAGAGCGCGTAGGGACGGCCTGAGGCGAGGTCGTCGAGCTGAGACGGCCACTCGGCCTCGCCGGGGCAGACGAGCCGCCCACCGCGCTCTTCGCAGACGGCGAGAAGCCGCTCGGGATCCGCCTCCGCGAGCCGAGCCCGCCAGGCGGGGAACCGTTTCTCGAGATCGGCCCGATCCGGTCCTGCGGGCGCTTCTCCGGCACGGACGACTTCGAGCGCGCCTTCCGCCCCTTCCCGACTGATCAGACGGCCTAAGCGCTCGTCACCGGGCTCAGCCATACGGGTGAGCAGTGCACGCGCCAGTCGTTCGTCAGAAGAGATCATTAGTTCGCCTTTCTCGGTTCGTTGGCGCGGGGTGTGTCGGTAGGGACATGGGACGAGGACTCGGCGACCGGTCACGCGGCCGTCTCCGGAACAGGACGGTCGGACCAGGCGCCTGGCCGGCCTTGTCCGGCGTTCGGCGAGTCCGCAGCCATCGGCGACGGTCCCCGGCGAGAGCACATGCCGCCGGATGCCCTGAGCGCCGCCGAAGACGCTCAACCCCCGCCGATACGCTCAACCCCCGTCGAAGCTCTCGAGCCCCCGTCGAAGCTTTCGAGCCCCTGCCGAAGGCGCGGAGCCCACCGGTGACGGCGCGGAGCCCACCGGCGAAGGTGAGCCGTCCCCGTGGACTCGCGACCGGCATCGTGTTGCGACAGGTGTGAAGCGGCCAGAGGCGGTGGGCAGCCCAAGGACAGCAGCCGCCACAGCCGCGCCACTCGGCGTCGCACCCGCCGCGAAGCGAGCCGCGTCTGCTGCAGGGCAAAGGCGCCCGCCGCAGCGCAAGAGCCTGCCCACCGCAAGGACAACGCCTGCCCACCGCACGGACGATGCCTGCCTACCGCGAGCACGATGACGGCCCACCGCACGGACGATGCCTGCCTACCGCGAGCACGATGACGGCCCACCGCACGGAAAAGCCACTCGCTGCAACGACAGGGCCACTCACCCAACGACAGGGCCACTCACTGCACGACAAGACCTGTACCGCAGCGCGGGGCTGCTCGTCGCAGGGACGAGGTCTGCCCGCCAAGAGGACAGCGCTTGCCACCGATGCCCGTCCCACCGTCGCCACCGGACCCACCCACGTGGGGCCGGACCCATCTGCCGCAGTGCGGGGCTGCCCGCCGCGGCGACGAGATCTGCCCGTCGGGAGGACGGCGTTTGTGACCGATGCCGGCTTGACCATCGGCTTCGGACCGTGTGGGACCGGATCCGTCCACCGCCGGGACAATGCCTGCCCGTCGGGAGGACGGCGCTTGTGACCGATGCCGGCCTCACCGTCGGCTCCAGACCCAGGTGGGGGCTGGATCCGTCTGCCGCAGTGCGGGGCTGCTCGTCGACGGGACGAGGCCTGCCCGTAAGGAGGACAGCGTTTGCGACCAATGCCAGCTTGCCCCTCGGCACCGGACCCCGCTGGGACCGGATCCGTCTGCCGCAGTAGGGGTTACCGCCCCGCCCTTGGGCGATCGCCACGCCGATCTCAGGCGGCTTCGGAGCCCCCGGCGAGCCTGCACCCATCACGAGCGCCGGACAGTCGTTAGGGGCCGACCGCGACCAGCCGGAGTCCGAGATCAACGCTCAGCCCGCCACCGGCACCGAACCTGTTGCTGTCACGGCTCCATCGTTGACATCGGGCCCGTCATACGGACCAGGCTCCGACCACCCCCGAACTGGCCACTGGCGCGCCGTACCCGCCACGGTTCGGCTGGGCTGGAGCCTGCCTCGAAGGCGCGCTGTCCCTCTGCGCGGCACCCAGGCGGCACCTCGCCGCTTTGTCCTCAGCCGGTAACCAAACTGGACCGCCTCCTCCCTCCGCCTCGCGAGGCGCCATCTGGACACCGCCCGGCACGGCCGGGTACCTCAAGGCGGGCTCTAAGCGCGGCCCTCCCATAAGCCCAGGGCTTGGTTGATCTCGTCGGCGGTGGGTCTCTCCTTTCCGGTGAGGTCGGTGAGGGTCCAGGCGACGCGGACCACTCTGTCGAGGCCTCGGGCGCTGAGGCGGCCGTCGGCCAGAGGGCGGTCGAGGGTGGCCAACGCCCGCGGCTGGGGCGCGAAGCGGCGGCGTAGCTCTCGGCCGGGGATCTCCGCGTTGGTGCGCCATGGGGTGTCCGCCAGGCGGGCGCGGGTGCGTTCTCTAGCGGTGAGGACGCGTTCGGCGACGACCTTGCTGGACTCGGCCAGCTCCAGGTCGTAGCGGAGCTCGGCACGGGTCACCTCCTTCAGTCGGGATTTGAGGTCGACTCTGTCGAGCAGGGGACCGGAAAGGCGCGCGAGGTAGCGGCGTCGTACGGATGGTGCGCAGCTGCAGTCGCGGGTCTTCGGGGCGGCGCACGGGCACGGGTTGGCCGCCAGCAGCATCGTGAACCTCGCTGGGAAGCGCGCCGTCGCGCCGGAGCGTGCGATCACGACCTCGCCCTCCTCCAACGGCTGGCGTAAGCCGTCCAGGACTCCGCCGGCGAACTCCGGGCTCTCGTCCAGGAACAGGATGCCCCGGTGCGCCAACGACGCGGCGCCCGGCTGGATCATCCGCGCGCTGCCGCCGCCGACCAGTGCCGCGCGTGAGGCGGTGTGGTGAGGGGCCTGGAACGGGGGTCGGGTGATCAAGGGCTGACCGGCCGGGAGGGTGCCGGCGACCGAGTGGATCGCGGAGACCTCCAGGGCCGCGCCGCGATCCAGGTCCGGAAGCAGCGTGGGGAGGCGTTCGGCGAGCATGGTCTTGCCGCAGCCCGGTGGGCCCATGAAGCAGACGTGGTGTCCTCCGGCCGCGCTGATCTCGAGGATCTTGCGGCCCTCGGCCTGGCCGCGTACGTCGGCCAGATCGAGTTCGCCGCGCCGGGCACGGGAGCGGCTGGCCAGTCCGTCGGAGTGGGACGCGGGGCCGGCCGCCGCGGCGGTCCCCTCGTCCGCCTCCTGCGGCGGAGGCAGGTCGCGTAGGCGAGCGAGCAGGGCGCGTAGCGAGGGGACGCCGATCACCCGTACGCCGGGGACGAGCGACGCCTCGGCGGCGTTGCCGCTCGCAACGATCACCGTCTCCGCGCCGCTGTCAGCGGCGGCCAGCACCGCCGGCAGTACTCCGGAGACGGGGCGGATCCGGCCGTCGAGGCCCAACTCGCCGATCATCACCTGGCCTGCGCAGGCATCCGGGGGCAGGACCTCACTCGCGCCGAGCACCGCGATTGATATCGCAAGATCAAATCCGCTGCCGCGCTTGGGCAAGCTGGCCGGGAAAAGGCTCACGGTCACGTGGCGATTGGGCCAAACCTCACCACTGTTGAAGATCGCCGCACGTACGCGGTCGCGGGCCTCGCTGAGGGCGGTGTCGGGGAGGCCGACGAGATGCAGGCCGGGCACCCCATTGGTGATCGCGGCCTCGACGTCGACGATCTGCCCGTCGACGCCGAGGAGGGCCACGGCTCTGGTGCGGGCGAGGGCCATCGTCAGCTCACTCCCTTGAGGTGATCGATGCTGAACCGCCCGGAGTCGTCGGCCACGAGCCCGATGACGTCGACGCGGACGGGAACGTGGCCGACGCCGCGGGCGGCCAGCCATCGGGCGGCGAGCCGGTGTAACCGGGCGGCCTTCGTGGGCGTGACGGCCTCGACCGGAGCGCCGTACTCGACGCTGGATCGCGTCTTCACCTCGCACACGACGATGCTGGATCCGTCGCGGGCCACGATGTCGAGCTCGCCCTCTGGACAACGCCAGTTGCGTTCGATGATCGTCCAGCCGAGACCGGCCAGATGGCTCGCAGCGGCATCCTCACCACGTCGCCCGAGCACGTCCTTCGCGCGCATGCGCCTCACCTCCGAAGTCGAAGGTGCCGGAAGATCACGGATCGTGGTAGTAGAGCGACGTTCTGTGGATAACTCCGGTCCTACGCCGTACGCCGTGCGCCGATCAAGACGGATGGCCCCGCTCACTGGGCCTGCTCGTACTACGCGTAGAACGGCAAGGGGCACCGCCGCATCACCCGGGGCGCGCGGACAGCAATCCGCAGTCCACGTGACGATGAAAATTCAGGTGGCGGAAGTGTCCACCACCTAGGTACGGATGTGCTCGGCTATGTGACCTGGTGTCAGTTCTCGGGAAGTTCGAGATCGCTCTTGGCGAGTTCTTCGACGTTGACGTCTTTGAACGTGACGACGCGGACGCTTTTCACGAAGCGCGCAGGGCGGTACATGTCCCAGACCCATGCGTCCTGCATCGTCACCTCGAAGAAGACCTCGCCGTTGTCGGTGCTCCGTACCTGCAGGTCGACCGTGTTGGTCAGGTAGAACCGGCGCTCGGTCTCGACGACATAGGCGAACAGGCCGACGACGTCACGGTATTCGCGATAGAGCTGGAGCTCCATCTCGGTCTCGTACTTCTCGAGATCCTCTGCGCTCATGGGCCGTTTCCTCCCCGTACTACCGGCTCAGGCGACGTCCGCCCGGCCGGCGGTCTTCTCATACTCTGACGCGTCCCAGTCGGTTTCCCCAGTGACCGGAGCATCCTTTTCCTCCGTGGTTCCCGCCACCACGGTCGCTTCCCCGGCGCCTCCGTCCGCCGCGCGTGCCACGTTGATGAACGAAAGGCGGTGTTCGGGGCACGGGCCATGTTCTCGCAGCGCCGCCGCGTGCGCCCGTGTCACGTACCCCTTGTGCACGGCGAAGCCGTAGTCCGGATACCGCTCGTGCAGGTCGACCATGATCCGGTCTCGGGTGACCTTCGCGACGATCGAGGCGGCGGCCACGCATGCGGCCACCCGGTCGCCCTTGGGCACCGGCAGGCCCGGCACGACCAGGCCCGGAACCCGGAAGCCGTCGGTGAGGACATATCCGGGGACCATGTTCAAGCCGGCCAGTGCCCTGCGCATTCCCGCGATGTTGCAGCGGTGCAGGCCGATGCGGTCGATCTCCTCTCTCGACACGATCAGCGCGCTCCATGCCGTCGCCGATGCCGTGATCTCGGCATAGAGGCGTTCCCGCCGGGCGGGGGTCAGAAGCTTCGAATCGGCCAGGCCCTCGATACGCGCGCGCCGGTCCGGCGGGAGCACGACGGCGGCGACCACGAGCGGCCCGGCACACGCACCCCGTCCGGCCTCGTCCACCCCCGCGACAGGCCCGAGGCCGGCACGTTCGAGCACCCGCTCATAGGCGTACAGCCCGGCGTCGCGCCGGGGAGTGAGACCGCGAGGGCGGTAGGCCCGGACATCGATGTGCACATCACGCAGGGTACGTCGCCGACGGCCGGGCAAGGGCGGGAACGCCGTCGGACAAAGGCAACTTGACGCCTTTGCTCCCAACGCCTCGAACGACTCGCGTGGTCGGGGGGCGGGTGACGGAATTGAACGGAAATGAGAGGTGATCGAGAGCCTGGAAGGCGGCGGTGGGCCCGGCGCGGTCGCCGGCCCGTCGGCCGAGGAGTCCGGCCTGGGCCGTTCGTCGGCGATCCGGCCGGTCACCGGCTCGCGGCGCGACCGGTGAGCCGGTGGGCCGCGAGCCGGAGTGGGGATGGAGGGCGTGTCCGGCGACCTGGCGAGCACGCCCCCACGACCCTGGGCCGGCGCGTCCTGAAAGAGCGCGGTCGCGTACAAGACCGGGCCGGGGAATGCGCGACGGACGGAGGTGAGATGTCAAGGCGGGGCGGCCTCGTACGTGCCGGTGGCGTACGGGACGGGCGGGTCGATCGTCGGCGGCCCGGCGCCGGTCTCGTCCCACCAGGGCAGGAGGCGTACCGGGGCCCGGCCCACCAGCGTCAGCGGGTCGAGGTAGACGACTCCCTCACGCAGGCCCCAGTGCAGGCACGGCGACTGGCCGCAGTGGCCCAGGACGCTCTCCACGACGCCGAGCCGGGACCCCGCCCGTACGACCTGCCCAGGGCGCACCGACGGGCGTACGGGAAGGTAGGTCGTCCGTAAGCGTCCATGGTCGACCGTCACCACCCCGCGGCCCGCCAGATCGTGGGCGAAGCCCACCCGGCCAGGACCGGCCGCGTATACCCGCTGGCCCGGCGACGCCGCGAGATCCACGCCACGGTGGCCCGCCTCCCACGGATGGGCCGGCGGATCGAAGCCGCGCAGAACCTCCGGCGCCGGTCGTAACGGCCACCGCCACTCCGTCCCCGAGACGGGAAACAGGGCCGTCACCAGGGCGATCATCCCGATCCATGTCATGGAACAAGGGTCTTGCCCGGGCCGGGAGCGGGCCAGGCCGGAGTTACAGAATGTGGATAACCCGGCGATGAATCATGCGGATTCCACGACGACCCGGTACCGCCGGTACACTGACTGAACGGTCGGACGACCGAATTCACGCGCCCGCCGGTCATCGGTGAACGATGGGGCGGCTCTCTCGGTCCGTGGCAGCAGCTGCGGGAGGGGCACGCACGGGCGCAGAACAACCGAGACATGGCCCACGAGCAACTGGGCCGGACAGGAGAACACGGGCAATGGCACCCGTCGTCACCATGAAGCAGCTCCTCGAGAGCGGCGTGCATTTCGGGCATCAGACCCGGCGCTGGAACCCGAAGATGAAGCGCTTCATCTTCACCGAGCGCAACGGCATCTACATCATCGACCTGCAGCAGTCGCTGTCCTACATCGACCGCGCGTACGACTTCATCAAGGAGACGGTCGCCCACGGCGGCACGATCCTGTTCGTCGGCACGAAGAAGCAGGCGCAGGAGTCGATCAACGAGCAGGCGCTGCGCGTCGGCATGCCGTTCGTCAACCAGCGCTGGCTGGGTGGCATGCTCACCAACTTCTCCACGGTGCACAAGCGCCTGACGCGGCTCAAGGAGCTGGAGGAGCTCGACTACGACGACGTCGCGGGTTCGGGCCTCACCAAGAAGGAGCTTCTCATGCGCAAGCGTGAGAAGGACAAGCTCGAGCGCACCCTCGGCGGTATCCGTGACATGGCGCGCGTGCCCAGCGCGGTGTGGATCTGTGACACCAAGAAGGAGCACATCGCGGTCAACGAGGCGCGCAAGCTGGGCATCCCGGTCGTCGCGATCCTCGACACCAACTGTGACCCCGACGAGGTCGACTACCCGATCCCGGGCAACGACGACGCCATCCGCAGCGTCAGCCTGCTCACCCGCGTCGTGGCCGACGCCGTGGCGGACGGCCTGATCTCCCGCGCGGGCGCCTCCACCTCCGGTGACGAGAAGCCCGCCGCCGTCGGCGCCGAGGAGCCGCTGGCCGAGTGGGAGCGCGAGCTGCTGCAGAAGAAGGACGAAGGCGACGCCGCGGCCCCTGAGGCGACGGCGACCGAGGCACCGGCGACCGAGGCACCGGCGACCGAGGCACCGGCCGAGACGCCGGCTGAGGCAGAGGCACCGGCCGAAGAGGCCGCCGAGGCCCCTGCGGCCCCCGAGGCGCCTGCGGCCGAGGCCGAGGAAGCCCCCACCGCGGAGGCTCAGCCCGCTCAGGAAGCCTGACGACCGACGATCGACGAGAGAGACACGACCACAATGGCGAACACCACCGCCGCCGACGTCAAGCGGCTCCGCGAGCTCACCGGCTCCGGGATGATGGCCTGTAAGAAGGCCCTCGAAGAGGCAGAGGGCGACTTCGACAAGGCCGTCGAGCTTCTGCGTCTCAAGGGTGCCAAGGACGTCGGCAAACGCGCGGAGCGTACGGCGGCCAACGGCCTGGTCGCCGAGCACTTCAAGGGCTCCGGCGACGGCACCCTGCTCGAGCTCAACTGCGAGACCGACTTCGTCGCCAAGAACGAGCAGTTCATCGAGCTCGCCAACCGGATCGCCGAGTTCGCCGCGGGCAGCGGCGCGGCCGACGTTCCGGCGCTGCTCGGCGCGGAGATCGAGCCGGGTACAACGGTTCAGCAGCTGATCGACAACAACAGTGCCAAGATCGGTGAGAAGCTCGAGCTGCGCCGCTTCGCCCACTTCACGGGCACCTTCGTGGCCAGCTACCTTCACAAGTCCGACCCGTCCCTGCCGCCGACCACCGGCGTCCTGGTCGAGCTGGACACCGAGAACGCCGAGGTCGCCAAGGACGTCGCGCAGCAGATCGCCGCGATGGCGCCGAAGTACCTCAGCAACGACGACGTCCCGGCCGACATCGTCGCCAAGGAGCGGGCTCTCGCCGAGCAGATCACGCGCGACGAGGGCAAGCCGGAGCAGGCGATCCCGAAGATCGTCGAAGGCCGGGTACGGTCCTACTTCAAGGACTTCGTCCTGCTCGAGCAGCCGTTCGTGAAGGACCCCAAGAAGACGATCGCGAAGGTCCTCCAAGAGGCCGGCGTCAGCGTCAAGCGCTTCGCCCGCTTCAAGGTCGGACAGGCCTGAGGCCGAGCAGATCACGAGTATCGAAGGAGCCGCCGCCGTGCAGGAGAAGGAACCCACCGACACGACGGCGGCTCCGTCGTCTCATGGCTGGAAGCGAGTGCTTCTCAAACTGTCCGGCGAGGCGTTCGCCGGCGGTGGAGGCCTCGGCATCGACCCGTCGATCGTGCAGCACATCGCCAAGGCGGTCGCCGAGGTCACCCGTGAGGGAGTTCAGGTCGCCGTGGTCTGCGGCGGCGGGAACATGTTCCGCGGCGCGCAGATGTCCGCCCGCGGCATGGATCGCGCCCGTGGCGACTACATGGGCATGCTCGGCACGGTGATCAACTGCCTGGCCCTGCAGGACTTCCTCGAGAAGCTCGGCGTGGACACGCGGGTGCAGACCGCGATAACGATGGGGCAGGTCGCGGAGCCGTACATCCCGCGGCGTGCCATCCGTCACCTCGAGAAGGGCCGCGTGGTCATCTTCGGCGCGGGGATCGGCCAGCCGTTCTTCTCCACGGACACGGCCGCGGCCCAGCGCGCACTGGAGATCTCGGCCGACGCGGTGCTCAAGGGCACGCAGGTGGACGGCGTGTACGACGCCGACCCGAAGATCAATCCGGACGCCTTCCGGTTCGACCGGCTGGAGTACGGCGAGGTCTTGCAGCGCGGGCTGAAGGTCATGGACTCCACCGCGATCAGCCTGTGTATGGACAACGCTCTGCCGATCGTGGTCTTCGACCTGATGGGCCAAGGCAACATCGTGCGGGCCGTACGCGGTGAGAAGATCGGCACATTGGTATGTCCGGCGGACAGTTGAAAATCAGGAGCCTAAGGTGATCGACGATATCCTCCTCGAAGCCGAGGAGAAGATGGAGAAGGCCGTCACGGTCGCCAAGGAGGACTTCACCAGCATTCGCACCGGCCGGGTCACGCCCGCGATGTTCAACAAGATCACCGCGGAGTACTACGGAACGCCCACCCCCATCAACCAGCTCGCGTCGTTCCAGCTCCCCGAGCCGCGAATGGTCATCGTCCAGCCGTACGACGTCTCGTCGATGGCGGCGATCGAGAAGGCGATTCGTGAGAGCGACCTCGGTGTCAACCCGGGCAACGACGGGAAGATCATTCGTGTGGTCTTCCCCGAGCTGTCGGAGGAGCGCCGCAAGGAGTTCATCAAGGTGGCCGGGCACAAGGCGGAGGACGCGCGGGTCTCGATCCGCAACATCCGCCGGCACGCCAAGGACGCCTTGGACAAGCTCGCCAAGGCCGGTGACGCGGGCGAGGACGACGTGCACCGCGCGGAGAAGGATCTCGACGACTCCACGCACAAGCACGTCGCCAAGATCGACGAGCTGCTCGAACACAAGAAGGCCGAGCTGCTCGAGGTCTAGTGGGACTCGAACAGGCCCCCACGCCGGCACCGGAAATCCCGGAGGAGCAGGCGGAAACGGGCAAGAAGAAGCGCGGACCCAGTCGTAACCTCCCCATCGCCGTAGCCGTCGGTGTGGGGCTCGGTGCCGTGGTGCTCCTGTCGCTGTACACCGTCAAAGAGATCTTCCTCGGCGTCGTCATCGCCTTCCTCGGCGTCGCGGTGTGGGAGTTCATCCGGGCGTTCGCCACGCGCGGCATCCGGATCCCCTGGGTACCCGTCATGGCCGGCGGCCTCGCGATGCTGCTGTGCACCTATTTCTGGGGCACGACCGCGCTCGTCGCCGGCTTCGGCCTGACCGTCCTCGCGGTGCTGCTGTGGCGGCTGCCGCTGGGCCAGGACGGCTACGTACGGGACGCGACGTCGGGCGTGTTCGCCACGGCGTACATCCCGTTCCTCGCCGGTTTCGTGGTCCTCCTGCTGGTCCCCTCCGACGGCCCGGACCGCGTGCTGATCTTCGTCGCGGTCACGGTCGCCAGCGACATCGGCGGTTTCTTCGCCGGTTCGTTCCTGGGTAACCACAAGCTGGCCCCGTCGATCAGCCCGAAGAAGACCTGGGAAGGGCTGGCCGGCTCCGCGCTGACCTGCATGATCGTCGGCGGTGTGCTCCTGCCGTGGCTGCTGCACGGCCACTGGTGGCAGGGCGTGATCGTCGGTGCCGCCGCCGTGTGCTCGGCGACGCTCGGCGACCTGATCGAGTCCGTGATCAAGCGCGATCTCGGGATCAAGGACATGGGCAACCTGCTGCCCGAGCACGGCGGGGTGATGGACCGCCTCGATTCGCTGCTCGCCACCGTTCCGGTGGTGTGGCTGCTCTTCGAGGCGTTCGTCCCGCCGAACTGATCCTTATTCGGAGCCGACCACCCAGCTCCGCCCGTCGCGGGCGAGCCGCTCGATCAGGGCGTCCGGCCCCTCCTGCTTGCCGAACTGCCGCTCGTCCTCGGTCACGGGGACGAGCCACAGCCACTGCACCGGGTCGCCGCCGAAGGAGAACGACGTCAGGTCCGGCGCGTCCGGACCGGCGAGACGGTTGGGGTCGTCGAGCAGCAGGACACCCTCCCACGCCGGGCCCAGCGGAAATGTCCGCGCCTCGTGATACCACTTCACATTGTCGCCCGGGGCGAAGGAGGTGACGGCCTGCCATGGATACTGCGCGAGCCAGGGAAAGACGCTGCCGGCTCTTACGCTGGGCAGCATCGTGGCGACGGCCAGCTCGATCCGCGCGTGCTCGCCGACGTTGTCCTCGTACAGCTCGACCGTGGGCATCCGCTGGCAGCTCATGCCGACGGTGGTCAGCACGTTGTACGCGCGGTCGCCGCGTGCCGGGCGTTCGGAGACTCCTACGAGCGGTGCGCGCGGGGTGGCCGGAGCCGAAGTGCCATCCGTACGCGGCGCGGGCACGGCTCCCGGCGGCGGGGGTGTGGAGTCCGTACGGCTCCGCCGGCCGACGTCGTGCCAGTAATAACCTCCCGGTCCGAGGCGGCTCAGCAGGTGGCCCAGCAGCGACTGCTGGAACCCCTCCCACGCGCCCGGCCCGTTCCGCCAGTCCCAGAACGCCTGGGCCTGGAGGATACGCGGCCCCAGCTCGTCGATCTCGTCGTCGAGCGCGAACGCGAACGGGCTGCGGCCGATCGCCTCCCGGCTGTACCCCGGGACACCATGGTCGATGTCGGACCAGCTGGGGATGACGCAGATCGGCTGCCCGTTCTCGAGCAGCGCCACACCGTCGCCCTCCTCGAACCACACGACCTCGAGGGTGCGGGGGTCGAACGGAGGCCGGCCCTTGGGATGCTTCGTACGGCCGCTCGGCATGGCCGGTACGAGCCCGGCGTTGAGCCGCGCCAGATCGGCGTGGAACGGCGCCTCCTGATGGTTGGCGACCCAGGTGGCGGCCACGGTCTCCCCGTCGCCCGTACGCAGGTACGCCGCGGTGGCGACGTGGTCGTACTCGACATCGAGGACACGGCTCCCGTAGGGGCTCGTGTCGCTGAGCAGGACCCGTGCCTCCCGCGGCGTTCTACGCAATACCGGCATAGGAAGGGACTGTAGTGATTCCGCGGGCCGAGGGGGAGTAACGACCTGCCGTGAGACCGCCTCTTGGCGAAGACCGTGCCCGCCACGGCTCTCCGCCCGGCCCGGCGCGGGGTCGACCGCCGACCGACTGGTGTGAGTGCTCGGGCCGGTCGCCACGGAGCCCGGGTGGATTGGCGGGGGTCGCGGTGGGGCATCGGCGCTGGTCCGCGTACAGCTGCGGTGGGCGGTCGGGGCAGGGGAGCAAAGCCCTTCCGGCGTCTGCCACACTGGTACGGTCATGCCTGCTCAACTCACCTTCGCCGCTCCGCGCCGGGCGAAGCCACCCCGTCACCTCGCCGACCTGTCCTCCGACGAACGTCGCGAGGCCGTCGCCGCGCTCGGTGAAAAGCAGTTCCGCGCCGACCAGTTGTCGCGCCACTACTTCGGCAGGCTCGCCGACGATCCCGCGGACATGACCGACCTTCCGGCGGCCGTCCGTGAGCGGCTCGTGGCCGAGCTGATGCCGCCGCTGCTGACGTCCGTACGCGACCAGGTCTGCGACGACGGCCTGACCCGCAAGACGTTGTGGAAGGCGTTCGACGGCACGCTGATCGAGTCGGTCCTCATGCGCTATCCCGACCGGGTCACGATGTGCGTGTCCTCCCAGGCCGGTTGCGGCATGAACTGCCCGTTCTGCGCCACCGGCCAGGCAGGGCTGACCCGCAACCTGTCGACGGCGGAGATCGTCGAGCAGGTCGTGGCGGGTGCCCGGACGCTGGCGCGCGGTGAGGTCCCCGGTGGGCCCGGTCGAGTCAGCAACATCGTCTTCATGGGCATGGGCGAGCCGCTCGCCTCGTTCTCGAACGTGCTGCGGGCGATCCACCGGTTCAGCGACCCGAGCCCGGCCGGCCTCGGCATCTCCCAGCGCAACATCACCGTCTCCACGGTCGGGCTGGTGCCCGCGATCGGCCGCCTCGCCGAACTGGACCTGAAGGTACGCCTTGCGGTCTCGCTGCACGCGCCGGACGACGAGCTGCGCGACGAGCTCGTTCCCATCAACACGCGCTGGAAGGTCGCCGAGGTCCTGGACGCCGCGTGGGCGTACGCCGAGCGCACCCGGCGCCGTGTCTCCATCGAGTACGCGCTCATCCGTGAGATCAACGACCAGGCGTGGCGGGCCGACCTGCTCGGCCGGCTCATCAAGGGCCACCCGGTGCACGTCAACCTGATCCCGCTCAACCCGACGCCGGGTTCGAAGTGGACCGCCTCGCGGCCGTCGGACCAGACGGAGTTCGTTCGCCGCCTGGAGGCGCACGGCGTGCCGGTGACCGTACGCGACACGCGCGGCCAGGAGATCGACGGCGCCTGCGGTCAGCTCGCGGCGATGCCCCAGGAGCCGCAGGCCCAGGAGGGCTGAGCCGCTGCGCCCGGGCCGATTGCGGTCTTGGGGCTCCTGATCGAGGACGCATCGGAAACAATGACTGCATGCCCGAATTCCCGCGCGCCATCCGTGGTTACCACCGTGACGAGGTGGACGCGCTCGTCGCCCGCATCGAGGGGACGCTCGGCAGATCTCAGCTGTTCGCGCCGCCGGTGACGGCGGACCAGGTGACGGCCGCGAAGTTCGCACGGGCCTTGCGCGGATACCGGACGAAGCCGGTCGACACCGCCCTCGAAACCTACGTCCGCGAACTCGAGGACGCCGGCACCCGCAGCCGCATGCGTTCCGGCGAGATGGACCGGCTCGTCGGCCTGGTGCGCAACGTCCAGTTCGGCACGACGCGGTTCAAGCTGGGCTATGACGAGCAGGAGGTCGACACCTTCCTCGACAAGACGATCACCGCGCTGCGGGAGAACCGCGCGCGGGCGTCCGAGGTGAAGAACGCCGTGTTCGCCACGGCCCGAATGCGCGCCGGCTATCGCCAGCCCGAGGTGGACGCCTTCCTGGAACGCCTGGCATCGGAGATCGAACGCCTGCGCTCGGAGGACCGACCGTCGCAGCCGGATCGGTAGCCGTCGGGCGGGAAAGAGCCCGCGAGAGAAGCGGTCGGTCGAGGCGATCGTGGGGTTTGGGGTGTTCGTGGCGCGGTCCGGCTCCGTTCGAAACGCGATCACAGCCGCAACGCCCAGTGGGTGACGTGGAAGCGGGGAACCGGGGGACGGTCGGAGGCAGGTCCTAAGGCCGGGTGCGGCGGAGCCAGGTGTAGAGGGCGCCGGCCACGGCTGCCCAGGCGAGCGTACGGGCCGCGATCAGCGGGAACGCGTCGGCGAAGTCGGTCGGACCGTGTCCTGCCGCGCGCATCCATTCGATCATCGGGACGGCCAGGAACCGGAGCGGGGTGAGTCCGAGGATGAGGTTCGCGGCGCAGACGCCGAGCAGGACGAGGATCGAGCTCCCGGGCGAGGGCATGACGGCCCGGCTCGTAAGGGCGCCGAGCGCCGTCGCGGCCAAGGCCGACAGCGGGAGCAGCGCGACGCTCAGGGCCACGACCTGGAACGTCAACCCGGACCCGGCCGCCTCTGCCAGCGGATAGATCGGGGCGGCCAATGCCAGCACGGCACTGAAGACGTACGCGGCGGCCGACCCGGCGAGGAGTGCCCGCCAACGGCCCGCGGCGACCGCGGAGACGTGTCGCTGGGCGTCCGGTTCGGTGTCGAGGAGCCCGCGCGCCGCCCAGGCGCAGATCGGGAAGATGAGCGCGGCCAGGTCGGCGACGGCGTTCAACGCCCCCTGCCGGATCTGCGCCGGCGTGCCGCCCAGCGGACTGGAGAACACGATCGCCAGCAGCAGCGCGAGCGCGAGTACGGGATGCAGTGCCCGCACTGACCGTGCATGGCCGCTGAGCTGGAATCGGATTACCGCGATCACGGGAGCCTCCGGCGGGCGTCTGGTGACTCGGGGGACCTGCCCCGGCTGGCCGCTCGGTAGGGCGGGCGTGGGCGGTGGGGTCGGGGGTGTGGTGCCTGCGCCGACCGAGTTTGGGATGCGTCGCCCGCACTGACCCGCGCATGGCCGCTGAGCTGGGAACGGATTGCGCGGTCACGGGAGTCTCCGGCGGGCGTCGGGTGGCGCGGGGGAACTCGCCCTGGCCGGTCGCTGGGCGAGGTGGCCGTAGGTGCGGCCGTTCCCGTGATCACAGGCTCGGCGAGCGTCTGGTGGCCCGGGGGGCCCGCCCTGGCCGGTCGCTCGGTGGGTGCCGAGGGGTGCAGGTCGTTCTGATGGGGCTTGGGGTATGGCACCCGCGCCGGGTCGGCTTGTCCGCTCGCGGGAAGGCGGGGGCGGGACCCCAACCCCCGCAGGGGCCGGGGCGGAAGGCGGGGCGAGACTGTGGCAGAAAGCGCGGCACCACCGGGAAGACGGAGCCGGAACCCGATGAAGGACGGTCCACCAAGGCGGTAGTGACCCCGGCAGGAAATCATCGGCGACGGGCCTGGTAGCCGTCGGACGTCAGGCGGGTGATCAGTTCGTCTGCCTCGTCCGCCCGTACGGTGACTTCGACGGTCGTGTACTCGTCGGGGAGGTCGCCCGTCAAAACCCTATGGCCCGACACCTGCCAGCGGGCCACGCCCGGGAGCTTCCTCAGGTCGCCCTGGTGGTCGCTCACCACGACCGACGCGCCTTCCCCGGCCAGTTCCAGCAGCAGCCCCGGCAACGCCTTGCGGGTCGGCTCGTCCAGGCCCGCGAACGGCTCGTCGAGTACCAGGAACTCCGGTTTCGCCAGCAGCGCCTGGATCAGGCCCACCTTGTGCGCGCTGCCCTTCGACAAGTCCGGCAGCCGCGTGTCCAGCAGGCCGGTGAAGCCCAGGCGCGCCGCCCACTCCTCCATAGACGACTCAGCCACGCCGCGAATACGGGCCATGTGCCCCAGATACGCACGCGCGGTGAACGGCTGGGCGGACGGGAAGCGTTCCGGCGCGTATCCCACGCTCGACGGGTGGGCGGACACCTGGCCGCTTGACGGAGGGAGGATTCCCGCCATCAGACGGAGCAAGGTGGACTTGCCCGCTCCGTTGGCCCCGTTCACCTCGATGACCCGCCCGCGCGGTACCGTCAACGTCACATCACGGAGCACCCACGGTGCGCGGCGTCGATAGCGAAAGGCCACCTGCTCGAACTGCACGATCCCGGACTCTACCGGCGCCACATAAGCCCGACGTAAGCGAAAGAATGCCCATCATGGACTGCGCGACCGTCGCGGGGACGCGACCCACGCGAACCGCCCACGCACGTCTCAGCGGCACGCTCGGCTGATGATCGAGGAGACCACGGGACCGGCCGTCCGTGAGCGGTTCGTGTCCCGCCGGCAGGCGATCACCGTCGGCGTCCTCACTCTCACCCTCGCCGTCCTCTACAGCATCTACTCCCTCCTGCGGTTCGAGGCCTTCCGTACCACGACGTACGACCTGGTGATCTTCGACCAGGCGGTGCGCTCCTACAGCCACCTCCACCTGCCGGCGGCGATCGTCAAAGGGGTGCACAACGGGTTCGGGCCGGACTTCAACGTGCTCGGGGACCACTTCTCGCCGATCCTCGCGCTGCTCGCCCCGCTCTACTGGATCCACGACGGGCCGCAGACGCTCCTCCTCGCCCAGTCCGTACTGCTCGCGGTCGCGATCGTCCCGCTCTGGGCCTACACGCGGCGCAGGCTCGGGGTGCGGCCGGCGTACCTCGTCACACTCGTGTACGCCCTGGCGTGGCCGGTGGCCGAGACGCTGGCGTTCGACTTCCACGAGATGGCGTTCGTGCCCGTGCTGTCGATGCTGATGCTCGAACGGCACGAGGCCGGCCGCAAGTGGCAGAGCGCCGCGGCGGCCGGAGCGCTGCTGCTGGTCAAGGAGGACATGGGGCTGCTGGTCGCGGGCTTCGGGCTCTACCTGGCCACGCGGTCCGGCGAGCGGCGCCGCGCGGTGGCTTACGTGGCGGCCGGTGTGCTCTGGACCGGGCTCGCCTCCCGGGTGCTGATCCCGGCCTTCGGGGGAGACGCCGACTACTACTGGGCCTACGACGCTCTCGGCCGCGACCTCCCGCACGCCGCCGCCGGCGCGGTCACCCACCCCTGGACCGCCGCCCGGCTGCTGGTCACCCCGCACGTGAAGGCGACGACCATGCTCTGGCTCGTCGCGCCGCTGCTGCTGCTCCCATTGGCCTCGCCGATCACCCTGTCCGTGCTGCCCTTACTGGCCGAGCGGATGCTGTCGAGCCGGTTCGGCCACTGGTGGGAGCCGCGGTTCCACTACAACGTCGCGCTGGCGACGCTGCTCGTCGCGGCCGGCGTCGACGGCGCCGTACGCCTGGCAAGGCTCAAACCCAGGCTCGAACCCAGGCAAGAACCCGGACTCGAACCCAGGCACAGGCCCGAACAGATCTGGCCCGTCGCCGCGCTCGCGGCCACGCTGGCGATCGTGCCCCACTTCGCCTTCAAGCGGTTCTTCGAGCCCGGGTTCTACCACCGTGACGCGCGAGCGCGGGCGGCCGCGCAGGTCCTGCCGTCCGTGCCCAGCGGCGTGCTGGTCGAGGCGCCCAACACGGTCGGGCCGATGCTGACCGCCCGTGCGCGTGTTCTTCTCCTGGACGGCCGGCCGCGCTGGGCCCCATGGGTGGTCGCCGACGTCGGGCACGTGGACTTCCCCTTCGCCTCGGTCGACGACCAGCGCGCGCGGGTGAGTCTCCTGCTGAGTTCCGGATACGAGGTCGTACGGCGCGCGGGCGGCTACGTCGTGCTCAACCGGCCCGGGTCGGTGCCCGACCTACGCGCCGTCCGGTGAGGCGATCTTCATGATGTGGGCGGGCACGGCGATGCCGGCGGGCAGCGCGGGGTCGGGCTCGGGCGGCCGGCGTACGGTCTCCATCGGCACGACCCCGGCCCACAGGCCGAGCTCGGCGTCCGGGCCGTCGCCGTCGCCGGGCGGGCCCTCGGCGACCTTCACCGACGCCTCGTCCAGCGGCAGCGCGAAGATCGTGGTGGCCGCGAGCTCCTTCTTGCTCGGCCGCCGCGCGTAGTCCCACTGGCCGGGGGCGGCGTGCTCGCTCAGTACGCGGAGCGCGGCGAGCTTGTCCGGCCCGGTCAGCGCCCGCGGCACGCCGTAGATCACGGCGCTGCGGTAGTTCACGCCGTGCTCGAACACCGAGCGTGCGAGTACCAACCCGTCGACGTGCGTCACCGTGACGCACACCGCCTGCCCGCCCTCGAGGCTGCGGCTCGCCACCGACCCGTGGAAGTACAGGAACCGCTCGTCGACGCCGTACACGGTCGGGACGACGAACGGCGTCCCGTCGAGCACGACGCCCAGGTGGCAGACGAACCCGGCGCGCAACACCGCGAACAGGGCCGACCGGTCCGTACGGCCCTGTTCGCGCAGCCGCCGGTGACGCGTGCGCTCGGTCTCGGACAAGTCCCCGTACGACTCCATCAGAGCCGGTCCCACGCCTCCGTGAGCACGGACCGCAAGATGCGCTCGATCTCGTCGAAGTGCTCCTGGCCGCAGATGAGCGGCGGCGCGAGCTGGATGACGGGGTCGCCGCGGTCGTCGGCGCGGCAGACCAGGCCGGCCTCGAACAGTGCGGGGGACAGGAAGCCCCGCAGCAGCCGCTCGGACTCGTCGTCGTCGAAGGTCGTCCTGGTCGCCTTGTCCTTGACCAGCTCGATGCCGTAGAAGTAGCCGTCGCCGCGCACGTCGCCGACGATCGGCAGGTCGCCCAGCTTCTCCAGCGTCCCGCGGAAGCCGGCCTCGTTGGCGCGGACGTTGTCGAGGATCTTCTCCTTCTCGAACACGTCCAGGTTGGCCAGCGCGACCGCGGACGAGACCGGGTGCCCGGCGAAGGTGATGCCGTGCAGGAAGGTCGCCGAGCCCTTGGTGAACGGCTCCATCAGCCGGTCACTGACCAGCATGCCGCCGAGCGGGGAGTACCCGGAGGTCAGGCCCTTGGCGAAGGTGATGACGTCCGGCCGGTAGCCGTACCGTTCGGAGCCGAAGTAGTGGCCGAGCCGCCCGAACGCGCAGATCACCTCGTCGGAGACGAGCAGCACGCCGTGCCGGTCGCAGATCTCGCGCACCCGCTGGAAGTAGCCGGGCGGCGGCGGGAAGCAGCCGCCGGAGTTCTGCACCGGCTCCAGGTAGACCGCGGCCACCGACTCCGGGCCCTCACGCAGGATGGCGCGCTCGATCTCGTCGGCCGCCCACTGCCCGAAGCGTTCGAGCGAGTCGCCGTACTCCGGCGCGCGGTAGAAGTTGGTGTTCGGCACGCGGACCGACCCCGGCACCAGCGGCTCGAACGGGGGCTTGATGTCGGCCAGGCCGGTGATCGACAGTGCGCCCATCGAGGTGCCGTGGTAGGCGATGTCCCGGCTGATGACCTTGTAGCGGCCCGGCTCCCCGGTCAGCTTGAAGTAGTTGCGGGCCAGTTTGAAGGCCGACTCGACCGCCTCGGAGCCGCTCGTGGTGAAGAACACCCGGTTGAGGTCGGCCGGCGCGAGATTGGCCAGGCGCTCGGCCAGCTCGACGGCGTTCGGGTGCGCGTAGGACCACAGCGGGAAGTAGGCCAGCTCACCGGCCTGCCGGGCCGCCGCCTCGGCCAGTTCGGCGCGCCCGTGGCCGATCTGGGAGACGAACAGGCCCGACAGCCCGTCCAGGTAGCGGCGGCCCTTGTCGTCGAAGACGTACGGCCCCTCGCCGCGCACGATGACCGGCACGTCGGTGTCCTGATAGGCCGACATCCGGGTGAAGTGCATCCACAGGTGCCGCTTCGCCGCGTCCTGGATGTTCATGGTGCTCACTTTCCTTGCGCTGAGGTCACCGGGTCCCCCAGGAGTAGATCTGCTTGCGGAGCTTGAGGTAGACGAAGCTCTCGGTGCTCGTGACCTTGGGAATGGCCCGGATGCGGCCGAGGAGTTCGAGCAGGTGATCGTCGCTTTCGCAGACCAGCTCCGCGAGCAGGTCGAAGGACCCGGCGGTGATCACGACGTAGTCGATCTCGTCCATCGCGGCCAGCCTGTCCGCGACGGTTTCCAGGTCCCCCTCACACTTGACGCCGATCATCGCCTGCCGCAGGAAGCCCAGCGACAGGGGATCGGTCACCGCGACGATCTGCATCACGCCCGACTCGAGCAACCGCTGGACCCGCTGGCGTACCGCGGCCTCGGACAGGCCGACGGACTTGCCGAGCGCGGCGTACGAGCGGCGCCCGTCCGCCTGCAGCAACTCAATGATCTTCTTTGACGTCTCGTCGAGAATCACACCTGAACGCCGCCCGTTCGGCGCCTGCCGTACGAGGGGTGGGTGGTCGTCGGTCATCGAGTCCTCCTCGATGCGACATCGTGTCAGCTGTGCACAGTTTGTCAAGGATTCCGTCGTGAAATCCGATTGTAACAACGGAATCCCTTGTTTACGGCGAATTGTTCTGACATGGTCGGGGCCATCCGAATCCAGGTCGGAGGTCGAATGTGGCTCTGCGTAACTTCGTGAACGGTGAGCATGTCGACGCCAAGGACGGGCGTACGTCCGACGTGGTCGACCCGAGCACCGGTGAGCCCTATGACCAGGCGCCTCTGTCCGGAGCCGCGGACGTCGACGCCGCGATGACCGCGGCGGCCTCCGCCTTCGAGGAGTGGCGCGACGCGACGCCGGGGGAGCGGAGCCTGGCCCTCCTGCGCATCGCCGACGCCGTCGAGGCCAGGGCCGAGGAGCTGGTCCAGGCCGAGTGCCGCAACACCGGCAAGCCGCTCCAGCTGACCCGGGACGAGGAGATCGGCCCGATGGTCGATGAGTTCCGGTTCTTCGCCGGCTGCGCCCGGCTGCTGGAGGGACGGTCGGCGGGGGAGTACATGGCCGACCACACCTCGATGATCCGGCGCGAGCCGATCGGTGTGTGCGCGCAGGTAACTCCCTGGAACTACCCGATGGTCATGGCCACCTGGAAGATCGCTCCGGCGCTGGCGGCGGGCAACGCCGTCGTGCTCAAGCCCTCGGACACGACGCCGGTCACGAGCCTCCTGCTGGCCGAGATCGCGGCGGAGTTCCTCCCCCCCGGCGTGCTCAACGTCGTCTGCGGCGACCGGGACACCGGCCGCGAGCTCGTGGGCCACCCGATTCCGCAGATGGTCTCGGTCACCGGTTCCGTACGGGCCGGCAAGGAGGTCGCCAAGCAGGCCGCCGAGACCCTGAAGAAGGTCCACCTGGAGCTCGGGGGCAAGGCGCCGGTGATCGTCTTCGACGACGCCGACGTGGAACGTGCCGCGCAGGGCATCGCCGAGGCCGGCTACTTCAACGCCGGCCAGGACTGCACCGCGGCCACCCGCGTCATCGCCGGGCCCGGCGTACACGACGACTTCGTGGCCGCCCTCGCCGAGAAGGCACGCGGCACCCGTACCGGCCCGCCCTCGGATGAGGACGCCTTCTTCGGGCCGCTCAACAACGCGAACCAGCTCGCCCGCGTCAACGGCTTCCTCGACCGCGCCCCCGCGCACGCCCAGGTGCTGGCGGGCGGCGAGCGCGTCGGTGACCGCGGCTACTTCTACGCGCCCACCGTCGTCGGCGGCCTGAACCAAGGCGACGAGATGATCCAGACCGAGATCTTCGGCCCGGTCATCACGGTGCAGCGGTTCGCCGACGAGGACGAGGCGCTGCGCTGGGCCAACGGCGTGGACTACGGCCTGGCGGCGAGCGTGTGGACGACGGACCATGGACGCGCGATGCGGATGGCCAAGAGACTCGACTTCGGCGCCGTGTGGATCAACACCCACATTCCGTTCGCGTCGGAGATGCCGCACGGCGGCTTCAAGCACTCGGGGTACGGCAAGGACCTGTCGATGTACGGGTTCGAGGACTACACGCGCATCAAGCACGTGATGAGCCATATCGGAGCCGGCGAGTGAGGTTTGCGAGGCACCGGTGAGTAGCCCGGTCGGCGAGAACCGGCCGAGCGAGCCGAGGGAATCAGGAAGCACTGTGACGGAGACACACGCAGAGGTGCAAGAGACCGGGACCGAGCTCGCGGCGATCGAGCTCAGGGGGATCACCAAGACGTTCCAGGCGCATGGCGACGCCGTCGCCGCGGTCAAGGGCGTCGACGTGACCATCGGCGAGGGGGAGTTCTTCTCGCTGCTCGGCCCGTCCGGCTGCGGCAAGACCACGACGATGCGCATGATCGCCGGGTTCGACGAGCCGACGGACGGCGAGGTCTTCCTGCACGGCAAGAACGTCGTGGGCGTCCCGCCGAACAAACGCGACGTCAACATGGTCTTCCAGTCCTACGCGCTGTTCCCGCACATGAGCGTGCTGGAGAACGTCGCGTTCGGGCTGCGCCGCAAGGGCGTGGCCAAGGACGAGGCCGCCCGCCGCGCCGGCGAGATGCTGGAGATCGTCGACCTCGAGGGCCGGGAGAAACGCCGGCCGCGCGAGCTGTCCGGCGGGCAGCAGCAGCGCGTCGCGCTCGCCCGCGCCCTGGTCAACCGGCCGCGCGCCCTCCTGCTGGACGAGCCGCTCGGCGCGCTGGACCTCAAGCTCCGCCAGGCCATGCAGGTCGAGCTCAAGCGCATCCAGCGCGAGGTCGGCATCACGTTCGTGTACGTGACGCACGACCAGAACGAGGCGCTGACGATGTCGGACCGCATCGCGGTGATGAACGACGGGCTGATCGAGCAGCTCGGCTCGCCCCGCGAGATCTACGAACGGCCCGCGACGAAGTTCGTGGCCGGCTTCATCGGCACCTCCAACGTCCTGTCCGGGACCGTCGACCGCAGCGGATCGGGCACCGCGACGATCGAGCCCGGCCCGGGGGAGCGGATCGTCGTGCCGCGCGAGGTGGCACCCGGTGAGGAGATCGAGCTCACCGTACGGCCGGAGAAGATCGACGTCCGCCCCGATCCCCCGGAGGGCGACGGCTGCGCGGTGCGCGGCACCGTGACCGAGGTCGTGTACCTCGGCATGTTCACCAACTACAGCGTGCGCACCTCGACCGGCGCCGAGGTCGTCGTCTTCGTGCAGAACGTCTCCTCCGCGGATGACGTCGCCACCCGGGGGGACAGCGTCTGGCTGTCGTGGGAACCGCGCCACTCCTACGTGATCGGAGCCTGACATGAACACCGACCCCGCGTTCCTTCGCGGCATGACCGGCAGCCGCCGCGACGCGCTGCGGCTCCTCGGCCTCACGGGCGCCGGCCTCGGCCTGGCCGCCTGCGGCGTCAAGGGCCAGAAGGCGGCGCCGCCCCAGCAGAACGACGTGCAGAAGTACTGGGCCGGCAAGACCAAGAACGGCCACGTGAACTTCGCGAACTGGCCGCTCTACATGGACAAGGGCCGTACGCCCCTCAAGGCGTTCACACAGGCGACCGGGATCTCGGTGACCTATCGCGAGGTCATCCAGGACGACCCCCAGTGGTTCGGCAAGATCGCGCCGCAGCTCCAGGCCGGCCAGTCGATCGGCTACGACCTCATGGTGGTCACCAACGGCGTGGAGTTCACCAAGCTCGTCGAGCTGGGCTACCTGGTGCCGCTGGACCACTCCAAGCTGCCGAACTTCGCCAAGAACGCGGACCCGATCTACAAGAAGGAGTCCTTCGACCCGGGCAACGTCTACAGCATCCCGTACACGACCGGCATCACCGGCATCGCGTACGACCCCAAGAAGACCGGGCGCGAGATCACCAGCATGCAGGATCTGTGGGACCCCGCGTTCAAGGGCAAGGTCGGGATGATGTCCGACGGCCAGGAGATCGGGAACTTCGGGATGTTCGCCCTCGGCATCGACCCGGAGAAGTCGACGCCGGAGGACTGGAAGAAGGCCGGCGCCAAGCTGCAGGAACAAAAGGACAAGGGCATCGTCCGCAAGTACTACGAGCAGGACTACATCGACGCCCTGACCCGCGGCGACGTGTGGCTCACGATGGCCTGGTCCGGTGACATCTTCCAGCAGAACCTCTCGGAGAAGTCGGACCTGAAGTTCGTCATCCCCAAGGAGGGGGCGACGATCTGGACCGACAACCTGATGATCCCCAAGACCGCCGCGAACCCGGTCGACGCGCTCATGCTGATGGACTACCTCTACCAGCCGGCCACCGCCGCCAAGCTGACGGAGATCATCAACTACGTCACGCCGGTGCCCGCGGCCAAGGACGTCATCGCCGCCGACGCCGCCAAGGCGACCGGCGCGGACCAGAAGTCGCTGCAGGCCGTCTCCACCAGCCCGCTGGTGTTCCCCTCCGAGGCCGACTACGCCAAGCTGCGCCACTACCGCAGCCTGACCCCGGCGACGGAGAAGGAATACAACGCCGTCTTCCAGCACATCACGGCAGGCTGATCGATGCGCAGACGTCTCGCGCCGTACGCCCTGATCCTCCCCGGAGGGCTCTGGCTGGCGATCTTCTTCGTGGTGCCGATGATCGTGATGCTGTCGTTCTCGCTGATGCAGGGCGACGTCGTCAACGGCTTCCGGCTCACCTGGCACTGGCAGAACTACACCGACGGCCTGTCCACCTACGACGACCAGCTCATCCGGTCGCTGGTGTACGGCCTGCTCGCCACCGCGGCGTGCATCGTGCTCGCCTACCCGGCGGCGTACTGGATCGCCTTCCGCGGCGGCGCGCGCAAGACGACCTACCTGTTCCTGATCCTGCTGCCGTTCTTCGTGTCGTTCGTGCTGCGGACCTTCTCCTGGAAGTTCCTGCTCGCCGACGACGGCATCGTCCTGTCCCCGCTGAAGGACGTCGGGCTGCTGCCGCAGGACTTCCACGTGATCGCCACCGGGTTCGCGGTCGTGGCCGGCCTCACGTACAACTACCTGCCGTTCATGGTGCTGCCGATCTACGTGGCGCTGGAACGGGTGGACCCGAAGATGATCGAGGCGGCGCAGGACCTGTACGCCTCGCCGACGCAGGCGTTCGTCCGCGTGGTCTTCCCGCTGTCGCTGCCGGGGGTCTTCGCCGGGGTCCTGATGACGTTCGTACCGGTCAGCGCCGACTACGTGAACTCCACCGTGCTCGGCGGCACCAACAACACGATGATCGGCAACATCATCCAGAACCTGTACCTGGTCAACACCGACTATCCGCAGGCCGCGGCGCTGTCGTTCACGCTGATGGCGATCCTGCTCCTGGGGATCTTCATGTACGCCAAGGCACTGGGCACCGAGGACGTGCTGGAGGTGGCCGCCCGATGACCGCGACCGCAGTGGACAAGAAGGCGGTGCCGCGCAAACAGCGCGGGCGCTGGTCGGACCGGCTCCTGTACGGCTACACCTGGCTGATCATCATCTGGCTGTGCCTGCCGATCGCGGTCATGATCGCGTTCGGGTTCAACAACACCAAGGGCCGGCTGAACCTGACCTGGCAGGGCTTCACGTTCAAGTGGTACGCCCAGCTCTTCTCGGTGCCGGACCTGACGACGGCCCTGGTGAACTCCCTGACGATCGCGCTGATCGCCACGTTCGGCAGCGCCGTCCTGGGCACCCTGATCGGGCTCGCGCTCGGCCGGTACCGCTTCCGCGGGCAGGGTTCGCTGAACCTCGTGCAGTTCGCCGCGATCTCGGCGCCGGAGACGGTGATGGGCGCGTCGCTGCTGTCGTTCTTCGTCCAGCTCAACGTGGGACGCGGCTACTGGACGATCGTCGCCGCGCACATCATGTTCTCGCTGTCGTTCGTCGCGGTCACCGTACGCTCGCGCGTGCTGACGCTCGACCCGGCGATCGACGAGGCGGCGCGTGACCTGGGGGCGGGCGGCTGGACGGCTTTCCGGCTGGTCACCCTGCCGATGATCTTCCCGGCGGTGCTCGCGGGCGCGCTCCTCGCCTTCGCGCTGTCGATCGACGACTTCATCATCACCAGCTTCAACAGCGGCTCCACGCTGACGTTCCCGCTGTGGATCTGGGGCGCGCAGAAGAACGGCCTGCCACCGCAGGTCAACGTCATGGGCACACTGATCTTCGTGGCGGGGATCCTGCTCGCGGTCGGCAACGCCGTGATCGCGCGCCGACGCCGGTGAGCCCGTGGACGCGCTGAGAGCGCTCGCCGACGCCGAGCCCACGCCGTTCTGGCTGGCCGACCCGGCGGCGCCCGAGCCCGCGGCGGCCCTGACCGGCCGGGTCACCTGCGACCTCGCCGTCGTCGGGGGCGGCTACACGGGGCTGTGGACCGCGCTGCGCGCCAAGGAGCGCGATCCGTCGCGCGACGTCGTCCTCGTCGAGGCCGACGTCGCGGGCGGCGCCGCCTCCGGGCGCAACGGCGGGTTCTGCGCGGCGAGCCTCACCCACGGGCTGGGCAACGGCCTCGCCCGCTGGCCCGGGGAGATCGCCACGCTGGAGCGGCTCGGCCGCGACAACCTCGACGGCATCGAGGCCACGCTCTCCCGGTACGGCATCGACGCGGAGTTCGAGCGCGCCGGTGAGCTGGACGTGGCCACCGAGGACTGGCAGCTCGCCGAGCTCGCGGAGCTGGCCGAGCAGGCGAGCCGGGCCGGGCGGCACCTGGAGGTCCTCGACGCCGACGCCGTACGGGCCGAGGTCGCCTCGCCCACCTACCGCGGCGCGATCTGGGACCGGGACGGCGTCGCGCTCGTCCACCCGGCCAAGCTCGCGTGGGGCCTGCGGCACGCGTGCCTGACGGCCGGAGTGCGGATCTACGAACGCACGCCGGTACGCGCGATCGAGGAGGAGAGCGGCTCTCTCCGGCTGCGGACGCCGTACGGGTCGGTGACCGCGGGCCGGGTCGCGCTGGGCACGGGAGGGTTCCCCGCGCCGCTGCGGCGCATGCGGCACTTCATCGCGCCCGTCTACGACTACGCGCTGGTCACCGAGCCGCTCACCGGCGCGCAGCTCGCCTCGGTCGGCTGGAAGAGCCGTACGGGGGTGGGCGACGCCGGCAACCAGTTCCACTACTACCGGCTGACCGCCGACAACCGGATCCTGTGGGGCGGCTACGACGCGATCTACCACTTCGGCGGTGCCGTACGGGCCGAACTGGAGCGGCGGCCGGCGACCTTCGCGGTGCTCGCCGAGCACTTCTTCACCACGTTCCCGCAGCTCGCGGACGTACGCTTCAGCCACGCGTGGGGCGGCGTCATCGACACGTGCAGCCGGTTCTGCGCCTTCTACGGCACCGCGCACGGCGGGCGGCTGGCGTACGCGGCCGGCTACACCGGCCTCGGCGTGGGCGCGACGCGCTTCGGCGCCGACGTCATGCTCGACCTGCTCTCAGGTGAGGAGACCGAACGGACCCGCCTGGGGATGGTCCGCTCCAAGCCGGTGCCGTTCCCGCCCGAGCCGCTGCGCTACGGCGTCGTACAGCTCACCCGCTGGTCACTGGCCCGCGCCGACCGTCACGAGGGCCGCCGCAACCTCTGGCTGCGCACCCTGGACGCCTTCGGCGTCGGGTTCGACTCCTAGGGGGCCGGGCCGCTCCGGGGGCGTCGGCGTCACGAGGTAAACTTGAACTATTCAAGAAAAGCGCATGCGCCAGAGCGCGCTGCGTTGGGCCGAACTCCCGTCCGCGTCTCATGACGTCGGTGACGTGCCGCGCCCCTCAGTGATCCGCCAGTCCGGAAGGAAGTCAGATGAGCGACGCCCAGGACGACGCCCGGAACGCGCCCTCCAGCGCGCAGGGTTCGGTGGCCGGGTGCCCGGTCGCGCACGACTCGGTGACCGCGCACGGCAGTGAGAGCGAGAACCCGGCGATCGACTCGCCGACCCCGAAGACGGGCGGCCGCCCGCACACGAACCAGGACTGGTGGCCTGACCAGCTCGACCTCTCCGTGCTGCACGCCCACTCCTCGAAGGGCAACCCGCTGGGGGAGGCCTTCAGTTACGCCGAGGAGTTCGCCGGGCTCGACGTCGAGGCCCTCAAGCGGGACATCGTCGAGGTGCTCACCACCTCCCAGGACTGGTGGCCGGCCGACTTCGGTCACTACGGCGGCCTGATGATCCGGATGAGCTGGCACGCCGCGGGCACCTACCGAATCCACGACGGCCGCGGCGGAGCCGGCGACGGCGGTCAGCGTTTCGCCCCGCTCAACAGCTGGCCCGACAACGCCAACCTCGACAAGGCGCGCCGGCTGCTGTGGCCGGTCAAGCAGAAGTACGGACAGAAGATCTCGTGGGCCGACCTGCTCGTGCTCGCCGGCAACGTCGCCCTGGAGTCGATGGGCTTTGAGACCTTCGGCTTCGGCTTCGGCCGCGAGGACGTCTGGGAGCCCGAGGAGATCTTCTGGGGCCCGGAGGACACCTGGCTCGGCGAGGACCGCTACGTCACCGACACCGAGATGGCGCCCGAGGTGGGCGCGACCGAGATGGGCCTCATCTACGTCAATCCTGAAGGGCCCCGCGGCAACGCCGACCCGGCGGCGGCGGCCCACTTCATCCGGGAGACCTTCGGCCGGATGGCGATGAACGACGAGGAGACCGTCGCCCTCATCGCCGGCGGTCACACCTTCGGCAAGACCCACGGCGCCGGCATCGCCGACGACCACGTGGGCGCGGAGCCCGAGGGCGCCCCGCTGGAGGCGCAGGGACTGGGCTGGCTGAGCACCTACGGCAGCGGCAACGGCGCCGACGCGATCACCAGTGGTCTGGAGGTGACGTGGACCGACGTGCCGACGCAGTGGAGCAACCGGTTCTTCGAGATCCTCTTCGGCCACGAGTGGGAGCTCACGACGAGTCCCGGCGGCGCCAAGCAGTGGGTCGCCAAGGACGCCGAGGCGACCATCCCCGACGCCTACGACCCGTCCAGGAAACACCTGCCGACCATGCTCACGACCGACCTGTCGCTGCGCGTCGACCCGGCGTACGAGCAGATCTCCCGCCGCTTCCTGAACAACCCCGACGAGTTCGCCCTGGCGTTCGCCAAGGCCTGGTACAAGCTGCTGCACCGCGACATGGGCCCGGTCAGCCGCTTCCTGGGGCCGTGGGTCGCCGAGCCGCAGCTCTGGCAGGACCCGGTGCCGGCCGTCGACCACGAGCTCGTGGGCGACGCCGACGTCGCGGCCCTCAAGGCGAAGGTCCTCGGATCCGGCCTCACGACCGCCCAGCTGGTCACGACCGCCTGGGCCTCGGCCGCGAGCTACCGGTCCACCGACAAGCGCGGCGGCGCCAACGGCGCCCGCATCCGCCTCGAACCCCAGCGCGGCTGGGAGGTCAACCGGCCCGAGGAGCTCGCGACGGTCCTGGAGACCCTCGAGGGCGTCCAGCGGGAGTTCAACGGCGCCGGCGGGGCCCGGATCTCGCTGGCCGACCTGATCGTGCTGGCCGGCTCGGCCGCCGTCGAGAAGGCGGCGCGCGACGCCGGCGTCGAGGTGAGCGTGCCGTTCCACCCGGGCCGCACCGACGCCACTCAGGAGCAGACCGACGTCGAGTCGTTCGAGGTCCTCGAGCCGCGCGCCGACGGGTTCCGCAACTACCTGCGTACCGGCGACAAGATTCCGCCGGAGGTGCAGCTCGTCGAGCGCGCGTACATGCTCAACCTGACGGCGCCCGAGATGACGGTCCTCGTCGGCGGCCTGCGCTCCCTTGAGGCCGGGGGCACCCGGCACGGCGTCCTCACCGACCGGCCGGGCGCGCTCACCAACGACTTCTTCGCCAACCTGCTCGCACCGGGCACCCGGTGGAAGGCGTCGGAGACCGAAGAGCACGTGTACGAGATCCGCGACGTGGCCACCGACGAGGTGAAGTGGACGGCCACCGCGGTCGACCTCGTCTTCGGCTCCAACTCCCAGCTGCGGGCCATCGCGGAGGTCTACGCCGGCCAGGACGCCCGCGAGAGGTTCGCGGCCGACTTCGCCGCGGCCTGGACCAAGGTCATGGAACTCGACCGGTTCGACCTCGCCTGATCCGGCGGGCCCGGCCGGGATTCATCGAAAGACCGGCCGGGCCCGTGTACGGGTCTCAGTCGTCGCCGTGGCCGAAGGCGACCGAGGAGATCTCCAGGTAGATGGCCTCGGGCTCGGGGCAGAACTCCACCTTGGACAGGGCCTGGTCCTGGCCTGCGGACTCCAGCACGACCGTGCCGTAGCCGAGCATGCGGCCCATGATCGAGCGGTCCACCGTGAGGTCGGTGATCTTCTTCAGCGGCATCATGTCGACGCGCCGGGTGACCAGCCCGTGGACCAGCATGACGCGGACCCCGGTCACGACGAAGAACTCATCGGACCACTCGAAGACCTTGAACGCCAGCCGGCTGAGGACCACCAGCCAGGCGAGCCAGATCACGGTCAGCACGGTCGTCTGGGGGATCACGGCGGTGAGCACCCCGGCGAGGATGAGCCCGCCCAGGCTCTCGAGGCCGTAGCGCAAGAGCACAGCGGGATGCCGCCGGATCGTCACCGTCTGCTCCTCTTGTGGGAGGAGATACCTCTGGAGGTGGTGCGGATCGACGTCCCGGACGGTCAGGAAACCCGGCAACTGCACGTCGGCACTCTAACCCGCGATCACCGTCTTCGTGATCCTTTCCCGCACGCCTTTGTCGATCAGTCGCCCGTGAAGCCGTCGAGCATCTCACGCAAGATGTCGATGTGACCGTTGTGACGGGCGGTCTCCTCGATCAGGTGGAGCAGCACCCACCGCAGCGACACGTGCTCCTGCCGGCGTTGCATGACGGACTCGGTGTCGAGGCTGAGGGAGCGGACGGCCGCGTTGTTGCTCGCGCACTGCCGCTCGTACGCCGCGAGGAGCTCGGCCAGGGGTGTGCCGTCCGCGCGGAAGTCCTTGTCCGGGTCGTCCTCGGCCCACGGCTGCTCGTCGGGGCCGCCGAGCAGCGTGTGCTCGATCCAGCCGCGCTCCACCCAGTAGAGATGGCTGACGAGTCCCGCGATCGTCATCAGGGGGGAGGAGGCGAGCAGCGGGCGGTGTGCCAGGTCCTCCGCCAGCCCGTCGGTCTTGGCGAAGACCGTGGCCCGGTGCCAGTCGAGCCAGGCGATGAGCAGCGTGCGTTCGTCGGCCGCGACCGGTACGTCGATGCGTTCCATGACCTGGGATCATGCCGTCGGGGCGCACCCGGCCGCAAACGGTGTGAGGCCCCCGGGCGACGCGTGGCGGCGCGTCGCCCGGGGGCCTTCGGGCGGGGGACTTAGTAGACGCTGACGCCGTAGACGCCCAGCGGCTCGGTCACCGGCTGGAAGTAGGTCACGCCGCCGGAGCTGCAGTTGCCGCTGCCGCCGGAGGTGAGACCGTACGCCGTGGTGGTGCGGTACAGCGGGCCGCCGCTGTCTCCGCCTTCGGCGCAGACGGTGGTCCGGATGAGGCCGCTCACCGAACCCTCGGCGTAGTTCACCGTGGCGTTGAGCTGCGTGACCGAACCGGTGTGGATGCCGGTCGTGCTGCCGCGCCGGGAGACCGTCGTGCCCACGGCGGGAGTGCCGGAGCTGGTGATCTCCTGGCTGCCGACCGTGCCGGGCGGCGTGCCGGTGGCGGTGTAGCGGACGATGGCGTAGTCATTGCCCGGGAACGAGCTGCCCGCGGTGGTGCCGAGCACCGATGTGTGCGCCGAGTTGGAGTACCACGTCGAGGCGATGTTCCCGCAGTGGCCGGCGGTCAGGAAGTAGTACGTGCTGCCGCTGCGGACGTTGAAGCCGAGCGAGCAGCGGTACTGGCCGCCGTAGATGGCGTCGCCGCCGGAGGCCTTCGTGGTGAGCTTGCCCGGCAGGTGAGTGACGCGGACGGCGCTGCCGAGCTGCTTGGCGGCATTGGTGACCTGCGCGAGCTTCGCGCCGGTCACGGTGCTGTCGATCGACAGCTCGACCTGGTCGGTGGCGGGGTCGATGGCCCATGCGGTGCCGGGGACCTTGGCCGTGCTCTCGAGCGTGGCCGTGGCCTGCTGGAGCTGCGCTCCGCTGCGGGCGACGGTCTTGGGCACGGCGCCGGCGGCGCTCACGGTCTGGGCGTCGGCCTTGGAGGTGACGGTGACGACGAGCTTGTTCGTCGCCTTGTCCAGGTAGGAACCGGCGGAGCGGGCTCCAAGCTGTCCTGCGATCTTGGTGGAGAGTACTGACGGGTCCGGTTGCGAGGCGGAAGCCTGCGCGGATGCGGCGACCATCGTGCCGCCGACCAGCCCGGCCGCCGCGACGATCAGTCCGGCGCGTCGGGATGCAGAGAACCTCACACGAGCCTCCCTCTGGGGGGTGGCGGGCGCGTCCGTCTGACGCGCCCGAGGGAATGGCCTGGTACCGAAGGGCCAGCACGGCGGACGGTCTGGGGAGTCCGCTCGGGCGGGGCCTGGCACCGCCGTTCGGGCGGGACCTGGAACTGAGTACCTTGCCTGCCGAGAGGTTCACTCATCTAGTAAAATTTAGCAAGATTTCTTGTAAGTCCGGTTTTGGCCATGATCGCCCATATCCTGCGTTGAACTGCCCCGTTAGACACATCGCGAGGCGAGGTCCGCCGAGGGCGTCGCGCCACCCAATGTGTGTCCGAACGGTCGCCTTACGGGGTCGAAGGTCCGAAAGATTCCTGAGAGTTCGCTGTGAATGGCCGAAGCCCGGACGGACGACGTGTCCGAATGTGAGAGCCTTACGTAACGATGGACCATCCTTATTTCACGACATTCGTCCTGGTAGCAGGCCTGGTCACGGCCGTCGTCGCGCAATGGCGCGGCTGGCGGCCATCGTTGCGCACGGCACTCGTCGTGGGCATCGGGCTGCGGCTGATCCTGTTGATCTCCGCGTCGGCCGACTCGTGGCAGCCCGTCGACTTCGCCGAGGGCTTCAAGCCCGCCGGGCTCGCGATCCTCCACCACCAGGATCCGGTGCTCGCCACCCAGGGCTCCTGGCACTTCCTGCCGATGATCCCGTACTTCTACGCCCTCGCGCTCGCGACCGGGCTGCCCTGGGAGATCGCCGGACGGCTGTGCACGATCATCGCGGATGTCGTCCTCATCGCGCTCGTCGGCAAGCTGGCCGGCCGCAAGTACGAGCCGATGGCCCGGTTCCAGTACGCCTGCAACCCCATCGCGCTGCTGATCGCCGTCATCCACGCCCAGGTGGAGCCGGTCGCGCTGGTGTTCCTCGTCGGCGCCTACATCGTGGCGCGCTCCACCCGCGCCCTGGAGGACAGCTCCTTCCGCGGCCCCGGCGCGATGAAGGCCGCGTGGGCCGGGGCGCTGTTCGGGTTCGCGCTGTCGGCCAAGAGCTGGCCGATCATCCTGCTGCCGGTCCTGCTGGCCATGCTGCCCACCTGGCGGCAGCGCCTGTACGGCCTGTGCGCCGCGGGCGCGGTCCCGGTCTTCTTCCTCGTGACGCTGCCGCTCGTGGTCGACACCTCCTGGGCGAACATGCTGAACGTCGCCCGCTACCTCGGCGAGGTACGCCCCATCATCGGAGAGTGGGGCTGGACCGCCGTGATGACCGGTGGCGACTGGCAGCTCGCCGCCACCGCCGCCAAGATCGGTCAGGTCGTCCTCTACTCCACGATCCTGCTGGTCATGTGGCTGTGGTGGCGCTCGGACCGCATCGACCAGACCTCGGCGATCCTGCTCGCGTTCATGGTCGTGACGCCGCGCATGGGCGCGCAGTACCTCCTTTGGTTCGTTCCCTTCCTGTGCGCCCGCCCGACGCGCTGGAGCCGTCCGGCCATGACTCTCGGCGCGATCTGGGCGGGGCTCGGTTACATCTACCTCACCCAGTTCGACGACAACGGCTGGTGGAAGAACCACGAGTGGTGGGCGATCAGCTCGGTCGCCGTGATCCCGTTCCTGGTCCTGGCGATGCCGTGGAGCCGCCGCGTCTCGCGGCCCGCCAAGGACGTCACCGTCCCCGAGACCGAGCTCGTCAGCGCGACCTGATGGGGTTCAGCCACTGGGTCGTCGCGGTCGCCGGCCTTCCGCCGGAGGATCTCGCGGGCCGGCTCGGCCACGCGATGAGCGATCGGACGGCGACGTACGAGACCGCCGTCACGAGCGAGACTCCCGGCCTGTGCGTCAGCCCGGCGATCGGCGGCTGGACCTTCCTCATCGGCAAGGACGCACGTCTGCTCCCCGGCGACGACGCGCTGTCCCGGCTGAGCGAGGGCACGCGGGTGCTCACCCTGTTCGTCGAGGAGCACTCCATGTCGTTCGAGACCTCGTGCTGGACCGGCGGAACCTACACCTGGGCGGTCATCGCGTACGAGGGACTGTTCGTCATCGGGGATCCGCCACCGCCGTTCGGTGAGCTGGTGGGCGCGCTCCGGGAGGGAGAGCAGGTGGTCTCGGCGCTGAACGAGCTGACCGGCCCGCCCGAGGAGATGTGGGAGGAGCTCGGCTTCGACCCGGCGGGCATGCCGGCCGTGCGGGCCGCCGCGCTGGGGCTGCCGGTACGCGCGGCCGAGCCGGCCCCGCGGTTCGGCGTCCACACGTACCTGCCGGCCGTGGTGATCTTCGAGCGGCTCACCGGACACGGCTACGACGGGAACGACCCGCTGCACCACGCGAGCTTCGGCGTGCTGGCGAGCTGACGAGGACGTCCTCAGCCACCGCCCGCACGAGGCCTGAGAAGGCCCAGGAGACGTTCGGCGTCCAGGGCGTACGCGGTGACGCCGTCCCGGCCCGTCATCGTCTCGGCGGCCAGCAGGGCGTTGACCACGGCCTCCTCCGTCGCCTCGATGATGCCGTGGAAGAGCGGGTCGAGACGGGCGTCGGCCAGCGCGTCGACCTGGAACACCGGCGGCGGCGTGGCGCCGGGCCGGTCGGCGGGCAGCCGCCCGCGGTTCGCGGTGGAGAAGGCGAGGAAGCCGTCGCCGCTGGAGTTCTCCCCGGCCCCGCCCGTACGCGCGATGCCCAGGCCGGCGCGCTGGGCCAGCCGGCGGCACTGGTGAGGGAGCAGCGGCGCGTCCGTCGCCACGATCGCGATCACCGAACCCGCGCCCTCGTACGCCGGCGGCACCGGCCGTGGCACGTCGTCGATCCTCACCGGAACGCCGTCCACGGTGAGCCGTTCGCGCCGTCCGTGGTTGGCCTGCAGGAGCACGCCGACCGTCCAGCCGCCCTCCACGACGCGCGAGGACGTCCCGACGCCGCCCTTGAAGCCGTGGCAGATCATGCCGGTGCCGCCGCCGACGTTGCCCTCGGCCACCGCCTCGCCCGGCCCGGACCGCTCCGCCGCCGCGTACGCCGCGCGTACGTGGGCGGCGGTCACGTGGGCGCCGTCGATGTCGTTGAGGACGCCGTCCCAGGTCTCGCCCACGACCGGCAGGCCCCAGGAGTTGTGGCCGCCGCCACGCGGGGCGAGCTCGATCAGCGTGTCGCGGACCACGCCGACGCTGTGGGTGTTGGTCAGCCCGATCGGCGTGGTGAGCATGCCGCCGTCGTGGATCCAGGCGGTGCCGGTCAGCTCGCCGTTGCCGTTGAGCCAGTGGAAGCCCGCGTACAGCGGCTCGTCCTCCACCGAACCCTCGTGCGGCAGGATCACCGTGACGCCGGTACGGACCGGGCCCTCGCCGGTCCGCAGCGGCCCGTCGCCCTCGACGATCGTCGCGTGCCCGACGCGTACGCCGGCCACGTCGGTGATCGCGCCGGCCGGTCCGGGGTCCGCGTCGCCGATCCGGATGCCCAGGTCGCGTGCGCGCGATGAGGTCACGAGCGGTCCCTTCGTACGGAGTCCAGGGCGAGCAGGGCCACGTGCAGCGACGCGCAGGACTCCACGTCCTCCAGATCGGCGCCCAGCACCCGCTCGATCCGCCGCAGCCGCTCGTACAGGGCCGGGCGGGACAGGTGCGCCCGGTGCGCGGCGAGCGCCTTGTTGCGCCCGCTGCCGAGGTAGAGCCCCAGCACGTGGACGAGGTCGCCGCCGCGCTGGGCGTCGTGCGTCAGGAGGGGGCCCAGCTCGCGTTCGACGAACGTCTGGAGCCGCGCGTCGTCGCGCAGGAGGTGCAGCAGGCCGCGCAGCCGCAGGTCGGGCAGGCGGTAGAACGGCAGGTCGTCGCTGCGCCGCGCCGCGACGTCGGCGACCTGCTCGGCCTCCAGGAACGAGCGGCGTACGTCACGGATCGACTCGACGATCGAACCGGCCGCCATGACGAAGCCACGGCGGCCCTCGCCGGCCGGCGCGGCGGTGTGGGCGCGCAGGCGCCGCGCGACGTCGCCCAGGATCCGCTCGTCCTCGGCCCGCGCGGGCAGCGAGGCGAGCACGCCGACCCGCTCCTGCGGCGATCCCTCGTCGAGCGTGCCGACGAGCGCGGCCAGGCTCGCGTCGCGGCAGGCCGCGGCGGTGGAGTCGGCCAGCTCCGCGAGCGGGAGCGGCCCGCCGCCGGCGCGGCAGGGCAGCACCACGATGCCGAGCAGGCGGCGGCCGGTGAGCGGCACGCCGAGCGCGCGGGCGCGCGCCGCCGCCTCCTGCGGGTCGGAGTAGGCGTGCGCGAGGATGCCGCTGATGATCGAGCCGTGCGCCTGGCGTTCGAGGCTCTGGGCGTGCTGTTCGAGCAGCCGGCCGAGCGCCAGCGTCGTCGCCGCCCGCTCGATGAGCACCACCAGGCGCGGCGACGGCGGCTCGGAACAGGCGATGATGAGCCGCCCCCAGTCCTCCCCGCGCGCGCCGACCACGGTGACCAGCCACTGGGCCGACTCGTCGTAGGCGGTGCGCTCCTCGCTGCGTACGGCTCGCGACCGGGTCTCCCAGCTGACCAGCAGCTCGGCCGGGTCGGCGCCCGCGGCGTCCGCCGCCAGGACCTGGTGGGAGAGGTTCTCCAGCACCGCGGGCCGGCCGGCGAGCCGCGCCACCTGGCGGACCACCTCGTCGGGCGGCGCCCCGTCGACCGACAGCTGGGTGAAGACCTCGTGCAGCGTCTCGGAGGCGCGCACCTCGGCGAGCTGCGCGTCGATGATCTGGGCGTGGACGGCCTCGGTGACGTCGATGAACGGCGTCTCCCGCGCCCAGGCGATCAGCGGCAGCCCGTACTCCTCGGCGGCGGAGATGAGCGCGGCCGGGAGCGTGTCGGCGTACTTTCGGCCCAGCTCGACGATCAGGCCGCTGACGCCGACCTCGGCCAGCTCGGCGACGTACGTGCGCAGCCGTACGGGTTCGTCGGGCAGCGCGATGCCGGTCGTGAGCACGAGTTCGCCGCCGCGCAGCAGGTGGGCGATGTCGGTGACCTCGGCGCTGTGCACCCAGCGCACGCGGGCGTCCAGCCGGTCCGCGCCGGCGACGACGCGGGGCTCGCCGCGTCGTACCGCGTCGAGACGCAGAACGTCGGCCAGAGTGGGCAGCACATTCGTGATGGTATGAAACGAGGGAGAGGAGTGGCTGCAATGGAGCCGTTGAAAGAGGACGACGTCCGCCGCGAGCTGGCCGGCACCCCCGGCTGGGAGCTCAGCGGGGACTCCATCGTGCGGACCCTGGAGTTCAAGGACTTCAAGGAGGCGATGGCGTTCGTCAACCGGGTCGCGGAGGTGGCCGAGGAGGCGAACCACCACCCGGACATCACGATCCGGTGGAACAAGGTCACCCTGACCCAGAGCACTCACGTCGCGGGCGGCCTCACCGAGCACGACTTCCGCCTGGCCCGCCGGCTGAACGAGCTGTGAGGGCCCGTTCGCCGGGCCTGACAGGTTGCCAGATGCGGGGCCGGAGTCCTGACACTGTGTCGCCTGGTGCTCGGCACGGAACGACAGGAAGACTCTAGACATGTCGGACTTGCTTGCACGTCATCGCGCGGTCATCCCGAACTGGGTAACCCTCTACTACGACGAGCCCATCGAGATCGTCAGCGGCAGCGGACGCCGCGTCACGGACGCCGAGGGCCGTACCTACCTCGACTTCTTCGCGGGGATCGTCACCAACACCCTGGGCTACGACGTCGCCGAGGTGCGCGAGGCCGTGGAGCGCCAGCTCGCCACCGGGGTCGTGCACACCTCGACGCTGTACCTCCTGCGCGGCCAGGTCGAGCTGGCCGAGAAGATCGCCCGGCTGTCCGGCATCGAGGACGCCAAGGTGTTCTTCACCAACTCCGGCACCGAGGCGAACGAGACGGCGCTGCTGCTCGCGACGTACACCCGCAAGAGCAACCAGGTGCTCGCGATGCGGCAGAGCTACCACGGACGGTCGTTCGGCACCATCTCGATCACCGCCAACCGCTCGTGGAAGAACAGCGCGCTCTCGCCGCTCAGCGTCTACTTCCTGCACGGCGGCGACCGGCACCTCGCGCAGTTCCGCGGGCTGTCCGACGCGGACTACATCGCGGCGTGCGTCGATGACCTGCGGCACACGCTGGCCACCGTCACGGGCGGCGACGTGGCCGCGGTCATCGCCGAGCCGATCCAGGGCGTGGGCGGCTTCACCGCACCGCCGGACGGGCTGTACGCGGCCTACCAGGAGGTCCTCGCCGAACAGGGGATCTTGTTCATCGCCGACGAGGTGCAGACCGGCTGGGGCCGTACCGGGCAGAACTTCTGGGGCATCCAGAACCACGGTGTGACGCCGGACATGATGACCTTCGCCAAGGGGCTCGGCAACGGCTTCGCCATCGGCGGCGTCGTCGCCCGCGGCGAGCTGCTGGACTCGCTGCACGCGACCGGGCTGTCGACCTTCGGCGGCAACCCGGTCTCGACCGCGGCGGCGAACGCCACGCTCGACTACATCCTCGACCACGACCTGCAGGCCGGCGCGGCCAAGGTCGGCGGGCGGATCATCGACGGGCTGAAGGCCGCCGGCGAGCGCCTGGACGTCGTGACGGACGTGCGCGGAAAGGGCCTGATGTTCGCGATCGAGCTGGCCGGGCCCGAGCTCGCCGCCCGGCTGCTGGAGGAGACCAGGGCCCGCGGGCTGCTCGTCGGAAAGGGCGGCCTGTACGGCAACACCGTACGGATGGCCCCGCCGCTCACCCTCACCGAAGAAGAAGGCGAAGAAGGCCTGGCCATCCTCGTCGACGCACTGGAAGCGATCTCATGAAACGCATCACCCACTGGATCGGCGGCAAACCCTGGACCGGCACCGCCGAGCGTCAGGGGGACGTCTTCGACCCGGCGAGCGGCGAGCTCAGCGGGCACGTCGACTTCGCCGCCGCCGATGACGCCGACGCGGCCGTCGCCGCCGCGAGCGAGGCCTTCGCGGCCTGGCGCGACACGTCCCTGGCCAAGCGCGCCAACATCCTGTTCGCCTTCCGCGAGCTGCTCGTGCGCAACCGGGACGAGCTCGCGGCGCTGATCAGCTCCGAGCACGGCAAGGTCCGGTCCGACGCCGCGGGCGAGGTGGCGCGCGGGCTGGAGGTCGTGGAGTTCGCCTGCGGGATCCCGCACCTGCTCAAGGGCGGCTTCTCCGAGAACGTCTCGACCCGGGTGGACTCCTACTCCATCCGCCAGCCGCTGGGCGTCGTCGCGGGCATCACGCCGTTCAACTTCCCGGCGATGGTGCCGATGTGGATGTTCCCGGTGGCGATCGCGGCCGGCAACACCTTCGTGCTCAAGCCGTCGGAGAAGGACCCCTCCACCTCCATCCGGCTCGCCGAGCTGTGGCGTGAGGCGGGACTGCCCGACGGCGTCTTCAACGTCGTCCACGGCGACAAGGTGGCCGTGGACACCCTGCTGACGCACCCGGACGTACGCGCCGTGAGCTTCGTCGGCTCCACGCCGATCGCGCGCTACGTCTACGAGACCGGCACCGCGCACGGCAAGCGCGTGCAGGCGCTCGGCGGGGCCAAGAACCACATGCTGGTCCTGCCCGACGCCGACCTCGACCTGGCCGCCGACGCGGCGGTCTCGGCCGGGTTCGGCTCGGCGGGGGAGCGCTGCATGGCGATCTCCGTCGTGGTCGCGGTCGACCCGGTCGGCGACGAGCTCGTCGCCAAGATCAAGGAGCGGGTGGCCGGGCTGACCGTCGGGCCGGGCAGCGAGACGGCCTCGGAGATGGGCCCGCTCGTCACCCGGCAGCACCGCGACAAGGTCGTCTCCTACCTCGACGGCGGCGTCGCCCAGGGCGCCACGCTCGCCGTCGACGGGCGGTCGCACGCCGTGCCGGCGGGAGACGGGTTCTGGCTCGGGCCCACGGTGCTCGACCACGTCACGGCCGAGATGGACTGCTACCGGGACGAGATCTTCGGGCCCGTGCTCTCGGTCGTCCGCGCCGGCTCCTATGACGACGGCATGGCGCTCATCGCGGCCAACCCGTACGGGAACGGCACGGCGATCTTCACCAACGACGGCGGCGCCGCTCGCCGGTTCCAGAACGAGGTCGAGGTCGGCATGATCGGCGTGAACGTGCCGATCCCGGTGCCGATGGCGTACTACTCCTTCGGCGGCTGGAAGGCGTCGCTGTTCGGCGACACCCACGTGCACGGCACGGAAGGCGTGCACTTCTACACCCGGGGCAAGGTCGTCACCGCGCGCTGGCTCGACCCGGGCCACGGCGGCGTCAACCTGGGTTTTCCCACCAACGGCTGACAGTCGCGCGACCGTGGCCGCACCCCGTCCGGGGTGCGGCCACGTGGAGTGAGCGGGACCCCCGATAAAAGGCACGCCCGTTTCAGGCATTTAGCGCCGTTGCTTTGTTACAGGTTTCCACGGGCCGGAAAAGATTGGTGACCCGCATTTCGTGGCGGCCCGCCGTGGTTTTCCGGACTGGGCAAAACGACCCCACGAGGATGTGTCGCCGAAGCGCCTGTCCGGGAGGCTGGTCTCCGGCGGCGGAGTAGGTCACCATGTCCTCAGGGGGACCGCTCAACAGGTCCAAGGACAGCAGCACCGGAGAGTGCTCCGGCCGCGGCGGCGATGACGTCACCGAAAACGGGGTTCAGCGGACGGCGGGGACGATCATTGGTGCCCTGTGCCGTCACGGCCGTGAACAGCGCTTTTGTCTCGCCTATGTTTCGTTGACTGGGCAAACTACAAATAATAGCTACGGCTCTTGACCTCCTCTGTGGCATACGACACACTTCGAATGTCGACATTTGCTCCACGCAAAAATTCAGACGTTCCCCGGTTGTCAGGGAGCCCCTCATGTCTGCCGACGAATCGCTCGACCAGCAGCCGGCTTCGGTCTTGGCCGTGCTAGCGGCGCGTTACCCGCACTGGACGATCTGGTTCGGGCAGGCGACCCGCCACTGGTGGGCACTCCCTCCGCACGGCCAGGGCGGCGACATGTTCATCGAGGCACCCAACGTGAAGGAGCTCGTCGAGTCGATCGAGGTCATCCAGGCGCGTCACCGGGCGTCGGCCCCTTCCCGGCAGCCGGGCGGCATCCTGTTCGGCGAGGCCGAGACGTCACGAGCGGGCCGGGTGCCGGCCGCCGCGTGGCACGGCGGCCGGCGATGACCGGGCCAGTCAGCACCACCCTCGCGGCCGCCTCGCACGGCCGCCCACGAACAGCGGCCTCGGGCGGGCAATTTTCAGCCGCGCCGCCTCCCCCTCCAACACCTCCGTGACAGGCGTGGCTGCAGAGGGGCGCTCTCCCGAGGTCGCCTGACGTCCGGACAACCGCGTAGCCCCCGGCGCGGTTGTCCGGACTTCGTTCACCCCCCGTCCCCACGGGGCCGCCCACGTCGTTACGCTCGCCGCAGAGGTTTTCCGACGACGTACGGGAGCGGCATGAGGCGTGCGCGAATGCTCGCGGCGGCCGTGGCGGCCGCCGCACTCGGTCTCGCGGGCTGCAGCGGAGGCGGCGGCGGCCACACCACCAAAGAGGTACGCGCGGCCGAGACCATGGGACAGGGCGAGGGCCAGGTCTCACTGGTGAGCTGGAACGGTTACGCCGAGGACGGCTCCAATGACCCCCGGGTCGACTGGATCACCCCGTTCGAGAAGAAGACCAAGTGCAAGGTCAACATCAAGTACGCGGCGAACCCGCAGGAGATGCTCGACCTGATGTCGAAGCCGAACCTGCACTACGACGGGGTGGCGGCGACGCCGGAGATCGCCGGTCAGCTCATCAGCAGCCGGCAGGTCGTTCCGGTCAACACCGACCTCATCGACTCCTACAAGGAGCTGGAGCCGGCCCTGCGCTCGCAGCTCACGGTGAAGGGCAAGCACTACGCCGTCCCGTTCACCTGGGGCGCCAACCTCCTGATGTACGACCAGCGGACCGTTCGTCCGCAGCCGGACAGCTGGGCGGCGCTGTTCGACCCGGCCCAGGCCAAGCGATACTCCGGCCACCTGGTCGTACGCGACAGCCCGCTGACGCTCGGCGACGTCGCGCTCTACCTCCGGGCGCACGACCGCAAACTGAAGATCAAGGACCCCTTCGCGCTGACGCCGAAGCAGCTCGCCGCCGCGGCGAAGGTGATCTCCAGGCAGCGCCCGATGGTGAAGACGTACTGGCTCAACCCCTCCGACGCGATCGCCGCGTTCGCGACGGGTGAGGCGTCGCTGGGCGAGGTCTGGCCGTACCAGGTGGACGTGCTCAGCCGCAGCGGCCGTCCGGTCGCCGGGGTCACGCCGCGCGAGGGCGTGACCGGCTGGATGGACTCCTGGATGATGGGCGCCCGCGCCGACCATCCGAACTGCATGTACCAGTGGCTCAACTGGGCCAGCTCGCCCGAGGTACAGCAGCAGGTGGCGGAGTGGGACGGCGTCGCGCCGGCCAACCCGGAGGCCTGCGCCCGCGACCGGCTGCGCCCGCAGTTCTGCAGCGCCTACCACGTGGGCGACCGCGCGTACCTCAGCAAGATCATGTTCGCCCGCATGCCGGCCGCGAGCTGCACGAGCGGCAAGGGCTGCGCCGACTACGCCGACTGGTACCACGCCTGGCAGGAGGCCCGGGGCCAGACGGGATAGCGGAAATGCGGAGACGCGCGCCCGGCCGCCCCCGCCGGGCGCGCGTCTCCATTGAGTGTCCTGGGCTCCCCCCGGACTCAGGACACTCCTCCAATGAGGTTCTGGTCAGGCCCTTGTCAGGCTCTGAGCTCGCCGCCGGTCGGGCTTCTTGCCCCTGGCGGCTCGTCTGCGCACCGGCTGCGGGATGATCCGCAGCGCCGGCACGCAGTCATCGCATGCGAATACCCGGGAATCGTCCGGCAGCCGGCCTACGTGGGCCCTCGGCCGCGGCCACTTCTTGTGGCACACGACGCAGGCCTCCCCGTAACGCTGCGCGGCGGTCAGACCGTCCGGGTCGAATGTCGGACCGGAACGGGCCATGAAGATCCCCCCACCTTCCTCGGCTCCGCTTCGGCCTCATTTCTATCGCCGTGAAGGTGTGCAAGCAGTAGCCGCAACGGCAAACCGCGGCAAAACTGTGCTGACCGTGGATTACGGTGCGCCGTTGCTCCTCAGGTGTCCTTCAGGCCGATGGTCCTGGCGACGTCGGCCAGTTCGGACTCGAAAAGAGGATCGGGGTCTTCGAGCATGAAATGCACATGACCGAAGATCTCCATCGCGACCAGGCCGTACAGCCGCACCCAGGACGAGACGTACAACCGGAGCACGCCCAGCGGCACTCCGGCCTCGTCCGCGCCGCACTCGGCCCCGAACAGCCGCAGCTGGTGCCGCAGCGCGGGGGTGATCTCCTCGTCGGTCGGCACGGGGAACGGCTGCCGGTGCCAGAGCTCGGCGAACAGGCGGAGGAAGATGCCGCCCAGGCGGCTGCCCGCCTCGTCGGCGGCCTTGAGTTTGCTGAAGCCGGGAACGGGCGCGCCGAAGACCATCGTGAACTCCGGCGGGTGATCCAGGGCCCACCGGCGGAAGGCGCGGGTCACCGCGAGCAGGCGCCCGCCGAGGTCGTCCCCGGGCAGGGCGTCGCGCGCGGCCTCCATCGCGTCGCACATCTCGTTGGCGTAGGTCTGGATCATCGCCGCGAGGAGATCGTCTAGGCCCGCGTAGTAGCGGTAGAGCGCGGGCGCGGTCATGCCGATGTCGCGCGCGATGCCGCGGAGTGAGATGCCCGACGGGCCGTGCGCGCGCAGGTGTTCCCGCGCCACCTCTTTGATCTCCAGCAGCGTGGCGTCGCGCATGCGTTCCCGGCGGGTCGTCGGCACGGTTCTCCCTTGACTTCAGTAAACAGCGTGTGCTTGAGTAAACGCTGTTTACGGTAAACAGTGTTCACCAGAACTATCGCCGATAACAGGTTACTCGGAGCGCAGAGACATGTTCGATTCTCTTGGCCGCCTTGTCCACCAGCGACGCCGGTGGGTCCTGGCCGGCGCCCTCGTCTTCATCGCGATCGCCGCCGTTTGGGGCACCCAGGTCTTCGGCGCGCTCAAGGGCGGCGGTTTCGACGACCCGCGCTCGGGCTCGTCGCACGCCGCCAAGATCATCAATGACCGCATCGGCCCGGCCGACGGCGAGCTGGTCGTCCTGTACGAAAGCCGGACGGCGACCGTGGACGACCCGGCCTTCCGCGCCGCGGTCACCGGCACGCTGGCCCGGCTGCCCAAGAGCGCGGTGCCGCACGTCACCACCTACTGGGACAGCCGCGCGCCGGCCCTCGTCTCCCGCGACCGGCACGCGACGTACGCCGCGATCCGCCTGGCCGGCGCCGACCTGCAGGCCCGGCTGAAGACCTACGACAAGATCCGCGACGACCTGGCCGCGCCGGGGCTGAAGACGCTGCGCGGCGGCTCGATCGGCGTCAACGCCGAGATGAGCCGGAAGACCGCCGCCGGCCTCGCCCGCGCGGAGATGATCTCCACGCCGATCCTGCTGATCCTGCTCGTGGTGATCTTCGGCAGCCTGGTGTCCGCGCTGCTGCCCCTCGTGATCGGCGGCGTGGCCATCCTCGGCGCGTTCACGGCGCTGCACCTGCTGACGTACGCCACCGACGTGTCCACGTTCGCGATCAACGTGGTGACCATGCTGGGCCTGGGCCTGGCCATCGACTACGCGCTGTTCATCGTGACGCGCTACCGCGAGGAGCTGCGCCGTACCGACTCCGAACGGGAGGCACTGGCGCGGACCATGGCCACCGCGGGCCGTACGGTCGCCTTCTCCGGCATCACGGTCGCCATCGCCCTCGGCGGCCTGCTGTTCTTCCCGCAGATGTTCCTGCGGTCGATGGGCCTGGGCGGGATGGCGGTCGTGCTCGTCGACATGATCGCGGCGCTCACCGTGCTGCCCGCGCTGCTGGCGCTGCTCGGCCGCCGCGTCGACGCGCTCCGGCTCATCCGCCTGCGGCCCCGGGAGGACCGGGGGACCTGGTTCCGGCTCGCGCACAGCGTCATGCGCCGGCCCGTGGCGTACGCGACCGGCTCGATCCTGGTGCTGCTCGTGCTCGCCGCGCCGTTCCTCGGCATCCGGTTCGGCGGCGTCGACGCGCGGGCGCTGCCCCCCGGCGCCGAGGCGCGCACGGTTTCGACCACCCTCGACCGCGACTTCCCGCACAGCTCGCTGTCGCCGATCGACGTCGTGCTCACCGGCGGCGTCTCCGGACCCGGCCTGGACGGCTACGTCGGCCGCCTGCGCGCCCTGCCGGGGGTCACGAGCGCGGACCTCGCCGGTACGGGACGGGACGCCGTACACGTCGCGGTGCGCACCGCCGCCGACCCGCAGTCAGAGAGCGCCCGCGCCCTCGTACGGCGGATCCGGGCGCTGCCATCGCCGGGACCGGTGTACGTCGGCGGCGCGACCGCCGAGCTCAGCGACCTGCTGAGCAGCCTCGGCCGGGTGCTGCCGTGGACCGCGCTGTTCGTCGGCACCGTGACGTTCGCCCTGCTCTTCGCGGCGCTCGGGTCGATCCTGCTGCCGCTCAAGGCGCTGGTGATGAACGTGCTGTCGCTCAGCGCGGCGTTCGGCGTGATGGTGTGGGGCTTCCAGGACGGCCACCTCGCAGGCCTGCTCGGCTTCACCTCGACGGGGACGGTCGAGGCGTCGCAGCCGGTGCTGATCCTCGCGGTGGCGTTCGGCCTTTCGATGGACTACGAGTTGTTCCTGCTCAGCCGGATCAGGGAGGAATGGGAGCGTACGGGAGACAACACCGTCGCGGTGGCCACCGGCCTGCAGCGCACCGGCGCGATCATCACCAACGCCGCGCTGCTCCTCGCGGTGGTGATCGGTGCCTTCACCACCTCCGACATCTCCTTCATCAAGCTCATCGGCGTCGGGCTGCTCGCCGCGGTGGTGGTCGACGCGACGCTCGTACGGGCGCTGCTGGTGCCGGCCACGATTCGGCTGCTGGGCCGGGCCAACTGGTGGCTGCCGGGGCCGCTGCGCCGCCTGCACGCCCGCGTCGCGATCAGCGAGGCAGGTTAGGGAAGGTCCTCCGGGGGCCGGGCATCCGGCCCCCGGTGAGCGGCACGAGCAGCGACTTCTCGAAGCAGACGCTGCGGGCGGGGTGGCGGCCGAACGGCGCGATCCGGACGTAGCCGCTGGAGGCGTACAGGCCGGCGGAGCGCAGGTCGCCGGCCTCCAGCCGCGCGACCGCGAACCCTCGCCGCCGGGCGAGGTCCTCCACGCCCGCGAGCAGCAGCCGGGAGATGCCCTGCCCGCGGTACTCCGGGCGCACGTAGACGTGCTCCACCTCGGCGGTGTCATCGCCGAGCCGCCGCAGTCCGGCGCATCCGACCGTCTCGGAGACCTGCCGGGCGACCAGGAAGACGATCCCGGCGTCGACGGGCGGCGCGCCGCCCACCCGCCGGCTCGTACCGGCCGGCCGGTCTCCCCTTGCGGCGAGGAGGCCGGCCAGGATCGGGTCGTCGAACGAGGCCACGACGAGTTCGACGGGTGGGCTGCTGCTCATGCGGGACAACAGTAAGGATCCGCTGTTACGCGCGTGTGTATTTCACGCCTGTTGCGCGCGGTCGTAGATGTGGCGCACGGCCGGTCCGAAATAGGGCCCGTACATCGTGGCGGGGTCGTCGGCGTACTTGAAGCTGCTCACCGAGGTGACAACGCCGGTCCCGGTGGCGGCGTCGAACCGGGTCAGCCACGGCCCGCCGCTCGAGCCCTCCGTCATGTCGCAGCGCAGGCCCTCGTCCTTGGTGATCTTGTGGGAGTCGGGAGAGGTCCTGCCACTGCAGTAGGTCAGCCGCTCGCCGTCGTAGTGTCCGCCGGCGGGGTAGCCGAAGCCGTAGACGAGCCCGCCGCGCGGCTGGTCGAAGGCGATGCCCTGGGCGCCGACCACGTCGGCGACGTGCCGCCCGGCCGAGGTGGCGAGCGCCACCAGGGCGACGTCGAAGTTCTCGTCGCCGCGGGCCGACCACGTGCCGGGCACGAACATGTGCCGCGCGGCGAACGCGCCGTACGGGCGGCGGCCCTGGTCGTAGCCGGGCACGTAGATCCAGTTGCGGGCCCACTTGCCGGTGGCGTCCTGCGCGCAGTGGCCCGCGGTCACGACGAGGTCGTGGTTGGCGCTGGAGACGGTGCCGGCCGAGCAGACGTAGTCGCCGCCGTCGATGGTGAAGAAGACCTTGCCGGTGGTCGCGCGCACGGCGCCGCGTGAGGTCCACGGCGCGCCCGGGGTCTCGACGCTGCGGTGCCGGGTGGCCCGCGCGGGCGCGCTGCCGGGGATCACGACCGGCGCGCCGGCGGCCGGGGCGGCGGTGTCGGCCATGGCGTTCGGGCGGTGGCGGGGCGGCGGGATGACGGCGCGCCGCATGCGCTCGGCCGTCCAGTAGCGCAGCGTCGCGGACGAGGCGGTCGCGATGACATTGTCGACGACACCGGTGACTCCCGGCGCGGGATGTGAGGTCGCCGGGCCGGCTGCGGCGAGCGCGGCGCTGACGGCCGGCACGACGAGGGCGAAGGGGGCACTCTTGAACATGAGGCAAAAGTGTGCAGCACCGAGGGTGATCGAATGCTCACTTTCGGTAAAAGGGCGCTTGTGATCGGGTGTTGTGTGCTTTGACGTCGTGAGGTGGTGAGAATGGGGACGTGACTCCCGACGAGAACGCCGCTCCGGCGGGCATCAGAGACGTCGTCATCCTCGGTTCGACCGGGTCGATCGGAACGCAGGCCATCGACGTGATCCGCCGCAATCCCGGCCGGTTCCGCGTGACCGGGCTGGCGGCCGGTGGAGGCCGGGTCGACCTGCTCGCCGCCCAGGTTCTCGACCTCAGGCCCGAGGTGGTCGCCGTGGCCAAGGGCTCGGCCGCCGAGGACCTGCAGCTCGCCCTCTACGCCGAGGCGCAGAAGCGCGGGTTCTCCTCCGGGGGCTACCGGCTGCCCAAGCTCCTCGCCGGGCCCGGCACGATCGCCGAGGTGGCGGCGTGGCCCTGCGACGTCGTGCTGAACGGCGTCGACGGCGCCGCCGGCCTGGCCTCGACCCTGGCCGCCCTCGACGCGGGCCGCACCCTCGCGCTGGCCAACAAGGAGTCGCTGATCATCGGCGGCCCCCTGGTCAAGCAGCGCGCCAAGCCGGGACAGATCGTCGCGGTCGACTCCGAGCACTCCGCGCTCGCGCAGTGCCTGCGCGCGGGCGACCGGGGGGAGCTGCGCCGGCTGGTCGTGACCGCGAGCGGCGGGCCGTTCCGCGGGCGGAGCCGCGCGGATCTGGAGGACGTCACGCCGGAGCAGGCGCTCGCCCACCCCACCTGGTCGATGGGCCCGCTCGTCACGGTCAACTCCGCGACGCTGGTCAACAAGGGCCTGGAGGTGATCGAGGCCCACCTGCTGTACGACGTGCCGTTCGACCGGATCGAGGTCGTGGTGCACCCGCAGTCGGCGGTGCACTCGATGGTGGAGTTCACCGACGGCTCGACGATCGCCCAGGCCGGCCCGCCCGACATGCGCCTGCCGATCGCGCTGGGCCTCGCCTGGCCCGGCCGGGTCCCCGACGCCGCGCCGTCCATCGACTGGACCCGCGCGCACACGTGGGAGTTCTTCCCGCTCGACGACGAGGCGTTCCCGTCCGTACGCCTCGCGCGCGAGGTCGGGGAGGCGGGCGGCACGGCCCCGGCGGTCTACAACGGCGCGAACGAGGAGTGCGTTGCCGCTTTCCTTGCCGGAACCCTGACATTTCCCGCGATTGTTGACACGGTTGCGCGGGTAGTGTCCGAACACATGAGCGGTACCGGCGTATCGACACCGGCCGCGCTCACCCTCGACGACGTGCTGGCCGCCGACGCGTGGGCCCGGGCCCGGGCACGGGAGCTGACGTCTGGTTGACCAATTTCTACGGCCTCCTCGGCGTGGTCGCCTTCGTTGTGGCGCTCCTGCTCTCCGTCGTGCTGCACGAGGCCGGGCACCTGCTCACCGCGAAGCGCTTCGGCATGAAGGCGTCGCAGTTCTTCGCGGGGTTCGGTGCCACGCTGTGGTCGCGGCGGCGCGGGGAGACCGAGTACGGCATCAAGGCGATCCCGCTCGGCGGCTTCGTCAAGATCGTCGGCTACACGCCGCTGGAGACGGTCGACCCCGCCGACGAGCCGCGGGCGTTCTACCGGCAGCCCGCCCCGCGCCGCGCCGCGGTCATCGTCGCGGGTGTCGTGATGAACCTCCTCCTGGCGTTCCTGCTGCTCATCGGCCTGGCGGCCGGAATCGGCATCCCCTCGGGCGACGACGCCACCACGGTCGTGCGCCACGTGTCGCCGTGCGTGTCGGCCGCCGACGTCTGCACCCCGCGCGACCCCGTCTCGCCCTCGAAGAAGGCCGGGCTCCGGGCGCGCGACCGCATCGTGTCCTTCGGCGGGCGTCCCGTACGCGACTGGGACGAGCTGTCCCGGGCGATCAGGGACACCCGGCCGGGCACCCCCGTGACCGTCGTGGTGGACCGGAAGGGGGCGCGCCTCACGCTCCCGGCCACGGTCGCGAGCCTCGGCGGCAGCGGCTACTTCGGGCTGGAGCCGGCCGCGCGCACGCGCCGGCTCGGCCCGGTCGCCGCGGTCCGCTTCGCGGGCCGGTTCATGGGCGACATGACCGTCGCGATCGGCGAGATCGTCGTGGACATCCCGCACGCGATCCCGAAGCTGTTCGGCCACGAGCGGGCCAGCACGAAGGGCGGCCAGGCGGGCAGCATCGTCGGCGGCGCGGAGGCGTCCGGGCAGGTGTTCTCCTCCAACGACACCTGGCGTGACAAGCTCACCAGCTTCGTCCTGCTCGTCGTCTCGCTCAACTTGTTCGTCGGGCTGCTCAACCTCGTGCCGCTGCTCCCGCTGGACGGGGGCCATCTCGCGGTCGTCGGCTACGAGCGGCTCAAGGCCCTGGTCTTCCGGATCCGGGGCCGTCCCGATCCCGGGCCGGTCGATATGACCAAGCTCATGCCGCTGACGTACGTGGCCGTGACGCTGCTCGTCGGGCTGGGGGTGCTGCTCATCCTCGCGGACGTCATCAACCCCCTGAAATTGCCTCAATAGACCCTTCGAGTGCGCAGCACTCACACAGGTGCCTAGGCTTATGTCCATACGTCCACCTGCACGACTGGAAGGAGGGCGCGGCATCCCCCCGGGGCGCATGCTCCGTGCCGCGTGACCATGAGCGTCGATCTCGGGATTCCGCAGGCCAAGCCCAGGCCGATCGCCCCCCGCCGCAAGTCGCGGCAGATCATGGTGGGGTCCGTGCCCGTGGGCGGTGACAGTCCGGTCTCGGTGCAGTCGATGACGACGACGCTCACCGCGGACGTCAACTCCACACTGCAGCAGATCGCGGAGCTGACCGCGTCCGGCTGCCAGATCGTCCGGGTGGCGGTGCCGTCGCAGGACGACGCCGACGCGCTGCCGGCCATCGCCCGCAAGTCGCAGATCCCGGTGATCGCCGACATCCACTTCCAGCCCAAGTACGTCTTCGCCGCCATCGACGCCGGGTGCGCGGCCGTACGGGTCAACCCGGGCAACATCAAGAAGTTCGACGACAAGGTCGGCGAGATCGCCCGCGCGGCCAAGGACGCCGGCGTGCCGATCCGCATCGGCGTCAACGCCGGGTCGCTCGACAAGCGGCTGCTGCAGAAGTACGGCAAGGCGACCGCCGAGGCGCTGGTCGAGTCGGCGCTGTGGGAGTGCTCGCTGTTCGAGGAGCACGACTTCCGCGACATCAAGATCTCGGTCAAGCACAACGACCCGGTCGTGATGATCAACGCCTACCGCCAGCTCGCCGCCCGGTGCGACTACCCGCTGCACCTGGGCGTCACCGAGGCAGGCCCGGCCTTCCAGGGCACCGTCAAGTCCTCCGTGGCGTTCGGCGCGCTGCTGGCCGAGGGCATCGGCGACACGATCCGCGTGTCCCTGTCCGCGCCTCCGGTCGAGGAGGTCAAGGTCGGCCTGGCGATCCTGGAGTCGCTGGGCCTGCGCGAGCGCGGCCTGGAGATCGTGTCCTGCCCGTCCTGCGGGCGCGCCCAGGTCGACGTCTACACCCTGGCCGACCAGGTGACCGCCGCGCTGCAGGACTTCCCGGTCCCGCTGCGGGTCGCGGTCATGGGCTGCGTCGTGAACGGCCCCGGCGAGGCCCGCGAGGCCGACCTCGGCGTCGCCTCGGGCAACGGCAAGGGACAGATCTTCGTCAAGGGCGAGGTCATCAAGACCGTGCCGGAGGCGGCGATCGTGGAGACCCTGATCGAGGAGGCGGTCCGCATCGCCGAGGGGATGGGCGTCGACGTCACGGGCGAGGGTCCGGGCGCCGACGTCAGTGTTTCCTGACCGCGCCTCGCCGAAATTGTCAGGCTCCGTAACTTAAGATCATTAAGTGGGTAGAGTCGTCGCGGCCCCCGGTCATTCGGCCGGGGGCTTTTGCCGTGCTGTCCTGCTGAAACTTGGCCACTGTTGGCCTCAGCACTCCCGGCCGTGCGACATCGTCACGAAAATCATGCGTTACCGCATGAACCGGAGTTCATTGGCGAACTCCGCGCGAAAGGGGTTACGTGAAAAAGCTTGCCATTACGGCGGCCGCCGCAGGCGCCGGCCTGGTCGCGTTGGCACTCGTGCCGACGACCGCCCAGGCACGTCCGGCGCAGCCGGCTCAGCCGTCCGCGAGCCTGAGCTGGTCGGCGTGCACCGACCCGGGTCTGGAGGGCCAGGAGTGCGCGAGCCTCCCGGTCCCGCTGGACCACAGCAGGCCGAACGGCCAGAAGATCACCCTGGCGCTGTCCCGTGTGAAGCACACGGGCACGACGGGCTTCCAGGGCGACCTGCTGGTCAACCCGGGCGGCCCGGGTGGCACCGGCCGTGACTTCGCCTCGCGTGTGGCGAACGGTCTGCCCGCCGGTCTCAAGGCCACCTACGACGTGATCGGGTTCGACCCGCGCGGCGTGGGCGGCAGCAGCCCGTCCCTGACCTGCGACGCGAACTACTTCGCGCCGGTGCGGCCGGACTACGTGCCGGTGAGCAGGTCGCTGGAGAGGACGTGGCTGAAGAAGTCCGCCGCCTACTCCAAGGCGTGCGGGCAGAAGTACGGCTCGCTGCTCCAGCACATGAAGACCACGGACGCCGTCCAGGACATGGACGACATCCGCGTGGCGCTGGGCCAAAAGCAGATCAACTACTACGGCGCCTCGTACGGCACCTACCTGGGCTCGGTGTACGCGACGCTGTACCCCTCCCATGTCCGGCGCATGGTGCTCGACAGCAACGTCAAGCCGAGCGACGTCTGGTACGACGCCAACCTCGAGCAGGACAAGGCGTTCGAGAAGAACATCAACGCGCTGTTCGCGTGGATCGCCAAGTACGACTCGACGTACCACCTGGGCACGACCCAGCAGGCGGTGCGCTCGTACTTCCTGAACCTCCGCGCGCAGCTCGCCAAGACGCCGCTCCAGGGCGTCGTCGGCGGCGATGAGCTCATCGACACCTACCTGGTGGCGGGCTACATCGACCTCGGCGCGTACTGGCCGTACCTGGCGAACGCCCTGTCGAAGTACAAGGCGGGCAACGGCCAGCCGCTCGTGGACGCGTACAACCTGCTCGGCGCCACGCCGGACGACAACGGTTACGCGGTCTACAACGCGGTGCAGTGCAGCGACACCCAGTGGCCCACCAGCTGGAACAAGTGGCGGGCCGACAACTGGAAGCTTTACCTCAAGGGCAACAAGATCGAGACCTGGGGCAACGCATGGTACAACGCGCCGTGCCTGACCTGGCCCGCCAAGGCCGGCAAGCCGGTCGACGTGGGACACGCCAAGGGCATCCCGCCGGTGCTGCTCTTCCAGGCGACCAATGACGCCGCGACGCCGTTCCCCGGTGGCGTGGAGATGAACCAGCGGCTCAAGGGCTCGCGCCTGGTGATCGAGGACGGCGGCCGTACGCACGGCGTCGTCGAGCGGGGCAACGCCTGCATCGACGACAAGTTCGCCGCGTTCCTCACCAACGGCACCCTGCCGGCGAACCAGTCGCACTGCGCGCGACTGCCGGAGCCGGTCCCGCCGTCCGCCGCCGCGTCGGCGACCGCGAAGGCGGCCGCCGCGCAGCAGTTCCCGCAGGCGTTCACGCGCCCGTAGGGGAGTAGTCGGCGAAACGCCCGGCCGGGGTCACCCGGCCGGGCGTTTTCGCATGTCCGGCAGTCCCGGCCGCCTTCGCCGAAACCGCCGTGCGCAGGGTCGTCACGACCGTGGCCAATCACGATCAAGCAACGGTTGATTAGCGCCCTTTCTCAGCAATTGCCCTGAGCGTCACAATTTGCGCATTCCGACCAGCGTGGGTTCATCGCCGAACCGTGCGCGCGAGGGGGTTTCGTGAAGAGACTTGCTGTGATCACGGCAGTCGCGAGTCTGGGGCTCGCGGGCACCGCCGTGGCCGTGTCCGCCCAGGCACAGGAGGCGCCGGCGCCCGCCGCGGTCTCGTGGGCCAAGTGCGCCGGCGACGACCCGTACCTGGCCGACGCCGAGTGCGCCCAGATCCAGGTGCCGCTCGACTACGGCCACCCGAACGGGAAGAAGATCTCGGTCGCGGTGTCGCGGGTCAAGCACACCGACACCAAGCACTACAAGGGCGTGCTGGTCGGCAACCCGGGCGGTCCCGGCGGCAGCGGGCTGTACCTCTCCGGCGGCCTCGCGAGCTGGTTCACCGGCGTCGGCCACCCCGAGATCCCGGCCCAGTACGACATCATCGGCTTCGACCCGCGCGGCGTCGGCGCCAGCGTGCCCGCGCTGACGTGCGACCCGCACTTCTCCGACCCGGTGCGGCCCGACTACGTCCCGCACTCGACGAAGGACGAGACGGTCTGGCGGAAGAAGTCCAAGGCGTACGCGCAGGCCTGCGCGAGCAAGTTCGGCTGGCTGCTGCCGCACCTGCGGACCACCGACGCGGCCCGCGACATCGACGCCATCCGCGGCGCGCTGGGCCAGCGGCAGATCAGCTACTACGGCTTCTCCTACGGCACCTACCTCGGCGCGACGTACGGCACGCTGTTCCCGGCGCGCGTGCGGCACATGGTGCTCGACGGCAACGTCGACGACCGCGGGGTCTGGTACGACGCGCAGCTGGAGCAGGACAAGGCGTTCGAGCGCAACATCAAGTTCTTCTTCGCCTGGATCGCCAAGTACGACTCTCACTTCCACCTCGGCAAGACCGAGGCCGCCGTGGAGAAGGCGTACTACACGATGCGCGCGAAGGCCGGCAAGCAGGCCATCGGCGGCAAGGTCGGCCCGGACGAGCTCGACGACACCTTCCTCAACGCGGGCTACAACACCGGCTGGTACGAGCCGATCGCCGACGTGTTCTCCGCGTACGTGACGCAGGGCGACGCCGCGGCGATCGCCGACTTCTACTCGGACAACATCTTCTCTCCCGACGACAACGGTTTCGCGATGTACAACGCCGTCCAGGCCGCGGACGCCAAGTGGCCGACCTCCTGGAGCAAGTGGCACCGTGACGCCGCCAAGCTCTACAAGCAGGGCTACCGCTTCAACACGTGGGGCAACGTCTGGTTCAACGCCCCGGTGAAGTACTGGCCCTTCCAGGGCGGCCCGAAGCTGAAGATCAACGCCAGGGGCATGACCACGGCGCTGCTCGTCCAGTCCACGCTGGACGCCGCGACGCCGTACCCGGGCGGCGTGGAGATGCACAAGCTGCTGCCGTCCCGGCTCGTCGCCGAGCTCGGTGGCAAGACCCACGCCAACACCCTCAACGGCAACGCGTGCCTCGACGACAAGGTCGCGGCGTACCTGAGCACCGACGCGCTGCCGAAGGACAAGCCGGGCAGCGGCCCGGACGTGACGTGCGCGGCGCTTCCGGACCCGGTCCCGTCGAGCGTCGCCTCGTCGGCCCTGGCCAAGTCCGCGGCGCCGAAGGTGCCCGCCCGTCCGCTCATCGGGCGTCCCTGAGAAACCGTCTTTTCCGCGAGCCCCCGGCCGGATCGGCCGGGGGCTCCCTTATTCGGGTTGTTATCGCCTAGATCGTCTAGGATCTCCGCAGATAGGGCGCTCGTCGGTACCTCGCGAGAGATCTCCGGGCCATCCTGCCGTACCCTTGACAGCGTGAGCGGAGCGGATCTGTCGGCACGGCGGCGGCTCGGCTCGCATGGCTCCGAGCTGGCAGCTGAGGAGATCTCGTGAGCCCGGTACTCCGGACCTCTCCGGTCCGCATACTCGATGACCGTCACCTCGACGACGCGATCGCGATCCTGGACGCCGACCCGGTGTCCAACGTCTTCGTGAGCTCGCGCGTGCACATCGCGGGCCTGGACCCGGGCCGGCTCGGCGCGCAGATGTGGGGCTACCACCGGGACGGGCGGCTCACCTCCCTGTGCTACTCCGGCGCCAACCTCGTACCGGTCGCCGCCGACTCCCAGGCGTCGCGCCACTTCGCCGACAAGGCGCGCTCCCAGGGCCGCCGGTGTTCCTCGATCGTCGGCCCGGTCGCGACCGTGACGCAGCTCTGGAACTCCCTGCGGCCGTACTGGGGGCCGCCGCGCGCCGTACGCGCCTCCCAGCCGGTCATGTCGACCACGTCACCACCTCCGGTCGTCCCGGACACCGCCGTGCGCCGGGTGACGATGAAGGACTTCGACACGCTTTATCCGGCCTGCGTGGCGATGTTCACCGAGGAGGTCGGGATCTCGCCGCAGACCGGCGACGGGGGAGTGCTCTACCGCGCCCGCGTGGCCGAGCTGATCCGTTCCGGCCGCGCGTTCGCCCGCATCGAGGGCGGCAAGGTCGTCTTCAAGGCCGAGATCGGCGCCGTGACCCCGTACGCCTGCCAGGTGCAGGGCGTCTGGGTCAACCCCGAGCTCCGCGGCCGGCGCTACGCGATCCACGGCATGGCGGCGGTCGTGGACGAGGCGCTGCGCTCGATCGCCCCGGCGGTCTCGCTGTACGTCAACGACTTCAACGCCCCGGCCCGCGCGACGTACCACCGCGTCGGCCTGCAGGACGTCAACACCTTCATGAGCGTGATGTTCTAGCCCCGTCACCGGCGGCGCCCACTCATCTCACGGCCGGCCGTACGGTCGTCGGCTCTGTACATGTGACCATTTGGTCACCTATTCTCGCGGTCATGGACGACGATCTCGTCTTCAAGGCCCTCGCCGATCCCACGCGCAGGCTTCTGCTGGACCGGCTCTTCGAGCGTGACGGCCGTACGCTCACCGAGCTGGAGTCCCGGCTGGACATGACCCGGTTCGGCGTCATGAAGCACCTGCGGATCCTGGAGGAGGCGGGGCTCGTCGTCTCACGTAAGGCCGGGCGCAACCGGTTGCACTTCCTCAACCCCGTGCCGGTACGGCGGATCCACGACCGCTGGATCGGCAAGTACACCGAGCGGCAGGCCGCCGCGCTCAGCGAGCTCAAGACTCAGCTGGAGGAGAACGTGACCACCACCACCGAAACGACGCAGGTCTACCAGGTGTTCATCAAGGCGAGCCCGGAGCGGATCTGGGAGGCCATCACCACGCCGGAGTTCACCGCCAAGTTCTTCCACGGCGCCCGGATCTCGATGGAGGACGGCCGCTACCGCGCCCACGGCCCGAATGGCGAGGTGTGGGGCGATGACGAGGTACTGGAGTGGGACCCGCCGCGCCGCCTCGTGCACGGCTGGCGCTCGATGTACGACGAGGAGCTCGCCAAGGAGGAGACCAGCCGGGTCACCTGGGAGATCGAGCCACGGGAGGACGGCACCTGCCTGCTGACCGTGGTCCACGACCGCCTGGAGGGCGCCCCCAAGACCGCGGCGAGCGTCTCCGGTCCCGGCTGGATGACCGTCCTCAGTGGCCTGAAGACCCTGCTCGAGACCGGAGAGCCGCTGTTCAGGTGAGCGACAGCGCGGCCAGCGCGGCGTTGACGATCGAGCCGGGCAGCAGGTCGTGCAGCTCGTACAGCTCCGGGATCGAGCCGGACTGGCCGAACTCGTCCACGCCGAGCGGTACGGCCGGCACGCCGAGCGCCGAGCCGAGCCAGGCCATCGCGTGCGAGGCGGCGTCGTGCACGGTCACGACCGGCGCCCGGCCGGGGAACGCCGCGCGCAGCGCGCCCGCCTGCGAGGGCGTCGTCGCGGTCCGTACGCCCTGCCGGAGCGTGCGCCGCCAGGCGGAGTACAGCCGGTCCGGGGAGGTCACGTCGACGACGTTGGCCGCGATGCCCTCCTCTTCCAGCTCGTGGGCCGCGGCGAGCGTCTCCGGCAGCACCGCGCCCGTACCGGCGAGGTACACCGGCGGGCCGTCGACCTCCGACTCGCGCAGGAGGTAGGCGCCGGCGAGGACCTGGCGCCGCAGGACCGCGTCGCCCATCCGGGCCCGTGCCTCCTCGAACGGCGCCTGGTCCACCGGCCGGGTGGTCAGGCGGAAGTAGTACGCGCCGTTCTCGGCCGGCACCGCGGTCGGGGTCTCGCCCGGCCCGGTCGCGATCCGGCCGAGGGCGTCGCAGAGGAGCCAGTCCAGCGCGGTCGCGTACGCGGGCTCGATGTAGGTGACGTTCGGCAGTTCGAGCCCGATCGAGGCGGTGACGCTCGACTGGTGCGCGCCGCCCTCGGGGGCCAGCGTGACGCCCGACGGCGTGCCCGCGACGACGAAGCGCGACCCGGAGTAGACGCCGTAGATGAAGGCGTCCAGGCCACGGCACACGAACGGGTCATAGACCGTGCCGACCGGCAGGAGCGGGCGGCCGTGCAGCTCGCCGGACAGGCCGAGCTGGCCCAGCAGCAGGAACAGGTTCATCTCCGAGATGCCCAGCTCGATGTGCTGGCCCTTGGGGCCCTCGGTCCACTTCAGCAGCGGGTCGGCGCTCCACGCCCGCTGCTCGGCGGGGGAGAACACCCCCATGCGGTTGATGAAACCGGCGAGGTTCGTCGAGGTGGCGACGTCGGGCGCGGTCGTGACGAGGTACGGCGCGAGCCGTTCGTCCCGCGACAGCTCAACGAGGATCTTGCCGAAGGAGTCCTGCGTGGAGACCGGCCGCGAGGTCCGTACGCCGGTGGCGGTGGGGACCGTGACGTCGAGGGAGGGGGCCGCGGGCGGCCGGCGCAGCGCCTCGCGCCGCCGGTTGCACAGGATGCCGGCCGGGGTGGCCGGGTCGAAGCGGTCCCAGTCGCCGGTCAGGCCCATCGACTCGCGGAGCGCGGCGATCTGCTCGGCGGTGAGCAGCGCCGAGTGGTTGCGCGGGTTGCCGGCGATCGGCAGCCCGTACCCCTTGACCGTGTAGGCGAAGACCACGCTCGGCCGGTCGGTGACGGCGTCGCACTGCGCGTACGCCTCCAGCATCGCCACCAAGTCATGCCCGCCGAGGTCCTTGACCAGCACGGACAGCTCGTCGTCGGGCAGACCGGCCACGGCGTCGCCGACCTCGGCGGGCGCGCCGTCCAGGAACATCTCCCGCAGCTTCGGGCCGGTCAGCCCGAACAGCGCCTGGTACTGCTCATTGGACATCAGGTCGATCCAGCCGCGTACGGCCGCGGGCGCCTCGCGCAGCCGCCGGCCGTACTTGACCTCGACGACGTGCCAGCCGGCCGCCTCGAACTGGCCGCGCCACTGCGCGATCCGTACGCCCGGCACCACCCGGTCCAGCGACTGGCGGTTGAAGTCGACGAGCCACATCACGTTGCCGAGGCCCTGCGTCGCGGGGTCGGCGATCGCCTCCCAGACGTTGCCCTCGTCGAGTTCGGCGTCGCCGAGCAGCGCGACGAAGCGCGGCTGCCGGCGCGAGGGCTCCTCGCCCGGCCGGCGCTCGGGCGCGCCCCAGTGCGCGTCCACGTAGCGCCGTACCGCGGCGGCGAACAGCGGCGCCGCCGCGCCGAGGCCGACCGAACCGGTGGAGAAGTCGACGTCGTCGGGGTCCTTGGTACGGCTCGGGTAGGACTGGAGGCCGCCGCGGGCGCGCAGCGTGGTCAGGTACGAGCGGTCGAGGTCGCCCAGGAGGTACTTGATGGCGTGGAAGACGGGCGAGGCGTGCGGTTTCACGCTGACCCGGTCTTCGGCCCGCAGGTACGCGAACCACAGCGCGGTCATGGCCGTCACCAGCGAGGCGCTGGAGGCCTGGTGGCCGCCGACCTTGACGCCGTCGCCGGTCTCGCGGTCCCGGTTGGCGGCGTCGACGATGCGCACCGCGAGCCACAGCACCCGTCGCTGGACCTCGTCCAGGACGTCCAGATCCACACCGGCGACGTCGTTGTCGTGCATCTCGACGGTCATTGATGCTCCTTCGGCGGAACGGCCTTCTGTGCCCGTTATGCGGTCTATCGTCCGACAAAAGAGTAAAGGACGGCGGTATCCGCCCTGCTCCTGGCTCTCCCGCCGGCCCGGCGTCACCTTGGTATGTCGCCGCCGGCCGGGTTACGGACACCCGCGTGTGACAAATGCATCACACCGGTCCGCGACGGTGCGCTTACCATTCACACGCCCCGGGCGGGCGGTTCCGGGGCCTGTCCGCCTGGGCCGTGGCTTTCGGGGGCGGCATGCGCGTGCGCATCGCTCGCATGCCGCCACACCCCCGATAACGTATGCGCGTGCTCCCCAACGTCACAGCCACCCGATACGTGACGCCGCTGCGCGAAGGCGGGTCGCTGCCCGCGATCGTCGAGGCCGACGACCTCGGCACGTACGTCGTGAAGTTCCACGGCGCCGGGCAGGGGCGCAAGGCGCTGGTCGCCGAGGTCATCGCCGGCGAGCTGGCCCGCCGGCTCGGCCTGCGGATGCCCGACATCGTCACGGTCGACCTCGACCCGGTGATCGGCCGGCACGAGCCCGACCCCGACGTCCAGGACCTGCTCAAGGCGAGCTCGGGCCGCAACCTCGGCATCGACTACCTGCCGGGCTCACTCGGCTTCGACCCGCTGGCGTGGACGCCGGACCCCTCGTTCGCGGCGGAGGTCCTGTGGTTCGACGCCCTCATCGGCAACGTCGACCGGAGCTGGCGCAACCCCAACCTCCTCATCTGGCACCGCGACGTGTGGCTGATCGACCACGGCGCGAGCCTCTACTTCCACCACGCGTGGGCGAGCGCCGCCAAACTCCTCGCCAAGCCCTACGAGGCGGGCGACCACGTCCTGGCGACGTTCGTCGACGACGCGGCGCTCGCGGCGGCCGGCCGGCGGCTGAGGCCGCTGGTCACCGACGACCTGCTGCGGGAGATCGTGGACCTGGTGCCCGCAGGGTGGCTGGAGGACGAGCCCGGCTTCGCGTCCGCGGCGGACGTCGCCGACGCGTACGTGGCCCAGCTGCACGCCCGCGCCGCCGCGCCGGAGGCCTGGTTGCCCGAGGTCGGCCCGGTACGCCCGGCCCGGCCGCCCGCCCCGCGCGGCGCCGGACGACCGGGCTGGCTGCGCCGATGAACGTCTTCGAGTACGCCGCGCTGCGCGTGGTGCCCCGGGTCGAACGCGGCGAGTTCATGAACGTCGGTGTGATCCTCTACTGCCAGGCGCGCGACTTCCTGGACTGCGGTGTCCACCTCGACGCCGCGCGGCTCCGGGCGCTGAACCCGGCGCTGGACCTGGACGGGGTACGGGCGACCCTGACCGCGATGGAGTGCACGTGCGCGGGCACCCCGCACGCGGGCCAGGCTGCGGACGAGCCGCTCGGCAGCCGGTTCCGGTGGCTGACCGCCCCGAGGAGCACGGTCGTCCAGACCGGCCCGGTCCACGCGGGGCTGACCGCCAACCCGGCCGCGGAGCTGGGACGTCTCCTGGACGAACTCGTCCGCTGACGCTCAGCCTTGGGCGGGGTCGTCGTCGGTGCGGGTGGGGTCGCGGGTGAGGAAGGTCATGATGCCGCGCTGGAAGTCGTCGTAGGCCACCGGTGGCCCCGCGGCCTGGGCCTTGGCGGCGGCGCGGGCCGGGGCGAGGGCGACGTCGACGGCGTGCTTGGCGGCGCGGATGGCCGAGCCCGGATGGCGGGCGACCGTCAGGACCAGCCGGCGGGTGGTCGCGGCCAGTTGCTCGGCGGGTACGCTCCGCGTCGCCAGGCCCAGGCGTACCGCCTCCTCGGCCGAGACCAGGCGGCCGGTGTACAGCAGCTCCCGCGCGACCCCCGGCCCGGCCAGCACGCTCAGCCGCGCCGCGAACGGCGGGCTCACGAGGATGCCCAGCCGGGCGATCGGCATCCCGATGCGCGCCGTCTCGGCGAGGACCCGCAGGTCGCAGGCGAGGGCGAGCTGGCAGCCCGCGCCCGCCGCCACGCCCTCGACCTCCGCGATCACCGGGACCGGCAGGTCCTCGATCGCGGTGAAGGCCGCCTCCATCGCGGCGAAACTGTCCGCGACGTCCGTACGGTCGGCCTGGACCCACTCGCGCATGTCCGAGCCGGAGCTGAACGTGCCGCCCTGGCCGCGTACGACCACGGCGCGCAGCTGGTCGTCGGCGGCCAGGTGCCGGAACGTCTGCTCCAGCTCGCGCCAGTCCTCGCTCGACAGCGCGTTTCCGCGCCGTCCGTCACCGACCGAGACGTCGGCCACGCCGAGGTCGCGATAGAGCAGCCCGACCTTGTTCGCCACACCCCGATCGTATGGTCTCAGCCTCCCGGAAACCCGGTCGACGATCAGCCGCAGGGCCGGATGACGCGGGGCGGTGAAACCGGCGGCGTGCTGGAGGCCCGGCCGTGTTCGCCGGCGTTCAGGTTGATCGTCCACGCCTCGGTCTCGGCGAGGCGAGCAGCGCCTCCAGGCACGCGCGCGCGTGCCCGCGGCCCCACCGCGAGCCGCGCCCGGTCGCCGTCGCCGGAGTCCTTGCCCATGTCCTGCAGCATCACGGCCCGCATGCGCGCGAGGGCCGCCGAGTCGCCGGGGCCCGCCCGGCGGACGGCGCTCACGCGCTCAGCTCCGGCCGGACCTCCAGGCCGAGGGCGGTGGCGATCAGCATGGCCTGGCCCGGGTCGATCACGGCGCCCTTCAGCTCGGCGGTGAGCGGGTCGAGCGCCGACAGGTCGCTGCCGCGCAGGTCGCAGCCGGTCAGGTCGGCGCGCTGGAGCGACGCCCCGGACAGGTCGACGCGGTGCAGCGTCGCGCCGCCGAACCGCGCCCCGGTCAGGTCGGCCTCGCGCATGCGCACGCCGGTGAGGACCGAGCCGCCGAGGTCGGCGCGGGGCATCGTGGCGAAGGACCAGTCGCCGCCGGAGACCTTGAGGAGCCCGTAGGTGCACGAGTCGAAGGCGCTGCCGACGAGCTTGCACCCGGTGAAGGTGGCGTCGAAGAACGAGCACCGCGTGAACGTGCAGTTGGTGAACGCCGAGTTGGTGTGCTCGGAGGCGTTGAATCGTACGCCGCGGAACGCGCAGCCGGAGAAGAACGCCCCCCGGCTCACGGTCTCGGTCAGGTCCACGTCGACGAACTCGACCCGCTCATGGCGTTCGTCGGTGAGGTCGCGCCCGTCCCAGTCCTCCGCGCGCACGGTCGTCTCGGTCGAAGGCGCGCCGCGCGCGCGGTCAGCCATGGCGAGGTCCGATATTCACGCCGCTCAGAATAGAGGCGGCCGCCGACACTCTAAGATGGCGGCCATGAGGGCATCGCGGACGCCGGGGGGTGACCGCATCCGGGCACAGCCATCCGGGAACCTCGGTCGGCCCGCAGCCGTCCTACGATTGTGATCATGTCGGGGCCGTACACCTGGTCGACTCTTCCCGAGGGCGACGGCGTCGAGTTGCGGGACACGGCCTCAGGACGCATGACCGTACTCCGGAGGCCGCCCTCCGAGCTGCTGGCGATGGAGGACGTCGTCCGCATCGAGGCGCTCGCGTTCCGGGAGACCGACCAGCCGCAGGCCGAGCTGTTCGGCGCGATGGACACCGACCCGCTGCGCGTGCTCACCGGGATGAACTGGCTGATCGCACTCTGGGCGGTGCTGTGGGACCTGCGCACGGGCTCGTCGGCCGACGAGCTGGTCCGCTCGCTCGACTACAACGGCCCCTGGCGCACGGGCGCGATCCCCGAGCGCGAGCAGGTGTGGCGCACGATGAGCCAGCGTGTGCGCTCCGGGGTGCTGGCCGCGCTGACCGGCAACCCCGAGGCCCATCGGGTGTACGAGTCCGAGGTGCGCCGCCTCGCGCCGGACGTCTTCCTGCACGTCACGCTGACCATCATGGACACCCTGATCCGTGACCTGAACGGCCAGGGGCTCCACCTGGACGGCGTGGCCGCCGGCCTGGCCGAGCGCACCCGGTCCGTCCAGGACGGCGGGCCGTCGTTCTCACCGCCGCGCTGAGACCCCTCACCCCGAGGGCAGCCGCTCTCCGCGTACGGCCTGGATGTCGAGGGTGACGCGGAGCGTGGTCCCGATGGCGCCGATGCCGGCCGACAGGATCTGGTTGTAGACCATCGCGAAGTCCTCGCGCCGCAGCTCGGTGGTCGCGCGGAACGCGGCACGGAAGCCGCCCCACGGGTCCGGGCCGACGCCGAGGTAGGACAGGTCCAGCTCGACCGCGCGCCGGACGTCCTTGAGCGCGAGGTCGCCGTGGACCGTCCAGCGGTCGCCGCTCGCCGGGACCACCCGCCGGCCGACGTAGGCGATCAGCGGAAAGCGCTCGACGTCGAGGAAGTCGGCGCCGCGCAGGTGCTCGTCGCGCAGGGAGTTGGCCGTGTCGATCGTGGCGGCCTTGATCTCGGCGGTCACCCGCGATCGCTCGACCGGCTCGGCGACGTCGATGCGCCCGCCGAACTCCCCGAACCGCCCGTGCACGCTGGAAAGCCCGAGGTGCCGGACCGTGACCATGATGCTCGAGTGCGCCGGGTCGATGGTCCACGGCCCCGGAAGGGGCAGGTCGGCGCCGGTCCGGCGGGCCAGCGTGACGGTGCCGAGCTCGGCGGCGCCGGCCGGTCCGACCCTGGCGGTCGAGGCCGCCGGGGCGTACCCGATGGCCGAGACGATCGCGGTGTAGCGCCCGGCCGGCAGCGGCCCGGTGCGGACGACGCCCTCGGAGTCGGCCTGGGCGCGGGAGACCTGCTGGCCGGTCATGTCCGCGACCGTGACGACCGCGTGGGGCACGGCCCAGCCGTCCTTGGTACGAATCCGGGCGCGCAGGCCGCGGTCGTCCCTTGCCACGTGCGTCACGTCAGTTCTCCTCGGGATGGCTGAGGGTGAGGCCGAACGACTCGGCGCCGGCGTCGTCGACGGTCAGGGCGGCGGCGACGGGCGGATAGCCGCTGGCGATCACGGTGTACGGGCCGGGGTCGAGGTCCTCGAAGGAGTACGCCCCGTCGGGGCCGGTGGTGGCGGTGGCCACGACGTTTCCGGCGGCGTCCACGAGCGTGACCCGGGCGTCGGCGAGCAGCAGGTCGTCGGTCCCGGCGCGTACGGTGCCGTGCAGGCGCGCGCCGGCCGGCAGCTCCACCTCACACCGCGTCGTGCCCTGGCCCGCGACGTCGACCGGCACCACGCCCGGCCGGTGGCCGCCCGCGCTCACCGCCACGACGAACGTCCCGGAGACCAGGTCGTCGAAGGAGAACTCCCCGCCCGGCCCGGTCGCGGCCGAGGCGACCACCTCGCCGTCGGCGTCGGTCACCACCACCATCGCGCCGCTCACATGGCCGCCGGTCGTGGCACTGCGCACCACCCCGGCCAGACCGGCGGTGCCCGACAGCGCCACGTCGTAGCCGAGCGGGCGGTCGCCGACCACGACCGTCGCGGCCTGCGGCCGGTGTCCGTCGGCGGCCGTGATCAGCATGTACGAGCCCGCCACCGGCGCGGTCAGCGCGTACGACCCGTCGGCCCGCGTGACGGCCCGGTCGACCTGGCGCCCGCCCAGGTCGATCAGGGTGAGCGCCGCGCCGGAGACCGGCACGCCCTCACTGCCGCGCACGCGCCCGCGCACCCGGGTGCCGGCGTCGCCGAACCCCCCGGCACCCGCCACCGACGCGTACGCCGGCTCGGCCGGGCCGAACGTGGTGCCGTCGTCGGGCCGGTCGGCGTGCGCGCCCACGGAGGCGAACTCGCGTACCTCCGGGGCCTCGGCCGCGACGGGCGTCTCGATGCCGGGCTCGGCGAGGACCCGCGCGGCCCGGCGCTCGCCCCTGCTGTTGATGAGCACGGCGACGGCGAGCGCGGCCAGGCCGATGACGCCCATCGCCCACCAGAACGCGACGACGAAGCCGTGCACGAGGCCCGCCGCCGTGAGCGACGGCGACGGCGGCCCCTGTGCGTGGGCCGCGAGATAGGAGGTGGTCGCGGTCGCGCCGATGGTGTTGAGCAGCGCCGTGCCGAGCGAGCCGCCGATCTGCTGGGAGGTGTTGACCATGGCCGCGGCGACCCCGGCGTCGCGTGGGTCGACGCCCGCCGTGGCGAGGTTCATCGCGGGCATGAGCGCCGTGCCCAGCCCGAGGCCCAGCAGGATCTGCGCGGGCAGCACGAGCCCGGCGTACGAGCTGTCGGGCTGCAGCCGGGTGAGCAGCGCGATGCCGCCGGCGCCGACGAGCAGCCCTGGCACCATGAGCAGGCGCGCGGGCACGTGGTTCATCAGCCGGGCCGAGATCTGCGTCGAGCCGGTAATCATGCCCGCGGTCAGCGGCAGGAACGCCAGCCCGGTCTCGACGGGGGAGTAGCGCTTGACCGTCTGCAGGTAGTACGTCATGAACAGGAAGAGCCCGAACATGCCGATCACCGACAGGCCCACCGAGAGGTACGCGCCGCCGCGGTTGCGGTCGAGGATCACCCGCAGCGGCAGCAGCGGCGTACGGGCCAGGCTCTCCACGACGACGAACGTCACCAGCAGCACGCATGCCGCCACGAGCAGCGCGATCACGCCGCGTTCGCGCCAGCCCTCGGACTCGGCGCGGGTGAAGCCGTAGACCAGCGCGATCAGGCCCGCGGTGACCAGGGCGACGCCGGGCAGGTCGAGGCGGCTGCGGGAGCGCGTGGTGACCGGGTCGTGGACGAACACCAGCCCGCCGGCCAGCCCGATCGCCGCGATCGGCACGTTGACGTAGAGCGCCCAGCGCCAGTTGAGGTATTCGGTGAGCAGGCCGCCGACGATCAGGCCGATGGCCGCGCCGCCGCCCGCGATGGCGCCGTAGACGCCGAACGCCTTGGCGCGCTCCTTCGAGGCGGTGAACGTCACCGCGAGCAGGGACAGCGCGGCCGGGGCGAGCAGCGCGCCGAACGCGCCCTGCAGCGCACGCGCGGCGAGCAGCATGCCCTCGTTCGCGGCGGCGCCGCCGAGGGACGAGGCCCCTGCGAAGCCGACCAGGCCGATGAGGAAGGCCCGTTTCCGGCCGATGAGGTCGCCGACCCGGCCGCCGAACAGCAGCAGGCCGCCGAACGCGAGCGTGTAGGCGGTGATCATCCACTGGCGGTTCGCGTCGGAGATGCGCAGCGCCTTCTGCGCGGAGGGCAGGGCGATGTTCACGACGGTCGCGTCGAGCACGACCATCAGCTGGGCCAGGGCGATGAAGACCAGGGCGATCCAGCGGCGGGGGACGACAGCGGGGCCGGAGACCGGTGCGGTCATCGACATGAGGAGATGTCTCCAAGGTTGGGGAATCAGTGCCTGGGCGATCGGTGTGTCGGGCAGGACTGCCGTCGATCGGAGATCGGGGGGCCGGGCGGCGCATGCGCCATGGACTGCGCCACCCCCTGTTCGCCCCGGAAGACTCTCACATTATGTGCTTGTTCAGTTACTGAGGGTACATCAAGCGCTTGGCGGGATAAAGACCGAAGACAGCGCAAAAGACCCCGCCGCTGACCAGGGCTTACACCGTCAAGCGTCGTAAGTCATTCACCTCGGCCACAGCCGGTGGCCCGCGTCCGGCCATCCCCGTTGATCAGACTGCTCGGTCGGCACGTCGTGCGACGGGCCGGGGAGGATCGGATGAATCGCCTGCACACCACCGCCACCGCGGCTCTCGCCCTGGCCGTTCTCGGCATCGGGGCCGCCGGGGCCGCCGGAGCCACGCCCGCGCACGACCTCAGCGCCCGCGACGACGCCTACCGGGCACGGGCCGGCCACGTCCTCACGGGCGCCGGGCTGTTCCGCAACGACCGCGGTGACCGGATCACCCTGACCACCCACACTTCTCCGGCGCACGGCTCGCTGAGCCTGAACCCCGACGGCTCGTTCCGCTACACGCCCGCCGCCGGCTTCACCGGCACCGACCGCTTCACCTACACGGTCACCGACGCGGTCGCGCGCTACCGCACGCAGCTCCCGCCGCTGGCGACGATCGGCGGAGTGGCGATCACCGGCGGAGCGTACGGCTCGTCGCTGGCCCCGGTGCCCGGCGCGCGCGAAGAGTTCTACGGCCTGACCGACCGCGGCCCGAACGTCGACGGCCCGGATGGGGAGAAGGTGCTCCCGCTGCCCGGTTTCGACCCGGCGATCGGGCGGTTCCGGCTCACCGGCGGCAAGGCGGTGCTGGAGAAGAGGATCCCGCTGCGCGAGGCCGACGGCACCCCGTACACCGGCCGGGTGAACCCGCAGGCCACGACGGGTGAGAAGCTCGTCGACCTCAACGGCGTGACCCTCGCGCCGAACGCCTCCGGCTATGACTCCGAGGGCCTGGTCGCGATGCCCGACGGAGGGTTCTGGGTCTCCGATGAGTACGGCCCGTTCATCACCCACTTCGACCGGAACGGCCGGGCGACGCAGCGGCTGTCGCCGTTCGACGGGACGCTGCCGCGCGAGCTCGCCAAGCGCGTGCCGAACAAGGGCATGGAGGGCCTCACCGTCACCCCCGACGGCCGGACCCTGGTCGGGATCATGCAGTCGGCGCTCCAGCAGCCCGACGTCACGGCCAAGCCGGCGAACATCACCACGCTGCGCATCGTGACGTACGACCTGCGCACGCGGGCGACGCATGAGTACATCTACCTCCTGGACGACCCCAAGGACAACGGCGGCGCGGTCAGCGAGATCACCGCGCTGAGCGGCACGACCTTCCTCGTCGACGAGCGGGACGGCGGCTTCGAGCCGGACGCGTACAAGAAGCTGTTCAAGGTCGACCTGGCCGGCGCGACCGACGTCGGCCCGCGCGCCTCGGTGCCCGGCGCCGTCTACGACGGGGCCAGGGGCGGCCTGCTCCTGGGCGGCGCGACGATCGACGCCCTCGTCGGCAAGGACGACACCGCGGCGTCCCTGTCCGCCCTGACCGCGGCGGGCATCACCCCGGTGCGCAAGAGCCTCGACGTCGACCTCGGCGCGCTGGTCACCGGGCTGGACCCGAGCGGCGGCTTCTTCGGCCACGACAAGGTCGAGGGGGTCGCGACCACCGACGGCGGGCGCACGCTCGTGATCAGCAACGACAACGACTTCGGGGTCGACGGCGTCACCAATGCCACGCCTCCGTTCCAACTGCACGCCAAGACGCTGCCGGACGGCACGCAGGACGACGGCGAGTACCTCCTGGTCGACACCACGAAGCTGCCCGCCGTGACCCGTACGGCCACAGTGACGATCAGGGTCGGCCGGTAGCATCGGCGCCGGTCCGGCCCGCGACGGAGGCCGGACCGGCGGCGACGCGGGGAGCGCGCGGTGAGCACGCATGCGGTGGAGGTCGGCGCGGGTGTGGTGGTCAAGCGGTTCCGGGCGTGGGACCAGGGGCAGCACCGGCGTGAGTGGCGGGCGCTGACGCTGCTGGCGGAGTACGCCCCGGACCTGGCCCCGCGGCCGGTACGGGCCGATCTCGAGGCCGACCCGCCCTCGGTGACGATGTCGCGGCTGGGCGGGGTGCCGCTCACCGCGCCGGTCACGCCCGAGCGGCTGGCGCGGCTGGCCGAGGCGCTGGAGACCGCGCAGCGGGCCCTTCCGGCGCACGTCCTCGCCGAGCTGCCGTTCCGGCTGCTGCATCCGCGCGAAGCCCTGCGCAGCCTCCGTCGCTGGTGCGTGCGGCGCCCGCCCGAACCGAACGCCGGCCCGCTCGTGACCCGGGCGTTCGGGGCCGCCTCGGCCTGGGTCGCGCGGCCGCGGCTGGATGAGGTCTTCGACGCCGAGCTCACGCCCGTGTTCGGGCTCGGCGACGGGAACCTCGCCAACTACCTGTGGGACGGCTCCCGGGTGCGGATCGTCGACTTCGAGTACTCCGGGCGCGGCGACCGCGCGTACGAGCTCGCCGAGGCGGTCGAGCACGTGAGCGGGCACGGCGTGCTGGACGGGGCGGCGCTGCTGGGCCACTTCGAGCTGACCGCCGCCGAGACCGTACGGCTGAGGGAGTGCCGGCGGCTGCTCGCGCTGTTCTGGTTCCTGTCCCTGACGGCGGAGGACCCGGCGGGCGCCCTCACACAGCGGGCCGAGCGGCTGCTCGCCCTGCTGGAGACGTGACAGGGCCGGTCCCGCTGCCACTCGGGACCGGCCCTCGCCGTCTCGGTCCGGACGCGCAGGAACCTACGAGACGGTACGTACGACCAGCGAGACGCGATGGCTGCCGCAGGAACGCTGGCCCACATTCTCTACTATATCTACCGGAATTAGATTGTAAAGACTTAGGCGAGCGCGGCCAGTGCCGGCTCGTACATCTGCGTGCGGATCTTGGCGATCGTGCCGCCGTCCTTGGCCGCCAGGGGAGCGGCGAGCGCGACCGCGGCGGAGACGACCTCGGCCTCGGGCGCCGTACGGTCGACGATGCCGGCGCTCAGGGCCTCCCCGCCGCCGTACCGGCGGCCGGTGATCATCGCCTCATGCGCCGTCGCCTTCGGCAGTCTCGCCTGGATCAGTGCGCTCATGCCGGGGGAGAAGGGCAGGCCCAGGTCGACTTCGGGCAGGCAGAAGTACCCGCGGTCGGCGCGCATCACGCGGAGGTCGTGGGCGAGGGTCAGCATGCCGCCGGCCGCGAACGCGTGGCCGTTGACCGCCGCGACCGTCGGCATCGGCAGGGTCAGCAGGCGGGCGAACAGCGCGTGCACCCGGGCGACGTAGGGGCCCCACTGGTCGGCGTTGCGGCCGAGCCAGTCCAGGTCGAGGCCGTTGGAGTAGAACTTGCCCGTACCGGTCGTCACCAGTGCCTTCGGCGCCGGTTCGTCCGCCAGCGAGTCGAGCGCCTTCTCGAGCTCCTCCAGAAGATCCGGGCTGAAACGGTTCTCCCCGTCGTCGAACCGCAGGACGTGGACGTCGCCCTCGCGCCGTAGATCGATCATGCTGTTCCTCCCGCACCGGTTACTGGTGAGTAACTGTAGAGGATGGCCGACCCTGTCGTTTCTGCCCGCGACGGGAGTGCAGGGGCCTATAGCCTTGACCCGGGCGGCCTTGGGAGGGCCGTCCGTCTTCCCCTGACTAGAAGAGGCCCCGCATGAGCGAGGAAACCGGGTCCGTCGAGATCCTGTTCGTCGACGGCAAGGACGTGCCGATCAAGCACAAGCACGCCGACCGCATGGTCGTGATGCGCGATTCGAGTAAGCCCGACGGCGACGCGCTCTACTACACCCCCAACGAGTGGGAGGCCTTCATCCTCGGGGTCAAGGACGGCGAGTTCGACGACATGGTCGAAGAGCCCCGCAAGCCCTAAGGGCCTGCGAAGTCCCGCTGTCCGGCTGCGCGACGGACGGGGACCTCGAGACAGGCCCTAACCATCGCCCATCGCGCGGTGCTCGCGTAGCTGGGCCGCAACGCGGCGCGGGTCGCCCGGAGGCAGCGTCGCCGTCAGCCGGCCGAGGATCTCCAGGTCGTCGCCGGTCTGCGCGTAGGCCCACAGGTCATCGACGTCGCCGTGGTGCAGGAGCTGCCGCCGCAGCGTCGTGTCCAGGTCGGTCCGCTCACCGCGGATGGCCGCCGACTCCGACCGCGGCAGCAGCGGACCCCGATAGAGGCGTACGGCGCCGGCGACGTCTCCCGCGCCGAGCAGGCGGCGTACGGCCAGGAAGTCGGCGTCCACGTCGCAGTCGAGGCGGTAGGGCTTGCCGCGCACGACGTCGCCGAGCTGGGTCCGCAGCCGGTGGATCTCGGAGCGTACGGTGACCGGGTTGCCCTCGTCGCCGTAGAGGTGGAACGAGGACTGCTCGCAGGTCAGCCCGCGCGGATGCAGGGCCAGCAGCGCGAGCAGCTCCGCGCGGCGCAGCGACAGCGATATCCGCCGCCGGTCCAGGAACGCGCACGGCTGCTCGTCGCCGAGGAACCTCAGCAGCAGTGAGCGCCGGTCCTCCTCCACGGTGCGCAGCACGAACGCCTGGCCGAGGACCTCGGCGACGGCGGCGCGGCCGTCGGGCAGCGACAGCCGGTGCCCCGCCTCCGGCACCGCGACGCGGGAGCCGCACCAGCCGTCCGGGTCGGCCGCGAGGACGCGCCCGGTGGCCGTCACCAGCACGCGCGCGTCGCCGTGCAGGTGGCGGAGGTAGCGGTCGCGCAGGCGCGCGTCGCGGAGGTTCATCTCCAGCGTCAGCTGCGCCTCGGTGAGCCGGGCCGCGGCCTGGACGAGCGCGATGACGGCCGGGTGCATGGTGCCCTGTGTGCCGCTGATGTCGACGCAGCCGATCACCTGCCCCGTGTCGGGATCGGTGATCGGGGCGGCAACGCACGACCAGGGACGCAGGGCGTTCACGAGGTGCTCGGTCGACTCGATGTAGACCGGGCCGCCGACGCTGAGCGCGGTGCCGATGCCGTTGGTGCCGATCGAGTCCTCGGTCCAGCGGAAGCCCTCGACGAGCCCGATGTCCTCGGCCCGCCGGCGCACGGCGCGCGGGCCCTCGCTCCACAGCACGTGCCCCTCGGCGTCGGTGACCGCCATGAGGTGGCAGGAGACGTCGGCCATGCCGCGGAGCGTCTCGCGCAGCATGGGCAGATGGCGGTTGAGCGGATGGCTCTGCCGGACGCCGGCGACCGTGTCGGCGTCGAACACCAGCGGCGCCGACCGTAAGTCCGGATCGACGCCCGCCGCAAGCGAACGGCGCCACGAGTCGGCCACCAGGAGGCGGGTGCCGGCGTCGGGAGAGGGGCGATCACGGTCCGCGATCGGTTCGCGTTCGTGGCTGGTCCGCATCAGGAGCGTCTCCATGGGGGTCTGGATGCTAAGAGCATCCGTGCCCGGGGGCTCCGTTGCAACCCGATACGTAAAACCATCACCTGGTATTTGTCACGTACTGCTATCGAGCGAGTGCAACGTGTTTGCAACCCGCCATCGCCTAGTGTGCGTGTCGCGGCACGGCGGGTGACGACTTTGACGCCCGGACGCAGCCGCTCGATGGCGGTCCGCCCGGAGCCGTTTGAGGGGACGGATCCGGCGCGCCGCGCCGGCGCCCGCCGCCGGGAGTCTCAGGGAGAGGGGCTCCCGGCGGCGGGTCGCGGCAGGGGGGAGACCTGTGCTGTGCCTGACCTGCAACCGTGTACGCCCGGCGCGCAGCGTCGCGGAGTACACCGTGCTCCGCGCCCAACTGATCACGATGTACGGCCTGTGCGCCTGCGCGCAGCCGGCGACCTGGCTGCCCGAAACCCTCGTCACCGGCGAAGCAGGAGGTTAGGGCCTGTCTCGAACTCTCAGGCCTCCGGCAGTTCGGTGAGGAGGTCGGTCCAGAAGCCCTCGACCGTGCGCTCGTAGCGGATGCCGAGCTCGATGGACTTGAGCTGCCAGCGGTCGATCGAGCCGGCCAGCAGCGCGTGGGTGCGCTCGTAGTGGTCGGCCCGCTCCTGGTGGGAGCGGCGCTGGTCGATCGCGATGTTGCGGACGTCGCACGGCTGGGCCCATTTGGCGAAGAAGAGTTTGAGCAGGCCGGGGTCGCGCACGTCCGTACGGGCCGGCGTGGGCTCGGCGAGCCAGCCGGCCAGCTCCGCGCGGCCCGCGTCGGTGATGGTGAACGTCCGCCTGCGCCGGCCGCCGGGCTCGGCGCTCGTCTCCACTAACCCGGCGTCGGCCAGGCGCATCGGCTCGTCGTAGAGCTGGGAGTGCGCGAACTCCCAGAAGTTGCCGATGCTCACGGCGACCCTCTGCTTGAGCTGGTAACTCGTCGCGGGACCATCGGCAAGCAGCCCGAGCACGAGGTATGACGTCGCCGTCATCCGATGATCGGCCACGGGTCTCCTCTCCGTCGAGGCCCATCTTGCTCCATGGCAAGGACATTAGGTATCGGCCCATAGTCGTATACGACGGTAGATTCCGATGTTAAGCTTCCCGCGCCTACGCGCTCCGGCCGCGGCGATGTGCGGCCCGCCGGCGGCGACGGAGCGAGGTGGGCGGGCGTTTCCAGGGGCGGTGCCGTCTGCGGTAATGGGAGGCGAACGGTCACCGGGGGAGCCTGGACCATATTGGAGGGAGGCGTCACCGGGGCCCGGCCATAGGGGCGGTCGGGTCCCGGGCGGCGCCTCTCAAACTTTCAGTAGCCGGCGCCGGTGAGCATCCCGCCGTCGACCAGGAACTCGCTTCCCGTGCAGTAGCCCGCCTCGTCCGAGGCGAGGAACACCACGAGCCCGGGTACCTCTTCGGCCTCGCCCATGCGGCCGAGCGGCAGCGCCCGTAGAAACGCGTCCGCGCTCTCCGCCTTGGCCGAGACAAGCGCCGCGTCCTCGGTGACCATCGGGGTGAGGATCGCACCGGGATGGATCGAGTTGACGCGGATGCCGTACTCGCCGAGCTCGCGCGCCGCGACCTTCGTCAGCCCCCGTACGCCGAACTTGCTGGAGCTGTAGGCCGACAGCCCGGTGGCGCCGACGAAGCCCTCGGTGGAGGAGACGTTCACGATGGAGCCGCCGCCGGCCGCCTTCATCGGCTCGATGACCGACTTCACGCCGAGCCACTGCCCCACGAGGTTGACCTCGATGATCGAGGTGAAGTCCTCGACGGACATGTCCTCGATCCGCCGGTACCTGAGGATCCCGGCGTTGTTGACCAGCACGCCGAGCCCGCCGAAGACGGTCAGCGCGGTGTCCACCGCGACCTTCCAGTCGTCCGGGCGGGTGACGTCCATGCGGACGAACCGGACCGCGCCGCCGAGCTCGGCGGCGACCTGGGCGCCCTCCTCCTCCAGCACGTCGCCGATGACGACTCTGGCGCCCTCGCCGACGAAGCGCCGTACGTGCGCGGCGCCCATGCCGCGGGCGCCGCCGGTGATCAGCGCCACTTTCCCATCCAGCCTGCCCATGGCACCTCGCCTCCGGTGTGCGTCCGGACCTGGCCGCGGGCGGGGACACGGATCCCCTCGGCCACGGGACGCCAGACACTACGATGATCGATCAGACCAGACATCCGGGGGAGTGTCACGAACTCGTGCGACAGAAGTATCTGTGGGTGGCGATCGGCGCCGGGGCCCTAGTCGTGGTCCTGGGCCTTGCGGCGGGCGCCTATGTGCTGTTCCGCACCAAGGGCAGCCCGGAGAGCACCGCGAGCACGTTCCTGTCCGATTGGGAGCACGGCGACAGCACGGGGATGAGCGCCGCGGCCCTCTCTCCGCCGCCCGACATGGACCGGCAATATCAGCTGCTGCGCACCGGCCTCGGTGTGAAGACCGTACGGACGAAGCTCGGGACGGTGACCAAGCAGGACGGCGGCCACGCGATCGCGCCGTTCACCGCCGACCTCATCCTGCCGATGGGAACCTGGCACTACTCGGGCCGGCTGCTGCTCGTGACGAGCGACCACAAGTGGAAGGTCTCCTGGTCGCCGGAGAGCATCCATCCGGACCTGCACGCCGGCCAGCACCTGACCACGTCGTACCGGTGGCCGGCCCGCGCCCACGTGGTCGCGGCCAACGGCAGCCTGATCGACGGCGTCGACGTGTCCGGCTCGGTGCAACAGCTCGTCGGCCTCACCGGCGCGCTCACCGACAAGCAGGCCAAGCGGCTCGGCACCTCCTACGCCAAGGGTGACGTCGTCGGCCGGTCGGGCATCCAGCAGCGTTTCGACAAGCGGCTGGCCGGCACCCCGACGGCGTCCGTCACGGTCGCCGACGCCTCGAACCACCCGGTCAAGACGGTGGGCGGGTTCCCCGGCAAGGCGGGGCGCGACGTCCGCACGACTCTGGACCTGCACACCCAGCGGGCCGCCGCGGCCGCCGTCCAGGGGCAGAAGAAGCCGACCTCGATGGTCGTCATGCGGCCCTCCAGCGGGCAGATCCTCGCGGTCGCCAACATCCCCGGCGGGTTCGACCGCGCGATGCAGGGCACCTATCCGCCCGGCTCGACGTTCAAGGTGGTCACGGCGTACGCGCTGCTGCGCAGCGGGCTCAGCCCGTCCGCGAAGGTGCAGTGCCCCAAGAAGGCCAACGTCGGCGGTCAGGTGATCCACAACTCCGAGGGAGAGGAACTCGGCGACATCACCTTCACCGAGGCGCTCGCCCAGTCGTGCAACACCGCCTTCGCGATGCAGACCCAGCGACGCCTCAACCCGGCCCGGCTGGTCGGCGCGGCGGGGCTGTTCGGCTTCAACCAGAAGATCGACCCGGGCGTGCGCGTCGCGGCGGGCAGCTACCCCTCCCCGACGAGCGACGCGGAGATGGCCGTCTCCGGCTTCGGGCAGGGCCGTGACCTCGCCAACGCCCTCAGCATGGCCGGGGTGGCCGCCGGGGTCTCCAGCGGCACCTGGCGCCCGCCGATCTTCGTGTCGGATCCGCCGGTGCCGCAGAAGGCCAGGGCGGGCCGGCTGGACCCGAATGCCCGCGCCCAGCTCACCCAGATGATGCGCGCGGTGGTGACGAGGGGCACCGCCAAGGACACCGGACTCCCGGCCGGCACCGCGGGCAAGACCGGGACCGCGGAGTACGCCTCCGGGCACAACGGCAAGCAGCCGCCGACGCACGCGTGGTTCATCGGCTTCCGCGGGGACGTGGCGTTCGCCGTGATCGTCGAGGACGGAGGGTTCGGCGCCAAGGCCGCCGCGCCGATCGCCAAGCGCTTCCTCAACGGGCTGTGAGCGTCATCCTCGACAGGTGATCGGCCCGGCGCGTCGTCTCGGGCAGCCGGTAGCGCGGAGCGAGCCGCAGGGTCAGGGCGCAGGCCGTGTCGAGGTCGGCGCGGTGACCGATCGAGACGAACACCGGCCGTACGCCGGTCTGCGTGCGCAGGGCGCGCCCGACGACCTGTCCGCCGTCGCTGACCGCGCTCCAGGAGCCACGCTCGCCGCCCGGCTCGTCGTAGGAGCCGACCAGGTGGGTCTTGCCCACGCCGATCGAGGGCAGCCCGGTCAGCACGCCGAGGTGGCACGCGAGCCCGAACCTCTTCGGGTGCGCGAGCCCGTGCCCGTCGCAGACCAGCAGGTCCGGGGTGACGCTCAGCCGGCGCAGCGCGTCCACGAGCGCGGGGAGCTCGCGGAAGGCGAACAGGCCCGGGACGTACGGGAAGCCGGGCCGGTCGATGACCGTGGCCTCCTCGACGACGTCGAGGCTCTCGGCGTCGAGCACGACCGCGGCGGCGGCCAGCCGGTCGTCGGCGTAGGCCACGTCGAGGCCGGCCACCGTGTGTACGGCCACCGGTCCGGGCGAGGTCAGGTCGGCGAGGGGGCGCAGCCGGTCCTGGATCGTCTCGGCCTCACCGGCCTCCGTGGGCCATGGATGAAGATCCGCTACCTTCACAGGTGGTCAGGCTACGCGGGTCCGGCTTGGTGCATATTCGGACGGGTGTCCGGAGACCAAGAATGTTCGTGACTGTACGTGAAATCGTAAATGCGAGTAGTGCTTGGGTCAAAATAGGTCAAAAGACGTATTTCAAGTTCGGCTTGGAGCTTCTAGCCTCGGTGCCAGGAGATCACCGCATAGGGGAGCGGGGTCCTGTTGACATGCGGGGAGAGGAAGGCGTGATGGGCGGAGTGTCCTGGTCCTAACACATCAGTGAGCAAGGGCGGCCGGGTTCACCGGCCGCCCTTTCCCGTTCCCGTCTGCTCAGCGGCGGAACGCGCCGGCGTTGCGCGCGCACCAGTCCGCGAAGCTTCGCGGCGGGCGGCCGAGGAGCCGCTCCACGGTGTCGGTGCGGAGGCCGACCGTGTCGGCGCGCATGAGCGCCAGCGTCTTCGCGGCGGCCTCGGCGAGCGCCGGGGGCGCGCCGTCCGGGAAGCGCGACCGTACGGCCTCTTCCGTCGTGGCCGCCGTACGGACCTCGATGTCACGGCCGACGGTCTCGGCGATGATCAGCGCCTGTTCGGCGACGGTGAGGGCCTCGTCGCCGGTGAGGGAGTACTCCCGGCCTTCGTGGCCGTCCTCGGTGAGGACGAGCGCCGCGACGGCGGCGACGTCGGCGGTGTCGACGGACGCGTGGCGTCCGGGCCCGATCGCGTCGATGACGAAGCCCTCCTCGCGGATGCTCCGCGCCCATTCGAGCGCGTTGAGCATGAAGCCGTTCGGCCGCAGGAACGTGGCGGGGATTCCGGAGGCGCGGATCATCTTCTCGCGCTCGTGGTGCCAGTGGCCCATGGGCGGCATCGGGTCGCCGAGCACGTTCGTGGAGGACAGGTGCACGATGTGGCGCACGCCGGCGGCCTTCGCGGCGGCGAGGGCGTTGCCGGTGTGCCCGGTGCCGATGCCCGGCGTCAGGAGGAACATCCGGTCCGCGCCGGCGAAGGCGGGCGCCAGTGTCGCGGGCTCGCCGAGGTCCGCCACGACGCGTTCGGCCTCCTCGGGCAGCCCGGCGGCGCGGGCGGGGTCGCGCACCAGGAGGCGCTGCGCGGCACCACGGGCGCCGAGCTCGCGCACGAGGTCACGGCCGATGTTCCCGGTGGCGCCGGTGACCAGTATCATATGGCTCTCCAAAGTCGTTTGCCGTCTATCGATAGCTGCGCGACGGAACGCTAGCCGGTAAATGATTAGCCGTCAATCGACTCGTGGGAGGCGCGATGCCGGAGTTCCTGGACCTGCACGGCAGGACGTCGAAGGCGCTCCGCGCCGCGGCCGACGGGGCCATGCGCCGGCACGGGCTGCACCTCGGGCAGAACCACATGCTCGCGCTGCTGTGGGAGCAGGACGGCCGTACGCCCGGGGACGTCGCCGCCGCGCTGAACGTCACCACGCCCACCGTCGTCAAGATGGCCACCCGCATGACCGCCGGCGGGCTGCTCACCCGCCGCCGCGACGACAAGGACCAGCGCCTCGTACGGCTCTGGCTCACCGACGCCGGACGGGCGCTGCGAGAGCCGGTGGAGGCCGAGCGGAGGTTCCTGGAGGAGAGGGTCACCGCCGACCTCACCGAGGCCGAGCGCACGCACCTGATGAGCGCGCTGGCCAAGATCCACCGGTCCGCGAGCGACCTGCTGGGGGAGACGCCCGGAGGCTGAGCGTAGGGTCGTCCCCGGTGTCGACAAGAGGAGGATGACGGTGTCCGGATTCCGGCATGTGGTGGTGTTCCGGTGGCGCGAGGACGCGACCGAGGAGCAGATCCGTACGCTCGGGGAGCGGCTGAACGAGCTGCCCGGCGCCATCCCCGAGCTGCGCGCCTACGCGGTCGGCGCCGACGCGGGGATGAACCCCGGCAACGCCGACTTCGCCGTGGTCGCCGACTTCGCGGACCGCGACGCGTTCCTCGTCTATCGCGACCATCCCACGCACCGGAAGGTCATCGACGAGTGCGTCACGCCGATCGTCGCCGAGCGGAGCGCGGTCCAGTACTCCCTGTGACGCGTACGCGGCCGTACTCCTCACGGAGTACGGCCGGGGCCGAAGTGTCATCGCTCGCATGACGCCCTGCCCGCCCCCGACCCGGGAATCTGGGGGCCGGCAGACAACGAGGAGATTCCCATGCACGACGGCCCGCTCGTCCGGCTGGCCCGCTTCTGCTATCGCCGCCGGCGCCGGGTCCTGCTGCTCTGGATCGCCGGCGCCGCGATCGTGATGGCGGCCGGCTTCGGCTTCGCCCCGGCGGCCGACAACGCCTTCGGTGGCGGCGACACGGAGTCCGCGCGGGCGCAGAACCTGATCAAGGACCACTTCCCGGAGCAGAACGGCGACACGCTCACCCTGGCCATCCACGCGGACGGGGGAGTGGCCGGCGTACGGCCCCGCGTGGAGAAGGTCATCGGCGAGCTTTCGCATGGCCCGCACGTCACCTCGGTGACCTCCCCGTACGGGACTCCGGGACAGGTCTCGCCCGACCGGCGCACGGCGTTCGCACCGATCCAGCTCGACCGGATCTCCGCCGAGATGCCGAAGGCCGGCGTGCTGAAGATGATCTCCGACGTACGCGACGCGTCCGGTGACGGCCTCACGCTCGCCCTCGGCGGCAGCGCGGTGACCGACGCCGAGACGCCCGGAGGCGGCCCCACCGAGGGGATCGGCCTGCTCGCGGCGGTGATCGTGCTCCTGGTGGCGTTCGGTTCCCTGCTCGCCATGGGCCTGCCGATCATCACCGCGGTCTTCGGCATCGGCACCGGGCTGGCCGGCATCGAACTGGTCGCCCACGCGCTGCCCGCGCCCTCGTTCGGCCCGATCGTCGCCGGCCTCATCGGGCTCGGCGTCGGCGTGGACTACGCGCTGTTCATCGTCACGCGCTTCCGCGAGGCCCTCGACGGCGGCGCGGACCCCGAGGAGGCCACCACGACGGCCATCGCGACGGCGGGCCGGTCGGTCGTCTTCGCCGGCACCACCGTCGTGGTCGCGCTCCTCGGCCTGTTCGTCATGCAGCAGCGGCTGCTGAGCGCGGTCGCGGTGGCCGCCTCGCTCACCGTGCTGATGACCATGATCGCCGCGGTGACGCTGCTGCCGGCGCTGCTCGGTTTCACCGGACGTGACATCGACCGGTTCCGGGTGCCGTTCCTGGCCCGCCGGACCGGGCGCCCTCCGCTGTCCGAGCGCTGGGCCGGGGTGATCCAGCGACGCCCGGTCGCGGCCGGCGTCATCGCCACGGTCCTCCTGCTCGTCCTCGCGGCCCCGGCCCTGTCGATGCGGCTGAGCTTCACCGACTCCAGCACCCAGCCGCACGACACCAGCAGCTACGCCACGCACCGCATCCTCGCCGACGGCTTCGGCCCCGGCTACGACGCGCCGCTGGTCGTCGTCTCCCGCTCGCCCGGCGCCGCGTCGGCGGTGGCGGCCGCGGTCGGGCGCACGCCCGGCGTCGCCACCGTGACGCCCGCGCGTACCAGCCGGGACGGGGCCGCCGCGCTGTTCGTCGCCTACCCCACGACCGGGATGCAGGACGCCGCGACGCCGCGGCTCGTCCACCGGCTGCGCGACACCGTCGTACCGCGCGCGGCGGGAGACGCGCGCGTGCTCATCGGCGGGCCCAACGCCGGGACGATCGACTTCTCCGATTCCGTACGGTCCCGGCTGCCGTGGCTGATCGCGGTCGTCGTCGGCCTGTCACTGCTCCTGCTGCTCGTGCTCGTCCGCTCGGTCGCCATCGCGGTGAAGGCCGCGGTGATGAACCTCCTATCCATCGCGGCGGCGTACGGCGTGCTCACCGCGGTCGTGCAATGGGGCTGGCTCGGCCACCAGCTCGGCTTCCCGACCGGCATGCCGGTGACGCCGTGGGTGCCGCTGTTCATGTTCCCGATCCTGTTCGGGCTCTCCACCGACTACGAGGTCTTCCTGATCTCCCGCGTCCGCGAGGAGTACGACCTGGGCGCCGAGACGAGGACGGCGGTGACAAGGGGCCTGGCCCGCACCGCCCGCGTCATCACCGCGGCCGCCGCGATCATGGTGTTCGTGTTCCTGTCGGTGCTGCTCGTCGGGCAGATCGAGGTCAAGCAGGTCGGCCTGGGCCTGGGCGTCGCGGTGCTGATCGACGCGACCGTCGTACGGATGGTGCTCGTGCCCGCGGTCATGGAGCTGCTCGGCGCGGTCAACTGGTGGCTGCCGGGCTGGCTCGCCCGCGTCCTGCCCGCCGTCGAGGCACCCGCGACCGCGCCGCCCGCACTCACCGAGGAGTCGATCAGGCGCTGAGGACCGTCCACGCCTCTCCCAGCCCGGGACCGGGTCGTTCTACAGGCCGTTGAGCAGCGTGCGGAGCGTTGCGGTGTAGGCGGCGAGGGCGGTGCGGCCGTGACCGGTCAAGGCCACTGTGGTCTTGGACGCGGTTCCGCTGCCGGTCTTGTCGCTGCTGAGGTAGCCGGCGTCTTCCAGCTTGCGCAGGTGGGTGATGAGGTTGCCGGGGGTCAGCCCGATGAGATCCTGCAGGCGGGTGAAGGAGAGGGTGTCGCCGTCGGGCAGCGTGGCCAGGGCCGCGACGATCCGCAGCCGCGCCGGGACGTGGATCAGCGGGTCGAGCGCGTCATCGGTCATGGGCGAATCGCCCGGGCACGGTGCCGCCGGGCGGTGGCGGCGGCCGTGACCATGAGCACCACGCACAGGCCCGAGCCGGCGACCGCCCATGCGCCCGCCGGTCCCGCGACGGCGGCCAGCGCGCCGACGGCGGCCACCGCCAGCGCGGCGCCGGTGCCGGGCCCGTTCGCCCGGGCCGCCATGATGCCGGCCCAGGCGAGGCCGGCGACGATGAGCGGCGCGCTGGCCGGATAGAGGCCGTAGACGACGCCCCGGCTCGCTCCGGCCGCGGGCAGCGCCCCCATGACCACGAACACGCCGATCCACACCGCGGCCATGGTCGTGACCTCGGCCGGGCGCATGCGGGTTCTTCCGCGGATCCCGGCGGTCGCGCGTCTGGCCACCGTGACGGCCGCGCCGAGGTTGACCGCCGCGAGCGCGAGGACGACGAGGTAGACCGCGACATCCGGCCCACGGTAGGGGTGCTGGTCGCGCACCGACAGCCAGATCGTGCCGTAGATGGCGAGCGCGATGACCGCCCGGAACGCTGAGAACACCGGCGGGTACGGCTCGAACCGGCGTCGCGCCTGCCGCGTGGCCTGCTCCAGGAGCAGTGCCGCCGCCTGGGGGGTGAACTCGCCGCCGGCGCCCGCTGCGGCAGCGCGACCGGTGTCAGGTGTCTCGTTCATGGCATCTGCGCCTCCTCGGCTTTGTGTTGCAAAGCTAGCAAGCTTTGCAACACAAAGTCAACAGGTCGCCGCTCGACCGTCCTCAGCCTCCAACCGATCTTGGAACGGCCGTGGGATGACGATTGGAAGGGCGCTTCAGTGGACGGCGATGCCGTCGAAGAGCACCTTTATGTAATGGTCGGCGAGACCCTGGGCGTCGAGCCGGCCGCCGGGCCGGAACCACCGGACGGCCACCCAGATCGTGTCGCGGATCATGCGGTAGGTCAGCCGGGCGTCGATGTCGTCGCGGAACAACCCGGTCCGCTGGCCCTCGACGAGCTGGCCGACCCACAACCGCTCCGCGACCTCCTCGGACTTGGACAGATAGTCGAAGCGGTCGAACTGGCGCAGGTAGTTCCAGTCGTTCTGCAGGACCATGATGGCGGCCCGGTGCGGCACGAGCGTGCCGAAGCAGATGCCGACGAGCCCGGCCAGGATCGTACGCGGGTCGCCGCCCTTTTCCAGCACCGCCTGATTGGCCGCGGCGAGCTCGTCGAAGAATGCCGTGAGGATCTCGTCGACGATCGATTCTTTGGAGTCGAAATGGTGGTAAAGGCTGCCCGAGAGAATGCCGGCCTCGTCCGCGATGTTGCGGACGGTCGTCGCCTGGTAGCCCTTTTCGGCGAACAGCTCGGCCGCGAGCCGTACGAGGTGCTCGCGGCGCTCTGAGGGGAGCACGGACGAGCCCCGGCCGCGGCGCCGGGCTCCACCGGCGGCCCGGTGCGGTCCCTTGTCCTTGCCCGTGGTCGTCACCCCACCATTATGACGTGTTGCCCAACCGCTTGCTCAAATGATCGTCATCCCCCGCCGGTTAGGCTCGGTGTCGCCGTGCCGAGCGCCCCAGACCGAGAGGACCCCATGCCGCGCGCGATCGTGTTCGACCTGTTCGGAGTCATCGCCTCGACCCAGGCGCCCGAGGACATCCGCAAGATCGAAAAGGCTGCGGGCCTCGACGACCCCACCGCGTTCTGGGAGGCGTACTGGGCGTTGCGCGAGCCGTACGACGCCGGGCAGCCGGGCGCGGACTACTGGGCCGCGGTCGCCGGCCGGATCGGGACGCGCTTCGACGACGGCGCGGTCCGCGCGCTGATCGAGGCCGACATGGACAGCTGGTCCAACGCCGACGAGGTCATGGTCGAGCTGATCGGAGAGCTGGCCGCCGAGGGGCACACCCTCGGGCTGCTGTCCAACATCGTCGGCGACCTCGTGCCGATCTTCGAGGCGCGGCACCGCGCGTGGCTCGCGCACTTCAGCGCGCTGACGTACTCCTGCGAGATCGGCGTGGCCAAGCCCGACCGCCGGGCGTACGAGATCGTGGCCCAGCGCCTCGGCGTCGAGCCGCGCGACTGCCTCTTCCTCGACGACCGCGAGGTCAACGTGCTCGCCGCCCGCGAGGCCGGCATGCGGGCCGAGGTCTTCCGCACCCCGGAACAGGTCCGCGCGCTCGTCGCCTAGAGCCCTAGCCCGCGGCCCAGCCGGTCCAGCGTTCGACGGTGATCGCGACGACCGGGCCCTCGGGCGGCGTCTCGCGATACTGCCCATAGCGCTCGCGGAGCAGGGCGATCGGCCGGGCCATCGCGCCGGGGTCCTCGACGATCTCGGCGGTGCCGTCGGCGCGTGCCCACCACAGGCGTGACCAGTCGTCCTCGTAGTGGTCGGCCAGGACGGCCACGCGCGGGTCGGCACGGATGTTGCGCAGGCGTTTCAGGTCGCGGGTGCTCTTCGGCTTGGCGTCGACGGCCGTGTAGAGGCGGTCGCCGTCGACCGCGAACGTCGTCACGACCAGGTGCGGGCGACCCTCCCCATCCGTCGTGGCCAGACGGACGACCGGCACCGACGCGAGGCGCGAGCGCGCGGTCTCCTCGGTGAGCCTCATTCTCCGAGCGTGTCATGTGCCGGGAAGGCCAGTGCGGCATGTCCGTCATGTAACGAACCGGTTTCGAACTATTGACACCTGGCACCTCTCACGGCTTCGCTGCGTGGGAGCGCTCCCACGGGCGCCGGGCCCGCGGAGCCCGGTGGCCCATGAACCCGGCTAATGGAGACGACCTGAGAGGGGTTCGTCAAATGAGGGTCATCAGACATCGCGGGCATATCGCCCTGGCGATGGTGCTGTCCGCCGCGCTCGCTGCGGCGACGGCGTGCGCGGGGGACAGTGACAAGAAGGGCTCCGGCGGCGGATCGGGCGACAAGATCACCCTGACCGTCGACGACTTCGGCACCTTCGGCTACCAGGACCTTTACAAGCAGTACGAGGCCCAACACCCGAATATCAAGATCAGCGAGCGGAACGTCCCCAAGCTCGATGACTACACGCCGCGGCTCCAGCAGTGGATCGCGGCGGGCGCCGGCGCCGGCGACGTGGTGGCCATCGAAGAGGGCATCATGGTCAAGTTCAAGTCCCAGCCGGACAAGTTCGTCGACCTGAAGAAGTACGGCGCGTCCTCGCTGCAGAACAACTTCATCCCGTGGAAGTGGCAGGGCGGGATGAGCCCGGACGGCTCCAAGCTCATCGGCCTCGGCACCGACGTCGGCAGCATGGCGCTGTGCTACCGCAGTGACCTGTTCAAGAAGGCCAAGCTGCCGAGCGACCGGGACGCCGTCACCAAGCTGTGGCCCACGTGGGACGACTTCATCGCCACCGGCAAGAAGTTCACCGCGGCGATCGGCGGTGGCACGAAGTTCATCGACAGCCCCGAGACCTACTACAACACCATCCTCATGCAGGAGGCAGGCAAGGGCACCAACCAGACCTACTTCGACCAGAGCAACAAGTTCGTCATGGAGTCGAACCCGGCCGTGAAGGCGGCCTGGGACGAGACCGTGAAGATGTCGCAGGCGGGCCTGGCGAACGGCGTGCAGTTCCTGTCCGACCCGTGGAGCCAGGCGCTGAAGAAGGGCGCGTTCGCGACGGCGCCGTGCCCGGCCTGGATGCTCGGCCTGATCAAGCAGTTCGGCGGCGACGGGCAGAGCGGCAAGTGGGACGTCGCCGGTGTGCCGGGCGGCGGCGGTAGCTGGGGCGGTTCGTGGCTCGCGGTGCCGACGCAGAGCAAGCACCCGAAAGAGGCCGCCGACCTGGTGAAGTTCCTGACCAGCACGCAGGGGCAGATCGGCGCGTTCAAGGTCGCCAACAACCTGCCGTCCTCGCCGCAGGCGCTGAGCGACGCCTCGGTCAAGGCGTTCGCCAACCCGTACTTCAACAACGCCCCGGTCGGCGCGATCTACGGCCCGGCCGCGGTCAACCTCAAGCCGGTCTATCTGGGGGCCGACAACCAGGAGGTGCGCCAGGCGGTCGAGGCCGACCTGCGCGCGATCGCCCAGGGGAAGCTGTCTCCCGGCTCCGGCTGGGGCAAGGCCGTCTCCGACGCGAAGAAGGCCGCGGGAACGGGGTGAGACCGGGTGGCGGCGCCGGGCTCCCCAGGACGACCTGCCGGCGCCGCCCCCCGCCCCCGACACCTAATGGAAAGGACCTCCCGAATGGCTCTCGACGTGCGGCCCGCCCCGGCCGGCGCCCAGGTCGCGCCGCCATCCCGGCGCCGCCGATGGCGGACCCGGCTGTCCCGGCTGGACGTGTCGCTCTCGCCGTACCTCTACATCTCGCCCTTCTACCTGCTGTTCCTCGTGTTCGGCCTGTTCCCGCTCGGCTACACGTTCTGGGTCTCGCTGAACCACTGGGAGATCATCGGCGACCACGAGTTCATCGGCCTGCGGAACTACACGCGGCTGATGAGCGACGACCAGTTCTGGAACGCGGTCGGCAACACGTTCGGGATGTTCGCCATCGCCACCATCCCGCAGATCATGCTGGCACTGCTGCTCGCGAACGCGCTCAACCGCAAGATGCGGGCGCCCACGCTGTTCCGCATGGGCGTGCTGCTGCCGCTGGTCACCTCGGTCGCGGCGGTGGCGATCGTGTTCACGCAGATCTTCGGGCGCGACTACGGCATGGCCAACTGGTTCCTGCATTTCTTCGGCGTCCACAAGGTCGACTGGCAGGCGAACAAGTGGTCCTCGTGGCTGGCCATCTCGACCATGGTCGACTGGCGGTGGACCGGCTACAACGCGCTGATCTTCCTGGCCGGCATGCAGGCGATCCCGCGCACGCTGTACGAGGCGGCGGCCATCGACGGGGCGTCCCGGAAGAAGCAGTTCTGGCGCATCACGGTCCCGCTGCTGCGCCCGACGATCGTCTTCGTCACGATCATCTCCACCATCGGGGGCCTGCAGCTGTTCACCGAACCGCTGCTGTTCAACAACGGCTACATGAACGGCGGCTCGCTCCGGCAGTCGCAGACCGTGTCGATGTACATGTTCGAGAACGCCTTCCAGCGCTTCCAGTACGGCTACGGATCGGCCGTCGCCTGGATGCTGTTCCTGCTGATCCTGGTCTTCTCGCTGCTCAACTTCCTGATCATCCGCCGGCTCGCGGGAGGCGAGAAATGAAGGCCTTCGTCGTTCGCCGTACGCGCGTGGCCGTGGCGGGCTCGGCGCGCCTGTGGCAGGCGAGCCCGCTGACGTACGCCGTGCTGATCTTCGGGATCGCGCTGTCGGCGTTCCCGCTGTACTGGATGTTCGTCGTCGCCACGCGTACCAACGACGTGGTCGGCGCGGTACCGCCGCCGTTCATCGCCGGCCAGCACCTGGGCGAGAACATGAACCGGCTGTTCGACAACGAGCAGGCGCACTTCGCCAAGGCACTGGTGAACTCCGCCATCGCCTCGGCCGTGGTCGCCTTCTCGACGGTGTTCTTCGCCTCGCTGGCCGGGTTCGCCTTCGCCAAGCTGCGCTTCCGCGGCCGCAACGCGCTGCTGCTCGTCATCGTCGCCACGATGATGGTGCCGGTACAGATGGGGATCATCCCGCTGTACATGGTCATGGTGCACCTGCACTGGACCGGCAAGCTGCAGGCCGTCATCGTGCCGTTCCTGGTCACCGGCTTCGGCGTCTTCATGATGCGGCAGTACGCCTCCCAGGCCGTCCCGGACGAGCTGATCGAGGCCGCGCGGGTCGACGGCGCCTCGACGTTCCGGATCTTCTGGAGCGTCGTGCTGCCGGCGCTGCGCCCGGCCGCCTCAGTGCTGGCCCTGTTCACGTTCATGCAGACCTGGAACGAGTTCATCTGGCCGCGCGCGGTGCTCAACCCGGACAACCCGACCGTGCAGTACTCCCTCGCGCTGCTCAACAGCGCCTACTTCAACGACTACACGCTGATGTTCGCCGGGACCGTCGTGGCGACCGTCCCGCTGTTCGTCGTCTTCGTGGTGTTCGGCCGCCAGATCATCGGCGGAATCATGGAAGGTGCGGTCAAGGCATGACAACTCAGCCATCGCAGGCCGAGACACGGCTCGGTTTCCCGACGGACTTCGTCTGGGGGGCGGCGACCGCCGCGTACCAGATCGAGGGCGCCGTCGCCGTGGACGGCCGCGGGCCCTCGATCTGGGACACCTTCGCCCACACGCCCGGCGTGGTGCTGGGCGGGGACACCGGCGACGTCGCCGTCGACCACTACCACCGGTTCGGCGAGGACGTCGCGCTCATGTCCTCGCTCGGCCTGAGCGCCTACCGCTTCTCGATCTCCTGGCCGCGGGTCCAGCCCGGCGGCTCCGGCGCGGTCAACGCCAAGGGGCTCGACTTCTACCGTCGGCTCGTGGACGCGCTGCTCACCGCGGGCATCGAGCCCTGGCCGACGCTGTACCACTGGGACCTGCCGCAGGAGCTGGAGGACAAGGGCGGCTGGCCCGCGCGCGACACGGCGTACCGGTTCGCCGAATACGCCGCGATCGTGCACGAGGCCATCGGCGACCGGGTGGCGCACTGGACGACGGTGAACGAGCCGTGGTGCGCGGCGTTCCTCGGGTACGCCTCCGGCGACCACGCGCCGGGCCGCCGCGACCCGGAGTCGTCCGTACGGGCCGCGCACCATCTGCTGCTCGGGCACGGAATGGCGGCCGCCGCACTCCGCGGCGCCGGGGCCCAGGCCGGCGCCGCGGTCAACCTCTACGCCGTCACGCCCGCGAGCGAGGCTCCGGAAGACGTGGACGCCGCCCGCCGGATCGACGGGCTGCAGAACCGGTTCTTCCTCGACGCCCTGCTGCGCGGGAGGTACCCCGAAGACGTCCTGGCCGACCTTGAGCCGTACGACCTCGGTGTCCGCGACGGCGACCTGGAGATCATCGGCGGGCCCATCGACATGCTCGGCGTCAACTACTACAACCGCTTCATCGTCACCGGCAAGGAGGGCGCCGCCCCGGCCATCACCTCGCCGTTCGCCCAGGCCTCGCCCTGGCCCGGCAGCGAGCACGTCGGGTTCGTGCAGGTCGGGCGGCCGGTCACCGCGATGGGCTGGGAGATCGACGAGTCCGGCCTGACCGAGGTCCTCACCCGGGTCGCGGCCGACTATCCGCCGGTCCCGCTCTACGTCACCGAGAACGGGGCGGCCTTCGACGACGTCGTGTCGGCCGAGGGAGTCGAGGATCCCGACCGGGTCGCCTACCTGGACGCCCACCTGCGCGCCTGCCACGCGGCCATCGGCCAGGGGGTGCCGCTGCGCGGGTATTTCGCCTGGTCACTGCTGGACAACTTCGAGTGGGGCTGGGGGTACGCCAAGCGGTTCGGGATCGTGTACGTCGACTTCGAGACCCAGGCGCGCATCCCCAAGACCAGCGCCCGCTGGTACTCGTCGGTGATCGGGCGAGGCGGAATCGGCTTGTCATCGGCAGAATGAAGTCGTGAGTGAGCGTACGCGGGACCCAGCACAGGCCCGTCCGACCCTCGAGGCCGTCGCGGCCCTCGCCGGCGTCGGCCGGGGCACCGTCTCACGCGTGGTCAACGGATCGCCGAAGGTGAGCCCGGAGGCCCGCGAGGCGGTGCTGCGGGCCATCGACGAACTCGGCTACGTCCCGAACCGCGCCGCACGTACACTGGTCACCCGGCGTACCGACACCGTCGCGCTGTTCGTGTCGGAGTCGGAGGAACGCGTCTTCGGCGAGCCGTACTTCGCCGGGATCATCCGCGGGATCAGCGCCGGGCTGGCCGGTACGGGCCTTCAGCTCCTGCTGGCGATCGCCCAGTCCGCCGACGACCACACGCGGTTCGAGCGCTACCTCACCGGCCAGCACGTCGACGGCGTCCTGCTGATCTCGCTGCACGGCGGCGATCCGCTGCCCCGGCACCTGGAGGAGAACGGCGTGCCCACCGTGCTCGGTGGCGCGCCGGTCGGCGTCGATCCGGTGAGCTGCGTCGACGCCGACAACCGCGGCGGCGCCCGTAAGGCGGTCGAGCATCTGATCGGCCTCGGGCGCCGCAGGGTCGCCGCGATCACCGGGCCGCAGGACATGCGCGTGGGCGTCGACCGGCTCGGCGGCTACCAGGACGTGCTGTCCACGGCCGGCCTGCCCGAGCTCGTCGCCGTCGGAGACTTCAGCGAGGAGTCCGGCGAGCGCGCGATGCGCGAGCTGCTCGCCCGTGTGCCGGATCTGGACGCGGTCTTCGCGGCCTCGGACCCGATGGCGGTCGGCGCGATGCGCGTCCTGAAGGAGCACGGGCGGCGGATTCCGGCCGACGTCGCGCTCGTCGGATTCGACGATTCGGCCACCGCGCGGCACACCGACCCGCCGTTGACGTCGGTCCATCAGCCGCTGGAGGCGATGGGCCGAGAAATGGCAAGACTGCTGGTAGCGCGCATACGGGGCGAATCGATCGAGGATTCCATGGTCATTTTGGACACCCATCTGGTCACACGAGCGTCCTCATGTGCGCCACACTGAGCGGATGGACTCGCTCCTCGCCGGCAGATACCGGCTGCGCCAGCGGATCGGCACCGGTGGCATGGCTTCCGTCTGGCTCGCCCGCGATGAGGTTCTGATCCGTCCGGTCGCGGTGAAACTGATCGACCCGGACCTCGTACGCGACGAGACGTTCCGCGAGCGCTTCCGCGAGGAGGCGCGCGCGGCGGCCGCCCTGTCGCATCCGCACATCGTGACCGTGCACGACTACGGAGAGTCCGACGGCACCCCGTACATCGTGATGGAACTCCTCACCGGCGGCACGCTGGACGAGCGCTACCCGGTCCCCGACATCGAACGGGTGATCGGCGAGATCGCCTCGGCCCTGGCCGCCGCGCACGCCGCGCGGATCGTCCACCGCGACATCAAGCCGACCAACATCTTCCTGACCTCCGCCGGGGTCAAGGTGCTCGACTTCGGCATTGCCGACGACGAGCGGATGGGCACGCCGGCCTACCTCCCCCCGGAGCACGACCTGTCGCCGTCCGCGGACGTGTACGCGCTCGGGATCGTGTGGTTCGAGGCCGTACGCGGCCGCCGCCCGGAGCAGGGGGAGACCCTCGGCGGGATGCAGGAGCGCTGCGTCTCCGCCTCCGCCGTGGACCGCCCCACCGCCTCGGAGATCGCCACCGCGCTGGGGGTGACGCCCGGCGACCAGGAGGACGAGGTGGCCGGGGGCGAGCAGGCGGCGGCGTACGAGGCCGCCAGCGCGGCTCGTGAGATCACGCTCCGCCGGCCGCCCCGCACACCGACGCGCGCCCTCACGGCGCCGGCGGTTCCGCCGGCGAAATCGCGCGGACGGCTGTTGCTGGTCGCGGGCGGCACGACGGCCGCGGCGGCCGTCACCGTCGGCCTGGTCCTGGGCGGCGCGACGTTCAGCCCGGTCGCGGCGCCGGAGGACGCCTCGCCGTCGGCCTCCGCGTCGCCGGGCTCGCTGGACGCCTCGCCGGAGCGCCCGGTCACCGACGCGTCGCCGCCCTCGCGGGTGCAGGCGCACCAGCACGCCGCGCACCAGACCACGCCGAACCAGGCGGGCACGGTACCGAGCGCGCCGGCCGTCACGCCGCCGACCGCGCTGGAGGCGCTGAGCCAGATGCGCCGTTCGGTCGATGAGGGCCTGTCGGCGAGCGACATACGCGTGGACGTGGCCATCGACCTGGAGAACATCATCAGCGCCCTGCAGTCCCAGCTGGCGATGGGGCAGAAGGTGGACGTGAACCAGCGGGTCAGCGAGCTGCGCACCAAGATCGCCCAGCGCGTACGGGAGGGCGGCCTCACCCAGACGCGCGCCGACGCCCTGACGCGGGTCCTGTCCGCGGTCTGAGCCCGCGCGGCCTCAGCCGTGCAGGAGATAGCGCGTGTAGGCGGCCATGGTCGGGCCGTCGACGATCTCGCCGGTCCGCATCATGCGCTCCACCTCGGCACGGGGGAACCACTCCTGCCGCATGCCCTGCTCCTCCGGGTCGCGGTCGGGCTCGCCGGGGGTCAGGCCGGTGGCGAGGAAGATGTCGCAGTTCTGGCTCGTGAGCCCGGGCGCGATCGCGAGCGACCCGATCCGCTCGATCCGCCCCGCGCGCAGCCCGGTCTCCTGCGCGAGCTCGGCGCGCGCCAGCTCCTCGGTGGTGGTCTGCCGGTCATCGGGCCAGGTGCCCTGGGGGAACTCCCACGACCGGCGCGACAGCGCGTACCGGTACTGCTCGACGAGGTGGAACCCGTCGTCCTGCACGGGAATGATCAGCGCCGCCGTCGGCTTGTCCACCACGCCGTAGATACCGGGCGACCCGTCGGGGTGCCGGATGTCGTCCTCACGCACGGACATCCAGCGGTTGCGATAGACCTCACGGGTCGCGATCTGGATCATCCGCCCACAATGCCATGACCATCCGGCCTCCGCGTGGGCGGCCTCCCGCACCGGCCGGGCGCACGGCCAAGAAACCGTCAGTGCCCGCACATCATTGAGACACGGCCAATGCCGCCGCCGGCCTTTCCAGCCATCCCGATGATCTTCTTCGGAGAACGGGAGAAGAAACGCGGGGGAGCCGGATGACCTCATTCTCAGGAGCCGCGGCCGGAATGGCCGTGGTGGTGCTCGCGGGCGTGGCCGCCCCGGCACAGGCGGTCGCCCGGCGGCGTCTCGTCCCCGTGCCCTGCGGCGCGGCCTCGCTGGCCGCCGCGGTCGCCGCGACCCCCTCCGTGCTCCGGCTGGCGCCGCTCTGCACCTACCTGATCGCCTCCGCGCTGCCGCAGGTCACCGGCGACATCGCGCTCGTCGGCGGCCCGGCCACGACCCTCAAGCGCGACCCGTCGGCGGCCGACCTGCGGCTCCTCGACGTGGCCGCCGGCGGCCGGTTGCGCGTCCTGGGCATCACGCTGCGGAACGGCGGCACGACCACCGGGCCGGGCGGCGTACGGAACGCGGGCACGCTCGTCCTCGACCACGTCACGCTCACCGGGAACACCGCGCTGAACGACAACGGCGGCGGACCGGAGAACACCGGGAACGCGCTGATCGCCCATTCCGTTTTCGCGGCCAACGCCACCCGGGGCCGGACGGCGACAGAGACGGCGGCGCCATTCACAATGACGGTACACTGACCGTTCTCGCGAGCCGTTTCTCCGGAAACATCGGAGCCCGCGACGGCGGCGGCGTGTTCACGACCGCCGGCCACACCGCGCGGATCATCCGGTCCACGATCGCGGCCAACTCCGCCGGGAACCTCGGCGGCGGGGTCGACAACCGGGGCACGACCACGCTCGTCCGCACGCTCGTGCGGTTCAACCCGGCCCTCGGCAGCGGCGCGGCCGGCGGCGGGATCCAGAACGCCGGCACCGTCGTCCTCAGGCGTTCGGTCGTCGACGTGAACAGCCCGACCGACTGCGCGCCCGCGCTGCCGGGCTGCGCCGGCTAACCGGTCACGTCCGCGACCACGCAGGTGATGTTGTCCGGCCCGCCCGCGTCGTTGGCGAGGTCGACCAGCCGCCGTACGGCCTCCTCGGGGTCGGCGGACGTGGTCAGGGTCTCCCGGAGGGCCTGGACCGGGACGACGGCGGACAGGCCGTCGGAGCACAGCAGGTACCGGTCGCCGGGCCGCGCCTCGCGCAGCTTCAGGTCGGCCGCGACGCCGCCGCCATGCAGCGCGCGCAGCAGCAGCGACCGCTGCGGGTGGGAGGCCGCCTCCTCCGGGCTGAGCCGCCCCTCGTCGACCAGCGACTGGACGTGCGTGTGGTCGTCGGTGATCTGGAACAGTTCGCCGTCGCGCAGGACGTACGCGCGGGAGTCGCCGATGTGGACGAGGCCGAGCCGGGAGCCCGACCACAGCATCGCGGTGAGCGTGCTGCCGGACCCCTCCATCGCCGGGTCGGACCGGGCGATCTCGCGCAGCGCCGCATCGGCCGAGTGGACCGCCTCGTCGAGCGCGTTCAGCAGGTCGCCCGCGGGGACGTCGGTGTCGAGGGGCCGCAGCGCCTCGATGACGGCCGCGCTCGCGGGCGCGCCGCGTCCCTCCTCGCCGAAGCCGTCCGCGACCGCGAGCAGCCGCGCGCCCGCGTACACGGAGTCGTCATTGGTCGCGCGGACCCGGCCGATGTCGGACCGTGTGGCGTAGCGGATGCCGAGTGTCAGCCGCTCATCGGCCTGCTCCGACAGCTGGTCGATGAGGAAGGCGGCCAGGTCGCGCCGGGCGGCGGTGTCGGCCTCGACCCGCGCCCAGTACGCGGCGACCTCGCGGGCGGCCTCTTCCGGTTCGAGCTCGCACACGACGCGGATCCGGGCCAGCGGCATGCCGAGCCGCCGGAGCCAGGCCACGAGCCGGGCACGGGGCAGCTGCGCCGGCTCGTACAGCCGGTAGCCCGAGGCCGGGTCGACGCGCGCCGGCCGGAGCAGGCCGAGCTCGTCGTACAGCCGCAGTGCCTTGGGCGACAGCCGTGCCGCCCGCGCGAACGCGCCGATCGTGAGGGAACCCATGTCGCCTTTCTCCGCGTCGCGTCCGATGCTGTTGCCTCACCCAGGGACAAGGTCAAGCGCCGCCCGGCGCAGCGCCGACCGGACCGCGGCGAGCGCCGGCCGCGCGAGACCGTCCTCCCGTACGGCGACGAGCACGCGCCGGGCGATCCCGGTGTCCCTCGTCGTGACCGTCGGCTCGCGCTCGGGCCGGGACAGGTCGGGCAGGAGGGTCACCGCGCCGCCGGTGGCGACGAGCGCGAGCAGGACGAGCAGGTCGGTCGCGCGGTGCCGGATGTCGGGCGCGAAACCGCCCACGGTGGTGCACGCCTGGACCAGCAGCCGCTCGTGGCTGGTGCCCGGATGGCCGCCCGCCCACGCGGCGCCGGCCAGCTCACGCAGGTGCGCCGCCGGATGGCCGCGGGGCAGGACGAGGCGCACCCGCTCGGCGTAGACCTCCTCGACGGCGAGCCCGCGAGGCCGGGTGCGCCGCTGGTCGCCGTACTCGTCGCAGACCGCCACGTCGCACTCCCGGCGCAGGAGGGCGTCCAGCGCCTCGTCGGGCTCGGCCTCGGTGACCTCCAGCCGGAGGCCCGGATGGCGGCTCGTCAGGTCGGCCAGGGCGGGCGCGGCCAGGCTGATCGCCGCGGTCTGGAACGCCGTGAGCCGTACGGTCCCGGCCACCACGCCCGCGGCGGCCGCCATCTCGGCCTCGGCGCGCTCCATCCGGGTGAGCAGGGCGTCGGCGTGGCGTACGAGCACGCGGGCCGCCTCGGTCAGGCGCAGCCGCCGCCCGTCGCGCTCGAACAGCAGCACCCCGGCCTCCCGTTGCAGCTCGGCGAGCTGGTGGGAGACGGTCGAGGGGCTGAAGGACAGGGCGTCCGCCACGGCGGCGATCGTGCCGCGGGCATGCAGCTCGCGCAGCAGCCGCAGCCGCCGAAGATCCAGCATCGTTCGAATTCTTCCACGGATATCCACCGGGAATCATCGCTGGACCCGGCGGTTCGCCGGAGTGACGATCGGCCCATGGACCCACGTGAACGCCGCCTGATCCGCTACAACGGGGAGTTCTCCCACGACGTGATCGCCCGCGCGTCCGGCTCGTGGCTGGAGACCGCCGACGGACGCCGCGTCCTCGACTTCACCTCCGGCCAGATCTGCGCCACGATCGGCCACAGCCACCCGCGCATCGTCGAGGCGGTACGCCGCTCGCTCGGCGAGGCCGTCCACCTCAACTCCGGCCTGCTGTCCGAGCCGGTCCTGGCCCTGGCCGACCGGGTCGCGGACCTCATGCCCGCCGGTCTCGACCGCTCGATGTTCCTGAGCACCGGCGGCGAGGCGAACGAGGCGGCGGTCCGGATGGCCAAGCTCGCCACCGGCGGCTTCGAGGTCGTGTCGCTGACCCGGAGCTGGCACGGCATGACCTCCGGCAGCCAGGCGCTGACCTACTCGGCGGGGCGCCGGGGCCACGGCCCGACGATGCCCGGGTCGTTCGCGCTGCCGGCCCCGTACGCCTACCGCTGCCCGGTACGGCACTGCGCCGGCACGTGCGACCACACCTGCCTGGAGGTCGGGTTCGACCTCTATGACCAGCAGACCAGCGGCTCCCGCGCCGCCGTGGTGGCCGAGCCGGTGCTGTCCTCGGGCGGCATCCTCGTGCCGCCGCCCGGCTACCTCGCCCGGCTGCTCGACCTGGCGCACGAGCGCGACATGCTGTTCGTGCTGGACGAGTCCCAGACCGGCTTCGGCCGGCTCGGCGCGATGTTCGGCATGGACGTCTTCGACGTCGTGCCGGACCTCGTCGTGCTGTCCAAGACCCTCGGCGGCGGCCTGCCGATCAGCGCGGTCGTCACGACGGAGGCGATCGAGCAGGCCGCGTTCGACGCGGGGCTCATGTACTACACCTCGCACCAGTCCGACCCGCTGCCCGCGGCGGCGGCGCTGGCCGTCCTCGACGTCGTACAGGAGGAGGACCTCGCCGCCCGTGCCGCCTCGCGCGGCGAACGCCTCGGCGGTCACCTGCGCGAGCTCGCCCGCCGGTACGAAGTGGTCGGCGACGTGCGCGGGATGGGCCTGCTCTGGGGCGTGGAGCTGGTCGAGGACCGCGCGACGAAGGCGCCCGCGAACGATCTCGGCAAGGCGCTGACCGACGTCTGCTACGCCTGCGGGCTGTCGCTGAACATCACCAAGGGCCGCGCCGGCGGAGCCGCCTGCCTGCGCATCGCCCCGCCGCTGACGGTGAGCGAGGAGGAGATCGACACCGGCGTCGAGATCATGGACGACGCGCTCGCCAAGCTCACCTGACCGGGCCGTGGCGCGTCTCGTGTAGACATGGTGCTCGTGAGCGTGAACGGGCATGAGGATCCGGCGGACGAACCTGCGTGGGCGATGCAGCTCGTGGTCCGCGTGGAGAAGAGCGCGCCGCCGGCGCACCTGGCGGTCTGCGAGGCCGCGGCGATGGCGGCGGTCACCCTGCTCGCCGACCCGCGCTCGGCGCCGGGCGGCGAGTGGCACGAGGCGGTCGCGAGCTGGGAGGACCGGCGCATCCGCAAGGTCGTACGCCGTGCGCGCGGCGTGCGCTGGCCGGCGCTGGACGCCCTGCCCGGCGTACTCGTGGACCACGGGGGAGCGCCCGCGCGGGCGTTCGTGCCCGGCCCGGTCACCGAGGTGCCGCCCGAGATCGCGCGCCTGCAGGTCGGCGGCACCGACCTGCCGCGCGAGGAGGAGCCCAAACCACCGCCCGAGCCCCCGTACGCCCTGATCGGCCTGAACCCCGGCGTCACGATGACGACGGGCAAGGCGGCGGCGCAGTGCGGGCACGCCGCCCACCTGCTGCTCCGCACCATGGGCGCGTGGCCCGGCCTCCGGGTGCGCGTGGTGGAGCCGGCAGACTGGGGACGCGCGGTCGCCGAGGCGGACACCGTCGTACGGGACGGGGGCTTCACCGAGGTGGCCCCGGGCACGATGACCGCCGTGGCGCGGCTGGTCGGCTAGGGCCCGTCCTTCGGCGGCGGGGGCCATTTCTGGCGGCCCTGGACCGGCAGGTCCCGCCGCGTCACGTCGGGGCGGCGGACCGGCAGGTCCAGCCGGGTCGCGTCGGCGGAGGGCGCCGGCACGTCGTGACGGGTGGCATCGGCGTCGGACACGCGCAGGTCCTGGCGGGTGCCGTCCGCGGGCGGCCCGTCGAGCCACCCGGGCTCAACGGGCCGCTCCGCCGATCCGGGCGCCTCTTTGGGCCGTTCCGACCGGACGGACCGGTACATCACCGTCAGCAGGGCCGCCATCACCAGAAACGTGAGCCCGTGTTCGAGCACCCGGCCGAGGTCGCCGCCGACCGCCGCCACGACCGTCAGCAGGGCCAGGTCGGCCGTCCACCCGGCGAGCGCCGCGAGCGGCCAGACGGGGTGGCGGCGTACGAGCCCGAGCACGGCCAGGGCCGTGAGCAGCAGCTCGGCGCCCTTGCCCGCGAGCAGGAGCCCGGTCACCGTGCCGGACCCGAGCCCGAGCATCGCGACGGCGTCGCGATGCAGGCGGGACCAGTCGAGGAACTCGGCGAGCTTCGCGACGCCGAAGAGGATCAGAAAAGCGCACGCCGGGACGTGGAGGCGCCTGTGCCCCGCCACCCGGTTCGTCATCGTCGCGTCCACCGCGCCCCCTAATCCTTCGTCACGCCCGATAGGACGTACGCGGGCCGCCGTGAGTTCGGGACGAGCATAGGGCGAAACCCCCGCATGTCCCGAGCATTCCCACGCGTCCCGGACGTCACTTCGCCCGCGCCCGGTGATGCTGATTGCGACCCGGGCGGCCCGGCGAAATGCTGATGTCTCATCGGGCCACGCGTTCCAGATGAGGTGATCCGACGTGTCTGATGAGAAGGCCGCGTTAACGCGGACGCGAATCGCATATCTCGAAGGCCTCGGCGAGGAGCTCCGCGACCGGGGCTTCGCCGTACGGCTGACGATTCCGCAAGGAGGACCGCCGAGCCTGCACGTGGTGAACCCACGCGCGTCGGCCCTCGCGGAGAACATCCTCGCGGAGAGCACCGACGGGACCTGGTGGTTCTGGTGGTCGTGGGCGGAGCGCATCGCTCCCGCCGACGACCTGGGCGAGGCGGCAGGCCGCGTGACCCGCGTGCTCGCCGTGACCGGGGAGTACAGCTCCTGAGCCGGTACTGGAGGTCGAGACGGCCTCCAGTACCCCTCCCTCACTCCGTGAAGCTGCCGTAGGAGCCGCGGTAGAACACGAGGGGGTCGCCGTCGTGGTGGCGGTCCAGGTGGTGGACGCGGGCCACGACGATCACATGGTCGCCGGCGACGTGCTCGGCCTCGACCGTGCACTCCAGCCACGCCAGCGCGCCGTCGATCACCGGCCCGCCGCCCGGCGACTCGGTCCAGTCCAGCCCGGCGAACTTGTCCCCGCCCTTGGCCGCGAGCCGGAGGCAGACCTCGAGCTGGGGCGCGGAGAGGATGTTGACGCAGAACCGGCCGGCCCGGCGGATCCGCGGCCAGGTGGTGCTGGTGTGCGCGACGCAGAACGACACGAGCGCCGGGTCGAGTGAGACGGATGTGAAGGAGTTGGCGGCCAGCCCGGCCGGCCGCCCGGTCTCGCCGTCGATCGCGGTGACCGCCACGACGCCCGTCGCGAAGTGGCCGAGGATGGTGCGGAACCGCCTGGCCTCGATCCCCGTGGGCGGGGAGGGTGCGTCCCGGTGTGCTCCGGGCCGCTGAGCGGTGTCATCGGATGGACCGTACGGCATGGCGGCGGCTGCGCCGTCGGTCATGGGCCGTCCTCTCCTCGAACGCTCGTCCCGTACGCCGCTCCGTGCGGAGGGACGCACTCCAGTAAAGCGCCGCTCGGCGTCCAAGATTCCATCGGAGGCCGCAATTCGGTCGAAAGGCCTAGGACCTCGCGGCGGCGGGGTGCCTGCCGAGGCGGCCGCCGGTCGTGTGGAAGAGTGAGTTCTTCCAGGTCGGGTGCCTGGGCCGGGCCGGTAGCGGCTTTTCGACCGGTCCAGACCTCCGATTTGGGCCGATCGGGTAAATTCATGGCTCAAGGTCACCTCGGCGTTTTCATCGTCGCCTGTGCTGACCAGCGGTATCAGGCAACCCCGCGCCTGGACCGTGATCCCCCAACGCAGGCTCGGAGGAGGCTGCTTGTTCTACGGCATCGTCCTCGGGCTGGTCGCCACGGTGCTCTACAACGCCGGTTTCGTGCTCGAGAAACGCGCGCTGCGCGAGCTGCCGCCGCTGAGCATGCGGCGGGTCGGCCGGCTGGTGCGTCTCCTGGCCACCAGCAAGGCGTGGCTGACCGGTTTCCTGGTCATGGGCATGGGCATGGCGTGCCAGGTCGTCGTGATGTCCCTCGTCCCGCTGAGCGTCGCGCAGCCGATCCAGCTGGGCGGCCTGGCGCTGCTGGTCGTCTTCTCCGCGGTCTTCCTCGGCGAACGGACCACACAGCGGGAGTGGGCCGGCCTGGGCGTGCTCGCGGTCTCCCTCCTGCTCGTCTGCCTGTCGATGGAGCCCACGCGGCTCGGCCTCCATGCCGGCACGGGCGTGATGTTCTCCGTCATCGGCGGCACCGTCGTCCTCGGCCTGGTGGCGTTCGTCGCGGCGATGCGCTCGGGCACGAGGGCCGGAAAGCCCGCCCTGCTGTACGGCGCCGCGTCCGGCCTGCTGTACGGCGCGGCGGGCCTGCAGACCAAGGGCGTCTCGGGCTTCCTCGCCGAGGACCCCCATCACTTCGTCGGCCGTACGCTGAGCTCGCCGTACCCGTACCTGTATCTCGTGCTGTCCGGCGCCGGGCTGCTGCTGTTCCAGACCGCCCTGCAGCGGGGCCGGGCCTCGATCGTGGTCCCGGTCTCCAGCGTGGTCGGCAGCGTCTACACGGTGCTGGCCGGAACGGCGGTGTTCGGCGAGCCGCTCCCGGAGGACCCGGTACGCCTCGTGCTCAGGTCGGCGGGCTTCGGCGCCGCGATCCTCGTGGTGGCGTTCATGCCCCACCACGACGAGCCACTGGAGCCCGCCGTGGGCACCCCGGCCCTGGTCGTGGATCGAGCGGTCGTGGACCGGGCGGTCTAGGAGAGTGTCTCGGCGGGGCGTTCGCCGGCTCTGACCGCGAGCCACGCCAGCCAGCCGGCGCCCATCACGCCCCAGAACGACACCAGCCGGTACAGCGCCACCGCCGCTCCCGCCGGGGCGGCCAGGGCGCCGAAGGCCACCAGCGACGCCGCGAGGCTTCCCTCGATCGCGCCGAGCCCGCCCGGCAGCAGGGGCACCAGGCTGCCCGCCGCCTGGGCGGCGAAATAGGCCAGCGTGATCGCGTACAGCGCCGCGTGCAGGCCGACCGCGCGGCCGGCCGCGGCCAGCGACAGGATGTCGAACACCCAGTTCAACAGCGAGGCGCCGGTGAGCATGGCCCAGTCGGCCGGCCGCAGGCGCAGGCCGGCCCGACCCTCGCAGAGCGGGCCGGTGAACGGCGCGGCGAGCCGGTGTCCCATGACCGGGTGCAGGACGCGCCGGACCAGGGCCGCCGGGCCCGACCCGCGCCGGCGGCCGGCCAGGACGAGCAGGCCGGCGAAGGCCGCGAGGAGGATCAGCGCGGCGACCGCGAAGGCCCGCGACCTCGGCTCGGCCACCAGCGCGGCCAGGGCGACCACGGTGTAGCCGCCCGTCATGATCGCTCCGCCGAGCAGCACCACCGCCGTGGCGAGCCGCGCCGGCGCGCCCGCGCGGCGGTACTGCCGGAAGTTGAAGGCGACGCTGATCGCCGGGCCGGCCGGCAGCGTCGTGGACAGGGCGTTGCCCGCGTAGGTCATCCGGATCGCGCGGGGGAGTGACATCCGTACGCCGCCGGCCCGCAGCAGCCGCCGCTGGACCCGGGCGAACATCGCCATCGACGCGAGCTGGGCGACCACCGCGCAGGCGAGCCAGCCCGGCCCCGCGTGGATGAGGACGCGCCAGACCGCGCCCAGGTCGGGCAGGTCGTCATGGAAGATCGCGACGCAGGCCGCGAGCGCACCGATCATGACGGCGCGGCCCGCCCACCGGACCCGGGCCGGGACGCCGCGCTCCCAGATGGTGACGGCGTCACCCGCGCCCAGCACGGCATCCGCGGCAGGGGCCGCCGTCGTCGCCTCTGCCACGTGTCGTCCACCTCACCTGCGTCAATACGTCGAGCGAGGAAACACGTGCCCGGCACCTCACATTCCCGGCAAGGCGCCCCTGATCAGGAGGAACACGCTCAGTAGCCGCGCGTACGCCGGGCCGCCGGGCGGGCGCCGCGGCCGGACCCTCCGACGCCGACGCGCTGGAAGGCCCGGACGAACTCCCCGCCAAGGTTGACCCCCGCGCCGAGGGCGAGCGCCACAGAGATGCCGCCGATCAGGGTCAGCACGCCCTGGGTCGGCGCTCCGCCGTTGAGCTGGATCATGCCGCGGTACAGCGCCGTGCCCGGCAGCAGCGGCGCGATGGCCGGCACGATGTAGGGCAGCGCGGGCTGGTGCCGGCGCCGCGCGAGGGCGTTGCCGAGCAGCCCGACGATCACCGCGCCGACCGCCGCGGACAGCAGCGGCGCCGCGCCCACCTCGCGGCCGAGGACGTACACCGCCCAGATCAGCGCCCCGCCCAGCGCCGCCGCCGGCAGCACGCGCCGCGGGACCGCCAGCGCGATCGCGAAGGTCATCGAGACGGCCGCCGCCGCGAGGACCGCCACCGGCCGCAAGGTCATCGGCGCGACCGGCAGGTCCTTGACGTCGATCGCCAGCCCCAGGCGCACCGCGGTGTAGACGGTCAGGCCGAGCCCGGACACGATCGCCGCCACGATGAAGAAGACCTCCAGCATCCGTGCCCCCGCGCTGACCAGGTCTCCGGTGATGCCGTCCTGGATGCTCGCCACCAGCGGCCGTCCCGGCAGCAGCGCGACGATGCCCCCGGTGACGATCGTGGCGGCGTTGGCGGGCGCGCCCGCCGCGATCACCAGGACGGCGGCCGTCGCGCCGATGCTCGCGGCCACCGCGAGCTGGAAGAACTCCGCGATGCCCCGGCGGCCCAGCAGCGCGGCGGTACGGTCGGCCAGCACGGTCGCGACGAACGCGGTCCCGGCCACGAGGGCGCCGCCGCCCATCATCACGCCCGCCGAGGCGGCGATCAGGCCGAGCGCGACGACGCCGAGCCAGGGCGGATACGGCGACCCGTACGGCGGATGGCCCCGCTTGATCCTCCTGAGCCGGTCGTGCGCCTCCTCCAGGTCCAGCAGGCCGACGGAGGCGTCCTGGATCAGCGCGTGCAGCGCGACCAGCCGCCAGTACGCCGGGTTGCGCCGCCGGATGGCCCGCGCCCCGGTGACCGGCAGGGCGCCCATGCCCGGGTGGACCGAGACGGAGATCACCGTGAAGGTCACCGCGACCTCGCAGCGCGGCAGCTCGTAGGCGACCGCCAGGCTCAGCATCGACTCGTTGACCCGCTCGGTGGCCTCACCGCTCGCCAGCAGGAGCTCCCCGACGCGCAGGACGAGGTCCAGGGCCGGGCCGGAGACGCGGTCGCCGGGCTCTTCGTCAGGCGGCTCCAGCATCGTCTCGCCCATGAGGGTCCGCCAGTGGTGCCGCACCTGCTCTCGACTCACGCCCATACGCGCGCCGATGACCTCCCTGTCGTGATCTTGTTGTGACCTCGCCAGGAAGGGTACCTATCGCTGGACCGGGCTCAGTCCTGCTCTTTCGGGTAGAGCTCCGCGCCGGTCAGGCCGGGGAAGGCGGCCGGGGGCGAGCCACGCCAGCGCACCGCGCGCACGGTCGCCTCCTGCATGGCCTGGGCGGCGTAGCGGCGCAGGGCCGGGTCGGCGGCTCCGGCCAGCCCGGCGTAGCCGGCCGTCACGCCGTCCTCCAGCCGGGCGGCGAGCTGGGCCGCCGTACGGGCCGAGGAGACCGGCGAGGGCAGACGGTAGGCGGGCGCCGCCACGACCGGCGTCGCGCCGGCCGTCTCGACGTAGGCGCGGAGGCGGTCGCGGCGCGCGCGGTGGGAGTTCCACATCTGGTCGGCGCTCTGCCGCTGCGTGCCCAGCAGGTGGGCGCCGAGCACGCCGTACCCGAAGACCGCCACGTGCTCGGCGGCGAGCGCGCCCTGGAGGGCGGCGATCGTCTCCGGCGACGCGGTCGGTGTCGCGGCCGGTGTCGTGGTCATGCGAGCTCCTGAGCGTGTCCCGCCTCGCAGGCGCCGATGGCGGCCAGCAGCTGGGAGAGCCCCGGCGACGCGCGGCGCACCTCGTCGGCGCGCGCGGTGGCCGCCTTGCGCTCCGCACTGCGGATCGCCGTGACGGACCTCGTCTCGCCCTCCGGCGCGGTGGCGGCCGGCTTCGGCGCGGGAGTGGCGGTGCCGGTGGTGCTGCCGGGCACGTAGTGGCGTTTGAGCACGGCGAGATGCTGGACGTGGTGGTCCCGCATCGTCTTCAGCCGGCCGGCCAGCCCCGGATGCGCGGCGAGGACCGCGTCGTACAGGGCGATGAGCCCGGCCTCGTTCTGGATGACCCCGTCGAGCAGGGTGACCTCGGGTCCGGCGGCGGGCGCCTCCGCCTGCCCGACACTCGTGCACCCCGTGGCCGCCGCCAGCACCGCGGCCGAGCCGCCGAGCACCGCACGCCGCGTTGGAGTCACGGACCGCGACGCGTCCAAGCGTGCCTCCGTCCATCGTCTTCCACTCAGGTGCGCAAGCATTCCACAAGGCGCGCCGGTCGGCTGCCGATGCGGCACCCGGCGCCCGCAGCTGTGGATAGGCTTATGTGCGGAGTGGACGCATCGGGCGGCCACCCGCATCGGCCGTGCGGCAACGAAGGAGGTCCCATGAGCGTTCATGCCGATTCCGGGCGTGCTCAGGGGGGCCGGGGGCCGGGCCACCAGACGCGGGCCGCGCTGCTGCGGCTGCTCGAGCCGGTGATCGTCGAGACCGGTCTCGATCTTGAGGACGTGCTGGTGACGCCCGCGGGCAAGCGGCGGCAGGTGCGTGTGATCGTCGACGGCGACGACGGTGTGAGCCTGGACGACGTCGCGACCGTGAGCCAGGCGGTCTCCGCCGCGCTCGACGGTAGCGACGCGATGGGCTCGGGGCCGTACGTCCTCGAGGTGACCTCGCCGGGCGTCGACCGTCCCCTCACCCAGCCACGGCACTGGCGGCGCGCGAGCGGCCGCCTGGTGCGCGCGACGCTCTCCGGAGGCGAAGAGATCACCGGCCGCGTCAAGACGGCCGACGACGAGGCCGTCGTGCTCGACACCGACGGCCGGGAGCGGCGGCTCGGCCATGACGAGCTCACCCGCGGGCTGGTCCAGGTGGAGTTCAACCGCCGGGGTGCCGACGATTCCGTCGGCGACGAGGACTAGGGGGAAGCCTCGTGGACATTGATATGACGGCTTTGCGCAGTCTCGAGAGTGAAAAGGACATCTCTCTCGAGCTCGTGGTCAAGGCGATCGAAGAAGCACTGCTGATCGCCTACCACCGCACCGAGGGCGCCGCGGTCAAGGCGCGCGTCGAGCTCGACCGCAAGTCCGGCCACGTCACGGTCTGGGCGACCGAGACCCCTGCCGAGGACGCCGAGACCGGCGCGGGCGAGGGTGAGGAGGGGGTCGCGCCCCCGCCGGAGCCGCGCGAGTACGACGACACACCCACCAACTTCAGCCGGATCGCGGCGACCACCGCGAAACAGGTGATCCTGCAGCATCTGCGCAACGCCGAGGACGAGCTGACCTTCGGGGAGTACGCCGGGCGCGAGGGCGACATCGTGGCGGGCGTCATCCAGCAGGGCAAGGACCCGCGCAACGTCCTGGTCGACCTCGGCAAGATCGAGGGTGTGATCCCGCCCGAGGAGCAGGTCCCGGGGGAGAACTACGAGCACGGCGAGCGCATCCGCTCCTACGTCGTCCAGGTCAAGAAGGGGCACCGCGGGCCGCTGGTCAAGCTGTCCCGTACCCATCCCAACCTGGTCAAGAAGCTCTTCGCACTGGAGGTCCCCGAGATCGCCGACGGTACCGTCGAGATCTCCGCGATCGCCCGCGAGGCCGGTCACCGCTCCAAGATCGCCGTACGCTCCCGCAAGCCCGGGGTGAACGCCAAGGGCGCCTGCATCGGGCCGATGGGCGGCCGGGTCCGCAACGTCATGCACGAGCTGCACGGCGAAAAGATCGACATTGTCGACTGGTCGGACGAAGCCGCTGAATTCGTGGGCAACGCCCTGTCTCCGGCACGGGTTAACCACGTCGAGGTCATCGACGCGGAGGCACGGGTCGCACGGGTCATCGTGCCTGATTACCAGCTGTCTCTGGCCATCGGCAAAGAGGGGCAGAACGCCCGTCTCGCGGCCCGGCTGACGGGGTGGCGGATCGACATCCGCCCGGACACCGAAAACGGATCTTCAGCCGAAGGCGAGCATGCTGCAGGTCCCGCGGACGCGCCGACGCGGTAGACTCATGCATTGTGGTCGTGCGGTCCCACGGCGTACTTGCGTGGGCTGTCGGATACTCGCGGCCAAGTCCGACCTGCTGCGCCTGGTCGTGATCGAGGACTCCATAGTCCCCGATCCGCGCGGGCGGCTGCCGGGACGGGGCGCCTCCCTGCACCCCGATCTGGCATGTCTCGAGTTGGCTGAGCGTCGTCGGGCGTTTCCGCGGGCGTTTCGCCGGGCGGGACCGCTCGAGGTTCACATGCTCCGCCAGTGGCTCGAGTCACAGCAGGACGGATAGTAAGCGACGTCTAGTCGGAAGCAGGTCGAGATTGCTATGAGCGCTCGATGAGCACGCAGCAATGATTACCGCAAGGTAGCGACGGTCCGTGGACGTCCCCGGACCGAGTAGGGAGTGCAGTGGCAAAGGTCCGGGTATACGAGCTCGCCAAGGAGTTCGGAGTCGAGAGCAAGGCCGTCATGGCCAAGCTCAACGAAATGGGCGAGTTCGTTCGGTCGGCGTCCTCAACAATCGAGGCGCCGGTCGTACGCAGACTTAAGGAAGCATTCGGAGGGCCCTCGGCCAAGTCGGCCGACGGGAAGAAGTCGTCGGTGCCCAAGCCGGGCCCGAGGAAGCCGGCCCCGCGGCCGGCCGCACCCAAACCCGAATTCCAGGCCGAGCCGAAGCCGGAGATCAAGCCGGAGGCTCGACCGGAGATCAAGGCGGAGGCGCCCCCCGCGCCGCCGCGCCCCGACGTTCCGCCGGTGCCCGAGGCGCCCAAGCCCGCCCCACAGCCGGCTCCGCGCCAGCAGGCGCCGCGTCCGGCCGCGCCGCGCCCGGCGCCCGGCCCGGCAAGTCCGTCAGGCCCGTCCGGCCCCGCGGAGACGGGGCCCAAGCCGGGTCCCCGTCCGAGTCCGGCCGCTCGCCCGAGTGCGGGACAGGGTCCGGGACAGCAGGGTCCGGGACAGCAGGGTCCGGGACAGCAGGGTCCGGGACAGCAGGGCCCCAAGCCGGGTCCGCGTTCCGGTGGCCCCGGCGGCGGTCCGCGTCCCGCGGCGCCCGGGCAGCGTCCCGGTGGCCGTCCGCGTCCGGGGAACAACCCGTTCTCCTCGACCAACACCGGCATGGGCTCGGCCAAGCCGGGTCCGCGTCCCAGCGGCCCCGCGGGTCCTGGGCAGCGCGGTGGCGACCGTCCGGCGGGCCCGCGCGGCGACCGGCCCAGCCCGCCCCGCGGTGACCGCGGTGCAGGCGCTCCGCCGCGTCCGGCCTCAGGCCGTCCCGGCGCTCCCGGCGCCGGCGGTCCTCGTCCGAGCCCCGGTGGCATGCCGCCGCGGCCGGGAGGCCCGCGCCCGAGCCCGATGAACATGCCGTCGCGTCCGCAGCGCGACTCCGGCGGCCCCGGCGGTGGCGGCGGCGGTGGCCGTGGTCGTCCCGGTGGCGGCGGTGGCGGCGGAGGCCGTCCCGGCGGTGGCGGTGGCGGCGGCGGTCGTCCCGGTGGCGGCGGCCGTCCCGGTGGCGGCGGCGGCTTCGGCGGTCGTCCGGCCGGCGCAGGTGGTGGCGGCGGCCGTCCCGGTGGTGGCTTCGGTGGCCCGCGTTCGGGCGGCGGAGGCCGTGGCCGTGGTGGCACGCAGGGTGCGTTCGGCCGTCCCGGCGGGCGTCCCACGCGTGGCCGCAAGTCCAAGAAGCAGCGGCGTCAAGAGTTCGACAACATGCAGGCGCCCTCGATCGGCGGCGTGCGCGTTCCCCGTGGCAACGGGCAGGCGATCCGCCTGCCGCAGGGTGCCTCCCTCACCGACTTCGCCGAGAAGATCGGCGCCAACCCGGCGTCACTCGTCGAGGTGATGCTGCACCTCGGTGAGATGGTGACCGCGACACAGTCGGTCAACGAGGAGACCCTGCAGCTCCTCGGTGCGGAGCTGGACTACAGCGTCCAGGTCGTCAGCCCCGAGGACGAGGACCGTGAGCTGCTCGAGTCGTTCGACATCGAGTTCGGTGAGGACGAGGGCGGCGAGGACCACCTCGTGTCGCGTCCGCCGGTCGTGACCGTCATGGGTCACGTCGACCACGGTAAGACCAAGCTGCTCGACGCGATCCGCAACGCCAACGTGGTGGCCGGCGAGGCCGGCGGCATCACCCAGCACATCGGCGCCTACCAGGTCGCGACCGAGGTCGACGGCCAGGAACGCAAGATCACCTTCATCGACACCCCGGGTCACGAGGCGTTCACCGCCATGCGTGCCCGTGGCGCCGAGACGACCGACCTGGTCGTGCTGGTGGTCGCCGCCGACGACGGGGTGAAGCCGCAGACCACTGAGGCGATCGACCACGCCAACGCGGCCGGAGTGCCGATCGTCGTGGCCGTCAACAAGGTGGACAAGGAGGGCGCAGACCCCCAGCGGGTGCGCGCCCAGCTCACCGAGTACGGCCTCGTCGCGGAGGAGTTCGGTGGCCAGACGCAGTTCGTCGACATCTCGGCGAAGCAGCGGATGGGCATCGAGGACCTGCTCGAAGCGGTGGTCCTGACCGCCGACGCCGAGCTGGACCTCCGGGCCAACCCCGACCAGGACGCCCAGGGCGTCGCGATCGAGGCACACCTCGACAAGGGCCGTGGTTCCGTGGCGACCGTGCTCGTGCAGCGCGGCACGCTCAAGGTCGGCGACTCGATCGTCTGTGGCGAGGCCTTCGGCCGCGTCCGGGCGATGCTCGACGAGAACTTCGAGCCCGTCGAGGAGGCTCCGCCGTCGCGTCCGGTCCAGGTTCTGGGCCTTTCCGCGACCCCCGGCGCCGGCGACAACTTCATCGTCGTCGACGACGACCGGATGGCCCGGCAGATCGCCGACCGCCGTCAGGCGCGCAAGCGCAACGCCGAGCTGCTTCGCAGCCGTGGGCGCCGCACCCTCGAGGAGCTCTTCAAGGACCTCGAGAAGGGCGAGCTCCAGGAGCTGCTGCTCGTCGTCAAGGGCGACGTGTCCGGTTCGGTGGAGGCCCTCGAGGACGCACTGCTCAAGATCGACGTCGGCGACGAGGTCGGTCTGCGGGTGATCCGCCGCGGCGTCGGCGCCATCACCCAGGACGACGTGAACCTCGCGCTCACGTCCGAGGGCACCGTCATCATCGGGTTCAACGTGCGACCGGAGCGCAAGGCGCAGGAACTGGCCGACCGCGAAGGCGTCGACATCCGCTACTACTCGGTCATCTACCAGGCGATCGAAGAGGTCGAAGCCGCCCTCAAGGGCATGCTCAAGCCCGAGTTCGAAGAGGTGCAGCTCGGCACGGCGGAGATCCGCGAGGTCTTCAAGGTCCCGCGCATCGGCAACGTCGCGGGCTCGATGGTCCAGTCCGGCACGATCAACCGCAACAGCAAGGCGCGGCTGGTCAGGGACGGTGTGGTCATCTCCGACAACCTCACGGTCTCCTCGCTCCGCCGGTTCAAGGACGACGCGACCGAGGTCCGCGAGGGCTTCGAGTGCGGTATCGGCGTCGGCTACGGCGACATCAAGATCGGTGACATCATCGAGACCTTCGAGATGCGGGAGAAGCCGCGCGTCTGAGCGTGGTCTTCCCACCGGTCCCGATGACGGCGATCAGGTGGCGTGCGGCTCTGTCGCACGCCACCTCGTCGGTCGTACCCAGGAATCTCATCGCGGGGGCTGACGGTTGTTCGTAGGAGCGCTGACCTTGGACATTTTGCTCGGCGACGTACGCTCGCTGAAGCAGAAGCGTGCCGTGGTCCGTCCGATCGTCGCCGAAGTACGGCGGCGGTTCCCGGCGGCGGCGGTGGCCGAGACCGGCGGTCTCGACCTGCACCGGCGGGCCGAGATCGGAGTCGCGGTCGTCTCCTCCGACGCGGGCAACTGCGTCGAGGTGCTGGAGTCGTGTGAACGGCTGATCGCCGGGCGACCGGAGATCGAGCTGCTCTCCGCCCGGCAACGGCTCTTCAGCGAAGAGTCGTAGCCCGGCCGCTGGACACAAGTGAAGAAACCGTGGCCGAGGCACCTGGTCACGGCCGATGGAGAAGGACCCGTGACCGGGTGCGCGGAACGCGGCACCCCGGTCACCGGTACGACGAAGGAGGACCCGTGACCGGGCGCAGCGCCGTTCGACGCGACAGCGCGGTCACCGGGGCGACGAAGGAGGAGCGGTGACCGATCCCGCGAGGGCTCGCAAACTCGCAGACCGGATCCAGCAGATCGTCGCGGAGATGCTGGAGCGGCGGATCAAGGACCCGCGGCTCGGCTTCGTCACCGTGACGGACGCCCGGCTCACCAACGACCTGCGGGACGCGACGGTCTTCTACACCGTCTACGGCAGCGACGCCGAGCGCGCGGACAGCGCCGCGGCGCTCGACAGCGCCAAGGGCGTGATCCGCTCGGAGGTGGGCAAACGCACCGGCGTACGCCACACGCCGAGCCTGACGTTCGTACCGGACGCCCTGCCCGACAACGCGCGGCAGATCAACGATCTGCTCGCCAAGGCGCGCGCCGCCGACGAGCAGGTGGCCAAGGTCGCCGAGGGCGCCCTTCCCGCAGGGGAGGCCAACCCTTACCGGGAGGCGCGTTCCGAGGAGGATGTTGACGAAACAGACGGCGACGATGCCGACAACGCGGGATACTCCGGGTCGTGAACTCCGCGCCGGGTAGCGCCGCAGCCATCACCGCCGACGAATGGGAGCGGGCGGTCGCCTCGATCGAGGAGGCCCAATCGGTCTGCCTGGCCTGTCACGTCTGCCCGGACGGCGACGCCCTCGGGTCGATGCTGGCCTTCGCGCAGGCGCTGCGGACGCTGGGCAAGCCGTTCACGGCCTCCTTCGGCGACGTGTTCGTCGTGCCGCGGATCCTGCGGTTCCTGCCCGGTCTCGACCTGCTCACCGACCCGGACGCCTACCCGGCCGACCCGGACGTCATGGTCACGTTCGACGCGGCCAGCCGCGACCGGCTCGGCAGCCTCGCGGCCAACGCCCGCAAGGCGCGGGAGGTGATCGTCCTCGATCACCACTCGTCCAACACCCGGTTCGGCACGACGCACCTCGTCGACCCGGCCGCCGCGGCCACCGCGGCGGTCGCCGAGGAGTTCGTGGCCCGGCTCGGCGTTCCTCTCACCCACGACATCGCCCTGGACCTGTACGTCGGCCTGGTCACCGACACCGGCTCGTTCAAGTACGCCGCGACCACCCCCGAGGTGCACGCCCTCGCCGGGCGGCTGCTCGCCACCGGCATCCGGCCCGAGGCCGTCGCCCGCGAGGTCTGGGACCGCGCCCCGTTCGGCTACCTCCCGGTGCTGGCGGCGTCGCTCGGCCGGGCCCGGCTCGAACCCGACGTCGCCGGCGGCCTGGGCATGGTCTGGACGACGGTGACCCGCGCCGACCGCGCCGAGCACACGCTCCCGTACGACCTGCTGGAGAGCGTGATCGACGTCGTACGGCGCACCGACGAGGCCGAGGTCGCGGTCGTCTTCAAGGAGGACGACGAGGGGGCCTGGCAGGTCTCCACCCGTTCCAAGGGCCGCGTCGACGTCGGCATGGCGTGCGTCGCCCTCGGCGGCGGCGGCCATCCGACCGCGGCCGGCTTCACCCTGCACGGCGAGGTCGAGCACGCGGTCGAACGACTACGCGAGCTCCTCACCCAGATCGAGGTCGCCACCCGCTCATGAACGGACTTGTCATCGTCGACAAGCCGGCCGGCTGGACGTCCCACGACGTCGTGGGCAAGATGCGCCGGCTGGCGGGCACACGCAGGGTCGGGCACGCGGGCACGCTCGACCCGATGGCCACGGGCGTACTCATCATCGGGGTCGACAAGGCCACGCGTCTGCTCGGCCACCTGGCGCTGACCGAGAAGTCCTACGACGCGGTCATCAGGCTCGGCCGGTCCACCAACACCGACGACGCCGAGGGCGAGGTCACCGCGACCTCTCCGGCCGCGGGGGTGACCGAGGACGACCTGCGCGCCGCGGTCGCCGACCTGACCGGGCCGATCGAGCAGATCCCGCCCCAGGTCAGCGCGATCAAGGTGGACGGCCGGCGGGCGTACAAACGGGTACGCGACGGCGAGGAGGTCGCGCTCAAGGCCCGGCCCGTCACCGTGTACGACTTCGCCATCGGCGACCTGAGCTACGCCGGGGACGTACTGGACGTCGCCGCCTCCGTGACCTGCTCCAGCGGCACGTATATCCGCGCGCTGGCCCGCGACCTCGGCGCGGCCCTGGGTGTGGGCGGCCACCTGAGCTACCTCCGCCGCACCCGTGTGGGCCCGTACGACCTCCCGCAGGCCCGTACGATCGAGCAGCTCACCGAGGAGCTCACGGTGCTGCCGCTGGCCGAGGCGGTCTCGGCGGCCTTCCCGCGCCTGGACGTGTCCGAGGACGACGCCCGCAAGATCGCCCACGGCGGCCGCCTGGGCGCGACGGGCCTTGGCCCGGGCCCGATCGGGGTCTTCGGCCCGGACGGCACGCTGCTGGCCCTGATGGAGGAGCACGGCCCGGTCGCCAAGCCCCTGGCCGTCTTCGTCCCCTGACCACCCCGTAGGCCGTGGAGCGCAACCTCCAGCGGGAGCCGGACCCGGTGGCCGCGCGCTTATCTCGTGCGCCGGCGGGCGCGGAAGGCCGCGACGTTGGTGCGGTTCGCGCACGCGTCGGAGCAGAACCTCCGCCGCCCGCCGCGTGAGTCGTCGGCGTAGACGCGGTCGCAGCCCGGCGCCGCGCACACGCCGATCCGGTCGATGCCGTGGTCGCAGAGCAGCTCGGACAGGTTCATCAGCGTGGTCGCCCGGAACCGGTGCGCCAGGTCGACCTGCGGCGGCGCGTAGTGCAGGTGCAGGCCGAGCGCGTCGTGGTCGGCCAGGTGCGGATGCATCGGCACGTCCGTGAGCAGGCCGTTCAGCAGCTCCACGGCGGTGTCGAGGGAGCCGGCCTCGAAGAACGCCCGCAGCGTACGGGCCCAGGGCCGCAGCGCGGCGGCGGTGTCCGGCGTGAAGCCGTCGACGAAGAACCCGTGGTCGGCCAGGACGGTGCGCAGCGCCTCGTCGCCGTCGTCGCCCTCGGCGCTCGTCACGGCGTTGACGAGCGCGGCCGCGGCGCCGACGCCATGACTTTTGTAGCCCGTGACCCGCATCGCACCATCCTGCCCGACATTTGACCTTGTAAGCGTTATTATCGTGTTAATCATTACCCGAACGCATAGGCGGGATCCCGGTGACCGATCGCCCAGCTGACCGCCCCACCGCCTGCCCGGTCTGTGCCTGGCCCCTGGACCAGCCGTACGAGGTCGTCTCCCGGCACGCCACCTCCGAGGGGGTCGTGACCTACAGCCGGTGCGCCTGCGGCGAGATGCGCGTCGCCCTCCGGCCGTACGGCGGAGCGGAGATCCTCCGGCCCTGAACAGGCCGGTCGCATGGGGGGATTCGCCGGAACCGGCCCGATGTCACCCTCCGCGCTCCGCGCATGGCACGCTAGGGCGTGTCTGACAGCGGGACTCACGCCCTGGGAGCACCGCGAGAGGGGTGGACAGTGCGACGTTGGCATGGCCTCGACGACGTGCCCGCCGGGTGGGGCAGGTCGGTCGTCACCATCGGCGTTTTCGACGGTGTGCACCGCGGGCATCAGCGGCTCGTCGACCGTACGGCGGAGCTGGCCCACGAGCTCGGCCTGCCCTCGGTGGTGATCACTTTCGACCCGCATCCGGACGAGGTCGTACGGCCCGGCACGCATCCGCCGCTGCTCAGCACGCCCAAGCGGCGGGCCGAGCTGCTCGCCGGGCTCGGCGCCGACGCGGTGATGATGCTGCCCTTCACACTGGAGCTGTCCCGCATGGGCTCCGACGAGTTCGTCCAGTCGGTCCTGGTCGACCGCCTGCACGCGGCGCGCGTCGTGGTGGGGGAGGACTTCCGGTTCGGCCACCGCGCCAAGGGCGACGTCGTCCTGCTACAGGAGCTGGGCGGAAAGTATGACTTCGAGGCGGAGGGGGTCCCGCTCGTGGCCGACGGCCGGCCGATCTCGTCCACGCTGGTCCGCGAGTGCCTGGCCGCGGGTGACGTCGAAGGCGCCGCGCGCCTGCTGGGCCGTCCCCACCGCGTCGAGGGCGTCGTCGTCCGCGGCGCCCAGCGCGGGCGCGACCTCGGCTTCCCGACGGCGAACCTCGAGAGCCTGCCGCACACCGCGATCCCGCGCGACGGCGTCTACGCGGGTTTCCTCCAGTGCGAGGACTACGGCCGCCGGACCGGCGACCGATCCGCCGGATATCCGGACGCCCGCTGGCCGGCGGCGATCTCCATCGGGACCAACCCGACCTTCGAGGGCGGCGAGCGGACCGTCGAGGCGTACGCGCTCGACCGCGACGATCTCGACCTGTACGGCGCGCACGTGAGCGTGGACTTCACCGCCCGGCTCCGCGACACCCTCAAGTTCGACTCGGTCGAGGCCCTGACCGAGCGGATGCACCAGGACGTCGACCGGGCCCGTGAGCTGACCAGGGAGTGAGCGGGGCGCGGGAACACCGGGCCTTGGCACGGTGTTCAATCGTTAACGGGGTACCAGGTTTGACGTGGTACCGTGATTTGCCGCTGGGAAGTGACCGGCAGTAGTCGGCTGCCCCGCGGGTCGTGAGGGCTCGTCGAGCCGTCACCCTTCCACTCGGATGACTGTGGGTACGCATGGTTTCCGGGCGTTTCGACTTGATACCGCGTACCCGAACAGAGAAGGAGAGCCGTGTCGCTCGACACCGCCGCCAAGAAGAAGATCATGGATGAGTACGCCACGACCGAGGGTGACACCGGTTCACCCGAGGTGCAGGTGGCCGTGCTCACCAAGCGCATCAACGAGCTCACCGAGCACCTGAAGACCCACAAGCACGATCACCACAGCCGTCGTGGTCTGCTTCTGATGGTCGGCCGGCGTCGTCGCCTCCTGCAGTACCTGCAGAAGAAGGACATCACTCGATACCGTCAGCTCATCGAGCGTCTCGGCCTTCGCCGATAGCGGCGTAGAGGGAGCGGCGTTCGCCGCTCCCTCTCTTGTTTGACCGCGGCTCGCACGAAGCAGCTCGCACAACTACAGACAGAAAGAGCCCGTGACCGCCGCCCCTGGGTGCGTCGGGGGCCGGTCCTCGGTAGTGGCCATCGGAACCGGGCGGATCCGACGGCTTCGATCGAAGACCGGCACCTCTCCACAGAGCGTTGCACCCCCGGGAACCGGATGCGGGCGCCACCTAATCCAAGGAGGGTCCACATCGTGGAAGGTGTGAAGATCGCCGAAGCCGTCATCGACAATGGCGCTTTCGGTCAAAGAACGATCCGGTTCGAGACCGGGCGGCTCGCCCGCCAGGCGGCCGGATCCGCCGTCGTCTATCTGGACGACGACACCATGGTCCTGTCCGCGACCACGGCCTCGAAGAAGCCGAAGGACAACCTCGACTTCTTCCCCCTGACGGTCGACGTCGAAGAGCGCATGTACGCCGCCGGGCGCATTCCCGGCTCGTTCTTCCGTCGTGAGGGCCGGCCGAGCGAGGACGCCATCCTCACCTGCCGGTTGATCGACCGTCCGCTGCGTCCTTCGTTCAAGAAGGGCCTGCGCAACGAGATCCAGGTCGTCGAGACGATCCTGGCGCTCAACCCCGACCACCTGTACGACGTCGTCGCGATCAACGCGGCGTCGATGTCCACGCAGATCGCGGGCCTGCCGTTCTCCGGCCCGATCGGCGGCGTCCGCGTCGCCCTGATCGAGGGCCAGTGGGTCGGCTTCCCGACCCACACCGAGCTGGAGCGCGCGACCTTCGACATGGTCGTGGCCGGCCGGGTGCTGGACGACGGCGACGTCGCGATCATGATGGTCGAGGCCGAGTCGACGCCCCGCACGCTCACCCTGGTGGCCGACGGCGCCGCGGCTCCGACCGAGGACTCGGTCGCCGAGGGCCTCGAGGCCGCCAAGCCGTTCATCAAGGTGCTCTGCCAGGCACAGAGCCAGCTGGCCGCGCAGTCGTCCAAGGAGACGGCCGACTACCCGATCTTCCTGGACTACCAGGACGACGTGTACGCCGCCGTCGAGGGCGCCGTGCGTTCCGAGCTGGCCCAGGCGCTGACCATCGCGGGCAAGCAGGAGCGCGAGGGTGAGCTCGACCGGGTCAAGGCGCTCGCGATCGAGAAGGTCGGCCCGGACTTCGAGGACCGCGACAAGGAGATCAGCGCCTCGTTCCGCGCGCTGACCAAGAAGCTCGTCCGCGAGCGGGTCATCTCCGAGAAGGTCCGCATCGACGGCCGCGGGGTCAAGGACATCCGCCAGCTCACCGCCGAGGTCGGCGTGGTGCCGCGGGTGCACGGCTCGGCGCTGTTCGAGCGCGGCGAGACCCAGATCATGGGCGTGACCACGCTGAACATGCTCCGCATGGAGCAGATGATCGACACGCTCAACCCCGAGCGCACCAAGCGCTACATGCACAACTACAACTTCCCGCCGTACTCCACCGGTGAGACCGGCCGCGTCGGTTCGCCGAAGCGCCGCGAGATCGGGCACGGCGCGCTCGCCGAGCGCGCCCTGCTGCCGGTGCTGCCCACGCGCGAGGAGTTCCCGTACGCCATCCGGCAGGTGTCGGAGGCGCTCGGCTCCAACGGCTCCACCTCGATGGGCTCGGTCTGCGCCAGCACGATGGCGCTGCTGTCCGCGGGTGTGCCGCTGAAGCAGATGGTGGCCGGCATCGCCATGGGCCTCATCAACGAGGGCGAGGAGTACGTCACGCTGACGGACATCCTCGGCGCCGAGGATGCCTTCGGCGACATGGACTTCAAGGTCGCCGGCACCCGTGACCTCATCACGGCCCTGCAGCTCGACACCAAGCTCGACGGCATCCCGGCCGGCGTGCTGGCCGCAGCGCTCAAGCAGGCCAAGGGCGCCCGGCTCGCGATCCTGGACGTCATGCAGGAGGCCATCGAGGCCCCCGGCGAGATGAGCCCGAACGCGCCGCGGATCATCACGATCAAGGTCCCGGTCGACAAGATCGGCGAGGTCATCGGCCCCAAGGGCAAGATGATCAACTCGATCCAGGACGACACGGGCGCCGAGATCACGATCGAGGACGACGGCACGATCTACGTCGGCGCCACCGACGGCCCGTCGGCCGAGGCCGCGCGGCAGGCGATCAACTCGATCGCCAACCCGCACATGCCCGAGGTCGGCGAGCGTTACCTCGGCACCGTCGTCAAGACCACGACGTTCGGCGCCTTCGTGTCGCTGCTGCCGGGCAAGGACGGCCTGCTGCACGTCTCGCAGATCCGCAAGCTGCACGGCGGCGCCCGGATCGAGAACATCGACGACGTCATCAAGGTCGGTGAGAAGGTCCAGGTCGAGGTCACCGAGATCGACTCCCGCGGCAAGCTGTCGCTGGTGCCGGTCGAGGTCGTCGAGCGTGAGGCGGCCGAGGCCGCCGAGGGCGGCTCCGGTGCCCCGGAGGACTCCGCCGCGGGCGACGGGCAGCCGGAGGAGCGGCGTGAGAGCCGTGGCGGCGAGGGAGGCGGCGAACGCCCGCGTCGCCGGCGCACCCGCAGTGGCGGTGGCCGCGGCGACAGCGGCGACCGCAACTCATGACGGTCACGGCTCGGGAGCAAGAGCCTGGCTCGACGCTTACCGTTCACCCCGGCGCCGACGGCGCCGGGGTGGTTCGGCGGACCGTCCTGCCGGGCGGCCTGCGCATCGTCACCGAGACGATGCCGACCGTACGCTCGGTCGCCTTCGGCATCTGGGCGGGCGTCGGGTCGCGCGATGAGACTCCTCAGCAGGCCGGTGCCTCCCACTTCCTGGAGCACCTGCTGTTCAAGGGCACGCCGAAGCGCACCGCGCTGGAGATGTCCTCGCTGATGGACGCGGTGGGCGGCGAGATGAACGCCTTCACCGCCAAGGAGTACACCTGCTACTACGCGCGGGTGCTCGACTCCGACCTGCCGCTCGCCATCGACGTCGTCTCCGACATGGTGACCTCGTCGCTGATCGAGGGCCAGGACGTCGAGGCCGAACGCGGGGTGATCCTCGAAGAGATCGCCATGCACGACGACGACCCGACCGACGCGGTGCACGACGAGTTCGCGGCGGCGCTGTTCGGCGACGCCCCGCTCGGCCGCCCGATCCTGGGCACCGTCGAGTCGATCAGCGGCCTGGGCCAGGAGCGCATCGCCGGCTACTACCGCGAGCGTTACGTCGCTCCCAACCTCGTCGTCGCGGCGGCCGGCAACCTCGACCACGACGAGGTCGTAGGCCTGGTCTCCGCCGCGTTCGAGGGCAGCCTGGGCGACGCGGGCCGGTCGCCGAACGCCCCCCGTACGGGCGGCGCGGGCGCCGAGGCCAACCCTGGCGTCCACTCCCTCGACCGCCCCACCGAGCAGGCCAACCTGATCCTCGGCACGGTCGGCATCACCCGTACCGACGAGCGCCGGTTCGCCCTGGGCGTCCTGAACGCCGCGCTCGGCGGCGGCATGTCCTCGCGCCTGTTCCAGGAGATCCGGGAGAAGCGCGGGCTGGCCTACTCGGTCTACAGCTACAACTCCCAGTACGCCGACACGGGCACGTTCGGCGTGTACGCCGGCTGCCTTCCGGCCAAGGTCGACGAGGTCCTGGCGATCTGCCGCGACGAGGTCGCCAAGGTGGCCGCGGACGGCATCACCGCGGACGAGCTCGAACGCGGCAAGGGCCAGTTGCGCGGCTCGTTCGTCCTCGGCCTGGAGGACACCGGGTCGCGGATGAGCCGCATCGGCAAGAGCGAGCTGGTCTATGACAGCCTGCTGTCGGTGGACGACATCCTCGGCCGCATCGAGGCCGTCACCCTCGACGACGTGCGCGTCATCGGCGAGGAGGTCCTCGGCCGCCCGATGACGCTGAGCGTCATCGGTCCCTTCGAGGGCCGCGACTTCACGCTCTGACCTGTTCCCGTACGGTCCCGGACGATCTTCTGGGGCCGTACGGGACGGTCGTCTCCCGCCGGGCGATAGGCTGCGCCGAGGCGAGCGGGAGGAGAATCATGATCAAGGTCGGGGTGCTGGGTGCGCGCGGGCGCGTCGGCGCGGAGCTGTGCCGTGCCGTCGAGGCGGCGGAGGACCTGGAGCTCGTCGCGGCGGTCGACGTCGGCGACGCGCGGGACCCGCTCACCTCCGCCGAGGTGGCCATCGACTTCACCCATCCCGACGCCGTCATGGACAACCTGCGCTGGTGCGTCGAGCACGGTGTGCACGCCGTCGTGGGCACGACGGGCTTCGACGAGACCAAGCTGGAGACCGTACGCGGCTGGCTCGCCGACCACCCCGCCGTCAACGTTCTCATCGCCCCCAACTTCGCCGTCGGCGCGGTGCTGATGATGCACTTCGCGCAGAAGGCCGCTCCGTTCTTCGAGTCCGTGGAGATCGTCGAGCTGCACCACCCGAACAAGGCCGACGCCCCGAGCGGCACCGCCCGCCGTACCGCCGAGCTGGTCGACGCCGCCCGCGAGAAGGCCGGAGCGGACCGCTCCCCGGACGCCACGACGACCTCACTCGACGGTGCCCGCGGGGCCGACGTGGGAGGCGTCCATGTGCACGCCGTACGCCTGGCGGGCCTGGTGGCGCACCAGGAGGTGCTCCTCGGCGGACACGGTGAGACGCTGACCATCCGGCACGACTCGCTGAGCCGCGAGTCGTTCGGGCCGGGCGTGCTGCTGGGGGTTCGTCACGTCGCCGGGCTGCCCGGCCTGACCATCGGCCTGGAGTCCCTGCTCGGTCTCGCCTAACGGCCGAGGCGGGCGGCCAGGTCGGCGATCAGCTTGTGCACCGACTCGCCCGAGCCGTGCTGGAGATATCTCCGCACGCGGCCGAGTGTGTTGACGCGCGTGCCCAGCCCGAGGCCGGCGCGCATGTGCAGCGGGCCCGACCGGCCGGGCGGGCCCAGCCACCACATCGCCTCACGCGTGTGCCGCCGGAGCACCTCGCCCGCGTACGCTCCGGCCAGCACGACCAGGTCGCCGTCGGTGAAGTCCTCCTCGACGTCGCCGGGGGCCAGGCCGTGCACGCGGCGGCACTCCTCCAGCGCGTCGTCGAGCAGGACGAGTGACTCGATCGTCCCGTCGAGGCCGTTGTCGGCGGCGAACCGGTCGGCGTTCGCGGCCTGGAGCGAGTCCAGGTCGGGCGTGCCGTCGTGCAGGTTGGGAAAGCGCGCGGGGCGCCCGGCGGCCGGGTGCGGCCCGGACCTGCTCGCGAGCATCGCGGCGACGCCGCGGTCGCGCAGGAACTCCAGCACGCTCGACGGAGGCTCGCCGCTGCTGTGCAGGAGCACGGTCGAGCGCTGGCCGTCGCCGCCGAGCCGGTCCGCGTGCGCGAGGACCCCGGCGAGCTTGACCAGGAGCTGGACGTAGTCGAGCGCCTCGCGCTCCGGTGACCAGTGATCGCTCAGGATCCAGAGGCCCTGGTCACCGCCGGGTTCTCCCGTGACGAGGTCGACGTTGTCGAGGTCGGCGAGGCCCAAAGAGTGAACTCCGTAAGGGGGGAAGTGTCGCTTGGGGTGAGCATTGTCCCTCTCTCGTGGATCCAGGCGCATCACGACCCGCCGTGATCTCCCCAACGCGTCCACCGCCAGATCGCCCACCCCACGTCTCGGCATATACTTCTCAGACAGAACTATTGGGATTTGTCGAGTGATGGGGCATCGATGACGCGGTTGCTGACGGAGCCACCACGGCCGCAGGCCGTACGTGAGCATCGGAACGCACCGTGGTTCGCGGTCGGCTCGGTGTGCGTCGGCGCGTTCATGGGACAGCTCGACGCCAGCATCGTCACGCTCGCCTTCCCCGCGCTGCAGAAGGAGTTCCACGCCTCGCTCGCCGCAGCGCAGTGGGTGTCGCTGGCCTACCTCCTGGCCCTCGTCGGCCTCCTGGCCGGGGCGGGGCGCCTGGCGGACGTGGCCGGCCGCAAGCTCGTCTACCTGTACGGCTTCGCGGTCTTCACCGTCGCCTCGGTGGCCTGCGGCTTCGCGCCCTCGCTGGGGCTGCTCGTGGCCTTCCGCGTGGTGCAGGCCGCGGGCGCGGCCATGCTCCAGGCCAACAGCGTGGCCCTCGTGGTGACGAGCGTGCCACGGGCGAGGATGCGGGCGGCGCTGGGCATGCAGGCCGCCGCGCAGGCGCTGGGCCTCGCGCTGGGACCGACCGTCGGCGGCCTCCTGGTCGGCTCGGCCGGCTGGCGCTGGGTCTTCTGGGTGAACGTCCCGATCGGCTGCGCCGCCGTCGTCGTGGGCCGCTACCTGCTGCCTCGTACGCGCGAGCGCGCCGCCGCCACCCGCTTCGACTGGCCGGGCCTGCTCCTGCTGGCCGGGGCGAGCACCGCCGTGCTGTTCGCCGTCTCCGGGGCCTCCGGCCTCGGCCTGGCCTCCTGGTCGATCGGCGCGCTGCTCGTCACCGCGGTGGCCGCGACGGCCGGTTTCGCCGTACGCGAGCGACGCGCGCCCTCACCGCTGGTCGACCTGTCGCTGCTGCACGCCCCGGCGGTCTCGGCCGGGCTGGCCGGGGCGATGTGCGGCTACCTCGTGCTGTTCGGCCCGCTGGCGCTCATCCCGCAGATCCTCACCGCCCAGGGCGCGGCGTACGCCGGCCTGGTCCTGACAGCGCTCCCGGCGGGCTTCGCGCTCGCCGCCCTGACCGCCGACCGCGTCCTGCCCAAGAGCCTCGGAAACCGGCGTCGCTGCCTGCTCGGCGGAACCGTCGCGGCGCTCTCGGCCGCCGCCCTGAGCACGGGACCGTACGGCCCGGGCGCGACCGCACCGGCACTGGCCCTGCTCGGGATGGGCCTCGGGCTGTTCGTCCCGGCGAACAACGCCGCGATCATGGGCGCGATCCCACGCCACCTGGCGGCGACGGCGGGCGGCATGGTGAACATGACCCGCGGCGCCGGTACGGCCCTGGGCATCGCCTCGGTGACACTGGCCCTGCACGCGAGCGGGTCGGTCGCGGGGGGAGCGCGGGCGGCCTTCGCCGTGCTGACGGCGGCCGCGGTCCTCGCGACCGCCACCGGCCTGACCGCCCGCGCCGCGGGCGCGCCGGGCCCGCCGGCCTAGGCGTCACGAATCTCATCGGGACGGCTCCGGACCGGGCGTGTTGGCGCGTTCATCCCGGCCGGTGACACCGCGATCCCGCGCTGCCTGGGGGCGGCGGGTGCGGGCGCGGTCCTTGCGATCGTGGCCGGTCTGACCGGCCGCTTAGGCGTTCACGAAGCTCACAGGGTTGTTCCGGACCGGCCACGCCGGCGTGTTCGTCTCGGCTGGCGACGCCGCGATCTCGCGCCACCTGCCGAGGACGGCGGGGTGCCCACGAAACCCGCCACGACGCCTCCGGGCCGGTCGGCGACATCGTGATCCCGCGCCGCCTGCCGACGAACAGCGGGGGTGCGGGCGGCCGTCGCCGAGTCGGCCGCCACCCGCGCCCCCCGGAATCTCGAATCCGTCCGCCTAAGCGCCCACGAAGCCCGCCACGGCGCGTGCGAACTCGGCGGGCTGTTCCAGATGCCCGAAGTGGCCGCTGTCCTCCAGTACGACCAGTTCGGAGCCCGGGATCCCCTCGTGCAGCTCGGCCGCCCAGCGCGGGCCGCAGATGAAGTCGTGCCGGCCGACGATCACCAGGGCGGGCGTCGTGATCGAGCCGAGGAGCTCGCGGTCGTCGATGCCGATCGGGTCCAGCCGGTCGCCGAGGCCGGAGATGAAGAAGCCGCGCACCGCCTTTCGGGTCTCGGCGAACTCCCCGCGGCCCCAGTAGTCGGCGAAGTACGCGGGGAACAGCCCCTGGGCCGCCGAGGTCAGCGACTCGTCGTCGGAGATCTCGGGAACCGACCGCCAGGCGTCGAGGACGCCCGGGAGGGCCGGGTTGCCGGCGTTCCTCCGGGCGAACTCCTCCATCCCGGCGATCGCCTCGGCGACGTGTTCGGGCCCGGTCACCGGCGCGCTCTCGTACAGGATGATCCCGGCGAGCCGGTCGGCGTGCTTCAGCGCGTAGTGCTGCGCGACGAAACCGCCGTGGGAGTGGCCGAGGAGATGGACCCCCGGCACGCCCAGGTGGGTGATCAGCGCGTCCAGGGCGTCCGCGTAGCGCTCGCGGGTGTAGCCATGGGGATGCTTCGCGAGGCGGCCCGACGCGCCGGTCCCGATGGGCTCGGTGTAGACCATGGTCAGGTGCTCCTCCACGGCCGGCATCCTCAGGTAGTCCCACGCCATGCCGGGGCCGCCCGGGTGGGCCACGCACACCGGCCCGGTGCCGCTGACGTGGTAGCTCTGGACGATGCCACCGGCGTCGATGGTGTGCGTGCCCGGGGTCAGGGGATCCATGGAAGTCTCCGATCTCGTTCGGTGCTCAGGAACACCGGCAAGATGCGGAACGGCGGTCCGAGTTCGATTTCCCGAACGTGACCCTCGTCACACCCCGTGGAACAGCCGAAGCCGGTCGACCCGGCCCTCCCGCAGGCGCATGAGCCAGGCCACCGCCGGCGGGCAGTGCGCCGGGTCGTCCGGCGGGCTGATCAGGTCCATCTCCCAGATGACGAGGTCGCGGCCGGCGACCGCGTGGAGGAACCGCTGGCGTACGCCCGCGTCGAGGTCGTCGTCCATCCCCCGGAGCGCGAGGTCGTACCCGCCGCGTTCGCCCTGTCCGCCGACGATCTCGAACCGCGGCGACCACCGCTCGGCCGCCACCTCGGCCATCGCGCCGCGTTCGGCCGCGGCCAGGGTCTCGCGGGCCTCCCGGCCGGACGCCGCGGTCAGCGAGGCGGCGTCGTCGTGGGCCAGCGTCGCCGTCGCGAGCAGCGTGCCGGCCAGTTTGGCCCGCGCCTGGCTGAGCCGGCTGCGGACCGTGCCCACGGGCACCTCACACGCCGCCGCGATCTGCTCGTAGGAGGTGATGCCGCTGAAGTGGCGCAGCATGACGGCCATGCGGAGCGGCGGGGACAGTTCGTCGATCGCGTGCCAGACCCAGTCGCGCAGCGCGTGCTCCTCCATCACCTGCTCGGGCGTCGGCCCGCCGGGCGTCAGGTCGTCGGTGAACGGCACGGTGACCGGCGCCCGTAGCCGCATGCGGCACGCGTTGCGCACGATCATCCGCAGCCACGGCCCGGCGGCGGCCGGGTCGCGCAGGCCGCCGATCCGGCGCAGCGCGACGAGTGCCGCGTCCTGCAACACGTCGTCGACGTCCGGGCCGTGGCCGAGCAGGCTGAGCGCCACCGCCCGCATCCCGGCCTGATGCCGCGCCAGCAGGAGCCCGAGCGCGCCGACCTCCCCGGACCGCGCCCTGCGCGCGAGCTCGCTGTCCGACGGCGAAGCAGGCGGCACGCCGTCCTCCTCCCATCGCGAACCGGCGCGAAAGAGGGTACGACACCCGTATCGGCGCGCGTGACCACGCGCCCCCGCCGATCGGACGACACCGCACACTTATCCTCCCGATTAGGGGGACAATTACCGGTATGGGTCCTGTGAACCGATCGGCCGGGGTTCCGGCGGAGAGCGCCTCGGCGGACATCGGTGTGCTTCTCGCCGACACCGTCGCGCGGCTACGGCGCGCCATGCGCCGCGCCGCGCGGGCCGCCGACCCCGGAAACCCGCTGTCGGTGGCACAGCTCGAGGTCCTGTCGTGCGTGGCCGACCAGCCCGGCATCCGGCCCGGGCAGATCGCGCGGCGGCTCATGCTCGCCGCCAACTCCGTCACCACGCTCGTCAACGCGCTGCACACGCGCGGGCTGGTCGAGCGGACGCACTCCGCCGACGACGCGCGGGCGATCGCGCTCAGCCCCACCCCGGCCGGGCGGCAGGCGGTCGAGGGCTGGAAGACCACCAACACCGCCATCCTGCGGGCGGCCCTCGACCTGCTCGACGAGCGCAACCGGTCGGTGCTCGCCGAGGCGCTCCCGGGGATGCGCCAGCTCGCCGAGGCCGTCGACGCGCTCGCCGAGACGGGCCTCAGGCCGGAGTGAACCCGTATTTGCGAAGGATGGTCGTCGCGCCCGGCGAACCGAGCCAGGTCACGAAGTCTTTGGCCGCCGAGCCGTGCGTGCTGCGCCGTACGGCCGCGGCGAAGTAGGTCGCGACCACGTTCTGCTGCAGGGGGATGGGCACGCTGGTCGCCGACACCCCCGCCGAGCGCATGTCGGTCACGTAGACGATCCCGGCGTCGGCGGCGCCCGTACGGACGCGCGTGAGCACCGTACGCGCGTCGGCCTCCTCCGACCTCGGCCGTACGGTCACCCCGGCCTTGGCCAGCACCTGCTGCGCGTACCGGCCGACCGGGACGACCGGGCCGCCCAGGACGACGCGCAGGCCCGGCCTGGCCAGGTCCGAGACCCGCCGGATCCCGCGCGGGTTGCCCGGCGCGACCGCGATCGTCATCGAGCCGTGCGCGAACGGGCGGCGGTCGGAGATCTGCTCGGCGGCGATGTTCATCGACGTCTCGTCCGCGGTGGCCAGCACGTCGGCGTGCTCGTGGTCCGCGACGTCCCCGGCCATCTCCTGCGACCCGGCGAACTCGAACTGCATCGAGGTCACGTGCCGGTTGGCGATGCGGTACGCGGCGCCGAGCTCGCCGAACACGTCGGTCAGGGACGAGGCGGCCAGCACCTTGAGGGTGATGCGCTCGTCCCCCGAGGCGATGCCGCAGCCGGCCAGGGCCAGCGCCACCGCGAGGACCACGGCCAGGCGCGGGAAATACGGCATGCGCGCGATCTTAGGGCGCTTCGGCCGGTATGTGGGTGCAACGCGCCGTCAGGCCGGATACGCGTGGGTCTCGGTGGCCTTGACCGCGGCCCACACGGTGTCGCCCTCGGCCAGGCCGAGGTCGGCGAGCGCGGCCGGCGTGATGTCGGCCGAGGCCGGCAGCGGCCCGTCGAGGAGGATCCGCACCTGGTCGCCGTGCGGCTCGATCCCGGCGATCGCGGCCTCCCACAGGTTGCGCGGGCTGCCGTCCGGGCGCGTACGGAACAGCGCCACCGCCGACGGAGGGAAGGCGAGGAAGACCTCGCCGCTCAGGGACTCGGCCGCGCTGAGGGTGAGGTCGCCCAGCGCCACGTTGTGATCGTCGGCGCGGCCACGGTAGAGGTTCAGGCCGACGAGCCGGGCGACATAGTCCGTACGCGGGTGGCGGGCGACGTGCGCCGGGGCGCCCTCCTGCGCGATCCGCCCGTCCTCGATCACGATGAGCCGGTCGGCGAGCGCCATCGCGTCGAGCGGGTCGTGGGTGACGAGCAGCGACGCGCCCTCGAACTCGGCCAGGTGACGGCGCAGCCCGGCCCGGATCTCCCGGCGGGTGTCGACGTCGAGCGCGGACAGGGGCTCGTCGAGCAGCAGCAGCCGGGGCCGTACGGCCAGGGCGCGGGCGAGCGCGACCCGCTGCGCCTGCCCGCCGGACAGGGTCCGCGGCCGGCGCCCGGCGTGCTCGGCGAGACCGACGCGCTCCAGCCACTCGGCCGCGAGCCGCCTCGCCTCGCCCCTGCGCATCCCCTGGCAGCGCGGCCCGAACGCCACGTTGTCCAGCGCGGACAGGTGCGGGAACAGCAGGTAGTCCTGGAACACCATGCCGACGGGACGCCGGTCGGCCGGCCGGTGCCCCCACTCCTCGCCGCCGAACCGGATGTGCCCGCCGGACAGCGGGAGCAGGCCCGCGAGGACGCGCAGCGCGGTGGTCTTGCCCGCGCCGTTGGGCCCGAGGAGCGCCACGACCTCGCCCTCGGCGACGTTCAGCTCGATGTCGAGGGTGAACCCGGCGCGGCGTACGACCAGATGGGCGTCGATCACGAGACCCACCGCCCCCGCAGCCCGGCCAGGACGACGACGGAGACGGCGAGCAGGACGAGACTGAGCACGATCGCGGCTTGCGGGTCGGTCTCCAGCGCGAGGTAGACCGCCAGCGGCATCGTCTGGGTACGGCCGGGGTAGTTGCCGGCGAAGGTGATCGTCGCCCCGAACTCGCCCAGCGCCCGCGCCCAGCACAGCACCGCGCCCGCGCCGATGCCCGGCGCGATGAGCGGCAGCGTCACCCGGCGGAACGTCGTCCAGCGCGAGGCGCCCAGCGTGGCGGCCGCGTCCTCGTACCTCAGGTCCGCGGCGCGCAGCGCGCCCTCGACGCTGATCACCAGGAACGGCAGCGCGACGAACGCCTCGGCAACGACGACCCCGGTGGTGGTGAACGGCAGGGTCAGCCCGAACCAGCGGTACATCCACTGGCCGACCAGCCCGTTGCGGCCGAGGGCGAGCAGCAGCGCCACGCCGCCGACGACCGGCGGCAGCACGAGGGGGACGGTCACGAGCGCGCGGACCAGCCGGCGGCCGGGGAAGACGACCCGGGCGAGCACCCACGCGAGGGGTACCCCGATGACCAGGCAGAACAGGGTCGCGAGTGTGGCACAGACGATCGACAGCCGCAGGGCGTCGAGGATCTGCGGCTGGCCGAGCCGGGTGCCCATCGTCGACCAGGGCGCGCGGAACAGCAGGCCGACGACCGGAAGGACGAGGAAGACGAAGCCGGCGATCGCGGGCAGCACGAGCACCCAGGGTGCCCGCCGGCTCACGGCCGTACGCGCCGGGTCGCCGGGCCGGGGACCCTCTCGCCGATCACTCGGACCGCTCCACGACGACGTTGGTGGACTTGACGACGGCGACGGCGACCACGCCGGGTTCGAGCCCGAGGTCGTCGGCGGCCTCGCGGCTCATGAGCGAGACGACGCGGAAGGGACCCGCCTGGATCTCCACCTTGGCCATCACGCCGTCGCGTACGACGTCGGTGACGATGCCGCGCATGCGGTTGCGGGCGGAGGACAGGACGGCGTCGGGCTCGGCGGGCGAGCGGACGAAGGCCGCCAAGTCGACCCCTGCCACGATCCGGTGGCCGTGCTCGTCCCGCTCGGCGAGGAGCCGGCCCGAGTCGACCCATCGGCGGACGGTGTCGGAGCTGACGTCGAGAAGAGAGGCGACCTCACTGATTCGGAACACCGTCACGGCGGAGAGTATATCCCTCGCAGAAGCGGAGCATCTCCGACGAAACACCAGGCAGATGCGACCGCTCAGAGGGCGAGGCCGACGGCGAGGAGGACGCCGAAGATGATCTGCAGGCGGCCCGTCTCGCCCAGGACCGCGATCAGCTCCGGGCCCTTCGCGCCGCGCAGGACGCGCCGTACCGGCGAGATGGCCCACAGCGCGGCCGGCAGGCCGAGCATCGCCCACGGCTGGGCCACGGCCACGACCGGCACGCAGCAGAAGGCGGCGATGGCGCAGCCCGCGTACAGCAGGCGGGTGCGGCCGTCGCCCAGGAGCACCGCGAGGGTGCGCTTGCCCGCCTCCCGGTCGGTCGGGATGTCGCGCAGGTTGTTCACCACGAGCATCGAACACGACAGCAGGCCCACCGGCACCGCCGCCACCCAGACCGCCCACGGCAGCCCCTCCAGCTGCACGTACGCGGTGCCGACCACCGAGACCAGGCCGAAGAAGACGAACACCGAGATCTCGCCCAGCGCGCGGTAGCCGTACGGGCGGGAGCCGCCGGTGTAGAACCAGCCGGCCGCGATCGCCGCGGCGCCGATCAGCAGCAGCCACCACGAGGTGACCGCCGCCAGGACCAGTCCCGCCACCGCCGCCAGCAGGAAGCAGGCGGCCGCCGCGGCTAGCACCTGCTTCGGCGGCGCCACCTTCGAGCCCACGAGCCGCATCGGGCCCACGCGCACCTCGTCGGTGCCACGGATGCCGTCGCTGTAGTCGTTGGCGTAGTTGACGCCGATCTGCAGGAGCACGGAGACGAGCAGCGCGACGACCGCCCGCCACCAGATCGCGTGGCCGAACCCGATCGCGAGGCCGGTGCCGACCAGCACCGGGACGATCGAGTTGGGGAGCGTACGGGGCCGCGCGCCGGCGACCCACTGGGGGAGAGAGGCCACTACAGCGCCCGGATGGCGTCGAAGATCATGCCGGAGATTCTGCCGGACGGGTCTCGGGCGGCTGACGCAGGCCCAGGGTCAGGACGAAACCGATGCTCAGCAGGCCGGCGGTGACGAAGGCCGCGCGGTCGGTCGCGACCGCCAGGCTCTCGTCGGCCGCGCGCGCCACGCGCGGGTCGCCGTGGTCGAGGTCGCGGGCGAACGTCCCGGCGGAGTCGCGCAGCCGCTCGGCGTACGCGCCGCCCCTGCCCGGGGCCCCGGAGGCGCGCAGCCGGTCGGTCATGACGTGGCTCAGGCTCATCGCGAACACCGTGCCGATCAGCGCGATGCCCACCGCCGACCCGACCTGCCGCGCGGTCGACTGGGTGCCGGAGGCCAGGCCCGCACGAGCGGGCGGCACGTCGCGCAGGATGATGCTCGTGAGCTGGGCCGTCGTGAGCCCCAGCCCGATGCCGTAGATCAGCATCCAGGGCGCGAGCGCGTACCCGGTCGTGTCGGCGCGCGTCGTCAGCCCGATGAGGACCACGGCGACGATCTCCAGGGCCATCCCGCTCTGCAGCATCCGCACCGCGCCGAGACGCCGGGACAGCCGCGCCGCGAAACCGCCGGTCAGCAGGGTCCCGAGGGCGAGCGGCAGGATCGCCACGCTCACCTGGAGCGGCGAGTCGCCGTGCACGTCCTGGAGGAAGAGCGGAAGCGTGAACATCAGCCCGAGCTCGCCCACACTGATCAGCGAGGCGGCCGCGTTGCCCCGGCCGAAACCGGGGATGCGGAACAGTGACAGGTCCAGGACGACCGGGCGGCCCGCGGCGGCCCGCGAGCGCTCGACGGCGAGGAGCGCGCCCAGCGCCGCGACGCCCGCGGCCAGCGCCACGGGCACGGGCGACAGGCCGCTCTCCCAGCGCACCGGGCCGGCCGAGAAGGGGCGGGTGAGCCACCACCAGCCGTACCGCTGGCCCTCGATCAGCGCGAACACGACCGCGGCGAGGCCGGCCGCGCTGAGCAACCCGCCGCTCCAGTCGATGCCGCGCGGCGCCGTACGGTCACGGGTCTCGGGGACCAGCAGGAGCGCGCCGACGGCCACCACGGCGCCGAGCGGGAGGTTCACCGCGAACGCCCAGCGCCAGCCGTACGACGTGGCGAGCCAGCCGCCGAGCAGCGGTCCGACGGCGGCCATGCCGCCGATGAGCGAGCCCCAGATGCCGAACGCGACGGCCCGGTCGCGGCCCTTGAACACCGCGGTCACGGTCGAGAGCGTGGCCGGCAGGATCATCGAGGCGCCCACGCCCTGGAGCAGGCGAGCGCCGATGAGGGCCGAGCCGCTGCCCGAGGCGGCGGCGAGGAGGCTGGCCGCGACGAACACGACCGTGCCGAGCACGAACATCCGCCGCCGCCCGTACATGTCGCCCGCCATCCCGAAGGGGATCAAAAGGGCGGCGAAGACGAGGGAGTAGATCGAGGTGACCCACTCCGCGCCGGCCGTCGTCAGGCTCAGGTCACCGACCACGCGCGGCAACATGACGTTGACGATCGTGGCGTCGATGATGATCAGCGAGACACCGAGACCGATGATCACCATGCCCAGCCATCGACGGCGGTCAGGGGTGCCGATGGCGGGTGCGGGAACGGCCGGAGCCGCGCTTACAGTCATTGGGTTCTGGGCCGGTCTGCTCGACTCTGGGCGGTTGTTCGCCGCCGAACGGTTCGACCTCAACATACCCCCGCCCTCTGAAAGCCCCTCTCCGGGGCGGTTCCCCGCCCCGGCCGCTGGCCTCGCGGACCGAGAGCACGGACAATGTCGCCGTGGGTGACTCTGATGCCGATCCCGAGACCATGCCGCTCTCGCGCCTGCTGGCGGTGGCCGGACACGTCGTGGCCATCCGCTGGCAGAGGTTCATGGGAGGCTACGGCCTCACGCCGCACGGCCTGGCGGTGCTGGCCTCCCTCGAGCACGGCTCCGCGCTGACCCAGCGTGAACTGGCCAGACGCTGCGGCGTCGCACCGTCGACCCTCAATCACACGGTAGACCACCTGACCAGGTCGGGATGGGTCGAGCGGGGCCGCGACGCCGCCGACCGCCGTCTCGTACGCCTGGCGCTGACCGAGACCGGGCGGCGGCACCTCCGGCAGGTGCAGGAGGCGGCGGACCGGCAGATCGAGCCGATGCTCGACCACCTGGCCCCCTCCGACGAGCCGGCCGTACGCCGGTTCCTCCTCGAGACGGTGACGCGTTTCCAGGAGATGGACGAAGATCATTCGACCGTGCTCGGCTATCCGCTGTAGCCGGTGTGTTCGGGGGTCGTGTGTCAGTGCCCGCTGTTAGTTTCGGCACATGTCCTTCGACCTTCTGGAGCTCCTGCCCGACCAGTGGCGCGACCTCATCGAGCCGCTGCTCGACGCCGACGCCACGCGCCGCCTCGGTGAGTTCGTGTCCGCCGAGTACGCCGGGCAGACCGTCTATCCGGCCCAGCCGGACCTGTTCAGCGCCTTCCGGCTGTGCTCGCCCGACGAGGCGCGCGTGCTCATCCTGGGCCAGGACCCCTACCACGGGCCCGGCCAGGCGCACGGCCTGAGCTTCAGCGTCCGCGAGGGCGTGCGCATCCCGCCGTCGCTGCGCAACGTCTTCAAGGAGCTGCGCGACGACCTCGGCGTCCCGATGCCGTCCGGCGGCGACCTGACCCCCTGGGCCGGGCGCGGGGTCCTGCTGCTCAACGCGGTGCTGACCGTCCGCGCGGGCAAGGCGGGCTCGCACGCGGGCCAGGGGTGGGAGGAGTTCACCGACGCGGTGATCCGGGCGCTGGACACCAAGGAGGAGCGCGTGGTGTTCGTGCTGTGGGGGGCCTACGCCCGCAAGAAGCGCGACCTGGTGACCAACCCCCGGCACGTGGTCCTGGAGGCCGGCCACCCGAGCCCGATGAACCCGCGCGGCTTCCTCGGCACCCGCCCGTTCAGCGCGGTCAACAAGGCCCTGGCCGACGCCGGCCGCCCCGAGATCGACTGGACCCTCGACGAGAAGATCTTCTGACCGTCCCCCGTCAGCCGGAGCGCCGGTCCGCGTGTCTGCGCAGGCGTGCGCTCGATGATCGTCTCCGCCGTCCTGCTCGCTCTCACGACCGGGTGCGGCGGCGGGGCCGGCCGCGGACGCGCGGACGGCCTCCCCGTCCCCGGCCGGGTCGCCCTCCTCGCCACCGGTCGCGTCCGGGACGGTGCGGAACCACGACACGAGCTTCCGCGTCCGCGTGGCCTCCGTACGGACCGCCGCCCGCCTTCGCCGGCGGGGGCAGCGGCTCGTGATCGTGACGGTCCCCGCGAAGAACGTCGGAAAGTGGCCGAGCCGCCTCGACCGGGGCGACGCCGGGCCGGTCGACCTCCTCGGCACGGACGGCAGGACGTACTACCCGAAGGTGTCCTTCGCCGCGAGGACCCGCATCTTCCCCGGGCGGTCGCTGACCGAGCCCTGCGTCTTCCCGGTCCCCGCGGCGACGAGGCCGGCGGCCGTGACGCTGTTCGGCCACGTCGGGGAGCCCTTCACGGGTGGACCTGAAGATTCTGTGAGGCTCAGGCGACGCCCGTGTGGAGGCGGACCATCGCGACCGGTTCGCCCAGGTCGCCCTTGCTGTGGGCGCCGTCCGGCGCCCAGCCGGACGAGACCAGGAAGGCCCGCAGCACCTCGTCGGCCGCGAACAGCCAGGTGACGGCCGTCGTGCAGCCGTCGTCGCGCAGGTGGTCGACGGTCGCGGCGAGCAGGCGGCTGCCGTGGCCCGCCCGGCGGTGCCGCGGGTCGACCATCAGCGTCAGCAGCTCACCCGTCGTCTCCGGGTCCTGGTCCGGGTCGCCGGCCGGGCCGTGCGCCGCGAAGCCGGTGATGACGCCCTCGTCGACCGCGACCAGCAGCCGGTGCCGCGGGCTCGGCGGCGCGGCCACCGCCTCCGCCCAGCGCGAGCGCCACAGGCCGAGGGCCTCCGCGCTCGTCAGCTCGGCCAGGGCCGAGGCGGGCAGGATCGTCCCGTAGCCCTCGCTCCAGGCGCGTACCTGGATGTCGGAGACGGCCTCGACGTCACCCGGATAGGCCGGGCGTACCCCCACCACACTCAACGGACTTCCCGTTCGTATCGGATCTCCGGCGTCACGTGGCCGTGGCGCTCGGTGATCTCCTTGTCGTACCGCTTCGCACGCACTCTAGGGCCTGTGGCGTCAGGGGCTGAGTCCGCGCCGCGCGCGGTAGGCGCGTGTCTTGGTCCGGTTGCCGCACATGCGCATCGAGCACCACGTGCGCGAGCGGTTCTTGGAGGTGTCCAGGAACGCCCACCGGCACGACGTCGCGCGGCACACCTTGAGCCGCGGCCAGGTGCCGTCGGCCGCGGACGTCATCACCGCCACCGCGACGCGGGCGAGCGCGCCCCGCACCCCGCCGTGCAGGGGGACGAGGGCCGGTCCGTCGAGCGACATCCGCAGCGGCAGCGCGGCGAGCAGGGCGTCGAGGTCCGGTCGCCGGGCCGCCGTCTCCTGGTGCCCCAGCATGGCCGCGCGCAGGCCCTCGCGGAGCGCGACCGCCGTGCCGAGGTCGGCCTCCTCGGCCCGTGCGCCCGGCGCGGCCAGGCCGTGCTCGGACAGCCATCCGCCGAGGTCGGAGGGGGCGCCGAACTCGTCGATGTCGCACTGCAGGTCATAGGTGTTGACGAAGTCGCATAGCAGCAGGGCGCTCCTGGAACCCGCCATCCCGTCCTCCTCGACACCGGCGAAACCCGGTCACCGGTTGCGGACACTACCCGGTCGCGGCCACGAGCACGCGTGCGAGGCGGGCGGCGCCGTCCGCGAGCTCGGCCTCGCCGGACGCCGAGCCGTAGCTGAGCCGCAGCCGGGGCCCGGCCGGCTCGGCGGGGAAGTAGCGGCGGCCGGCACCGACCAGCACGCCGGCCCGCAGCGCGGCCTCGGCGACCGCGGCGTCGTCGGTGCCGGCGGGCAGCCCGGCCCACAGGTGGTGGCCGCCGCCCGGCAAGATCGGAAGAGAGGAGCGGGGGGGGGGGGAGGATGGGAGGAGGGGGTGGGG